>NZ_CP061703.1:447500-1647500 GCF_014764305.1 Mesoflavibacter profundi
CCCTCACGGTACTAGTTCACTATCGGTCTCTCAGGAGTATTTAGCCTTATCGGATGGTCCCGACAGATTCACACAGGGTTACACGTGCCCCGCGCTACTCAGGATACCACTATCTTATTAAACTTTACCTATACTGGACTATCACCATCTATGGTTACTTTTTCCAAAGTATTCTAATTAGGTTTAATTTGAATATTGTGGTCCTACAACCCCAATATTGCCGCAACAATACTGGTTTGGGCTAATCCGCGTTCGCTCGCCACTACTAACGGAATCACTTTTGTTTTCTTTTCCTCCGGGTACTTAGATGTTTCAGTTCTCCGGGTTAGCTTCCTTTCGGATAATACATCTTCAATGTATTAGGTTGCCCCATTCGGAAATTTACGGATCAATTTGTATGTGCCAATACCCGTAACTTATCGCAGCTTATCACGTCCTTCATCGCCTCTGAGAGCCTAGGCATTCCCCATACGCTCTTATTTAGCTTATTGTACTTTTTGTTCTTTAATGAGTTTACTCGTTACATTAATAAATAAATATTTATTAAAATTATTTTTTTCAATATGTCAATGAACTTTATCAAACCTAATTGATTGTGGAGAATATCGGAGTCGAACCGATGACCTCCTGCGTGCAAGGCAGGCGCTCTAGCCAGCTGAGCTAATTCCCCATACACTAGTAGTTAGTATACAGTAGTCAGTAGTTAAAACTTAACTACTACTCAACTTCTAGAATTTCCTATTAGTAGTCTCAGGCAGACTCGAACTGCCGACCTCTACATTATCAGTGTAGCGCTCTAACCAGCTGAGCTATGAGACTCTACTATAATAGATACAAATTAACAGCTTAAGAATAAATCAATTAAAACAAGAACAGTTCTCTAGAAAGGAGGTGTTCCAGCCGCACCTTCCGGTACGGCTACCTTGTTACGACTTAGCCCTAGTTACCGATTTTACCCTAGGCCGCTCCTTTCGGTGACGGACTTCAGGCACTCCCAGCTTCCATGGCTTGACGGGCGGTGTGTACAAGGCCCGGGAACGTATTCACCGCATCATGGCTGATATGCGATTACTAGCGATTCCAGCTTCACGGAGTCGAGTTGCAGACTCCGATCCGAACTGTGATAGGGTTTATAGATTCGCTCTTTCTCGCGAAATGGCTGCTCTCTGTCCCTACCATTGTAGCACGTGTGTAGCCCAGGACGTAAGGGCCGTGATGATTTGACGTCATCCCCACCTTCCTCACGGTTTGCACCGGCAGTCTTGCTAGAGTTCCCGACATTACTCGCTGGCAACTAACAACAGGGGTTGCGCTCGTTATAGGACTTAACCTGACACCTCACGGCACGAGCTGACGACAACCATGCAGCACCTTGTGATTTGTCCGAAGAAAACTCTATCTCTAAAGCTGTCAAACCACATTTAAGCCCTGGTAAGGTTCCTCGCGTATCATCGAATTAAACCACATGCTCCACCGCTTGTGCGGGCCCCCGTCAATTCCTTTGAGTTTCATTCTTGCGAACGTACTCCCCAGGTGGGTCACTTATCACTTTCGCTTAGCCACTCAATCCGAAAACCGAACAGCTAGTGACCATCGTTTACGGCGTGGACTACCAGGGTATCTAATCCTGTTCGCTCCCCACGCTTTCGTCCATCAGTGTCAGTATATTATTAGTAATCTGCCTTCGCAATTGGTATTCTATGTAATATCTATGCATTTCACCGCTACACTACATATTCTAACTACTTCATAACAACTCAAGACAACCAGTATCAAAGGCAATTCTACAGTTAAGCTGCAGGATTTCACCTCTGACTTAATTATCCACCTACGGACCCTTTAAACCCAATGATTCCGGATAACGCTTGGATCCTCCGTATTACCGCGGCTGCTGGCACGGAGTTAGCCGATCCTTATTCTTACAGTACCGTCAAGCCTCTACACGTAGAGATGTTTCTTCCTGTATAAAAGCAGTTTACAACCCATAGGGCAGTCTTCCTGCACGCGGCATGGCTGGATCAGAGTTGCCTCCATTGTCCAATATTCCTCACTGCTGCCTCCCGTAGGAGTCTGGTCCGTGTCTCAGTACCAGTGTGGGGGATCTCCCTCTCAGGACCCCTATCTATCGTTGCCTTGGTATGCCGTTACCACACCAACTAGCTAATAGAACGCATGCTCATCTTTTGCCGTAATCTTTAATACTTTCTCGATGCCAAGTAAGTATACTATAAGGTATTAATCCAAATTTCTCTGGGCTATCCCTTAGCAAAAGGTAGATTGCATACGCGTTACGCACCCGTTCGCCGGTCGTCAGCAAAAAAGCAAGCTTTTTTCTGTTACCCCTCGACTTGCATGTGTTAAGCCTGCCGCTAGCGTTCATCCTGAGCCAGGATCAAACTCTTCATCGTTAAATTTTAAATATTATTAACTGTTTAATCTTGACTTCAAATGATTTATTCTTCTTTGTTGCTTTAGCCGTTTCCAACTAAAACTTACGCTGTCAATTCAATATGTTTATGAACTTTGTTTTTTATTTCTTAAGGCGTTTATCTCCTAAGCGGGTGCAAATATATGTCAAGTTTTTTTATCTCGCAAATTATTTTTTAATTTTTTTTAAAAAATAATTTTTAACTCGTTTTGCACTTCAATATTTCCTCTAGAACTTTCCGTTAAACTACCGCCGCTTTCGCTAAACATGTAATTGTTTCGGGCTGCAAATATAAAACCCTTTTTTAATTCTACAACACTTTTTTTAATCTTTTTTTCGACTTTTTTTTAAGCAACAACCAAAACCCTTTACTAACAACTACTTAGACCTTAAATTTATTTCTGTTTTTTTTCAAACCTATATCCTCTTTATTATTTCTTAACATTATTTATCATAGTTAATAGATCTTTTAATGGTTTGTCATAGGGTTTATAATACTACATAAAGAAATTCCAAACTAATCCGAATCTTATAGAAAAATCTCTGTATGGTTGGTTTGGCGCTGAATAATAATTGTAACCTGTAAATTCTGAATTAAAATGTTCTGCTTTAAAAAAGATTCTTGTCTGTCTTATTTTCGCATTTATAAAAAAATCGAATCTTGGAAATCCTCCAAACTGATTTTCATTTTGAACATAGAACTCTGACAACAATGGATCATAAGCGTTCATATTATATTTAGTGAAATAATTAAATATAACTCCTGTTTGTAGATACATTGCTTTTTTAAATAAATGATTTGAATAGTATAATGTATTTCTGGTAACTATTTGCGGAACATTTAATGTATTGTTTGAATTTGACACCTGTTGATAAAGGACAGTGTTATCTAAACCAAAGTTTCTATACTTTATTTCTTTTTGGAGTTTTACCTTAAGATAGGTTATTGTTTGATTATTTTGAAAAGGTTTGACTCCTTCGTTTTCATCTTTGGAAAAATAAACATAATCTGTAATTGTACTGAGATCTGCTTGTAGGTTTAAATATTTATTAGAATTAATTTTAGCCGATAGCGTTTGCGTCTTAATATTATTAAAATTGTTTCTCCAATTATAATTTACATAATCACTTTGATATAGTATTGTATTAAAATTTGGTGCTACACTATGATGACTTATACCTGCATTAATGTTTAGATCTTCATTTAACTTATACCCTGCTGTTGCTGTTATAGAATTGGAATCAAAATCTCCTAATATATTAATAGATGCATTTCCTTGTAAATTAAACCCTTTATAAGACTTAGCATATTTAGCGCCTAAGGACACTATATCTCCTTTTAATCTATTAGGAATGTAACCAGAATCTAAAAACAACACTTGATCATACCCGTAATTATAATTTTGATGACTAGCATTTAATTGTAGTTTTCCTATTATATTATTATGGTAGTCTACTTTTACTTGATTATATAGGTTTTCGTACTCAGTTCTATCTTTTAAATTTGACGTTCTAAAGGCGTCTCCAAAAAAATCATTTCGTCTAGTCTGTTCGAAGGTGTATATTTTATCTTCTAATTTTAAAATATGCCCCAATTGAATTTTATTATTCTGAATTGAATCGTTTCCTTTGACAAGGTCATAAGTGTGATTCAAATAAAAACGTTTACCAAGAAATAATCCTTCAGCATTTTCAAAATTAACTTCAAATACACCTCGATCTGTAAAATCTTCGTCTCCAGTTTCAAAAAAGACAATATTATCATCTGCTAATCCACCATTCTCTTCGTTCAATACATCTTGAGATGTAAAATGCATATTAACTATATACCTATTATCTTTAGTTTTATAACTTGAAGTTATTCTTAAATTACCTGTGCTTGACAAGGTGTTTTGGTAAAATCCTAAAGATCGCATTCCTTTATAGGCTATTGACACATTAAATTGTTTTGACGTGTTTACTGTGAATAAAGCATCTAATTGCTGACCTTGGGTAAAAGCTGTCTTATAATATATCTCTGTTAAAGGTGTTGGCACATGATAATAATTAACATCGTCTGCATTTAAATAATTAAAATGCTTTGCAGTTGCACCAAATTCTGGAACTAAATTTTCTTCATTAAAACTATACGTAAGACTATTATAGGTTTGACCAACGTTAGCAAAAGGCATTAAACCAAACTCATCTTTACGTAAATAATTAAATTTGTATTCCTTTTTAATTGACAATGTTGTATCTACATAGGTTGTATCTCTTGCCGAAGAAATAATTAAGTAATCTATTATCTCTGTATCTTCAAACTTTACTTTTTTACCATTTTTATTAGAATTTCCAAAATTTAAAGAGTCCATCAAAGCTTCATCTTCTTTTTTGGTTTTTACTGTACCTTTACCTCCTAATTTTCTTTGTCCAAATGCAAAACTTGAAATTAGCACTATTATTAAGGTGAAAATTATTTTTTTCATTAATTGCTGACTATTTTAGTCCTTTATAATTTAGTAATGCCAAAAATAGGAAAACTTTATGGTTATTTACTCTATATATTAATGGTACATCTTTTATTAAAACGATTAAACTTTTATTTTATTAAATGCTGAAATTAAATTTTTCTGGAAATTTATTAGAATGTGGCACTGATGAAGCTGGTCGTGGTTGTCTTGCTGGACCTGTAACTGCAGCTGCTGTAATTTTAAATGACGATTTTAAAAACAACATTCTAAACGACTCTAAACAAATAAGCGAAAAAAAAAGAGACCTTTTAAGACCTATTATAGAAAATGAAGCTTTGTGTTTTGGATTTTCACATATTTATCCAGAAAAAATAGACGAGATTAATATTTTAAATGCTTCGATTTTGGCAATGCATAACTCTATTGAAGCGTTAGCAAAAATTCCAGAGTTTATTATTGTAGATGGTAATAAGTTTAAACCTTTTAAAACCATTCCTCATGAAACTATAATAAAAGGTGATGGTAAATTTTTAAGTATTGCAGCAGCATCTGTTCTTGCAAAAACTTATAGAGATGAATATATGAATAAAATTCATGAAGAATATCCAATGTACAACTGGAAACAAAATAAAGGTTATCCAACCAAACAACACAGAGAAGCAATTATTAAATATGGTATAACAAAATACCATCGTAAATCTTTTAGACTATTACCTGAACAATTGAAATTAGATTTGTAAGTTTCTATATTTGTACAAATATCCTATTCCATTTTATGAAACATCTTTGGCAACTACTGCTTTGTAGCATTTTATTTATAGCTTGCAATAACGATTCTAAAAAAAATAAGTCTACAGATTTTATTTCAGAAAGCGCTTCTATTGTTTTTAGCGTTAATAATATAGAAGGCTTTACTTCTAATCTATCTAATAATAGCTTTTTAAATTCGTTTAAAAACACCAATACTTACAATCAATATAAGACGCTTAACGTTTTAAAAAATATTAAAACCAAACATCCTATATATATAGGTATAGAGAATGATAGTACTTTTACATTTAGTTTTAGCACAAAATATACTGACTCGCTAATTAAAACGGATAGTGTAAACATAAAAAACATTAGTTTTAATAAAATTGATTTCACACAATTATCTTTAGACAAGTCTATACTTTATACTACTAAAATAGATAGTATTATTATTGGTAGTAACAACAAAACACTACTATATAATCTAGCTACATCAAAAAGTAAAGCAAAACACTTTCAAAACAGTATAGCAATTCAAGATAAATCGGCAGCATTTTCTGTTATTATAAATGAAAACTCTACAATTAAAACACCATTTTTCAATCAAAAGCTAACCCTAAATTCGTTTACTAATTATATATCTTTAGATGCAGATGTGTCTCAAGATCAAATAATATTAAACGGTATTACAAAAGGTACCGATAGCACTAAAAGTTTAATTAATGTATTTAAAAACACAAATGCACAAAGTAATGCAATAGCCAATATTGCACCATCAAACAGTAATGGTTTTTTAAGTATTACGTATAAAAACTACCTTACGTTTAATAAAAATCTAAATACTTTTAATCACACAAAAGATACTTTGGTTAATCCTTTATTAAAACATAGTATTGAATTTGGCGAAGTGTACTTTAACGATAGTAATCTTTTTATAATTAATAGCGAAGATATTATAGCTACTAAAGAAGCGCTACTAAACCAACAAAATATTGCAGAAGACTACCGCAACGTAACTATTTACAATTACAATAATCCTAATATATTTAATGACAGTTTATCGCCTTTTATTATAAATGTTACAGCAAATAACTACTGTATATTAGATCAATTTGTGGTATTTGGTAATTCTACTGAAGCTTTAGAAAACGTCATAGCTAATTACCAAAACCAAACCACATTTAGTAGTAGAGAATATTATAAAAATGTTGTATCAAAAGTTAGCACAGACGCTTCGATATTACAGGCACTAACTCCAGAAAGTCTTTCTCATACTTTTCAGCAAAATTTAAATAGCGCTAAAGATTTCAACTTTAAAGATTACAAAACTTCAGTATTACAATTTATTTACGATCGTGATTTTGCTCATGTTAACGCTGTAATAAATAAAGCAAAACAGAATTATCGTGATCAGACAATTTCAGAAGTCTTTAATATTTCATTAGAAAACGAAATTTTAAACAATCCGCAATTTGTTACAAACCATCAAAGCAAACAAAAAGAAATTATAGCCCAAGACATTAATAATAAATTGTACTTAATCTCTAACAACGGTAAAATTATATGGACAAAACAAATAGATGAAGCAATCTTAGGTCGCGTTAATCAAATAGACATGTATAAAAATGGCAGATTACAATTAGCTTTTGCTACAAAAAACCATGTATACATTTTAGATAGAAACGGTAAAGATGTTGATAATTTTCCTTTAAAATTTAAAGATGAAATCACACAACCGTTAGCAGTGTTTGATTATGATAAAAGAAAAAAATATAGATTATTTGTTACGCAAAACAATTCAGTTTTAGTTTATGATATTAAAGGTAAACCCGTAAAAGGTTTTGACTTTAATAAAACTAAATCTCCAATACTAACTACACCTAAACATATTAGAATTGGCACTAAAGACTACATAGTAATTAAAACCGAAAACAAATTACACATTGTGTCACGACGTGGTAAAACAAGAGTAACGCCTAAAACTAGTTTGACTTTCTCTAATCAACCTGTTTTTGAATATAAAAATGGATTTACTACTACGACTAAAGATGGTAAACTAGTATTAATTTCTACTAATGGAAGTGTACAAATACTAAACACAAATTTAAAACCTAACCACAGCATTGTAAGTACTACTCAAACTATGGTTACTCAATCGGATAATCTTTTAAATATAAAGGACAAAACATTAGAACTAGATTTGGCTAACTACACAAATGCCAACCTATTTTACATCAATAATAAAATCTACATTTCTATAACAGATACGCAAAACCAAAAAGTACTTTTATACGATAGCAATGCAGAATTACTAAAAAACTTTCCGGTATACGGTACATCTGCAATAGATTTAGATCAAATAGACAAGGACAACAAACTAGAATTTGTAACCAAAGGAGACAAAAACAACATATTAGTTTATAAAATTAATTAATAGCACTAATGATAAACCGTAACAAAGCCAGCATACTTAAATGTATAATCCACAAAGTTGGTAATAAACATAATGATACAAAAAATGCATTTTCTGAAAACGAACTTCAGTTTGATGAAGACAGTTACAATCTAATGTTACCCTTTTTACTTAGACCATTTACCAGTTTAGTGCAAAGTCATAGATTTAATCATCATGCTAATATCGAATTAAACGAAATTAACGCGTATACCAAACAAATATTTAGCGACGATACAGCATTTGTAGACACATCTGTAAACATAGTAAAACATTTATACGAGCAATCTACAAGTGCGCAAATAAAAACTGGAGATGTAATTGTTGCCTATATAGATGGTATAGAATATAACGAAATGGTTATAGATGCTGTAGGTATTTTTAAAATTGAAAATAAAACCAGTTTCTTCCAAACCTATTTAGAAAATAACAGTTACGACGTTTTAGTACAAAAAGGAATTAACGCCAAAAAAGTAGACAAAGGTTGTTTAATTTTAAACACAGGTGATGCCGAAGGTAAAGTTGTACTAACTGTAGACAACAATAATTACGATGCTGCATATTGGACCGATAAGTTTTTAAACATAAAATATGCAGACGATTATAATAGTCATACCCAAAACTATTTAGAATTATGTAAAGAGTTCTCTACAGAAGTTATAAAAACCAGTTACGGATCTAAAGAAAGAAATGACTTTTTAGCCAAAACCATAGACTTTTTTAAAGAAAATGAAATTATAAATGTAGAGCGTTTTAAAGAAGAAATCTTTGAAGAAGACAAACACATAGATTTATTTGAAAGCTATAAAAAAGATTTTGAAGCCGAACAAAACGTAATTATCAGAAATCAATTTGATGTTTCAGAAAAAGTTCTAAATAAAGAAAAAAAGAAAATTAAAACCGAAATTAAACTAGATACACACATTCAAATAAAATTAGATATCGATGCACCAGACGCAGCAAGCGAACATCTAGAACGCGGTTATGATGAAGACAAAAAAATGCATTATTATAAAGTTTACTTTAATGCAGAAGGATAACAAAAAAGCGATTTGAAAATTCAAATCGCTTTTTATTTATACTGTTTCTTTTATAAACTCAGCTTCAAACAAAGTTTCAAAATGATTAAGTAATTTTTCTTTTACTTCAGCTTCATTAACTTCTTTTACACCTAATTCAACATTTAAAGAGGTAACTGCTTTTCCTCTAATACCACAAGGAATAATATTATCAAAGTAGCCCAAATTAGCATTTACATTAAGTGCAAAACCATGCATTGTTACCCATCTACTTGCACGTACGCCCATTGCGCAAATTTTACGAGCAAACGGTGTACCAACATCTAGCCAAACACCAGTTTCGCCTTCACTACGTGTAGCTTCTAAACCGTATTCTTTTAAAGTTAAAATAATAACTTCTTCTAGAAAGCGTAAGTATTTATGTATATCTGTAAAAAAATTATCTAAATCTAATATTGGGTAACCTACAATTTGTCCTGGTCCATGATAGGTAATATCTCCGCCTCTATTTATTTTATAAAACGTAGCTCCTTTTTCTTCTAGCTGTTTTTCATCTAAAAGTAAATTAGACATATCTCCGCTTTTTCCTAATGTATATACATGCGGATGTTCTACAAAAAGAAAATAATTTGGTGTTTCTAACCCAGCTGCTTCTCTTCTATTCTTAATTTTAGTATCTAAAATTCCTTTAAATAAAACCTCTTGATAATCCCAAGTGTCTTTATAATCTTTAAATCCAAGGTCTTCTAATATAATAGACTTGTTCAATGTATATATACTTTATAAGTTTAAATGCAAAGATACAATTTATCTATTAGGATTGTTTACAATAATTAAGGCTGCAATTGTACCTGGTATCCAACCTAAACACCATAAAATAAAAACAATTAAAATAGATCCGCATCCTTTATCTAAAACTGCTAAAGGCGGAAAAAAAATGCATAATAATACGCGCCAAAGTGACATAATTTAAAAAATTGATTGATGATTAACTATAAGACGTGATTATTCTAATAATGTTACATTATTTAAAAATCACTTCAAATCTATACTAACCAAACACTTAAAAAATAGTTTTATTTGCTCCTATTATATATTATCTTTGCCAGCTAAATTTATATACATATACATATGTCACAATTATCTGAGCAAGAACTTGTACGAAGAGAAAAACTAGGCAAATTAAAAGCACTTGGAATTAATCCTTATCCTGCAGATTTATATCCTGTAACCGAAAATTCTAAACACATTAAATCTGAATTTAAAGAAGGTAAACAGGTGACAATTGCTGGTCGTTTAATGAGTCGTCGTATTCAAGGAAATGCCAGTTTTGCCGAGCTACAAGATAGCGAAGGTCGTATTCAAGTATATTTTAATAGAGACGAAATTTGTACTAGCGAAGACAAAACAAAATACAACACTGTTTACAAAAAATTACTTGACATAGGTGATTTTATTGGTATAGAAGGCGAGCTTTTCACCACTAAAGTTGGTGAAAAAACAGTGTTAGTAAAAAACTTTACCTTATTAAGTAAAGCATTAAAACCTTTACCATTACCAAAAGTAGATGCCGAAGGTAATATTCATGATAAATTTGACGATCCAGAATTACGTTACCGCCAACGTTATGCAGATTTAGTAGTTAACCCAAAAGTTAAAGACGTATTTGTAAAACGTACTAAATTGTTTAACGCTATGCGTCAATTTTTTAATAACTCTGGTTATTTTGAAGTTGAAACTCCAATCTTACAACCAATTCCAGGTGGAGCTGCTGCACGACCATTTATAACACATCACAACAGTTTAGACATTCCTTTATATATGAGAATTGCTAACGAGTTATATTTAAAACGATTAATTGTTGGTGGTTTTGAAGGTGTTTATGAGTTTTCTAAAAACTTCCGTAACGAAGGTATGGATCGTACACACAATCCAGAATTTACCGCTATGGAAATTTACGTAGCTTACAAAGACTACAACTGGATGATGGATTTTTGCGAGCAATTATTAGAACATTGTGCAACAGCTGTAAACGGAACAACAAAAGCAACATTTGGCAAACACGAAATAGACTTTAAAGCACCATACGCAAGAGTGACTATGGCAGACTCTATAAAACATTTTACTGGTTTTGATATTACTGGTAAAACAGAAGCTGAAATTAGACAAGCTGCAAAAGACATGGGTATTGAAGTTGATGATACCATGGGTAAAGGAAAGTTAATTGACGAAATTTTTGGAGAAAAATGTGAAGGCAATTACATCCAACCAACATTTATCACAGATTACCCAAAGGAAATGAGTCCGTTGTGTAAAGAACACCGTGATAATCCTGAATTAACAGAACGTTTTGAACTTATGGTTTGCGGTAAAGAAATCGCAAATGCCTATTCAGAGCTTAACGATCCTATTGATCAAAAAGAACGTTTTGAACACCAATTAAAATTAGCAGAAAAAGGAGACGATGAAGCTACCGAGTTTATAGACTACGACTTTTTACGTGCTTTAGAATATGGTATGCCACCAACATCGGGTATGGGAATTGGTATGGACAGATTAATTATGTTTTTAACCAATAACCAATCTATACAAGAAGTATTGTTTTTTCCTCAAATGAAACCTGAGAAAAAAGCAGTACCAATGTCGGATGAAGAAAAAGCAGTTTTTGCAATCTTAAAGGCAAACAACCCAATAGATCTTAACGCGCTTAAATCTCAATCTGGATTAAGTAATAAAAAATGGGACAAAACCATAAAAGGCTTAACCAAATTAGGCGTTGCGAAAGTGAACAAAACAGACGAAGGTTTGTTTGTTGAGATGGTGTGATTATAGATATACTAAAAAATTATGAAAAAAATTCTTTTACTCTTTTTACTTATTCTAAATTTTAATTTAGTGATTAGTCAAAATTCAACCTCATATGAAGCTGAAATTATTAATGAGTATAAGAAAGATTCTATAAATTATGATTTTTTAGCCTCTTTAAGTGTTATAGATTCTAATACAACAAAACAATCTGTTGAAAAATACAAAGAAACACTTAATACATTAATTAATAATCTGCCTCCAGAAGAGAATAGTGACAGGAAAGAGATTAAAAGAATAAAAAAAATCTACGACATTATTCATAAATCTTTATTCATTAAATATGAAGAAATTGCTTATTTTCCTCAAATCTTTGAAGACGGAACTTACAACTGTGTTACGGCTACAGCTATATACGTTTATGTTTTTGATAAATTAAAAATTCCGTATATAATTAAAGAAAACCCTGGTCATGTCTTTTTAATTGCTTACCCCAAAAAACATAAAATAATACTAGAGACAACTGCTCCAGGAAGCTATGGATTTAGCATACCGAAAGATTCTGATGTAGAAGAAGTCGTTGAAGAACTAATAAAACTAAAATTAGTTACCCAGCAAGAAGTAGATAATACAGGTATTGGAAAAACATACATGAATTATTTTTATGGTAAAGAGTCTTTAGATAAATCAGCCTTAGTAGGAATGCAATACTACAATAAAGGATTAACATATTACATGAATGAAGACTTTAAAAAAGCACAAATAAACATTCAAAAGTCATTAACTTTTTATCCTTATGCTTTGTCAAAGTTTTTAAATAAAAGTTTGGTAATACTAAATCTAGATAAAACAGAATTAAATACATTAGAAAATGTAAAAAAAGTTGCTGAAGCTTTTTCTATGTTAGAATATGACAAAGATTTTAACGATATAGACATCAAACATTATCTTTATAAAATTACAGATCATGATGATAATGACTTAACATTTATTGAAAAAACAATACCTATTTTATCTAATTTCAAAAACAAGCAACTTAACAACAACAATAAAACTTTCTTATATGAATATTTAACAAGAAAGAATGGACTTAATGAAAACGCTGATGAAGTACTTAGAATATCAGATTCACTTTTAAAAATTAATCCTAAAAATAAATTCTCTAAAGAAAGTGTAAGACTTGCTCTTTATCAAAAATTAAGACTTTTACCATATTCAGAAGATAATTTTGATTTAATAGATAACTATGAAAAAAAGTATACTTTCATAAAAGGTGACAAAAAAATAGACACTTATAAAGCATTTCTTTTCTCTAAAGGTATAGAAGAAAATCTAAGTAACAACAAAATAGATTTTGCTGAAAAACAATTAGATAGTTTTCATCAACTAATTGCTAAACTTGTTAAAAATGACGACTTGTTAATTCCCCAAGACAACGTAACTTATATCTATGTCAAAGCAGGAAAATATTACTACAGAAATGATTTAAATAAAAAAGCATTAGATATATTAAATAAAGGTCTTGAGCTTTTCCCTGAGGACAGGGAAATAAAAAAAATTATTAGTTGGGTAGACGATAAGATTAATAATAGATATTAAATAAAAACCTCGCAACAAAAGCTACGAGGTTTAATTAGGTTAGCAAACGCTTACCAATCATCAAAACAAAAAGATCATATATACAATAATACCTTCTGCAATTCCTGTGATGATAGACATTCCTAAGATGTCTTTTATTTTACTTTTTAAAAAAAACACAGCGCTTAAAATAGCCATTATTGCTGCTAATAAGATTTCTAAAGCATCAATTTTTGATAGAAAATAAGTAATCCCTGTAAAACTTGCAGTAATAGTTATAGTTAATAAACCAAACTTTATTATTTCTTGTTTGGAGTAGTTTCCTTCTTTAAATCCATTTCTTATATCTCTTAAAATAGACAAAATAAATAACAATGGTACCACCGATAAAAAAGGAGCAAAAATAACCTTTATGCCTTTTTCTATCTGCAACCCATTATAAGTGAAAAATGCAATAGCTGTAAACGCTAATAAGCCAGTTACAATAATAGATTGATACGTAAATAATGTTTCTCTTTTAGTTGTATTATCCGACGGTTTTGAAATTTTTGATAATAAATCCATAATATTTGTTTTTGATGATTTTTAAAATTGTTTCTATAATTTGATTAAACCGATAAGAAAAATACGTGTATCGCTAAGGATAACAGTATTCCACTTAAAATTCCATTTACTTTTAAATTGTTATACAATAAATAATTTAAGACATAACTACTAATGGTTGTACTATTTATAAGATGAGCAAAAATTAAATGGTCTTCTAGTTTTTGACCAGTTAGATACTCTATTAACTGCATAAAACATATAAACACAATAACTGTAAACAGTAATAATAAAGTAGCAGGTTTTTGATTTTTCAACTTATATTCATTAGTGTTTTTTGGTAAAAAATGTTCTATTAAAATAAATCTGGTAAAGAATAAGAGTGGCAACGGAAAAAGTATTGAGGCTATAATTTTTATAATATCCTTTAACGTTTTAATCTCGTCATACCCTAAAAACACCAGATATATAAATACTAAAACAGAAACACCAATGGTGACTAAAAAAGCAGTATTTAGTTGTTTAGATTTCATGCTAATATCCTAAACAAGTAATATCTGTAGCGTTATATCCTATCAATGCCGTTACAACATTATCATAACTTTCAGAAATTTTAAGTCTTATAGACTTTGCATTAAATATTACTGTACTTAAAAGGCTTAATAAAATGAAGGTTTTAATTATTGATCTCATAATATTCTGTTTTGTTGATTACAAAGCAAAGATGAGGCGCAATAAAGGGTTACAAAACACAAATTGATTTAATTACTGACGATATATTTTAATAATTATACCCAATAATTATTATATTTATTAAATAAGAATATTTTTTACTGACGATTAAATGACAGATTTAAATCAATTGGTTTTTTCTTTTTCTAAGGAAGAGCAGCAACAATTCATTAATTACCTTTCAAAAAAGAACAAAAGAAAAGACACAAAAAACATTGAGCTATTTAAGCTTTTACAACAAACTGACGACTCTAAAATAATTTGCAACACATTATACAAAAAGCAAAATAAGGCTGCATATCATGCA
Source organism: Mesoflavibacter profundi (assembly GCF_014764305.1). Lineage (NCBI taxonomy): Bacteria > Pseudomonadati > Bacteroidota > Flavobacteriia > Flavobacteriales > Flavobacteriaceae > Mesoflavibacter > Mesoflavibacter profundi. Next base: position 462,565 of record NZ_CP061703.1, read on the forward strand.
TTAAGAAAACGCTTGTATCAATCGGTTATAGATTTTATAGCTAATAAAAATTTAGATGAAGAAAATTCAATAGACATGCAATTAATTAAATTATTAATTGTAGCTAGAGCTTGCTTGTCTAAAAAACAATATAAAACAGCATACCATTTACTAGATAAGGCAACAATTATTGCAGAAGACCATGCATTGTTTTCAATATTAAATGAAATATATCATACCAAAATTCAATATTCCTACACTTATTCAAAAGTCGATTTAGATAGTCTAATTTCTGCATTTAAAACTAATCAAAAAAACACTTATCTAGAGGGACAATTAAACATGGTTTATGCAAAAATCAGACAACAACTTAATGCTTATGCATATAACGGCGAAATTTTTGATTTCGAAAAACTCATAGATAAAACCTTAAAAGATCATGATATTACTTTAGAAAACGCTGTTACTTTTAAAGCCTTATATCAAATAATGAGTATTGTAAGTCTTTCAGCTTTTGTTACTAATGATTATTATAAGATTGAAAGTTTTCTATTAAAAACATACGATAAAATTAAACATCATAAAAATAAAATTAAGCAACCTTATTATCACATTCAGGTATTATATATGATAGCTAACACCTTATTTAGAAATAAAAAACTTGAAGCTGCATCACAATTTCTCCTAAAAATGAAAAACCAATTAACAGACCATAAAAAGAAGTATTACAATACTTTTATCTTAAAACACAACTTATTAAAAAGCCTCATATTTAACTTCGCCAACCAACAAGACGATGCTATTATACTTTTAGAAAAGAGCACCAAAATAAAACATGATGATATTGAAAGCTCACTTGACATACATTTAAGTTTAGCAATGTTTTATATTCAAAATCAAAATTTAAAAGCTTCAAAAAAAATAACCTCAAAATTTTATCACACTGATTCCTATTACGAAAGCAAAGCAGGAAAAGATTGGATTATTAAAAAAAACTTATTAGACATTATATTAAATATAGAATTAGGAAATATAAATTTAGTAGAGTCTAGAATTTTAAGTTTTAAAAGAAATTATAGTACATACCTAAAACAAATTAGTCAGCAAAGAGTATTAACTTTTTTAAAATTAGTAGAAACATATTATAAACAACCTGAATCTGTTTCTACTAAAAATTTTAAAGAAACAGTAGAACAATCTTTTAAATGGATAGAACCAGAACGCGAAGATATTTTTGTAATGAGTTTTTATGCTTGGCTAAAAAGCAAAATGGAAAAACAAGATTTATATACTACCACTTTAAACTTAGTAGAACTAGCTAAACCTGTTAATTAATTCACAAAAACAAAAACACATTAAACCTTTTCACTTTTTAGAGGTCAAAGCAGTAAATAACTTAAAACAAAATAGATGAAAAAATTATTAGTAATAGCATTGGCGTTGATAGCATTTCAAGCAAATGCACAGGAACAAAACAAAGACTCTAGAAAAGGACGTGAGCACAAAATGATGCAATTAGAGCCACAAGAAATGGCAGAGCTTCAAACTAAAAAAATGACATTACATTTAGATTTAACCGAAGCACAACAATCTAAAATAATGGCTTTAAATTTAGAACAAGCAAAAGAAAGAAAAGCTTTTATGGAGCAACGTAAAGCTGCAAAAGAAGAAGGAAAAACTCCAACAAAAGAAGACAGATTAAAATTTGAAAACAAAAAATTAGATGCACAAATTGCTCATAAGAAAAAAATGAAAAGCATCTTAAACGAAGAGCAATATAAAAAGTGGGAAACCATGCAAGAAAAAAGAGCTCATCAAAGAGGAAGATTAAAATCTAAAATGAGACATGGAAAACGCATGGAAGAAAAAAAGATGGAGTCTGAAATGTCGAAAGATTAATCAAATGCGTTAATTTTTTAAAAATAATTCACCATTAAAAGAAAAAAAGTACTGATTATCTAATCAGTACTTTTTTATTTGTAAATTTTCTTTAAAAAACGTTACTTTACAAGACAATTAATTAACTATTACTACAAATGAAAAAATTATTTACGCTTTGTCTTTTTGCTTTTGGTTTTTTATTAACTAGCCAAACAGCTACTGCACAACAAAAGTTTAGTGAAGATGTAAACCAAACTGCTAAACAAAAAACTATCGAATATTCTAGATTACTTAAAGCAGATCAAACTACACAAGATGCAATGTTTGATGCATTTAGAGAATATTATGATAAAACTAACACTTTAAACAACTCTTTTAGAGTAGGAACTACAGATTATAACGAGCTACAATCTAAAATTAATAAGCGTTTATTAACTAGTCTTGAAGCTACATTAAACGAAGAACAGTTTGTAAAATATCTTGAAATTACAGATCAAATAAAAGACGAGTAGTAAGTATTATTATAACTTAATAAAAAAATCCGATGAAGTTTTCATCGGATTTTTTTGTTCTATTTTATTCAAATTATAAAGTCTTAGAGACTTTATCACAAGCTTCGATTGTTTTATCTAAATCTTCGTAAGATAAAGCATCATTTAAAAACCAACTTTCAAAAGCACTTGGTGCGATATATACACCTTCATTTAACATACCATGAAAGAATTTTTTAAACGTGTCGTTATTTCCTTTTGCAGAAGTTTCAAAATCTACAACTTCTTCTTCACAAAAATGTACCGAAATCATAGAACCTAATCTATTAATGGTATGATTTACATTATTAGCTTTTAATACTCTTGCTAAACCTTCGTGTAGATATTGTGTTTTCTTATTCAAACTTTCAAAAACATCGTCGCTATTTAATTCTTTAAGCATTGCTAATCCTGCAGCCATAGCCAATGGATTACCACTTAATGTACCAGCTTGATAAACTGGACCTAAAGGCGCAAGATGATTCATAATTTCATTTCTTGCAGCAAATGCACCAACTGGTAATCCGCCACCAATTACTTTCCCAAAGCAAACAATGTCGGCATCAATTCCTAATAGTTCTTGTGCACCACCTTTTGCTAATCTAAAACCTGTCATAACCTCGTCAAACACTAATAATATATTATTTGTGTCACACAACATTCTTAAGCCTTCTAAAAAACCAGGTTTTGGTGGTATACAACCCATATTTCCTGCAACTGGCTCTAGGATTATACAAGCAATTTCATCTTTATTAGCTTCAATTAATGCTTTGACGTTATCCAAATCATTATATGTTGCCAACAATGTGTCTTTTGCTGTTCCTTTAGTTACACCAGGACTATTTGGCGAACCAAAAGTAACGGCTCCGCTACCTGCTTGTATTAAAAACGAATCTGAATGACCATGATAACATCCAGCAAATTTGATTATTTTTTCTTTTTTTGTGTAGCCACGTGCTAATCTTACAGCACTCATACATGCTTCTGTACCAGAATTTACAAATCTAATTTTATCAATATTTGGCACCATTGATACTGCTAGCTCTGCAATTTTAGTTTCAATTTCTGTAGGCATTCCAAAAGAGGTTCCTTTTTTAGCTTTTTCTATAACTGCATTTATTACAGGTTCGTGCGCATGCCCAAGTATCATTGGTCCCCATGAAGCGATGTAATCTATTAATGTATTTCCATCTTCATCATACAAATATGCTCCTTTGGCTTCTTTTACAAATATTGGCGTTCCGCCAACTGCTTTAAATGCTCTTACAGGACTGTTTACTCCACCAGGAATTACTTGTTCTGCTTCTACAAATAATGCGCTACTTCTTTTATAAATCATTAAATTAAAAATCTTTAGGTATTGGTTTTACATAAAGGACTTGACCTACAAAAAGATCGTTTGTTTCTAGTCCGTTTAGTGATTTTAGTTCTGAGACAGAAATGTTATATTTTTTAGATAAAGAATATAATGTATCTCCTTTATTAACAATATGTTTATCGTTATTAGCTGTTGCTTTACCTAAAACTTCAGCATCAAATCTGTGTAGTTGGTAACGTTCTATTAAACTAATTAATTTATCAGGGTATTTTCTATCTGTTGCATAGCCAGCTTTTCTTAACTCTATAGCCCAATTTTTATAATCGTCTTTTTCTAATGTGAATAATACAGAATATCGCTTTCTTTCTTTTAAAAATAAAGAATGATCTCTAAAAGAATATTTAGAGTTTTTATATTTTCTAAAACACTCTTGAGAAGCATCGTCGTCATGGTAAATTTTAGCACCTGTCCATCCATGACATTTAATTCCGAAGTGATTATTAGCTTCTACAGATAATCGTCCTTGACCAGAAGCAGACTCTAAAATACCTTGTGCTAAAGTGATACTAGCAGGTATACCATAGTTACGCATTTCGTCCTGAGCGATATCACTGTAAATTGCGATATATTCTTCAGTTTTATTAGCGTATACTTCCGGCGTATTAGGTTTTATAACTTCAACAACAACTTCCTTTTCTTTTGGTGTTTCAACTTTAGGTGTTGTTTTTACAATAACTTTTGGTGATGATTTTCTTTTTTTTGTGGTCACTTTTTTTGAAGATCCACAAGCTACCAATATAAGAGCTATTAAAAAATAGGAGAATATTTTGTTCATTGATCCAATGTAATTAACGGTTTATTTTGCTGTTTTAGTTTTAGATTCATACCAGAAATCCCTTGTAATCCACCGGTATGAATAGCTAATATTTTTGTATTGGGTTTAAAATAACCATTTTTAATCATTTCAAATAATCCGTAAAACATTTTTCCTGTATATATCGGATCTAATTGGATGTTTGTATTAGATTTAAATGAATTAATAAAAGTTATTAATTGATCATTTATTTTTCCGTAACCACCAAAATGATAATCGGTAATTAATTCCCAATTTTTTGTATTGGCAAATTTACTAATATCTTTATTTAAAAAGTCACCTTTTAAAGACGAAAAACCTAAAACTTTTTGTTGATCACAAGTAGAGTTGATAATACCTGATATCGTACCGCCTGTTCCAACAGAACAACATACAAAATCGTACACTTTATCATTAGGTTGTAAAATCTCTTCACATCCTTTAATTGCTAAATTATTAGTTCCTCCTTCTGGGATTAAATAAAAATCACCAAATTTTAGTTTTAATTTATTTATAAAATTCTGCGTGTTTTTTAACTTGTAATCTGCTCTAGACACAAAAATTAACTTCATCCCACATAATTTTGCATATTTAAGTGTTGGGTTTGTTTCAATTTTATGTGACAACTCTTCTCCTCTAATTACACCAATAGTATTAATATTACTCAATTTACCTGCTTCTGCTACTGCAGCAATATGATTAGAAAATGCACCTCCAAAAGTTAATAAGGAAGGACTTTGTTTTGACCTAGCTTCTAAAATATTATACTTTAATTTTCTGAATTTATTCCCCGAAATATAAGGATGAATTTGATCTTCTCTTTTAACGTCTAAGATCACATTTTTAGCAAATGATAAATTTATAGATTGATTGTAAGAAATTTGCGTACTGTTAAAAAAATTCATTTTGATATAAATTTAACTCAAATGTAACATATAATATTTAACTTAGTGGTCTTCAATAGGATGAAAAACACTAAATCGAATATTCACTCGACTAATTTAAGAAATTAACACGATTTTAATATTTTATTAATAATCAATTACTTACAAAAATAAGTAGAAAATTCCTATGTATTTTAACGGTTTTAACCACAGTTCATCCAAAAAATAAAAATTTTAAATATATATTCGTGTATTAATAAATGTAAATTCCCCCAAATTGACATGAAAAAAAATACTCGATTCAATGGGTTTCTAGTTGCCCTATTTTTTTGCTTTTCAACTCAGATTTTTGCACAAGTTGGTGTTGGTACAACTACACCAAGAGGCGCTTTAGATATTTCATCTTCAGATCAAGGATTTATTCCTCCTCAAGTTGCTTTAACAGCTTTAAACGTTGCTGCACCAGTTGTAAACCCACAAGGTGGAGCTTTAACACCTGGTACAACTGTTTGGAACACAAACACTGCAGGTGCTATACCTAACAATGTATCTCCTGGTATGTATTATTGGGATGGGACTAGATGGGTTTCTTTAGCAGGATCTCCAGGTGGATTAGATTGGTCTATTATTGGAAATGGAGGAATTGATGGTGGAGTTACTGGTGTTACAGGTGTTACTGCTACACAAGGAACACATTTTATTGGTACCTACGATGCTACAAATTTTGACATAAGAACTTCTGGATTACATGCTGCTCGTGTTTCGTCTTTAGGTGAATTTTTTATCGGTGCGTTAGAAACTGTATTACCTGGAGATTTAATGAATGGTGTAAGTGAAGGAAACGCTCTTTTTCCTTGGGCAATAAATGGATACACAGATCAAGATGGTGCTGGAGTATACGGTAGCATTACTGGCGGCAATACTTTTTATGCTGGTGTTCAAGGTGAATATAATGGTACAAACCCAATTGGAGCAGGTGTAAGAGGTATAATAGCTAATACAACAGCAGGTACAGATTTCAATAACGTTATAGCTGGTGTTAAAGGTGATGGTTCAATAACACCTACCAGCCAAGGTGCTTATAAATTTGGAGTAGCAGGAAGAGGCGGTTTTACTAGAAGAAGTGGCGGTCTTTTTGGTGACGATTTTGGAGTTGGAAGAGCAGCTATAGGTTATTGGGCTAATAATGGAAATGATTATGGTGTATATTCATTTGGTACAACTAGAGGTAATGGCGGTGCTGGAGGTAGACTAGCAAATAATAATATTGATACTTCTATCGGAATGGGTATATATGGAGGTGTTGTTGGAGGTTGGATTAAAGGTTATGAATATGGTACAATAAGTAAAGGAGATAGATTTGCTAATTACAACATGGGAAAAACGATTACTAATGAAAGTTTTATCGTTTTAGACAAGAAAAATGATGGAAGTAAAAATGTAACATATGCAACAACTTCAATGAGTATTGATATCCAAAATAAAGGTGTTGGAAAATTATCACAAGGAGAATCTAAAATTTATTTTGACAGAAAATATTCAGAAACCATTGATGAAAAAAAGCCTATAATAGTAACAGTAACACCAATTGGAGAAAGCAATGGTGTTTATATAACTTCTGTTGACAAAGATGGTTTTACAGTAAAAGAAAACAATAATGGTAACTCTAATGTTTCATTTAATTGGATTTCAATAGCAGAGAAAAAAGTAAACTTTGAAAATGTTTCTCCTGAAGTGTTGTCAAATAATTTTGATAATAATTTAGATCAATTAATGCATAATGACGAAACTGATGGAGGAAAAGGTATTTGGTCTGAAAATGGAAATATTCAATTTGCTGAAGAAATTCCATTAAATCCGATTAAGGAAAATAATATGAAAAATATTATCGAAACAAAAAGAAAAGGTAAAAGAACGCCTAAAAAAGAAAATTTAAGAGCTTCTCAACTTAAAGAATTACAAAAAAATTAAAATATTTTCAACTAGAACAATCATTCGTATTAATAGAGTTTATAGGCCTTCAATATTTTTATTGTAGGCCTTTTTTTACAAAAAATATTTTCCTTAACAGTCTCATATTAGGTGTTTTACAGAAAATTATTTAACTTTCTTTAAAACTTTATGATATGGATAAGAATATTTTTAATAATGTAAAAAAGACATTTCTAATTTTAGGAATTTGCTTTTCTACTGTTAGTATTGCACAAGTTGGTGTAGATACTACAACACCAAGAGGCGCTTTAGATGTATCCTCTACCACACAAGGAATTGTTTTCCCAAATGTTGCTTTAGTCAACATTAATACCCAAACTGCTATAAATCCTCAAGGAGGAGCAATTCCAGCTGGAACTGTAGTTTACAATACTGCAACTTCTGGAACAGCGCCTAACAACGTAGCACCAGGATTGTATTATTGGAATGGCTCACGTTGGGTTGCTTTTGCAGGTTCACCTGGTGGATTAGATTGGTCATTAACTGGTAATAGCGGTACAACTGCAGGTACAAATTTTTTAGGTACAACAGACGCTCAAGGTTTATTTATTTATACAAACAATACGGAAGCAATGAGAATTGGAAGTACCCAAAGAATTGGGGTGAATCTAATAGATCAAACTTGGGCTCAGTTTTTCTCATATACAGATGATGCTAGTGTAACTGCTGTGGTTGGATATTCTGCTGTAGATGGAGGAACAGGATTAAATGGTAGATCACAAGGAAGTAATGGCACAGGTTTATACGCCACTAATAATGATCAAGGTGGTTGGGGCGCATATGGTTATAATTCTAATGCTACTTCTGGTGTTGGTACAGTAGGTCAATCTGCTGGAAGTACAGGTACAGGTTTAGTTGGCTTAGCTAATGGTACTTCATATTCTGTTTTAACAGGATTTTCAACCGGTACCTCCGGAACCGGTCAAATTGGTATTTACGGTATGTCTACTGGAGCAGTTGGATCTCAAAGATATGGAGGTTATTTCACTTATGATATGGATAATAATTTAGGTACTAATGATGCCGATTCTCCTTTAGCCTTATTAGCTGGTAGAAGTGATAATTATTTAGGGACAAATGTATATTTTGGTGGTTATTTTTCAGGTGGACAAGATACAAATGCAAGTACACCAAATACACTACCAGATACAAATGGTAATGGTAATACGGGTGATTTTGCATATGTAGGAGCAAGATGGTTAGCTACAAATTATAAAATTATTGGTAATGGTAATGTTTCTACAATAATTAATGGAATAGATAACGATAAAGAACACATTATGTTTGCTGTTGAATCTCCAGAAATATTATTTCAAGATTTTGGAAGTTCTAAATTAACAAATGGTAAAGCCTATATCAAAATAGATCCTATTTTATCAAAAAATATTGTAGTTGATCAAAATCATCCATTAAAAGTGTTTATACAATTAGAAGGTGACTGCAATGGTGTTTATGTTACTAATAAAACCTCTGAAGGTTTTATGGTTAAAGAACTTAAAAACGGTAATAGTAATGTTAACTTTAGTTATCAATTAGTGGCAACTAGAATAAATAGAACCGATGCAGAAGGAAACATACTTTCTAAACATGAAGATGTTAGATTACCTATAGCTCCAAGACCTATTCAAAGTATAAAGTCTATAGAAAAAAACACAAAAAGAAACGAGGAAAATAAATTAAACAATAAATAATCACAAATACCTAAAAAAAGTAAATAACGACCTTGATTTTAAATAATCAAGGTTGTTTTCGTTTTGGTAGGCTTCTCTTTCAAAAGAAATATTTAAATAAGCTTCACTCCAAGTTTTATACTTAAGTATTCTTATAAGAAATTCAACAACATACCAAATGTAAAAGCCTATTATCAAAAGTTCTATTTGTTGTCTTAAATGAATTTTCTCATGATTTAATAAAACTACATCTTTTTTTAAATATTTATTTTTCAATATTATAACAGGAAATAGCGTTATTGCTACATATCCATTAGGTACCAAAAATTTTGAAACTAAGTACATTCTTACTTTTTTACATTTTTTATTGCTATTTAACAAAAAAATAACAATATTGCAACGTTTGATTAATAGCGATTCTAATTTAAACCTATTTTAACTTAATTAGTTAAATATAATTCATTATTCCATTTTTCCCTCATCGCAAATTATTTCAATCAATAATTACATGTGTAATTATTTTTTCTAACTGTGTGTAAATAATAATTAAATGGGGAATAACTACGTCTACAAATTTTTGTGCTTAAATTTTATTAAAGCAAATTACTATTATCTTTTATTAATTTCATTTTTATTTTCAACCTTTAGTTATGGTCAATACTGTACTGTTGGAACTACAAGTAGTTCGTATTGGATAACAGAAGTTAACACAACTGGAGGATTTACTAATATTTCTAATTCAACTGGATATTCTGCTGGTGGTTATGGCGATTTTACAGCTCAAGCTGTTAATCAATCTGCAGGATTAAGTTTTGACTTTACGGTAAATACGAGTTCTGGAACTCACGGAATAAACATATGGGTAGATTGGAATAATGATTTTGATTTTAATGATGTTGGCGAAGATGTTTATGCTAGTGGCGCCTATGTAACTAGTGCAACAGGTACAATTACAATTCCTGGTGCAACAGCAACTGGAAATTATAGAATGCGTGTTGTTGCCAATTGGTCTAGTACTAATCCAGCTGCGTGTGGTAGTACAAGTTATTCTGAAGCAGAAGATTATATTATCACTGTTTCTGCACCACCAACATGCTACGCTCCTGAAAATTTAACAGCTACTGTAACATCAAACACTTCTGGAGATGTATCGTGGACAGCACCATCTTCAGGAACTTCTCCTGTTGGATACGAATATGTAATTTCAACTTCAAACACAACGCCAACTGGTGCAGGTACAGCGACTACTTTCACAACTAATTCTTTTACTGGATTAACACCAGACACAACTTACTATGTATTTATAAGATCAAATTGTGGTGGTAGTGATTTTAGTAATTGGGCGATGACATCTTTTTTAACTGGTTATTGTACATATAACACAACAAGTTCTTCTTATTGGATTGAAGACTTCACTACTACAGGTGCTAATCTTAATATTAACAATACTACATCTGGATATTCTGCTGGTGGTTATGGAGATTTTACAAGTATGATTGTTAATCAATCTGCAGCATTATCATTCGATTTTAATATCACTATGAGTTCTAGTACACACGGAATAAATATTTGGGTAGATTGGAACCAAGATTTTGACTTTGATGATGTTGGAGAACAAGTATACGCTAGTGGTGGATACGTAACTACAGCAACAGGAACAATAACAATTCCTGGTGCTACACCAACTGGTAATTACAGAATGAGAGTTGTATCTAACTTCAGCTCCACTAATCCTACTAGTTGTGGAAGTTCTACATATACAGAAGCTGAAGATTATACACTTGTTGTAGATGTTCCACCAACTTGCTATTGGCCAGATACTTTAACTGCAACAACTACATCTACAACATCTGGAGATGCTGTATGGACTGCACCATCAAGCGGCACAACACCTGTGGGATATGAGTATGTAATTTCTACAACTAATACTACTCCAACAGGTTCTGGTACTGCAACAACATTAACCAATCAAACGTTTACTGGATTAACTCCAAATACTACATATTATGTATTTGTAAGATCTAATTGTGGTAGTGGCGATTTTAGTTATTGGGTTAGCGATTCGTTTTATACTGGATATTGTATTTCAGAAACAACAAGTTCTTCTTATTGGATAGACGATTTTTCAACAACAGGAGGAACAACAAATATTACAAATAACAATTCTGGTTATTCAGCAAATGGTTATGGAGATTTCTCTGCACAATCAGTAAGTCAAAATTCTGGATTGTCATTCGATTTTAATCTTGCATTAGATTCGGGAACACATGGAGTAAATATTTGGGTAGATTGGAATAATGATTTTGACTTTGATGATACCGGAGAATTAGTTTACGCAAGTGGCTCTTATGTTAGTACAGCAACAGGTACGATAAATATTCCTACTAGTACAGCTACAGGAAACTACAGAATGAGAGTCGTTGCAAATTACAGTGCGACAAACCCTTCTAGCTGCGGAACTTCAACTTATACCGAAACTGAAGACTACACCATAAACTGCTTAGGACCTTTACCATGTGCTGGTGCTCCTACAAATATTTATGCCAATCCTATTACTGCAACTACTGCAGATATTTATTGGGACGAATCTTCTCCTGCACCTGCAAACGGCTATCAATATTACTTATCAACTACTGCAACACCAATACCAAACGGAACTACAACTCCAACAGGAAGTGTCGCTGCAGGAACTACTTCTGTGACATTAACTGGATTAACAGATGGTGTTACGTACTACGTTTGGATAAGAAACAATTGTGGTGGCGGATTAGGCGAAGGTGCTTGGGAAGGCGCTACAGAATTTACAATTCCTTCATGCGCATTTGGAGATAGTACTGGAACAACGTCTTTAGGTTGCCCTTCTGTCACTTCTGGCGGACTAGGTTTAAGTGGATCTGATCCTGCAAATATTAATTGTGCATCTGCTTCTACTTGTGTAGATCTAGAAGCGACATATCTTCAATTAGGTGATACTAGTGATTATTTAGTAGAGTCCATTGCTTATAATCCACCATATCAATTTGATTGTTTAAAAAACCCTGTAAGTGTAAATATAGACGACCGTTGGTCTTCTGAAATTAATCTTCCGTTTGACTTCTGTTTTTATGATAACACCTATAGTTCTTGTGTAATTGGGTCAAACGGGTTAATTTCTTTTGATACGTCTTTAGCAGATAGTGGTTCTGGATATTCTTTTAGTGATAATTTACCTAGTACAACTGGTGCTTTATTTGCAAATGCAATTTATGGTGTCTATCATGATATAGATCCAAGTGTTGGCGGAGAAGTTGGTTTTGAATTAATTACCTTAAATACAGGTTGTAGAGCTTTAGTTGCGGCTTGGCATGATGTACCAATGTTTTCTGAAAACACTTTACTTTACACAGGTATGATTGTTCTTTATGAAAACACAAACGTGATAGAAGTTTATATTGAAGAAAAAAATATCGACAACTTCGATTCTTCTCCTTGGAATGGTGGTAATGCTATTGTAGGTATACAAAATGATGATGCATCAATTGCTCATGTTGCTCCAGGAAGAAATGGTTTAGACACCAATTGGCAAGTAACTAACGAAGCTTGGCGCTTTGTTCCTAACGGTACATCTATTACCTCTATCAACTGGTATCAAGGTTCTGGTACTTCTGGACCTGTTGTTGGTACAACAGATGTTATTAATGTTTGTCCTACAAACACCACAACATACACAGCAGAAGTCACTTACACACTTTGTGATGGATCTACTATAACAGAAACAGACGAAACTACAGTTACTGTTTCTGGATCTAAAGTTTGGCAAGGATCAATATCTACTAATTGGCAAAATCCATTAAATTGGTCTCCAATTGGTGTACCTACTAATGCAGATTGTGTGATTATTCCAGACACAACTAACGATCCAATTATATCACCTGCTAATCATGGTGATGGATTAAATTTAAGAGTAGATGCAGATGCTAATCTTACTATACAACCTGACGGAACATTAACCGTAGTAGATTTTATTTACACAAATCCAACTGCTAATTTCACTTTAGAAAATAATGCGAGTCTAATACAAGTAAACGATGTCGCTAATACTGGTAATATTAATGTTGAAAGAACAGCAAACATAAGAAATACAGATTATGTCTTTTGGTCAACTCCAGTAATAGATTTTCCTGTTAGCAGTATTTCGCCATCTACACCTTTAGGATTTATATATCAGTGGTTACCAACAACTGCAAACACTTATGGTGATTGGGATTATGCTAATGAAAATATGATTGAAGGTAAAGGCTACATAGTACGCGGTCCAAGTACATTTACAAGTACACCTCAAGATTATACAGCTACATTTGTTGGTGTTCCTCAAAACGGAACAATTACCAAAACTATAGAAAGAGGCACATATACTGGAGCAGATTATGCAGGTCCAAGCACAACTCTTGTAACTAGCGAAGATGACAACTGGAATTTAATAGGTAATCCTTATCCTTCTGCTTTAAATGTAAATAGTTTTTTAACAGCAAATACAAACATAGAAGGTTCGGTAAGAATTTGGACACATGGTACAGCGTTAAGCGCTGCAAATCCAGATCCATTTTACAACGATTATACATACAATTATTCACCATTAGATTTTATTGTACATAATGGTACAGGTACATTATCAGGTCCAGCTACATTTAGTGGTTACATTGGTTCTGGACAAGGATTTTTTGTATTGATGAATGATGCTCCTACTCCAACATCTTCCAATGTGTCTTTTGATAACTCTATGAGAAATAGTGCATATGCTAATAATGATTTTTACAGAACATCAAACCCAAGCAACACTGCTACAACCATAGAAAAACATAGAGTATGGTTAGACTTAATCAATAATACCAATGGTATTACAAACAAGACACTAGTTGGTTATGTTGATGGTGCGACTAATGATAAAGATAGAATGTACGATGCGTATTTAGATTTAGATGAAAATCAGCATTTATACTCATTAATTAATACAGAAAAGATGGCCATTCAAGGTCGTCCAACACCATTCACAGACAACGATCAAGTACCATTAGGTGTAAAATTAACTAACAATGGTTCTTACACCATTGCTATTAGTGACTTAGACGGTACTTTTTCAGATGAAAACACTAACGTGTATTTGGAAGATACGCACTTACAAATTATACATAATTTGAAAAATAGCCCGTATACATTCACAGCTAATACTGGTGAAATTAATGACAGATTCATATTAAGATACAACGAATTTGCATTAAGTACCAATCAATTTGATGTAGACGAAAGCTCAATAACTATAATTTCATCTAATCAAATAATTAAAGTAAACTCTACACAACAACCTATTAAAAACATTGTAGTTTATGATATGCTAGGTCGAAAAATCATAAGTAAATCCAATATTAACACTAATAGTTTCGATTTAGAAAACCTAAAAATATCCAATGGTGCACTTTTAGTAGAAGTCACATTACAAAACGGATATAAATTAATAAAAAAGGTAGTTTTATAACTACCTTTTTTTCTTGCTAGCTTACTTAAAGCAAATCTTCAATATTTAATTTATCTTTGTAAATATGAAGAAAATCATTCCTGTAGAAGAAGGCGATTATTATCTAACACCAGAAGGTTACCGTTGTTTTACAGCGCAATATCACCTTAAACGTGGGTATTGCTGCCAAAGCGGTTGCAGACATTGTCCTTATGGGTATGATAAATCAACCAATACAATAAAAAAAAAGTAATGCAAGCAACAAGTATATCATTTAAAGAACAAATATTAGAAGGAATTCCTCAAGATTTACCTCAACCAAAACCGTTTGATCATTCTTTAAATCATGCACCAAAAAGAAAAGCAATTTTAAATGACGAAGAAAAAAAATTAGCATTAAAAAATGCGCTTCGTTATTTTGATAAAAAACACCATTCAACTTTACTACCAGAGTTTAAAGACGAATTAGATACTTACGGTAGAATTTATATGTATCGCTTGCGTCCTGATTACAAAATGTACGCAAGACCAATAGAAGAATATCCTGCAAAATCTAAACAAGCAGCTGCAATCATGCTAATGATTCAGAACAATTTGGATTACGCTGTTGCACAACATCCGCACGAGCTAATAACTTATGGCGGAAATGGTGCAGTTTTTTCAAATTGGGCACAGTATAGATTAACCATGAAATATTTAGCCGAAATGACCGATGAGCAAACTTTGGTTATGTACTCTGGTCATCCAATGGGCTTATTCCCTAGTCATAAAGAAGCTCCAAGAGTTGTAGTCACCAACGGAATGATGATTCCTAACTACTCTAAACCAGATGATTGGGAAAAATTTAATGCACTTGGTGTCACACAATATGGTCAAATGACTGCTGGTAGTTACATGTACATTGGTCCTCAAGGTATTGTTCACGGTACAACCATTACAGTACTTAACGGATTTAGAAAAATTAAAAAACAACCTAAAGGAAATCTATTTGTAACTTCTGGATTAGGCGGAATGTCTGGCGCACAACCAAAAGCAGGTAATATTGCTGGTTGTATTACAGTTTGCGCAGAAGTCAACCCAAAAATCACACAAGTAAGATTAGACCAAGATTGGATTGACGAAAAAATTACGGATGTAAATGAATTAGTCGTTCGCGTAAAAAAAGCTAAAGCTGAAAAAGAAACTATTTCTATAGCCTATTTAGGAAATGTAGTTGACGTTTGGGAAACTTTTGATAAAGAAAACATACATATTGATTTAGGTAGTGACCAAACCTCTTTACATAATCCTTGGGCTGGCGGTTATTATCCTGCTGGATTAACGTTTGAAGATGCCAACACCATGATGGCTAATCAACCAGATTTATTTAAAGAAAAAGTACAAGAATCTTTACGTAGACAGGCTAAAGCGATAAATAAACATACTGAAAAAGGCACGTACTTTTTTGATTACGGAAATGCCTTCTTATTAGAAGCATCTCGTGCTGGAGCAGATATAATGGCAAAAAACGCGACTTTAGGTCGAGAGTTTAAATATCCAAGTTACGTACAAGATATTATGGGACCAATGTGTTTTGATTATGGTTTTGGTCCATTTAGATGGGTTTGCGCATCTGGAAAACCTGAAGATTTAGCTAAAACAGATAAAATTGCTTGTCAAGTTTTAGAAGAAATTATGCAGCATTCTCCAGAAGAAATCCAGCAACAAATGGCTGATAATATTCAATGGATAAAAGGTGCTCAAGAAAACAAACTAGTTGTTGGTTCTCAAGCTCGAATCTTATATGCAGATGCCGAAGGACGTATGAAAATAGCCGAAGCCTTTAATCAAGCAATAAAAAACAATGAAATTGGTCCAGTTATATTAGGTAGAGATCATCATGATGTATCTGGTACCGATAGTCCTTATCGCGAAACTTCAAACATTTATGATGGCTCACGTTTTACAGCAGATATGGCAATACAAAATGTAATTGGCGATAGCTTTAGAGGCGCTACTTGGGTTAGTATACACAACGGTGGCGGCGTTGGTTGGGGCGAAGTTATAAATGGTGGATTTGGTATGGTTCTTGATGGTACTAAGGAAGCATCAACCCGATTAAAACAAATGTTATTTTGGGATGTTAATAACGGAATTGCAAGACGTAGTTGGGCAAGAAACGACGAAGCTATTTTTGCTATAAAACGTGCTATGCAAACCGAACCTAACTTAAAAGTAACTTTACCAAATATTGTGGATGATGAGCTATTAAATAATATTTAAACCTTAAACATTATCGCCATGAACAAAATTATTAAACTTTTACCTATAGCTATTTTAGCTTTAGTAATCACGTCCTGTAGCTCGGTTAGAGTTGCTGCAGATTATGATAGAGATGTAGATTTTAACCAATACAAAACGTTTGCTTTCTTCAAATCTGGTATAGATAAAGCTGAAATAAGCGACCTTGATAAAAAACGAATACTTCGTGCTATTGAAGCAGAATTATTAGCAAAAGGATACACAAAATCAGAAAATCCAGACATGCTAATTAGTATTTTCACTAAATCCACTCAACGTGTAGACGTATACAACAATTCTTGGGGCTTTGGCGCTTGGGGATGGGGAAGACCTGGTTGGGGATGGGGCTGGAATATGCAGCCAAACGTTTCTACTAGAACGCAAGGTGTGCTATTTGTAGACCTTATTGATGCTAAGAAAAAAGAATTAGTATGGCAAGGACAAGGTACAGGTTACTTAAGTTCTAATGTGAATAAAAAAGAAGAACGTATTAAAGAATTTGTAGCAAAAATCATGGAGAAATATCCTCCTGGTAGCATGCAACAATAAAATATTTAAAGCGACTTTTTAGTCGCTTTTTTTTTATGGATAATATTCTTTTGCATGACCATTATCTACTAACCATTGGTTAACTTCTAAGCCATCTTCTGTAATGATATTTGCTAAATATCTTCCGTATTTTCCTTGTTTATCTTTATATGATCTTATGGTTACTTCCTTATTTAAGATCATTTCTCTTAGGATATCTCTAACAATTATACCTTGTTCTCTTTCTGGACCTCTTAATTCTGGAGTATCTATCCCGTAAAGGCGTAATTTCATTTCTTGGAAGTGTAAAAATCCTAAATCTACCATTGCTGTAACGGTATCTCCATCGTAAACACCAATAATTTTTGCTTTGTAATTGTACATATTTAATTGTTTAATAGCTGTTTAAATATATAAAATAATGTTTATATGTTTATATCAAGTATTAAACTTCTTCTAAATTACATAAGCTAATTACAGGATATTGTTATAAATAAAAAACCCTTAAAACATAGTTTTAAGGGTTTAGTTATAACTTAATATATACTTTTAATTCTTGTTTTGCTTAAAGTTATCAAACTCACTTGTTTGCTCTTCTCTAGGCCAAGAATTGTTAGAAGTATCTACATCTGCAGTTTCTAATTTAGGATCTACAGTAATTTTTACAATCTCCTTTTCTGATGCAACAGACTTGCTTACTTCTTTATCATTTAGTCTCCAAATTTGAGCTGGATACGTTTCTGTTTTTGAAGTTCCATCTGCATAAGTATACTCTACTATAATAGGCATCACTAATCCGCCTGGTTTTTCAAAAGTAACATTATAGAAAAACTTTGGTTCTTTTAATTGCTTTTGTTCTTCTGGTGTAAAGTTATCCATAACATATTCTTTTAATGTCGTAGATCCTTCCATTAGTGATTTAGTTTTCATTTCTTCTTTATACTCTTCACTACCTTCTTCTACCATGTATACTAAAGGAGGTAAATCACTTAAACTCATACCACGAGCTTTTACCATATCTTTGATTTGTTGTGTTGGCTCACTAGATACATAGTATTTTTTTACATCTTTAATTGCAATATCTACATAATCTGTAGTATAAAACCAACCTCTCCAGAACCAATCTAAATCTACTGCAGAAGCATCTTCCATAGTTCTAAAGAAATCTTCTGGTGTTGGATGTTTAAACATCCATCTTTGCGCATAAGTTCTAAATGAATAGTCAAATAATTCGCGACCCATTATAGTTTCTCTTAGTATGTTTAAAGCTGTTGCTGGCTTACCATAAGCATTATTTCCAAATTGGTATGTGTTTAAACCTTTAGTCATTATAGGAGCAATGTAGTTTTGATCTCCACCCATATAGTTTACTATTTTTTCTGCTGGTCCACGACGTGATGGATATTTATCCATTCCTGGTGATAAAGATGAAGGATACCATTCTGCAAAATCTTGTTCTGCTACGTATTGAGAAAACGTGTTTAATCCTTCGTCCATCCATGTCCATTGACGCTCGTCACTGTTAACAATCATTGGAAAGAAGTTGTGTCCAACTTCGTGAATAATTACGCTAATCATTCCGTATTTAACACGATCACTATATTCTCCATTTTCATCTGGTCTACCATAGTTCCAGCAAATCATTGGATATTCCATACCTTGATTTTTAGCATGTACAGATATTGCTTTATGATAAGGATAATCAAACGTCATACGAGAATATGTTTTTAACGTACTTGCTACTGCTTTTGTTGACCATTCTTCCCATAACGGGTTACCTTCTTTAGGATATAACGATACAGCCATTACGTCTTTATTACCTATTTTAACAGCCATCATATCCCAAATGTAACGTCTTGACGATGTAAACGCAAAATCACGTACATTTTCTGCGTATAACTTCCATGTCTTTTTCTTTGTAGATTTAGTTTTTTCGGCAGCTCTTGCTTCGTCTTCTGTTACAATTATTACAGGTTGTTCGTAAGACTTTTTTGCTTGTTCGTAACGACGCATCATTTCTTTTGTAAATACATCTTTACGGTTAGTTAGTTTTCCTGTTCCATCTAACATGTGATCTGCTGGTACAGTAATATTAACTTCAAAATTACCGAATGGTAAGGCAAATTCATCACGTCCCCAAAATTGAGAGTTTTGCCAACCTTCTACGTCGTTATAAACCGCCATACGAGGGTAAAATTGAGCGATTACGTAAGCTCTATTATCATCTTCGGCAAAATATTCGTATCCTGATCTTCCTCTACCATCTACGTGATTATTAATGTTATACCACCATTTGATTTTAAATACAAATTGATTTCCTGGTTGTAATGCAGATGGCATCTCTACACGCATCATTGTTCTATTAATCATGTGCGGTAAAGGGTTACCTTTTTCATCTTTTACAAATTCTATATTAAATCCGCCATCAAATCCATCTGTCATGTAGTTTTTAGCAAATGTAGATGCTTGTTGTGCTGGAGGAATTCCGTCACCTTGTATTAATGGTGTTTTAGAATCTTTTGCTCGCATATTTTGATCTAATTGCACCCATAAATATTCTAAATTATCTGGTGAATTATTTGTATATGTTATAGTTTCTTCACCATATATTCTTGCATTTACATCGTCAAGCTCTATATCCATTTTATAGTCTGCTTGTTGTTGGTAATATGCTGGTCCTGGTGCTCCTGACGCTGTTCTAAACATGTTTGGTGTAGAAAACTCGTCATACAACTGTTTAAACTTGTTATTGTTAGTATGACCTGGTTGTCTTTCGGTTTTTTCTTTTTCTTGATCTTGTGCTATTGCACTAGCCGAAATAAATAATGCTGAAAGCAGTAAATACTTTAATTTTTTCATCGTAATTAATTAGTTATAAAGTCTGTGAAATTAACAAATTTTAACGTTGTTCTAAAAGGTTTGCTAAAAGTTTAACAAACCTTTATCGTTCTGTGCAGTTAATACAAATGTTTTTGGTTTGTTATTAATGTTTGTTCTAATCACATTTTTTTGATCTTCAAATACATCAAATAACACCTTATTTTTAATACTAAATTGGTTTATTGACTTGATATTTTCTATTTCTAAGTAGCAGTGTACTATATCTCCATCGTATTTTTTACCTATAAATTTTGGAACAAATTCTTCTGAATTTACTTCTATTTCAATTTTTGTTAATAGATACTTTTTTATGTATTGATTTATTAGCGTTTCATCTTGTCCGTTATCTAAAGTTATTTCTTCATTATAACGTTTACGTAATAATTGTTCTAAATCGTCCATAAAGATTCTTGAAATAATCTGTATAGATTGTTTTTCTTGCACATATTCTACCTGTGTTATACTTACGTAATATTTATGTACGGTTGTAAAAGAAGTGAATACTAATATTCCTAATATTAGCACTAGTTTGATTGTCTTCATTAATAATAATTTGTTGCAAATTTAATTGTTAGTTGTCAAAAAACATTCCAAATAACCATTAATCCTGTTTTGTTACTTCAATATTACTTAAGTATTGATAATATTTGTCGCTTAAAAATTGTAACGCTTGTAGATTGCTTTTACTGCATTGTTGTGAGAATGCGCTATCTTCTTGACAGAAGTAAAAAAACTCTTCCCGTTTTAATATTGGAAGTGGATGAGTTTTAAAAAAAGATTCACTTAATTCACTTTTAATTCTGGCTAATAAAACATCGTTAGACTCTAATCTTACGCGCTCTTTTAACCGTTTTGTTCTTCCTGTAATTTGATTAAGTAATTTATTAAAATTTACTGCTGCTCCTAAACCAATAGCTATCGTTTTTTCGTTTCCTCCGGCTTCGTTTAATCTATTTTCGTTTTGGGTTAGTGGTTTTCCTGTATATCCTGGAATGCCTACATCGTAAAAATTTAAGGTTGCTTTTGCTTTAGAGGTTGAAACATCATCGTTTAAGTTACCTGATAAAGGTTTTGTTAAAAACACTTCGTCTAAAGCGTTTGTATAAACATCTAAATTAACAGTAATCGATTTTTTCTCTATGTTTTCTTGTGTTACAACTTTTACAAGTATTTGATATTGTACACTAGAAAACACTATAGTGTCGTTAAGTTTTGCACTAATTTTAAATAAGCCAAGACTATCTGTAGTTGCATTTGTGAATGATGTTTTATTTAAAACATGAATATTTTCTAGATCTTCAGCAGCAACAACGTTACCTTTTAAAGTAACTTTTTGTGCTAACAGAAATGTAGTAAATATTATAAAGAAAGGAAGTATTTTAATTTTTTTGCTCATTCTTCTTAGATAAAAACGCTTTACTTTTTTTATTTAGATGTTCGATTAGTTGCATTTCGTTGTTTTTATCCAATAAAGAAGTATCAAAATTATTTGACTCTACATAAACTATAAAAGCTTCTACTTGAGCTTCAGGAATTTTAAAATTTGTAGTGTAGTATTGATGATCATAGACTTTAGACAAAGTTTTTTTACTTATTAAAGCCTCTTGTTTTGTAGCAGATTTATCTTTTTTCTTTGGTTTAAATATCAAGTTTACTAATCCTTCTATAATAGCTACTCCATTAGCTTGATATCTAATTCTGTCATTTTGATTCATCATAGCTAAGTTTTCTACTTTACTATATTGATCATCAGAAAATTGATAGACAGAAATATCATTTACACCAAAATAAATCGCATCTAAATCGGGATTAAAAACCTCAACACTTTGTATATCTTCTTTTAAAACTCCAGTTAAATCATATGGTAATATTACTACTTCGTCTAGTTTATTAATTTGTTCTACCAAAAACACTGTCATTTGTTTGTTCTTAACTATAGATTGGGTTACGACTAAACTAAAGTCTTTAAATTGTAAAGCAGAAATTTCTACTTTATCATTAAGCATTACATTTAATTTAAATTCTCCGTTAGCATCAGTAACTGTTCCTTTATTAGAAGACACATTATAAATTGTAACACCTTCTATGTCTGGTGTATTAACAATAATCTTACCCTTTACTTCTACTCTAGTTGAGTCTTGAGCAAACAGTGTATAAGTAAAAAATAAAAAGAAGAATGATAAAAAATATTTCATAATTGGTTAGTTTTAATGTAAAATAAGCACATATTGTCTTAATTAAATTCTAACTTGTATCTAAACTTTTGTTAAATCAAGGTTTATATAAATTTACGAAAACATTTTTTGAAATGAAACACATACTTATTGCTAGCACTTCTACTTTACATGGCGGAAATTATTTAGACTATCTTTTAGATAATTTAAAAACTCATTTTAAAAATATTGATCAAATAATTTTTATACCCTATGCCAGACCAAGTGGTATTACGCATGATCAATACACCAATAAAGTAAAAGCAGCTTTTAATAGTATAAATAAAGAAATAATTGGTTTACACACATTTAGTAATCCAAAAGAAGCTTTAGAAAATGCCCAAGGAATTTTTGTTGGTGGCGGAAACACCTTTGTGTTAACCAAAGCCTTGTATAAGTTTGACCTGATAAAAACAATTCAAGAAAAAGTAAAAAATGGTACACCGTATTTAGGCACAAGTGCAGGTAGTAACATTTGCGGTCTTACTATTGGAACAACTAATGATATGCCCATTGTGTATCCGCCAAGTTTTAAAGCACTAAGTTTTGTCCCTTTTAACATTAATCCACATTATTTAGATCCTATCGTTGATAGCAAACACATGGGCGAAACCAGAGAAACAAGAATAAAAGAATTCCATAAATTTAATACCCAACCTGTTATTGGATTAAGAGAAGGTAGTTGGTTAGAAGTTAATGGAGAAAACATCTGTTTAAAAGGAAACCTACAAGCCAGAATATTTGAACACAATCAAGAACCTTACGAAGTAGATCCTAATACCTATTTAAACGAATTGAAATAAAAAAAGCTTCATCTGTAAATGATGAAGCTTTTTGAGCGGGAGACCGGGTTCGAACCGGCGACATTCAGCTTGGAAGGCTGACGCTCTACCAACTGAGCTACTCCCGCTTTTTGCGGTGGCAAATATAAACAAAGATTTTAATTAATTGCAAAAAAATTACAACTTCTTTAAAAAATGATAGCCTAAAATTTCAAAACCCTCGTTATAATAAAACTTGTGCGACGGGTAATTTTGCACGTAAGTATTTAGTTCACAAGTAGTACAACCTTTACTTTTAGCATAATCGTAAAGCCATATAAAAAATAATTTTCCTAGACCATTTCCGCGATATTTTTCTTCAATAAACACATGATCAACTTCCATACTTCTGCCAACATAGTGTCTTGTCTGAAACCACATTCCAGACATACCAATTAAAGTATCGCCTTCATAAACACCAGCACACTCATAGTTTTGAGTAACCATTTCGGCAAAGCGTTCTTTTAAAACAGCATCGGAGTTAGCGTTATTAGTTAATTTTTGCATTAAAGGAATAATACAATTTATATCTTGTTTTGCTATTAATTTAAATTGAAAAGACATTTACTTTTTTATTTCAAAAATAAGTAATTTTGAAGGACTACTTTTTAATCAAAATGAAAATTATTTCCCAAACCAATAGATTATATTTAAGACCGTTTTCTGTTACAGACGCTAATAATTTTTATCTTTTGAATAAAAATCCAGAAGTTTTAAAATATACCGACGACAAACCTTTTACTTCAATAAACGAAGCAAAACAATTCCTATTAAATTATAAAGAATACGAACAACATAATATGGGAAGATGGGCAGTTTGCGATAAAAAAACAGATCAGTTTTTAGGTTGGTGCGGATTAAAATTTCATCCAAATAAAAACAAAGTTGAAGTTGGTTACCGCTTTTATAAAAAATATTGGAACAATGGTTACGCTACCGAAAGCTGCCAAGCGGCAATATATTATGGTTTTAAAAACCTTAAACTTAAAACCATATATGCACATGCACATGTAGACAATTATGCATCACATAAAGTCTTAGAAAAATGCAACATGAATTATATAAAAACCTTTAATTATACTGGTATGCCTGCAAACTTATATAAAATAGAAAATCCAGATATAGAAATAAAACAAATTACCGCTTTACAGACCTATCCTGTTCGTCATCCTGTTTTAAGAACTGGCAGACCTATTGAAGACTGCAAACTTACTTTTGATGATCACCAAGACACATTTCATTTAGGATTATACTTTAAAAACAAACTATCTGGTGTAGTAAGTTTAATGAAACTTAACAACGAAAAATTTGAAGAACAAAATCAATATCGCTTACGCGGAATGGGTGTTTTGGAAGAATTTCAAGGATATGGATTTGGTAGATCATTAGTAGAAACAGCGCAAACAATAGTAAAACAAAAAGGCGCTAAACTACTTTGGTTTGACGCCAGATTAATTGCTGTTGGATTTTATAAAAAATTAGGATTTACAATAATTGGAGATCAATTTGAAGTCCCAAAAGTTGGTCCGCATTACGTCATGTATAAACGATTATAGATATTTTTTGTATTTCGTCTAAAAAAATTTTTAGCCAAAAAAAATGTATCAACTAATCTATAACTTTTGTAAATTGAAAATTCAAAACTACTAACAATGAGAAATTTAAAAGGAAGACTATTAATTGGACTTGTCATTGCTGCATTTTTCGGATTTAAATATTGTAGCCAAATTGAAGAAAATCCATACACAGGAAAACGCCAAGCCATTTCTATGACACCAGATCAAGAAATACAAATGGGCTTACAAAGTCGTGAACAAATGGCTGCACAACATGGCGGATTATATCCTAATCAAGAATACCAAGCATTTGTAGACAGAGTTGGAAATAAATTAGTACAAAACAGTATTGCAAAAGATACACCTTACCAATACGAATTTCATTTACTTGCCGATCAAAATACAATTAATGCGTTTGCATTACCTGGTGGACAAATATTTATCACTTATGCGCTTTTTGCACAATTAGAAAACGAAGACCAATTAGCAGGTGTTTTAGGTCATGAAATTGGTCATGTAATTGGTCGTCATAGCGCAGAGCGTATTGCAAATTCCGAGCTTTGGCAAGGACTATCTACAGCAGGTTCTGTTGGCGGTGATATGGGCGGACTTGTAAGTCAAATTGGTAACGGAACTTTATTAAAAAATGGACGTGGTGACGAGCTAGAAAGTGATGATTTAGGCGTACGTTTTATGCTGCGTTCTGGTTATGATCCAGAGGAAATGATAGGCGTAATGCAAATTTTAAAACAAGCAGCTGGACCAAACCGCGTACCAGAATTCCAGAGCACGCATCCTGATCCAGAAAATAGAATTGAAAAAATTAGAGAATCTATTAAAAAGTATTCATTATAACTATAACGATTTAGTAGAAAACCAACAAAGTCCTGCATTTGCAGGACTTTTGTTTTTATATTTGTTATAATAAAATTTACAGTAATGAATAAAAAAGTAATCTTAATGATACTAGATGGTTGGGGAAAATCTCCAGACCCAAAAGTATCGGCAATAGATAATGCTAATACACCTTTTATAGACAGTTTATATACAAAATATCCAAATGCACAGTTACGTACAGATGGACTACATGTTGGTCTTCCAGAAGGACAAATGGGAAATAGTGAAGTTGGCCACATGAATCTTGGTGCAGGACGGATTGTTTATCAGGACTTAGCAAAAATAAATCTTGCTGTAGAAAATAATACACTTGCTAAAGAACAAGTATTAGTAGATGCGTTTAATTATGCAAAAGCAAATAATAAAGACGTTCATTTTTTAGGGTTAGTAAGTGATGGTGGTGTACACTCGCACATTAACCATATTAAAGGATTAATTACAGTTGCTCAAAATGCTGGTGTAACAAACAGTTTTGTTCATGCGTTTACAGATGGACGTGATGTAGACCCAAAATCTGGAAAAGGATTTATTGAAGATTTAGAAAATTTCACTTCAAATACAAACACAAAAATTGCAAGTGTAACTGGTCGTTATTATGCAATGGACAGAGACAAGCGTTGGGAACGAGTAAAATTAGCTTACGACGCTGTAGTTAATGGTTTAGGTGAAAAAACGCAGGATTTATCTAATAAAATTCAGACAAATTACGATAATGAAATCACAGACGAATTTATCAAACCAATTATTAAAACAGATGAAGCTGGCAATCCAATAGCAACTATTAAAGAAGATGATGTTGTTATCTTTTTCAACTTTAGAACAGATCGTGGTCGCGAATTAACAGAAGCATTATCACAACGCGATTTTCATGAGCAAAACATGCACAAGCTGAATTTATACTACGTGACTTTAACAAATTATGACGAAACTTTTACAGGCATCAACGTGGTTTTCAACAAAGAAAATTTAACAGATACTTTAGGTGAAGTTTTAGAAAAGCATAATAAAACACAAATTAGAATTGCCGAAACTGAAAAATATCCACACGTAACATTTTTCTTTTCTGGTGGACGCGAAACACCTTTTGAAGGTGAAAAACGAATTTTAAAAAATTCGCCAAAAGTAGCTACTTACGATTTAAAACCAGAGATGAGTGCGTTTGAGCTAACCGATGCTTTAGTACCAGAATTAGAAAACGAAACAACAGATTTTGTTTGTTTAAATTTTGCAAACGGAGATATGGTTGGTCACACTGGTGTTATGGAAGCTGCAATAAAAGCTTGCGAAGCTGTAGATAAATGTGTAGAAAAAGTAGTAACAACTGCATTAGATCACGGTTATACAACACTTCTAATTGCCGATCATGGTAATTGCGAAACTATGATTAATCCTGATGGTAGCCCAAATACAGCACATACTACAAATCCTGTTCCTGTTATTTTAATTGATAACGAATTAAAACACATAGAAAACGGTATTTTAGGTGATATGGCACCAACTATTTTAAAGCTAATGGATGTACCACAACCAGAAGCGATGACTCAAAAATCTCTAGTCTAGAACAAAACATACAGTTAATCCGTTTTAAATAATTTAAAACGGATTTTTTTATTCCCTATTTCGATTAAAAAAAGACTTCAAAAAACATTACTTTTGCAGTATCTTAATTAGTATAAATGAATTTAAGAGCGAAAATAATAGCTGTAGACTTTGATGGTACCATTGTAGAAGATGCATACCCAAATATTGGCAAACCACGTTTGTTTGCTTTTGAGACGTTAAAACGTCTTCAAAACGATGGACATCGCTTAATACTTTGGACGTACAGACATGGTAAGAAACTTGAAGAAGCTGTAGACTTTTGCAAAGAAAATGGCATTAATTTTTATGCTGTAAATAAAAGTTTTCCTGAAGAAACTTTTAAAGCTGATGTAAGCAGAAAAATTAACGCCGATTTATTTATAGACGATCGTAATATTGGTGGCATTTTAGGTTGGGGAGAAATTTATCAAATGCTTACCAACGAAACACCTCAACAATTAAAACCTAAGAAAAAAGGCTGGTTTAAATTTTAACAACCAATCATTTCAAAATACGATTTATCTATTGCTTCTCTATGATCTGGATGAGCAATATTAACCAAAGCTTTTACACGTTGTTTAATTGTTTTTCCGTAAAGACTAGCAACACCATACTCGGTTACTACATAATGTACATGCGACCTTGTAGTGACTACACCTGCACCTGGTTTTAAAGATGGTACAATTCGGCTAATACCATTTTTTGTAATCGATGGTAATGCTATAATTGCCTTACCACCTTCACTTAAAGATGCGCCTCGTATAAAATCCATTTGTCCACCAACTCCAGAATACATATGCGCACCAATAGAGTCTGCACAAACTTGTCCGGTCACATCTACTTCAATAGCAGAATTTATAGCAACCATTTTAGGATTTTGTTTTATAATTGAAACATCATTAGTGTAATTTGACGCTCGCATTTCTACAAACGGGTTATCGTCTACATAATCGTATAGTCGTTGTGAACCTACTAAAAATGTGGCTAAAGCACGACCGCGATTAATTTCTTTATAATTTCCGTTAATAACATCTTTTAGTATTAAGTCTATCACACCATCAGAAAACATTTCGGTATGTAAACCTAAATCTTTGTGGTTAGTCAATCGTGCTAACACTGCATTTGGTATACTACCAATTCCCATTTGTAATGTACTTCTATCTTTAACTAAATTAGCTACGTATTCACCAATTTTATCTTCAACTTGATTTGGTGGTAAAGCATCATGACTTGGTAATGGCTCGTGATGTTCTACAAACTGATCAATTTCAGAAATATGAATAATTCCAGCACCATGCGTACGTGGCATGTATTTATTAATTTGGGCTATTACAATTTTAGCATTATCTATTGCTGCTAAAGTTGCCTCAACAGAAACACCTAAAGAACAATAGCCATGTCTATCTGGTACAGACACATGAATAAATGCTACATCCAAATCAATTATATTTCTTTTAAACAAAAGCGGTAATTCACTTAAAAAAACAGGTGTGTAAGAGCCATTTCCAGCTTTTAAAGTATGTCTTACATTTTTTCCTATAAAAAATGAATTAACATGAAAACTGTCTTTTAACTCTAGATTTGCGTAAGGTGCTTCACCTTCGGTATGTAAATGGCAAACCTCAACATTTTTCAATTCTTCGTGTCTTAAGGACAAAGCTTTAATTAAAGCTTGAGGTGCAGCTGCTGCTGCTTGCACATATATTCTATTATTTGATTTAATTACTTTTACTGCTTCTTCTGCGGTTACTGGTGAATACATAGGGTTAATTTTTCTACAAAATTACAATTCATCATTTTTTAAAATCCTGCTAAATGTCATGTTTTACAAACTTTATAGAATATTATTTTAAGTATATTTGCAGTCTATAATTTTTATTTATGATTATTGTAAAAACAAAAGAAGAAATAGAATTAATGCGCCAATCTGCATTAGTTGTATCTAAAACTTTAGGCGAAGTTGCTAAAGCAATAAAACCAGGTGTTACCACTTTAGAATTAGACAAAATCGCAGAAGAGCACATAAGAGATCTTGGTGCAATTCCTGGATTTTTAGGTCTATACGATTTTCCTAATACACTTTGCATGAGTCCAAACTCGCAAGTAGTACATGGAATACCTAATAACAAACCATTGGAAGAAGGTGACATTATATCTGTAGATTGTGGTGCAATTTTAAATGGTTTTTACGGTGATCATGCGTATACTTTTGCTGTTGGAGACATTGATCCTGAAACTGAAAAATTACTTCAAGTAACTAAAGAATCTTTATACGTTGGTATACGTGAACTTAAATTAGGAAATCGCGTTGGTGATGTTGGTTTTGCTATTCAAAAATATTGCGAAGATCATGGATATGGTGTTGTTAGGGAATTAGTTGGTCATGGATTAGGCCGAACCATGCACGAAGATCCAGAAATGCCAAATTACGGTAAACGTGGTAGAGGTAAAAAATTTGTAGAAGGAATGGTAGTTGCTATTGAACCTATGATAAATATGGGTACAAAACGCATAAAACAACACCGTGATGGTTGGACAATTACAACCTTAGACGGAAAGCCTAGTGCACATTTCGAGCATGACGTTGCTATTTTAGATGGCAAACCTGAATTATTATCTACTTTTGCTTACATCTATGATGCTTTAGGTATTGAAAGTGATGAGGAAAATGAATTTAGACAGCAAGCTTTAGTTTTATAATTTTAAACTAAACTTTTAAAACTAAAAATGTTTAAATTTTCTTTTAGGATCTTTAAATACAAAAGAACTATTATGGATTCCGCATCAAGTGCGGAATGACAAAATTAACTTGAAAAAAATATTCAAATACATACTTAATTTTATTCCAAGACCATTGCTAATTAGGTTAAGCTATATCGCAAGACCTATTTTAGCATTTGTTTTAAAAGGAAATAACCATATAGATCCTATAGACGGAAAAGCATTTAAGACTTTTTTACCTTATGGTTACGGTAAACAAAGACCTAATGTACTTTCGCCTTCTACATTAAGTTTAGAAAGACATAGACTATTGTGGCTCTATTTAAAAAATGAAACTGATTTTTTTACTTCAAATAAAAAAGTACTTCATTTTGCTCCAGAACAAGCATTTTACAAACGCTTTAGACAACTTAAAAATTTAGATTACACGACAACCGATTTACTATCACCATTAGCAGATGTAAAAGCAGATATTTGCGATTTGCCTTTTAAAGATAACACTTACGACGTTATTTTATGTAATCACGTTTTAGAACATATTCCAGACGATACTAAAGCAATGCAAGAATTGTATCGTGTTTTAAAACCTAACGGAATGGCGATTTTGCAAATACCGCAAGACTTAAATCGCGCTAAAACTTTTGAGGATAACACCATCACAGACAAAAAAGAACGTGCTGAAATTTTTGGTCAATACGATCACGTACGTATTTATGGTCGTGATTATTTTGACAAACTTAGAAGTATAGGTTTTAAAGTTGAAGAAGTGGATTACACTGCAAATTTTTCAGAAGCTGAAATTGATAAATACCGTTTAGCAAAAGGTGAAATTATTCCTGTTTGTTACAAATAGAAACCATTATGACACAACAAACTTTTATCATTACAGGTGCATTTTTTGGCATGTTAGCCATAATATTTGGTGCTTTTGGAGCTCATGCTTTAAAGAAAATCTTATCAAATGATCAACTTAAAAGTTTTGAAACTGGTGTAAAATACCAAATGTATCATGCTATTGTTTTGTTACTTCTTGGGTTTAATTTTCAGTATTCAACTTCTGCAATGTATTGGTGTTTCACTTTAGGCATTGTACTTTTTTCCTTTAGCATTTACGGTTTGATTTTAAGTGATGCAAAAGGAAAAAAACTAAAGTTTTTAGGTCCAATTACACCTATTGGCGGTTTACTTTTTGTTATTGGTTGGTTACTTATTTTATTACAAGCTATATAAAATAAGGAAAGCCTTTAAATTGACTTTCCTTTAAATTCTTGGTTACATTTAATCGTGTAAAGGATCATCGCAAGCATTGCTTGATAACCTGCAACTTTCTAAATGTCGTTTAGTAGCTAATTTAGCATATTTATTATTTCGTATTATCTCTTTACCTTCTGGTGTATCCCAAAACTCTTTGTTTTTCTTACGTACATAAACACCATAATCTTCAACAGTTTCTTTTAATAATTTTAAATCGGCTTTATCATTAACTGTAAGCACATAAGCATTTTGCTTTGCTTTCATTTCTTTTAAATACGTCTTAACTTCACTTGTTAAGTCTCTTGCCATAGCCTCTTCGTATTCAGGACCAGTTCCTTCGTTAATATTTTCGTTTGTTTGATAAACTACCGAAGACTTTAACTTATTCCAAAATTTTCCTTTTTTCTTTTTAGATGTCTTATCTTTTTTAGCACTACCATCTAAAATATAGAATCTTGAAATTTTTCTAAAATCGGTAAAATCTTCAGAAAAGCCTTCAATAAAAAAAAGATAGTTACCCATAGCTACATAACCAGAATTTTTAGTTTGATGAAGTAAAACTGATGTGTTTGGAAACCCAATTTGCTTTACAACACTATTTGTTGCTCCATCAAAATTATCTAATAAAGTAGATTTACCTTTATAAATATATCGTGTTGTAATGCCTGCGTTAATATCATCTACATAATTAATTTTTACTACTAATTTTCCTGAACTAGTCATAGCTGCATTTTTCCCTTTCTTGGTTTTGTAAATATCACCATAACGTTGATATCTAGCTTCCTTTCCATGAGATTTTAATGTTTCAAAAATCGTTTTCTGCGCAAATAATGTAGTACTGAAAATACAGCACATTATAAAAACTACTTTTTTCATAATATTAATTTTTAATAAATCGTTTTGTTATTTGTTGATTATTCTCAGTTTGTATTTTTAATAAATACATACCTGTTTGTAATTCGCTTACATCAATCTTATTTTTATTAGAAGACAATACTTTTGTTCCTAATAAATTGTAGACATCTATCTTACTAATTATGTGATTAGTCTTTATGTTAATTATAGAATTTGTAGGATTTGGGTAAACGTTAAAAGTAATATCCTTTAAACTTACTTCTGAGATGGATAATGAAGTATCAAACTCATATGCGCCAGCATCTACAACAGTATTTACGTATCTATTATTACCTAATAAGTCAAGAATAATTGAAGAAGGCAAGTACGTATTATTACCAAAATCTATAGCTGGTGAAGATGTATTAGCAATACGGTATTTATATTTATCAGGAAAAACAGCTAAAATTGGGTCTGCTGTACTTGAGTTTTGAGCAATTCCAGAACTAAAACTAGGCGCAATACTATTTTGTACCACTCTTGTAGCTACAGTTTGCGTACTAAATGTTCCTAAAGTAATGTGTTCTGCGCCGTTACTTGTTTTATTATCCCATAGGACACTGTTATATAATCGTGCTGTACAATTACCATTAATTCTGGAAGCGGATATTATACTTGCAGCATTACTACTTGCATTAAAATCATTACTTGCAATTGTGCAATTAATAATTTCTGCTACTTGATTTGTAGCAATGTCTGTTCTAAACCAAAATAAAGAATTTATTCCGTTTGCTTCGTTAGGTACATTAGCAACCACATTATCATAGAATACTGAATTTAAAAAAGTTGTTTTTGCAGAAGCTCCTCTTGGGTTACTAGCATAAAATACTGTAGCAAACCGTCCTAAATTATTTCTAAAAATACAATTAGTAAAGGTATAATTAAAAGCTCCTGATTGGGTTGAAGCATGACCAAAATAAACAACTCCAGCATTATTTACTCGGTTATCTTCAATAAGCAACTTATTAAAACTAGCAACTTTAACAGGTGTTTGAATTAAAATTGCAGATCCAAACTTATTATTGCCTCTAGCATTACCTCCTTTAATAGTTAAACCATCTAACAATACATCATTTCCTGACAATGTAACAACTTGAAATGCGTTGTCTTGGTAAGCAGGTAAATTAAAATCTAAAGTACCAGTATCATTACCATTAACATCTCCAGACAAAATAGTTTCATTAACATCTGGGTTTCGTTGTGATAGTTGTGTTTCTGTACCGTTGAAGCCACCATATAATTTTTGATTTTGACTTACTGTAAATGTACTATTATTAGAAGTAAGAGTATAAGTACCATCTGCTATCCAAAATTCTACAGGTGCGCCTGTAGAAGGATTTGTTGATAATGCTGATGACAAGTTCGTGTAAGCATCTGCCCAACTTGTACCATCATTATTACCTGTAGCGCTTGCATCTACAAACACTTGCGGAAGTGGCGGATTAGTATTGTTTGTCGCTAGAGCTGTAACTTCTGCAACTGTAAGCGCTCGATCAAAGACTTTTACCTCATCAATAGCATCCTGATAAAATACAGCATTTGCTAGAGTATCACTAAGACTAAATACAGGATTTGTAAAAAACGTAATCCAATTATTCCCTCCTGTTTGACTATTTATTCCATTTGTTACATCTGTAGCAATCAAAACACCGTCTTTGTAAAACGAACCTTCATAGCCGTTAATGTTATTGGCAGTGACTTGCTCTATGGTTAAGGCGATATGGTGCCAGAGACCGTCATTGATATTGGGAGTGGAAAAAACTTTACTATATCCTGCAGAATCCTCCATTCTAGCAAAAAGGTTATTATTTTGTATATACACTTCAACCGAACCAAGACCCGTTTCATAATGAGTTAACACTCTTGCTGTACCATTAGAACTTGGCTCTACCTTTATCCAGAAACTATAGCTACTGTTTTGGCTAGTGATAGGTGTTACTCCTCCGTCAAAAACATCACCATTCATATCTAATGCACTATTAATATTTCCATCAAAATCTGTTACACTAGCATATGCCGTTCCTGTGGTGATTAAATCACCTCCTGACATGGTTCCTGTGTTTTCTAGACTGCCATTAGAAAAATTATAATTTCGCACTGCGTCATTAGGTAATGAGGAAATGGTTGCTAAGTCATAAACTTCAGCATCCGAAAGAGCTCTCGTCCATATTTTAATGTCGTCCAACTCACCTATATAAGGTGCTTCGCTAGAATCATTTGAGGCATCTGTAAAAATAAGATCTCTGGATGAGGTAAACAATTGAGGATTTTGTGAGACATTTAAAGTTTGTACGTTTGTGTCGTTAAGTATTCCATCTACGTATATTTTAATTTCCCAACTTTTTTGAGAAGAGTTATTCATTTCTACATGTAGAGTGACGCTTATGTTATGCCAATTTCCATCAGCAACAGAAGTACTATTTGCAGTCACAAAGGTTGCTCCAACAGGTGAAGACACTGCAAATGAAGCATTTACAGCGCCATTACGAAGATGAGCGCGTACACCACCACCAGAGTTACTCGAGTTATTGTCTCGATGTCTAAAAATGGTCCTGAACGCATTATCCTGCGTTGTAGTTTTTATCCAAAAGCTATAAGTAAACTCCTCTGGATTTCCTGTAAATGCTCCTGTGTTAAACTCTGCAGCGGTGATGTCTAGCGCACCATTTACATCACCATCACGATCAGTAGTTGTAGTATAGTTATTTGAGCCCATGACTGTCATATCGTAGGTACCAGGGTTAGCTACATTAACTAAACTACCACCATCAAAACTATAGAACTTTACATAATCCGTTGAACCTTGCGACCAACTAATAGTAGTTATTAAAACAAATAGATAGAGTAATTTTGTTTTCATGATTATTGAATTAAAGATTAATATGAAAACAAAATTGCCACTAAACATCATTGTATTTAGTGGCAAATTTCTGAAATGGACTTTTCAGCTTTTAAAAGCTAAATATTTTGAACTATGGTTAAAAATTCTTCTTTCTTATCGTTAGAAATTGAAACTGTTTTATCATTTTCCATTACAATATAACCGCCATCTTTTTTAATGTATTCTTTTATAAACGCTAAGTTGATTAAAAATGAACGATGCGGACGATAAAACATTTTTATATTTTGTAGTAAGTCTACAAAGAATTTTAAAGGTTTGCTTACTAAAATATCTCCTTCTGATTGTGTAGTAACATTGGTATACATACCATCTGCTTCAAACATAATAATGTCTGTAAAGTCTACAAACTTAATTCCGTTACTGTTTGGCAATCCTATTTTTTTAAAATTAGCATCTTCTAAGCTGCTTTTTAATTCGGTTAAACGTTTATTGATTTGCGAATTACCTAAAAATTTAATCGCTTTGTCTACCGCATCCTTTACTTGACTTGGTCTTACTGGTTTTAATAAATAATCGATTGCAGAAAGTTGAAAGGCTTGTATTGCATACTCACTGTAAGCTGTAGTGAAAATTATCTCGAAATTATGAACTTCTTTTTCTATAAAATTTAAAATTTCTAGTCCAGAATGTTCTGGCATTTCTATATCTAAAAATACAATATTTGGTGCTTGTTGCTTTATTAATTCTACGCCAGACATTAAATTATCGGCTTGTAAAATTGTGGTGATTTTTGGGCAATTTTCTTCTACCAATATTTGCAGTACTTGTCTTGCTTTTTTCTCGTCGTCTATAATTAAAGCCTTCATAATTATTTATTTACTATTGGTATGTTTAAAATCACTTTAGTTCCTGTAGCTTCATCCTCATATTTTAAGTCTAAAATCTCTACACCTATTTTTCGTTCTTTACCATAGTTAAGTAAATCTAAACGCTCGGTAGTTGCTTTTAATGCAAACGATTTATGCTGATATTGACGTTTTTGATTTATAGCTTTGGACTTTTCTCTACCAATGCCATTATCTTGTACAATACATTGTATTATTTTTTCTGAAGGTTTAGAAATAGAAATACTTAATTTTCGGTTATCCTTTTTGTGTAACAATCCATGTTTCAATGCATTTTCTACATATGGTTGAATAAGCATTGTTGGTATTTTTATGGCTTCTGAATTTGCTTTATCATCTACAGTAACTTGATAGTCTAAAGCATCTTCAAACCGAAGTTTTTCTAACTCTAAATATAGTTTTAGGTTATGAACTTCTTCTGGAATAGAAATAAAGCCTGTATCACTAAAATGAAGGTAATTACGAATTAAATCGGCAAACTTACCTAAATAATCGCTTGCTAAATTCTTCTGATTTAACACAATATAATCTTGAATAGAGTTTAATGCATTGAATATAAAATGCGGATTCATTTGTGCTTTCAACGCTTTAAGTTCGCTGTCCTTATATTGCTTTTCTAATGCTAATCGTTTTTGTGTTTCTTTTAATTCTAACGTGATTATTTCAGCTTTCTTCTTAGCTTTTAACCTACTGTAATAAAACAAACCTGCAATTAATAATAAACCAGAAATTACAAGTGCGCTATAAAGTAAGTTTTTATTTTTTGTGTTCTCTAATTGCGAAATTAGAAGTTGTTGCTGAGCTATATTTTTTTCTCGCTCTTTCTTTTCTGTTTCGTAGGCAACTTCAAAATCGGCAATAGCTTTTTGTTTCTCTATCGTAATGATGGAATCCTTAAGTTGTTTTTCTAAAATACTATATTTTACAGCCGATTTATAGTCTTTTTTTTCGTAGTATAATGTAAAGAGCATTTGGTAATTAAAATGAAGCGAATTTAAATTATCTGCTTCTTCCAATAATCTATTTGCTTTAAGTAAATACGTTTCAGCTTGATTGTATTGTTTCCATTTTCTGGCATTATTCCCTAAATTATTATAACTCTTAATGATGCCATTCTTATTATTTAATTGCTGATTAAGTTCTAGACTTTTTTTATAGTAAGAATTAGCGCGTTGATAGTTATTTTGCTTTTCGTAAATAATACCAATATTGTTATTTAGGTTTGCTAAACTTTTAGGTCTTTTTTCTGTTTTTTCAGCAATTGAGGCGTATTTAAGAGCTTCTGTAAATTCATTTAATTCAGTTTTAGTACTCACTAAATTTATACAAACACTGTTTAAAGCCGATGGTGTTTTTTGTATAAATGGATGATTAAAAGCTTCTAAAAAATACTTATCTGCATTTTCCCAATCTTTTATAAACACATAAATACCGCCTAAATTAACTTTGTTTAGTACTATGGCTTGTGGTAATTTGTCTTCAAAATTTTTAAAAAAACTGATAGACTGTTTTATGTTAGTTATAGCGCCTTCATAATCGCCTTTTGCCTTCAACACATTAGCTAAACTACTTTGGGTTTTTGCTATGTTTAAGGTATCTTTTAATTTTTCGAATATTAATTTTGCCTTGTTGTAGTATGCTAAAGAAGAATCTAACTTACCTTGATTTCTGTAGTTAATTCCTAATTCTCTATAAAGTTTACCGCGTCCACTGTTTGACGTAGTAGTCTGTAATTCACAAAGATGCTGCTTAATTATTAAATAATGAAGTTTTGGATTTGCCTTTCTATTTAAATTAATCAACTTCTGGTATTCTAAACTTCGTAAACTATCATTCTTAATTTTTGAAAGTATTGCATTTAAGCTATCTAGTTTTTTGTTGGTGTCTTGAGCAGATACTAATTGAAACGCAAACAGAAAAATTAATAAATGAATTGTTTTTAGCATAACTAATATATAATTTATGCAAGATGGTGATTTCTATTTATATAAAAATAAAGTATTTCTAAAATGGCTTTATGGACTTCTAAAATAGAAATTAAAACTAAAAAAACATAGGCATAAGCGTTAACAATTAAAATTTCATAATAAATAGCTCTATAAGATATATCTTGACTTTTAATAATGTTACTAAAGGAAAAACTAGTGCTTTTAGGTCTAATTACTCTAATTAGCGTTTTTTTGGTATTGCCTAGATGTAAATTTTGTTACAAGTTATGTATAAAAAAAAGGAAAGCCTTTAAATTGACTTCCCTTTTAAGATTGATTAATAGCAAATCGTTTATTCTTTTAAAATACGCTTAGTATATATAGAGTTTTCTGTAATAACTTTAACTAGATACACGCCATTTGGTATAGATTTTAAGTTTATTGTTTTGTATTTAGAATCGATAATTTTCTTTCCTAACATATCATAAACTTCAACTGAATTAATGTTGATAGGTGATTTAATATTTATATAATCTGATGTTGGATTTGGGTATACTTTAACATCATTTATTGTTAATTCAAAGTCATCAACAGATAAGGTTGAAGCTGCTCCATATTCATAAACACCTAAATCTACAGTTGCATTATGTATACGTTGATTAAATAATAAATCTGAAGTAATACCAGATGGCACTAAACTGTTATCTCCTGTATCTATAGCTGGCGAACCTGGCTGTAATGTAAAATCATTATTATTGGCATTTATAAATAATGGGTCTGCATTTGACGTATTTGTTAAGTATGATAAATTGTTAAAATTATCTTCACTAATAGAATTATTTACAAAAACCGTATTTGGATAATTAACATGTCCTGGGTTTACAGAAAGTCCAACGACTCCTGATGCTCCTTGATCATTAAAATAAAATATTGAATTATTTATCGTTGCATTGTGTGTACTATTTCCGTCAGACCTTCTACTTAATGCTAAAGTACCTTTAAGAGAACTCGAGTAAGTTCCATTATCTTCATTATTTGCAAAAGTACAATTGGTTATTGTTGTTGTTAAATTAGCTCCTGTATCATTTGCCCTTATCCAAGCTGAACTTCCGGTGTAACCTAAAGCTGAACCACTAAAATCATAAGATACGTTATTAGTAAATAAGCAATTAACCATATCTAAGGTAACTGTTCTATTTTGATTTACTAGAAAATATAAACCCGAACCATAACGACTTAAATTATTATTAAAAACACAATTTTGAAACGTCATACTTGTATTGTTATTCAAGTACGAGCGTATTGCACCGCCATTTAACCCAAAGTTTTCATCAAACTCACAGTTTTTAATAATTAAATTAGATGTTTGGCCCAAAATATTAATAGCGCCACCATAAGCGTTTGTGCTTGAACCATTGGCGTGACCATACATGATTTTAAATCCATCAATCACAGCATTATCAGCATTTGATATTTGCATTACATGATACGAATTATCTCCTCTTGTACCTGAACCATGTCCAGCATCATCACCATTTAAATCGCCTGATAATATGGTTGGATTTGCTAAAATATCACGTTCTGAAATTGAAGATTCCGTACCATTAAAACCTCCATAAACATGAAGTCCATCAATAGCTATATTAAATGAGTCTGTTCTATTATTTCCTGGTTTGTATGTTCCAGCTGCAACCCAAATTTCAGAAGTATTAACATCTGCAGATCCTAACGCAAAATTAAGAGTAGTCATAGCGTTTGACCAAGAATCTCCACTACCATTTCCTCCTGAAACATTCGCATTTACATATATTCTTGATAAAATTGGTGCAGTTGTAAATTCTTGTACTGATAACTTTCCAGAGTCCATATATGCTATAAACATATTACCTGTAACAGGATTCATTTCCATCTCTGCAAAAAAATTGGCGCTTGATGTAGAAACACCTGGCGATGGTAAAGAACTATTAATAGTACCATTATCATTTATTATACTAAAAGACAAATTTTCTGAAAAGTCAGAGTACATTAAATAATTTTTATTATTAATTAAATTCTCTCTAAACTTAACCACATCTTTGGTCGTATTGTAATAACTAACTAATGACGTGTTTTGAAATATCAAAATCTCTTCAACAGTTCCATTCAATCTATAAGCTGCTGCTAATGTCTTATTATTAATTCCTGAAATTTTACGTAATGTTCTTCCTCCTATATACGCATACATATCAAAACTAGAAACATTACTACTGCTACCTACAGGTTTTCTTCCAACAACACTAGAGTTATCTGTACCTGCGTAAGCAACAAAATAATCGTTATAATTAACATAATCGTAATTATGATCTAAAACATATTGAGGTGAATTAATTAAAACTTCTTCTAATGCAGAACCAGATAATGTACCACTAGGAAATTGAATTATTCTTAACTTTTTACTAGTTATTTTTCCTGCTACTCTAGCATCTCCACTCGAGTTAAATTGAATTTGAAATGGGTTATCTGTAAATCCTAAATTAATATTAACACCTCTAGCTACCCAATTTGTACCATCAAAACTATAAACATCCATTTGGTCATCTGCTGTTCTTCTGTAAGCTATCCATGGTTCATTTGTTACAGGATTAAACTTAATAGCATGGTTAGCAGAAGCCATATTAGATATTGTACCTCCAACAGCAACCCAAGACACACCATTATATCGCATAACTTTGGGTTTATTACCGTCTGTTACATCATTATATACAACATAAGGTCTCCCATTTGTTGGATGAAAAGACATTGCAACATTATCTGTAAAATTTGTAAACTGTGTACTTCCAACCTGACTCCATTGCGCATTAACAATGAGAGATACAGAAAAAAATAAGAACATTAGTAATTTTGTTTTCATAATTTTTGATTTGAAATTAGATTTCAAAACTCTAGAAAAAAGTAGTAAACTTCTTATTTTCTTTCTGAAAGTGATTTACTTTTTGCTGAACGTACTTTTAGGTATTAAAAGTTTCCCTAATAATGCTCATAAACTCGTTACGTTTATCTTTTGAAATTGGAATAGTCATATTATTGCTCATCACTAAATGATGTCCGTCGCGTTTTGATAATTCTTTAATATGCTTCAAATTTATAAAGTAAGATCGATGTGTTTTATGGAAGAAAGTGAGGTTACTTAATTGCTCTACAAAGTGTTTTATTGGCTTACAAATAAACTCGGTATCGCCATTTTCTAAATATACTTTGGTGTACATACCATCAGCTTCAAAAAGCACAATATCTTCATGCGACACAAAAATAAATCCTTTAGGCACTTCTAAAGCTATTTTATTTAAAGACAGTTGCTTGAAGGTATTTTTTAAATCGTTTAGTTGGTTGTTTATACTCGATTTTTTTATAGTAGCTATGGCTTTTTTAGTTGCCGATTGAAGCTCGGATTTATCTATTGGTTTCAACAAATAATCTATTGCCGAAATTTTAAAAGCATCTACTGCATATTTATTGTAAGCTGTAGTGAAAATTATCTGAAAGTTAATCTCTTCTTCGCTTAAAAATTCAACAATTTGTAACCCAGAATATTCTGGCATTTCAATATCTAAATACACAATTTCTGGTTGCTCTTGTTGTATTAATGCAACGCCAATTTCTAAATCTGGTGCTTCCAAAATAGTTGTTATCTCAGGACAAAGCTCTTCTATAATGCATTTTAAAAGGCGTCTTGCTTTGTTTTCATCATCAATAATTAGTGCTTTCATGTACTTATAATTGGCTATTATTTATAATCCTCTAAATGTAACATTACTTACAATATTATCGATTTAAAGGTATAATTATGGTTACCGTTGTTCCAGAATCTTCTGCATAAGATTTACTCTCGGTTACCACTTCAATTTTATGTTTTCGCTTATGATTTAAAAGCTCAACACGCTTTTTATTAGCGCTTGTAGCAAACGAACGATGTTGTGGATTCCTGTTTTCATTCAGTCGCGCTGAAGCTTCTACACCAATACCATTATCTTTTATAATACAAAGAAATTTAGTTTTAGAATCGTCTAATTTAAAAGTAACATCGAGTTTTCTGTGGCTTTTTTTATGAAGCAAACCGTGTTTTAAGGCATTCTCAACATAAGGTTGAATAAACAACGAAGGAATTTTAATCTGATTAGTTTTTAAGTCTTTTGATATAGCAATCTCATAATCTAATGCATCTTCAAACCTATTTTTCTCGAGTTCTAAATAAATATTTAATGCGTTAATTTCTTCAGAAAGTAATACTTGGTCTTGCTGGCTATGGTCTAAATAAATTCGCATTAATCGTGAGAATTTAATAAGAAAACTACTTGCTAAATCCTTTTCATTCAACACAATATATTCTTGTATAGAATTGAGTGCATTGAAGATGAAATGCGGATTCATTTGAGAACGAAGATTTTCTAACTGTGACAGTACAAGCTGCCTGCTCATCATTTCATTCTGTAATTTTGCATTTTGCTCTCTGGTGAGTTTGTTTATTTTTCTTCTATAAAAAGCATACAACAAACTCGCTAAAACTGCACCTACCAGTGCATAAAACCACCACGTGCGCCAAAACGGTTTGGCAATATTAAAATCTATGCATTTTACTGTACTATTACTATTGGCTATTTTTACTTGAAAGGTATAATTACCACTTGGCAATCCGTTATAATTTACAGTATTTACAAGATCTTCCGTTGTTTGCCAATTATCATTTTCGCCTATTAATCTATATTGATATTTTGTATGTTCGTGACTTTTAAAACCGTTGGTATTAAAAGCTATTTTAATTGAATTTTGATTGTGCGACAGGTTATATGCTGGTAAAAATTCTTGATTTTTAAAGTTTACATCTACCGCAGTAAAATAGACTTCTGGTGTTATTGTAGTATTAAAAGTTGTTTTTTTATTTACGCTAAATAATCCTTCGTTTGATGCAAAAAATACATGATCGCCAACTGGTTCTATATCCATAATACGATACGAAGGAATACCGTTTTGCATCGTCAAGGTTTTAAATATTTTGGAGTTAAGGTCCAATAATTGAATCCCTTTTTCTGTTACAATCCAAAGCGAATTATCATCACCTTGTATGTGAGTTATTTTATTAGAAAGTAAACCGTCTTTAACCGTAAAATGATTTACAATTTCATCATTTTCTATCTGATAAACACCGTTTTTAAATGTAGAAACCCAAATAGCGCCAGCTTTAGTTTGAGTAATTGATTTTACAAAAATGGGGTTACCATTAT
This sequence comes from Mesoflavibacter profundi, assembly GCF_014764305.1. NCBI lineage: Bacteria > Pseudomonadati > Bacteroidota > Flavobacteriia > Flavobacteriales > Flavobacteriaceae > Mesoflavibacter > Mesoflavibacter profundi. The sequence goes on from NZ_CP061703.1 coordinate 505,721, forward strand.
CGTTTATAGCCTTTATATTTTTATTTTCTTTAATGCTGAAAAGTCCATCTACCGAAGCGTTGTAAAACACATTATTTGTTTTTGAAAAGTGATTTGCATAAGATCGTTTTGGGATAAATACTTCTATTTTTTGAAAAGTTTCATCAATAAAACCAAAACTGTTATAAATTGAAATACAGAATTTTCCGTTGCCAAAATCAATATCTTTCGCTCCTTTAGTTTCGTTGTCTACTTGAGTTAAAATCTTGTCTCTAAAATTATAAATTAACGTTCTGTCTTCTTTTGAAATAATCGCAACATTAGATTCTTCTTCATAAAAAATATTAGAGACACGATAAGCTGTAGTATCTATAGGTTTTACTTTACCCGAATTTACATTTATGAGACCAACATAACCTTTATTAGTTCCAAAAATTAATGTTGAATCATTTAGCTTTTCTATTTCAGATACACTTTTATCTGCAAATGCTAGATTATAATTTAAAACATTAATATTTGGATAAATGTAAATACCATCACCTTTGGTAGTTATCCAGAAATTATTGAAGCTATCTTTTAAAACTTTTGTGACGTATTTAGATGAAAAAAATGTATTTAGAAGTACTAATTCCTGATTTTTTAATTGACAAATGAATAGTCCAAAATCTGTAGAAAACCAGACTTGGTCATTATGTAAAAAAACATGAACAATAATTCTGTTCTCCAGTGTTTTTGGAAGTTTTATTTTTTGACTTATCCCTGATTTCTCATCGAATGTGAATAAATTATTTTTATCGTACTGGGAGAAAAAATAAAATGCTAAACTATCATTTTTAACAATATTAATAAGGCGTGAAACTCCTTTTGGTCTTTCAAAATTTTTAAAAATAATAACCGGTAGATAGTGTTTGTTTTTAAACTGTAAATCGGTTTTTACAATTTTACAATCTTCTGTATATAAATATCCTTCATTATTCTTATAAGGTTTACCAATTTCTACCTTTTTATTAAAGCTTTTTTGGATGGCTTTAGTTTCTAAATCAACCAAAAAAATATTGTGTCTGATGAAAATAATTAATTGAGAATCTGTGACAATAAATTCGGCAAGTTCACCTTTTAATTCTTCAGACAAATCGATAAAATGATGCATGGTATTACCTGAGACATAAAAGAATTGTCCAGATATATTATTGCACCAAACGCGACCTAAAGCGTCTTCATAAGGTCCAAAAACGGAATTTCCTTTTTGTTTTGAATTTGTAAATGACTGGTAGTTTTTACCATCGTAACGAAAAAAACCTTTATCTGCAGCAAGCCAAATAAATTTTTTAGAATCTTCAATAACATTATAAAACTCAATATCTGGAAGACCATCTTTTTCGGTCAAATGAAGTTTTGCTGGTTCTTGAGCTAAAGCGTTAAACGCAAAGCATAAAAAAAAGAAATACAACAATAACTTGTTCATGAAAGAGTAATTTTTGTACAAATTAATCTTTAAAAGTAGATTGGTGAAGATTTTTTGCTGATTTGTCTATTTATCTTTCTGAATCTACTCAGGAAAACCATTAAAAGACTTCGTTTCTAACTCGCCTTTTTCATTTTCAAAAATTAAATACGCTTGTAATTCTAAATGCTTTGCTAAAAATTTTTCAACTCTTTCTATTCCCATTGCTTGAAATGCTGTAGCATAACCATCTGCCATCATACATTTATCTGCAATTACAGAAACACTTAAAATATTGGTTCGTGTTGGATAACCCGTTTTTGTGTTTATAATGTGCGCGTATTTATTACCGTTTTCGTCTACTTTAAACTTTCTATAAGTACCAGAAGTCGCCATAGCTTTATCTGTAATACCTATGATCTTAGAATAGCTTTGAGAACCATCAAAATTTGGATTTTCTATCCCAATTGCCCATTCTTTTTGTTTGTTTAGATGAATTCCTTTTGCACGAAGTTCGCCTCCAATATCAACTAAATAATTTGATATGCCTTTACTTTCTAAAAAATCTGCTATGACATCTACACCATAACCCTTTGCTATTGCATTAAAATCTATAAAGGTATTCGGAAGTTTTTTCACCTTACTATTTTCAAGACCAACACGATTAAAACCAACTGTTTTTATCAAACTATCTACTTTAATACTGTCTAAAGCGGTTTTAGTGTTTTCGGAGCCAAAATTCCAAGCGTTGACTAACTTTCCTATAGTTGGATCAAAAACACCTTCTGTTTGCCTATAAATTACTTTAGACGCTTCAAAAACTGTCTTAAAATGGTGATCAACTTTTACATTTATACTTCTGTTAATTTTAGATATGTCTGAAGTTGAAATGTAATTAGACATAGAATTATTTAATACTTTAAATAAACTATCAAATTGCTTTTGATAATTACTGGCATTGTTATCATAATATTGAATTTGATAGGCTGTACCAAAAACTGGACCTTGAACTTTAATTAATTCATGTTCCTTTTTACAAGAACATAAAAAAAGTAAAATTAATACTATAGAAAATTGTCTGAACATTGATTAATTTAAATTAGTTTCTATTACTTGAATCCCGTTATATTCCATTAAATATTCTTCATTTAAAAATACTGGCAAATGGTCTCCGTTTGGATTACCTAAACCTACTCCAGCATATAATACTTTTGCGTTTTTGCTTTGGGCATGTTTTTTAAAAGATTCCATCCAAATTACATCGTAATTATTCGGATTTTCGGGTAATATCACGGCTTTAACAATCACAAAATAATATTGACTATTCTTGTCTATACAAACAAATTGCGGATGTCTTTTTAGCTTGCTATTTATTGCCACAAATTCAAATCCTCTTGATTCTAAATCTTTACCAACATGATTCATTGCTAAATTATGAAGGTCTTGTTTTGTTAATTCTTTTCCCATATTGCAAAAATAACAGATATTTTAATCGATAAAAAGCTAAAACTATATATATTAAAAAACCCAATACATTTCTGTATTGGGTTTAAATTACCTTTAAATTAATTTATGCTAAATTTTACTGCTTTACTAATTTAACAACTTTATTAGCAGTAGTAGTTTCTATATTTAAGAAGTATACACCTGGTGCAACATCTGCAATATTAATAGTATCTAAGTTAGATGATTTAGTTAAAACTAATTGACCGTTAATAGAATAAACTGATGCTTTAACAACCTCGTTATCTAAACCTGCAATATTAATAATTCCGTTTGTTGGGTTAGGGAAAATCTTAATTTGCTCTAACGTATTAGTAGTTACTCCTAAAGTTGAAAAACTATGAGAAATAGTTCCTGATAAACCTGTTGGAGTTAAAATTCTATTACTATAGTTTACAGTAGCATCATCTGTAGTATCTGCTTGCATGTAAGCATCTAACTGAGTTCCTGCTGTATCAGCTTCAGTAGAATTATTTTCTAAAATTCTAATGTTACCTGAAGTTGGATCTCCTGTAACAGTTAAAGTCACGAAGATTACTGGATTTGCAGCATCGTTTGGAGCAGCAATATTAACAGGAGCATTTAAGTTATTCGAAAATAAAATAGCATCTTCTGTTGCTGATCCTCCTACAAGATTGGCGTCAAAACGATTTTCTGTTGGTGATTGACCTAAAAAATAGTCTATCGTATAAGTAACTCCATCTGGAACAAGGATTGTAAATCCGTATCCTTGTACAGATGTTTGAAAGTTAGATGTTGTAGTGCTTGGTACAGCAGCAACACTATAACTATACGAACCATTATCTATAAGTGTATAGGTATACTCTGTTTGTGCATTAGCACTATAAGATAGCAATGTAATTGCTAAGGTTAAAAATATTTTTGTGATATAATTTTGTTTCATAATTGTTTGTATGGATTAATTTATTGAGGTAATTGTTCTGTAATTTCGTATGTTGTAGTATTTAGGAAGTTTCCTGGATGTGATAATACTAATTGTAAAATTTTTGGTGTATCTGGAGTTGCTCCAGTATACTGCGTATTTCCATCCATGTTAATATCATAATTACTATATCCTGACACTGAGTATGTCGCAGTGTTTAAGAAGTTTCCACTATCATTTAAAACAAACGAAAGTAATGTTGGAGAATCTGCATTAGCACCAGAATACTGGATAGAAGTATTTCCATCTACATTTCCTGCCCATAATCCCATAACTCCAGATCCTAAATCTGTTTGTCCATTAGATCCAAAAGTAGAAAGACCATTTGTAAAGTCTACAACACTAGCTGTAGCAGTTAATGCAACAGTATTTAGAGACATTGTACCTAAGTGGTTTCTGTGATTAACAACAACAAAGTAATCTTTTCCTGGAACTGTTAATGTTAAAGGAGAAACACCATCTACATCAACCACATCTCCGTCTCTTTGTAATAAAGCAGATGTACTAGCAGATATTGTCGTATTATTAGTTGCATCACGTAACTCTACCCAAACCCAGTCAACAATAGCATCGTTACCCGTAACATTAAATACTGCAGCATCACAAGTAATTGCATCTGAATATGGTGAAGTTGTAGGTATATAACCATTTAATCTTAAATCGTCATTCATTAAAGTACCATTAAACGCTCCAGACAAAAATAATCTTGGAGAAACTCTACTTCTAAAAGCTCCTTCAGCTCCTAAATAGTATGTACCGTTTAATCCTGTAAAATCACCTGATAAACTATAGTCTGAACCAAACGGAGTTGCAGTTAACGCTACTACATCGTCACTTCCTGCTCTATGCGCATAAATATCATTTACTGTTAACCCAGTTGCTCCTGTAAAACCTGCTACTTCAGCAGCAGTTACATAAAATTCTACAGTGTTATTTCCTGAATTAGTAGTATTAGTAGGTGTAATTGTAAACGTTTTGTCCATTACTAAATTAGTACCTGCACTACCATTGTATGATTGCGCATTTGTTCCAGATCTAGATACAGAAGAATCTACACATCCGTAATCAAAACCATCGTTATTTGTTATACCTAACATCACATCATTAGATCCACTATCTGATGGGTAAATTGTACCTGCAGATGGTAAAATTGAAAAATCGTTTGAAACAGTTGAATTCACTGCTGTTTGAACAGCTCTTGGTCCTGGTCCTCTAACAGCAAAGTTATCTACTACAACACCTTGTGCCCAACCACCATCATCATTATAGTGAATTGAAAGATGAACAACTTGGCCTACGTAAGCAGACAAATCTATTGTAATAGTCTGAAAAGGCACATTTTGAGCCGTTCCAGTTCCAGTAGTACCTAATTGAGCAGCTAAAGGCCAAGTTGCTCCTCCATCAAGAGACAACTCTAATGTTAAAGTACCTCCGTAAGTATCATCAAAAGAATAATCAAATGAAACTTCTGCCGAACTATAATTTGTTAAATCAACTCCACCTGTAATTTCCATTCTTTCATCACTCATATCACAATTACAATCATCATCATTTATATATGCGTAATTAGTAGCATTACCTGTTGGATTAAAATATCCTGCATCTGGAAAAGTAGTATTATTTCCTATAGCAAAATCAGTAGCAGAAGGTGCTCCTGTTACAGTCCACTGACCAAAACCAGATTCAAAATCGTCTGAGAAAATATCTTGTAAATTTCCACCTTGTGTTGGTAAAATATCGTCATCATTTATTGTTAATGTGTAAGCAGAATTTCCTACAGTAGCATCTCCACCGTTATTATTTAACGTAAATGTTAAGTCAATAGTTTCATCTCCTTCTATAAAATCATCGTTATAAACTCTTAAAGTTACCGATTGGTTTGCAGTTGCTCCAGCACTAAAATTAACTACATTATTAAGTAAAACGAAGTCATTAGAATCTGCAGTACCACCATTTACCGATACATTAGCTGTAGCGTTTTGAGATGGACCTTGAGCAATACTTAAATCTACAGTCACATCTGTAAAAGAACAATCCGATCCTTCTACAACGTTTGCTGAAGAAACAGCAAAAGAAACTGAAGGTGAAGGAGCATTTCCTGTAGTAGAATTTGGAAGTTCTGATCTTCCAGGAGAATTTTGCATTACAGTAACCATTCTAGCTACTTGATCTGCAGTAAAAATATTCATACATGTATCATAACTATAATCCATGTAATTCTCTACCATGTCTCTTTGATCACCTGCACCATCATTACATGTATCAGCAGTTGTAGGACAACCACTACTAGAACCACCTTGTGTTGGTGTATCGTTACAAAAATCATCTACATTACAATTTCCATCTCCCCAAATATGTCTAAGTCCTATCCAGTGACCTATTTCATGAGTTAATGTTCTACCAGCTGCATAAACACCACCATTTGGATGTGGATTAGCAACTGAACCTATTGAAGTATATAAACAAACAACACCATCTGTATTGTTTGGCTCATCTGTAGTTGGCATTCCAGGTAAAGTAGAGCCTTCAGGGAATTGAGCATACCCTAATAATCCACCACCTAAGTTTCCAGTCCAGTTATTACAATATAACGTACGGTCCCAAATTGTTGCAGGTTTAATTGTGTTTTCAAAATCTGCTTGAGATAATTGACCTGGATAACCATACACACGATTAATTCCAGGTTCTGCTAAAGGATTTCCGCTTGGATCTACTTGCGCAGGAACGAAAACTATTTGAGCGTCTGCTGCTACTGCTGCCCAAGGACCAGAAGCTGCTCCAGCTTGGTTACTAAAATCTAAATTTAATTGATCAATTTGAGCATTTACATATTGAGCATCTAAATCTGCAGCATCACCTGGTGAACCTGATACTACGTGAAATATTATTGGAATATTATAAACAGGCATTTGCGCTGCAGAAGCGTTTCCGCTTGCAACTCTAGCTGCTTGTTCAGCCTTGTAACTTTGAACTAAAGGAGCTAACCAATCTTCAAATTGTTGCTTAGACCTTCTATTAGGGTTATTAGCTCTAAGTTGTTCATTATACTCTTCAGTTAAACATCTTACTACACCGTTTTCGTTTAAAAAACGTTGATTTTCTTCATTTAATTGTAGATTTCCATTTACATTTGAAGAATTTGAATTCTTCTTTTTTGTAGGTTTTACAGTGTTTATTTGATCTTTTGAAGTAATTACTCCAGTTTGCCCGTAACTAAAGTTGATACTTAAAACACAAATACACACAAAAATTAATTTAGTAATTTTTCTCATAGTATTTAGGGAAATTTGTATTTAGTCGGACAAAATTAACCCTTTAACCTAAAAAAACAACTTATTGTAAGTGTTTTCGACAAATTACTCTATGATTGAAAATTGTTCGGTAAAATCGGTATTTTACCGATAAAATAATAAAAGCCAATGCGTTAGACATTGGCTTTTATGATATCGAGGTGTTATTAAATTATCCTCCGAAGTCGTCAAATCTGATGTTTTCATCTGGTATTCCAAAATCTTCACCCATTTTTTGAACAGCTTTATTCATTAATGGTGGACCACAGAAATATAATTCTATATCTTCTGGTGTTTCATGATGGTTCAGATAATTATCGATCACACAATTGTGAATAAACCCTACAAAACCATCTCCTTCTTCGTCATTGATATCTTTTTTAACTTTCCAGTTATCTTCTTCTAAAGGCTCTGAAAGTGCTAAGTAGAATTTAAAGTTAGGGAATTCTCTTTCTAACTCACGGAAGTGCTCTAAGTAGAATAATTCTCTTTTAGAACGACCACCATACCAATAAGTAACTTTACGTCCTGTTTTTAATGTTTTGAATAAGTGGTATAAGTGAGAACGCATTGGTGCCATACCTGCTCCTCCGCCAACATATAGCATTTCTGCATCAGAATCGTTGATAAAGAATTCTCCATAAGGTCCAGAAATCACACATTTATCACCTTTCTTTAAATTAAAAATGTAAGATGAAGCTACTCCTGGATTTACATCCATCCAACCGTTTTTAGCTCTATCCCATGGTGGTGTAGCGATACGAACGTTTAACATGATTTCTCTACCTTCTGCTGGGTAAGAAGCCATAGAGTATGCACGTTCAACAGTCTCATCATTTTTCATTACTAATGGCCATAAACCAAACTTATCCCATTCTGCTTGAAATTTATCTGGTGTTTCATGTTCTTCAGGATGTGCTGTAATATCTATGTCAGAATATTTCACTTCACATTTAGGAATTTCAATTTGAATATATCCTCCTGCTTTGTAATTCATATCCTCTGGAATCTCAACAACAAATTCCTTTATAAATGATGCAACATTATAGTTACGTACAACAGTTGCTTCCCATTTTTTAATTCCAAAAACTTCTTCTGGAATAGTAATTTCCATGTCTTGTTTAACTTTTACCTGACAAGCTAAACGTGCTCCATGTTGTAACTCTTTTCTTGTAAAATGTGGTGTTTCTGTAGGTAAAGCTTCTCCTCCACCTTGTAACACATGACACTCACATTGTATACAAGTTCCTCCACCACCACAAGCAGATGGTAAAAATATTTTTTGATTACCTAATGTTGATAATAATGTTCCTCCTGAAGATACTTGTACTTCTTTTTCACCATTAATTTTAATAGTTACTGGTCCAGAAGGTGATAACTTTTGTTTTACAAATAATAATAACGCAACTAAAATTAGCGTAATTACTAAAAATGCTATGACAGTTGTAAAAACTGTTCCTAATGTACTTGCTGCTAAAATCATGTTACTTTACTGTTGTATTGTTAACTATGCTTTGGTTAGTTTGAGCAACCTTGTCTTTGTTTGTTTTGTCAATTGTTTGGACTTGCTCTGTAGTATCCTTTTTAGCAGATTCTTCATCGCCACCAGTTAACATTCCTCCAAAACTTAAAAACCCGATTCCCATTAATCCTGTTATAATAAATGTAATTCCTAATCCTCTTAAAGGTGCAGGCACACTACTATATCTAATTTTTTCTCTAATTGCTGCTATAGCTAAAATTGCTAAAAACCATCCTATACCAGATCCAACACCATAAACTGTAGCCAAACTTAAAGTTGGTATTTCTCTAGACTGCATAAATAATGAGCCTCCTAAAATCGCACAGTTTACTGCTATAAGTGGTAAAAATATACCTAATGAGTTATATAATGATGGTGAGAATTTTTCTACAACAATCTCTACTAATTGAACCATTGTTGCAATAGTTGCAATAAACATTATAAAAGATAAGAAACTAAGATCGTAGTTTGCATATTCTTCTCCTAACCAAGATAAAGCTCCTGGTTGTAATACATATTGATCTAATAGCCAGTTTACTGGAACAGTAACAGCTAATACAAAGATAACTGCTGCTCCTAAACCTACTGCTGTAGATACTTTTTTAGATACAGCAAGGTAAGAACACATACCTAAGAAGGTTGCGAATACCATGTTATCTACAAATATTGATTTAAATAATAATTCTAAATATTCCATATGATTTTGAGTTTTCAGTATAAATACTGCTACTTATTAATCTTCTATTAATGCTTTATTTTTACTACGTTGTACCCAGATTATCAATCCTACGATTATTAATGCCATAGGAGGCATTAACATAAATCCATTGTTTTCGTAACCTAAAGCATATACGCCAGTTTTTTCTACAGGATCTCCTAATACAGGGAAACCAAATAATGTTCCTGAACCAAGTAATTCTCTAAAAAATCCAACTATTATTAAAATTACTGCATAACCTAAAGCATTACCTATTCCGTCAAGGAAAGATTTCCATGGTCCGTTACCTAAAGCAAAAGCCTCAAAACGTCCCATAATTATACAGTTAGTAATAATTAAACCTACAAATACAGAAAGTGTTTTACTTAACTCATAAGCAAAAGCTTTAAGTACTTGATCTACTATAATTACTAATGCTGCAACTACAATTAATTGTACAATAATTCTGATTTTTGAAGGAATGATGTTTCTCATTAAAGAGATCACTACATTGCCTACACCTAAAACGAATAATACAGCTATACCCATTACTAGCGACGCTTTTAATTCTGCTGTAATTGCTAACGCAGAACAAATCCCTAATACTTGAATTGTAATTGGGTTATTATCTGCTAATGGATCTGTAATTAATTTAGCGTCTTTTTTTGAAAGTAGTCCCATATTTAGTTCGCTTTATTTTTTAATGTTTGAAAATAAGGCTGATATAATTTAAGATCATTTTTAATCATTGCAGAAACACCATCTCCTGTGATTGTTGCACCTGCTAATGCGTCTACCTCATTATCGTCTTTGATTTCATTTTTAGGATCGTTATTACCTTTTGCTACAGTAATACCTTTAAAAACACCATTGTCTGTTAAAAGCTTTTCACCGTAAAAATCATCCATGAAATAACGTTGTTTTATGTTAGCTCCTAATCCTGGAGTTTCACCTTTATGATCGAAGTAAACACCTTGAACAACCATGTCTTGATCCATTGCTACATATCCCCAAATTGCATCCCATAATCCTTTACCGTAAATAGGTGCTATGTAAAAAGTCGTTCCGTCCTTTTCTCCTACAAATAATGGTAATCTTCTAACGCCTCCACTTTTTGCTTTAGCTTGTTCTTTTTTTACATCTATTAAATAAGCATTTTCATCTTCTTTAATATCGTTACCATTAATAACAATTTGTTTAGTGATGTATTTAGAAAAAGCATCGGCAACTTTATCTGTAGAGATAAAAGCAACATCAGATTCTCCGTTATCATTTACACCCATTGCATAAAGGATGTTTTGTTGTTTTTCCATTCTTTCATTTTCGGCAATTGTAGGCTTTAATGAAGCTGCTGTAAATGCTAATAATGCACCAACAACTACTACCATACCAATAGCGAATAGAATTGTATATATATTACTATCTGTTTTATTTGACATGACTTAAGCTGTTTTAACTTTTAAACGTTTCATTCTACGTTTTACATTTCCTTGTACTACGTAATGATCTATAGTTGGTGCAAAAACATTCATTAATAAGATTGCTAAGAAAACACCTTCTGGATAAGCCGGATTAAACACACGAATCATAATTGAAATGAAACCAATTAAGAATCCATAAATCCATTTACCTTTATTAGTTTGAGAAGCCGTAACAGGATCTGTTGCCATGTAAACTGCTCCAAACAAAATACTACCTATAATTAAATGTTGCCAGAAAGGCACACTCATTAATCCAAAGAATTTGCTTCCTTCGCCTATCCAACCTGCTTCTACAACACCATTAAAAATTAATCCCATTGTTAAAGCTCCAACTAGTGTAGAAACGATTATTCTCCAACTTCCTATTTTAGTAAAGATTAAAAATAACGCACCAAGAATGATTAATAATTTTGAAGTTTCTCCAACCGAACCTGGTATGAAACCATAAAACATATCCATATAATCTATTCCTGCTAAACTACTATTTTGAGCGTATGCTCCTAATAATGTCTCTCCTGAAATAGCGTCTGGTGTTCCTGCTCTTTCTACAGCTTCATGAACCCAAACCTTATCTCCTGACATCCATGTTGGATATGCAAAGAATAAAAATGCACGAATAGTTAATGCTGGGTTTAGGATATTCATTCCTGTTCCTCCAAACACTTCTTTTCCTATTACAACACCAAAAATCACAGCTACTGCTAACATCCATAATGGAATATCTACTGGCACGATTAATGGCACTAACATACCTGTTACAAGGTATCCTTCTTCTACTTCGTGACCTTTAATTACAGCGAAAATAAATTCGATTAAAAGACCAACTCCATAAGATACTATAACTAAAGGTAAAACTGTCCAAGCTCCAACAATAAAGTTGTCCCATGTTAAGAAATTACCAAACAAAGATGCTTCTCTAGTTATACCTGCTGCTGCATCTATTGCTGCATAATGTTGGTAACCTGCGTTGAAAATACCAAATATTAAACATGGTACTAATGCCATGATAACAGTATTCATTGTACGCTTTAGGTCGTCTGCTGCCTTTACATGAGTTCCTCCGTGAGTAGTCTCGTTAGGCAAGTATAAAAAAGTATGAATTGCATTAAATGCAGGAGCCATTTTGGTTCCTTTATACTTTTCTTTTAAATTGTGTAAATTACTTTTTAAACCCATTATCCTATCTCTTTAAGCATTAAGTCTAATCCTTCTCTAATTATTTTTTGATGTGGTTGTTTTGACACACAGATAAATTCGGTTAACGCGAAATCTTCTGGTGCTACCTCATACATCCCTAAAGCTTCCATTTCATCTAAATCTTTATACATACAAGATTTTAAGATTTGTAATGGATATATATCTAATGGGAACACTTCTTCGTAACTTCCTGTTACTACAAAAGCTCTATGCTCTCCATTTGTATTTGTATCTAAATCGTATTTTTTGTTTGGTGACAACCAAGAAAACGTTAATGCTCTTGATGTAGAAATCTTATTAAAGATTGGCTTATTCCATCCAAAAAACTCATAATCATCACCTTCTGGAATTACTGTAATTATATTACTGTAGTAATCTAAAAATCCATCTGGTTTTATTTGTTTTCCTGATAATACATTACCTGAAATAATACGGTCGTTACCGTCTTTATCCACGCCATTATCATAAACCATTGTTGCTACTTCGCTTCCTATTTTAGTACGGAAATAACGTGGCTTTTTAACAGAAGATCCTGCTAAAGCAACAATACGCTCTGCATTAAATTTTCCTGTTAAAAATAACTCTCCAATAATTACAAGGTCTTGCGCGTTTAATGTCCAAACCACTTCTCCTTTATTTATTGGATCTATTTTGTTAATTTGTGTTCCTACATTTCCAGAAGGATGCGGACCAGAAACCTTATGGATAGTTGCATCTTTTATGTTAGAGAAAGGTGAATTACTGTTTTTTCCAACAGACACATTAACATTGCCTTCTGTAAGTTTGCTTAATGCCGTTATTGCTGCTTGTAATTCTGCCTCTTTACCTTGTAAAGTAAAATCTAAATCTGCAGCTAATGGAGCACTAGCATACGCTGAAATAAAAATTGACTTTGGCGTACTGTTTGGTTTTGCAATAACATCGTAAGGTCGTTGTTTTACAAATGCCCAACATCCAGATTCTAATAATCTAGATTTGATTGCCTCAGCAGTTGCAGTATTTACATCTAAAGATCCAAAGTCTTGGTAAGATTGCTCATTATCGGCTTGAATTTTGATAGATAAAATTCTTCGTTTTTCACCACGAGCTATCTCGATAATTTCTCCAGAAACAGGAGATACAAACTTAATGTTTTCGTTAGCTTTATCGTAAAAAACAGTATCACCTGCTTTTACCTTATCACCAACTCTAGCTACTAACTTTGGAATAACTTGGTGAAAATCCTCTGGTCTAATCGTGTAAAAGTTGCTAACTATAGCATTTTCAGTCACCTTTTCGGCTTCACCTTTTAACTTAATATCTAGACCTTTTTTAATTTTAATGTCGTTTGACATATTATTTAAGTCATTTTAGTTAAAAAAAATCGGTGCAAAAATACAAACTTTATGCTTCAAAACTAACCTTTAACAGTTCTTAAAACTTTATTTATACTAATTCTAAATAAGCAAATATGCTTAGGCATTCTTTTTGCTTATATTTACCAAAATATTTATTTGATGTCTTACAGATTATTTAAAATTATAACTCTTTGCTTTTTTGTTAGTTACAATTTAACAGCTCAAAAAGCAACTGAAATTACGCCTCCAGATTACTTAAAAACAATCTATTTTAATGGCGGAACTTCTGAAAGCCAATTACCTATTATTAAACTTGGTGAAGAATTAATACTAGAGTTTGATGCACTAAACGGTCAAGAAGAAGATTATTACTACGAAATTAAACACTACAACTTTGATTGGACACCATCGCAATTAGTAGAATCTGAATATTTAGATGGTTTTGACGAGCAACGTATAAGAAATTATCAAAACTCGTTTAACACCTTACAGACTTTTTCGCATTACAAATTATCTATACCTAACCAATTTACTAAAGCGATAAAGGTTACTGGAAATTATATGATTACAATCTATGATGATTATGACGATATAGTTTTTTCTAGAAAATTTATGGTTTACCAACAACAAGCAAATGTTGGTGTAGCAATTAAAAGATCCAGAAATGTAAAAGAAATAGACCAGAAACAATCTGTTGATATCACTATTAATTCTAGCCAAATACAATTTGTAAATCCTAAACAAACCGTAAAAACAGTTGTAATACAAAACAACAATTTAAAAACAGCTATTACCACCTTAAAACCTCAATATATATTAGCGAATGAACTTACCTATCGCTACAATGAAGAGTCTAGTTTTTACGGTGGAAACGAGTTTTTATATTTTGAAAATAAAGAAATTAGAGCTGCAAGTAATGGTGTGCAATTTATAGATCTTAAAGACCTTTATAACACCTATTTATTTACAAATGTATCTAGAGCTAGTCAAAGATATACTTACAATCCTGATATTAACGGAAATTTTAAAATCACCGCATTAGATGTTAATAACCCAGATACCGAAGCAGATTATGCTAGAGTACATTTTACATTGCAATACAAAGCACTTAAACAAGGACAACATATTTACGTTTACGGCAACTTTAATAATTATGAAATTGAAGACTTTAATAAAATGGAATATTTTGAAGATGAAGGTGTTTACAATACCTCATTTTTACTAAAGCAAGGTTTCTACAATTACAAATATGTTATAGTAAACAAAGACAAAACAATAGATCACACTGCAATAAGCGGTAGTTTTTGGCAAACAGAAAACAACTACAAAGTATTAGTTTACTACAGAGAACTTGGTGCTAGATATGACCAAATTATAGGTTTAGGTGAAAAAAACTCGGTAGGAATTACTAATTAATCGTTAAAAAACCCAATATAAAGCCTTTAAAACCATAAAATTAGACTATTATTTCTTATTTTTACACCACAAGAATTGGCATAATCTATTATGGTACAACAAATTACAAAAGGAATTAAAATCTCTGTAGTAACAAATTTTGAAGGGACATTTTATAAAAATTATAAAATTCACTTTGCGTTTGGTTACCAAGTTACCATAGAAAATCAAAGCAAAGATTATGTTCAGCTTAATTCTAGAGAATGGATTATTTACGATGCTTTAAATAAAAAAGAAGTAATAACTGGCGAAGGTGTTATAGGCAAAAAACCAGTAATTAAACCAGGCGAATCTCATACCTATTCTTCAGGTTGCTTACTTACGTCTCCATTTGGTGCAATGCGTGGTTTTTACAATATGGTTAATTTTACAACTACAAAAGGGTTTAAAGTTGCAATTCCTAAATTTAATTTAAGCACACCATTCGCCATAAATTAATTCAATCTATCAAATCTGTACACTTTATCTTTTTGTTTGACATGAAAATAACTACAATTAGAATAGTGCACAAATTCCCATTGCGTGTAATAATCAAACGCTTTATCATCTACTAAAAAAGTAGCGTGTACATCTATATTTCCGTAAGGAGAAATTCGTCTAAATTCAAATTGACATTCTTCATCTAAATCTATTAATTCAAACCAAGCACCAGCAGCAATTCCAGATAACCATTGTGCTTTTTTAGAAATCCCATGTATAGGTTTTGGCAATTGTGTACCAATTAGATTTGGCGTATGATTTTTTAATCGATCTAAAAAACATCTAATATTTTCAGAAGTTTGAGAACCTTTAAAGATTGAAATTTCTCCAGTTTCATCAACCTTAAACACTTGATTTTCTGTATTAGCGATTATTACATTACCTACCGTACTTGGCGTAAACCATTTACTGCGTTTTAATTGTTTTCTAATTCCATCACAAGTTACACCTGCAATTAATGCATCGGTTACAAACCTAGCGCAATTACAAGCATCTTTCTTAAAAGCTGCATAATAAATAAACGATTTTTGCTGCATTTTTTTAATATGAAGCTTAGCCTTATTATAATTTACACGCTTACAAACCGAAGCAAGCAAAATACCATCGCCATGAGTTAATTTAGGATGCGTCCCTAAAAACGAAAGTATTTCATCTAAATTTTCAATGTCATCATTAACGATAGTAGCTTTTAGTGGAAAATCCAATTCGTTATCTGTAAGTTTACCTCTAACTCTACCGGTTGGTTCTGGTGTAATATATCGACCAAAATCATGATATTCTAATTCTCCTGTTTTCTTATTAATTAATACCATTGCAGCATGTCCTGCTCTAACATAATCCTGTTTTCCTATCCCAAAATATTTTAAATAAGGAGAATACCACTCTTCTGCGACCATTACAATGGTTTCTGGATACGCCAATGTTAAAATTATAGCATCATTCATTATTAATTATTTATGGATATACTTAGATCTATTAACCTCAAGCAACTTACAAAAAAAAATCATGAATTAAATAACTAATATCAATACAGGATTACCCTTTAAAACGATTTTAAAATTGTACCTTTGTTTGACAAAATTTTAGAATTAAAACTCAAATTTCAATTATGGGAAAAGGATTTTTTAACGTACCTATTGCAGTTAACGAACCTGTAAAAAGTTACGCTCCAGGATCGCCAGAACGTGAAGCGGTATTAGAAGCATACAAAACAATGATCAACACTCAAGTTGATGTGCCAATGTACATTAATGGACAAGATGTTACAACAGGAAACACAAGAACAATGTCTCCGCCTCATGACCATAAACATATTGTTGGAACTTATCATTTAGCTGAAAAAAAACACGTTGAAGAAGCAATTAACACTGCTTTAGAAGCAAGAAAAACTTGGGCAAATACACCATGGGAACAACGTGCTGCTATATTTTTAAAAGCTGCCGAATTAATTGCTGGTCCTTACAGAGCAAAAATTAATGCTGCTACGATGATTGCTCAATCTAAAACTATACATCAGGCTGAAATAGATTCAGCTTGCGAGCTTATAGATTTTTTACGTTTTAACGTACAATATATGACCGATATTTACCATGATCAACCAGAAAGCACAAGCGATGCTTGGAACAGGTTAGAATATCGTCCATTAGAAGGTTTTACTTACGCTGTTACACCTTTTAACTTTACTGCAATTGCAGGTAACTTACCATCTTGTATGGCAATGATGGGTAATGTAGTAGTTTGGAAACCTAGTGATTCTCAAATCTATTCTGCAAAAGTTGTTATGGATGTATTTAAAGAAGCTGGTGTACCAGATGGTGTTATTAACGTTGTTTTTGGTGATCCTGTAATGATTACAGATACCGTTTTAGACAGTCCAGATTTTTCAGGATTACACTTTACTGGTTCTACATTTATCTTTAAAGAATTATGGAAAAAAATAGGTAACAACATTCATAACTATAAAACTTACCCTAAAATAGTTGGAGAAACTGGAGGAAAAGATTTTATTGTTGCACATAAATCTGCTAACCCAAAACAAGTTGCTACTGCAATTGTTAGAGGTGCTTTTGAGTTTCAAGGTCAAAAATGTAGTGCAGCTTCTAGAGCTTACATTTCAGAAAGTATTTGGAACCAAGTTAAAGATTATGTTGTTGAAGATGTAAAATCTTTTAAAATGGGTTCTCCAGAAGATATGAATAATTTCTTCACAGCTGTAATACACGAAGGATCTTTTGATAAACTTGCTAAATATATAGATCAAGCAAAAGCAGATAAAGATGTTGAAGTTTTAGTTGGAGGAAACTATGATAAATCTAAAGGTTACTTTATAGAACCTACTGTTTTACTTACTACAGATCCAAAATACACTACAATGCAAGAGGAGTTATTTGGTCCAGTAATTACAATTTACGTATTTAAAGACGATCAATTCTCTGAAACTTTAGAATTAGTAGACAACACAAGTGAATATGCTTTAACAGGTGCTATTTTAGCGCAAGACAGATATGCTATTGTAGAAGCTACTAAAGCATTACAAAACTGTGCAGGTAATTTTTACATTAATGACAAACCTACTGGTGCTGTAGTTGGTCAACAACCATTTGGTGGCGCAAGAGCATCAGGAACCAACGACAAAGCTGGTAGCGCATTAAATTTATTACGTTGGGTTTCACCAAGAATGATTAAAGAAACTTTTGTAACTCCAACAGATTACAGATACCCGTTTTTAGGCGAATAATTTTCTACGCTTTTCGATAAACTGAGCTGAAAGATTTTTCTTTCAGCTTTTTTTATTTTAAATAATTCGTATATTTCGCCTCCAAAAATTAAGAATATATGAAATATCGCTACTTTTTTTTGTTAATTTTTTGTTTTTCTTTAAATGTAAATGCACAAAACAAATTAAAAAATATTGACAAATCTAATCTAGAAACTTCTATTTTAGTTCCAATTTCTACATTACATAACATCAATAAATATCAACAAAACACAAACAGTTCTCATTCTTTTTTACAAACTTACAATCTAATTAAAGCTGGAGATTTTAATAATAGATTTCCTGCAATCAATGAAAAAGAATTAAGATACGCTACCGAAAATCAAGTTGTGCCAATTGGAATTTTAAATGTAGATTTTGAAAACATAAAACCTGAGGCTTTCTCTGATGGTAGAATTGCGTTAGATGCTAACCAAAATATTATAAATACCACTGGAAACAATTCGGTTTTCAATAAAAACACCATAAGTATTGCGGCGCCTTTATTTTTAAAACATAAAGGTTTAAAAACTAAATTTATACTTAATGATCAAAACATTTATAATACCACAAATAAGCAAATTGCAAGTGTTAGCATAAACTTTGGAAATGGTTTTATTAACCTTCCTTTTAATCAAGCAATTACTATAGAATTTGAAACTGCTGGAAGCAAAACATTAGACACTAAAATTCTATTTACAGACGGAAGCTCAAGCATAAGCAAATCTACCATAGATATTGTCTTGTCTGCTACCGATTTAAATAGACAACAAAACATGGCTATCACTACGTTTAATTCTACAATTACACCAGACTTAACTGCTTACGGTGAAGCAGCTAATTTTGGAACTGGAGAATACGACATTTACCTTAGTAGTGATAATATTTTAGACAAGCCTATCATTGTCTGTGATGGTTTTGACCCTAGTGACTCTAGAGACATTCCTGCAATATACAGTCTATTAGATTTTACGTACGATAATGGTACGTTTTCTAACCTTGGTGACGAGATGAGAACCGAAGGATTTGATATTGTCGTTTTAAATTTCCCTGTGTATACAAGAGCATCTGATGGTGTAACTATTGATGGTGGCGTAGATTTTATTGAAAGAAACGCAATGTTACTTGTGGAATTAATTAACATTATAAACGCTCAAAAAGTAGGTATCGAAGAAAATGTAATAATAGGTCCAAGTATGGGCGGATTAATCTCTAGATTTGCTTTAAACTATATGGAGAACCAAAACATGCCACACGATACTAGGTTATGGATTAGCTTTGATTCACCTCAACAAGGTGCTAATGTTCCTATTGGGTTTCAAAGTTTATTTAACAGGCTTGCTTATGGATTAGATGTTGGAGGACTTGGTGGTGACCAAAGTATAGTATCTATTCAACCTATAATAGACGGAATGCTAAAATCTCCTGCTGCTAGACAAATGCTACTTGATCAATTTGAAGCTCATTTAGCTGCTGGTAGTGATGTAGATTTTGACCCAACAATACTTTTACCAACGCCACATCCATTTCATTCTGTTTTTTACAATAGTTTGAATAGTTTAACAACTTCTGGTTACCCAGAAAGCGTTAGAAAAGTAAGCATTATAAACGGAAGCGGAATAAACGCAAGATATCCAGATAAAACTGGTGCAGATATTTTACCTGACCGCGAAATTTTAAACACCTTTATCCCTGATGTTGCAACAGGAACAGATGCCACTTTTAAAGTTAGATTAACACCTTACAACAGTACAACTAACGAAGTAAGCTACATATTTTTAGATCTACCATGGTATTGCTTTTGCGGTGACTTTACAAATACTGCAGATAGCCAAGCATTTAATTATACAGACGGTATAGATGCTGCTTCCGGTGGATTATTTGATCTTGGTGGATTATCTGGAAGTTTAGGTGACGATCCAACTATTAATGCATTTTTTAACGCATTACAAATAGACTATTTTAACTTTATACCAACAGTTAGTGCTATGGCACTACAAATAACTAACAATGAAGTTAATTGGTACCATACACCTACTAATTTAGTAACAGGTAGATTAGCCGTAAACAACATAACACCTTTTGACAACTGGTACATGCCAGATTCTAACGAGCCTCATGTAACACTTACAGAACCAAATGTTGCATTTGCTAAAAATGAAATTAACCCAACTTCTTTAAGCACTAATTTGTTTGAAGAAAACAAGTTAACTCTAGTAAAAAACCCAATAAAGAATACTATAATACTTAACAGTAATAAAGACATTAAAAATGCTAAAATTACTGTAACAGATATTACTGGTAAGATCTTATTATCTACAACCAAAAATATTAGTCAAAACACAAATATTCCAGTAAACTTTGCAAGTGGTGTTTACCTTTTAAGTGTTACAGAAAACACTAATGCACTAGGTCAATTTAAAATAGTAGTTAAATAATTTGACTACCATTAGTGTATTTTAATTTTAAATATCACATTTAATTTAGCGTCATTTCGAGTAGATTTTAATCAATATTAGATCATATGTTCTACTCGGAATGACTAATTTTACCTAAGTAACCAACAGTGTTTTAGCTACTATTTTTTAAGTTCTAATTTTTCAGCAAAGTAATCACAAAAATCTTTCATTGTAGCAGACATTTTTTCGTCTTGTGTTGCACGATGAAACGTATTACTCATAGCTACCAATGTTTGATGAAAAAACACTTTCATCTCGTCTACTGGCATATCCTTAGTCCATAAATCTATACGTAAAGACTCTTGTGCTTTACTGTCCCAAACAGACAACATCATAGCCTTAGCTTCAGCATTTTGTACGCCGCCATCTTTTGCTGTCCAGTGTAATTTTTCTGGAACTCGGTTTTCATCTAATTCTACATTTAATTTTATTTCAGAAGTAATATTTGCCATTATTTGTTTGGTTTATATTTAGCGTTATTAAAAATAGTTTGAGCTGGTGTATTTAAAAGCTCTACTAAACTTACATCATTTTTTTCGGCATAAGATTTTACAATTTGCCAGCCTATATATCGTCCAACTCTACCTGGAGAATCGTTATCTATTTGTTCTAAATAAAATTTAGAAAATGGCGCAGGATTTATAAATCTATTTGGCAGTTTTGCATCTGTGCTAAAAAGCAATTCTTTTTCTACAAAATACCTCCAAATATAGTCTTCGTTAGATTGCACCCATTCTAACTGTTGTGGTGTATACTTGATTTTTTGGGCATTAGATTTAAAGGGAATAATTTTATCTTTAAAATATAAAATCTTACCGTGATAAATCATTTCATCTAAAAGCGTCTTTCTATTGGTATCTAAAATATATCGCTTTGCATAAGCATCTGCAAGATCAGAAACGATATATTCTGGCTCCATTTGCTGTGCTAAATACTTTTGCATACCTTGATAAAACTTATGGTTTTTCCCTAAATAAGTATCCAACTCTATTAATGTAATTGTATCTGTTACAAAAACTCGATTTTGATGCACTACACGATCATTAAAAGTTATTATTCTTGGGATTTTTGTGGTAGGAAAATAAAATTTTAAATGTTGATACATTAATTTTATTTCGTTAGTTTCAGTTTTAAAATCCTTAAATTTTTCTCTGGTTTCTTTAGCTATTTCTATATCTAAAGTATCTGCTTTTCGTTCTAACCAAAAAGAATCATCATACTGCGAAGCAAACATAAACGGATAAGCATCTTTTAATTGACTAAATTGACTTGCAGGAGTATCTGTAAATGCAATATCAAAACGTTCTACATTTAAGTCTACGTTAATATTAGCTACTTCTTCACTTACTTTATCATTATTGTCTTTACAATTAAAAAGTAGAAATAATGCTAATACCGAAAAAATATACAATCTATAAGACATATACTAAACATAATTTTTATTAATAGCTGCTTTGCTTTACATTTGTTAGAACAAAGGTACTACACTTTAACTTAAATTCTAAGATTATGCAAACAGAAAAAGTTGTTAAACATATTGTAAACTGGTTAAAAGATTATGCTAATAACGCTAAGGTTAATGGATTTGTTGTTGGTATTTCTGGCGGTATAGATAGCGCTGTAACTTCTACCCTATGCGCAGAAACTGGATTAAAGGTTTTATGTATAGAAATGCCTATACACCAAGCCCAAAGTCACGTAAGCAGAGCGCAAGAACATATTAAACAACTTAAAGAACGCTATAGCAACGTAGAAGACATTAGAGTTGATCTAACTCCAGTTTTTGAAGAATTTAAAACCGAAGTATCTTTAGATGGCAAACAAGCTACTGTAGATATGGCATTGGCAAATACTAGAGCTAGATTAAGAATGACTACTTTATATTACCATGCAGGTTTATTAGGGTTATTAGTAGCAGGAACAGGAAACAAAGTAGAAGATTTTGGCGTTGGTTTTTATACTAAATACGGTGATGGTGGCGTAGATTTAAGTCCAATTGCAGATTTAATGAAAAGTGAAGTTTATAAAATTGGCGAATTTTTACACGTGCCAAACTCAATAATTGTGGCTGCACCTAGCGATGGACTTTTTGGCGATGCTAGAAGTGACGAAGACCAGATAGGCGCTAGTTATCCCGAGCTTGAATGGGCTATGAAGATGAACGAGCAAGGAAAGACTTTATCTGATTTTTCTGGCAGAGAATATGAAGTTTTTAAAATATATAAACGTTACAATACCAATAATTTACATAAAATGAATCCTATCCCTGTTTGCAAAATCCCCAATGAACTACTATAATTTTTGAGAGTTTTCTATTTTTTACATAACTTTACACTCGCTATTATTATTTTTCTATAAACTCGCTTATCTATCTTTTTAGATAAACATTAAAAAAATTTAAACCATGGTTAAACTATTGGTTGCAGACCAGTACCCTATTGTAACCAAAGGGTTAGAGCTTGTGTTTGCAGACTCGCGCGATGTAAAAATTGTAAAAACAGTAGCGGATGGTGAAGCTATATTTGAAGCTTTAAAAGACACATCTGTAGATATCCTAATGTGTGACATTGATTTACCAAAACTTAACGGTATTAGTGTTTTAAGACGATTACGCAAAGATTATCTTAATATAAAAACTATAATTTTTAGTGGTCAACAAGAAGATGTTTATGCTATTAGCACTATTAAAGCTGGAGCAGACGGATTTTTATCTAAAACATCAGATTTACTTACACTAAAAGACGCTATTATGAAAGTGCATCTAGGCGGTGTATATTTAAGTCCAAGTCTTTCTAGTAAAATTGCATTAAGCAAAACTAAAGGTGGTAAAGGTGGTTACTTTAAAAAATTATCTACCAGAGAAGTTGAAGTCCTTAAGTTACTATCTGGCGGAAGACGTAATAAAGAAATTGCTGAAGAGTTAGATATAAATGAAAAAACCGTAAGTACTTACAAAGCTAGATTAATGAAAAAACTAAATGTTTCTAATCTAATAGACCTTGTAAGTCAAGCAAAGAATTTAAATTTATAACGCTCGGTTTAACTTTCTAGACAATAACATTTTTAAACCAGAATAATCTTTTACTTCTTCTAGAATCTCTTTATTGACTTCGGTTTTATTTTGTAAGGTTTGTTGCTGGAAGTAGGCTACTTTTTGATCTATTAAAAAGCACCTTAAAGTCAAAATAGTTTCGCTAACTAATTGAGATACTGTATCTGTTTTTTCTTTAGGAAAAATATTATTACGTTTCCAATCTGCTAACGTGTAACGTTCGTCTTCCATTAAAATGGAAGTAATTTCTTGCGCCAAAACTGGATCTATTGTGTTTATTAAATTTTGAATTTTAAACTGCGGATCTTGATTTAGTGTTTCTATTATTTTAAAATAAATGGCTTTAAATTGCGGATTTAAAAACTCCATTTCATCTTCTTGAAGATCTAGATATATTTTTTCAAATACTCTGGCTTCTTGCACCACTTTTTCTAGACCTAATTCTCCATTTTCTTTTTCTTTTAAAATAGAATCTTCAAATTCTTCTTTTCTATCACCGTATAATAATAGAATTTCTATAATCTTTCGTTCTAATTCATATTGCACATCAACTTTTCTAACAGGTTGCTCGTGCTTTATTACATTAAACGCCTTTTGTGTTGGTTGCGATTTAGCTACAGCTTGATCAGATTCCTTTTTATTTAATTGCGCTAAGGTAGAAAACAACACTTCTTCGCTAATATCCATTATCCTTGCACATTCTTGGATATAAACTTCGGTTTTTATTCTATCTGGTATTTTAGAAATACTTGTTACAATATCTCTAATCGTTTCGGCTTTTTTAATAGGATCATTCTTAGAGCTTTCGTACAAAACAGAAGCTTTAAATTGTATAAAGTCTTTTGCGTTTGCTTCTAGGTATTCAGTCAACTCGGTTAAAGAGTTGTTTTTTGCAAAACTATCTGGATCTTCACCTTCAGGAAATGTACAAACTTTTACATTCATCCCTTGCTCCAGGATTAAATCTATTCCTCTTAAAGATGCGCGCATTCCTGCAGCATCACCATCAAATAATACGGTTATGTTTTTGGTTAACCTATTTATTAATCGTATTTGATCACTTGTTAAGGCTGTTCCAGAACTGGATACTACGTTTTTTATTCCTGTTTGATAAAATTGAATTACATCTGTATAACCTTCAACTAAATAACAATTATCTTCTTTTGCTATACTTTGCTTTGCGTGGTAAATACCATATAGAACTTTACTTTTATGATAAATTTCGCTTTCTGGACTATTTAAATACTTAGCAGCTTTTTTATCGTTGGTTAAAATTCTACCTCCAAATCCTAACACACGACCACTCATACTTTGTATAGGAAACATGACACGACCTTTAAAGCGGTCAAATTGCTTATTTTCCTTAACTATAGTTAGCCCAGTTTCTTCTAAAAACTCTAATTGATAACCTTGCTTGATAGCTTGATCTGTAAATGCGCTCCAATCGTCAAGAGCATAACCTAAATCAAACTTTTTAATTGTTTGCTCGGTAAAACCGCGTTCTTTAAAATAACTTAAACCTATAGCTTTGCCTTTATCGGTATTGTGCAATATATTTTGAAAATATGTGTTTGCAAATTCACTAACTAGATACAAGCTTTCGCGCTTATTTTGCGCTTCTTTTTGCTCGTTGGTTTGCTCGGTTTCTTCAATCTCAATATTATACTTTTTCGCCAGATATTTGATTGCTTCTGGATAAGTAAAATGCTCGTGTTCCATTAAAAACGCAACAACATTACCGCCTTTACCTGTACTAAAATCTTTCCATATTTGTTTTACAGGAGACACCATAAAACTTGGTGTACGCTCGTCTGAAAAAGGACTTAATCCTTTAAAATTACTTCCAGCTTTTTTAAGTTGAACAAAATCGCCAATTACTTCTTCTAACCTAGCTGTTTCGTAAACTTGATCTATAGATGTTTTAGATATCAAAGGATTGTGATTTTAAAGAATTTTAAGAGTGTAAAAGTACATATTTTAAAAGTTAAAATTAAGTGTTTAGAATATTTCATTTAAACGAATATTTTTGTAAATTGTTTAAATTTCAATAAAAATGCAAAACAACCCAACAATACAATTAGATAGAATTTACTTCAAAGACAATCATCAAATAAAAATAATTTTCCCATACAACGACAATTTACTTAAGGTAATTAGAGAGATTCCGGAAGCTAAATGGAGTAAAACACTATCTTGTTGGTATATTTTAAATACTCCTGAAAATTTAAAATTAATTTTTAAAAAATTTAAGGATATTACAAAAATAGATAGCAAATTACTTTTTAAAAAGACTGATGCTAAAGATTTTCCTAAAAAAAGAATTAGAAATTTAACCGCAAAAAACAGAGCAACCTTAAACCATTTTTTTAAATACTTAAGAGGAAAACGATACAGTAAAAGCACAATAGATGTTTACACACAATTAGTTGCAGATTTTGTGGAATATTACAACGATAAAAACTTAGCACTTCTAAACAATAAAGATGTAGAGCGTTTTATAGAAGATATTTACATTAAAAAAAACTACAGCATAAGTACACAAAGACAGTTTATAAGTGGTTTAAAGTTATTTATAGTTTTTATAGAAGACATTAATATTAATAATTTAGAATTGGTAAGACCAAAAAAATCTAAAAAATTACCAACTGTATTGTCTTATCAGGAATTAATAAGGTTGTTACAGGTTACCAAAAATATTAAGCACAGAACAATTTTAGCCTTATTATATTCATCAGGGTTACGAATAAGTGAAGTTTTAAATTTAAAAATTAATCATATTGAATTTAGCCGAAAGCAAATTTTTGTTAACAACGGAAAAGGACGAAAAGACAGGTATGTTACTTTAGCAGAAAGCGTTATTCCATTAATTGAAAACTATTTAGTGACTTACACTCCTAAATTATACTTTTTTGAAGGCGAGCAAGGACAACAATATTCTGACAGTTCTGTAAGAAAGTTTTTAAAAAAATCTTGTCAATTAGCACATATCACATCAAATGTGTCACCACATACCTTAAGACATAGTTATGCAACACATTTATTAGAACAAGGTGTAGGTATAAGACACATACAAGAGTTACTTGGTCACGCAAAACCAGAAACAACTATGATCTATACACACGTAGCTAGAAAGGATTTATTAAGCATTAAAAGTCCATTAGACAACGCAATAGCTCAGTTAAAAAAATTAAATTCGGCAACAAATGTTCCTAATATCCCTAATAAATTTACAGGATAATGTTTATATTTATCCACATATAACCAGTTGGCAAACATTATGAAAAAGCTACTGATTTTAGTCTTTTTTTTGAACTTTAGCTTTGTGAATTCACAAACGGTTAAAAAAGAAGAAAGTTTTAAAACAGAATTTGACAGAATTTTACATAAAAGAATTTACCGAGTTGAATACAGTTCAATTCACACTATAGAATTAATTGAATTTAAAGACGGAAACTACAAAGGACCTTTAATAAATGTTTTAACTCGATATGGAAGAAAATCTAAAGACTTTATTCAAAAAATAATAATTCCTGAATTATTAACGGAAAAATTAATGAATAAGTTTGAAACTTTAAAAATTGAAACACTGAAAAGCTGTGGAAGTTTATTTTCAAGAGAATATAATTGTGTTGGAGCTTTAGATGGAGATGAAACAAATATTATCATTCTAACAGATAAGATGAATAGAAAGCTAAATTTCGAAGCTATTTATCCTGGAGGAAAGGAAAACAAGGATTTCCCTGAAAAACAAATAACAGCTCAAAAAATACTAAATTTAATTTACGAGAAAATTGATTTCAAAAAACTTTTAAATCAATATATGAAACATCTTCCTTCAGGAACTTATGGATATTATGGAGTAAGTATGATTGAATTACGATAAAAAACCGTTTTAACAACAATATAAAACCTCGATTACCACGAATTCGAATATATCAGAATTTATACGAAATCTCTAATGTATTTTATTCATCGAAAAAATATTAACTTCAATTCTGTAACTTAAAACTACATAAGATTGTTGGTCAACATCATGAAAAATATAGACTATATACTAATATTACTAATCATTTTTATTTCTTGCTCAAATTTGGGTGAAAAAAAAACTCTAACTGACTTTTTCTCTGAGGACTATAAAAATTTTAGATTTCACAATAAAATCGGAATTATAAATTTAGATTCGGTTTCAAATTTTTCGGAGTTAAGAAAAAAAATGAGTGAATTAACCTGTGAGGGAAAATCATCTGGATTACGCTTTGTAAAAAACGACACTATCTTCTATCTAACTGGTTTGGCAGACTGTCCTACTTCGAGCGAAATTGGATGCTACTTCAGTCGGAATTTATTATTTGTTAGGAATGACTCTTTGTTAATTGAATACGGAAAGAACAAAAAGAAAAAACCAATTCGATTCTTAAAAGCAAAACTCGATGAAATAATGTCTCAAAACCATAACTATCAACACAACAAAAACAAACTGAAGCCAGCTCTAATCCATTTTTACGTCGAAGATAAATATCCTATTGAAACGACAACAAGAGCTCTAAAAGAAATTATTAGGCAGTTTAAAAAAATTAATTCTCAAAACGGTTCTGACTATTTTAAATACAACATTCTTTTTGAGAAATATGATATAACAAATATTCCGTTAGGGTCTCCACCAAAACCGAATGAATTTGATAATGAATAAAAACGATTTGCCAACAAGGTGTATAATTAATTGCGGCTGAATTTTCTCGGAGGAAATTCAATCTTATTAATTATCTTTCCGAAACATCGGAAAACGACTCGCGTCCTTTTCCCGCAAAAAATCATACACAAATACGTTGGCACCAATTTGAAAATCACGAATACCGAGAAAATTAATGGAGAAAAATAAATTATTAGATGACTTAATTTCACAAGGAGAAAAATTGACTAATACCATTAGTTATGTTCCACCTGGAAGCGGAGTCATCAGAACTTATTCCGTATATAGAACGAGTGAAAAAGTCGAATATCAAAATTGGCAATCTTCATCTCAAAGATTTATTAAAACATATTTTCCGAGTGATTTAGAGGATTTCAAAGAAAACACAAAAAAATTAAGTCCTGACAATCACCAAAAAATGATGGGAATCTTACGAGCGATTAAATTAATGCCCGAAGAACCTGTAAAAGAAAGCGGAAAAAGTTCTGGAAATACAAACATTACGATTAATAATACTCAACAGATAGTTCTAAATCTTTTTACAGAAGCAGTTAGAGACGAAATAACTGGAAAAGAATACAAAGAGCTGAAAGAGATTCTAAAAAACTATGAGCGTGAACCTGAAAAAACAACTTCCAAAATAAAAGAACGACTGAAAAAAATGGGTGGAGATGTTTTGACTAACATCATTACCAATATTTTGACCAATCCTAACATTTATGGAGGACTAATGTAAAAATGAATAAAAAAACTGGTGCCAACAATGTATAACCGCAATTACGGCGGATTCGACTACGTCCGAATCCACTCGGAATTGCTAACGTCAGTTCTAAACCGAAAATTATTAACTTTAAATCCGTAACTGACGGTTATACGAGACCGTTGGGCACAATATCCGAACAGAACGCAAATGAAAGAAAATAAAGATAGAGTGATAATCGCAAGTGACGTAAATGAACGTGACGGAATCGGAGTTGAAATCTATCGAAACGACAAATTGATTGCGGAAATTTTCAGAGACGACACAAAAAAGACCAGAACAATACGAGTTTTTAAAGAAAATATTTCACTTGAATTAATGGAGGAATGTATTCAAACCTTCAAAAAGGAAATTCCTTGGGAATTTATAGAATATGACGAAACTGACTAAAATATTACTGACAATTCCATCAATTATCGGAATTGCTTATATGTTGACTTTTTGGAGTGTTGACTTTTTCAAATGGATTACTAATAACGTTGTCGAATTTGAATATCAAGCACCAATTGTAAATGGACTGATTTTACTACAAATCGGATATCTGATTTACCGACTTAGGAATTATAAAAATGTGGAGAAAAAAACAAAAACTGAATGGACTTGGCTTTTAGTAATATTCAATTTCATTTCAAGTTTATTCTTCATTTGGAAAAAAGATGCTGAATTAAATAAAATGAATAAAAATACTGTGCCCAACAATGTATAAATTCAATTGCGGCTGAATTTCCTACGGAAATTCATTGCAATTTTCTATCTTTCAGTCTCAATCGGAAAATCGTACCGATTTTCCGCAACTGAAATTTATACGCCTACGTTAGGTACAATATGAACAAAATGAAAGTCATATTAATTTTATTATTTGCCTTAATTAATACTTCTTGTAATAATTCAAAGCTTAATGAACTGAACAAAAGAATTTCAACGTTAGAAAAGAATAATGTAACATTATTAGATTCCATTCAACAATACCAAAAGGAATTAGAGAAAAAGAAAACGAAAGATACATTTTGGACTAACAAAGAAAAATATGATGAAGGAACCTCTTATTTTAAAGTAATTCCACATGATTCAGTTTTTTTTGGCAACTACTTTACTAAAGAAACAACTTATAGCATAAAACATATTTCTCTTGATGATACAAATGGTGTTTTTATTGCGAAATATATTACTGAAACTAAAGGATCTATCCAAAGCGAAGGAACTGAAAAGAATATAAAAATAGAATTAAGTCATTTTGATAAGCCAAATAATATTCTCTATAATATTGAAAAAGAATGCCATCAAATCGAGTTAGAGAATAAAATTTATAAGACATATCAATTTGGTTGTTGTTTAGAAAAAGACATTTATGAATTTTATGATTATAGTAATAAGTCCATTGTAAAATCAAATTTGAAAATCATTTCAAGTTTGATACCGAATTCTAATATTGACTTTTATGTTGGTTATGAAATTGACCAAAAAGAGAAAAACTCTGATTTCTATAGTGGAACTTTGACCTTTGCATATGATAATTCCGATAAATACATAATTAAAACCTTTGGTAATAAAAAACATGATTGGTTTAATTCAGAATTAGATATAATTTCTAATAGCAAAAAAGATTATAAAATTGAAGAGGATTTTGAAACAGTATTTAATATTTGGTCACTTAATGAAATTAGGGATAAAGAGAATGTGAACGAAATCACTCTCATTTTAAAAATTAACGACAAAATAGTTCTTAAAATCCCAATTATTAATGGGAAACCTTTTGGAAAAAATGATAGAATACATAAAATAAAACTTGAAATATAAAAAACTGTACCTAACAACGGCTATAATCCATTGCGGCTGAAATTCCTATCGGAATTTCATTGCAATTTGCTATCTTTCGGCTACGGCGGAAAGAATCCTGCGGATTTTTCCGCAACGAAATCATAGCCGAGACCGTTAGCTTCAATGCATGAGCAAGTTTGCGTTCAGAAAAAATGCCTGGTTTATATTCTCGATTTTTTTTGAGTTTTAAGGTAGATAATTCCGAAAAATTGTGTGAGGAATTTTAAAATTAACGGAAATTGGTAAGCATAACGGAATACCTTACTCAAATGCGGAATTTAACCACGACTGACTTTTTAGCTCGTTTGCGGAATCTGAATCTGAGAATCAACATCTGAATTACTCACTCAAATCGGAATCGCATTGATCAGAGTTTTAGCCAGTTTACGGAAAGCTAACTCTTGAGACGAATGAAAACTAAAATAAGTAAAACGTAATGAATCCTTAAGCGGAGTTTTGCACAAAAGCTAACAACGTGTATTATTCATTACGGCGGAATTTCCTTGCGGAAATTCCTAACTTTTTACTATTTTAGTTCTCTGCGGAAAATCATTGCTGATTTTCCGTAACAAACAATACACAATCACGTTGTGCAACATTTGAGAAAAACGGAAATTGGAAAGAAAAATAAGAGAAAATATTGAACAACTTTTCAAGAATTATCCTGAATTAAATCAAGTAGGACTTAAAACTGAACAAAGCATTTTCCAAAAGCTTAAAAGAAAAGTTAAGAATCAAATCCCAGACTGGTATGTTGAATTACTTACTGAATTTCCAATTGCTGAATTAAAAATTGGAATTCCATTTAATTATGGCTGGGAAACTCTTAAAAGCAAGAAACAGAATGAACTTCCTTTTATGCCAACGGAATTTAACAGCATTGAGAATATTGAATTTATTGCAACCGAAGAATTTCCTGGTTTTGAATTGATTAAAGAAAATTATATCTGTATCGCAGAAGAAACTAACAAAGGTGGAGACGGTTTTTACATTAACGCAAAAGTTAAAAATCCAAGCGTTATATACATTTATCACGATTGCGGAAACGACGCATCTGAATTAATAAAAAATGGACAAAGTATAAGTAGCTCTTTTTCGGATTTCCTAAAAGTAATTCGACCATCTGAATTTGCAGACAAATGGTTAAACGAAAATGAGCATTTATGGAAATAAAAAAACGTTGCACAACAACGGCTATAGTTCATTGCTTCTGACTTTCCTCTCGGAAAGTCCTCGCAAATTTGCTATCTTCGGTTTACGGCGGAAAATCCTCGCGGATTTTCACGCAACGAAACCATAGCCAAACCGTTGGCAACAATTTAAGAGAGACTATGTACAAACAAAAAACTGATAGAGAATTAATTGAACTTTTAGCAATTCACAAAAAGTTGACATTCCAATCACAACTAAATTTGAAAGAAGAATTAAATCGACGAAATCTAAATGAGAATATTGAGGATTTGGAAAACACTATTCAAGAAAAAGTTTCCGAAATAAAAAATCTTGATTATTTAAAAGATATTGGATTTAAAGCCGACAAATTTGGCGAATCAATCAAAGTAACTCGAACAGGCAGAGCAACACTAATAGATATTATCGCTATTGTATTAGGAATTATATTTTGTATAATCGGATTTTTTGGAATTTTAGGTTTGATTGGTTCTTTTTCAAGTGAAAGTGAATTCAGTATGTTTTCACTAATTATAGAAATCGGAATGATAGCTATCGGTGTTTTAGGTGTTAAATTTTTGAATGGAATTAAGCGTTTAATAGATTACTCTGGATTTGAATTGCTGAATAATAACGGAACAATAACTTTGAAAAAAAGATTTGACACTAAACTTGTCGAAATACAAAAAAACGAGTCTTTCCTTAAATTAAAAAAACAATCTGAATTGATGGTTTTAAAATTGGAAAATGACGATATTTTAAGTGCAAATGCAAATAATATAATTCAGAAAATGACAATATCTGAATTAACAAAAAGATTAAAAACTGTTGCCAACAATGTATAACCGCAATTACGGCGGATTCGACTACGTCCGAATCCACTCGGAATTGCTAACGTCAGTGCTTAATCGAAAATTATTAACTTTAATTCCGTAACTGACGGTTATACGAGACCGTTGTGCGTAATTAGAGAATGAACAATATTACAATAGACAGATTTGAGAATAAACCAGAATTTACTTCTGATTTGGCTGATTTTGATAATTCTAAAACGGAATTGCATATTCGTGCAGATGTAAGAAACAGAAAGCTATTAAACGAACTGAATATTGAAAAACTCTGGTTAATTGGAGCTAAAGAAAAAGACATTGAACAAATTTTTTCGATTCATCAACCAAAATATGTGAGTCTTTACCAATTTCTTGCAAAAGATTTAAGCTGTTTAGAAAATTTGAATAAATGCGAAACTCTAATAACAGAATGGAATACAAAAGCGACTGAACTTTGGAATATAGAATCTAATCCAAATTTGAAAAAATTGGCAATTAGAGATTATTCTAAAATTTCGGACTTGTCAGCATTAGAGAAAGCGACTAAAATCAAAAGTTTGTCATTGGATGGTGGAATAGATAAAAAGTTAAAAGTGGACAGCTTAAAACCACTATCTAAACTTTCTCAATTGGAATATTTGAGACTGACTAACATAAAAGTCGGAGACGAATCTCTCGAACCAATTGCAAATTTGAGGAATTTAAAAATACTCGAACTTTCCAATCAATTCCCAACAAAAGAATATGCAAATCTTGCGGTCAAATTGACCAAAACGGAATGCTCAATGTTTCAACCTTATCACGAAATTGAGATAAAAGATGAAAATGGAAATTTGGTTTATGACAGAATGATTATCGGAAAAAGAAAACCATTTCTTTTATCGACAAAAGACAAAACTCGAATTGAGAAATACGAAAAAGAATTTGAAAAACTAAAAAATAACTACGCACAACAACGGCTATAATCCATTGCGGCTGAAATTCCTATCGGAATTTCATTGCAATTTGCTATCTTTCGGCTACGGCGGAAAGAATCCTGCGGATTTTTCCGCAACGTATCATAGCCAAAACCGTTGTACCCAATTAAAACCAACCATTGAACTTAAATGAAAATAACTGAATTAAGAGATTACCAAATTGAATTTGAAAAAATTAGAGCTGACTTTAATTCAGGGTTTAAAGAAATTAACAGCTTACGGAAAAAATTTACTTCTGATTATCCAACCAGCCGAATTCGGACATTAACTCTTGATGAATACGTTACAGGAAAAGGCGGACAAACATTCTGCAACCGAATAGAAAATGACCTAAACGAATGGGGAAATATTCACGGAAGTTTCGCCACCAAATTCGGAGTATATTATGGTAAATTTGGGAAAAACTCAAAATCAAAATATCGAATTGGACGTAAAGAATACGGAACAGATGAAAATGTAGCACTTAAAAAAATTCTTTCAGCGATAATTGAACTGATTGAAAACAAAGACGATTTAACGATTTTAAAGAAAAATCCAATTTCGCCAATGTTCAAGGGGAAAATTTTGTCTGTTTATTATCCAAATGAATTTCTAAACATATTTTCTGCAAAACATCTAAATTACTTCATCAACAATCTTGGTTTAGATAATGACTCGAAATCGGAATTAGACAAACAAGCTTTGTTACTTGACTTCAAGAACAGTGACAAAGTAATGAAAGAATGGAGTATTTATGAATTTAGTAAATTCTTGTATTCATCATTTGGTAGACCCAATGACGAAATTAAGGAAGAAAATATTTCTAAAGAGCTCAAAAAGTTTAACCTAAAAGATTTCCCACCGATTGAGAGTTTGAAATTTGACTATGTTGAATTACAAACAGACGAACTTCCAGAACCAACAGAAAAAAAGAAGAATAAAGAAACAAAGGTTGACTATTCAAATCGTTCAAGAAAATTCAAACGAATTGGAGACAGAGGAGAACAAATTGTTTTAAGAGCAGAAAGACAATTCTTAAAGAAAAATGGAAGAAAAGATTTAGCAAAATTGGTTGACCAAATTTCAAAAAGAGATGATAGTGTTGGCTACGACATAAAATCTTATGAATTAGACGGTACTGAAAAGCTAATTGAAGTTAAATCAACTTTGAGAAAAATCGGAAATAGCAATATCTTTCTTTCAGCAAATGAATTACAAGTTGCAGAAAATAAAGAAAACTATTATTTCTATATTATTTATGAGGTTGGTAGTAAAAGACCAAAAATATGGAAAGTGAAAAGTTCGGATTTCTTAAACGACAGTAATATCGTGAAAGAACCGATTTTATATAAACTAAATATGAACACAAAATAACTGGGTACAACAATGGCTATAAGTAATTGCTTGTTCTCGCCTACTTCTGAAAATCCTCGCGGATTTTCAGTTTGGTGTGTACTTACTAAATTTGTACCTTAACCACGCAACAACTCATAGCCGAGACCGTTGTAGCACATTTGAGAAAACCGAAATCTATTGAACCTAAAAACTGAATATTTACATTTTTTAAAAGATAATTTCAACGGACTGAAAATCAAAATGCCACTTTTTTATAATTGGGATTTAGGATTAAGGTTTGACTTGCAAAAGGAATTTACAAATCCTGTTGACAATGATAATAACAATTGTTTTAACGAAGTTTATCACAGAGCTAAAAAACTATTTGAATTTTGCTTCGAACAAAACGACACAGTCTATTTATCTGTATTTAGTTACAAGTGGAGAAAACAACGGATTAAGAAATCGAATTATATATTTAAACTACTAAAAGCGGATTCAAAAACCGAATATGTATTTGATAAAGTTGCGAATAGGTATGAACCAAATGAGAAATGGAATAGGCTTTTAATCAAAGAAAATATAAATAATATCAATATTGACAATCTAATTATCGGATTATGTAATACGGACTTCCCAACTATGCTACCTTGTATTCGAGAAGAAGTTTATCTTATGAATATTGACAAAAAATTGATATTCCATATTTATGACGACAGAGGTTTAGATATTCTTGCAACTGAAAAGAAAGTGTTGAATGATATTTATGACCGATTTGATGAGTGGATTTTGGAATACGACAGAGAAAAAATTAAAAACCAACTGAATAAATAAAAACGTGCTACAACAATGTATAACCGCAATTACGGCGGATTCGACTACGTCCGAATCCACTCGGAATTGCTAACGCCAGTACTAAACCGAAAATTATTAACTTTAATCCCGTAACTGACGGTTATACGAGACAGTTGTAAGTAATTTAAAACCAACTAAGTGAACGACAATTTAAGAATAGTATTAAGTCTTTTATTTGCATTATTGATTATTACTTTTAAATATTCAATGAGTGTTGATATTCTTGCTAATATTATTTTGTTGATGATTTTAATTTTTGATATATCAAAGTATAGCCGAATTGAAAAGACCAAATCAGTTCTAATCTATTACTTATCTTGGATTTTGATTTCTGGTTGTGTGATTTATTTAAGAAATGTTGGACTGAATTTCTGGTCGCCTATAATTCTGATTTTAACGATCAAAACCATTGTCCTTTTATTATCCTATTTGAGATATAAAAGATTTTATGTTACGAAAACTATCTTAGGATATTTATGGCTGACAAGTTTGTTTCTCTATCTATCGGAACTTATCCTGAATTCTACACACGGACTCGGAAAACTAAGCTTGAACCTTGCAGTCATTTCATCAATTGAAAGTATTTTGATAATTATATTTCAGAAAAAACAAGTTATTTTCGAACCGAGTATTATAAACATTAGTTGGAATAATATAAAAAACTACTTACAACAACGTGTATAATTAATTGCGGCTGAAATTCCTCTCGGAATTTCATTCTTATTAATTATCTTTGGTTTACGGCGGAAAATGACTGCGTCCTTTCCCGCAACTAACCATACACAAACACGTTAGCAACAAGACCGAAAAACCACAATGGCAGTTTGGATTCAAATAATAGGAATAAGAAAATCGGATTCGACTGAAATCGAAAAAGAAAAAATTCGCAAAATTCTAAATACGACTGAATTTGACTTTGATTTTGTAAAATCCAATTTAGGTCTTGAATCAGAAAAATATGAATGGAAATTGACACAGTCAAAAGGAATTGAACTCTTTGAATTGCCATTATTTGACAAATCTCTGAAAGTTTATTTTGACAACCCTAATTTTATAGAATTTTCTGGTTCTTTTGAGCTTTTTAGTGCTTGGTTTCGTTTTACCGATGAGAAACAATCTGAATTGACAAATGGAATTAGAAAAGTGTTTCGCAAAATTGCATCTGAATATGGAATTTCGGAACTAATCTATTTTTCAGAATGGTTCTTTTCAATAGATTATATAAGGAACAAAGAGGCGAATGCCGAAAATTTAATTGAATTAATTAATGATAATCCTGAATTAAAACGGAATAAACTTTACGGATTAGAATCGAATGAATATTATGTGGAAAAAACAAAGTCCAGTTGCTAACAACGGCTATAATCCATTGCGGCTGAAATTCCTATCGGAATTTCATTGCAATTTACTATCTTTCGGCTATGGCGGAAAGAATCCTGCGGATTTTTTCCGCAACATATCATAGCCAAACACGTTACCCAACATTTAAGAAATGCGAACTGAAATCAAATATTTAGAATTGAAAAGCGGATTTTCAGACAATGGAAAAGCGTGGATTGGACTTGTTTCCTTCTCAAAAAGCGGAAAGACAATTTACTTTGACGGAAAAGCATTCCAAAGTTTGAACGGAATGGGAATTAGCGGAAACTATTTTGACTTGGAAAGCGGAGACGAATATTGGATTTCGGGAGTGAAAAAAGATATGACTGACCGACACAAATTTGGCGGAGGAAAAATCTTTGTGGAAAAACGGATTTTGAGTGATTATTTGCAAATAGTTGGTAAATCGGAATTGCCAAAAGCTGATTACGAATTGACCGAAGTAGAAACTGAAAAACCAATCGAACGGATTAATGAAATCGAAAACGAAAAAGCTCAACCAACTGAATTTGATTCTGACTTACATTTCAAAAACCCGAACGAATTAACCGATGAAGAAATTGAATTTGTAATAGCGCAATTAATTGAGGACGAGAAAAACGTTCAGTTCAATAAAGCAAGGAGAAGCTACAAGAAAAAACGACTTGAATTAGAAGCTGAACTTGAGAAACGTGCAATAAAAAACGTTGGGTAACAATGTATAACCGCAATTACGGCGGATTCGACTACGTCCGAATCCACTCGGAATTGCTAACGTCAGTGCTTAACCGAAAATCATTAACTTTAAAACCGTAACTGACGGTTATACGAGACCGTTAGCTTTAATACATCACTCAGAACTATTAATGAATTTTATTTTAAAAATATGGATTTGGATAACATTCATTAGAAATAAAGAAACGTTACCAGCGGAATCTAGAATTGACAACCCAAAAATGGAATACGAAACCATGTCAGGAGCGTTTATTTGGGAAGACGAAGGATTATGGGATTGTCGAAATCATCATTTACAAGACGCCTTTAAGTATGTTCTTAACCATAGAATGAATTTAATTGTTGGACCTAATAATAATGTCGGAGTTATGCGCTCTAAAAAATTTGATGAATCGATTTTTAAAATGGCGAAAAAGTTCTTTCCAAATTGGATTGGATTTAATAACTCAAGATGTTCATATAATTCTGAAATCGCTGACAGAATACTTAGAATTAAAAACGTTGAGAAATGGAGGTTTGACAAATTATTTAACGAATGAAAATAAAAGTACTAAAGCTAACAATGTATAAATTCAATTGCGGCTGAATTTCCTTCGGAAATTCATTGCAATTTTCTATCTTTCTGTCTCAAACGGAAAATCGTTACCGATTTTCCGCAACTGAAACTTATACAAACACGTTGTGTGCAAGCTGAAAAACGAATGAGCAGTAAAAAGAAATGGTGGAAAGATTATTACGCTGGACAATTACTTTGGTTCGGAATTGCTTGCATTGGTTGTGCATTTTATTTTTTTGCGCCTACTTTATTCACAACAGAAAAGTCTCTAATTGAAAAACGTGGAGAAGTTGAAAATGTAAAAGCATTTTACACAAGAGTTAGTTCTAAAGGGCACAAAAGCGTAAAATCGGAACTAATATTAAATCTTAAAAATGATACTCGAAACTATAAATTAGTTAAAAACATTGAACAGAGTTGGAATAATGAAAAGTATGAGCTAATTGTGAGAGAATTAAAAAAATCTGGAAAAGCTATTGTCTGGATTAAGGAAAGTGAACAATCTGAAATGGAACCTGAAGTTTTTCAAATTGCAACTGGAGAAAACAATATACTCTATGATATGGATGACGTGAAATCTGAATTGAAATTTCTCTTTCCTTTTTTGTTAATAATGGGATTTTTTGGAATTGGAGTTTACCTAAACCATAAATATCCGAATCGAATTAAAAGTTTAATGATAAAAAAGCCAGCACACAACAATGTATAAATTCAATTGCGGCGGAATTTCCTACGGAAATTCATTGCAATTTTCTTTATTTCAGTCTCAAACGGAAAATCGTTGCCGATTTTCCGCAACTGAAACTTATACAAACACGTTGCCAGTAATTTCGCCCAAACCGAAAAACCTTTGATATTTATTGAATAAATGAAAAACCAATTTTTAGTTTTATTTTTTGCAACCTTAATTCTCGTCTCTTGTAAAGACCAAAAAGAGGAATTGATTGAAATTAACACATTTTTACTAGCCAATTATGAATTCAATAACCGAACTCTGAATAAGAATAAAGGAGAATATTATAGAATAATTGAGGAGATGCCTTCTCGAGAAATTGAAAAACTAAATGAATTGGATTCAAGGTTTGAATCATTAATTTCTACAATTAACAAAGCAATCGAGAATAAAGAAAAAAATCTGAAAAACATTGTTGTGGAATCAGACAAAATTCTAAATGAGCTTCCTAAAATTGTAGACAATAGAAAAGACTATTTATTACAAGAATTTAAACAGCCGAAAACTGGATCTAATGATTTAAGCCTAAAATACTTAAAGAACAGACTTGTAATTGCAATGGCTTATGCATTTGAATATGCTAGCCGACAAACTTATTCAATTGATGGCTTATATAAAGTTAAAGTAGATAGCATAATCCAAAGAAAAACTGACAACGGAATTAAACTTACTTTGACTTCGAGGTTTGGACAACCGATTAAGGAAAACAGACACATTTTGATTAATAAAATCGAACTCAATGGAAAAGAAGAAAAAATTAATTTTAAACTTAAAGACAACTTCTCTTTTGCAGACATTGAATTAGATTCATTGCAAACTGGAAATTATAAAATGAACGGAATTTTACGTTTTTATCATAGAGAACAAAAATTTGACATTCCGTTTGAAAAAGAATTTAAAGTGAAATAAAAACTACAGGCAACAACGCGTATAGCTCATTGCGGCTGAATTTCCTATCGGAAATTCATTCTTATTCGCTATATTCGTGATACAACGGAAAATCATAGCTGATTTTCCGCAACAAACTATACACGAACACGTTAGGCAACATTAATGAAAAGCAGTATTCACATATTAAGTTTAGTATTATTAATGAGTTTATTTTCTTGTAAAAAAGATATTAAACCGAAAAAAAATGAGCCTAATATTGAACCAAAAACTAATACTGTAATAGTTAAGAAAAATAAATTCTCGACTTTCAAAAGAGATTCGACTTTGGAACTTCAAAAAGTAGACTTAATATATACTTTTTCGAACAAACAAATTGACACTTTAATAGGATTTTGTAATTGCGAAAAAAACATTAAAAACAATACCTTAAAAATTCAAATTAGAACTGAATTCCCTTCTTTGAGTGAACTTAAAAAAGGAAACAGAAATGCGACCGAATTTCAAATGGGAATTCCTAGACAATATAGATTTCTGACTTTTTATTTGAGAGATTCTATAGTAGAGAAAACTAAGATTTTTAAAGCATCAACAGAATCACAATTTGAAAACAAAAAAATAGATTCAACTTCAATTAAAAATTATGAAATTAAAATCAGCAGATTTGATTATAAAATTGCTCAAAATGTTTGGGGAAATTATGAATTAGAATTGCTAAATCCTTTTGGCTTTATTGAAAATGATTTTAAAGTAAAAGGAACATTCCATTGTAATAATTGGAAAATTGTAGAATATGAAGAATTACCAGATTGGACTATAAAAGGGAATAATTATATTGAATAATAACGTTGCCTAACAACGTGTATAATTAATTGCGGCTGAATTTCCTCTCGGAAATTCAATCTTATTAATTATCTTTGGTTTACGGCGGAAAATGACTGCGTCCTTTCCCGCAACTAATCATACACAAGCCGTTGTAGCACATTAAAACCAAAATGATTAGTGAAAAAATATTTTCAAATAACATTCAAACTTTTAACGATTTTTTTGTTTTGTTTTTACACAGATTTAGCTGCACAAGAATCTGAAAATTTTGATGATTTAATAGAAAAAACTCAAGACGGAAAAGTCAAAATTTATTTAGACGGAGTTTTTCGTATCTCCTACAAAGATTGCTCTAAATATTACTTAATTGCAGAATTTGACGACAGACTTTTTCAATTCAAAGATTCTTTAAAAGTTTTTTACAATAATGATGATTTATTCTTAACTGGCTCATATCAAAATGGTAAACTAAACGGAAAATTCAATTCATTTTATAGAAACGGGGAAAAGAAAATGGAATTTGAATATGCTTTAGGAAACAGAACAGGAATTTGGGAGAGCTTCTCAAAAAATGGTAAATCATTAAAAAAAGTGATTTATAAAAACAATAACGAATTCCTATTGGAACAGCGTACTGAACTAGGAGAAATTATTGTTGAGAATGGAAATGGAAAATTTATTGATAGCCTTTATATGTCTATTTCGGGTTCTCAAAAATCCAAATTAACCGGAAATGTAAAAAGCGGATTACCAGACGGAGAATGGAACTTTTACGCTGCAAACACGAATTATGGAAAAGAATATTTTGAAAATTTTACTTTCAAAAAAGGAATGTCTATATCACCAGCTTTAGGAAATGAATTGTATTATAATCATTTCAATGCAACATTTACTGGAATCATATTTTTAGAACGACTAAAGATAATTGGACCTTCTCGGTGTGAACAAAAAACAGACATTGGAGTAAATGATGAATTTTATGAAAAAATAAAAAAACGCTTCTACAAACTAAAATTAAACGAATCAATTATTGACAATTGGTTTTTAGTGGAAATAGAAACGGGAAATAATAAAAAAATAATTGATGTATCGATTATTTCAAAAGCAGATAATGAATCAATTGATTTGATAAAAGAACTAATTTTTAGCCTAAAAAAGGCTGTTACATTTCCTTATAAGTATAAACCAGGTTTTGACTATTTTCCAATTGTAATAAAAAACTCAAAAATATTTACACCCTATGATAAAGAAATTGAATTATTGAGTTATAAATATTAAAAAAATAATGTACTACAACACCGTATAAAATTAATTGCTTAGTAGGAGCCTACTTACGAAAATCCTCGCGGATTTTCTATTAGGTTTGTATTTGCTAAATTAGGTGCTTAAACCACGCAACTAATCTTATACAAACACATTGTAGCTAATTTGACCAAACCGCCATTTATAACAAACCTTTAATGAAAAAAATAATTATCATTTTAATCTTAACTCTGACAAATTTTGCATTTGGACAAAATAACTTATCTGAAAAAGTTTCGGAATCTTTTAATACTGACAATAGAGACAAACTTGACAGCATCGCAAAACAACTAAACTATAAAGGTGGTGACAAAATAAAAGTGCTGACTATATTCACTATCAATGAACAAGGAAATATTGTTGACATTAAAGCTCGTTCAGTTCATCCTTTATTTGAAAAAGAAGCTATTAGAATCTTGAATGAACTTCCGAAAATGACACCAGCAGAATACAACGGAAAAAAAATCAGCCAAAAATACTCATTGCCAATTGTATTTGAAATAGAAACCGATAGTGCTAAAAAGAAACGTCTGAAGAAAGAGGAAAAGGAACGACAAAGAGAATTAAAAAAAGAAAAAAACTAGCTACAACAACGGCTATAGTTCATTGCTTCTGACTTTCCTCTCGGAAAGTCCTCGCAAATTTGCTATCTTCGGTTTACGGCGGAAAATCCTCGCGGATTTTCACGCAACGAAACCATAGCCAAACCGTTAGGGTACATTTACGAAAACGAATATCATTAATGAGAATTATAATATTATCGATCATATTTTTTTTATCACAATTGACATTTTCACAGTCAATTGCGAGTTATAATACTAATGCTACCAAATACGACAAGAATGACAAATTTGCTCAAATAATTGAAAAAACAAGCTTTTATAATTCCGACGGAATTAAAACTGAAATTGAGCATAAGGACTTCAACACGTCAATGCAATTGACAAGCCTAAAAAGATTCGATGATAAAAATAAGTTGATTTGGCTAAATATTTATAAATATGACAGTTTGCAAAGAAGAGTTAGGCTTGATAACAAAAGATGGATAAATATAATTGGTTATCAAACAAAACACACCGAATATAAATATGACTCAATAGGAAATTTTGTACAGATAGATTACAACTCTCAAAAACAAATTACCAATATCGCGCAATATTTTTTTGACAATGAAAAAAACTTAATTAGGCTGGAGAACTTTAATGGCAATGGTAGTTTAATTGGTTATGAAACGGCAGAATACGATTTGGAAAATAACGTCGTGGTTGTTAATCAATATAACAACAAAAATGAATTGGTTAATTCTAACAATAGAGCAATTAGTTATTCTGGAGACAAAAAACAAAAACCTTCGAATAGGTATAATGAGCAAGGAGACTTAATATTTTACAAAAGAAATTGGAATGACAATGATAATGTTTGTTATACAATTGAATATAAGTATGACAAAAAAGGAAATTGGATTTCTAAAAAAAGATATAGCCATATTCAAACGGAAAGTGGAAAGTTGAAAAAGAAAAAGACGAAAATGGTTAAAACGAGGAAAATTAAATATCAATAATAAAAACGTACCCTAACAATGGTTATAAGTAATTGCATGTTCTCGCCTACTTCTGAAAATCCTCGCGGATTTTCAGCTTGGTGTGTACTTGTTAAGTTAAGTGCTAAACCACGCAACTACTCATAGCCGAGACCGTTAGCGGTAATTTAAACGCAAATCTAAATGAGACAACAAATAACAGTTGACAAAGCAATAAAAAGAGGACATTTAATAGTGAATGTTCCTGTATTTATCGCAATTATCGGCTGTCCTGCATTGGCTCTATACTTAGAGAAACAGAATTTAATTCCTGGTTGGGGAATTGGAATAGCTTTTTTAATAGGATTTATTTTAGCTTGGTTAATTTGGAGTTTTATGATTACCAAATGGAGAATTTGGGCATTTGACAATGTCCGAAACGTTCACGAATTAAAGAAAAGAGCTATCCAAGAAAAATTGATTTGGAATGACGGAAATATTTTCGAAAAAACGGAAATTAGGAATAAAGAGGATAAAAGTAAACTTAAAAAACTTGAAAAGAAATTTGAGCAAGAAGATGAATTTAAAGAAGATTACACTCT
This sequence comes from Mesoflavibacter profundi, assembly GCF_014764305.1. NCBI lineage: Bacteria > Pseudomonadati > Bacteroidota > Flavobacteriia > Flavobacteriales > Flavobacteriaceae > Mesoflavibacter > Mesoflavibacter profundi. Next base: position 550,248 of record NZ_CP061703.1, read on the forward strand.
TCCACCTAAAATGGAAATTCATTATTCGAAAGTATATAACTATTTTGAACTCGGAATTTCAATTTTAATAATTGGAGTTGGAATTTATTTATTCACTAAAGGAGAAACCAAACAATATATTTTGGGTGCAATTATGACTGGAATAGGACTTTACAGTACAATAAAGGAATCTCGAAAAGCACTTGATACAAAACCAAAAATAATAATTGACTCGAAAGGAATCCAAACTAAAAATGTGGAATTTAAAAATTGGTCAAATATAGAAAGTGAGGAAGTAGTTCAGGAAGGTTATGGCAAATCAGCTAAATCCTATCTGACTTATTTTTACGATGAAGACGAGTTTGAAAAATTAGAAATTGACTCTCTGAATGTAACTCACAAAGAATTAGAAAATATAATAAGAACATACAGAATACGAAATAATAAAAACTACCGCTAACAATGGCTATAATTCATTGCGGCTGAAATTCCTATCGGAATTTCATTGCAATTCACTATCTTTCGGCTACGGCGGAAAGAATCCTGCGGATTTTTCCGCAACAAATCATAGCCAAACACGTTGTACCTCATTTGACTAAACCTGAATGAATTTAATTGAAACAAGAAGACATCCATTGAAATTCTATGCTACGTTAGCATTTGGATTTCTTTTTTTATTTGCTTTAGGCTCATTTATGATTTTCATCGGAATAGAAAAAGAGTCGAATGTACAATCAGAAAGTAAAAAATACATAATGGCAATTTTTGGGGTTTTAGTTTGTCTTTTAGCTTTTTGGATGGTTTATTCTTATTGGAAAAACTCACCAAAAATAACTGTTGACAAGTATAATTTAAAAATTGGAAATGAAACTTTCAGATTGAATAGCATAAAAGACGTGATACTGACAGGTAAAATGCCCTTTCGTTTTATAATAAACTTTCCAATGGAGGGAACTGCAATTTTATTTAACGATGGCAGAGATATTATTTTATTTGATGATATGTATTCAAACAGCTATGAAGTGAAATCATTTCTTGAGCAAGTTATAATTAACAAGCAAGAGTTTAAAATAAATACATCAAAGAAAATAAACTCTAACGAACCTAGATTCGAAAACTCTGAAATTTTTAAGGGAAATCAATTTACAAGTTTAAGAGGAATTTCACTTTGGGGATTAATAGGTTTTTTCACTATTCTATTTTTAGTGAAAGAAACAAATTTAAAATTAGGAGCTATAATATTCTTTAGTGTTTTTGGTACTTTTTGGGTTGTACTACATTCTTGGTTTATGCATTATTTTGAACTGACAAAAAAGTTTTTAATTGTTCGCAATCATATTTTTGTTTGGAAAATGAAAATTTATGATATATCGGATATAAAAGAAATTGTTTTCGAAACACAAGGCAAACAACCAAACTGTATGCGAGTAATAACTAATGATTTTAAAAACAAACTATATCCTGCAGGAACATTAAAAGATAAAACTTGGTTGGAAATGAAAAAGAAGTTAGAATCGAAAGGAATTCAAGTAAGAAATGAATGTATTTATGAATAAAAAACGAGGTACAACAATGTATAACCGCAATTACGGCGGATTCGACTGCGTCCGAATCCACTCGGAATTGCTAACGTCTGTGCTAAACCGAAAAACATTAACTTTAAATCCGTAACTGACGGTTATACGAGACCGTTACCCAACATTTGAAAGAAAATTATGAATTTAAAATTATTATTAGCATCAACCTTATTATTTAGCTTATTAGTTAAAGCACAAAATCTGAATGACGAAAAATTAATGGGTGAATGGAAAGCTGTCAGTGTTAACATTCCAAATTCTGACGAAGTTCCACAAAAAGATGCATTAAAAATGGTCGAAGATGCTTTTTTAAACTCACAATTCAATTTTAAAGGGAATAAAGTTTTTAGAATTAAATTTGGGAAACTAGCAGATGACAGAATGAAAGAATTGTTCTTTCTTGAAAATCAAAATTGGTTAATAAAAAATGACCAAATTTTAATTGGGACAGAAAATGACGGATTTTCTTCAATGCACATTGTTTTTCAAGAAAATAATGGTAAAACATACTTCATATTACCAATGATTAGATTGGAAATGCTAAAATTAAGCGATGATGTGCCTTCACAACCAAAAGCAATTAAAACCAAGTCTACAGAAATATCTGAAAGAGTTGATTACTCAAAGGTAGATTTAGTAAATAAAGAAATTGATAAATCTCAAATTGTAGAATTTAATGAAATTGGAAATCCACCTTTAGCGTCTGACTGTAAATCAAAATGGGACGTTGAAAAAAGAAAAGAATGTACAAATAAGTTTATTCAGCAACACGTAATGAGAAAATTTAATACTGACCTTGCTGCTGAAGTTGGACTTACTGGAAAAATAAAAATAATGATTGAGTTTATAATTGACAAAAACGGAAAAGCAATAAACATAACCGCAAATGGAGGACCAGAAATTATGAATCAAAATGCAATTGAAGTTATTGGATTGCTGCCAGATTTTCGACCAGGAACAAGGGATGGAAAACCTATTAATGTTTCTTATAAAATGCCTCTAACTTTTCAAATTGTGGATTAAAAAACGTTGGGTAACAACGTGTATAGCTCATTGCGGCTGAATTTCCTATCGGAAATTCAATCTTATTCGCTATATTCGTAATACGACGGAAAATCATAGCTGATTTTCCGCAACAAACTATACACGAACACGTTAGCAACAAGCTACAACAAACATTGTGAAATACCATTCAACAAACATAATTGGAGACGCTGGAGAACATCTAGTAGCCTCAAGAGTAATTAATTATTTCGGTTTTCCTTGTCGATTAAACAATATTGACATTGGTATTGATGCTGAAATTGAAATTATTGACGATTCTAATCATTCGACTGGACAATTTATCAAGTGCCAAATTAAAACTACAACTGTAGAAAAGTATTCCATTTATATTGACAAAATTCATGTCGAATATTGGAACAAACTCAAAATACCAGTTATAATTTTTCTTGTTCATATAAAAACGGAAAAAATTTATTGGCATATTATTGATAAGCTTGAAAAGTATGGTGAAAAAAATAAGCAGTTTAAAATTGAGTTTGATAAATCTAATTCACTTAAGAAATCAAATAAGAATAAATTTATACAAATAAGCAATTATCAGTTTGAAAAAAAAATTGAGGATATTATTTTTCAGTCTTTAGAAAAGGTCAAAGAAGATAATCAGATGATAAAATCCGATAATTACGACTTAACTACATTTGAACAATTTGTTTATCATTCAAACAAAATAAATTACGATTTAAATAGAATTGAAAAAATCACACGAAAGGAAAATAGTTTGAATGATTTTAAGATAAAATTTGCAACTGAACTAAAAGAAATTAATGAGTATTTAGAATGGGTTGAGGAAAACAAGGAACACATTTTATTAGATAATGGTTCTGATTATTATGATTATCTTGAAGCAGAAAATTATGATTGGGAATAAAGCCAGTTGCTAACACCGTATATAATTTATTGCTGGCTTATGACCTAATTACGAAAGTCCTTACGGATTTACTTGGTCGGTAAATATTTACTAAATTAGTTGCTTAAAACACGCAACAAACCATATACAATAACGTTGTGCATAATTAAAATAATCCTCTTGAAATGACTTTAATTGTTGCTAAAATAATAGATGAAAATTTGTATATTGAATCAGACAGTAAAATTACTGGAGAATCAATGGTAAGAAATAATCCGCTTGAATCTCAAATAAAATCATTACTACTAGATTCTCAATTATGCTTATGTTATGCAGGCAATATAAATTTTGCTCAAGACGCATACAATTATTACACTGAAAATCAATTAGAAAGAAAAGATTGGAATCAATTTACAGACTACTTACTTAAATTAAATATTAAATCAAATAATAACACTGATTTTATTTTGTGTGGATACGATAATAATATGCCTATAATATTAGAAATAAAAGATGGCAATATTACAAACGTAAAAAATAGTTGGATTGGTAATAAAATAGGTTTTTCTAAATTTCAAGAATTTTATCAATTTGAATTAGCTAATAAGATTAAACCCGAAAATGCATTATCAAATGCTTTTAAAAGAGTTTTAGAAGAAGGTAAGATTGATTCTATAGGAAATTTACGTTTCTCAATAACTACAAATGACAAAAATTATATAGATAATGTAACAGGTGAAAAAGTAAAAATTTTACAATATCAATCATATTATGAAATGGTTTTAGGAAGAAATATCGAATTAAAACTAAAAGGAAAAGGAAAAGCTGTCCCAATTCCGTCTGGAAATGAAACTACTGGTTCTTATGCTATATCTTATTTTACACCCGAGAAAAGTCTCACAAGTTGTGTAGGCGTACATTTTGGTTACGGAAAATTCGGAATATTTTATCCACCAAAAAAATTATTAAATCCTATAATATACTCATCAGTTAATGCCAAAGAGTTTATAGATAAAATTTTAATTGATTACAATATTACGCTGGTTGGAATGGATATTATTCCAGGAAGAATAGGAGCAAAATATATAAAAGCTGAAAAATAAACTATGCACAACAACGTGTATAGCTCATTGCGGCTGAATTTCCTATCGGAAATTCAATCTTATTCGCTATATTCGTACTACTTCGGAAAATCATAGCTGATTTTCCGCAACAAACTATACACGAACACGTTACCACCAATTTGAAAAAAGAAACGCGAACATATAAAGTCAATCGGATTTTTGGAGTCATTTTTATCATTCTTGGAATCTTATTTATCTATGACAGTATTAGTGATTTTTTTAAATATAATTTCACTTCTTTATTGTTTGTTTTTATGCGTTCGAATTCAAGCATAATAGCAGAATTTATATTTGGAATTTTATTTACTTACTCTGGAATTCAATTATTAAGAAAAAGCAGAGGTTGGTTGAATGTATTGAAAACACTAACAATCGGAATTATAGTAAATATTGTATTCGCTCTTTTTATGAGAGTTTTGGCTTATGAATTTGATTTAGACTTATTAGGCAGAATTGCTCTCGGAATCACATTTAGTTTCGGAATTTATAAACTGACTGAATATCTAACTCGAATAAATCAATCTGAATGGAACTTTAAATCGCTGAAACTGAATTTAATTATTGGGATTTTAATCGGACTTTTTCCATTCTTATTTCGGAACATATATTTTTAAATAAAAAACTGGTGGTAACAACGTGTATAATTCATTGCTTCTGATTTTCCTTGCGGAAAATCCTCGCGCTGAATTATGGTTTGCTCTTTTTTCACTAATTTAGTAACCAAACACGCAACGAAATCATACACAAACCGTTAGCCACTATATAAACACACGATGACTAAAAGGAATTCAATATTTTTATTTATAGGAATTGTATTAATATTTCTATCACTTTATCTATTCACCAAGCCAGCTTTATTCAAAGGATGGGACTTTTCCAACACCGGACAAATTGGAGATACAATAGGTGGAATTACAGCACCAATAATAAATCTAATCGGTGCTTTTTTAGTCTATATTTCATTTCAAGAACAGTTACGTGCCAATCGTATTCAAGTTCAAGCTCTAAATGATGAAAAGGAAAGAAATGCATATGACAGAGTATTCAATAATTATATTGCTTTATATGAATCTCTCAAAAATCATTTAGAGAGTTTAGAGTTTATTGTCCAACCAAAGCCAAATTATGGAATGGATGGCTCTATAACAGCAACTAATCACATTGTATACAAAGGATTAAATGCTATCAATGAATTTGTATTACGAATAGAAAATGAGGATAGATATACAGCTGAACGATATGAGGTTTATGGAATACTTTTAAGCTTCCAATTTATACTTAAATCCTTATTGGAGTTAAGTAATTTGGTGGAATCAAATATAATTCTCGTAAATGATAAGGCCTTTTTAAGTCAAAATATAAAGTTGATGTACGAATCCTATCTTAAGGGTTTTGCTGATAGAATAATTAAGGTATATAGTAAGGATGACCCGTATATTAAAGATTTGATTAAAATTATAGGAGAACTTGATAAAAAATACAGTGGCTAACAATGTATAACCGCAATTACGGCGGATTCGACTACGTCCGAATCCACTCGGAATTGCTAACGTATGTGCTTAACCGAAAATTATTAACTTTAAAACCGTAACTGACGGTTATACGAGACCGTTGTGCGTCATTAAAATCAACCTCTGAAATCAGAATGAAATTATTAAATACAATCGAAATCGAACCTTGGGATTATACGGAAAACGAATATGAATCGCCTTCTGTTTCGAAAGTTGAAAACCCAAAAGCGTGGAGTGACTTCTGGTATAAATGTATTTCTGATAGTAATTTACAAAATTTACAACCGATTGAACTTGGCTCGTATTTAGTTGATATAAATAAGATTGGAGAATCTGAATTAAAGACTATTATTAAAAAAGAACTCAAAAACGTTGATTTGTCTGACTTCCAAGAATATGTTGGACAAATAATTGGCGGAATTGTAGTTTTAGAAAATGAAAAAATAATACTTGAACCGACTTGTTGCGGAGATATATCTAACATTCAGAATTGGGAACAAGTTGGAAATGCTGAATTGAATAAATGGACTCAATTATGGATTGGACATCCTTGGATTTTTTATAAAAGAACTGATAATTACATTGCGATATCTGATTACACAGATTACAATTTAGAAGACTTTACAGATATATCGGAAAAAAATAAGTTTTCAGAACAAGAGCTTTTGTCTGAAATCAAAATAAGTCGGAAAAGTCAAATCGAATTTGAAAACCGAATAAGTAAAATTTTAAACCAAATGGAAATTAATAATGCTAATGAAATTGCTAAATTAATGACCGGAAATAAATAACGAACGCACAACAATGGCTATAAGTAATTGCTCGTTCTCGCCTACTTCTGAAAATCCTTGCGGATTTTCAGTTCGGTGTGTACTTGCAAAGTTAAGTGCTAACCCACGCAACTACTCATAGCCGAGACCGTTAGCATACATTATGAAAAACATCACGTTACTGATTTTAATATTGAGTTTTATAAGTTGTAATTCGGACAAAAAAATGGCTGAATCAAAAACTACATCTGAAAAACTAAATGCTGACCTAATCGGAATTTATGAATATAAAACACCTGAACAATCCGAAAATCACTACATCGTTATTGACACTCTGAATGAAAATTATAACGGACTTTATTTCGGAACTGAAGATAGCGGCGGACACGGAGTTTTCTTTTATGGAAACGGAATGGAAAACCTGAATTTAGCAAACGATAAAATCAGTTTTGAAATCGGAAAAAGAAACTTGTACGAAACGACTCGATTTAGAATCGTAAAAAATAGAAAGAATTTAGAAAAGGACTCAACAAGTGGAGTTTCAAAAGGACAACTAAAATATAACGGAGAAATAACGAAAAACGGAATTAAAGTAAAGTGCGAATCGGAATTTGGATATTGTTGGGAAAACGAAATGAATTTTGAAAAACTAACTGAAAATAAATAACGTATGCTAACAATGTATAAAATTAATTGCTTGGTACTAGCCTACTTACGAAAATCCTCGCGGATTTTCTATTCGGTATTTATTTGCTAAATTAGTTGCTTAAACCACGCAACTAATCTTATACGAGACCGTTGTAAGCCATATAAACAAAACTAAATGTCAGAACACTATTCATCGGATAAACCAGTCGAAATTGAAAATCAAGATAGATTTCAGAGATACGGATTTTCTAAAAGAATAGCAGAAACCATAGTTCAAAGGGAAAATGAAGAGGGAATTGTTATTGGAATTTATGGAGCTTGGGGTGAAGGTAAAACTTCGGTTTTAAACTTTATTAAAAGTGAACTTGACCTAAAAGAAAATATTCTCACACTAACTTTAAATCCTTGGAGATATAATGATGAAGAAAGTTTAATAAAGAACTTTCTAAACAAAGTCGCTGAAGTTCTCGGTAAAGAGCTAGACACAAAAAAAGAGAAACTAGGTAGTTTCATTGAAAAATATGGAACATTTGGTTCTATCATTGGGAAGGATATTTCTGAAATTGGCAAAAATCTTTCAAGTGTTGATTTGGAAACACTAAAAAACAGAATTGATGAGTTTCTAAAAGAAAGTGAGAGCAAATTGGTGATTTTCGTTGATGACATAGATAGACTTGATAAACAAGAAATCTATTCTCTATTTAGGTTAGTCAAATTAACAGCAGATTTCACTAACACTACTTATGTTCTTTCTTTTGACGAAAAAATGGTTGCTTCGGCAATAGGAGAGCGTTTTGGAAAAGGGAATATAGATTCCGGTCATAATTTCTTAGAAAAAATCATTCAAGTACCTTTACAAATTCCTCAAGCTCAGCCAGATGCTTTAAAAAAATATTGTTTTGAATTAGTCGATAATGCAATCAATAAGAGCGCATTAGAATTAACAAAAGAAGAAGTGCAACGCTTTGTATCGGCTTTTTCACACAATATATTATTACGTCTAAAAACACCAAGGTTAGCAATTAGATATGGTAATTCATTATCATTTGCAATACCACTTTTAAAAGGTGAGGTAAATCACGTTGACTTAATGCTTATTGAAGCAATAAAAGTTTTTTATCCAAAACACTATCTTTTCATAAAATCATTTCCTCATTACTTTACTTCTTCATATTCCTCTCATTCAAACTATGGTGGTGGTCAACCTGTAAATGAAAAAAAAGAGGAACTAAAAAAGCATTTAGATGAACTTGCTTCTGATTTAACTAAGAATGAGAAAGATGCAATATTCCAATTATTAAAGACATTGTTTCCTAGATTAAATGAGGCTTTCCATAATACATTCCAGCACGAAGGACACAAACAATGGTTAAAGGAAAAGAGAATTGTTTCAACGAGTTACTTTAAAAGATATTTTTCTTATGCAGTAATCGAAGGAGAGCTTTCAGATGTTATGTTTGAGGAATTTATGCAATCTCTGGAGGCAATAGAGATTAAGGATATAGCTAAAGGAATGAAAGACATTATAAACCAAAGTTCCCCTGAAAATTTTTTATTTAAAGTAAGAACTTATGAAGACAGTCTTTCTTGGAAAGCTTCACAAAATTTGATTCTAACAATTGCAGTAATGTCAGAGTTGTTTCCAAAAGGTGATTCGTTTTTTAGTTTTGGTATGGGTGGTGCACAGTCACAAGCTTCAATTTTTATATATAATCTGCTAAAAAATCACAAGGATAATGACGAAGTTTTCGAACTGTCAAAAACACTTATGGGAAAAGAAATTCCTTATGACTTTGCTTATCAAATAAATAATTGGCTAAGGTCTGGTGAAGGAGAGGAAAAAATATTTAAACCAGAGCAATATGTAGAATTGGCAACAGTGCTAAGAAAAAGAGCTTTAGAGGAATGCGGTGAATTACCAATATTCGTAAAGTTTCCAGATAATATCTTCTATATATTAAGCACTTGGTATGAAGATAATCCTGAAGATTTAGAAAGTTACCTAAAAGGATACATTGATGAAGAGCCAAAATATTTGAAACAATTATTTCTAGCTTTAACACCGACTGCAACTAGCTCTAATCATCCAGAGCCCTATAAATCAAATTTTGACAAAGAAGGGTACGATTACATAACAAATATTCTCAATAAAGATTATTTACACGCTAAAATCAATGAATATTTCTCGGATGAATTACATCAAGAAGAAGTGAAATTTCAAAGATTTGACCACAATCAGTCTGAAATTAATATTTTACGACAATTTGAGCATTGGTATTCAAAAGATGATGGAATTGAAGAAGCAGAAATTGTAGAATAAATACGGCTTACAACAATGTATAAAAATAATAGCGGTTTAATCGCTAAAAACAAACCAAGTAAATATAAAAAGGCCAATGCTTAACCGAAAAGTTAGTGCGTAATAATCCGCTACTATTCTTATACTAGACCGTTACCTGTAAGCCAAGAACAATAATTAGAATCAAAATAAATGATAGAAAAAAACATAGGATTTATTAAACAAATAATTGAAGAAGGTATTCCAGTTCATAAATTTTTAGGACTAAAATTATTGGAACTTGAAAAAGGGTTTGTAAAAGTTAAAGTTCCCTTTAGAGATGAAATTGTTGGAGATATGAGAACAAACAGGTGGCACGGAGGAATTATTGCTACAATAATGGACTCTGTTGGTGGTATTGCAGGAAGCACTCACTTTACGTCATTGGAAGATAAATTAGTAACTATTGATTTAAGAATAGATTATTTAAAAGGTGCTGAAGCATCTGAAATAATTGTGGAAGGTAAAATAGTTAGGTTAGGTAATAGAATACTTGTAACGAAAATGAAAGCCTTTCAGAATGATGAATTAATTGCAGAAGGAAAAGGCGTATATAATTTCATACGAATTAACAAATCAACGGAAAAATAGGAACTGAAACAAAATAGCCTACAGGTAACAAAGTGTAAAAATAATAAGGGTTTTAGTGCTTATCCCAAAGTGAAGTGCATTTTACAAAGTCCGCAAAATTTACAATTTTGCATGTCTATTAATTAAAGAAAAAATTGCAAATTTGGCTAAGTGATAAATTGAAAGTTCAGTCCTTCGAAATCCCTTACTATTCTTACACAAACCGTTGTAGCCAATTTGAGAAATGACAATCCGAGAGATATTAAATACCACAAAACACAGACCTTGGAAAATTCCGACTGACAGTTGGAAATTTTATCAAGAGTGGAATAATGCAATATTTCTTCATTATCAAGTTGACTTAACTGAATTGAAAAAGCTCGTTCCTAAAGAATTGGAAATTGACCTTTTTGACGGTAAACCTTGGATTTCAGTTGTTGCTTTTACAATGGAAAAAATTAGACCAAAAAGCTTGCCTTCATTTTCACCAATATCGGATTTTGACGAGATAAATATTCGGACTTACGTTAAATCAAATAATAAAACAGGAGTTTACTTTTTGAGTATCGAAGGTGGTAAAAGTTTATCGTGTAAAGTCGCAAAAGGGATTTCGGAACTTCCATATAGATATTCAAAAATTAAACGGACTGAACAAAATTACCAATCCCAAAATTCGGAATTTAATGACAACCTTAACATTGAATTTAAAATTGGAAAAGAAACAACTGACAAAACGGAATTGGACAAATGGTTAACGGAAAGATATGCTCTTTTCCAAGATACAAACGACTCGATAAACGAGTTTGAAATCCATCATTTGGAATGGCCAATTAATGAAATCGACTTACAAAAATTGGAATTAAATTATCCAAGATTTGAAAAATTAATAAATGAAAAACCAAGTAGAATTCATTACTCAAAAGGAGTAAAAGTATTGGCTTGGGGAAAAATAAAAAATAAAAAAACTGGCTACAACAATGGCTATAAATAATTGCTTGTTCTCGCCTACTTCTGAAAATCCTCGCGGATTTTCAGTTTGGTGTGTACTTGCAAAGTTAAGTGCTAAACCACGCAACTATTCATAGCCGAGACCGTTGGCAACAAGCTAAACAAAAATGAAAGAGACGGAAAAACAGAAAAAAATCCGATTAATAATAATCATTCTGACAATTGTCGGACTGGTTAGTTTTCTATCTCAAACTGTAACTGTTTTTGCATATGGAATTGACAATACGACTGACTTTTATTTATTGCTTTATCCAATCTTATTTGTTTCTCTAATTTTGGTATTAGCCAAATCAAAATTCGGAATTTTATTGACTTTACTGACTTCGATTTCATATAGCATTTTACTAACAAACGAAGTCGGAAAATATTTGATTTTTGATTTCCAGAACAGTACTTTGATTTTAGTTCTGCTACTTCCCTATTTAATATTTTTGAGTTTAATTCCATTGTCAATTGTTTATTTAACTGACAAAACGGAGAATAGAAAAAAATTTCAATTGACTTCTATTCTGTTTGCTCTTGGATTTTTTGCTTTCATAATTTTTGACCGAATGGACAAAGATTATTCGAGAACAGTTTTTGTGGACGCAGTTTTGAAAAATAACGGAATTGTGGAATTAAAACTAAAACCTGGATTTGCCGACTCAAGGGAATTTTATGTAAATACTAACTCGAAAGAATTAGAAAAAATAATAAAGGTAAAAGGAGAATTTGTTCAAGGAAGTTACTTTTTATCAAACACTCGCATTCAAACGAATTACAAGTTTAACAAACTACAATCTTTGACAATAATAGAATTTAATAAAAATATAGAGTTGCCTAAACTGACTTGGAATGTGGATGAAATAAACGGAAATTATGACTTTATTCGACCATAAAAAAGCCAGTTGCCAACAATGTATAACCGCAATTACGGCGGATTCGACTACGTCCGAATCCACTCGGAATTGCTAACGTCAGTTCTTAACCGAAAATTATTAACTTTAAATCCGTAACTGACGGTTATACGAGACCGTTGTAGCACATATGAGAAATGAAAAATTTGAAAGCAAAAATTAGTGATCCTTCATCTCAAGATTTTGACTTGAAAAATGAGGCTACACTTGATGAATATTTAGATTTACCACCTTCACATTGGACAATTGGCTCTGGAGATTCAGCATTGTGGAAAGATAATTCCAACGGACTTATGTTTTTTAAAATTGACCATAACTCATATTTTTTAATGGAAATATCATCATATTTATCACCTATTCAAAACCAAGATGATATAAAATGGATTTCACACTATATTGGTGGAGAGCCGTTCTTTTTTTCATCAAGACACTTATGTTCTAAAGAAGCGGTAATGAAAATCTTATTGGAATATGCTGAATCTGGAAAATTGAATATAGATTTTAAGTGGACTGACCCAATTCCCGACGAAGAGTTGTATTTCGAACTTCTGAACGAGAAATAAAAGATTATGAAACTGAATAAAATACGTGCTACAACAATGTATAACCGCAATTACGGCGGATTCGACTACGTCCGAATCCACTCGAAATTGCTAACGTCAGTTCTTAACTGAAAATCATTAACTTTAATCCCGTAACTGACGGTTATACGAGACCGTTGGCAACAAGCTGAAAACAGAAGATCGTTGAGAAAACCGTTCTACATAATTGCTTTGATTTTACTAATAATCGGAATTCCATTATTTGAATTTATGGCTTTTAATTCAATGGTAAGTTTAAAGTACGAGACACGTGAATTGACTGATTGTATTTCTCTCGTTTCTGGAGTTAATTTATGCCGAACAATAAAAACATTTCACGTTTTGGCAATATTCTGTGGACTGACTTTTATCGGTTTATTAATTTATAGAAAACGAATTTTAAAACCGTAAAATTTAAAAAATGAACGACATTAAGAAAATCAAAATATTTACAATACTAATCCATTCGTTCATAATAATTGGAGCTGGACACGGAATTGGAATTATGGGAATGATTGATATTGCGAGTATTCCAAACTTAATTGACAATTACGAATTTACAATAAGCGGAAATTTTGATGATAATATTATGTCAATCGGACTTTTGTCCTTAATTGGTAAAATAATGCTGATTATTAGCTTGTTTGTGAAAATTAATCGGATTAAAAATCTGACTGGAATAATCGGAATTTCACTCTTATGGATAACAGTCTATTTTCTGACTTCTGGAAATTGGGATTACAGTTCACTATACAAAATAGCTTTTTGGACAAGTGTTCCGTTTCTAATTTCATCTATAATTCTGACTTACTTAATAATTAAAAATATTAAACAAAATACAGAACAGAACATTGAACTTAACGAACAACAAAAAGTATAACGGAATTGAAAAGCCAGTTGCCAACAATGGCTATAAATAATTGCTTGGTCTATGCTTAATCGGAAAATCCTACGGATTTTCCTTTGGTTCGAGAACTTTTTCTAAATTAGTAACCAAACCACGCAACTATCCATAGCCGAGACCGTTAGCTTCAATGCATAAGCAAGTTTGCGGTCAGAAAAAATGCCTGGTTTATTTTCTCGATTTTTTTAGAATTTTAAGGCAGATAATTCCGAAAAATTGTGTGCGGAACTTCAAAATTAACGGAAATTGGTAAGCGTAACGGAATAACTTACTCAAATGCGGAATTTAACCACGACTGACATTTTAGCTCGTTTGCGGAATCTGAATCTGAGAATCAACATCTGAATTACTCACTCAAATCGGAATCGCAATGATCGGAGTTTTAGCCAGTTTACGGAAAGCTAACTCTTGAGACGAATGAAAACTAAAATGTGCAAAACGTAATGAATCCATAAGCGGAGTTTTGCACAAAAGCTAACAACGTGTATTATTCATTACGGCGGAATTTCCTTGCGGAAATTCCTAACTTTTTACTAATTTAGTTCTCTGCGGAAAATCATTGCTGATTTTCCGTAACAAACAATACACAATCACGTTAGGCAACATTAGAAAATGAAGATAAACCAAAATCAACCAACAGCTTACGACATCGTTTTTCCTGTTTTTGGAGGGAATAAAACTGAAAACGGAAATTTTGAACCGATAAACATTTTTGGAACTGCCTTTTACATTAAAAACAATTTCTACATTACTTGTGCTCATACAATCAAAAATGCAAATGAATATGAGATTATGGCACTTGGTTTTCAGAATGAAAATGGAACTTTAAGTTTTACCGAAGTTCAAAAAAGTGAAATATTTGAAGAAAATGATTCTGGAATTTTAATTGCAAACATTGCCAGAGCAAAGGCTTATCCTTGGCTAAAAACTAAACTTGCGATGCTAAATAATGTTGTAAGCACAGGATATGCTTATGGATTTGATAATGCAAATTCTGAAGTATTAATTAGAAGCTACAAAGGCCATATCACTTTAGTTGGCTATTATCATAAATTCCCGAAGAAACCTGCACACTATGAACTCTCTTATATGTGTCCGAGAGGAATTTCGGGAGCACCTTTAATTTACATTCATAATAATCAGCCATTTATTTGTGGATTTACAATTGGTAATGAAAGAACAAGCATTGTAATATGGAGCAATAAAGAACAGGATATAGAAAATAATAAAACTTCTGAATATGTACTTGAAGAAGCACTTCATAGAGGAATAGCTCTTCAAGCTGAAAGCTTTCTGGAATTGCAATCTGAAATTCTTGAAATGAGTATTGGAGAATATTTGGAAAAGGAAAATTTAATAAAATAACGTTGCCTAACAACGTGTATAATTCATTGCTAGTACTCGCCTACTTACGAAAATCCTCGCGGATTTTCTATTCGGTTTGTATTTGCTAATTTAGTTGCTGAAATACGCAACGAAATCATACACAAACACGTTAGCCCTAATTACCACAAAACCCATCGAAAATTGAATGAGTAAAGAACAAATTATAAAAAGGCTTAACGAAATAACTTCAAATTTCAACTTTATATATGTTCTTTCAGCAATTGTTTTAAGAGATTTTTGTGGAACTCTCAACGAACTCGCTTCGAAAAATGTTCAAGAACACTTCAATAATAATGAGGTTAGATTTCTTATGGGATTATGGATAAGAAATTGGAATCCAAACAAAGCGTATGAATACAATGATGAAATAAAAATATTTGATGAAGTTTATGAATTAATGGAGCAACTTCATTACACATTTATACCTGATATTTCGAAAATGATAGAAAGTCCATCAAAAAGTCCTTTTGACTTTTTTAACAATGGTTTATTCTTTCAAGAAACAATGTTTTATTCTGGAACTGGCGCGTACGACTATCAATATACAAAGTGGGTTTCAGAAAAATATAAATATGATAAAGAATGGCTTCAAAAAGAAAAGTCAATAAACCTTGATATTCTATCCGACTTTTATCATTCAATAAAAACTCTTCAACAAACTAAATTAAACAAATTAAAGTTCGACTCTGAAAAAACTTATAAATCTAAATTACTAGATGTTTTCACTTTAACAACTGAAGATATAATCAAAAAGAATAAAGAGTTTTTAGGAATTCTCGAAAACTTTACACTTGATTTAACACAACCTCAAAATCAAAATTTCTCGGATATTGGTGATTTCAATATTCTGTCAGAAAAACCAATAATTAAATTACCAAACGGTAATTTATTCATTCCTGTTCCGTATGATTTATCAGAAGCAATTTATGAATCACCATTCTATTGGATGAATCTTGATAAAAAGTATTCTTCCAAAGCATTATACAACAGAGGAGAAATTGCAGAAGAAATCACACTAAATATTATTAAAAATGTGTTCGGCAAATCGAACACTCTAAAGAATTTAATAATAAAGAAGACCAAAAGTACAATGGTCACAGATATTGATATTCTAGCATTTTTAAACGACAAGGCAATAATCTTTCAAGTTAAGTCTAAAAAGTTAACGGCTTTATCAAAAAAAGGAAATCTAAATTCAATACAGAATGATTTCAAAAAGGCTGTTAAAGATGCATATGAGCAAGGGTTAACGGCATCAAAATGTTTGAGCAGTCCAAATGACTTTATTTTTGAGTTAAAAGACAATCCTGATTATAATTTTGATTTAAACATTAATAAATGCTTCATTGTGACAATAGTATTGGATGATTATCCTTCTATTACTCATCAAACTCATATCCTACTAGGAGAAGAATATGAAGAATTCCCAGTCGCTCTAAATGTTTTTGATTTAGAAGTCGTTGCTAAATACTTAAATACTGCTGAAAAATTTATTGACTACATAGAAAGAAGAATAAAATACAGTCAATATTTTAAAGCCGATAATGAATTAGGTTTTTTAGGTTTTCATTTAAAAAAAGGACTTCAAAAATTCCCTAATTCTAATATGGTTGCACTCGACAATACTTGGGCACAATTTTTTGACAAAGATTATTATGGAGAAATATCTGGAGTTAAAAAAATACAAGAAAACTTACGAAAGAAAATTGGACGGAATGAACGTTGTCCTTGTGGTAGCGGAATAAAATATAAAAAGTGTCACGGAAAAAATAACTAGGGCTAACAATGTATAAAATTAATTGCTTGGTTATAGACTACTTACGAAAATCCTCGCGGATTTTCTATTTGTGATTTATTTGCTAAATTAGGTACTTAAACCACGCAACTAATCTTATACGAGACCGTTGCAAGTAATAGCTGAACTCACTCAAACGCGGAGAAATCCGATAACAATCTTAATCTGAATTAGAACAAAGCAACGCGCGGAACTAAACACTCAAACTCGGAATTTTACTCGTGCGGAATTGAGCCTGTTTGCGGAATTATAAAAACGCTGACTAAACAAATATTACGAGGAATCTCTCTCTTGCGGATTGACTAAACTTTGCGGAATAATCCCGAATCGGAATTTACTCAAACGCGGAACTTCACTCATGCGGAATAACTCATCTGAAAAGGCTACAACTTGCAACACCGTATAAAATTAATTGCTGCTGATTTTCCTACGGAAAATCCTCGCATTTTTACTATCTTAGTTTCTTAATCTGAAAATCCTAGCGGATTTTCAGCGCAACTAATCTTATACAAATACGTTGTGCGTCATTTACGAAAACCGAAATTGAACAGTAATCAATGATAAAAAAATGGATTCATAATCTTCTCAAAAAAGAAGAACATAATGACATCAATCTTGATATTTTTCAAGAAGCCATAATTGATTATCGTCAAGAAGGAAAAGAACTTATGTTTAAACTTGGAGAAAAATATGGTTTAAATATTGAAATTAAAGAAGACTATGAAAGACTAGTATCTAGAAGCAATAAAAATATACCGAGAAGAGGTGAACTTTCGAAAAGATGGAATTTTAGCTTTCACGGTGGAGAATGTGGATTCTACAATAGAAAACACCAAAAAAGAGTGGAAGTTGTTTTAAGTAATCCGCCTGAATTTGGACATATCGATTCCTGGTTTCTTTTGTCTTATATGCAATCAGTTGATAAATACAAAAGTGAAGTTGAAGAAATGGATTGGCAGAAATTAAAGCTGATTGTCGAAAAACTATATGTAAATGGTAAAATCAAAAAAGTAATTGAATAAAACATACATCATACTACTAAACGGACTTCTAATCGGAACAACTGAATTAGAAAAAGCTGATGCACCTATGGGAGTTGTATTTGGACTGATTGAATTTAGCGGAATTGAATCGCCTTACGAGTTCTTCAAAAAATACTGTTTGGATAAACAAATCGAACTCGCATCTGATTATCCAGAAGACAAAATGATTTCTACGATGAGTATTTCTGAACTCAAAATCACGAGCGACAACGGAATTGAAATTAAAGGAGTTGGAAATCAAATAACAGGAATGGATAATGAAGAATATGAAATATCAATATTTGGAATTCCATATCCATTTTACGAAGAGGAATTTCCTCACCACGTAAAAGAGTATGAAAATATGTTTAATAAAGAATAAAAAACGAACGCACAACAATGGCTATAAGTAATTGCTTGTTCTCGCCTACTTCTGAAAATCCTTGCGGATTTTCAGTTTGGTGTGTACTTGCAAAGTTAAGTGCTAAACCACGCAACTACTCATAGCCCAAACCGTTGTGCGTCATTAGAGAAAACCGATGAATACGATAAAAGTTGAAATAGATAAAAGCGAATATGGAGCTGATGATTTTGCAAATTATCGGATTGACAACTACTGGCTTGATGAAAAACTTGAGGAATTGTATCCAGGCAAGTTTTATAGAGGAACAATACCTACTCTACTTTTGGGAATGGAAATACCAAAAGAAAAAGAAATAGTACAAAAAAGAATATTGCCGAATGAAAATGAGACCTCAATTTGTCCGATATTGATGTGTCCCGATGACTGTGATTTCTCTTGTACATTAATTGTAGCGGAAATAAAAAATTGCGGAAATACAATTAAGTGGAATAAAATCGGAATTGACAAAACAACAGAATTTGACGCTGAAAAAGTCGGTTCGAGAGTTGAATGGTTTGACAAGCTAAATGGATTTGAATTTTCAAAAGTTGATTATGACCAAATGTTAGCAGAATTTAAAAGACACTATGAAATTGATAAAGCGGAATGGGAAAAACGAAACGCTGAATTTCAGAAAACATTAGAATATAAAAAATAACGAACGCACAACAATGGCTATAATTCATTGCGGCTGAAATTCCTATCGGAATTTCATTGCAATTTGCTATCTTTCGGCTACGGCGGAAAGAATCCTGCGGATTTTTCCGCAACAAATCATAGCCAAACACGTTAGCTTCAATGCGTGAGCAAGTTTACGATCAGAAAAAATGCCTGGTTTATTTTCTCGATTTTTTTTAGAATTTTAAGGTAGATAATTCCGAAAAATTGTGTGTGGAATTTCAAAATTAACGGAAATGATAAGCGTGACGGAATAACTTACTCAAATGCGGAATTTAAAAACGACTGACTTTTTAGTTCGTTTGCGGAATCTGAATCTAAAAATCAGCATCTGAATTAATCACTCAAATCGGAATCACATTAATCGGAGTTTTAGCCTGTTTACGGAATGCTAACTCTTGAGACGAATGAAAACTAAAATGAGTAAAACGTAATGAATCCTTAAGCGGAGTTTTGCACTAAAGCTAACAACGTGTATTATTCATTACGGCGGAATTTCCTTGCGGAAATTCCTAACTTTTTACTATTTTAGTTCTCTGCGGAAAATCATTGCTGATTTTCCGTAACAAACAATACACAATCACGTTGTACCCAATTTGAGAGATGCAGAAAACAGATGAATATGTAGCGAAAAGATTAAAGTGGAAAGCTGGAAAAAATAGCCTTCCAACTAAATACTCTTTCTTATTCGAAAGTTTGCCTTCCGAAGATCAAAAATATTACTTAGAACTATTTAAAAATCACTCTATCGGAATTCCTGTTCTGATATTTATACAACCTAAAAGTGACAAGTGGACTATAATTGCCACTCGGAAAATAATTTGGGGCGAATATGACAAATTTAAAAGTCTACCAATTAGTGAAATAAAAGAAATGCGACCACAATCATTGGTTGAAATTAGTGAAACTGGAAAAGCAACAAGAGAACAAGTAAAAAAAGCTGAATGGGACGAATTGACTATCACTAATATGAATTCTGAAAAGTTTATAATTCCAGCGTTTAAAGGTTCTGACTTTTTTGCAATGTGGAACATTTTATTGATGAATAAACAATTAAATCGGAAATAAAAACTGGGTACAACAATGCATAACCGCAATTACGGCGGATTCGACTACGTCCGAATCCACTCGGAATTGCTAACATCATTGCTTAACCGAAAATCATTAACTTTAATCCCGTAACTGACGGTTATACGAGACCGTTGTAAGTAATTTGACACACACTTCAAATATTATTAATTCTAACAATTTTTACTAATTGTAATCAAAAAATGACTAAAATTGAGAAAGCATTAAATCTGACAGATGAAACGGATAAAATAATAGCAATTGGAGAATTAATCGGAAACAAAATTGGAGACGATGATTCGTTAGAAAACTTATCGGAATCAGAAAAAACCTTTCTTTATGTGGACATATTGGAAAGAGAAGTAAATAATGGTGGATTTGACCAGTTCTTTTATAATTCCTCTGGAGAATATACACACGAAATACTTCAAGCTTACCAGAAAATTGGAGCTGATAAAACAGCTGATATTATAAATCGAGCCATAAAATTATTTCCGACATTACCTGTTCCAAAAAATTGGGAAATAAGGCAAGAAATTTTATTAGAAAAAGAATCTAATGCGGAATTATGGGAAGAACTTGATACAGAATTTTATAAATACGAAGACAATATTAGTGAATTGATAATTAAGTTCGTTGAAAAAAATAAAACGGATTTTGAATAAAAAAACTACTTACAACAATGTATAACCGCAATTACGGCGGATTCGACTACGTCCGAATCCACTCGGAATTGCTAACGTCAGGCTTAACCGAAAATTATGTAACTTTAAACCCGTAACTGACGGTTATACGAGACCGTTGTGTGTAATTTAAAAAATGACGGAAACCATTTCAAATAACGAGAAATCATTTAACATTCTGAATAAACTAATTCTGAATGGATTTTATGACGGAAATATCAGTCCGAATAGAATTGAATTCGAACGAAAAAAGTTTCCTTCTATTCTATCTGTAAGCAATCACAGAATAATTGGAATCCTGAACGATGAAAATAAATTTGAATTGGGTTTTGACTTTAAATTTCCATTAAACATAGCTGTGAAAATTGCAATCGGAATCGGAATTATTTTTTCAATAGTTTCATTGGCTTATGGAAATTGGTTGCTGCCAATTCCATTTTTCATTGTTCCTTTTTTGATTACATATATTGACTTTAAAATAAAAAAGAAAAAGGAAATAAATCTGCTGACTTCCAATTTTTTGGAATTGTATAAATCGGAATATGAATAAAAGAATATTCAAAATAATTTTACTAATAATTGGGCTTCTATTAATAGTTTTTGGAATCTCAAACTTTGTCGAGCTGAATAAAATAGAATCGGTTACGAATGACTCTGGTTTAGGTGGATTTGCGATTTGGGCAAGCGCTTGGATTTTGACAATATTAGGAATTGTGCTTATCGGAATATCAAGTTTTATAAAGAATAAAAAATAAAAACTACACACAACAACGGCTATAATCCATTGCGGCTGAAATTCCTATCGGAATTTCATTGCAATTTACTATCTTTCGGCTATGGCGGAAAGAATCCTGCGGATTTTTCCGCAACGTATCATAGCCAAAACCGTTACCTACCATTAGATGAAATCCGTAATTAAATCAACATTCATACTGCTTTTGATTTTTAGCTGTTCTAAAGAAAAAAGAACTGAATCTAAAACTGACTTGACAAAAAAAGTCGAATACGGAACTATGATTTCTGAATATCTCGAATCTAAAAAACATGAACCAACTCTAATTTTCAATAACCCTTATAAATCGGATAAAAAGTCTGCGATTAAACTTGCCGATAATGAAATCAAATGGTCGGAGAGAGATAACTCACTTGAAATTATAATCAATGGTACTAAAATAAATACATCAAAAAAAGTCACTTTGAATTATAATTGGGGAAAAAGTGTTGATAGCGTAAATTTTGCAAACAATGTTAGACAAATCAAACTTTATGAATCTGACTCTCTAATTGGTTTCGTGCTTACAAATGAACCTTGTACAGGATTGGGTTGTAGTGTGAATTATCAATTAATTTATGATTTAAAAACAAAAAGTGAAAGTTACTTTGGAAGATTTAGAACGGGATTTGAATTTGAATTGTACGATTTCAATCAAGATTCAAGAATTGATTTTTTAAGTAAGACGTTCTATGGTAGAAATGAACAAATGATTGACACTACAGAATTTATAATGTACAGTCAAACTGAGAAAGGAAATTTCCAACAATTTAGAACTGAAGGACAAAATAGATTTGCTTTCAAACATATTTATCCGCAAATTTATCCTGAACGAAACAAAGATTCATTAAGAGAGGAATTTGAGGAAAATTGGATTGAAAATATAAATATAAACGGTAGGTAACAACGGCTATAATCCATTGCGGCTGAAATTCCTATCGGAATTTCATTGCAATTTACTATCTTTCGGCTACGGCGGAAAGAATCCTGCGGATTTTTCCGCAACGTATCATAGCCAAACACGTTGGTTGCAATAGCGGAATTAAAAACTAAACGCTAAAATCGTGTAAATTCCGAACTTTGAAAACAGCTGAACTTTACGCGAAAAAGTATTACGGAAACTGAATTTAAAACTCGAGACCGAAACGTGACGCCGAATTGAAATTTAAAACGGAAAAGTGCGCAGAAATTCACTCGTGCGGAATTAAAAAACGTGAATTGATCACTTCTACTCTATCGAATTCCAAAAATTGCGGAATCAAAACGTGGAATTGAATAGCAATACGCAAAACAAAACGGAATGAATCTCATAACACTGAAATATAACTGCAACCAACATCGTATAAATTCAATTGCGGCTGAATTTCCTGCGGAAATTCATTGCTATTTTATATCTTTCAGTCTCAAACGGAAAATCGTAGCCGATTTTCCGCAACTGAAACTTATACAAACACGTTGTGTGCAATTTGAGAAACTAATAAACAATGATTGAATTTAATGGTTGGGCGATAATAAGAGAGTCATATCGAGAAGTAGATGACAATGATGAACTCTTGAATTCAATCGTAAAGCAAATAGAGCAAAAAATAACAACGGAACTTGATTACGGAAATGAAATCTATTCGTTGAAACGTTTGAATGGAACTTACCATTTATCTATTATGGTAAATCATAATCACAGAACTGAACACGTTATTGATTTCTTTAAGTGGATTGCGGAAATATCAAAAGGCTCTTATGGAATATTGTACGTTCAAGATGATGAAGATATTGAAAGAGGAAACGAAAGTTTATTTAAAGTTTGGTGTATGAAAAAAGGAAAAGTATCTGAATTAGATGATGCGTATCTTTCACCCTTAAATCCTGAGATTGAAGAATAATAACAGCACACAACAATGTATAAATTCAATTGCGGCGGAATTTCCTACGGAAATTCATTGCAATTTTCTATATTTCAGTCTCAAACGGAAAATCGTTGCCGATTTTCCGCAACTGAAACTTATACAAACACGTTGGCAACAAGCACTTACTCAAAACTGAAAAAGAAAAAATGAAAGAAACTAAATATAAAAAATGGGCTTTTAGATTACTAATATATTTAATAATAATTAATTTATTAGTAACATATTTAGTAATGAATTTTGCAGTTGGATTTCACGATCCTGGAAGGTTTGAACAAAATATTGGAATTTTATCTCTTGTTGCAAATTTGATTTTAATTGTCGGTATTGTATTTACTATTTTGAGTATAAAAAACAAAGAGGGAAAAAATTATCAGTTTTACATTTCTGTTATCGGTTATCCAATATTTTTAATTTTAACATTGCTTTCATTCTGACTTTAATCCCAATCGGGTTTTATTTCACATCTCAAAAGATTAGTTCTCTGAAAAAAATAATCGGACTGAATATATTCTACCTGATTGTAATTCCGACTTTTTACTGTCTGTATTATTTTCTCGAAAGTCAGTTTATTAAAATAACCATAACCAACCCAATAATGAATGATGGAGTTTTGAAATATCATCAAAATAACGTGAATTATAGAATGATTTTATTTCTGACAATAATCTCGACTTTTATAAGCGGAATAATAATTAAGAAATTAACGAATGAAAAAAAGCCAGTTGCCAACAATGTATAACCGCAATTACGGCGGATTCGACTACGTCCGAATCCACTCGGAATTGCTAACGTCAGTGCTAAACCGAAAATCATTAACTTTAATCCCGTAACTGACGGTTATACGAAACCGTTGTAGCACATTTGAGAAAAACTGAATTTTATGACAAAAATTAGAATAGAGAGAAATTCTGAATGGAATAATAAAGCTCGTGCAATCGAAATTTATATTAACGGAGAAAAAGTCGGAACCATAAATGATGGAGAAACTCAAGAATATGAAGTTGAAAATGGTGAACACGAAATTTTTGCGAAAATAGATTGGTGTAGAAGTCCAAAAATAAAGCTGAATCTAACCGAAAATGAAACAAAAACATTGAAATTGAGCGGATTTAAATACGGAAAATGGATTTTACCAACTTTACTTGGAATAATGTTATTGTATTATTTAGGAAAATACGCTCTCAATACTGACTTGAACTTTCTGATTTGGATTGTAGTAATTGGATTTTTATATCCATTTTATTTTTTAACATTTGGAAAAAATAGATATTTAATATTAACTGAAAAAGGAAATAAAAACGTGCTACAACACCGTGTATAGCTCATTGCGGCTGAATTCCTAATCGGAATTCATTGCAATTTGCTATCTTTAGGTTACGGCGGAAAATCATAGCTGATTTTCCACAACGAGCTATACACAAACACGTTACCTACAATTTGAAAAAATGAGAACTCTTGAACCTACTTGGAAATTATCAAAGAAACTGATTTTAGAAAACTTTGCGTTTCTTCAATCTGAATTTGACTTTCCAAAGTTTAAGAATAACCGAATTAGAGACGAATATTATATAACAACTCAAAAAGGTGAAATTGAATTTAACTGTTTGATTTTTCAATTTTCTTGGAGTTCACCTGAAATCGGAATTACAAATCACTCTGAACAGACTGAATTTAATGCTGATTCAATGCCAACAAACTATTATCGAATTGACAAACTGGACAAAACTGGTGAATTGAAAAAAATAGCTGAAAAAGGGAATGAATTTATTGAGACATATGTCAAAAAGTGTGCTGAATTATTAAAAGAAAACCCGAAAATATTAAACGGAATAACAACTGAATTTAAAAATAAATAAAAACTGTAGGTAACATCGTGTATAGCTCATTGCGGCTGAATTTCCTATCGGAAATTCAATCTTATTCGCTATATTCGTGATACATCGGAAAATCATAGCTGATTTTCCGCAACAAACTATACACGAACACGTTAGCATACATTTATGAAAAACGCAATTACAATTCTACTTTTGACATTACATTTAGTAAGTTGTGGACAATCAAAAACTGAAAAAGAAACTGAATCTAAAAAAGATTCTACTAATATCGGCTTTGGAAGTATCTGGAGAAATATGGATAATGAAAAAGCGGAAAAAGAATATAATGAATTTCTAAAAAGACGTGAATTGAAAACCAAGTTTGACCAAAAAGAATGGTTGAAGCATAATAATGATAATAATCATAAAAATCCAAGATGGAATATGCTGACCGATTTACGAGAAAACTATTTGAATAAAGAATTAAATAAAACCGAAATAATAAATCTGCTCGGAAAACCATTTGAATTGGAAAAACGATACGTTGAATTGAAAAATGATACGCTGAATTTAATGCTTTATCCCGTTGGTGCTTATAGTGGATTTGGAATAGATTTTGACTTTCTTGCAATTTCTATTGACGAAAACGACAAGAAAATTGATGTTTGGGTTGAACAACACTGAATTAAAAACATATGCTAACAACGTGTATAGCTCATTGCGGCTGAATTTCCTATCGGAAATTCATTCTTATTCGCTATATTCGTACTACTTCGGAAAATCATAGCTGATTTTCCGCAACAAACTATACACGAACACGTTGGCAGCAATAGTCAAAAATTCCGTAATCATTTGAACATATAGTCCTAATTATGAAAAACAATCTATTTATAATAACTATTCTTCTTATTCCAATTGGAATTTTTCTTAGGCTATACAACATAGTTGGTGGAAATATTCTGTTGACTCTAGGCTTTCTAGGATTGTTAATTTTTTATGTAAAAAAGACAATTAGTGGATTTCAAAATAAAGTTTCGAAAAAAATTATTGTCTTAAACATCTTATTAGTATTAATGTCTTTTTGCTTATTTACAAAGTATCTATATCATATTTTCGGAGATTATCCAACATTAATCATTCTACCAATTTTCATAATTTCTGCTCTGGTTTATCTAATTACCGAAAGAGAAAAGCAAACAAAATTGACAATTGTCACATTACTGTATTTAATATTGACAATTCCTCTATTCGGTTTTGAATTTAACGAATCACCAAGACGTTATATTCCTCAATCTTGGTATGATAGATATGGAAAACCTAAAAGTTATGTAAAACCAATACCATTCGACTTTGAACTTAGAGAAACCGAGGAACTTAATGAAAAAGGAAATAAATTAAAAAAACAGGGACTTTATACTGAAGCAATAAAAGTATATCAGGAAGGAAGAAAACTAGAACCTAAAAATGTCAGTTTGCTATTTGAATTATCAGAAGCTTATGCTAATGTGAATGAATTAGAAACTGCAATTGCACTTATGGATACAGCTATAAGTATCAACCCAAATTATCCGGAATTTTATAATAATCGTGGTCTATTATATTACAAAATAAAGAAGGATAATGAAGCAATAAAAAATTATGAACAAGGCATCAAATTGGATTCTACTCAATGGTCATTTTATGCAAATTTAGCTATGGTCTATTATTACCAAGATTCATTTAAAACTGCTTGTGAGAAAATTGAAAAAGCAGAATCGCTCGGACTGGAAATAACAGATTTTGATTTATTAAGAAAAATAAAGAAAGAATATTGTGAATAAAACTACAGCTGCCAACACCGTATATAATCCATTGCTAGTGAGAGCCTACTTACGAAAATCCTCGCGGATTTTCTATTCGGTTTTTATTTGCTAAATTACGTGCTAAACCACGCAACATATCATATACAAACACGTTACCCAACATTTGAAAACAAAATTGAAAATATTAGGAAATTATATAAATGACAACAAGTTAGCGGAACTGAAAGAATTAATTGGAAAAAGAATTCGGTTTGCGAGAACATCATTCCTTGGGGCAAATCTTACTGAAAAAATATATACAGCAACTTATATTCAAATTCCTTTCTTTTGGAAAGACGAGTTTGGAAATGAAAAATCGCGGAATTTTAATTTGAGTACTCAATGGATAGAAGATAATGAAACTTTATTAGATTACTACGAACTGAATTTAACTTTAGCTGACCACGAAAAATTAACGAGCGACTTTAAAAAAGATGTAAATCGTAGCATAAAAAAGGGACTGAATTCAAGTATTAACTTTAACGAATTTAAGATTGATCAAATTCAAATACTTTCGAGAAATGAAATTGTGGATAATGAAGCGGAATTGAGATACGATGAGGGAATTTTATTAATTGATAACGAAAAAGGTAAAATTCTACTATCATCCGAACTTAAATGTATTGACCAAGTGGAATTCATTACCGACTCGAATACTATTGAAAAAAGAATAGCCAAACTAAAAAAAAGAAAAACGTTGGGTAACAATGTATAACCGCAATTACGGCGGATTCGACTGCGTCCGAATCCACTCGGAATTGCTAACGTCAGTGCTTAACCGAAAATTATTAACTTTAATCCCGTAACTGACGGTTATACTAGACCGTTAGCTTCAATGCGTGAGCAAGTTTGCGGTCAGAAAAAATGCCTGGTTTATTTTCTCGATTTTTTTTTAGAATTTTAAGGCAGATAATTCCGAAAAATTGTGTGCGGAATTTCAAAATTAACGGAAATGACAAGCAAAACGGAATATCTTACTCAAATGCGGAATTTAAACACGACTGACTTTTTAGCTCGTTTGCGGAATCGGATCTGAAAATCAGCATCTGAAATAATCACTCAAATCGGAATCGCAATGATCGGAGTTTTAGCCTGTTTACGGAATGCTAACTCTTGAAACTAATAAAAACTAAAATGAGTAAAACGTAATGAATCATTAGGCGGAGTTTTGCACTAAAGCTAACAACGTGTATTATTCATTACGGCGGAATTTCCTAGCGGAAATTCCTAACTTTTTACTAATTTAGTTCTCTGCGGAAAATCATTACTGATTTTCCGTAACAAACAATACACAATCACGTTAGCAAACATTAGAACCGAATCTATGAAAGGAATTTACTTAACAATCATACTTTCTATTTTTTTGAGTTGTTCTTCATCTCAAAAAGTAATTAAGGAAACAAAATGCCCTAAAATTTACAAAAATAAGTTTACGGAAATTTTGAATGAAAAATATGTTACTGTAAACGGAAAAGACACTACAAGAATTAATGAAATTAGATATGAATGTGTTTATTCTGCTATGTATACGCACAAAGTGATGTACGATAGATATGGGAAATGGGACAAGGAAATTTTCCCGAGTAACAGAAATGAACCAATACTAATGTGGAATAATATTGACCTCTTGTCAAACGGAAAAAAATATACTGTTCTGACAAACGGACTTGAGGAATGGAAACATATTTACGCATCTGTTATGATATTAGATGAAAAAGAAAGAGACGTTTTAACGGAACAGACTGAAGAAAAAATTGCTCTGACAAACTTCTTTGGTGAATTAATAAAAAACCACAATCCCGAAAAGAAAGATTTTTATGAAGTCTATTGGAAAATGGTTGACCCAAAACGTTGGGAACAAATTAAACAATACCAAAAGAATAAATAACGTTTGCTAACACCGTGTATAATTAATTGCTTTGGTCGTTGATTATTTGGAAAATTCCTTTGGAATTTTCTCGCGTTCGTTTTTGTTTACTAAATTAGTTGCTTAAACACGCAACTAACCATACACAATCTCGTTAGGCACAAGCTGATGAACGCTAACCAAAAGAAAAAACATAAGTTATTCACTTTATTTTCAAGAAACCTTGAATACGTAAAGGAACATCCAGAAATAAGATTTAAACCTGATTTTAAAGATGGTTATATATGTCCATTATGTTTTGAAGTGTTTTTTGAAAAAGACCTTATCGATTCGGGACAGAATTTTTTAACTTTGGAAGATATTCCACCAAAATCATTAGGCGGAAAAGTAAGAGCTTTAACTTGTAAAGAATGTAATTCAGTAAGCGGACATAAATTAGACAATAATTTATTGAAAAGATTAACTGAAATCGACTTTCATTCATTCCTGCCTAATTCTGAAACAGACACTACATTTAGTTTAAATGAGAATAAAGTAAATGGGAAAGTTAAGATAGATAAAGACGGTACTTTTATAATCAATTTAGACACCAAAAGGTCAAATCCTAAAGAGAGTAAACAATTTATTAAAGATTTATTTCCGCCAAGAAATTTATATAGTCCAATGCATAAATTACTCAATCCTGAATTTATTGAACCTGAATATAAATCAGAATCATTCAATTTCAAAAAAGTAGAAAAATCTGATGAAAAAAGAGCTGAAATTGCATTGTTAAGAATCGCTTATTTAAAAGCATTTAGTATTTTAGGAAATGGATTTTTTATTAATGGTTACCTTCATAAAATACGTGAGCAAATTCAAAATCCCGATAAAGACATATTGCATCCTGTATTTTGGATAAACTATGAATTTCCTCAGGAAATGTTAGGAGTAAACATCATAAAAGAACCAAAAGATTTGAGAAGTTTTTTAATTATTTTCAATCTTGAAACGAAAAGTTCTAAACGTCAATTTGCAATATGTTTACCAGGACCAACTGAACCTGGTTTAGAAATTTATAAAAATTTAGAAAAAAAATTATGTACTGGAAACGGATTTGTAGATATACAAACAGAACATATTAACGAAAATGAATTATTAACAAAAAAAGGTTATGAAATGGTTGCAAATTTCCGCTGGAATAAAATAGCCAGTGCCTAACAATGTATAACCGCAATTACGGCGGATTCGACTACGTCCGAATCCACTCGGAATTGCTAACGTCAGTTCTTAACCGAAAATTATTAACTTTAATCCCGTAACTGACGGTTATACGAGACCGTTGGCAACCATTAAAAACATAATTATGGAAAAATATAAAAATCTATTAACAAAAGAATTAAATAATTTCAAAATAAGAATACCACCATCAGATGGAACTGTACACGGAAAATTGAAAAGAGCCGAGTTTATTAAAAATAATTCTGATGAAATAACCAACATAATTAATAAAGTTTATAATGATTTTTTAAATGAAAATCCAGATGTAAACGTTTCTGAATTAAAAAATATCTCTAACGAATATTACTTGGAATTTATTAAATCGTTTTGATGTATTTTTAATGTGTAATTAAAACCAAGTGCTTGGATTTTTTTCTCACATTTATGTATTTCTCTTAACAATAAACAAAGTTCATCTATTTTACTTTGCTCATCTTTTATTTTTTGTGTATTGAATTTCAACATATTATATATTTTAAATTAATAATCTGATTAATAAAACAGTTGCCAACAACGTGTATAATTCATTGCTTCTGATTTTCCTTACGGAAAATCCTCGCGCTGAATTATAGTTTGCTCTTTTTTCACTAATTTAGTAACCAAACACGCAACAAACTATACACAAACCGTTAGCAAAAATTTGAATGGAGAAACGCAAGAAAATATCATCGAACATAATATTCCGAAAATACTTTCTGTCTTGGTTTACTCTCGTATTAGCTTATATTATAACTGAATATTTCAATTTAAGTAGATTCTGGGATTATAGCACTTGGATTATTGCAATTCTAACATGTATTTTATTCATTTCACTAAAGAAAGTTGAATTCTCAAAAAATGCAATTTACTTTGATAACAAAAGAGTAGAATATGAATCTATTACTGACCTAAAAACATTTGAAATTCAACAAAGACCTTTCTATCTATTTAAAACAAATTCCAGAAACCTATTGAATAAATACTATCTAACTCAATTAGGCGGAATTAGTTACTTTTCGATTATTAAAATTTTATTTTCTAAAAAATCGGAATCTGAATTACCTCTAGCGGAATTTCTCGATTTGTTAAGTGAAAAATCGAATATCCCAAAATAAATGAATAAAAAAACTTTTGCTAACAACGGCTATAATTCATTGCTTCGGAATTTCATAACTGAAATTCCTTGCAATTTTGCTATCTTTGGTTCTACAGCGGAAAATCCTCGCGGATTTTCACGCAACAAACCATAGCCAAACCGTTGTAACTAATACCCAAAAAACCGCAAATGGAATTTCTAATTGAACAATTTGACAATAACTTTCAGCTTTCAAAAAAAGGAGATAGTCGAATAATATTGAGCGGAAATTGGTCTTCTCTATTTGGAAAATTTAAAGCCGAAATACATCGCAATGAAAATCTCATTTATTCAATAGTCCGAAAATGGAATATTTGGAAATGGAATATGTCTTATTTTATAGAGAACAATTACAGACAGAGCTTTATACTTACAGCAAAAAACAAATGGCATTCACTTTACGAAATGGCATTTGAAGAAAACATATATGAACTTAAAATTCATAAAGGACGAAAGAAATCAATATTTAAAAATGGAAAGCAAATTGCCGAAATAGATGAATCACTTGTAGAAATTTTTTATCATGATAAAATCAGAATAATTACAAATGACCAAGAAAGTATAAATGAAATATTTCTCATAATAATTTGCCTGAAAATCGGAGAGGAAAATAGTGGTGGACTTACATTTGACTTCGGAAACATTGGAAAAACTGAACCTGTTAACGAACATTGGAGACCTTAAAAAACAAAGTACTAGTTACAACACCGTGTATAATTAATTGCTTTTTACGTGCTTACTTGCGAAAATTCCTGCGGAATTTTCTCGGGTTCGTAAAAGTTTGCTAAATTAGTTGCTTAACCACGCAACTAACCATACACAAACACGTTGTAGCACATTTGTGGAAAACCTATGAAGTACAAAAATTATAAATCAGCAATTCACAATTTTTCTCATTCTTTTTTGAGCATTGACTATATGAAAAGCGGACGACTTGCTGTAAATGTACTTATTAACTTACACAAAAATGGAAAAGAAAACAAAGCGACTTTTGACTTTATAAAAAAGGAAATAAAACCAAAAGAAGCGGAAACTAAAGAAAGTAAGGAATTACTCAACGATTATTTGAATTGGTTACCTGAGCATTTCAAAAATCACAACTGTGATTTGACTAAATTAGAAAAACTTGAAGTAACAATTTGGACTGACTTTGATAAAGCTACCATACCTTTCAGAATGAATAACACAAAGGAATTTGAACTTTATTCTCTAACAAACTGGAAAGCTGACGGAAGAGTTGAACAAACTCTTAAAATTTCTCAAACTGAATTAATAAAAGAATACTATTTGAACATTGGAATACCTGAATTATGAAAATAAAAAACGTGCTACAACAACGTTTATAGCTCATTGCGGCTGAATTTCCAATCAGAAATTCATTCTTATTCGCTATATTCGTGATACAGCGGAAAATCATAGCTGATTTTCCGCAACAAACTATACACGAACACGTTGGCAAACATTTAAACAAAACGAAAACTGAATGGGAATATTTGACAAACTTTTTGGAACGAAAAAGAAAATTTCCGAAAATAATGAAAGTCCTGATAACACCAAATTGATTAGGTTATTGGAAAAATATGGAAAAAGTAGAACTCAAGAGAATTATGGAAAAGCAATAGAGGAAATTATGTATGGAAACTCCATGTTAGTATTGTCATCTATAAATGATGGAGCAGCCAAAGACAATTGGGAAACTTTGGAAAAGGGTTCGACATTAAAACTTACTTCTGTTTTCGACCAAGACGGACTGAAAGTTCTGGGAGCTTTTACGTCACCAGAAAATCTTGTAAAATGGACTGGAAAAGAGACTGAATATACCGCAATGAAAGGAAAAGATGTGGTTGACTTTTGTCAAGCACACGGTATTGACAGAGTTGTTATAGATTCAGATTTACCAACAATGTTTGTACTTGAACGAAACAGAGAAAATATTCACACAGAAACAATTCAAGAAGAAACGCAAGTTACAGTTGGAACACCAATGAAACCGATTTCAGGAAATTTATTGAAAAAATTTCAATCTAATTTTTCTAAAGTAAGTGTGATTAAAGAAGTTTATCATTATGCAATGGTAAGAAATAATGAAAGTATTTTAATGCTTGGATTTGTGCTCGACACTTATTCAGACAATTCAAGAGCAGCTTGTATTGGAACAGTTCAAAATTCAATGGAAGGAGAGAAATTGGAATTGCCTCTTGAAATGTTTATGTTGAATGACGAAGGTTGGTTACAAACCGTAAAAGGAATTGAAGACTCGCTGATTTATAAAAAATAAAAACGATTTGCCAACAATGGCTATAAGTAATTGCTTGGTCTCACCTACTTCTGAAATCCTCGCGGATTTTCAGTTTGGTATGTACTTGTAAAGTTAAGTGCTAACCCACGCAACTACTCATAGCCGAGACCGTTGGCAAACATTTAAGGAAAATATCGAAAACATTATGAATGAATTTTTTTCTGGAATAATTTTTATTGCATTTGCTCTATCTTTCTTTTCATTTGGTATTGGAATCTATATGAACCTTTGGATATATTATTCAGCAGACAAAAGTAAATATCCTTTTTTTCCTATTCTTAACCCTTTTTCATTTTACTCTTATGAATTGATGTTAAACTCAATATTTAAAATAAGTTGGAAAGTCGAAAAGCAAAACAAAAAATTAAAACAGAAATCAAATAGTTTGCGGAAATTTTCAGGAATAATGCTATTAATAACTTTAGTACTTGGAGTTTTAAGTTTAATAATCACCTAAACTGTTAACCAAATTGGATAATAGCATAATCGGAATTGGAATTGCACTTGGAATTAGTTTCTTTATTCTTTACACAAGAAAAAAGAAATGGATGAATCCAAGAATAATATGGCTGACTTGTATCGGACTTTTGGCGTTAGGGATTTTTGGACTGTTAACTTCTAAAACTGAATTCAGGAATGACCGAATTATGTATTTCGGATTTTGTGTACCATTAATCTACTGGATTTTTGACCGAATTTTTAAGCGGATTAGTGAAAATATCCATAAAAGAGATTTCATACTTTTTATGAGATATTCGAACGAAATAAATGATGGTTTTGGAGCAAAAAATCCACACGTAAAAGAATCTGACAAATTATTTTCATTCGGACTTTTAATCATAATTGTAGCCACTTTATTAATCGGAATTAAAGTTATTTGAAAATATAAAACGATTTGCCAACAACGTGTATAGCTCATTGCGGCTGAATTTCCTATCGGAAATTCATTCTTATTCGCTATATTCGTGATACAACGGAAAATCATAGCTGATTTTCCGCAACAAACTATACACGAACACGTTGTGCGTAATTAGAAAAATGAACGATATTACAATAAACAGATTTGAAAATAAACCAGATTTCGTTTCTGATTTAGCCAATTTTGACAATTCTAAAACGGAATTGCATATCCGTGCGGATGTAAAAAATCGAAAACTCTTAAATGAACTGAATATTGAAAAACTTTGGTTAATTGGAGCGAAAGAAAAAGATATCGAACAGATTTTTTCTATTCATCAACCAAAATATGTAAGTCTTTATCAATTTCTTGCAAAAGATTTAAGTTGTTTAGAACAGCTAGATAAATGCGAAACTCTAATTACGGAATGGAATACAAAAGCAACTAAACTTTGGAATATTCAATCTAACCAAAATTTGAGAAAACTAGCGATTAGAGATTATTCAAAAATTTCTGATTTGTCAAAATTGGAGAAAGCCACTCAAATAAAAAGCTTGTCCTTAGATGGCGGAATTGACAAAAAATTAAAAGTTGACAGTTTAAATCCACTTTCAAAATTGACACAATTGGAATATTTGCGATTAACTAATATAAAAGTTGCTGACGAATCTCTTGAACCGATTTCACATTTGAGAAATTTAAAAAAACTTGAAGTTTCCAACCAATTTCCGACAAAGGAATACGCATATCTATCAGTTAAATTAACCGAAACTGAATGTTCAATGTTTAGACCTTCTCACGAAGTTGAAATAAAAGATGCAAACGGAAAGTTGGTTTATGACAGAATGATTATCGGAAAAAGAAAACCATTTCTATTGTCGACTAAAGACCAAAATCGCATAGAGAAATACGAAAAGGAATTTGAAAAACTAAAAAATAACTACGCACAACAATGGCTATAAGTAATTGCTTGTTCTCGCCCACTTCTGAAAATCCTCGCGGATTTTCAGTTTGGTGTGTACTTGCTAAGTTAAGTGCTAAACCACGCAACTACTCATAGCCGAGACCGTTACCACACATTTGAGAAATGACGCAAAAACAACGAAAAATCTTCTATCCAACAATATTCTTTTTTGGTGCGATTTTAATGATTTTCCAAATAAAAATATATCGGAATACAATAATTGATTTGATAATTCCAATTGGGATTATAATAGTAATCGGAATTATAGCCTTCATTCTTGATTTTAAGAACTATAAAAAGACTTATGACTATAGTGGAATTGGACTTTATCTATATTCGATTATGCATTATATAATCGGATTTGGATTTATTGTTTGTTCAATCTTTATGCTAACTAATTATTACTTTGCTGACCAAAATGTAAAAACTGAATCTTATAAAATTATTGACAGAACTTGGCTTCCTGAAAGAGTTGGAAAAACAGGTTCTGAAAAACAACCAGTTTTCACAATAAAATATAAAGGAAAAAGAAAAGAATTAGTTTTCTATTCTCAATTCTATGAGAAAATGAATTCATATAACACTGTTGAATTTGAAACACGTAAAGGTTTTTTCGGATTTGACATTTTAGAAAATAAAAAACTGAATTAAAAACAACTACGTAATAAAAACGTGTGGTAACAACGTGTATGATTAATTGCTTGGTTTTACACTACTTACGAATATTCCTGCGGAATATTCTATTTGGTTTTTATTTGCTAAATTAGGTGCTTAAACACGCAACTAACCATACACAAACACGTTGTAGCACATTTGTGGAAAACCTATGAGGTACAAAAATTATAAATCAGCAATTCACAATTTTTCTCATTCTTTTTTGAGCATTGACTATATGAAAAGCGGACGACTTGCTGTAAATGTACTTATTAACTTACATAAAATTGGAAAAGAAAACAAAGCGACTTTTGACTTTATAAAAAAGGAAATAAAACCAAAAGAAGCGGAAACTAAAGAAAGTAAGGAATTACTCAACGATTATTTGAATTGGTTACCTGAGCATTTCAAAAATCACAACTGTGATTTGACTAAATTAGAAAAACTTGAAGTAACAATTTGGACTGACTTTGATAAAGCTATCATACCTTTCAGAATGAATAACACAAAGGAATTTGAACTTTATTCTCTAACAAACTGGAAAGCTGACGGAAGAGATGAACAAACTCTTAAAATTTCTCAAACTGAATTAATAAAAGAATACTATTTGAACATTGGAATACCTGAATTATGAAAATAAAAAACGTGCTACAACAACGTTTATAGCTCATTGCGGCTGAATTTCCTATCGGAAATTCATTCTTATTCGCTATATTAGTGATACAACGGAAAATCATAGCTGATTTTCCGCAACAAACTATACACGAACACGTTAGCCACAAGCTGAAAAAAATGAGAATACAATTAACCATCATTCTGATTTTTGTCTATAATTCACTTCTTTTTGCCCAAGAAATTGAACCCGATAAATTTTTAGAAAAATGTGAAGTTGAGTATAAGACTCTACTTAATCAACTTACTAAATCTGATTTTGAAATATGGGAGTCAAAATTAAGAGATATTCAATTAGAATCCATTAAACTTACTGACAGTATTGAGACATATAAAGAAATTTATACCAAAATCAATGCTGAGCATATTTATTCATTCAAATATCTAAATGTAATGTATGGATATGTATTACCAAGAAAGGTTAGAACTATTAATAACCTTAGTTCTAAAATAATCAATGACTCAATCTTGACCAAATTATTAGTGAAAAGAGATTCTTTAAGAATTTCTTTAAATAAATACGCAAATACTGAAAACGCTTCAAAATTTGGAAGAACATTCAACAATTTTTTACTAGCTAGTAACGAATTAGACGAAATCAATAAAGCAAAGGACACTCTTTTATCTATAAACTATCAACCACAAGACAATCCTTACGATGAATCATATAAAACTCAAAACTACGTTGTTTATGAATGGAAAAACAAAATCAGAAAATTATCAGATTTAGATAAAAAATTTAATGATTTGAGAATAGAATTAACTTCTAATGAATATGGATTGATTAAAGAGCCTAATCCAATTATTCCGACAATCTTTCAGTTTGCAACATTACTAGTTCTAATATCTAATTTACTTGTAAATTTTGGATTTAAGGCAAAAACTAAAGTTGTGTTTTATATGGTTATTATTTCTCTTATTACTTCAGTAATTTTATTGTTATCAAGTGAGAATACTATATTGAATACATTAATAAATATTATAGTTCCAGGGATTATGTATCTTTTTTATTATAAAAGAAAAAAGCCAGTGGCTAACAATGTATAACCGCAATTACGGCGGATTCGACTACGTCCGAATCCACTCGGAATTGCTAACGTCAGTTCTTAACCGAAAATTATTAACTTTAAATCCGTAACTGACGGTTATACAAGACCGTTAGCAGCAACTTGAACGAACATTGGGAATATTTAGCTTCATAAGAAATAAAAGAGTGGAATCATCGCCTAAAAAGATAATAAAGCGAATGATTGACTACATTCCTGAATTCTATAAAAACCATAGACAATTTCAAAACAGTATTGAATTTTATGAAATAAATGAATTTGGGCTTGCTTTGGAAAGTCTTGTTGAATTGGCAGATGAAACCGAGCACTATTTTTCAGAGGAATTCTGGACTGAATTAGGTAGAGCTGCCAATATAATTGGAATGGACAAAGTTAGTTCTTATTGTAAAAAGCAGTCGAAAAAGACTTTAGCAGGTTTGGACTACAAGTTACCTTTTGGTTGGACAACCTATAAAGTCAGTGAAAATAATTTTCAAGTACATATTTCCGAAAAGCTAAATGAGGAATGGAAAACGGAAAGA
Organism: Mesoflavibacter profundi; assembly: GCF_014764305.1. Lineage (NCBI taxonomy): Bacteria > Pseudomonadati > Bacteroidota > Flavobacteriia > Flavobacteriales > Flavobacteriaceae > Mesoflavibacter > Mesoflavibacter profundi. The sequence goes on from NZ_CP061703.1 coordinate 588,748, forward strand.
AGAAAAAAAGACGGAATTGAAAAATTACTGACTGAAAACGGAATACATTTCTCGAATAAAGGAAGAAATGGATATATCTACTTTGTAGAAAATGGAAAACTAATTGAATTTGAGTGGGAATTAGAGGTTGGTGGAATGAGATTATGGTTTGAGGCTGAAAATCATTGGTGCTTACCTACAAAATCGGATTTAAAAAAAGAGGATAAATCAAGAATTAAGCAACTGATTATTGATTGGGCTGAACGAAATAATGAGAAAATTGAATTTGACTAAAAGCAGCTGCTAACAACGGCTATAATCCATTGCGGCTGAAATTCCTATCGGAATTTCATTGCAATTTACTATCTTTCGGCTACGGCGGAAAGAATCCTGCGGATTTTTCCGCAACAAATCATAGCCAAACACGTTGTTTACAATTTGAGAAAACCCAAATCTGAATGAAAAACCCGAGAAAATTAATAATTCGGATTTTAATTTCCACAAGCGTAATTCTGATTTTACTCATTGGACTTTTCATCTTTGTGATTAGAAAAAATGGAATAACGGAATTTGACCAAAAGAAAACTGATTATCAGCCAACAGCAGTTAAAACCGAAAAGACAACGCCTGAATTTGACCGTGGAAAAGAAATTTTTACTGCTGACTGCAATGTTTGCCACAAAAGACGTTCGACAATCGGAAACGAATACATAAAACGGACTATAGAAAATGTCGGAATTGACTATTTTAAACTGTTTCTAACCAAACAGGATTCATTAGTAAAATCAAAAGACATTTATGCAATAAAATTAAAAGAGGAATTTAACAATGCGGGGAATAGTCACAACTTTGATTATTCCGAAAACGAACTGAACTCATTAATAGAATATTTAAAATAAAAACTGTACACAACAACGGCTATAGTTCATTGCTTCTGACTTTCCTTTCGGAAAGTCCTCGCAAATTTGCTATCTTCGGTTTACGGCGGAAAATCCTCGCGGATTTTCACGCAACAAACCATAGCCAAACCGTTGTAACTAATACCCAAAAAACCGCAAATGGAATTTCTAATTGAACAATTTGACAATAACTTTCAGCTTTCAAAAAAAGGAGATAGTCGAATAATATTGAGCGGAAATTGGTCTTCTCTATTTGGAAAATTTAAAGCCGAAATACATCGCAATGAAAATCTCATTTATTCAATAGTCCGAAAATGGAATATTTGGAAATGGAATATGTCTTATTTTATAGAGAACAATTACAGACAGAGCTTTATACTTACAGCAAAAAACAAATGGCATTCACTTTACGAAATGGCATTTGAAGAAAACATATATGAACTTAAAATTCATAAAGGACGAAAGAAATCAATATTTAAAAATGGAAAGCAAATTGCCGAAATAGATGAATCACTTGTAGAAATTTTTTATCATGATAAAATCAGAATAATTACAAATGACCAAGAAAGTATAAATGAAATATTTCTCATAATAATTTGCCTGAAAATCGGAGAGGAAAATAGTGGTGGACTTACATTTGACTTCGGAAACATTGGAAAAACTGAACCTGTTAACGAACATTGGAGACCTTAAAAAACAAAGTACTAGTTACAACACCGTGTATAATTAATTGCTTTTTACGTGCTTACTTGCGAAAATTCCTGCGGAATTTTCTCGGGTTCGTAAAAGTTTGCTAAATTAGTTGCTTAACCACGCAACTAACCATACACAAACACGTTAGCTTCAATGCATGAGCAAGTTTACGGTCAGAAAAAATGCCTGGTTAATTTTCCTGATTTTTTTTTAGAATCTTAAGGCAGATAATTCCGAAAAATTGTGTGCGGAACTTCAAAATTAACGGAACTTGGTAAGCGTAACTGAATAACTTACTCAAATGCGAAATTTAACCACGACTGACTTTTTAGCTCGTTTGCGGAATCTGAATCTGAGAATCAGCTTCTGAATCAATCACTCAAATCGGAATCGCATTGATCAGAGTTTTAGCCAGTTTACGGAATGCTTACTCTTGAAACGAATAAAAACTAAAATGAGTAAAACGTAATGAATCCTTAAGCGGAGTTTTGCACAAAAGCTAACAACGTGTATTATTCATTACGGCGGAATTTCCTTGCGGAAATTCCTAACTTTTTACTATTTTAGTTCTCAGCGGAAAATCATTGCTGATTTTCCGTAACAAACAATACACAATCACGTTGGCAGTCAGTTAAACTCACTCTTATGTACGATAGAGAAAAAGTAGAAAATTTTCAAATTCGAATGGAAGGAATAATAGAAAAGCACGATACTAAAAATGCTTTTGAACTAATCACGTCCGAACTGAACGCTTGTGAGAATCAATATCTGACTGAATTTATGGTTCCGCTTAATTTCCTGAAATATGAACCTGTTTTAGATTGGGTAGAACAAAATGTGCAAAGAGTGGAAAATGTAACACAAGCTTGGGGACATTTATCTGCAAGCTCAAATTTCACTTGGGAAAGAGCGGAAAAGTGGCTTAAAATGGGACGACCTTGGAGTTTGGTTGCTCTTGATGCTACAATGTTTTGCACAACTCTTGGAGAAAGATTAAATCAGTCACTTTGGATGAGAGAAATAAACCCAAAACTTATGGACAAACCTAAACTCGACAGAATTGCAAACGGTCTAAAAAAATATTTGGAAACCGACAGTGTCCCAAGAACAAAGAATACGGTCAACCGAATTATTAATGACATATTTGAAATCGGATAAAAAAACCGAACTGCCAACAATGTATAACCGCAATTACGGCGGATTCGACTACGTCCGAATCCACTCGGAATTGCTAACGTCAGTGCTTAACCGAAAATCATTATCTTTAATCCCGTAACTGACGGTTATACGAGACCGTTGGCAAACATTTGAAAATTATGAAAGCGAAATTAATTCTCTTAATTATAACTATTTCTTTTTCACAAATATATGGTCAGGAAAATAGAACTCGAATAGATGAAGACAGTTTAAAAATAATCCAAAAAGAAAAAAAAGAACAAAAAAAACAAATTGATGGTTCGACATTAACTGAACTAAGTTTTGAAGATATTAATGGGAAAAATTATAATCTTAACTCTTTAAAAGGCAAAATTATAGTATTAAACTTTTGGTTTATTCAGTGTAAGCCATGTGTAGAAGAATTTCCTGATTTGAACAAATTAAAAAAAGAATTTGAAGGAAAACCTGTAGAGTTTTTTGCTGTAACTTGGAATAATAAAAACTCATTGATAAAATTCCTTCAAAATCAAAAACTTAACTACAAAATAATTCCTAACGGCAAAAAAATTATAGATAAATTTAAAATTCAGTACTACCCATATAATATTATAATTGACCAGAATGGTATAGTTGAATATATAAATGATGTACTCACTTTTAATATATTCAAGAAAATAGAGCGGAAAATTAAAAAATTACTTAATTAAAAAAACGATTTGCCAACAATGGCTATAAATAATTGCTTGGTTCGTGCTTACTCGGAAAATCCTACAGATTTTCCTCTGGTTCAAGAACTTTTGCTAAATTAGTAACCAAACCACGCAACTATACATAGCCGAGACCGTTGCCATTAATTTGAAAAATGAACTACAAATCAATTTTTAGAGCTTTTTTTCCAATCGGAATTATCCTTTTTTTGGTTCTAAAATCGGAATTAAGAACTGAAGGTTCTTTTGGTGGATTAGTTGACTTTTTTAAATATGTCTTCTTTTTAATTCTTGGAATTACAATATTCATTTACAAAATTGTAAAACAAGGAAAAAAAATTAGCAAAAAAACTGAAGTTCGAGAAGCTAAAATCATTCTGACTTTTCTCTTGCTTTCTACTTTTATAGCAATTAGTTCGTTTTGGTTTCCAAAAGACTTTTTTGAAAAAGAGCCTGAATTTATTGCAATGGATACTTTTGGAACTGAATTAAGACTATTGAAAGACGGAAAATATATGTTGCGAACAAGAGATTACGAATGGACAACAATTGACAGAGGGATTTACAAAATAAAAGACAGCATTATACTTTTGGATGAGGAAGTAAAAGAAAAAAGATGGGGAAAAAGAACCCAAAAATATATGATTAAAAACAAAAATCTGATTCCAATTTACTCAAGCGGAATTGAAACGGATTCAACTGAATTTTTGACAATAAAAATGAAAAAAAACTAATGGCAACAATGGCTATAAGTAATTGCTTGTTCTCGCCTACTTCTGAAAATCCTTGCGGATTTTCAGTTTGGTGTGTGCTTGCAAAGTTAAGTGCTAAACCACGCAACTACTCATAGCCGAGAACGTTAGGTGTAATTTAAACCAAATCCCGACAATTGAACAAATTCTGAATATGCTTAAGTGGTTAAATAGAATTTTTAAAAACATACAGAAACCTAATCTTGAAGGTTTAGAATATCTTATTTTTGGAAGATTCTTCAGTGATAACTATGGCGCTTATGAAATTTACAAACTAACGCGCTCGGAATTATTAGTGGATAAAAGAGAGATATGGCACATTGAAAGATATACTAAAAATGGATATACTTTCGTCGGTGAGTTATTGTCGCAAGAGAAATTTGAACTTGTAAAAGATTTAATTGTCCAAGTACCAAATGAAATACTTGATAAAAATCTAAACGGATTTTATACTACTGGAAATAAAAATGAAGACAAACTGATAGTGGAAATAAGCGATGGAATTATAAAGAAAGAAATTACGATTGATGATTATGAATTCGAAACTGAAAACTTACCGACTGAATTGAGAAAATTTAGACTTTCAATAGAACGTAAAATAAAAGAACTCGATTAAAAAACTACACCTAACAATGTATAACCGCAATTACGGCGGATTCGACTACGTCCGAATCCACTCGGAATTGCTAACGTCGGTACTAAGCCGAAAATCATTAACTTTAAAACCGTAACTGACGGTTATACGAGACCGTTGTTTACAATTTGAGAAAACCCAAATCTGAATGAAAAACCCGAGAAAATTAATAATTCGGATTTTAATTTCCACAAGCGTAATTCTGATTTTACTCATTGGACTTTTCATCTTTGTGATTAGAAAAAATGGAATAACGGAATTTGACCAAAAGAAAACTGATTATCAGCCAACAGCAGTTAAAACCGAAAAGACAACGCCTGAATTTGACCGTGGAAAAGAAATTTTTACTGCTGACTGCAATGTTTGCCACAAAAGACGTTCGACAATCGGAAACGAATACATAAAACGGACTATAGAAAATGTCGGAATTGACTATTTTAAACTGTTTCTAACCAAACAGGATTCATTAGTAAAATCAAAAGACATTTATGCAATAAAATTAAAAGAGGAATTTAACAATGCGGGGAATAGTCACAACTTTGATTATTCCGAAAACGAACTGAACTCATTAATAGAATATTTAAAATAAAAACTGTACACAACAACGGCTATAGTTCATTGCTTCTGACTTTCCTTTCGGAAAGTCCTCGCAAATTTGCTATCTTCGGTTTACGGCGGAAAATCCTCGCGGATTTTCACGCAACGAAACCATAGCCAAACCGTTGTAGCAAATTAAAAGAATGAATAGTTCAATCGATAATGGAGGAAAAACTCATGTAAGATATGCTCACAAGCATTATCCAAAAATAGTTGAACTTGAATGTGAAAAATGCGAATCTAGAATGATTGCTACTAATCAAAATGTTCCCGACGGAATTGAGCATTTTATGGATATTTCTGATTTTGAAAAAAAATGGAATCTTGTATGTCTGAATTGCACATACCGAACTGAGCTAAATTGGAGTGAACTGAAAGAATTTGATTTCTGGCTAAAAACCGAAATAAGAAATATAGAATTTTGGTCTTGGAATATTGACCATCTGAATATGATTCTGAAAAAACTCAAAAAAGAGGATTTGAAATCTGACAAATGGCAATTTTTCCAGAGTTATATTCCTCAAGAATGGCTTCTGAAATTTAATAGCGAAAAAGAAATTCGGAAAATAGAAAAGTTAAAAGAAAAATAACTTGCTACAACAACGTGTATAGCTCATTGCGGCTGAATTTCCTATCGGAAATTCATTCTTATTCACTATATTCGTGATACGACGGAAAATCATAGCTGATTTTCCGCAACAAACTATACACGAACACGTTCTACGCAATTTGAAACGAGCATTTGTCTAAACGAAAACGGAAGTTTACTCATTCTGACTTTTAATCAAATCTGGAATTGCTGAATTTTGGACAAAAACAAATGAACAGAAACTATTCGATTTTCATCCTTTTACTTTTTCTTTCGCTTGGACTTAACGCCCAACGATTAAAAACGGAAGAAATAAAGGACTTGTCCGAAAAGTATTTAAGAGAAGCTTTTGGAGAGGATTTATTCCAATATTTCGAACCGACTGAAAATATATCTTATTACAAACTACCTGCGAATAGATTTGGATTTGAAAACTCAAAACTGCTCAAAAAAAACCGCCGAATTAGAAAAAATTGGACTTCAATATTAGTGTTTTGGCATTTTAATTATCCAGAAGTCGACGGAATTCGTTCTGGTGTTTGGGTTAAAATCAATAAACAGCTTGAACTTTACGAACCAATTGAACTGGATTTCATTCCAAAATTTGTTTGGGAAAAAAGACCTTCTGATTTTATTTCAGTCGAGAAAGCCAAATTAATCGGAGATAAACACTTAACGAAAACGGAATTTGGGAGAGAAAATCCTAAACTCAAATTTGACAATAAAAAAAGTGAATATATCTATGAGATTTGGAACAAGAAAACTCAAGAAATTGATTTGGATGGGAAAAAGCACGGAGTTTTGGAAATAATTAAAATTAGTGCTTTAACAGGAAAGCTAATTGAAATTACAAATGGATATTATGGAAAAATATTAATTAGATAAAAACTGCGTAGAACAACGTGTATAATTAATTGCGGCTGAATTTCCTATCGGAAATTCATTCTTATTCGCTATATTCGTATTACTACGGAAAATCATAGCTGATTTTCTGCAACAAACTATACACGAACACGTTGTGGTGCATTTACCAAAACGAACGCTGGAATCAAAAATTGACTAAAACCGAACTGAATTTTTAATGAATTTTTCACGACATTGTAATTTATGCGAAAACCAAATAACGAGTCTTGAAAAAGGAATTACCTGCAAACTGACCAATAAAAAACCTGACTTTAACAACACTTGTTCTAAAATCAATCTTGATAAAAAATTTCAAGAAAAGTTAGAAATTGCTAATCTCGAATTGGAAATAATCCGCAGAAACCAAAAGTCAACACATCTGACTTTCTACGGCACAATAATTATTGGTTTTCTTTTAATACTTCTTGGGTACTTTTTATCTGACTGGAAAATATTTAGCTTATATCTATGGTACTTGAAAATTGGAATGATTGCAGTTGGATTTTCATTTCTGGGAGTTGCTTACTCTAAACTGAATAAATATAGACAAGAACATAAAAAAGCGGAACTGGAAAAAAACAAAATTGATGAAGTCCTAAATAAATATGGAATTTCATATCAAGAAAGCTTTGAGTTTAAAGAAAAAATCCACGGAACTCAAGAAGTAATTGTGAACTTTGAATTTAAAAATTGGACAAAAATAAAAACAACAAATTCTTATAAGTTTGACTATTAAAAGTAAAAAAAACGACACCACAACATTGTATAACCGCAATTACGGCGGATTCGACTACGTACGAATCCACTCGGAATTGCTAACGTCAGTGCCAAACCGAAAATTAACGCATATTAATCCGTAACTTACGGTTATACGATACCGTTGTGCGTCATTTACGAAAACCCTAAATCATTGATTAGAAAAACTGACATAATTTCAATAAACTCAATTGAGGAATTGCCATCACTCGAAAGAATTAAATCAATTCCAAGAGAAAGAACATTGAAGCTTATTTTTGAGAATGAGCTTAAAAGTAAAAGAGAAAAAATTGGAGAAAATCTAAAAAAAGAACTTTTAGGATTCCAAGTTGGTATTCATACTATTCAGCCCGAAATATATGTAGCAAAACTAATAACAGATGAGGAAATTGAAAGCAACCAGGACTTCTTTGAACAATGCGCAAAAGACTATAGACAATTAGGAAAGGAATTACTTTTTAAGCTTGTTAATAAGCTTAACTTAAAGTTAAATGAAGATTTTCCTTTAGGTACTTTTAACATACTAAAATCTGGAAAAAAACAAATTGGTAAAGTAGAAAACTGGAAATACTTTGTACACGGATTTCATTGCGGATTTGAAAATATAACAACAGGACAAATTATAGAAGTTCCTTTAGTTTTTGGATTAGAGTTTGGAGACTTGGACCCATACTTTTTCACAAAGTATATTAAATCAACACCAAGTTATAAACCTTTACCAGTTGACATTTATGAAGATTATGCTGATGGAGTTCGAATAATTGAGAAAATGATTTCACTAGGTAAATTTGAAAGAATAGACTCAAATATTGGAAATCATTATGGAATTGTAGTAACAGATAGAGAAAAAGTAAATATTAAGTCTTGTGAGGAATTAGACGAACAGTACAAAAAACAAAATAGACAAATGAAAAACTCGAAATTTAATATTTGGAAATACCTTGAACTAAAAAAATAAAAAAACGAACGCACAACAATGTATAACCGCAATTACGGCGGATTCGACTACGTCCGAATCCACTCGGAATTGCTAACGTCAGTGCTTAACCGAAAATTATTAACTTTAATCCCCTAACTGACGGTTATACGAGACCGTTGTAACACATTTGACCAAACATCATAATTGAAATTATCACAAAGACATATAAAGAAAATTAAATGGACGACTCGAATGGCGTTTTCTAGTTTAGGAATTTTAATTATAGCACTTTTGATAAACGAATTTAGAGTACCTTTATTTGGAATAAAGAAAGGTTACGCACCACATAATTTCGGTTTTAACTTTACGTTTTTTCTACCTTCAATGGCAATTGCTATTGGACTTGGATTTGCTGTAATCGGACGAACAATAAAACACTGGAAAACTTGGACTAACTTAAATAAAAAATTAGTGTTAATTGGATTATCAATTCCCTCAATTGGAATTTTGTCTTTTGTAATAATAAAAATGTTTAGCCTCTAAAATAAAAATATGACTAAATTCATAATCATTTCTGTTTTAATAATACTTTTCGGAGGCTTTTTATATTGGGCTTATCTTCCTGACTATAGACGAAATCCGAAAGAATTTTGGCGAACTTTAATCGGAATGCCTATTGGAATGATACTTGGCGGAATTGGATTCAGAGATTTAAACGAACAAATTAAAAAATGGGCTGTAGCAGAAAAAAATGAAAAAGAAAACTGAAAAATAAAAACGCACTACAACAATGTATAACCGCAATTACGGCGGATTCGACTACGTCCGAATCCACTCGGAATTGCTAACGTCAGTGCTTAACCGAAAAACATTAACTTTAAATCCGTAACTGACGGTTATACGAGACCGTTGGCAATAATATGAACAAGACCTACCAAATATTAATTATTCTGATTTTTTTGACCTTTTCAATTTCCTGTCAAAAAGAAAAAAGCGTTGTCGAAATTGAATTAAATAATCTGAATATTAAAGCGGATGAATTTAGTAAAATCGATACATCTTTTTCTGCAAATAACACCATCGAAAGATTGAGGTTTGTGAAATCGGAAATAGAAGATATTCGAGTCTTTTTTTATGAAAGTGGAAAAAAGAAATCAATTATTCCAGTAAAAAATTCTCAAGTTCACGGAGAATGCACTGATTGGTATGAAAATGGACAGATTAAATGGAAACGTTTCTACGATAATGGAAATTCAATAAAACAAAGTACAAATTACGGCGAAAATGGAAACAGAACGAAAATCGATGATTTCACCGATGGTAGTTTTACAGAATTTTATTTAAATGGCGAACCTCAATTAAAACGTTCTGACAAATTATATATCGACTACTATTTAAACGGAAAGATTAAAACAAATTATTCTGTAAAATCTGACAGCCTAACGATTGTAGAATACTTTAATGAGAACGGAAAAGAATCTTTCAGCGGATATTCTAATTCTAAATTTGTCTTATTCAATAATAATAAATCTCTGTTCAATGGAACAATTACATCAAAATTTAACGATGGAGAAATAGCATATCAACAAACTTTTGTTGACGGATTGCCAAATGGCGAATGTATCAGCAGATTTGGTAATAAAAATTTAGAATATGAATTAGAATTTCTAAATGGAGAGGAAATTGGAATTCATAAAAGATATTATCCAAATGGTAATATCCAATCAATTAAAAACGTTAACACAAAGGAATATAAACAATGGGATGAAAATGGAAATCTCGTTGAATAAAAATACTATTGCCAACAACGTGTATAGCTCATTGCGGCTGAATTTCCTATCGGAAATTCAGCCGCAATGAGCTATATTCGTGATACATCGGAAAATCATAGCTGATTTTCCGCAACAAACTATACACAAACACGTTGCCATTAATACGAAATGACTATAAACTATCAACTTACAAACTCGGATTTTTTAGAATATCAGCTTTATACTTCTTCAAAATCTGAATTGCATAAAAAAAGAAGATTTCGTTCTCGAATAATCGTACCAATCATTTATGTTCTATTTGGACTTTATTTAGCGAATAAAAACGGAGATAACGGAATTGGAATCGTATTCGCTGGAATTGGAATTTTATGGTTTGTGTTTTATCCAATGTATTCTAAAAGGAGATATAAAAAACATTTTCAAAAACACGTTGAGGAAAATTATAAAAATCGAATTAACAAACCTGTGAAAATTGACTTTGATGAAAATTTTGTGAATGCCAAAGATTTTACATCTGAAAGTAAAATAAACGGAACTGAACTCAAAGAACTGATTGAAACGAAAGAACATTTCTTCATAAAATTAACAACTGATTTATCTCTGATTGTCCCAAAACACTCAATCGAAAATCAAACGGAATTTAAAAAACGTGTGACCGAATTAGGAGCTGAATATGTTGACGAACTGAATTGGAAATGGAAATAAAAGTACTAATGGCAACAATGTATAACCGCAATTACGGCGGATTCGACTACGTCCGAATCCACTCGGAATTGCTAACGTCAGTACTTAACCGAAAATCATTAACTTTAATCCCGTAACTGACGGTTATACGAGACCGTTAGGCACAATTAGAAAAAATGAACAAATTATTAATATTAACTTTTTTGATTTTAGCAAGTTGCTCTTCAAATGGACAGAATAATTTTGAGGGAATTATAAAGTTCTCAACTGAAATAACAACAACAGAATTAGCGCCAGACGGATTTCAAAAACAGTTGAATGACAAATATGGAGATAGTTTGTTAATGTACTACTCGAGAAATGGAAACTTTCGCAGAGTTCATCTGAATAGTGCTGAATTCGGAGCTGATTCTCAATATTACTTCGCGAATAAAGCTAAACTCTATTTTACGAATAAAAACAGTTCTCAAATTGACTCTTTAGACACAAAAGAAAACTCTCTGAAATTATTAAATAAAGGGAAAATCAAAAATCAGAAAATATTGGATTTAGATTGTGAGTGTTATGAGTTTAAAGCAATTAGCAAATTCAATCAAAATGTGACTTTAAATTATTGCTATAATTCAGAAAGTCCGAAAATCAATCCCGAATTATATTCTGACCACAACGACTTTTATCTGAATGAATATTATGAGCTTGCCAAAAGACCTTATCTAAAATTCTCGATCGAAACAGAGGAATTTAAAATAACTTACTTGGCGATTGAATTGACTGAAAAGGAAATTGACAAAGAAAAATTTGAATTAAAATAACTGTGCCTAACAACGTGTATAGCTCATTGCGGCTGAATTCCTAATCGGAATTCATTGCAATTTGCTATCTTTCGGTTACGGCGGAAAATCAGCTATGATTTTCCGCAACGAAATCATAGCCAAACACGTTGTGTGCAATTTGGCTACGTTACCAAGATTTGGTATATTTGAGCAAAAATATAGTCAAAATGGGAAAAAACACATCAATATCACTCGGAAATCATTTTGAGGATTTTATAAGAGAAGAAGTAAATTCTGGAAGATATGGTTCGGTTAGCGAAGTAATTCGTTCTGCTTTACGTTTGTTAGAACGTGAAGAAAAAAAGGAAAGGGAACTGATTAAAGCTCTCGAGGTTGGGGAAAATAGTGGATTTGTTGAAAATTTTGACCCAAAACAACATCTGAAAGAATTACATCGTAAACACTTATGAGCAAAAACAAATATCGCATAAGTCAACAAGCGATTGAGGATTTAGATAAAATTTGGATTTATACGCTCAATAAATGGTCTAAAGAACAAGCTGACAGATATTACGACTTGATAATTACGGAAATTGAATTTATAGCTGACAACTTTATGACTGGAAAGTCAGCGGAACAAACTCGAAAGAATTATCGAGTGACTAAAATAAAATCCCATTTAATTTTTTATAGAAAAGTGGAAAATGATATCGTGGAAATTGTTAGAATTTTACACCAACGAATGGATATTAAAAAACGACTGAAATAAAAAAAACTGCACACAACAATGGCTATAAGTAATTGCTTGTTCTCGCCTACTTCTGAAAATCCTCGCGGATTTTCAGTTTGGTGTATACTTGCAAAGTTAAGTGCTAAACCACGCAACTACTCATAGCCGAGACCGTTACCCAACATTTGAAGAACTGAACTTAAATGACAAAAAAAGCCCCAAAAGAAATATTTAACAAACTTATTTTAGGATGTATTGTAATAATTGGATTTGGAATTTATTTATCCGTTAGAAGTGGAAAAGAAAAAAATGAATTTAATAACATAACTGGAAAAATAGATTTTTTAGAAAATACATTTGGGAATCTAAAAAAGAGAGACCACCGATTTATTCACATAACTGATTACGAACTAGTTTTTGATTTATTTATTGGAAAGCGGACAGGTGATTTTAGTCCTAAGTTTGAACAAATAGACAAACTGAAAATTGGAGATAAAATTACAGTTTATTATGCTGACAAAACACCTTTGCAGAAGAATCAAAACTTGAGTTTAAATAAAACTGTTCAATTTATAGACAAAAATGGAGAGGCATACTTCATAAGAGGAAACAAAGATAAATATGGTGGATATTTTTTTATCGGGATTGGAATTTTGACTATGATTTTGCTTCTGATTGGAAAAAAACTTGGAAAAATAAAATAAAAACGTTGGGTAACAATGTATAAATTCAATTGCGGCGGATTCGACTACGTCCGAATCCACTCGGAATTGCTAACGCCAGTTCTTAACCGAAAATCATTAACTTTAATCCCATAACTGACGGTTATACGAGACCGTTGTACCCAAGCTGTGAAAACCCATGAATAACATTAAAATCTTCATTCTATTTATAATATTTAGTCAAGTTTCATTTGGACAAAATAACAGTGGAGATTTTAAAAATTACGAGGAATCACAAAAATGGATTACAGAAATTAAAGAGCTCAATGCTGAAGAGCGTAAAAACAAAATCATCAACAGAGTCAAATGTGAGCAAGAATCGGAACAAAGTGAAATTGACTTTTGGCTTACAATAGTAATTGATGGTGGAGCTTTTTCAATTGCCAATGACTTTTCTGATAAACAAATTGAGAATTTAAAATTAATTCCAGCTGAAAATTTTAACATTACGCAATCTCTTTGCGAATCCGATGAAATCTATCCTCAAAGATGTAATCTTGGTTTTGTACTAATCAATCGTCCTGATAAACCAGTATTGAACGAAATAACTGAATTAAAAAACATTGAGATAAAAAGGAGAAAAGGAAAAATAGTTGTCAAATTGAAATCGGAAATTGAAAAGAATATTGAATTTGAATTAAATCATCTTCTGCAAGGTCATAGCACAAAGCTTCTAGTTAAGAAAGAGCTGAAAAAGGGAAAAAATAGATTTCTTTTTAGAAGGAGTAATAATTTACAGCTTGTAGAGGCAAAAGTTAACGGAAAGAAATTAATTATAATAATATGAAAAGCCAGCGTACAACAATGTATAACCGCAATTACGGCGGATTCGACCACGTCCGAATCCACTCGGAATTGCTAACGTCAGTGCTTAACCGAAAATTATTAACTTTAATCCCGTAACTGACGGTTATACGAGACCGTTGTACACAAGCTCTGAAAAGCCAACCGAACAAACAGCACATTTGGTTCTTCCGACACAAAAGCCAACGCTCAAAAAACCAAAAGAGCTGTTTTTACCAACTACAATCAAGATGGTTCAAATTGTAGAATAGTAAATAATTTAACTTTATTGTACAGCATTTACAAAAAAGTCTCAAAGTGAAATATTCTTTGAGACTTTTTTATTAGTAGTTTTAATTTTTAAACATTAAACTGTCGTTTATTTTGATTGCTACTTATTCTTTTGAAAACATCTGACCAAAATGACGACAGCTTTTGTAAGAAATACGTCTTTTTCTTTTTTATTTTGTTCTCATAAATTAAATATTTATCGATGATGTACAGGAAAACTAAATAAATCAGTAATATCATCGACATTCCAATTGCTAAAGTTTCCATAATCGTTAATTAAAAATTGTTTAAACCTTTATAATAAATCATTTTACACAATCCATTTATCCAATTCCCTATTGGCACTATCATATCCTATGTTAAAAGCTTTACCTATACCTTTTTTATCCAAAACACCAATGGTTTCTAATCCTTTAGGAACGAACAAAAACTCTGGGACACAAAGTTTATCTACCGTATTTGCGTGCAACATTAAAAGATTTGCTCGTTGAGTAATTTGTAGTGAACTTTTTAAGTTACTAGCTGTTACTGTTTTCATAGAAGTGGTATAACTACCAATAATAATATCACAATTGTTTTGTAAAGGTTCTACAGGGAAGTTATTCATTAAACCACCATCTGCATAGATCTGGTCTTCTATGGTAACAGGACTAAACACAGGTGGTAATGCTGCCGACGCCAAAAGCGGTAAATACAATTTCCCTTTATTAAAATAGGTTGGCTTACCAGTGAGTAAATTGGTCGCAACAACTGTTAAACTCTTATCAAGATCTTCAAAGGTTGAACCTGAAAAAAATGACTCGAAAAAAGGCAAATACTTATCAGTGTCAAACAGTCCAGGTTTGTTTAACGTAACAAAATTATACTTTAGTAATGGTGTTTCTTTAAAAAATGTAAGCATATCATCAATAGTAACACCATCTGCATACAAACCACCAACAATAGCACCTGCACTTACACCAGAGATGTGTTCTGGAAAAATATCACGTTCCATTAAGGCACTTAGTAAGCCAATATGAGCAATACCCTTAACACCGCCACCTGAAAGCACAAGACCTACGTTTGACTTTTGTAAAGTATCTAAATTCATCATCATTTCATTCAAAAATGGGGCAAATTAATCCCCATTTTATGTTTTTAAGATACTGTATTTTAATTACAGGCTATCTCTTTTTTTTCTCAAAATCTTTGCGATATTTTTCTAAAAAATGTTTCTGTCTGTTAAACATTTTTTGTCTTATTTTGTCTATATCCATAAAGTCCTCACCAAAATCACTTTTAAAAAAATCATCGTTAAAAAAATGATTGCTAAATGATGAGTCGGGTTGAAAAATATCTTCAAATCCATCATTCTTAAACTGTGAAAAATGTCTATAGAACTTCGATTCAAAATTATTTAACAAACTATCTCTATCAATTTTCGGTAAATCTTTAAACTCACCACCTGACGACCACGAATAAATACTATCATATCTGATCAAGTTTCCGTTTTCGTCAAACTCTTTATCTACTTTCCAAGTACCTTTAGGTTGTTCGATTTTAGGCTTTTCCTCTATTTTATCAACTTTATCAGTTTTAGTTTGAGCATTGCAACTTACAAGAACTGATGAAAGCATAAATATTAATAAATATCTGAATGTTTTCATTTCTAAATAGTTTTAAAGTTTAAACCTTTTGTAATTAAGAAAATTTTATTTTTTTATGGTTTTCATCTACAAACCAATACACTATATAAAATGGCAATGAAATGACCATAAAAGCAAGTGTTAACAAGTTTTTTAAGTTAAATTTTTATACTAAATTTCTCATTTTACCCGAAGTTTTTAATAGATGTTTTTAAGCAACTTTTAAACTACGTTTTTTATTCACATTTTCCTTTTTTGCAATCTTAACTTGCAACAGTCCATTTTTCATTTTTGCATTAATTCTGTCAACATCTGCGTCTAATGGCAAATCAAAAGCTCTGTAAAATGAACTTCGTACAAACTCTCGTCTTACCCAATATTTATCATTGATTTCTTTATTTTGTGTTTTTTCACCACTGATAATAAGGACATTACCTTGCACCTCAATAGTGACATCTTTTTTATCTAAACCTGGTAAAGCAATGGAAAGCTCAAAAGCGGTTTCCTCATCACTAATGTTGGTTGATGGTATGGAAACCAACTCATTAATTCCATCTTTTAGTTTTGGTAAAACTTTACCAGTAAATTTTTCTATAATTGGTGGGAATTTTATGGCTTTGCCCACTTCTTTACCAAATACTTTCATTTTTAATAAATTTTAGGTTAAACAATTTAGAAGTAAGGGGCTGGGACACCAACCCCAAATTCAATCAATCAAAAAAAACTAACCAACCAATTACGAAATTTTTATGGTTCTTGCTGGCTTTTGTTTAGCCTCTTCTCTTTTAGGTAAGTGAATGTTTAAAATACCATCTTCGTATTTCGCATCAATCTTACTATCATCTACACTATCTGGAAGCGTAAAAGTTCTTTTGAACGAAGAGTAACCAAATTCTCTACGAGTATAGTTATCCTCTTTTTGTTCATTTTCTTCTTTCATCTCTGTAGAGATAGATAATACGTGGTTGTCTAGGTCAATTTGGAAATCAGACTTTTTGAGTCCTGGTACAGCCATTTCTACAACATACGCATCACCAGTTTCTTTAATATTAACTTTTGGTAAAGTCATACCAGTGTTAAAATTAGAAGTAAATACTGATGGTAGCTCGTTGTTAAAAAAGCTATCGATCCAGTTTGACCAAGTTGGATAGTTTAAACCTGAATTAACATTTGATAAACTTCCATTTTTAGGAACATTAACTAAAGTGCTCATAATTACAAAAATTTAAATTAAACATTAAAACAAATTGTGAAATCTTGATTGACTTCAAAATGCACTAGGCAAATTGAATGCCAAAATTAAAATGATATATTCGACTCATTTCTATATATACAAAACAATTAAAAAAGCGTCATATTGTCATCTAAAAATTTATGAATAATGTCATTTTGGCATTTATTCAGATTTAAAATTATCAGTTTTTTAGAGTCTTTGACACTAGTAATACTACATTTATGTTGGTACATAATTTGCCAACCTAGATAATAGAATAGATATGAATTAAAATGTTTTAAGTAATAATAAGCATAGAATATTATTAATATAACGACACCAATTTTTTTAAGAGTTATGGAATACAAAGATTATTATAAAATACTTGGTGTTGATAAAAACGTAACACCAAAAGACATAAAAAAAGCCTATCGTAAGTTAGCTGCTAAATATCATCCAGATAAAAATCCAAATGATAAAACTGCAGAGGCTAAATTTAAGGAAATCAATGAGGCTAACGAAGTATTGAGCAATCCTGAAAAAAGGGAAAAGTACGACACTTTGGGAGCAAACTGGCAAGCCTACGAGCAAGCTGGTGGTGACTGGAAACATTACGCGAACCAACAAAAAAACGGCAACGGACGCACCTATTATTACGAGGGAGACCCTTCAGAGTTTTTTGGTGATGATGGTAGCGGTTTTTCAAGTTTTTTTACGCCTTTTTTGGCGGCAATAGCGGTTCAAGTGGTTTTGGCAGAAGACAATCTGCTCGTGGTAGAGGCAGTTTTCAAGTTAGCGATATAGAAGCCGAAATACCAATTACATTGCTTGAAGCCTATGAAGGTAGTAAACGTACTTTTGAACTTAACGGACAAAAATTACGCATTACTGTAAAACCAGGCTCTTACGACGGACAAAAATTAAAAATAAAAGCAAAAGGTCAACCTGGAGTAAACGGTGGTAGCCCAGGCGATTTGTACATAGTGTTACGTGTGCAAAACGATATGCGCTTTCAACGCAAAGGAAACGATCTTATTACCAAAAAGCCTATAGATCTCTATACAGCCTTATTGGGTGGTAAAGTAGAAATTCCAACCATTAATGGTATTGTAAATATGAACGTACCCAAAGGTACTCAAAATGGTAAAACCTTACGTTTAAAAGGAAAGGGTATGCCAGTTTACAATAGCAAATCGTTTGGCGATTTATTGGCACAAATAGAAGTTGTACTGCCTAAATCACTGTCTAAAGAGGAAGAAGAATTATTCAAGAGATTGCAAACTTTGGCTACTCAAAAAAGAAGAACTACTGTTTAATTGAAATTTAAAGTTATGAAAGGCAATTTTAATACATTAATAAAGGATAAGAAACCAGTTTTAGTTGATTTTTTTGCGGAATGGTGCGGTCCTTGTAAAGCACAAGCACCAATATTAAAAGAGTTAGCAAAAATAACTAGCGATATTCGAATTATAAAAATTGATATTGATAAAAATCCATCAATCGCACAACGGTTTAATGTAAGAAGTGTACCAACTTTAATGCTTTTTAAAGATGGTTATACTATTTGGAGGCAAACTGGTGTTGTTAGTTTGCAACAACTCAAAGAACTTGTAAGTTAACATCAAAATTAAAAAGAAAATGAAAGTTACAATATATAAACACAATTATAATAGCAATAGTGAAACACTAAACCATTTTTTAGAAATGGTTTATGCTTCTCAAATGAACTATTTAGCAAGCGACTTGTTAAAAAAAGGTATAAGTAAAGATGATATTTCCCAAGCTGTAAAAGAAGCTATTGAAGTAATGAAAATGGCCAATATGAATATTAACCAACACTTCATTCCAGTGTATACTCAAATAAATGGGTTTCTATTTAAAGATTTTAAATTGAGCCACCAAGCTTTTAAACTTGTGTTGCAAAATTTACCACCAAAAAATATGTTTGTAAGTAAATTACAAATAAGACTTATTGACTTATTAGAAAATTCAGAGTTTAAATGAAAGAATTGTTTTTAAATTATTATTCTTTATTAATTTTTACGTTAATAATTGGAGGTTTATTGGGGTATTTTGTACTAAAACCTATATTGGGATTTTTAGTAAAATATATACAAAAAAGAAACTATAACTATTTTGCATTATTACTAAAGTCACTTAAAAATATATCATTTATTATTACAATAGGTCTTTTATTGAATCTTTTGGAGTTGTTACCTATAACGACAAATAAGCCTGATTGGTTTCATAAAATAGTTATTAGCGTAAATGTATTTACAGTAACTTATATCATTACAGAGTTTGTCATATTTATCTACGACAGATATACAAAGGCTAAACTTACTAAAACAACTTCATTATACCACATTCTTATTAGAATTCTATGTTATATTACAGGGTTTATTGTTTATTCAAACTTAATTGGACTTGAAATAGCACCTATTTTAACCGCTTTAGGTGTTGGTGGTCTTGCTGTTGCATTAGCTTTACAAGACACTTTAGGTAACTTATTTTCAGGAATGCACATTTTGGCTGCTAAACAATTGCAACCAGGTGATTACATTAAATTAGACTCTGGTGAAGAAGGCTATGTATTAGATATCAATTGGCGAAATACAATGATAAAAACGCTTTTAGAAAATGTGGTTATTATACCAAATTCTAAAATATCTAGTACCATAACAACCAATTTCTTTACCCTTCAAAAAAATCACTTTTTTCAAATTATAGTTGGAGTGCATTATGATAGCGATTTAGAACAAGTGGAACAAGTTACATTGGAAGTTGCTAGGCAAGTGTTGTCTGAATTTCCACCACTACCAAAGCTCTTTGAACCATCTGTAAGATTTTTTGAGTTTGCTGATAGCAGTATAAATATGAAAGTTTGGTTAGCAACAGATGTTTACGAAAATCAGTTTAAAATCCGTCATATTTTTATCCAATGTTTACAAAAACGCTTTAAAGAAGAAGGTATTGTAATACCTTTTCCTATACGGACTTTGGAAATATCTTCAAGCTCTTTAAAGCATCAGAAATAGGATTAGTTTATATGTTGTAAAATTAAATTTATTGTGAATAAATGAAAGCCAACGCTTAAAGCCATACACATTTGCAATTCGCTACAGCCAAAACACAAACCCAAAATTGCAAAAGAGTATGTCTTTTCCAACGCTGAATGACAATCTGAACGGAAAAAAGCCAGTGTACAACAACGTATATAAAAAATAGCGGTTTATTCGCTTAATCGAAACAAAATGAATAAATTAGAAGTCAGTTATAATCCGAAAAGTTAGTGGGTAAAAATCCACTACTTTTCATACACAAGACCGTTGCAAGTAATTTTGACCAACCCAAAAAATAGAACTAATTTTTTTATCTTCAAACTAAACACAGAAAATAAGCACAATCTAAAACATCAATAAAATACCCAAATGAAACTTCTACTACTTCTACCTTTTCTTCCAGGATTATTAATTGCTCAACAAGCTCAATCTGGAACAGACATTTATTTAAATTCTAAAGCTAATTTTATATGCCAACAGATTGAACAAAGTGAAACCGCAATAGAAGACATGCATTCCAGACAAGCAAGTATGTTAACAATAAAAAAAGGTCTTGAGCCAGCTAATGAAAGTATTAGGCATCAGAAAAAATTGGAAAAGAAAGGTATTAAAAATCATTTATACGATGGATATCTAAATTTATATCTTTCACAAGCCTGCTCAGATTATAATCGTTTATTTGCTATTTTTAATATACAGCATCAAGAAAACAAGTTAAAACGTAAGCGATTTATTGAGTTGCATAACTTTACAAGAGACCTTATGCAAGCAGACTCAATTTCTAATATAAAAAATTACGTTAATGATAATAAATGGGATATTTTTAAAAATAAGTTACAACCGAAATTTAATAAATTACAAAATTTACGTTGGACAGCATCATTAAAAATAGTACCAGAATGGCGTACAATAAATCGTTTCACGATTCAATTAATTGATATTAAAGACATCAATCATATATTTGAGTTGGATATTGTTTATAACTTAGATAAGGCCTCTAAAATAAGCGAGGTATTAATAAATGAATACACTAAAGAACATCCTAAAGTCGAAATTGTGGAAACTACGCATGAAATTCCTAGTGGAAAACAATAAGTGGAGCTTAAGAAAAAAAGAATAAACATAATGATAAATAAAGTTGGGTAACAACGTGTATAATTAATTGCGGCTGAAAATCCTAATCGTAATTTCAATCTTATTCGCTATATTCGTATTACTACGGAAAATCATAGCTGATTTTTAGCAACAAACTATACACAAACACGTTAGAAACAGCTGAAAATGAACTTCGTAAAAAATTATAATCGAAATTGGAATCTTAATCGGAATTTTCTCATTAAGAAAATTAAACCGAAATTTATCGTAGGAATTTTAGCTGGACTAATTATTAGTTTAATCCTGTCCTTCATCGAAAATGAACTTCTGAAAAACATTTCGTTTATCAGTTTCGGAATTTTGAGCTTGATATTCGTTATTTATAGTGGACTTAAACGAAAATGGCTGAATTTGATTATAGGACTTTTTGCTTTTGTTTCGTTTTTCTCGAAATTAAATCACTATCCTTACGCTAATGTACTGAAATTATTAATAGCAATTCCAATTGTTTGTTTCATACTGACTTTGAGAAAAAAAGAAAAACATGAAAACGAATTATCAATTTTGATAATATTGTTTACGTATGAGTTAACCGAGTTTATTAAGCTTACTTAACAATGGATAAACTGAAATAAAGCCGATTTTCTAACAATGTATAAATTCAATTGCGGCGGAATTTCATTGCAATTTGCTATCTTTCTGCTACCGCGAAAAATCATAGATGATTTTTTGCGACTAGCCCTACACAAAAACGTTACGAAACTTTTTAAATCCCAACTATGAAACAACTATTAATTTTAATATTTTCGATACTATCAAGTTGCGTCCACAATAAATCAGACAAAACTCAATCGGAATTTAAGTCAAGCACGGATATAACAATGGGATCGGATAATATCCATTCTAAAAAGAAAAAGGATACAATTCATAATTATTGGGCTTTAATTCTAGACACAATTTCTAGTAAAGAAGAATTTAAAATATCTGAATTAAAACATACTCTTGAAGTAAAAACTTATAGTTTAAACGATAGTTCGATTGTTAGAAATTTATCTCAAAACGGAGAACAAACTTATTTAGACCATTCTCACAAAATGATAAGTGATTTAATACTTTTAACGGACTCAATTGTTGACAAAATGCAAATCGATAGAGCTACCTTTGAAAATTCACTCATTCCTGAATTCTACGCTGAATGTAATCTTTTGACAACCGAAATAGACAGTACTAACGCAAACACAGTGTATTTGAATTCAAGTTTAGGAGTTCCTGATACAGGTAACATTTGGACTGTTTGGTACTCAATAAAAATTAAAAATAACCGAATTGGAAATTTAGAAATTAATAAAGCCGATTATGTCGGGATGTAAAAACTGTTTATTAACAATATTTAACCGCAATTACGGCGAAAATCATTAACCTTTTTCCATTACTGACGGATTTAAGAGACCATTATAAAAACTCAAATCAAAAAATTCATAACAACTTCTTTATGATTTATTTAAATTTACAGCATGAAACTAGTTTTATTCCTGTTAATTGTTGTAAACACCTTTACTTACGGTCAAAGTATTTCATATAATTTCGATACTAATAATCTAAACACAGATTATCACGAAGCATTATCTGTGTTGGAAGATTACTTAAACTCTAATCCGCAAAACCAAGAAAAAAACACGTATTGGAATACTGCTGTCCAACAGGAAAATATCACTTTTGATTTCTTAGAAAACGAATTTGAACCATCATTGTACATGGGTTATCCAATTCATATTTTAAGTATCAAAAAAAAAGAAAACCACTATACAATCAAGGTTCAGTTCTCTTATTGTAATCCCGATAACAGTCCTAATATCCTTGCTATCGTAAACTATGTTGTGATAGAACAAAACGGAACTTTTAAGTTGTACAATGCCTTAACAATTAACAGAAAAAAATGGGACTGCACTACAGTTGGATTTGTAGATTTTTACTACCCAAAATCGCATAAATTTAATCATGAAAAAGCATTAAAATTAAATGAATTTATAATTTCAACTTGTAAAAATTTTAATGTAACTCCTAATACCATAGAATATTATTTAGATGAAGATTTTGATAATATACAACAACTAAAAGGTATAGATTATTATTTAGGAATGAACGGTGATAACACGCCTAAAGGTAAAGCATCTGGTAATAAAGTGTATTGTGGTGGATTAGGCGAATATTACACACACGAAGTTTTTCATGCCTTAATAGATCATAACTATACTAATTCTCATTTTTGGGCTTCAGAAGGAATTGCAACATTTTTATGTGGTAGTCGTGGTCAATCTTTATCTTGGCATATTACACAAGCTAACACCTATTTTAAACTGCATAAAGACATAGATTTAAACGAAATTTTAACTTTAAAAAACATAGACAACATCACATCCTATCATTATGTAATTGGCGGATTAATTGCTAAAAAAATATTTGAAAAAGGTGGATGGAAGTTGCTAAGTCAATTTTTAAATAGTGGTAAAACTAACACAGATTATTACAAAGCTATAAACACTTATTTAGGCATAAAAAAAGAAAATTTAAACATCTATTTAAGGCAACAACTTGATATTGAAGCCAATATTTAACCTGAGTATTATCACTTAAATAGCATTATTTTATATGGATATTCTTTCTAAATGCATTAAAATTATAGATGTTAACATTATAACATGTCTAGTCCCTATTATTATTACATTTTTAGTGATAGAAGGTTTTTATCCAAATAGATTTCAAACAAAAAAAGCATTAAAAATCACTTGTAATTTCTTAATCGTATTTACTATTATTAATAGTATTATTTTTGGTATTGGATTATTGGATCAACCTAAAAGATATGCCATATACAATCGCAGTACTGGTCCTTATGCGTTTGCTTATTGGTTAATGCTTAGTACTACAATTATAGCGCCTTTAACCTTATTTATTAGAAAATTATCAAGTAAATTCTGGTATGTAATATTAGTTGCTTTTAGTTTAAAATTAGGTTTTTTCTTTGAGCATTTTGTTATTATACTCACTAGTTTTCATCGGGACAATTTAATTACTAATAACAATTATATTTTAGAATATTTAGTACTACCAATTGGCTTAATATGTATTCAAGGAATACTTATAGCCTTAACATTTTTATGTATTTTAGAAGTTTTTAAACACTATCTTTCTAAAAGAAATATTTAAACAAATATCTAATCATGAAAAATTGCTGTGCATTACTTTTAACTATACTTTTTAGCTTAGTTAGTTATAGTCAAAACATACCAAATACAATACATACTAAAGATTTTACTATTGGTAAAACTGTAACAATACATTCTAAATTACTAGATGAAAACAGAGAATTAAATATTTATATACCTAACAGTTACAAACAAGATAGTTTAAAAACATATCCTGTTATTTACTTACTTGATGGTTCTAAAGACGAAGATTTTATACACATTGTTGGCTTGGTTCAATTTGGTTCTTTTTCCTGGATTAATTTAGTTCCAGAAAGTATTGTAGTTGGAATTAGTAACGTTGATCGTAAAAGAGACTTCACCTATCCTTCTAAAAATAATTTAGATCAAAAAGAATTTCCTACGTCTGGTCACAGTCATCAATTTATAAATTTTATTGAAAAAGAACTTAAACCATTCATAAATAATAACTACAGAACTAATAGTACAAATACAATAATTGGACAATCGCTTGGCGGATTATTAGCTACTGAAATACTTTTTAAAAAAACAGATTTATTTACAAACTACATTATAGTAAGTCCAAGCTTATGGTGGGATAACGAAAACTTACTTACTTATAATCTATCCACTTTAAACAATTGTAAACATGTTTACATTGCTGTTGGAAAAGAAGGCGAAGTAATGGAAAGAACAGCAAAACAACTACACAAAAAGCTTGAAAATTTAAGCAGTAACAATACAAACCTACATTTTAACTTTTTAGAAGACAAAACACATGGTGACGCTTTACACATTGCTGTTTACAATGCTTTTAGCGTAATTTTTAAATAAAACATTCTATAATCATATTTAAACTAATAAAAATGAAAACAATAAAAACAACTATTAGCTTTATCTTTTGCTTAATCATAGTTTCCTGTACTACAGAATCTGATTTAGATAGCATAATAATAGATAATCAAACACAAAATCCTTCACAAAACGTATTAGTAAAATCTGAAATTATTAGTCAAACTAACAAATTGGATTATACTTATAATACCGAAAATTACCTGACTACGATAACAGGAATTGATGGTAATTTAAATTATACAACAGAAATTCTCTACAATGCATCCGATTTGATTACTCAAATAAATTATCAAGAAAGTGGTCCGTCTACATATTCAGACACGTATACTTTTACCTATTCGCCTAGCGGATTACTTACAGGATATACGGCTAATTATGAAGATGTTAATTTATCATATAATGGCAACATCGTAAATGTAACAGGTACAATTGAAGGTGATTCTAATGCTTTTATTACTTTAGAATTAAATGATAATAATCTAGTCACAAAATTAATCGAATCTGATTCGTTTACTGTGTTTGAATACTATTCTAACCAAAACATTTCTTCAATAAAAAAATACGATAACTCTAATAGTCTTCAATCTGAAATTTATATAGGTTATGACGATAATTACAATCCTTTTTTCAATCAATTAAATTCGATTTACTTAGAGCGTTTTATTGAATTTTTCTATCAATCCAACGGTGTTAGTTATGCTGGTTTTAGCGGATATGATTTTCCATATTCAACTAAAAACATTTCATCTGTAGCACATTCAGAAAACACAACTACCAATTACACATACACTTACAATGCTAGCGATTACCCAATAAATGTTAGTCAAGATACAGGAAGCAACACAACAGCTTTTCAAATTGAATATTACGACTAATTACAAGCAATGAATATTATGAAACCTAAGCAAAAGGTAATAGCATTAATTGTTTTAAGTTGCATTTATGGATTTGTTTTTAATCCTTGGAGCAGTTTTCCTTTTACATTTATTATTATAATTATTTCTATTCTAATTTACACGTATATAGAAGATAAGTCTTTAAAACAAATTGGTTTAAATCCCAATACTTCTATTTTAAATACTTTAAAAACAGCTATTGTATACACCATAATTACTATAGTTTTAATAGATTTTATAATACAACCTGGTATTAATAAATTAGTTAATAAACCTGTAGATTATAGTAGTTTTGAAGTGCTTAAAAACAATTATTCACTTTACATTAAATATGTAATGTATGTCATAATTAGCGCTGCAATTGGAGAAGAAATTTTATTTAGAGGCTTTGTATTTAGGCAATTAAACATCGTATTAAATAAATTGAAATATAAAACCGAAATTATCACAATAATTTCGGCGTTACTATTTAGTTTACCGCATTTTTATCAAGGCTCTACTGGTTTAATTATCACATTTATCTTTGGTGTTTTATTTGCTATTATCTACGTTAAATCAAATTACAATTTATGGACATCCATAATAACACACGGAATAATTGATGTTATTTTTTTAACCTTAGCGTATTATGATAAGTTAGATTATTACACTTTTATTAATGACAAGCTAATAGGATATTAAAAAAAAATCAGCCTAATTATAAAGGCTGATTTTTTAAAATTCTAAGTTTTATAAAAGACTAATCCAAATCTATTCTTAATCCTAAAGAAATATTATTTTGGTCAAAAGTGGCATCTTTAAATACAGGCGATAAATCGTATTTAGCATACAAACTATAATCACCAACTCCAACATAAGCTGCTAAACCATAAACAAATCTATTAGCATTATAGCCTGTTTTAATTTTATCTTTTACACGATCGCCATTATCATCTTCGTAAACTAGCTTTTGCATAGCAGACAAATTAACACCTGCATAACCACCAATTCCTATTTTAAAGTGATCGTCTGTAAAATAACGTACTCTATTTTTATAATCTTTTTTAAGATAAGGACCAACTTCTATAAATGCTGGAATAACAAAATTTGTAGTTCTAAATTTAGCTTTCTTTAATTGATAAGGAAACTCCTGTAAAGTAGTTTGGTTTGCTTCTTTTTGAAAGTACAGATTGTCTTTTATATCAAATTTATTCCACTGAAAAGAGAAACCATATTTTAATCTTAAAAAATTAGACGATTTAAAAACTCTAGTATTCCATAACCAACCTAATTCTACAAATCCAGATCCACCAAGCTTGTATGGAGAATCATCCAAGGATTGTCCTTCTATTAATGCGTTATTAAATCCCATTGCAAATAATAGCTGGTTTGATGTTCTAATATCATATTTTGGAGGTGTTTTTTTTGCTTTTACCTCAACAATTTCTTTTTGTCCTTCTCCTAAATAAATAGAAAATACTGTAGATTTTTGGTCTGGATTAGGCAACTCGTCATTTCGTTCTAATAATTCAATTTTGTTCTCTAAAATCGTATATCTATTTTCTATGTTTTTCGCGTGTTTTTCTGCAGCTTCCTTTTTTAATTTCTCAGCTTCATCAAAAGTAATTTCTTGATTTTCTAAACGATCGTTAATAAGATTTACTTCGTCTTTTAAACTTTCAAGTTCGTCATTTTTTATTCGTTCTTTGTAATCTAAAATCATTTTAGATACATCTGTTTTTTCTAATTTAATCGTGTCTTGAGCCTGTATTTGACTAACTACAAAAATGGAAATTAATAAAGCTAAATGTTTAATAATGTTTTGCATAATTATTCGTTTTTTTTTGATGAAATTTTACTTGTCGTTACTTACAACTGTACTTTTAACGGTTTCGTAGCCTGATTTTACAACGTGAAACAGTCTATGTTTTAAAGATTTTTCTGAAGCCATTTCTACTTCTTCTAATAAGTCTTCAGCATTAATTTGATTAGTTACAGTGTGATATTTTTCTACTTTAAATTGGTTTAAGGCTTGTTCCAGTAACTTATCAGCTTCTGTCACTTCATTTTGATTTGTCACTGGTGATGTTACAGCAATTTCTGTATTAAACTCTTTTATTACTGGTTGTAGAAGTTCTTTACTTACTTGTTCTTTATGTGCTAAATAAGGTTTTGTTGTATCATTTAAACTAGATTTTTTGTTTGGTACAACATCTATTTTAGATGGTTTGTTTTCTTCTTTTATTGTTGCAATTACGTCTTCTTGCTTTGTAAGGATAACATCTTTAACGCTATTGGTTTTTAAAGTTGGCTTAGTGTTTTCTTGATTATTTATTTTTTGATTTACTATAATAGGCTTTTGTGTTTCAGTCTTTTTATACAAGATTGTAACTGCTAATAACACACCTAAAAGTGTTGCTGCAATACCAAGCCACCAAAAGGATTGTTTTCTTTTTTTATCTTCTGTATCTAACTGCTTATTAAGTTTATTCCAAGCAGTTTCACTTGGGATTATTGTACGACGTTCTAACACGTCTTTTGTTTGTTTTTCAAATTTATTTGGAGCCATATTCTGTCTTATTTAATGCATTTATTTGCTGCTGTAAAAGTTGTCTAGCTTTAAATAATTGCGATTTAGATGTACCTTCAGTAATGTTTAATTCTTTAGCAATTTCAGAGTGTTTATAACCTTCTATTGCATACATAATAAAAACCATTTTATAACCTGAAGGTAATTGGTCTATCATATGTTGTAAGTGCGCCACATCGTATTGTTGTGTTGTACTATCTTCTATTTCGGTAAAAGGATGAGTCTCTTCTGTAAAATAGATTTGTTTTTCTTGCCTTAAAAAACTTATGCATTCTCTTACCATAATACGTCTTATCCAGCCTTCAAAACTACCTAAGGATTTAAATTGGTTAAGATGTGTGAACACTTTTAAAAATCCGTTTAGCATGACTTCTTCTGCCTTTTGAAGATCTTTAATATAATAACGACATACACTTAACATTTTAGGCGCATGCATCTCAAAAAGCGTATGTTGTGCTTTTCTGTTTTGTGCAGCAGCTTTTTTTATAAGCTTGGCTTCGTTATTAAATAGTGTTACGACCTTCATAACTACATGTTTAGTTTGGACTTTATATCTATAAAGACGCTAGTTTTTTAAAAAAGGTTGCCTAAGGATGAAAAAAAATTATTTTTTTCTTTCTATCACATAGTTTACCATTAGTTTTAAAGAGGCTTTGTAGTCTGACTCAGGGAAAGTTTCAAGAATATTTAAGGCGTCTTTTTGGAAAGATTTCATTTTAGAAACTGCGTATTCTAATCCGCCGTTTTCTTTTACAAACTCTATTACTTGATTAACTCGCTTTTTATCCTTGTTATGGTTTTTAACTGAATTGATTAACCAGTTTTTATCTTTTTTAGAACAATTATTTAATACATAGATAAGCGGTAATGTCATTTTTTGCTCCTTTATATCTATACCTATTGGCTTACCTATGCTTTTAGAACCGTAATCAAATAAATCGTCCTTTATTTGAAAAGCCATTCCTATCAATTCGCCAAATTTATGCATTGTTTCTACTTCTACAGAATTTGGTTTTACAGAAGCTGCTCCTAAACTACAACAAGCTGCAATTAATGTTGCTGTTTTCTGACGAATGATTTCATAATAAACATCTTCTGTAATATCTAATTTTCTAGCTTTTTCTATTTGAAGTAATTCACCTTCACTCATCTCTCTTACTGCAACCGAAATGATTTTAAGCAAGTCAAAGTCGTTATTATCAATAGATAATAATAACCCTTTAGATAATAAAAAGTCACCAATTAAAACCGCTATTTTGTTTTTCCACAGTGCGTTTATAGAGAAAAATCCGCGACGTTTGTTACTATCGTCTACAACATCATCGTGTACTAATGTTGCTGTATGAATAAGTTCTATAACAGATGCGCCACGATAGGTACGTTCACTTACTTGACCGTTAGCTACCATTTTTGCTACCAAAAACACAAACATTGGTCGCATTTGTTTACCCTTACGGTTAACAATGTAATATGTAATTCTGTTTAAAAGCGCAACTCTGGAAGACATAGACAACCTAAATTTTTGTTCGAAAAGATCCATTTCAAACGCTATAGGTTGTTTTATTTGTTCGGTTATTTTCAAAAAAAATGACAGCTTAGTTTATAAGCTTCAAAAATACGAATAAAGTAAGATACTTTGAACTTATTTTGAAATACTAACTTTTATTTCTGTATAAAGACTTATCTATACTACCAATCATTTTTTCTTGATCTAAATCTAACCCTACAAAATCAACTACCTTTTTAATTGATTTCTCTGGAAGATTTATAACATCTTTATAGTCTAAATAAATCAACTCAACATTTGGCTCTTTTTCTTTCCAAACTTCTACTTGATTTAAATGTTTTTGATAAGCTTGAAAAAGATGAACTGGAAGATTTTCTGGGTTTTTACCTAGCATAATTTGTTGCGATTTAACAACTTCATTTAAATCTCTATTCATAAAAATAACTTTATACCTGTATTTGGGATCTAAAAACTTTAATAGAGGCGCTACAATCTTAACACATTTATTTTGAGCTTTTTCTAACCACAAATTGTCTTTATGTAGTGACATTGCTGGATCAAATTCAAAATATCCTTTTGGGTTTGATTGGTCTGGCTTTCTATTTTTATCTGTCAATACATTTAAACCGCCATTATTTAGCATTTGCATCATTAAAGATGTGCCTGACCTAGGCAGACCGGATACTACTACTATTTGATTTTCTCTATATTTAAATAAAGCTTTATCTTTTTTTTCTGTTTGCTTTTCTTCTATATTTTGTAGAGCTATTTCTGCCTTATGGTATGTTTTAGGCTTTAAACTTGATGCTGTTTGATAAGCTAATTTAGCATTATCTAAGTCTCCAAGTTTTTCTAAAGCTTCACCTAAAGTGTAATGAGCTTCTGGATAATATTTAACTAATTCTATTGCAGAAAAAGCATGCTCTGCAGCTTCTTCAAAATCTTCTAAACGGATTAAAGTTTCAGCTAATGCTTGATGGAATTTAGCCCGATCAACTTCAAATGACAGTGCTTTTTCAAATGCTATTTTAGCTTCATTAAAATTGCTTAATCGTCTGTAAATTTTCCCTATCTGATACCATAATTCAGAATTTGGTTTTTTGTTTTTTGCTGCTTCTAATAGCTTTAAAGCTTCATTAATTTTACCTTTGTTTAATAATATCTTTGATTCTGCAAAACAGGTATTTATTTCAAATTTTTTATCTCTAACTTTTAATTCATTTAAATAAAACTCTGCTTTTTCAAAATCTTTTTCAGCAAAACTTATTGATAATAAATCCATGTAAAAAGGTATCAAATCTATTACAGAATCTCCTTTTTTTATACCCATTGGATTAGGAGCACCTTTTTCAAATTTTTCAACATCTTTGCTAGTATATATTGGGTATTCTTCATTAATTAATTCTAACAAAATTCGTTTTGCTTTATTGTAGTTTTTAATCCCTAGATATACTCTAGCCAAATTATGTTTTAGATCACAACTGGTCTTTAATACAGCATTTTCAATTTTTTGATCAGGCTTATCTATATAACCCAACTCTATTAATTGTTTCATTGTTTCTGCATCGGAAAGAATATCTTCTTCAGATTCATTATTTTTATGTTCTCCAAAATCACCGTTTAAAGTATCCCAACTATCTATATATTTTGGATTATTAGGTTTAATGAAAATATCCAATGCAGGTTTACCATCCATATCTTTACCTATTGGAAGATTAAAGATATTAAGTATTGTAGGTGCCACATCGATTAAACCTAACCCGAAAATTTTTTCGTTTTTTTTAATATTTGGTCCATATGCCGCAAAAATCCCAAATTGCCTATGTTCTAAAGCTGGTGCTGCTGGATATTTAGGCATTTTTGTTATCCTTTTGTAACCAGATTCAAATCCATGATCTGACATCACTATAACAGTAGTCTGATTATCAATCAAATCTAATGTCCTTTCTAGCATCATATCTTGAAATCGATAAGCTCCATTTATGGTATCTTTATATATTTGAAAAGCATCTTCTGCTATAAAATTTTGTTTAGGTGGATGATACTTCATAAATGCATGACAAAAATGATCTATTAAATCATAATATATCGCTGTAAAATCCCATTCAGTTGTTCTTAATAAATTTGTTGCTGCTGCATGCACAGAAACATTCTCTGCCATAATTTTAGCAAAGGTCTGCAATCCTTTATCTTTGTCTTGATCAATATGTTCTGCTAGAGGAATAAAAGGTAATATGTGCTCTTTAGTGATTTCAAAAGGGAACATTCTTAAATCATTAATTTCTCTAAGTAAAGATTCTGGATAAACTGTTCCTTTTCGTATAGGATTTTTGGCTTTTGGATCTTTTTTTACTTTTTGAAAAACATCCGAAACAATATTACCATTTATTGGTTCTGCTGGAAAACTTGGCCACCAACCTACTACATTACTTTTTAATCCTTGATTATGAAAAATATTCCATAAAGCTCTTGATTTTCTTGAGTTTACAGTTACCGGTCTTATTCCATTTAAATTAGACGTTACTTCTATAAAGCCCAAAACACCATGTTTATCTGGTGTTTTGCCAGTAGCTACTGAAGACCATAACATAGGAGAATAAGGAGGATTCATAGTGCTCATATTACCGTAAACACCATTATCAATAATCTTTTTTAAAGCTGGCATTTGCCCCTTTGCTAACAATGGGCCTATAATTTTCCAATCTGCTGCATCCCATCCAATTAATAGCACTTTATTCTTCCTCATCTAACAAGTTCTTTTTTATCTTATCATTTTGTTTCACCTTTCTCCATGATCTAAGCCCTATATCTCCCAAAGCTAACAAACCTAAAGAACCTTCTTTATTTATTATAAAATGCCTATCCTTTTTATTCATATGAGTATATAAATTTTCATTTTAAAATTATCCAAATCAGTAACAAACTATAAAAACAACACTAATTTATTAAAAGTTAACACATTATACTTATAAAAAATCATTCAATAAAAATATAATTTATATATTTATATGGCATTAATCTTTAAAAAACAAACCGATGAAAAAAACTACTCGCAAAAATTTATCTAAAAAAATAGCAAAGTACGGTGCATTATCTATAGCAATTGCTGGTGTAGCAGAAGCTAATGGTCAAATTATATATACAGATATTGATCCTGACTTTGTTGGTAATGACAGTAATATTGGTTTAGATTTAGACAATGACACAAATTTTGATTTTGTTATCATTGATGACGCTGCTCCTGCTGTAGCAATTGTGGCTTACAATTCTACAACTGGAAATTCATTTGTAGGATCACAACCTAGCTATATTTACCCTTTTGCTTTAAATGCTGGAGATCCTATTAGTGCTGGACAAACTGCTTGGTATGGCGGAAGTAATGTTGGAACATTGAACTACGTAAGCTGCTATAATGGTATTGGAGGTAGTAATTGGTGTGGTGTGACTGACAAATATTTAGGTTTACGTTTTCAAATAGCTGGACAGACGCATTATGGTTGGGCTAGATTAGATGTTACAGCATCTGGTGATAGCTATACTCTTAAAGATTATGCATATGAATCGACACCTAACACTGCAATAAATGCTGGTGATTTACCACTTAGTGTAGATGAATTTGCTAACGAAAAAGAAATTAAAATCGTTGCGCTTAATAAAAGTATTGGATTATATAATTTGCCAAACGAAGTTATAGAATATAAGTTATACTCGATTTCGGGAAAAAAAGTATTAGAAGGATCTGTTAATGACCATACTTCCGTTATTGAAGCAAAAAATGTATCTTCTGGATTATATATAATTGAATTAAAAAATACAATAAACAACTCTGTAATCAGAAAGAAAGTTATACTTTAAAAAAAAAGCGATTTCAGTTATAAAAATTGAAATCGCTTTTTTTTATTTACTCTTATTTGCCAATTGGCCACAAGCAGCATCAATATCTTTACCTCTACTACGTCTTACAGTAACTGTAATATTATTAGCTTCCAAAACATTTTGATACATATCTATTGCTTCTGCATTAGCTTGCTGAAACTCGCCATCATCGATTGGATTATACTCTATCAAGTTAACTTTACTTGGTGCAAATTTGCAAAACTTAACTAATGCATCTACATCTTTACGTTTATCGTTTATGCCTTTCCATACAACATATTCGTAAGTTATTCTGTTTTTTGTTTTAGCATACCAATATTCTAATGCTTCTCTTAAATCTGATAACGGAAACGTCGCATTAAATGGCATTATAGATGTTCTTACCTCGTCTATTGCTGAATGTAATGACACTGCTAATTTAAATTTAACCTCATCGTCTGCCATTTTCTTTATCATCTTAGGTACACCTGAAGTTGACACTACAATGCGTTTTGGTGACATACCTAATCCTTCTGGTGATGTAATTTTATCTATAGCTTTAAGCACATTATTGTAATTCATTAATGGTTCTCCCATACCCATAAATACAATGTTACTTAATGGTCTATCGTAATACAATCTACTTTCTCTATCTATAGCTACGACTTGATCATAAATCTCGTCTGGATTAAGATTTCGCATGCGTTTTAATCGTGCTGTTGCACAAAATTTACAATCTAAACTACAACCTACTTGACTTGATACACATGCTGTAGTTCTTGTGCTAGTTGGTATTAAAACCGACTCTACAACTAATCCATCATGTAATTTTACAGCGTTTTTTACTGTACCATCACTACTACGCTGTAAGGTATCTACTTGAATGTGGTTAATTACAAAGTTGTCTTCAAGCATTTGACGCGTTGGTTTTGAGATATTGGTCATATCTTCAAAAGTATGCGCACCTTTACTCCATAACCATTCATATACTTGATTACCTCTAAAGGCTTTATCACCTTGAGCTACAAAAAAGTCTCTTAATTGATCTTTGGTTAATGCGCGTATGTCTTTTTTCTTTATTTCCATAGATTTTGCAAAGCTACAAATTATGATTTATCCTTTGTGTTAGTGATTGATTTATTTAATGTAATAGTCTTTGGCTGGCGCATTAGCGGTTAAGGCTTTGTTGAAGCTCTTTTTGTGTTGTTGCGTATATGCAACACAAAAAAGCGACTGCCGAAAACGCGACCCTTTAGGGTAATGCCATAAAAAAACCTCTTCTTATTTACATAAAAAGAGGTTAAATTAAATTTATTATTCTTTTATAGAATTAACATGGCGTCACCATAACTGTAAAACTTGTATTTTTCTTTTACAGCTTCTTCGTATGCATGCTTTACAAAATCGTGTCCTGCAAATGCAGAAATCATCATTAATAATGTTGATTTTGGTGTATGGAAGTTTGTAATCATTGAATTAGCAATACTAAAATCGTATGGAGGGAAAATAAATTTGTTGGTCCAACCTTCAATTTCATTTAATGTTCCGCTTGAAGATACCGAGCTTTCTATTGCTCTCATCGCTGTTGTACCTACTGCACAAACACGACGTTTTTCTGCTTTTGCGTTATTGATAATATTTACTGCTTCTGGACCAATGATTAACTCTTCACTATCCATTTTATGCTTAGAAAGATCTTCTACTTCTACTGGATTAAATGTACCTAATCCTACGTGCAATGTTACTTCTGCAAAGTCTACTCCTTTTATTTCTAAACGCTTTAAAAGGTGTTTAGAGAAGTGTAATCCTGCTGTTGGAGCTGCTACTGCACCTTCGTTTTTTGCATAGATGGTTTGATAACGATCTTCGTCTTCTGGCTCTACTTCTCTTTTTATATATTTTGGTAATGGTGTTTCGCCTAAGTCTTTTAATTTTTGACGAAATTCTTGATACGATCCATCATATAAGAAGCGTAATGTACGACCACGTGAAGTTGTGTTATCTATTACTTCTGCTACTAAAGACTCGTCTTCACCAAAGTATAATTTGTTACCTATACGTATTTTACGTGCTGGATCTACTAATACATCCCAAAGACGTTGTTCTTCGTTTAATTCTCTTAATAAGAATACTTCAATACGTGCGCCTGTTTTTTCTTTGTTACCAAATAATCTTGCAGGAAATACTTTTGTATTATTAAGTATCATCACATCTTTTTCGTCAAAATAATCGATTAAGTCTTTAAACATTCTGTGTTCGATTTTTTGAGTATCTCTGTGCAATACCATTAAACGAGACTCATCTCTATTTTCTGCTGGATATTCTGCTAAAAGTTCTTCTGGCAAGTCAAAGTTAAAGTGTGATAATTTCATGTAATTACTTTATTTTATTTACAAAGTTGCAAATATACAATCTGAAACTAGGCGTTGTCAAGTAAATGAGCAATTATTATTTTTATTGTAGTAATAACAATAGTTTACAGCGTATAATTAATACCTAAACGTTTTAAATCTTCCCAAAATGTTGGATAAGATTTTGATACAACCATATAATCTTTAATTATAAGATCTGTTTTTAAAGCCAATGGTGCAAACGCCATAGCCATTCTGTGATCATTGTATGTTTCTATTTGTACGTCTTTTAAAATTGAAGTTGAAGCTTCTAAAGTTAGGCTATCATTAGTAATAGTTACACTGCCACCAAGTTTTTCTATTTCGGTTTTTAATGCTACTAATCGGTCTGTTTCCTTTATTTTTAAAGTATGTAAACCTGTTAAATGACAAGGTAACCCTAAACCAAATGCTGTGACTGCAATGGTTTGTGCTATATCTGGTGCTTTTTGTAAATCTAAATTTGTTATTGCTGTTGCTTTAGATGTTTTTGAAATTGTTACCGAATTTTTATTGAATTCAGTAGAAACTCCAAAAGTTTTATAAATCTTTGCTAATACGGAATCACCTTGCAAGCTTTCCTTTTTATAAGATGAAATTGTTACACTTGTACCTATTTCTGAAAGCGCTATAAGACTATAATAATATGAAGCTGAAGACCAATCGGACTCTACTACTAAGTGTTTTTTTTCTTTTAATTCTGGTAATGGTTTTACAGTAATTACTTGATCCTTAAAAGACGTTTCTACTCCTATTTGAGCCAACAAGTCTAACGTCATGTTAATATATGGAATAGATGTAATTGTTCCTTCTAAAGTAAGCTGTAATCCATTTTCTAATTTTGGTGCTATTAATAACAATGCAGATATATATTGACTACTTACATTTGCTTTTAACGTCACTTTATTTTGCGTTAGCTGTTGTCCTGTGATTAACAATGGTGGATAACCATCGTTTTCTTTATATTCGATTTTTGCTCCTAATTGCTTTAAGGCTTCTACTAGTATTCCTATAGGACGTTCTTTCATCCTACTGGATCCAGTAAGTTTTGTTTCTCTATCTTGTTTGGTAGCAAAGTAAGCTGTTAAAAAGCGCATTGCTGTTCCTGCATGATGTATATCTACAATTTTATGATTAGATTGTAATGCTTGCTGCATTACTTGACTATCGTCTGATTGCGATATGTTCTCTATTTGTATTTCCGGATATAATGCTTGTAGTAATAACAGTCTATTAGATTCGCTTTTAGATCCTGTAATTTGTACGTGCTTATGATTTGTAATGGTAGATTTATGGAGATGCAAATTCATTTTAATTTCGTTTTAATAGTTACGATTTAAAACCTTGGATTTAAGTTTTTACTTAAGTTTTTCGTTGTTATGATGTCTATCATGATCACGTTTTGTCTTTAAGTCTAGTTTTTTATCAAAAGCATCTTGCAAATCTACTCCTGTTTGGTTTGCTAAACATAAAACGACAAACATTACATCTGCCAACTCTTCTCCTAAATCTTTATTTTTATCGCTTTCTTTTTCGCTTTGTTCTCCGTAACGCCTTGCTATAATTCGTGCTACTTCTCCAACTTCTTCTGTTAATTGCGCCATATTTGTAAGCTCGTTAAAATATCTTACACCATGGTTTTTTATCCAGTTATCTACGTCCTTTTGTGCGTTTTTAAGATTCATACAATTTTTATTTTCTCTAATTATGATAAAATTCAAATATAGCTATACTTTCATAGAATTTGTGTGTAGCAAGACTGTTTTATGTGTTTTAACCTAATAAAAAAACCTTCAATTTAAAATTTTGAAGGTTTTGATTTTAGTTAGGATTTTACTAACACAATTTTCTCTGCTTCTTTATCTTTTACAAATTGATAAAATTGTTTAAAATCTGGATAATCTTGTGGCAATATTAGTGTTTGATTAATATTAAAATCTATCATTAGGTTTATTTTATTGCCTTGTTGCTTGATTATATATGTGAATCCTGCTCCATTATTATTAAATTTTACTGATGCACTTTCTGGTAAAGATTCTGCTATATATCCATCTGGCAAATTAAATGTTACAATATATTTATCTGAAAATGGCACTAAAAAATCTATTGGATAACTTCTGTTTTCTTGTGTAAATGGATTTTCTTCATCAATTAAAAAAGTTAATGGTGACACATAAACTTTATCTCCAATTTGTTCTACTGCTCCATCATAATTAAATTCGTAACTATACGTAACTGGTTTATTATTTTCATTTAAACTTTTTTGTGTATACTCTAGAACTGTTAATCCAGGATTATCAGATTCTACCTTCTGAATAATATCTTCTTGAGGTTTATCTCCATTTTTATTTCGGTAACTAAAAGCATTATAATCTGTAACGCGTTCTCTTAGCATTCCTAAAAGATTTAAATCGTCTTCAAAATTATAATTTACAGAAGTTATTGTTTTAGAAATAAATTTAGGTGATAACTCTACCCAATCTGATGAGTTATCTTCTCTTATTATTCTACCTAACCAATTTATTGCGTTAAAAGGCAAAATATTAGGCTTTGCATTTTTTTGAGTTGCATCTAAAAATATTAGTTTATCCGAATCTTCTACAGCACAAATCACATAATTAAAACCATTTCTTGTAGGAAATAGTGGAACGCCGTTATCTCTAGTGCTAATTAATACTGGATTTGCTTTTATGCCTAAAGATCTAAGCATTGCTACAAGTGTTAAGTTAATTTCTGCAACATTTCCTACTCCATTTTGATAGGCTGATTTAATTCCTTTATCTGTAGAGTACCCTATAAAATCATTCCATTTTATTTTTTCCTTTACATGGTTAAATACTGCATCTATAATTTGATTTTGTTCACTTATCCCTTGTGTAATTCTTGATAAATCTTCTTGATAAAAGTTATCTTTTTTTAGCTGATCTCCAAAATTTTCGCTTTCGTATATGTTTTTTGTAACTTCTGTCCAGTTTGTAGAGTAATTAGTGACTTTACCGTTAGGTGCTCTGTAATAAGCATACTCTAATGCTATTTTACCACGGTAATTATCTATATTATCTATAAATGGTTCGTCTTCAAGACTTGATATATTATCCATTTCTATTTTAAGAATGTTCTCATCAAAAGTTATTTGATTTTGTCCAATTAATTCTCTTCTTACTCTTTTATCCTCTGTAATACTTGGTTGAACTTTTGACTTTAAATTAACCACCTTATT
Organism: Mesoflavibacter profundi; assembly: GCF_014764305.1. Taxonomy (NCBI): domain Bacteria; kingdom Pseudomonadati; phylum Bacteroidota; class Flavobacteriia; order Flavobacteriales; family Flavobacteriaceae; genus Mesoflavibacter; species Mesoflavibacter profundi. Next base: position 628,582 of record NZ_CP061703.1, read on the forward strand.
GTAATTAAAATATTCTGGTGTAGCAATGAATATATTTAATTTATTTACAGGTATATCATTCTGTAAATAAATATCATCTATGCTCATAAATGGTGTTTTAATTATATATTCATATTCTATAACGCTATACTCTTTTACATCAGGCATTGTAAACGATGTTTTTGCCCAATATTTATTTAACTCGTCTTTAAAAATACTTTCGTTTTTAAGTTTAGTTTTTTGAATATTTCCCTTCGAATCCAAATTATAGGTATATCCTTTTAAATTAGATACTTTTTCTCTTGAAGATGAATTTTTATTATAAGTCTTAACTGAATGGTTTGCGTAACTATAACCTTCTTTAGTATAAATTTTGATTCTTTCAAATACTCTTCTATTTTGAGTAAATCCATCTGCATTTGAATATTCAAAATTTATCTTTTCTTCTTTATATAGTATTGCTGCATCTACATCTGATTCTAAATTATGTTCTTTTTCTAATATTTCTTCCTTAGATACTTTACCAAATCTAAAATCTTGAGCGCTTGCTATTATTGAGAATAATAGGATAAATAATGTTGTAATTTTTTTCATTTAATTATTGATTAATTTTTAAAGCTATTTTTGAATTATCGTATTTTGCTACTTTCTTTCTAAAAGTTCTGTAGTTTTCGTATTCTTCCTTACTATACTGTCCTTTATTTACTAATAGTTTTCTTTTAAACACTAGTGTTGTTGGATTAACTTGCTTAATGGAAAGATTGTACTCTCCAAATTTATTAGTTATTGTAATGTTTTCGTATAACGCTTCTACTGCTATAGTTTCAGGAATTGTTATCGTATAAGAATCTTCATCTAAAAATCCTCTATCAATTTCAAAAGGATGATTTCTTGTCTTATATTTTGGTGGCACGTAACCCATTACATTAAACAGGTTTGGTTTAAAAAGTATAATATTTCCTGCTTTGGTAGTGTATTTAGTTGCCTTTAAATTTAATTTTTCTGTAAAAACAATGCTATCCTTATTATTGTTTATAGAAAGACTTTCAATTGTTAAATTTTTAATATTATCAAAGTAAGATTTATAATATAATTGCTTTTCTTTTTCTGTTTTAACTTCTATAGATTCGTACTTACTGTATTGTGTTCCTGTAGATGTTATTGTTACATCACCAGAGATACCACCATTTATATCTAAATGTACTTTTGCTTTGGTCTCTTGCTTATTTTGTTCTGGAAAATACTGCTTTGTATGTATTATTTTACCACCTTCTGGAGTTAATATTAAAACATCTCTATCATCAGTAAAATTTGCTATATACCCAAACGGATTGGTTTGACTAGTACATTCTAAGGTTATGTAATCATCATTATTTGGTATAGATAAAATCGCATGATTACCTTGCAAAGAAGAAAAATCTTTATCAATGTTTTTTAAATCTGCTCCACCAAATACTACAGTGTAATAAGATTCTACACCAACTGCTTTTAATAATGCTTTTGTATAATTTGATAATCCTTTACAGTCACCATAACCTAAACGATCAACATCTTCTGCTAGCATAGGTTTCCAGCCGCCAATTCCTACTTGCACACTTATATACCTAGTTTTATTTTGCATAAAATTGTATATAATTTTAGCTTTTTCAATAGAAGTTTTTGCGTCTTTGGTTAAGTCTTTAACATGATCTATAACATCTTGAGATAAATATTGCGTATCTTCCAATAACTTATCATTCATCCATTTACCAAAATCTTTCCAGTTGGTATTAAGACCTTCTACACCTAACATACTAAATTGCCTTAATGTTGGTTTAACAGAAGGCACTAATCTAGAAAAATTAGGACTATGCGCTTCTTTTTTTATTGCAGGTAAATTAGATGCTTCGTATTTAAAATTTTCTTGTTTCTTAATCGGGAAATCTTCTAAATTAGTTTCTTTTATCCCGATTTGTAAATCTGTGTTATTTGATAATTTATAGGTAGATAATTCTGTACTTACATAATAACCTTCTAATGGATACCAATTATGTATAAAAGCAGTGTTTGTATGAATTTGTTCTAAATAAAATGCAACAGTGTAAGGATAACTGTTAGGCGTATAATCCAAATACATCGCTCTATTATCATTAAAAATAGAAACACCGTCTGCTACGCTAACATCTTGAAAATCTCTTTTCTTAACTTTTTTTATTTGTTTTCCATTTGCATCAAATATGTAAGCTTCTATATTTTTTATACTACTAGACTCGTCGTAATAAGCAACTGCTTTGGCTTTACTCTGGCCTTCTTCGTTTAAAATTGTAACAATTCTTTTTTCTGAATATACAATTTTATCTATAGCCTCAATGGATATATTTATTGTATTTTCTCTGACTACTGCATTTGCATTATCTAATAGATTTTGATCTATATTATGAGACAAATATTTGTTTTGAGAAAATAAAGTAGAAGGTATAATTAGTAATAAAATACTAACTAACTTAATTGGTTGTATCATTATTGATTAGTTTGGGTAGCAATATATAAATTAAAATTTATCCGAAAAAACTTACTTCTTATTAGTTATTAATGGCATTAAAAATGTATAAAATAAGCCCATTGATAATCCAAAAAACAAGCCCATTTTAATTAATTGACTTAAGGAATGACTATTATCTACCAAGTAATGTATTAAAGAAAACATTATAGCATTAAAAATAAATGCTATGATAAAAGTTCTAATTTTTAGTTTCATTTTTATTCTTTGTTTTTCGAGTCTATGATAATTGTAACTGGTCCATCGTTTACTAAAGCGACTTTCATATCTGCTCCAAATTGTCCTGTTTGAATTGGTTTTTGCAAATCTGCTTCACAAGTTTTTACAAAACTCTCGTAAAGAGGAATTGCAACATCTGGTTTTGCAGCTTTTATATAACTTGGTCTATTCCCTTTTTTAGTACTTGCATGCAATGTAAATTGGCTTACCACTATTACATCACCATTACAATCTTTTACAGACTTATTCATCACGTCGTTTTCATCTGAAAAAATGCGACAATTAAGTGCTTTATTGACTAACCAATTTATATCTTCTTGTGTATCTTCTTCTACAATTCCAACTAAAATTAATAGTCCTTGATCTATTTGCGCAACAACTTGGTTGTTAATCGTTACACTTGCTTCTTTTACACGTTGTAAAACAACTTTCATTATTCTTTATCCCAATTATCCGTTCTGTAATGCTCTTCTTCTCCTTCTAATATTTGAAGGTAACTTCTGTATCGTGAAGCAGCAATTTCGTCGTTTTCTAAAGCCAATTTTACTGCGCATTTAGGTTCTTCAACATGTAAACAATTATTAAATTTACAGTTGTGCTTTAAAGCGAAAAATTCAGGAAAATAATCACCAACTTCTTCCTTTTCCATATCTACAACTCCAAAGCCTTTAATACCTGGTGTATCAATTATTTTCGCATCAAAACTTAGGTCAAACATTTCGGCAAAAGTTGTGGTATGTTGTCCTTGCATATGTTGCGAAGAAATTTCTTTGGTTTTTAAATCCAAACTAGGCTCTATTGTATTAACCAAAGTAGATTTACCAACACCAGAATGACCGGTAAACATGCTTACTTTTCCTGTCATTAAACTTTTAACCTTATCAATATTTTTTCCTGTTTTTGCTGAAATACCAATACACTCGTAACCAATCTGTCTGTAAACATGTGCTAAATATCTTACCTCGTTTATTGTATCTTGATTATAAGCATCTATTTTATTAAATAATAAAATTGCTTTAATGTCATAAGCTTCTGCAGTTACTAAAAAACGATCTATAAAGCTTGTAAATGTTGGTGGATTATCAATGGTAACCAACAAAAATACTTGATCTACATTAGAAGCTATGATGTGAGTTTGCTTAGATAAGTTAACCGATTTTCTAACTATATAATTGTCTCGATCATGAATCTTGTTGATCACACCAGTTTCATTATCACTTTTTGTATCTAACTCAAAATCCACAAAATCACCAACAGCAATAGGATTAGTACTCTTTATTCCTTTTAATCGAAATTTACCTTTTATTCTACACTCGTATGTTTGACCTAATTCGGTCTTTACGGTGTACCAACTTCCTGTAGATTTATAAACGCGTCCTGTCATTCATGATAATTAAGTCACAAAATAACAATTTTTATAGCAAAATACATTACGGCTTAATAGCTTTTTTAACAGGCAACTTTTCTCCATCTGCTAAGATATTTATTAAATATATCCCTGAATTAAAATTTGATAGATCTAAATTTAACGGTTGTAAAACATTCTTATATTGAAGTTGTTGCAAGATTTGTCCTGATAAGTTGGTTACCTGTACTTCAACTTGATTATAATTCTTTAATAGTTGTAAACTAAAAACACCTGTAGATGAAGGATTTGGAAAAAGCTTAGACTTGACTATAGCTTTATTGTTTTCTGTAATTTTAGTAACTTTTACAAAGCAACTGTAACAACATCTATAAGTTGTAGATTGATAACCAATTAAAACAACTTCATCCAAAGTATTATCAACTTTTAATATTACTTCAACATAATTTTTATCAGTGATTACAATATTTTTAGTACTGTAACCTAAATATGAAATTGAAAGTGTATCATTTTTTATTGCTTCAATTTTAAATTCACCATTAGCATCAGATGTTGTTCCTTTTTTTGTGCTTTTAACAATAATATTAGCATCTTCAAGTTTGTTTTCACCATCTGTAATAATTCCTTTTATTGTTTGTGCTTTTATTATTATTGAAGATAAAAGCAATAGACTTAAGAGTAATTTTAGTTTCATAATTCTTAGATTTTAATTAGACAACCAAACTTAGTACTAACTTAAAATTTATAAAACCTTAATTGAGGGAAAGACCATTTTGATTGAGGGAAATAAATTGATTAAAAATTATAAATTAATGTATATTCGCAAATGAACAAACAATCAATTTAATACTATTATGAAAAAATCTTTATTCTTAATTGCAATTATAGCAATTGCTTTCACCTCAATCTCATTTATTAACAAACCTGCTCAAGTAGAATACAAAGTTGTTACTGCTGTAGAATCTATCGTACCAAATGGGTTTGGTCGTTCTAGAATGATTATGGCTACAGAAGACAAAGACTACCAAGAATTTACTACGTTAAGAAGTGACGATAAAGATTCTGATGAAAAAAACAAGTCTAAAAGAGATGAAATTAGAGTTAAAAATTACGAAGAAACTAAGCTTTTAAACTTCTATAATTTAGGAGGAATTAGATTTCAAAATATTGCAGCTAACGATGCTGTAATGACTTCAAAAATCAACACAATGATTAGTGAAGGTTGGGAATTAGCTTTTGTAAATACTGGTGTAGAAAGTGAAGGTGGAAAAGGTGACGGAAAAGGTATTTTTATTACTAGATATACATTTAAACGTGTAAAATAATATAAAAACAACATCATAAAAAAAGCCTTTTTCAACTACTGAAAAAGGCTTTTTAGTTTTTTAAGATTTTATAATCTTTTCTTGATGATTTATAGATTCTTGATGAATAGCTTTAAATAGCTTTAAAATAAACTCTTCGCTTAATCCTTTTTGCTCGCCTTCTAACACCATTTTTCCTAAAATCTCATTCCAACGCTTACTTTGTAAAACTGCTACGTTTTTTTGCTTTTTTAGTTGGCCAATTCCATCTGCAACTTGCATACGCTTTCCTAAAAGCTCGATAATTTGATTATCTACTACATCTATTTTAGCTCTTAAATTAGCTAACTCGCTATTATATTCTGCTTCAGGATCAGTTTCTTTTCTAATGCGTAAATCTTTCATAATTTGCACTAAACTGCTTGGCGTAACTTGCTGTGCAGCATCACTCCACGCGTTATCTGGATCAAAATGAGTTTCTATCATTAATCCATCAAAGTTTAAATCTAATGCGGTTTGTGATACGTCAAAAATCATATCGCGTTTTCCAGTGATATGCGACGGATCGTTAATTAACGGTAAATCCGGAAACTTAGTTTGTAGCTCGATAGCTAATTGCCATTCTGGATTGTTTCTGTATTTTGTTTTTTCATACGTTGAAAATCCTCTATGTATTACGCCTAACTTTTTAATATCTGCACTCGCTAAACGCTCTATCGCGCCTAACCATAACGGTAAGTCTGGATTTACAGGGTTTTTAACTAACACCACTTTATCTGTTCCTTTTAAAGCATCTGCAATTTCTTGCACGATAAATGGACTAACTGTAGATCTTGCTCCTATCCATAATAAATCTATATCATGCTCTAGCGCTAATTCTACGTGTGCACGATTGGCAACTTCGGTAGCTGTTTTTAATCCTGTTTCTTCCTTTACTTTTTGTAACCATTTTAAACCTAATGCACCAACACCTTCAAAATTACCTGGTCTTGTACGTGGTTTCCAGATTCCTGCTCTGTAATAGCTTACGTCTGTATCTTTTAGATCGTGAGCAATTTTTAAAACTTGTTCTTCGGTTTCTGCGCTACATGGTCCTGCAATTACTAAAGGATGATCTAATTGTAAATCGTCCAACCATGTTCTTAATTCTTTCTTGTTTTCCATTTCTTTTTCTGAATTTAACCTACCAGGTTGTATTAATGTATTCCGTTTAAAATTTGTTTTATATAATTGGTGTCTTTCATTGTTTTGTAAACCGATTGAAAATCGTCTTCTACAATCATTTGTTTAAACATTGAAAGATTTTGAATATACTCTTCTAAAGTCTCTACGACATTTTGTTTATTCTGCTCAAAAATTGGTGTCCACATTTCTGGGCTACTTTTTGCTAGTCTAACTGTACTTTCAAAACCAGATCCTGCCATATCAAAAATATCTCGTTCGTTTTTTTCTTTTTCTATTACTGTTTTTCCTAACATAAACGAACTAATGTGTGATAAATGCGACACGTAAGCTATGTGCTTATCATGCGATTCTGGATTCATGTAACGCATACGCATGCCTATTTTCACAAACAAATCCAACACTTGTTCTTGTAGTTTTGATGCGGTTTTTTCAACTTCACAAATAATATTTGTTTTATTTTTAAATAAATGTTGAATGGCTGCTTTTGGTCCTGAAAACTCGGTACCTGCAATTGGATGTGTTGCTAAAAAATTACGACGTTTTGGATGATTATCTACCGCTTTACAAATAGCTTGTTTTGTAGAACCAACATCTATCACTACCGAAAAATCAGACACTTTATTCAGTACTTTTGGCAACTCATTTACCGCAACATCTACTGGAATTGCAAGCACGACCAAATCTGCATTTGGTAAATCTTCATAAGTTGCTTTTTGATCAATAACACCTAATTCTTGCGCTTCTATTAAATGCGCTTCGTTTTTATCAATACCATAAATGATACAATCTGGTAACGCATTTTTAAAATCTAATGCCAAGCTACCGCCAATTAAACCTGTTCCTATGATGTATATATGTTTCATTATAATCTACTAATTGCGTCTTTAATTTGGGTTTCTTTCGCGCAAAGCGAAAAACGGATATAACCTTCGCCTTGCGAACCAAATACGGTTCCTGGTGTAATAAACACGCTGTTGCTATATAAAATTTGATCTATAAATGCTTCAGATGTTTTTCCTTCTGGCAACTTTGCCCAAACAAATAATCCTGTTGCATTTTTATCGTACGTGCAATCTAATTTATCGGCTAATTGCCAAACAAGTTCGCGTCTGCTTTTATAAATTTTATTTAAACTTTTGTACCAAGCAGACGAACATTTTAAAGCTTCTATCGCACCTTTTTGAATTCCGTAAAACATACCAGAATCCATATTACTTTTTACTTTTAAAATGGCATTGATATGCGCTGCATGTCCTAAAACCATTCCAACTCGCCAACCTGCCATATTAAATGTTTTACTTAACGAATTTAGCTCTAAAGCGACATCTTTTGCGCCTTCAACTTCTAAAATACTAATTGGATTATCGTTTAAAATAAAGCTATACGGATTGTCATTAACCAATAAAATATCGTGCTTTTTAGCAAATGCGACTAACGTTTCTAAATCGGCTTTTGTCGCTTTTGCACCAGTTGGCATATGCGGATAACTGGTCCACATTAATTTAACTTTACTTAAATCTTGCTGCTCGATAGCTTCAAAATTTGGTAGCCAATTATTGGTTTCATTTAAATTATAATGCATTGGTGTTGCTTGTACCAATTGTGTTACCGAGCTGTAAGTTGGATAACCTGGATTTGGAATTAAAACTGCATCGCCTTCATTTAAAAAGGCTAAAGAAATATGCATAATACCTTCCTTGCTTCCCATAAGTGGTAAAACTTCGGTATCTGGATTTACTGCAACATTAAATTCGGTATTATAAAAATCTGCAATTGCTGTTCTTAATTCTGGCAATCCTTGGTAACTCTGGTATTTGTGTGCCACAGGATGTACTAAACTATCTACCAAAACATCAACCACTTGTTTTGGTGGCTCTAAATCTGGACTTCCAATTCCTAAATTTATAATTGGTTTACCATCTTTAATTAATTGATTGACTTCTTTTAACTTACGAGAAAAGTAGTATTCTTGAACGCTATGTATTCGATCTGCAACTTTCATTATAGTTTTGCGTTTTTATAGGTTCCTAAAATTTTAAAATGTGTTGCCATTATTGTCATAATTGATGCTGCTTTTTCAAAATCTTCATAAGCTTCAAAAGTGACATCGACAAAAAATGAATATTTCCAAGGTGTTTCAATTTTTGGTAAGGATTGTATTTTGGTAAGGTTTAATTTACAATCGCTCATCACATTTAAAATTGTTGCCAAACTTCCTCTTTTATGGTCTAATTCAAATTTTAATGACGCTTTATTAATTTCGTTTTTATGATTGTTAATTGGTTGCGTTTTTACAATAGCAAATCGGGTTTGATTGTGTTTTATGGTTTGAATACTTTCGGCTAAAATGTCTAAGTTAAAAATCTTTGCTGCCAAAGTACTTGCTATTGCTGCAACACCTTTTATTTGCTGTGCTTCAATTTTTCTTGCCACATCTGCAGTATCTTTATCTTCTACTAGTTTAATATGCGGATAATCTTTAAAAAACGATTTGCATTGCAATAGCGCCATAGGATGACTGTGTACTTCTTTTATATCTGCAATTGTTTGGTTTGGTAACGCCATTAATTGATGTTGCACATCCAAATAATGCTCGCCAACAATGTGTAAATCGTTATTATCTATTAACGCATAATTTGGCAAAATAGAACCAGCAATAGAGTTTTCTAATGCCATAATTGCTGTCTCTGCGGTATTATTAAATAAGGACGCAACTGTTTCGTCAAACGTTAAACATTCTTTCACTTTATGTGTGTTATCATAATAATCTAACGACACTATATGATGAAAAGAGCCTTGTATACCTTGTATTGCTATTGTTTTTGTCATAAAAAAAAAAGTCCCGATAAAATCGAGACTTAGTATTAAATTTATGCTGTTTAAATTACATATACAACGTCTCGTTCTTTTCGTTAAAAAAGAAGTAAAACCAGTTATAATATGTATTTAAAATTGTGTTCATTATTTTTTTTGTTATTGCTAAAGTAGACAATTAATTGAAAAATCAAAATACTAAAGCCTGAAATTATGAGTTTTATAACAAGTTTTAAAGATTTTAAAGCAAATAAGCTTTTAAATTAAAGATTGTTTATTTTTGAAGAAACATTTTAGCATGTCAATAAAAGTTGAAAATATCACTAAACAATTTGGAGAACAAAAAGCATTAAATAATGTATCTTTTAGTGTGCAACGTCCTGAAATTGTTGGATTTTTAGGTCCAAATGGCGCCGGTAAATCTACAATGATGAAAATTTTAACCACTTACCTTTCTCCTTCTTCAGGACATGCAGAGGTTAATGGTCATGCTGTTTTAACCAACAAAAAAAACGTACAGAAAAGTGTTGGCTACTTACCAGAACATAATCCGTTGTATTTAGACCAATATGTACGTGAATATTTAAAATTTAATTCAAACGTATATAACGTTGACAAATCTAGAGTTGAAGAAGTTATTGAGCTTACTGGATTAACACCAGAAGCACATAAAACTATTGGACAACTCTCTAAAGGTTACAGACAACGTGTTGGATTGGCAAATGCGCTATTGCATAATCCTGAAGTTTTAATTTTAGACGAGCCTACAACTGGTTTAGACCCAAACCAATTGGTTGATATTAGACAATTAATTAAAAGCTTAGGCAAAGACAAAACTGTGTTTTTATCTACACATATTATGCAGGAAGTAGAAGCCATGTGTGACCGTGTTATTATTATTAATAAAGGTGAAATTGTAGCCGATAAAAAATTAAGCGAATTACGCGAAGGACAAGAGCAAACCGTTATTGTCGAATTTGATTACCGCGTAGAAGATGCGTTTTTACTTAAACTTCCACATGCTAAAAGTGTAAAAAATGTTCACGATTTTATTTATGAAATTGTGTTTGATACAACAACAGATATGCGCTCTCATGTATTTGATTTTGCACATGATAATGAGTTGAAGATTCTTCAGTTAAACCAGAAAAATGCGAGTTTGGAGAGTTTATTTAGGGAATTGACGAGTTAAGCAAAGTTTTTCATAAATTATTAAGATTAGGAATTTTTATTCTTTCTTCTAATTTACCATTATTCAATACTAATATTAATTGATCGTTGTCATTTTTTTCAATATCCATCCAAAATGTTTTTATATCGGAATAGATAATTTTAATTTTTTTAGTTTCAAAATCTATAAATATTAGTTCTCGTTCAGCATTTGACAGATTTGATCTTTTTAAAGGGTTTAGACTCCATCGTTGTAAAAACACGCCATTTTCAACTCTATAAAACCAGTCACTAAAAAACGTCTTATCAAAAATATTTTTTGGTTCAGTTTTTATATGAATGAATACTGGTCCAAAAGGAATTTCTCCAGCATATTTACTCAATATTTTAAATTCCAAAAAAGATGTTAGAATTCCCCATTGATATCTATCATTTGAGTAAGAATCATATTCTGATTTTTTGTCAATTCTGATTTTTTTTATTAAAAGGACTTTTAATAAAACTCCAATAATTATAATTAAAATTGCCAATGTTTTCATTATAAAAGCTAACTAGAAATTAATATTCCTGCTTTCGCAGGAATGTTACTCAAAAATAACACGACCATCAAATTGCTCTGTCACATCAATAATTGGCGGAGTATTAACTGCAATTACATTTCCTGTGCTTACTAGGTTTGCTTTAAGTTCTTGTTGTGGATTTACAATAATATCGTTACTTCCACGATGATAAATAGTCACGTTTTGAGCCACAAGATATCGTCCTTCAAAACGTCCATCTCCAGATGCGTAACTTATATTTAAATGTTCTGTTGTACCAGAAATTGTGTTTGTAGTTAGATTATTAATTACCACATTTAACGTAGTACAATTTACTTCTAAATTAAAATTACCTACGTTATAAAAATCACCGTTATAGTCTTCAGATAGTAATTTTAATTCCTCAAAGTTTAAAACGCCAACACTATGCACATCTAAAGTGCTACTATTTCTAATTTCGGTTAGGTTTGGTACAGTAACGTGTACTTTGGTAATACCGTAATCTCTGGTTAAATTACAGGAATTATTATCTTTTAAAATCAATCGGTCGTTTTGTACATAAACCTCAACATCGTTAATTAAGTTTTCACCAGTTTCTACTAAAACACTTGGCGTTGCTCCTTGTGTTATAAATAACTCGACATTTTTATATACCGTGATTTTTGAAAATGTACCAACTTCAAAAGTTTGCTGAATAATATCTCCTGCACTTTGAAAACAGTCTGGCGCATCTTCTTGATTGCATCCAAAAACAAAAAATAGGATAATTATGTATAGTAATTTTTTCATTTGTTTACTCTTTACTTTATAGTCAAACGCTAACCATTGGTTTTACCTGCGTTAGCGATTGAGGTTTTGTCGGAGCTCTTTTTGTGTTGTTGCACGTATGCAACACAAAAAAGCGACTACCGAAAGCGCGACCCTTGTGGTAACGCCCAAATTTTATAATCTAATTCCAACGCCAAATTCTACTGCTTCTGCTTTTGCTCCGTGAGATTTTAAGGTTAAGGCTCCAAAAATTTTATCTCCAAAATAACGTTTTAAACCAACACGACTGTAGACACGACCTTCAAAATCGAAAGGATAGTAAACGTAATAACCTAACTGCGTCACTAAGGACGTTTTGCTAATAAACAACTCATGTCCCACAAATGCGCCAACACGTTTATAATCTTCGTCTCCGCTAACATTATCTAAAGGAAAAGCGACTGATTTATACTCGATATGCTTCTTTAAAAAGTTTGAAAAAAACACATCTGTTCCCAATTGAATGGCGCTTTTACGATTTAATCTTTTATCTGCATAAGCAGACACAATGTAAAATGCGTATTGACCTGAGTTTATGATATCGCTTTCGTTTACACCTGTTCTAAAAGCGATGTTGTATTTAATTTTTTCGGTAAATGCTTTGTCTTCTGTATTTGGAATATATTCTGGTAATTGATCTGCATCCAACACATAATTTACACCTAAATTAAACGTAATACTGTTTACCGAGCTGTTTGGCGCTTTTACATTAGCGTTAGAATAATGGATTAAAGATAATCCTGTTTGCAATCCTAAACCTTTAAACAAGTTTTCTTTTTTGTAGTTAAGCATCAAATATGTCGAGCTTAATAAATGTGTCCCAAATGCATTATTGCGATAATTCTCTACTTTATCGTAAGGATTGGTGTTGTAGGCTAAACCTTGACCAATTCTAAACATTAAATGTCTTTTTAAAAAATAGAAATTATAATGTGCGTATAACCCAAAATTGTTTCCTAAAGTTTTATTTTGAAGGTTTTGATAGATAAAAGACGCGCCATAATCTGGATAATTATATCTGCTTTGCCAAGCTTGATCGCCAAAGGTTTTTTTGTTATAACTTAATATTACGCCAGTTGGATGACCTTTAATTAAATGCGAAATATCGCTGTTGTGTTCGGCTATATTTCCGTAGAAATAATTAGCGTCTAAAGAGAACGGACGCTTGTCTTCCTGAGCAAAAATTAACGTTGTAATACAACAACAAATTAGGGCTAGTTTTAGTTTCATCTTAACAATTAATGAAACAAAAGTAATGGTTTTTAAAATACCGCTTTGGCAATCGCTTTAATATTATCACTTTTTCCCATAGAATAGTAATGTAAAACAGGTACGCCAGCGTTTTGTAATTCTTTAGATTGTTGTATAGCCCATTCTACACCAACTTGTCGTACTTGCTCGTTAGTTGCGCAATTATCAATTGCATCTATTAAATCTTCTGGTAAATCTATTTTAAATACTTGTGGCAATAACTGTAAATGGCGTTTTACTGCAATGGGTTTTATACCTGGAATTATTGGCACATTTATACCTTCTTGTTTTGCAGCGTCTACAAACTCAAAATACTTTTTATTATCAAAAAACATTTGTGTCACGACGTAATCTGCACCAACATCTACTTTTTCTTTAAGACGTTTTAAATCGGTTTTTAACGATGGTGCTTCAATATGTTTTTCTGGATAACCAGCAACACCAATGCAAAAATCTGCTTTATCATCAACCTCGATAACATCATGAAGATATTTTCCTTTATTTAAATTCTGAATTTGCCCAACCAAATCCTTAGCAAATTGGTGTCCGCCTTTAGAAGCCTCAAAATACTGCTGATGTTTCATCGCATCGCCACGCAACGCCATTACATTTTCTATCCCTAAATAATGGCAATCCACAAGCAAGTATTCGGTTTCTTCTTTTGTAAATCCGCCACACAATACATGCGGAACCGTATCTACATCGTACTTATGTTTTATAGCTGCACAAATCCCAACCGTTCCTGGTCGCATACGCGTAATTTTTCGGTCCAAAAGTCCTTCCTTTTCAATATACACATACTCTTCTCTAGAGGTTGTTACATCAATAAAAGGTGGCTTAAATTCCATTAAAGGATCAATATTATTGTACAATTGTTGTATGCTATTACCCTTTTTTGGCGGAATAATTTCAAACGAAAACAAAGTTTTTCCGTTGGCGTTTTTTATGTGTTCTGTTACTTTCATTGTTAGTGTTTAGTTTTTGGGCGTTACCCTATCGGGTCGCGCTTTCCGTTATATCTTTTTATTTGACAACTTCTCGACTGCGCTCGAAGAGACAAATAAAAAGGATACCACTGCAATCGCTAACGCGCGCTAATCTGCCAAGTTTGGATTTAACCATTTTGCAGCATCTTCTTTGCTAATGTTTCTTCGTTTGGCATAATCGTCTAATTGATCTTCGGTTATTTTTCCTAAGCCAAAATATTTAGCTTCTGGATTTGCAAAATAATAACCACTTACACTTGCTGCTGGCCACATGGCAAGACTTTCGGTTAGTTTTACACCTATAGTTTCTTCGACTTTTAAAATATCCCAAATGGTCTTTTTTTCTAAATGATCCGGACAAGCTGGATAACCTGGCGCAGGACGAATACCTTTATAACTTTCGGCAATTAAATCTTCGTTGGTTAAATGGTCTTCAGAAGCGTAGTTCCAATGTTTGGTTCGCACTTCTTTGTGTAAATATTCTGCAAAAGCTTCAGCTAATCTATCGGCTAATGCTTTTATCATTATGGAATTGTAATCGTCGTGATTCGCTTCAAACTCTTTTGCTAATTGCTCGGTTCCAAAACCTGTAGTCACGCAAAAACAACCGATATAATCTTGAATTCCTGTGTCTTTAGGCGCGATAAAATCGGCTAATGCAAAGTTTGGTACGCCTTCTCTTTTTTTGAGTTGCTGACGCAGTGTTAGGAATTGGTGTTTGGTGTTTGGTATTTGGTTTTCAACCGTTACTTCAATATCATCATCATTTACAGTATTTGCAGGAAATAACCCAAAAACCGCTTTAGCTTTCAGTAGCTTTTCATCAAACACTTTTTGAAGCAAGATTTTAGCATCTTTAAACAATTCGGTTGCTTGTTTACCAACGATGTCGTCGGTTAAAATATCTGGATATTTTCCGTGTAAATCCCAACTTCTAAAAAATGGTGACCAATCGATATAATCTTCTAAAATCGTAATATCAAAATCTTGAATATCTTGTATACCTAATTGTTTTGGTTTTACAATGTCGGTTGTGTTCCAATCGATTTTAAACTTTCGTTCACGCGCTTCTTCAATAGAAACATATTCCTTTTGCTTACCACGTTTTAAAAACTGCTCACGGAATTTTTCATATTCCTCACGAATTTGTTCTTTGTAAACAGTGTTATCCTTTTGCAACAAATTTCCAACAACGGTTACAGCTCGCGATGCATCGTTAACGTGCACAACAGTATTAGAATAATGAGGTGCAATCTTTACCGCAGAATGCGCTCTAGACGTTGTTGCACCACCAATTAACAACGGAATATTAAATCCTTGTTTTTCCATTTCTTGCGAAACGTAAACCATCTCGTCTAACGATGGTGTAATTAAACCGCTTAATCCGATAACATCGACGTTTTCTTTTTTAGCGGTTTCAATGATTTTTTCTGGCGGAACCATGACGCCTAAATCCACAATCTCGTAATTATTACAACCCAAAACTACACTCACAATATTTTTACCAATATCGTGTACATCGCCTTTTACGGTTGCCATTAAAATTTTACCATTAGAGCGTTGCGAATCGTCTTTTTCAGCTTCAATATAAGGTTGTAAATAAGCAACTGCTTTTTTCATCACACGAGCCGATTTTACGACTTGAGGCAAAAACATCTTTCCGCTTCCAAACAAATCTCCAACTACATTCATTCCAGTCATTAAGTGACCTTCGATTACTTGAATAGGTTTGTTTACCGCTTGTCGCGCTTCTTCAACATCTTCAACAATAAAGGCATCAATACCTTTTACTAAAGCGAGTGTAATACGGTCTTGCAAAGGTTCACTTCGCCATTCTTGCACCTTTGCTACATCTTCTTTTTTCTGTCCTTTTACGGTTTCAGCAAATTCTAGTAAGCGTTCGGTTGCATCATCTCGTTTGTCAAAAAGTACGTCTTCTACGTGTTCTAATAAATCTTTCGGAATTTCGTCATACACTTCTAACATGGTTGGATTAACGATTCCCATATTCATTCCGTGTTGAATCGCGTGATATAAAAATGCTGCGTTAATAGCTTCACGTACAACATTGTTTCCTCTAAACGAAAATGATACATTACTTACGCCACCAGAAACGCTGGCATAAGGTAGGTTTTCTTTAATCCATTTTGTGGCATTAAAAAAGTCTAATGCATTTAAACGATGCTCTTCCATTCCGGTTGCCACAGGAAAAATATTTGGGTCGAAAATAATGTCTTCTGGTGGAAATTGAACTTGATTTACCAAAATATCGTAAGAGCGTTTACAGATTTCTATCCTGCGCTCGTAGGTATCGGCTTGACCATCTTCATCAAAAGCCATAACAATCACAGCTGCACCATAACGTTTGATAAGTTTTGCGTGATGAATAAAAGTCGCTTCGCCTTCTTTTAAACTGATAGAATTTACAACCGATTTACCTTGTACGACTTGCAAACCAGCTTCGATAATATCCCATTTCGAGCTATCAATCATAATGGGCAAGCGTGCAATATCTGGCTCTGATGCGATAAGATTTAAGAAAGTTACCATTGCGTGTTTTCCGTCAAGCATACCTTCATCCATATTAATATCTATGATTTGCGCGCCACCTTCAACTTGGTCTCTCGCAACATCTAATGCTTCGGCATAGTTTTCTTCTTTTATTAATCGTAAAAATTTACGCGAACCTGTAACGTTAGTGCGCTCGCCAACGTTTATAAAATTACTTTCTGGTGTTATTATTAATGGTTCTAGACCTGATAGTTTAAGATATCGGTTTTTGTTCTCTTTCATACATTAAAAGTTCTCGACTGCGCTCGAACCGACAGTTCTAGGTTTATATTTTGAAGCAACTTCCGCAATCGCTTTTATGTGTTCTGGTGTTGTACCGCAACAACCACCGATGATGTTTATTAAATCATCTTTTAGGTAGTTTTCAATTAGCTGTTGCATTTGTTTGACTGTTTGGTCGTACTCACCAAAAGCATTTGGCAATCCTGCGTTTGGATGTGCTGATGTGTAAAAATCGGTTTCGTGAGATAAGCGTTTTAAATACGGTTGTAATTGGTCTGCACCAAGCGCGCAATTGAAACCAACACTTAACAACGGAATATGTGATATTGAAATTAAAAATGCTTCTACAGTTTGTCCAGATAATGTTCTACCAGAAGCGTCGGTAATGGTTCCTGATACCATAACCGGAATGTCAATATTACGTTCTTCCTTAACTTCCTGAATGGCAAATAATGCTGCTTTGGCATTTAGTGTATCAAAAATAGTTTCGACTAACAAAATATCGCTTCCGCCATCAATTAAAGCTTCAACTTGTTGTTTGTAAGCAATGCGTAATTCATCAAAGGTTACTGCACGATATTCTGGTCTGTTTACATCTGGACTTAAACTTGCGGTACGGTTTGTTGGACCAATACTTCCAGCTACAAAACGCGGTTTTTCAGGATTCGCTTTCGTAAATTCTTCGGCAACTTGTTTGGCTATTTTAGCCGATTCAAAATTTAATTCGTACACCAAATCTTCCATATGGTAATCTGCCATACCAATGGTTGTACCAGAAAATGTATTGGTTTCAACTATATCTGCGCCAGCTTCGAAATACTTTCTATGTACTTCGGCAATAGCTTCTGGTTGTGTTAGCGATAATAAATCATTATTTCCTTTTAACGGATGTTTAAAATCTTTAAATCTTAAACCACGAAAATCGTCTTCAGTAAAATTATAGCGCTGCAACATGGTTCCCATTGCGCCATCTAAAACTAAAATTCGGTGTTGTAATATTTTGAAAATGTCTGACATTTTATAATTTTTAAAATGTCATCATGAAAAGAGAGAAGAATAATTCTCGGGTTATCTGTCCCAAAAAATGGGTAGAATTTAGCACCTTCTTAATTTCTTATTGAAGAAAATTAAGGGTTGCTAAGGCTTCAACGGGTCTATTCCCTCTGCCTTTCGTGATAACAAACAATATTAATTATGAACTATGGGACAAAGTAACGTAATAAAAAATTGAATCGCAATATTTATTCAAATAAATCTGAAGACAAATATCTATCACCTATATCACAAATAATTGCCACAATAACACCTTTATCTATAGTTTGCGCTATTTTTAAAGCAGATGCTACAGAGCCACCACTACTCATACCTGCAAAAACGCCTTCTTGTGTTGCTAGTAAATTAGCTGTGTTTTTTGCGTCTTCTTCACTTATTTCTTCAACTTGATCTACTTTTTGAGGATTAAATATTTTAGGTCTGTAAGCTTCTGGCCATTTTCTAATTCCCGGAATTTTCGCACCATCTTTAGGTTGCGCACCGACTATAGTTATGTTTGGATTTTGTTCTTTTAAGTAAGTAGATACGCCCATAATTGTACCCGTTGTACCCATTGCAGAGACAAAATGTGTGATTTGTTTATTGGTATCGCGCCAAATTTCTGGACCTGTAGTTTTGTAATGCGCTTTCCAGTTATCATCATTTGCAAACTGGTTTAGCATAAAATAGCCTTTTTCTTTATGAAGTCTTTCGGCTTCGTCGCGAGCGCCTTCAATACCAACTTCAGAAGACGTTAAAATTAATTTAGCACCATAAGCACGCATGGTTTTTATTCGTTCTTCGGTAGAATTTTCAGGCATTATTAAAATCATATTTACGCCTAATAATTTCGCAATAAAAGCTAATGCGATACCAGTATTACCACTAGTTGCTTCAACCAAAGTATCGCCAGGTTTAATATCACCACGTTTTAAAGCTTCGCTTATCATATTAAATGCAGCACGATCTTTTACGCTTCCGCCAGGATTTTTTCCTTCTAGTTTTAAAAATAGTCTTACACCATCTTTTTTTAGGATGTTTTGCACTTCAATTAACGGCGTATTTCCTATTAAATTAGTAATTGATTGACTTTGTATCATGATGGTCTTGTGCTTATATTAATTTCTGACTTATAGGTCACTAAAGAGTTTGGTGGAACGGATTGCGTAATCCACACATTGGCTCCAATTACGCTATTTTTTCCTATTACAATATCGCCTCCTAAAATAGTTGCATTGGCGTAGATTGTTACATTATCTTCTATGGTTGGATGACGTTTGGTTTGCGACAAACTTTTTTTAACCGACAATCCACCTAAAGTAACACCTTGAAATATTTTGACATTGTTTTTGATAATACTAGTTTCTCCTATTACAATTCCTGTTCCGTGATCTATAAAAAAAGAATCGCCAATAGTTGCTCCAGGATGAATATCGATACCTGTTTTTCCATGTATACATTCACTCATCATCCTTGCCATAATTGGTACATCTAGTAAAAATAATTCGTGACTCATTCTAAAGATTGCAATTGCATGAAAACCAGGATATGCTAAATAGATTTCTTGTAAGCTTTTGCAAGCAGGATCGTTTTTTTCTGTTGCAATTGCGTCTAATTCTATTTTGCTTTTTATTTCTGGTAGTTTACTTTCAAAAGCATCCCAAATGTTATCTGGTTGTTTATCTGTGATTTCTTTTACAACAGTTTTAAATATGGGTTCTAAATATTTTAATTGTTCTTTTTGCTTTGAATTATCATCAAATAAAGCATAGAATAGTTGCTTAGTTAAGTCGGAAACGGTTTCTTTAATTCGTAAATTTATCTGCATGCTTCTTAAATAAGAATAAAATTACTATTCCTTTTTGTAAACTCATAAGCTTTAAGATTTTATTACAACAATTATATTAAAAATGTATTAATCTATTGCCTGAACAACTGGTTTTGGCGCTTCTTTTCTTGTACCATCAAATCCATCTATACCACTTACTGTTGTATATTTTAAAACATATTTTTTACCAGGATTAATAATTTTATAAGCCGATTGACACATTAGTGTTGCTTCATGGAAACCACATAAAATTAGCTTTAGTTTTCCTTCATAGGTATTAACATCTCCTATTGCAAAAACACCAGGAATGTTAGTTTGATAATCTAACGTATCTACTTTTATAGCATTTTTCTCTATCTCTAATCCCCAATTTGAAATCGGTCCAAGTTTTGGCGACAAACCAAATAAGGGAATAAAATGATCGGTTTCTAAGCGAATGTTTTCATCATCTTTTTGAATTGTAACAGCTTCAACATTTAAATCACCGTGAATTGCAGTTACTTCGGCTGGAGTAATTAAATTAATTTTACCTAAATGCTTTAATTCTTTTACTTTTTCTACAGAATCTAAAGCGCCACGAAACTCGTTTCTTCTGTGAACTAAAGTAACTTCTGAAGCTATGTTTGCTAGAAAAATACTCCAATCTAAAGCTGAATCGCCGCCACCAGAAATCACCACTTTTTTATCGCGATACACTTCTGGATCTTTAATCATATATTCTACACCTTTATCTTCAAAAAATTCTAAATTATCTATGATTGGTTTTCTTGGCTCAAAACTACCTAATCCACCAGCAATTGCAACTACTGGTGCATGATGTTTTGTGCCTTTATTAGTGGTTACAATAAACGAACCGTCTTCTAATTTCTCTATAGTTTCTGCGCGTTCTCCTAAGGTAAAACCAGGTTCAAACTGTTTGCCTTGCTCTAATAAATTTTTAGTCAAATCGCCCGCTAAAATTTCTGGGAAACCAGGAATATCATAGATCGGTTTTTTTGGATAAATCTCTGAACATTGTCCACCAGGTTGCGCTAATGCATCTATTAAATGGCATTTTAATTTTAATAATCCTGCTTCAAAAACAGTAAATAATCCTGTTGGTCCTGCGCCTATTATTAATATATCTGTTTTAATCATTATATCTATATTTATCTGAAATTAATGTTTTAGTTACATTATTTAATGTCTGAACTTTATGCTCAAAATCACCTTTAATTGTTTTTCTAAATCGGTTTAAATTTTGCACCAAATCGTCTATGTTTTCTGGTATAACATCTTCAAAAAACTGTCTTAAACGTTTTGCTGTTGTTGGCGATTTTCCGTTGGTAGAAATAGCTACTTTTACATGACCTTTGGTTACAATACCTCCTAAATAAAAATCGCACAACTCTGGTGTATCTGCTACATTTACCAAAATATGATTAGCTTTTGCATCGTTGTAAATTTGTTGATTTACTTCTGGTTTATCTGTCGCCGCAATGACTAAATCTTGACCTAATAAAAACGAATCATGATAAGACATCTTAACTAACTTAACATCAAACTGCTTTGCTAATGTTATCACATCTGGTCTAAAAAAATTAGCTACCATTGTCACTTTAGCGTTTGGACTAGATTTTAGCAAAAACGTTAGTTTTTCTAAAGCCACATAACCGCCACCAATAATTAGCGTATTAATGCTATGCATTTTTATAAAAATTGGGTATAAATTATTTCTTTCATTCATGGTTATGCTACTTTTAAAGTTTTTACTTGTTTAGCGATTGAATTAAGTGCAACGCGTTGTTTTACAACATCACCAACTACAATAATTGCTGGATTAGACAGTTGCTGTTTTTTAACTACATCGCAAATTGTATTTACAGTTCCAACACCAAATTTTTCATCTTTTGTTGTACCGTTTTGAATAATTCCTACTGCAGTATTTGATTTGCCTTCAGAAGAAAATACATCCATAATTTGTTGTAATTTGCCCATTCCCATAAGGATTACCACAGTTGCAGTAGATTTTGCCGCAAGGACAATATCGTTTGACATTTTATGAGATTTTGTTGTACCAGTGATTACCCAAAAACTTTCTGAAGCACCACGTTTTGTTAATGGAATACCTTGAAATGCTGGCACAGCTAAAGCTGAAGAAATACCTGGCACAACATAAGTTTCTATCCCAAAAGGCTTCACGTAATCTATCTCTTCTGCACCACGACCAAATACAAAAGGATCGCCTCCTTTTAATCTTACAACATGTCCTTTTGTTTTTGCTCGCTGGACGATTAACTCGTTAATTTGCTCTTGTTGGTAACTATAACAACCTTTACGTTTACCTACATAAATAAGCTCGGTATGTTTTGAAGCGTAGTCCAAAAAATCTTTGTTTATTAATGCATCATAAAGAATAACATCTGCCGATTGAATTGCTTTAATCGCTTTTAATGTTATTAATTCTGGATCACCAGGTCCAGCACCAACTATTGTTAATCTAGGGATAAGTATTTTCATAATCCTAATGCTTTTGTATCGTTTTCACGATAAGTTTTTACTGTGTTTAAAAATGCATTGGCACTTTTAAAATATTGCTCTGCAAATGCTTTACTTGGTGCATTTTCTTTAATTTGAAATACTAACTCTGAAAATGACACGTCTATCGGAATACGCTTTGTTGCTACAAAATCTTCATCAAACTGTTTAATAATTCCTGCTTGAGAATTGGTAGATTTATTTTCTGTTAGCAATATTGCTTTAGCAGAATTTACAAACGCATTATACGAGTGATAAATGGCGTGAGAATACACATTGTTCTCTAATGCTTCTTTTGCTAGCTCTAGTTTTTCTTCGCTTTCTAAAAATAAAGTTGAAATTAAATCGATAACTACGCCAGCACATTCGCCAATACCAATTGCTTTTTCGTAAACTTCGGTATTTCCCCAATCGATAAAATCGTCTTGAGTTAAATTGCTTACGTCTGATAAGTCTGTAAGCATATCGTAAAAATACATTTGCCCTTTGTCTTGATAGTAATCTTCAAACGACAAGTTATTTGCATTAAGTTGAAAATCGTCTAACAAACGACGCAACGCTATTGGCGCACGACGACTTGGTACTTTTACTACTTTGTCTGCAAAAACACCTTGTCCATTACCTTTGTTTGCGCCTCCTAAAAGTACTTGCAATGCTGGCGCAACTAATTTATCTGGCGTACGAATTGACATACCTTGAAATCCAATATTTGCCATATTGTGTTGACCACAAGCATTCATACAACCACTAATTTTAATTACAAGATCTTTGTTATTTAAATATTGCGGATATTCAGTTTTAATCACGCGTTCTAATTCTTCAGCTATTCCCGTACTACTTGCTATTCCTAAATTACAAGTATCTGTTCCTGGACAAGCTGTAATATCTACTGCTTTGTTATAACCAGCTTCTGCAAAACCCAATTTGGATAATTCTTGATAGAAAAATGGCAACAAATCTTCCTTAACAAACGGAATTAATATGTTTTGGCGTAAGCTTAATCGTATTTCTCCTACTGCATAATCTTCGACTAAATTAGCTAACAATCGTGCTTTGTCTGTGTAAAAATCACCTAACAACACCTTTATTCCTATCGCGACATAACCATCTTGTTTTTGTTTGATAACATTGGTGTTTTTCCAAGTTTGAAAAGCTTTTTGATCTTTTATATCAACTTTTGGAGCTGTAACATTTACAGGTTTTGAAACTGGATAATGTTCTGCATCAATTGGAACAGATGTAAATTCTATTGCTTTTTGTTCTTCTGCTACAAGTCGCTTAAATTCTTCTGAACCAATATCTTTTATTAAGAATTTCATACGCGCTTTTGCACGACTTTTACGTTCGCCATAACGATCAAAAATGCGCAAAACACCTTCCATTACTGGAATAATTTTATCACTAGGTAAAAATTGATAAAACACATCTGCATGTCGTGGTTGCGAACCTAATCCGCCACCAAGCATCACTTTAAAGCCACGTACGTTGTTTTCAACTTTTGCGATAAAACCTAAATCATGCATGTAAGACAATCCTGTATCTTCTTCTGAAGCTGAAAATGAGACTTTAAACTTACGTCCCATGTCTTGACAAATTGGGTTACGCAAAAAGAACTTATATAATGCATCTGCGTAAGGTGACACATCAAAAGGTTCGTTTACGTCAATTCCAGCAGTCTCGCTTGCTGTTACATTTCTTACTGTATTACCACAAGCTTCACGAAGGGTTACATCGTCCTGTTCTAATTCTGCCCAAAGCTCTGGCGTTCTATCAAGATCTACGTAATGAATTTGTATGTCTTGTCTAGTTGTAATGTGCAACCTTCCGCGAGAATATTCGTCTGAAACATCTGCAATACGGCGTAATTGCTTACTTAACACCTTTCCGTAAGGCAATTTTATACGAATCATTTGTACACCTTGCTGTCTTTGCCCATAAACACCACGAGCAAGTCGTAAACTTCTAAATTTTTCTTCGTCTAATTTACCGTGTTTAAAAAGTTCGATTTTACGAGCTAACTCGATAATATCTTTCTCTACAACTGGATTTTCTATTTCGGTTCTAAAACTTTGCATGATTATTTGTTATTGTAAATGAATACCACATTCTCTATTTTGTAATGCCTTTACAGGATCGAAATAGTCTGTATTTTTAGTTAATTTATTTGACTTTATGTAGTGATCCAATTCTTGATCTGTCCAATAATAAAACGGACTTACTTTTAATATGCCATCTTTACTTAAACTTAAAATGTCTTTTTTATTTCTCAACTCGGTTTGTCTAACTCTAATATTTGTAAACCATAATTCTGGCTGATGTTCTTTTAAGGCTCTTCTAAAAGGTTCTAATTTTACTACTTCTGAAAATTGCTGAAAATTATCGTCCTCTAAGGTTGGCAATCCTATAGTTGCATCTATCTCATCTTTAGATAATTTGGATTGATACTTATGTATATTTAATTGGTATTTATCTATTAATTGTTGTGCATGTTTATAAGTTGAAGGCTGATTATATAGTGTATCGCACCAAATTACTTTTATGGTTTTATCCTGTTTTGTAATAGTGCTTAGCAATACTTCTGAATAAACTCCAAAACTTGTAGTTACTATTTTATTTGATGTTAACTGTAATGCCCAATCTATAATTTGATTTGGTGATTTATCTTTTAATTGCTTATTCCAGTATGCTATATCTATATTTTTAGCTATCATATTTTTTATATTTACTATATTCCTATCGGAATAGTAGGATTTAAAACAAAACTACAGAAAAATATCTTAGAAGTTCTATTTTTTAGGCTTAAAATTTTAATAAAATTGAAAACCTATTTTTTTAAACTATTGATTTTATTTGAATTATATCAAATCTGATAATGATTTGTTATTAAAAATACTTAATGTATTGTCTCTAACTTCTATCATTAATTTGTGAACAGCACAAGTAGTTTCGTCTGGGCAATCATCGCATTTTTCGTAAAAGTTTAAACTTACGCAAGGTACCATTGCTATTGGACCTTCTAAAATTCTCATGATTGGTGCTAATTTAATTTGTCTTGGATCTTTAAGCAGATAATAACCACCGTTTTTACCTTTTTTAGAGCCTAAAAAACCATTTTTACGTAAGGTTAATAAAATACTTTCTAGAAATTTTCTAGAAATATTTTCACTTTCTGAAATAGCACTAATTTGAACTGGTGTATTTGGTTCTTGTTTTGCTAAATAAGTAAGCGCCTTTAAGCCGTATTTGGTTTTTTTTGAAAGCATAACTTCAAAGATAACCAAACTTATTAAATCTTAAACTAAAGCTTGTTCCAAATCTTTAATTATATCTTCTACGTTTTCTAATCCAACTGATATCCTTACTAATCCATCTGTAATACCTACTTCTGCTCTATCTTCTACACTTAATTTACTGTGAGTAGTAGATGCTGGATGAGTTACAATTGTTCTTGTATCTCCTAAGTTAGCAGATAGTGAACACATTTTAATTTTGTTTAAAAATGTTTTACCGTGTTCTAATCCGCCTTTAATTTGAAACCCAACAATATTTCCGCCTTTTTTCATTTGTTTTTTTGCGATATGATACTGCGGATGAGACTTTAAAAAAGGATATTTTACTAATTCTACATTGCTATGTTGCTCTAAAAAGGTAGCTACCTTTAATGCGTTTTCACAATGTCTATCTACGCGAACTGAAAGTGTTTCTAAACTTTTAGATAATACCCAAGCATTAAATGGTGATAATGCTGGACCAGTATTTCTTGAGAACAAATAAATTTCTCTAACCAAATTGGCTTTTCCAACAGTTACACCACCTAAAACACGACCTTGTCCATCTATTAATTTTGTAGCAGAATGAATGACCAAATCTGCACCAAATTGAATTGGATTTTGCAAATAAGGTGTTGCAAAACAGTTATCTATTATTAATAACAAATTATGTTTTTTTGCTATTTGACCTAACACTTCTAAATCTAAAATATCTACTGCAGGATTAGTTGGCGTTTCTGCATAAATAATTTTTGTATTTGGTTGAATCAGACTTTCAATTTTTTCTATTTCATTTACTTTAAAATAGCTTGTTTCAATATTCCATTTTGGTAAAAACTTGGTAAATAAAGTATGCGTAGATCCAAAAACGCTTCGGCAGGACACTATATGATCTCCTGCATTTAATAATGCTGCAAATGTTGAAAAGACTGCAGACATACCTGTTGCAAAAGCGTATCCAGCTTCTGCTCCTTCCAATGTGCAAATTTTCTCTACAAATTCTGATGTATTTGGATTGGTAAATCTACTGTAAAGGTTACGTTGCTTTTCTTCAGCAAAAGACGCTCTCATATCTTCTGCATCCTCAAACACAAAACTACTTGTTAAATATAATGGTACAGAATGCTCTTGGTATTGGGTTCTCTCTAATTGTTGTCGTATGGCTTCAGTTTCAAAATGGTTTTGACTCATGATTATTGTTTTAAATTAGATAGTCTTAAAATGTCTCCAAAAACTCCTCGTGCAGTTACATTTGCTCCTGCTCCAGCACCTTGAATAACTATTGGTTGATCACCGTAGGATTGAGTAAATATTTCGAAAATTGCATCTGCGCCTTTAACTTGACCTAGTGCGCTATCTTCTGGTATAGAGACTAGTTTTACCTCTAAATTTCCTTTTTCTTGTTGTAAATCTCCAGACAAATCGCCTACATACCTTAGAACATGACCTGGTTGTTGAGCGTTTTTAATTTTGTTGAATATTGGATCTAAAACATCTAATTGATTTTTGAATTGATCTACAGTGATATCTCTATACTGTTCTGGTATTAAATTTTGAATGTTAACTTCTTCAAATTCGTTTTTTAAATCTAGCTCTCTTGCCAATATTAGTAATTTTCTGGCTACATCATTTCCAGAAAAATCTTCTCTAGGATCTGGCTCTGTAAACCCTTTATCAATAGTTTCTTTAACTACTGTGCTAAATGATACGTCTTTGGAAGAAAAGTTATTAAACAAATAACTTAATGTCCCAGAAAACACGCCTCTTATTCGGGTTATATTTTCTCCAGATTGATGTAAAAGTTTAATTGTATCTATTAATGGTAATCCTGCTCCAACTGTAGTTTCATACAAGTATTGCTTGTTGTTTGCTCTTAATAAATCTCTTAATTTATCGTAATACGATATAGAGACTGTATTTGCAATTTTATTTGATGATACTAAATCAAAACCAGCAGTTACTAGAGCTTCATAATTATTATAAAATGTATTACTTGCTGTATTATCTATTGCTATTAAATTTCCTAGATGATGTTGATTAGCATAACTTATAATATCGTTTACTGTAAAATTAGTATTGATTTTAGATAGTTTAGACTTCCAATCTAAAGTCACACCGTTTTTATTAAGCAATGCTTGTTTGGAATTTGCAATTGCAAAAATATTAAGTTTTATGCCTTTTCTTTTTTCAATTTCTTCTTTAGATGAAAGAATTTGATCTATTAATGTACCACCAACTAATCCATGACCAAAAATTGCTAAATTAACGGTTTTAGAAATGCCAAAGATTTCTCCATGAATTACATTTAATGCTTTATGTAATTGCGCTTTTTTAACCACCAAACTTACATTACTTCCTGTTACCGTATTATTAAATAATATAGGTGTAATTTGATTTCTTATTAATGCATTAAATGGTTTATTAAATGAAGATAATGGCAAACCAATTATTGATATGACAGCGACTTCTTTTTGCACGCTTATCTTACTTACATCTTGAGATTTTATATCAAATTCAAATTCTTTTTCTAATGCTATAACTGCTTGATTAGCTTTATTTGCATCTATTACAAGACCTATTCCGCGTTCTGAGGATCCTTGTGAAATTATACTAACACTAATATCAAAAACACTTAAAGCTTTAAATATTCTTGCATCTATACCAGCCTTACCTAATAATCCTCTTCCTTCTAAATTAATTAAAGCTACTTGATCCAAAACAGATAACGACGTTACTTGGTTTTTGCTTTGTTTTGCAGTTATTAATGTACCTGTATCTTTAGGATTAAATGTATTTAAAATTCTTAGGTTTATATTTTTTTCTATTAAAGGTATAATCGTTTTTGCATGTAAGATGTTTGCACCAAAATTTGCTAATTCATTAGCTTCGGCGTAAGACAATTCGGTTATTTTTTTAGCATCTTGAACAATATCTGGATTAGCAGTGTAAATACCATTAACATGCGTATAGTTTTGCAATTCTTCTGCATCTAAATAATTTGCTAATAACGATGCTGTATAATTACTACCATTACGTCCCAAAGTAGTAGTTTGATCTTTAAGATTTGTTCCTATAAAACCAGTAACAACATTCACCGTAGAACCATTATGCGTATTAAAATATTCTTGTACTTTTTGTTTTGATATATCATGAATAGGTAACGCGTTACCAAATTGATTGTTAGTTTTTATAAACAATCTTGCATCTGTTGGATTTGCATTTATTCCTTTATTTTTTAGTAATTCTGAAATTAATTTTACTGAAAGTAATTCTCCAAAAGCTAATACTTGATCCTTTATTTTAGGTGAATAATCTTCTAACATAGAAACACCTTCAAAAAGTGTATTTAGAGCATTAAATTCTTCATTAAAATCTATTTTAGATAACGGTTGAGTTTGATAAGCTTTAAATGCTTCCCAGTCTGATTTGTAATCTTGATTAGTTGCTGCTTTTTCTAAAATAGCTTCTAATTGGTCTGTAGAATTACCTCTAGCTGAGACTACAATAGCTATTTTTTGATGTTCTTTAATTTTATCTTCTATGATTTGTAGCGCTTCTTTTAAACCATTTTCATTGGATAAAGATTTGCCACCAAATTTTAATATTTTCATTTTTTGATTAACCAATTCTGGTTTAAATATGGGTTCTATAATTGTTTTAAGCTGATCAAATTCTATTAAAAAAGCATCATGACCGTGTACAGAATGTATCTCGTTATAAGTCACATTTGGATGTGTTGCTGCTAACTTTTTTTGCGTTTCTCTATTTTCTTCAGCAGTAAAAAAAAGATCAGAATCTACACCAATAATGGTAATATTAGATTCTATTTTATCTAATACCGTTATAGCGTCTTCTCTACCTTTGGTTACATCTATAGTTTTTAATAGTTGATTCATTAATTTATATGCAGATAACTGAAAACGTTCTTGGAGTTTTTTTCCATGATGCAACAACCAACTTTCTACATTAAAAATTTTTAAATCTTCATTTTTACTTCTTTTAAATCTAGCTTTAAAAGATTCTGGCGTTCTATAACACAACATCGCATGCATCCTTGCATCGTGAACTGGATTTGAAGAATTAGTTAACAGTTGTTCTTGGATTTGACAATTAGCAATTAGCCAATCTGTCGCTTTCCAATCTGATGCAATTACAATTAAATGTTCGCACAAATTAGGTTTTATTACTGCCATTTCCCAAGCAATTCCGCCACCTAAAGATCCGCCAACAAGTGCAAAAATAGATGTGATATTAAGCTGATTTAAACCTTGTAAAAATATTTTAGCAATATCTCTAGCAACAAAATCTTTATAATTTTCAATTAAGTTTTCAGGTTTATTATCATAGCCATTTCCTGGAATATTGAAGCTTATAACGGTATACTTTGTGGTATCTATAGTTTTTCCTTCGCCAACAATACTTTGCCACCATCCATCATGTCCAGACACATTAGAATTACCCGTTAAAGCATGATTAACTACTACTATTGGAGCTGTATGTAGCGTCTTTCCAAACACTTGATAAGACAAGGTTATATTTTGCTTTACAGAAGTAGAAGTTAAAAAATTTGATAATTCTATGTAGTTAAGATGTTTCATAAAATTTGACATAAAAAGCAAGCTTTGTGCTTTTAACACAAAGCCACTTTTTAATAAATAACTAAAATTAAAATGAATGCTATTAAGCTAAAACAGGCTTTTTAATGTGTTTAAAAGCAGCTTTTAAATCTGCTTTTAAATCTTCGATATTTTCTATTCCTACTGATAATCGAATTAAATCACTTGTAACTCCAGTTGCTTCTTGAGACGCTTGATCTAATTGTTGATGTGTTGTGCTTGCAGGATGAATTATAAGTGATTTTGTGTCTCCTATATTGGCAAGTAAAGAAAATAGTTTTGTTGTATCTGCTATTTTTTTAGCAGCTTCAAAACCGCCATCTACACCAAAGGTAACTATACCGCTTTGTCCTTTTGGCAAATATTTATTTGCTAAGTTTTTGTACTTACTGGTTTCTAAACCTGGATAGTTAACCCAATTAACTTCTGGTTGTTCTTGTAACCATTTAGCTAGTTGAAGTGCATTTTTACTATGTTTTTCGATTCTTAATTGTAACGTTTCTAAGCCTTGAATGATTTGAAATGCATTAAACGGACTTAAAGCACTACCATAATCTCGTAATCCTTCAATTCTTATTTTTGCTATAAATGCAGCTGCACCAATAGCTTCGCTGTACACTAAACCATGATAACCTGCTGAAGGTTCTGTAAATTCAGGAAATTTTCCATTTGTCCAATCAAATGTTCCTGCATCAATTATTACTCCGCCTAAAGAAGTTCCGTTTCCAGAAATATACTTTGTTAACGAGTGAATAACGATATTTGCGCCGTATTCAATTGGGTTTAATAAATAAGGTGTAGCAACAGTATTATCTACAATTAATGGCACTTTATGTGCTTTTGCTGCTTTTGAAATACTTTCTAAATCTAACACATCCAATTTTGGATTTCCTAAAGATTCGACAAAAATAGCTCTTGTATTTTCTTGTGTTGCTTTGCTAAAATTTTCTGGATCTGAAGCGTCTACAAATGTGGTAGTAATTCCGTGTCTTGGCAGTGTAACACTTAACAAATTGTACGTTCCGCCATACAAACTGCTAGACGCTACAATATGGTCTCCTGCTCTTAATAAAGTTAATAGTGTTGTTGCAATTGCAGATGTACCCGAAGCAGTTGCTACTGCTGCAATACCACCTTCTAAAGCAGCTAATCTTTGTTCTAAAATATCGGTTGTTGGATTATTTAATCTAGTGTAAATAAATCCTGGAACCGAAAGATTAAATCTTCCTGCTGCTTCATCTGCATTATCAAACACATAAGAAGTGGTTTGATAAATAGGAACTGCTCTTGTTCCTCCATGTTGACTAACGTCATGACCTGCGTGCAACGCTTGGGTTGCAAATTTTTGTGTACTCATTTTTCTAAGTTTTTGAGTTAATAAATGAATTAAACCAAAAGCCAAATAAGCCTCGTAAGAAGCGTACTTAATAGAAAAATGTTATAAGAAAAAATAGTAATTACAGATGGGTAATTACGTGTTGGTTATCTATCCGAGAATGCGAGAAATGATTCGCACTTTCAAGTAGAATTTAGCACCTTCTTAGTAAGTCTAAGGGTTGCTAAGGCTTCATTGGGTCTATTCCCTCTGCCTTTCTTGATAACATTTCAGTAAGTTATTGAACTTTGTGAGTACAAATATTCAATTAGAAAATTTAATTTTCCAAATTATTTTCAATAAAAATTATTTAAAAGTTATTTTTCAAATAGCATTTTGCTGTAAATATTTCTGTCTAATTACTTGATCTACAGGTACATTATTCACTTTGCTTTCTAACCAAGAAATAATGTCTAAATATAAAAATGCGCGACGTTCAAAAGGATGATTTTCATAAGTTTTCAACTTTTCTAGTAGAGATTTAAACGCTTTTTTTATGTCTTGCGGATATATATCTTGAAGTTTTCTAATAAATTTTATCATCTCTTTTTGTACTTCGTGTAACTCATTCATTTGTATTAAAAACTTATACGTTGTACGTAACAAAGTATCTAAATGATAATCTAATCCTGCCTCGTAATGCGCGACTAAATTTAATACTCTAGAGAAGCATAATAAGTCTTCTCTCATGGTTAAAGATTTATTAGAAATAATTTTATTTAGGTAAAAAATACATTGTTTATTATTACCTGATCCAAAGTGTAAACTTGCAAATTTATAATAGAATATCATGGTGTGATGCTCGTCTATTCTATCTTTGTAACGCTCTAAATCTTTATCTATTTGGTCAATAATTGCAACACCTTCTTTAAAACTTCCGTCAATAAAAAAACCATTAATTGTATTAATGTTATAGTACAAAAAGGATAATGCTTCTACGTTTTCGTCTTTAGGTAATTGATTAGTTTCTATAACGCTTTTTAGTTTTTGTAACGCTTCATCAAACTTATCTTTACTTTTTATGAAGAATAAAGATTCTAACAAATAATTATTTCCTTTTAAAAAAAATACAGGATTTAAAGTAATCATCGCTGGATTTTCATAAAATAAGTTTACCCATTTTAATGCGTATTTATAACAATTTTTAAAATCCTGTAATAAAAAACTGTACCACAAATAAGCATTATACAACCATAATTTTTCTCTAAATCCTAAATCTTTAATTTTGTATTTAGGCAATCTAGCTTTAAAATAAGTGGTGACTTCTTTGCTTTCGGCTTCACTTTTTACATAACCTGTTTTAAGAATTATACTGTAAAGTTGTAGCGATAAATTTGACAACTTACTAGCTATAACATTAAGTTCGCTAATAGCTTTGGCTTGAATTGTTAACTCGTCTGCACGACTACTAATACTTCGTGTTATGTATTGAGACTCGATTACTTTTTCTAATTCGACAATCTCATAAGCCAAGTTTTTTTCTTCGTTAACTAAAGCCATTTCTTTGGCTTTATCCAGAATTTTAAGACTTTGTTTATACAAGCCTTTATGGTACAAAATTGAAGCAAAATCTAACTGTTCTCTTATTTGAGATCTAATATTTTGATGTGATGGGTTTAATTTTAAACTAACTAATATTTGCTTATACAAATGCGCTTTTACATTAGCTAATTGCTGCTTTTTAATCTTTGTAGATTTTAAAATAGAAACCTCATCATACTGTTTTAATTTATCTAAAACAGTAAATAAATTTAAAAACTTAGAATCACTGTTTACTCCTAATCGACCAACATACAGTTTAAACTGACGCTTTTCGGACTTGGTTAAAGATTTAACTAGTGCAAATAAATTATCTTTTTGGTCTTTAGTCATCAACTAATAATTGATTTATAGTATTGATTTTCAGTGTTTTAAATTCGGTTTTTTAATCTGAACATCGTAGCGTATCAAATAGCTATTATGCATTGGTAATACCAAAGTATAAATTAGTAATTCAAAAGAAAAATAATTCCCTCTTAAAATGTCAAAAAACTCAATACAAATATTTGATACTACGCTTAGAGATGGAGAGCAAGTACCTGGTTGCAAACTTAATACAGAGCAAAAAGTTACCATAGCAGAACAACTTGATTATCTTGGCGTAAACGTAATAGAAGCTGGTTTTCCCGTCTCGAGTCCTGGAGATTTTAAATCGGTACAAGCTATCGCAAACATAGTTAAAAATGCAACTGTTTGTGGCTTGACAAGAGCTGTAGAAAATGATATTAAAGTTGCTGCAGAAGCTTTAAAAACTGCAAAAACACCAAGAATACACACAGGAATTGGCACTTCAGATTCTCATATAAAATTCAAATTTAAATCAAACAGAAATGCTATTATCGATCGTGCTTTTGAAGCGGTTAAGTATGCAAAATCCTTTGTTGAAGATGTCGAATTTTATGCCGAAGATGCTGGTCGTACCGACAACGACTATTTAGCACGAGTTTGCGAAGCTGCTATAAAAGCTGGCGCCACAGTATTAAATATTCCAGACACAACAGGCTATTGCTTACCTAGTGAATATGGCGCAAAAATAAAATACTTAAAAGAAAATGTAAAAGGCATCGAAAATGCCATACTTTCTTGTCATTGCCATAACGATTTAGGTCTAGCTACAGCAAACTCTATAGAAGGTGTTATTAATGGTGCGCGACAAATAGAATGTACTATTAATGGTATTGGCGAACGTGCTGGTAACACTGCTTTAGAAGAAGTTGTTATGGTTTTAAAACAACATCCATATCTTAATTTAGACACTTCAATCAATACAAAACACCTTTACGGCATCAGTCAATTGGTAAGTGAAAATATGGGTATTTACACGCAACCAAATAAAGCTATAGTTGGTGCAAATGCGTTTGCACATAGCTCTGGAATACATCAAGATGGTGTAATTAAAAATCGTGAAACTTACGAAATTATTGACCCTAAAGACGTTGGCGTAACCGAAAGCGCAATTGTTTTAACTGCTCGTAGCGGAAGAGCTGCTTTAGCATACCGAGCTAAAAATGTTGGTTATGAATTAACAAAACTTCAGTTAGACGACGTGTATGCAAACTTTTTAAGTTTTGCAGACAAGAAAAAAGAAATTAACGATAATGATATACACGAGATTATTGCAACTAGCAACGTATATCAACAAATTATAAGCGCTTAATACAGCGTAAATATTAAAGATAATGACTAAAAAAACATTATTTGATAAAGTTTGGGACGCACATGTGGTAGATGCAATAGAAAATGGTCCGCAAATTTTATATATAGATAAACATTTAATACATGAAGTTACAAGTCCGCAAGCTTTTAATGAGCTAAAGGCGCGTAACATTCCTATTTTTAGACCTAATCAAATTGTTGCAACAGCAGATCACAATACACCAACTGTTGACCAACATTTACCAGTTAAAGATGATTTATCAAGAAAGCAATTAAAACAACTTTCAGAAAATTGTAAAGCTAACGATATTACACTTTACGAATTAGGTCATAAATACAATGGTATTGTTCACGTTATGGCACCAGAACTTGGTATCACCCAACCAGGAATGACCATAGTTTGTGGCGATAGTCACACTTCAACTCATGGTGCATTTGGATCTATCGCTTTTGGTATTGGTACTAGCCAAGTTGCACAAGTTTTTGCTAGTCAATGCCTATTATTAACCAAACCAAAAAGCTTAAGAATTACCGTTAACGGAACACTAAAAAAAGGTGTTTTGCCTAAAGACGTTATTTTATACATTATCGCTCAAATAGGCACTAATGCTGGAACTGGTTACTTCTGCGAATATGCTGGTGATGTATTTGAAAACATGTCTATGGAAGGCAGAATGACTGTTTGTAATATGAGTATTGAAATGGGCGCACGTGGCGGAATGATTGCTCCAGACCAAACTACTTTTGACTATGTAAAAGACAGAGAATTTGCTCCAAAAGGAAAAGATTTTGAAGACAAAGTAGCCTATTGGAAAACTTTACCTACAGACGAAGGTGCTATTTTTGATAAAGAATACACTTTTGATGCTGCTGATATTGAACCCATGATTACCTACGGTACAAATCCAGGAATGGGAATAAAAATCACCGATAACATACCACAATTAAATGATGCGTCTTTTGAAAAATCTTTAAAATACATGGATTTTAAAAAAGGTGAAAGTCTGATAGATAAAACCATTAATTACGTATTTATTGGTAGTTGCACCAACTCAAGAATTGAAGATTTTAGGATTGCTGCACAATATGTAAAAGGTAAACAAAAAGCAGATAATGTAACAGCTTGGTTAGTGCCAGGAAGCAAACAGGTAGAATCTCAAATAATTGAAGAAGGCTTAAAAAGTATTTTTGAAGATGCTGGTTTTAAGTTGCGTCAACCTGGTTGTAGTGCTTGTTTAGCAATGAATGACGATAAAATTCCGGAAGGCGAATATTGCGTGTCGACTTCAAATAGAAATTTTGAAGGTAGACAAGGTCAAGGATCTCGTACTATTTTGGCTAGTCCATTAGTTGCAGCCGCAACAGCTATTGAAGGAAAAATTATTGATGTAACTGCAACCAATTTTGTTGCTGAAGAAATTTAAGTCATGGAAAAATTTACAACATTACAATCTACAGCTATTCCATTAGCGATAGAAAATATAGATACCGATCAAATTATACCTGCGCGTTTTTTAAAAGCTACAGATCGCAACGGTTTTGGCGAAAATGCGTTTAGAGATTGGCGTTTTAATAAAGATGGATCTGTTAATACAGATTTTACGTTAAACCGAAAAGAATACAGCGGAAGTATATTGGTTGCTGGTAATAATTTTGGTTGTGGCTCTAGTAGAGAGCATGCTGCTTGGGCTTTGACAGATTACGGTTTTAAAGTTGTGGTCTCTAGTTTTTTTGCAGATATTTTTAAAGGAAACGCACTTAACAATGGGTTATTACCTGTGCAAGTTAGTGACGATTTTTTAAAAGTACTTTTAAATGAAATTAAAGAGAATCCTAAAACCGAATTAATTGTAAATCTTGAAAACCAAACGATAAGCGTTGCCAACACTTCGTTTAAAGATCATTTTGAGATTGACCCTTATAAAAAAACATGCTTAATTAATGGTTATGATGATATTGACTATTTATTAAGCAAAAAAGAATTAATCACTCAGTTTGAAAACCAACGTAGCTAGTTAGCCTGCGTTAGCGATTGCAGTGGTATCCTTTTTACGTCAGTTTGAGTGATGCGACGATAGAAGCATTGTATCGAAAACAGAGTAAAAAGATTTAACGAAAAGCGCGACCCGATAGGGAAACGCCAATAAATTAATAATAACTAATAAAGCTAATTGCTTTAAAACATATACTATGAAATTAAATATTGCAGTGTTATCTGGTGATGGTATTGGACCAGAAGTTACGCATCAAGCTATAAAAGTACTTAAAGCTATCGCACAAGAGTTTGACCATAGCTTTAGATTTAAAGAAGCGCCTGTTGGTGCTATTGCGATTGACCAAACCGGCAATCCTTTACCTGACGATACCTTAGCGCTTTGCAAGTCTAGTGATGCTATTTTGTTTGGCGCTATTGGCGATCCAAAATACGACAATGATCCTTCGGCAAAGGTTAGACCTGAGCAAGGTTTACTTAAACTACGTAAAGAACTTGGTTTATTTGCCAACATCAGACCTGTTAAGGCTTACGAGACATTATTAGGCAAATCTCCTTTAAAAAAGAGTATTATTGAAGGTACAGATATTAGTATTTATCGTGAGTTGACTGGCGGTATTTATTTTGGTGAAAAACAATTAAGTGAAGATGGAAATGTAGCTTCAGATTTATGCGAATATTCTCGGGAAGAAATTGAACGTATTGCGCATTTAGCATTTAAAGCAGCACAAAGCCGAAAGAAAAAAGTGACTTTGGTAGACAAAGCGAATGTCTTAGAAACATCACGTTTATGGCGAAAAGTAGTTACTGAACTAGCTAAAGATTATCCTGATGTAGAATTAGACTTTTTATTTGTAGATAATGCTGCAATGCAAATGATTTTAAATCCAAAACAGTTTGATGTTATTTTAACCGAAAACTTATTTGGTGATGTAATTAGTGACGAAGCTAGCGTTATTGGTGGCAGCATTGGTTTATTAGCTAGCGCTTCTGTTGGAGACAAGCATGCTATGTTTGAACCAATACATGGATCTTATCCGCAAGCAACTGGTAAAGGTATTGCAAATCCTATTGCCTCTATTTTAAGCGCTGCTATGTTACTTGAACATTTTGGTCTTTACAAAGAAGCAAATGTTATTAAAGCTGGTGTAGAAAAATCGTTACAATTACATGTGACAACTCCAGATTTAAATGATAATTTTGATCATATCACAACGTCTAAAGTTGGAGATTTTATAGAAGATTTTATCCATAATCCTAAGGATAGTAATTTGAATTTTACTAATATTCATTTAGGACAATCAACAATTATATAATGTAAGTTTTGAGTTTTATTTTATAAATTCAGTTAGTGGAGAAGCACCTTTTTTATAAAGGTGTTTCTTTTTTTAATACGGAAATTTATTTTTAATCTGTTCCAAACATAAATTACCAATACTTCCAATGTGTGTATGTTCTTTTGACGTATCTGGATTGTAGGTTCCGTTTTGAACTTCACCTCCAATTTTTTGATAGGCTTCTCTAAAACTCATTCCGTTTTCAACTAATGTATTGATGTTGTCAACCGTAAATAAATATTGATATTTCTTGTCGTTTAAGTCAATAGATTTTACTTCTATTTGTTTAATAGAATAGTTAAAAATCTCCAAAATATCTTGCATATTCATAATGGCTGAAATCATATTTTCTTTCAGCAATTGATAATCTCTGTGATAACCACTTGGCAGATTGTTGGTAATCAAAACCATTTCATGATGTAAGGATTGAATTTTATTGCTCTTTCCTCTAATCAACTCGAAAACATCAGGGTTTTTTTTGTGAGGCATGATGCTACTTCCTGTAGTTAATTCATCCGGAAAACTTATGAAGCCAAAATTCTGACTCATATACAGGCAAATATCCATAGCAAATCGCGCCAATGTATTAGCTAAACTACCTAATGCTAATGCAATAGTACGTTCACTTTTTCCACGACTCATTTGTGCAGCAACAACGTTATATTTTAAAGTTGAAAACTCTAAAAGTTCTGTAGTTAATTGTCTGTCAATTGCGAATGAACTTCCATAGCCAGCTGCAGAACCAAGCGGATTTTGATCAATGGTTTTTAACGCTGCATCTAACAAATACATATCGTCAATTAAGACTTCTGCGTAAGCTGAAAACCATAACCCAAAAGATGATGGCATCGCAACTTGCAAATGCGTATAACCTGGTAATAGTGTTTTTTTATGTGTTTCAGCTAATTCTAAAAGCGTTTCAAAAAAGTCTTTTGTTTTAGATTTTATATTGCTTAATTCGGCTTTGTAAAATAGTTGCAATGCTACCAAAACCTGATCGTTTCTAGATCGTGCTGTATGGATTTTTTTACCAACGTCACCATAGGTTTTGGTGAGTTCAAATTCAATTTTTGAATGTACGTCTTCAAACTGATTGTCTATAGTAAACGTACCGTTTTCAATTTGTGATGCTAAATCCTGAAGTCCTTTTTCTAATTGCTTCAGTTCTTCGACAGTCAAAATACCAATCGATTGCAACATTTTAGCATGCGCTAATGAGGCTTGCACGTCGTATTTTGCAATGTGTAAATCGATTTCTCGATCGTTACCAACCGTAAACTGTTCTATTTTTTTGTCTATGCTTATGCCTTTATCCCAGAGTTTCATAATTTATTCTTGCGAAAGCAGGAATCTCTGCTTTCTTTTTAGTTTAATTTTCTTTTTTGGATTCCGCATCAAGTGCGGAATGACAGACCTCTTATAAAATAACGCGATTCAACAATTCTATATAAATCCTTATGCCTTCTTCAATTTCATTGATATAAATAAATTCGTCTGCACTATGCGATCGCGTACTGTCACCTGGTCCTAATTTTAATGATGGACAACTTAAGACCGCTTGATCTGATAAGGTTGGCGAACCGTAAGTATTTCTTCCAATTTCAATTCCAGCTTTTACCAAAGGATGATCCATTGGAATGGAAGACGAATTTAACTTTGTACTTCGTGGAATAATGCTATCGCAAGGCGCTTCTTGTTGTAAAATATCTACAATATCTTTATTGGAATATTTATCGTTTACACGAACATCAACTACCAAATCAACATTTGCAGGAACAGCATTGTGTTGCTTACCAGCGTTGATTTGCGTGACAGTCATTTTTACCTCACCTAGAGCTTTGGATGTTTTTGTAAACTCATAATTTTTGAACCATTCCAACACTGAAATTGTATTATAAATCGCATTATCATCGTTAGGATGAGCTGCATGACTTGGCGTACCTTTTACTACAGCATCAAACACCACTAAACCTTTTTCGGCAACTGCCAAATGCATCAAGGTTGGTTCACCTACAATCGCTACATCTACTTTTGGAATTACATTTAACATGCTATTTAAACCATTGTCACCACTGCTTTCTTCTTCCGCTGAAGCAACAATAACTAAATTGTATTTCAGATTTTTTTGCTCATAGAAATAAGCAAATGTTGCCAGCAAACTCACCAAACAACCACCAGCATCGTTACTTCCCAAACCGTACAATTTACCATCTTCAACAATTGCTTTAAACGGATCTTTAGTGTAGCCATTATTTGGTTTTACCGTATCGTGATGCGAATTTAATAGTAACGTTGGTTTAGTCACATCAAAATGTTTATTGATTGCCCAAACGTTATTCTTTGTGCGTTGATATGGTATGTTTTGAAGCTGAAACCATTGCTCAATATGTTGCGCAGTTTGGTCTTCTTCAGATGAAAACGAAGGTGTTTCTATCAGTTGTTTTAACAACGAAATAGCTTGTTCTGTTAGCGTTGATATCATTTTGAAATGGTTGTGTAGATTGATTTTTTATCGAAAAGCATTTCTGGTTTTCCAATACATACTTTTTGTACATTATGTTTGACAGCATATATGCAATTATTAATTTTTGGCAGCATACCTTCTGATATAATTTGATCGTCTATCAATTGCTGAACGTTTTCTGAAGTTATTGATTCAATCACTGAATGATCATCATTAACATCTTTTAAAACACCGTTTTTATCAAAGCAGTAATATAATTCTGTTTTGAAAATTTGAGATAATGCTATAGCTAATTCCGAAGCAATTGTATCTGCGTTAGTGTTTAATAGTTGTCCATTTTTATCATGTGTAATAGCGCAAAAAACAGGTGTTACGTCATTTTCCAAAAGTAATTCTAAAGTTGTTGTATTCACTTGTTTTACATCACCAACATAACCGTAATCGATATTTTTTACAGGTCTTTTGTTTGACACAATCGCATTGCCATCTGCACCAGAAAACCCGATTGCATTACAGTTAAACGCTTGTAATTGTGCGACTATATTTTTATTGATTTTGCCAGCGTAAACCATAGTTATAATATCTAAAGTTTCAGCGTCTGTGATGCGTCTACCATCAATCATTTTAACTTCTACTTGCATTTGATTCGCAAGTTTTGTTGCTAATTTTCCGCCACCATGAACTAATAATTTTAGTCCTTCAATCTTGGAAAACTCTTTT
Source organism: Mesoflavibacter profundi (assembly GCF_014764305.1). Classification (NCBI taxonomy): domain Bacteria; kingdom Pseudomonadati; phylum Bacteroidota; class Flavobacteriia; order Flavobacteriales; family Flavobacteriaceae; genus Mesoflavibacter; species Mesoflavibacter profundi. The sequence continues at coordinate 669,880 of NZ_CP061703.1, forward strand.
AAAAACGTTTGTAATGCATCTTCGTTATCGATGATGTTTCCGCCTATTTTTATGACTTTTAGTGTTTTCATCTTAAACCTTCTAAAATCTGCTTCAACACAATTTGAGCAGCATAAGTTCTATTGTTAGCCTGTTTTATCACTACTGAATTTTCGCTGTCCAAAACCGCATCTTCAACAACAACATTACGTCTTACAGGTAAGCAATGCATAAATTTAGCATTGCCTAACTTGTCTTTTGTCATCATCCAATTTTCATCTTGGTTTAACACTTTTCCGTAGTCGTTAAAACTGCTCCAGTTTTTCACATACACAAAATCGGCATCTTGTAAAGCCTCTTCTTGGTTGTAATTTATAGGTGTTTCTTTAGTGATATTTTTGTCCAACTCGTAACCTTCAGGATGAGTTATGGTAAAATCAACCTCTAAATTCTGCATCATTTCTACAAACGAATTTGCCACTGCTTGTGGTAGCGCTTTAGGATGTGGTGCCCAAGACAATACGACTTTTGGCTTTGATTTTTCTGCTAATTCGGTAATGGTAATCGCATCTGCCAACGCTTGTAACGGATGCGCTGTCGCACTTTCCATATTAACGATTGGCACTGTAGCGTACTTTTCAAAACTTTTTAAAATGTATTCGCTTTGGTCTTTAGCTTTATCGGTTAATGTAGGAAAGGCTCTAACCGCAATAATGTCTGCGTACTGCGAAATGACTTGCGCTGCTTCTTTAACGTGTTCTGATGTGTTAGCATTCATAACGGTTCCGTCTTCAAATTCTAACTGCCAAGCATCATTAAAGTTTAAAACCATCACATCCATTCCTAAATTCTTTGCTGCTTTTTCTGTACTTAATCTGGTACGTAAGCTGGCATTGAAAAACAACATGACCAAGGTTTTATGTTTTCCTAATTCTTGAAAATCATAAGGATTCATTTTTAATAAAATAGCTTCTTTTATAGTTTCGTTTAGGTTAGGAATGTCTTTTATTTCGGTGTATTTTTTCATAATAATAAGGTCTCGACTGCGCTCGACCTGACAGTAAAATGTCTCCTCGAGCGCAGTCGAGAGGTTTTTATGTATTTAACTCAATTTTCAATGCCTCGAAAAAGACATCAATGTGTTTTTTCTGAATGGTTAATGGTGGAAGAATTCTTAAAAGATTAGGGTTTTTGGCGCTTCCTGTAAACATGTGATGTTTGTGAATCAGTTGTTTCCTTAATTCTGAAACAGGAAAATCAAACTCTAATCCTAACATTAAACCGCGACCTTTTATACTTTTCAAGCTTGGTAATCCTTTAGCTTTTTCAATAAAATAAGCTGAGATTTCATTTGCATTTTTAAGCAGTTTTTCTTCCTCTAAAACTTCTAAAACCGAAAGTGAAGCTGCACAAGCCAAATGATTGCCGCCAAAGGTTGTTCCTAACAAACCAAAGCTAGGTTTGATGTTGGGATGAATTAAAATACCACCAATAGGAAAACCGTTACCCATTCCTTTTGCGATAGAAATAATATCTGGCTTAATATTGTGTTTTTGAAAAGCAAAAAAATCGCCTGTTCTACCAAAACCAGATTGCACTTCGTCTGCAATTAAAATCGTATTGTATTGTTTGCATAACACTTCTAAACCTTGATAAAATTCGGTAGTGCTTTCGTCCAATCCGCCAACACCTTGGATACACTCGATAATTACTGCGCAAGTTTGATTTGCTTTCAGAATGTTTTCAACTGAAATTAAATCACCTAACTCCACAAATTCTACCTCTTGTTGCGCATTTATTGGTGCCACAATTTTAGGATTATCAGTTGCTACAACTGCTGCAGATGTACGACCGTGAAACGAATTTTTAAAGGCTAACACTTTACTTTTTCTGTTATGAAATGATGCCAATTTCAAGGCATTTTCATTCGCTTCTGCGCCAGAATTACACAAGAATAATTGGTAATATTTGCAACCTGAAAGTGTCTCTAACTTATCAGCCAAAGTGACTTGCAACGGATTTTGAATCGCATTGCTATAAAAGCCCAATTTTGAAACTTGATTAGAAATTGCTGATACATATTTTGGATGCGAATGCCCAATAGAAATCACAGCATGTCCTCCATATAAGTCCAAATATTCGACATTATTTTCGTCATAAACATAGACGTCTTTTGCCTTTACAGGTGTAATATCAAAAAGTGGATAAACGTTAAACAAACTCATATTTGTTCCTTTTTAATGTTGTTAATTTTATTGAACGATGCGACCATACCTTGAATTAAAGACGAACTCAATCCTTTGTGTTCCATCTCATTTAAACCTTCAATGGTGCAACCTTTTGGTGTAGTGACAAGATCAATTTCTTCTTCTGGATGATTACCATTTGTGATTAGTAAATTAGCTGCGCCTTCGCAGGTATGCATCGCTAACTCTTGGGCTTCTTTTGAGTCAAATCCTAATTGAATTGCCGCTTGTGTCGTCGCTCTAATTAAACGCATCCAAAAGGCAATTCCGCTAGCACAAACTACTGTTGCGGCTTGCATTTGCGCTTCAGGAATTACTAACGAATGTCCCAAACGATTAAAAATAGCTTGCGCAATTTTAATCCGTTTTTCACCTTGTGTATTGCTACATAAACAGGTCATAGATTTACCAACTGCAATTGCTGTATTTGGCATAGCGCGAATGATAAACTGATCAGTCCCAATTTGTGCTTCAATTTTAGGAATGGCATAACCTGTAATGGTAGAAATCACCACATGTTTTTCGGTTAAGAAAGGTTTTATGTCGTTTAAAATCGATTCGAAATGTGCTGGCTGAACCGCAAAAATCAAAATATCTGATTGTTGTACAGCCAAAACGTTATCAGATGTAATCGTTACGTTTTTATAACCGTCAAATTCAGATATACTATCTACATTTCGTTTTGTTAAATACAGTGTCGTAATCGCATTATTGGTGATTAATCCTTTGGCTATCGATTTCCCTAAATTTCCTGTTCCTATGATTGCTATTTTCATTTGTTTAGTAATTAGTGTTTAGTTGGCAGTGTTTAGTACTCACTCATACTTTTTAAAAATAACTCGCCTTTAATTTTAAACCTGTTGTTTCTTCAAAACCAAACATTAAATTCATGTTTTGTACGGCTTGTCCTGACGCACCTTTTAGTAAATTATCAATGATGCTTGTGACCAATAATTTATCTTCGTATTTATGTAAATGAAGTATGCAATTATTGGTGTTGACCACTTGTTTTAAATGAATATCTTCATTTGAAATCAAAGTGAATTTTGCGTCTTTATAAAAGTCACTAAACAATTGTTTGGCATCTTCTAAACTACCACCAAATTTTGTGTAAAGCGTTGCGAAAATTCCTCTTGAAAAATCACCACGATTCGGCATAAAATTGATTTTTGAATTAAAGTTGTTTTGTAGTGACTTTACTGACTGATTAATTTCACCTAAATGCTGATGTGTAAAAGGTTTGTAATACGAAAAATTGTTATCACGCCAAGTAAAATGTGTAGTCGCAGACAATGATGTTCCTGCGCCTGTTGCGCCAGTAACAGCGTTTACATGAATATCTTCAAGTAATAATTTTGCATTCGCTAATGGCAATAATGCTAATTGAATAGCAGTTGCAAAACAACCAGGATTAGCAATATAATCCGCTTGTTTTATGTCCGATTTATTTAATTCAGGTAGACCGTAAACGAATGATTTTCCATTGAAAATCTTATCTTTTTCAAGTCTAAAATCGTTGCTTAAATCTATTATTTTTGTTTTGGTTGAAAACTCGTTTTCACTTAAGAATGCTTTTGAATTGCCATGACCTAAACACAAAAAGACAACATCAACTTTTGGATTGATTTTATTAGAAAATTCTAAATCTTCACTTATCAAATCTTGATGTACTTTACCAATAGTATTACCTTCATTGGATGTGCTGTACACAAAATCTATGTTTACTTCAGGATGATTGATTAAAAGTCTAATCAACTCACCTGCTGTGAAACCTGCGCCACCAATTATTCCTGCTTTAATCATAACTCTTGATTTACTTGTTGATAGATTTTGTTTTGATTACCAAAGATTTTAATGAATCCTTTAGCTTCTTCTGCAGTCCAACCTTTATTTTCTTCACCGTAACTTCCAAACTTCGCACTCATTAAATCATGTTTAGAAGAAATACCGTCTAATGTGAAATGGTACGGTTTTAAAGTCACTACAACATCACCAGAAACTTTATCTTGGCTACTTTCTAAAAAAGCTTCCATGTTTCGCATTACAGGATCTAAATATTGTCCTTCGTGCAAATGCATTCCATAGAAATTCGACAAATAATCTTTGTGCTGTAATTGCCATTTGGTTAACACATGTTTTTCTAATAAATGGTGTGCTTTTATGATGATTAAGGCAGCAGCAGCTTCAAAACCAACACGACCTTTTATCCCAACAATAGTATCGCCAACATGAATATCGCGTCCAATAGCATAGGCAGATGCTAACGTATTTAAGACTTCAATATTTACTTCTGGACTGTTTTCGATTCCGTTTACAGCGACAAATTCACCTTTTAAAAAAGTTAATGAAACTTTTTCAGGATCTGAATGTTTTAATTGTGAAGGATAGGCTTCACTTGGTAAAGGTTTGTCCGAAGTCAAGGTTTCTGATCCGCCAACACTTGTTCCCCAAAGTCCTTTGTTAACTGAGTATTTTGCTTTTTCCCAAGACATGTCAATACCATTTTCTTTTAGATAATCGATTTCTTCCTGTCTGGTTAATTTTTGATCTCTGATAGGTGTAATAATTTCGATTTCTGGTGCTAAAGTTTGAAAAATCATATCAAAACGCACTTGATCGTTTCCTGCACCAGTACTACCATGCGCAATATATTTAGCATCTATACTTTTAGCATATTTAATAATTTCAATCGCTTGGATAATTCGCTCTGCACTTACCGACAATGGATACGTATTATTTTTAAGGATATTGCCAAAAATTAAATACTTAATTACTTTATTATAGTAGGACGCAACTGCATCGATATTTTTGTAAGTAGCAACACCCATTTTATAGGCGTTTGCTTCTATTTTTTTAATTTCTTCTTTTGTAAATCCGCCTGTATTTACACTTACTGCATGCACATCATAACCTGCTTTTGATAGGCTAACTGCGCAATACGATGTATCTAATCCGCCACTATATGCGATGACTAATTTTTTACTCATTTTGATTTTCTTTTTTTAGAAATCTGGTTTGCTTAATGCTTTTTAATCGCGTCCAAACTTTTTTATCGAATTTATGATTGCTTGTTTTTTCCTCTTTTAAAGGATCGTATAACATACCTGTACATAAGCACATTTTTTGTTCTGTACGTTGTAAAACATCATAGTTTTTACAGGTTTGACAACCATTCCAAAAGGTTTGATCGTCTGTTAATTCTGAAAACGTCACAGGTTTATAACCTAATTCGCTATTCATTTTCATCACAGCTAAACCTGTTGTGATACTAAATACTTTTGCGTTTGGGAATTTGGTACGTGAATGTTCAAAAATTTTCTTTTTGATTTGTTTAGCTAATCCTATATTTCTGAAATCTGGATGGACAATTAGTCCAGAATTTGCTACAAATTTTCCGTGACTCCATTGTTCTATATAGCAAAAACCAGCAAATTTTTCGCCATCTAATGCGATAACAGCATTACCATTTTCCATTTTGGTAATGATGTATTCTGGTTTTCGTTTTGCGATACCTGTACCTCTCACTTTTGCAGCTTCGGCAATGGTATCGCAAATAATTTCTGCATAAACGCTATGCGATTTGTTAGCAATAACAATTTCCATAATACAGACCGTGATTACGGTTATATTTATTAATAATTCTAGTTTTTTGTTTTTTTGAGATTCCTTTTATCAGGAATTATTTTTTTGAAAGAGGAACTGGACACACCTAAAGTTCCGAAAAATTAGACATACCCTTACGGGCGACGAGGAAAACGTCGACGTACTAAAACGTGGTTATTAAGAATAATAACTTGATGTTTTAAAAATGATATTTGTATAGGGTTGTTCAATGTGGTAAAAAATAAAAATGTGTAACTAACTTGCTTGGTTTTGAGCATTAGCGACGTCGCTCACGAAGTGTTGAGCGTGTGGGTTGGATTTCCCTATTTTTATTTTTTGTTAAATTCATAGTGCTAAACTATAAATAAAACAAATACACTGGTTTAAAAATTTCTTATTTTAAATAATTTTTATGATTTTAATAAAAAACTGACTTCTAATTGATTATAACACAAAAAAAAGGAACACTATTTAAGCATTCCTTTTTAACCAAATTTACTATTTGAGAAGATTACAATTCTCTTACCCAAATATTTTTAAAGCTTACACCACTTTTATCACCGTGATCTTGAAGCTTTATAGGACCTTTACCATGTGGATTATTTTTTGGCCATCCTATATATTCTGTTGTTCCTTCTAATACATAATGATCTTGTACTAAAACACCATTATGTAATACTGTTATTGTTCCTGATTGAGTTTTGTTACCTTCTGCATCAAATTTTGGTGCGTGATAAATGATATCGTAAGTATTCCATTCTCCTGTTGGAGATGATGCTTTTGCTAACGGAATTGATTGCTTATAAATAGATGCTACTTGCCCATTTACATATGTATCGTTATCGTTATTATCTAACACTTGTACTTCATATCTATTTTGAAGAAATACACCGCTATTACTCTTACTTTGATTAGAACCTGTACTAACTGTAGAAGATTTCCACTCTATATGTAATTGTACGTCTCCAAAATTTTGTTTGGTTTGTATGTCTCCTGTTTTATCTTTTACAGTCATACTTCCATCTTTATTTAAATCCCACTTTACATTAGTAGAATCTACACTTGATATCCAATGGTCAAAGTTTGTACCGTCAAATAATACGATTGCGTCTGAAGGAATTCCTGTGTCTAAACTTACTGTTACTGTTTTAGGTTTAGGTTCCCAAATTTCGGTTTCCTCAGGTTTTGTTGGTTCTTTTTTTTGCGTTTCTGTAACAACTTCTACCTTTTCTTCATCTACAACTACCTCTTTTTTCTCTTGATTACAAGCAGAAACCAAAGTTGCTATAGTTATGATTGTGATTATTTTTTTCATTTTAATAATTTTAAATACCTAAAATATTTTTTAATTGTTGTTGGTCTGTTTTATTTCCGCCAGCAAAGTCATCAAACCTTTTGTTTGTAACTTCTATAATATGGTTTTTAATAAAATCTACTCCTTCTTTAGCGCCTTGTTCTGGACTTTTAATAACGCATTCCCATTCTAAAACTGCCCATACATCGCAACCATATTCGGTTAATTTAGAAAACACTTTTTTAAAGTCTACTTGTCCATCACCAGGAGATCTGTAACGTCCTGCACGATCTTTCCAATCGTTATAACCACCAAACACTCCTTTTTTTCCTGTTGGATTAAACTCTGAATCTTTTACATGAAATGCTTTTATAAATTCATGATAATGATCAATATACTTTATATAATCTAATTGTTGTAAAACAAAATGAGATGGATCGTATAATATATTAACTGCTTTATGGTTTCCTGTAGCTTCAAGAAATCGCTCGAAAGTATCGCCATCATGAATATCTTCTACTGGATGCACTTCATAACAAACTGCTACATCATTATCTTGAAATGTGTTTAAAATTGGTTTCCATCGATCTGCTAATTCTTTAAAACCTAATTCTACCAAACCTTTTGGTTGTTGAGGCCAAGGATGCATTGCAGGCCAAAGTAAAGATCCAGAAAATGTAGCATGCGCCTTTAGCCCTAAATTAGAACTAGTTTTTGCTGCTTTGTGCATTTGATCTACTGCCCAAGCTGTACGCTCTTTGTACTTTCCTTTTAAATGATCTGGAGCAAATACATCAAACATTATATCATGCGCAGGATGTACTGCCACTAACTGACCTTGAATATGCGTTGAAAGTTCAGTAATCTCTAGTCCGTAACTATTTATTTTACCTTTAAACTCGTCGCAATAGGTTTTACTATCTGCAGCAATATCTAAATCTATTATTGATTTGTCTAAGGTTGGTATTTGTATTCCTTTATAACCTAAATCTGAAGCCCATTTACATAATCCGTCTAAAGAATTAAACGGAGCTTTATCGTCCATGAATTGGGCTAAAAATATTGCTGGTCCTTTTATTGTTTTCATTAATCTAAATTTTCAATATTCACCCAAACATTTCCATTTTGATGAGATTCTACAGCTTTTTCGATAAAGTTCATTCCTCTTGTACCATCTATTATAGTTGGGAATTCACCATGATTATATGGTTCTTTATTAATTGCTTTTGCTACACCTTTATAGATATTTCCCATAGAATCAAATATACCTTCAGGATGACCTGGCGGTAATTTTGTACCATCTAAGGATAAATCTGAATTGTAAGAATGACCTGGTTTTAACACTCTAAGTGGTTTACCATCTTCCATCAGGTATAAATAATTTGGGTTTTCTTGCTCCCATTTTAAACCTGCTTTATCACCGTAAACTTTTACGATAAAACTATTTTCTTCTCCTGTTGCTATTTGACTGGTACATATAACACCTTTTACGTTATTAGAACAACGTAGTAAAACTGTCCCATCTATATCCATTTTGTTATCTTGGTATAGATAGTTTAAGTCTGCAAGAATAGATTCTATTTTTAATCCAGAAACATATTCTAACATATCAAAAGCATGTGTACCAATATCTCCAACACAACAGCTTATTCCTGATTTTTCAGGGTTTAATCGCCAAGTTGCACTACGCTTTTCTTTATCATGAATTATTGGATTAATCCATCCTTGATAATATTGCGCATCTATTTTTTGAATCTTTCCTAACTCGCCATTTAGAATCATTTCTCTCATTTGACGAATCATTGGATAACCTGTATACGTGTAAGTTACTGCAAATACAGTTTTAGATTTTTTTAATGTTGCGTTTAATAATTTTGCTTCTTCGTATGTTGTTGTCATTGGTTTTTCACAAATGACATTAAACCCATTTTCTAAGAGTTTATTAGCCATAGGAAAATGCAAAAAATTAGGTGTTAAAATAGATACAACTTGCATTCTTTGTGATTCAGGAAGTTTTAATTCTTCCTCAACAAGCGTATCAAAATCTTTATAAATTCTATCTGTTGGCAATCCTATTTGTTTGGCAAAGCCAATATTATCTTCCCAATTAGGGTTAAATACGCCACCAACAATTTGATATTTATCGTACATTGCTGAAGCAACGCGATGTAAAACACCTATTAAAGAGTCGCCTCCACCACCAAGAATTCCTAATCTAATTTTATTACTCATTTATATATTATTCTGAATATTCTACTTTTTCATTTTTAAATAAAATTGCAAAAAGGATAAATACACCTAATGCAAATAACGCCGGAAATTCCCAAATTTCTAACCAACTGTGATTTCCTTCTGCAAGTACATTTTTATCTACTACTTGTCCTGCAACCCAAAAACCAACTAACATTCCAACACCGTAAGTTGCTAGAGTTATTAAACCTTGTGCTGCACTTTTTGCTTTATCTCCAGCTTTAGAATCTGTATAGATCTGACCAGATACAAAAAAGAAATCGTAACAAATACCGTGTAACGCAATACCAATAACTAGCATAAAGAATAAATCTCCAGCATCACCAAAAGCGAATAAAGTATAACGTATTGCCCAAGCTAGCATTCCAAATAAAATTGTCTTTTTAAAACCATATTTTTTAAAGAAAAATGGTAATAACAACATAAATGCTACTTCCGAAACTTGTCCTAAAGATGCCCAAGCTGTTGAATTTTCAACTTTATATTCTGTTAAAAAAGGACTGATATTTTGATAGTAAAATGCTAGTGGTATACATATCAAAACAGATGCTATAAAAAATACTAAGAAGTTTTTATCTTTTAATAGTTTTAATGCGTCTAAGCCTAAAATATCACTGATAGTAACTTTTTCGTCTTTAGAGATTTTTGGTGGTGTTTTAGGTAAAAAGAAACTAAAAACACCTAAGATTACAGATGCTATTGCCACCATTGTAAAGGTGTTTGACAACATACCGTTACCTATGTTTTCTATAGAATCCCATTTAAAAACAAAACTTATAACTAATCCAGCTATAATCCAACCTATTGTTCCCCAAACTCGTATTTTAGGAAATTGGGCTGCAGGATCGTTCATTTGATTAAATGATACTGAATTTACTAATGCAAGTGTTGGCATATACGCGATCATATATCCTAAGACGTAAGGATAAAATGTAGAAAACTCTGTAGATTGAGACATTTGATACATTAAAAATGCACCTATTAAATGTAAAACACCAAGTATTTTTTCTGCATTAAAAAAACGATCGGCAATCAACCCTATTATGAAAGGAGCAATAATTGCGCCCCAAGATTGAGTTGAAAACGCCATACCGGATTCTGCACCAGTTGCTCCTAAATTATTACTTAAAAAAGATCCAAGTGTAACAAACCATCCGCCCCAAATAAAAAACTCTAGGAACATCATAAAAGACAGTTGTGCTTTTGTAATTGATTTCATTTAATATCTGTTATTAGTTAGTTTATTTTACAGTCTTTGCAGATTTAAGTAAAAGATCTCTAATGGCAATTATTCCTTCTTTTTCACTTAAACGATTACCTTCATATTCTACACCTATATATCCTGTGTAACCAGAATCTTTTACTAACTTAATAATTCTTGGAAAATCTAAAGTTGTTTCGTTTCCATTTTCATCAAAATCGTAAGCCTTAGCACTTACAGCTTTAGCTTCGGTTAACATGGTTTCAATTCCTTCATATTTATCTTTATACTCTTCTAAACATTCTCCCCAAATTGCTCCATCTTTACGCTTAACACACCAATTTCCAAAATCTGGTAATGTACCGCAATTCTCCATGTCTACTTGCTTTATAGCATCCATTAAAACCGGTACATCTGAAGATAACCAACCATGATTTTCACATAATACATTTATGTTTTTTGTTGCTGCGTAAGTTGATAATTTTTTTAATCCATCTACTACCGAAGGAACCCAAAGCTCTGGATCGTTAGTACCAAACGTATTAACTCTAATAGAATGACAGCCTAATTTTTGAGCTGCATCTACCCATTTTTTATGGTTTTCTACAGCTTTATCTCTAACAGCTTCGTCTGGATCTGCTAAATCACCTTCACCATCTATCATTATAATAAGGTTTTTCATACCATGAGTATCACTTAGCGTTTTAAGTGTATCTATAACTTTATCAAAACCTAAAGAATCTATTTGCTTTGCATATATGTGATTTACATATTCTAAGCCTTCAAAACCATTGTTTTTAGCTATTTCAGCAAACTTAAATGGACTTACGCCATCGTCGTTAAATGTTCTATGTAAAGACCATTGCGCTAGAGATAGTTTAAAAAATGGATCTTCGGTTTTTGTTTCAGTAATTGGTTGATCTACTTGTTCTTTTTTATCTTCTTTACAAGACACTAGTACTACTAATGAAAAAAGGCAAGAAGCAAGTATTAATCGGCTAAATAAAGACGTTAATTTCATTGTTATTATTGTTTATTAGTTAGTTTTTTCAATTTGAAATTTATAAAATCATAACCTTAAATTTGTTTACATTTAACCAGTGAAAGAATTTAAACAAATCTTAAGGTTTCTTTTTTAGTTTGCAACCAAATGTTTTAATCTATATTCTAATGGCGTACATTTTTCATGCTTTTTAAATACTGTAGAAAAATATTGACTTGTAGAAAAACCACATGCAAACGCTACTTCAGAGACACTCATTTGTTCGTTATTAATCAATATATCCTTAGAAAGTTTTAAACGCTGCATCATCAAATAACGCATTGGTGTTAAATTAGTTATCTGCTTACAATGATGTGTAAATCTTGTCAATCCAACACCTGCAGATTGAGCCATTTTCTCGATAGTCCAAGCTTCGGTTAAATTATTATCTAATTCTTTTAAAAACAATTGCACACTTCTAGAACTATCAGTTAATTGTTCATTTAATTCTACTTCATCTTCAACTAATAGATCTAATATCAAAATCAATAAGTAATTTACTAGTAACCTAATTCTAGAAGCATTACTTCCATTTTCATCTGCATCTACAGCCTTACCTAATCTTTGAAAACAATCCCTAATACGCTTGTCGGTTTTCCAAACAACCTTTTCATTTTGTCTTAATATTAAGGTTAACTTTTCTAGGTCAGAAGGTGATAGCATGATCCAATCTGGCCACTTCCAGTTTTGATGTGGTCGTCTTACATCCAAATCAATAATCACCCAATAAAATTTACCAACACCAACTTCTGGATCGCCTACTTTATGCGCTTCCCATGGTCTTGTTATTGTCATGTAATTGGGTTGTAATTCCAATTGATTATTACCTTGCGCATAAGGCATTGTACCAGATTCTAAAAAATGTATTTCTAATCCTTCATTTCTATGCCAATCTAATCCCCAATCTTGAGTTTCGTTTGCATCCCAATACCCTACACTATTTAACCCTAAAGTATCATCTGTTAATCTATCACCAGGATAGGTATAACGTGCTAGCGCTTTAAACTTTAATTTTTTTCTATTTACTGCGTCAATAAGAGGCAAACAGGTATCTGCATGATAGACAATTCCATCTGCTTCAAAAGGCGTTATGTTTTGTATATTTATCTTCACTGAAAAATTTTGAACAACTTTAACACGCAAATTAATTAATTTGGCGATAAATGTGTAATTTTAGGTACATTTATTTATCAAAAACGCAAAATAACTAACATAACTTTATCAATAATGAATATAAACAACTTAAATCCTATTGAAGGCGAATATGACGCAATCGTTGTAGGAACCGGAATTTCTGGTGGTTGGGCAGCAAAAGAACTTTGCGAAAACGGTTTAAAAACCTTAGTACTAGAACGAGGTAGAATGGTTAAACACGTAGAAGACTATCCAACTGCAAATTTAGATCCTTGGGATATGCCTAATGGTGGCGTTCCTACTAGAGAAATCATAGAACGCAAGCCAAAGCAACATCGTACAGGATATGTAACCAATCAAGATACAGAACATTTTTTTGTAGACGATGTAAAACATCCTTATAACGAAGACAGACGTTTTGATTGGATTAGAGGTTACCATGTTGGAGGTAGATCTATAATGTGGGGAAGGCAAAGCTACAGATTAAGTGATATAGACTTTGAAGCCAACAAAAAAGAAGGTATTGCTGTTGATTGGCCTGTAAGATACAAAGACATTGCACCTTGGTATGATAAAGTTGAAGAGTTTATTGGTGTTTCTGGAGAAAATTTAGGACTTAAACAATTACCTGATCAAAAACTTCTAAAACCAATGAATTTAAATTGTGTTGAAGAAGAATTAAAATCTAAAATTGCTGAAAACTTTGACGATGGTAGATTATTAACCATTGGTCGTGCTGCACATATAACAGAAGGATCAAAACCTGGATTAGGAAGAAGTACTTGTCAATACCGTAATAGATGCGCAAGAGGTTGTCCTTTTGGCGCATACTTTAGTAGTGTCTCTTCTACTTTACCAACAGCAGAAGCGACAGGAAACATGACCTTAAGACCAAATTCTATAGTTCATGAAGTGATTTACGACGATACAACAAAACAAGCTACTGGTGTAAAAGTAATAGATGCTGAAACTAAAGAAACTCATGTTTTTAAAGCTAAAGTAATATTCTTATGTGCATCTGCAATAGCATCTGCTTCAATATTGTTACAATCTAAATCAGACAGATTCCCTAACGGTTTAGGTAATGATAGCGGAGAATTAGGACACAATATCATGGATCACCATTTTCATGTTGGCGCAATGGGTAAAGCTGTTGGATTTGACGACAAAATAAATAAAGGTAGAAGAGCAAATGGACTTTATATCCCTAGATTTAGAAACGTTGGAGGCAATACAGAAATGAAAGATTTCAAACGTGGTTACGGTTATCAAGGTGGAGCAACACGCTCAAACATGTCTGAAACTGTAGCAGAACTTAAATACGGTCCTAAACTTAAAGAAGCTATTTTAAAACCAGGTGAATGGAATATTAACCTTTTAGGTTTTGGAGAAACTCTACCAGACCATAGCAACCGTATGTATTTAAACTACGATAAACTAGACGAATGGGGATTACCTACAATTACATTTGATGCAGACTTTGGCGAAAATGAACTGGCAATGCGTAAAGACATGAAAGAACAAGCTGTTAAAATGCTTGAATCTGCTGGATTTAAAGACGTAGTTGGATACGATAACGCTGGCGGAAGAGCTATGGGATTAGGTATACACGAAATGGGTACAGCACGTATGGGTAGAGATCCTAAAACTTCTGTACTTAACGAGTACAATCAAATTCATGCATGTAAAAATGTTTATGTAACAGATGGATCTTTCATGACATCTGCTGGTTGCCAAAACCCATCGTTAACTTACATGGCTTTTACAGCAAGAGCTGCAAACCATGCTGCAGAACAATTAAAGAAAAATAACGCTTAAAATTTTTATCATGAAAAGAAGAGAAGCATTAAAAAATATTGGTCTAGCAACAGGATTCTTTGTAGCAACACCAACAATTGTTAGTATCCTACAAAGCTGCACTAGCGATGTAAAAACTTGGACACCAGAATTTTTAACAATAGACCAAGGTGTTGTATTAACTAAATTAGTAGATGTTATATTACCTAAGACTGATAATTTACCGTCTGCTACAGAGTTAAACGTACCTCAATTTATTGACAAATACATTAATGAAGTTTTTGATGACGAAAGTCAAGCCAATGCAAAAACTGCTTTTAGTAAAATAGAATCACTTTTAAAACCAAATGCAGAAACTGCTGTTAACGATTTAAAAGATGAAGATTTTAAAGCACTATTAGATAAACACATGTTATTAGAAGACGAAGTTGATCCGGACAGAGAAGCAGATCCAGAATCTACAACACCTACAACTTCAGAATTTTTAAATAACCTTAAATGGATGGCAATTAACGGTTACGTTACAACAGAAAAAATTGGAGAAAACGTAAATGTTTACGATCCAGTTCCATCACAATATTTTTGTGGAGATTTACAAGAGTTAACAGGAGGAAAATCATATTCGCTGTAAAGCATGAAATTCCTTTATAATATAAGCGCTTTTATCATTTTTATTGTTTTATTCAATTGCAAAGACGCAGATAAAACAAACACTAAAATTGATAAAAGCGTTTCTTCTTCAAAAAAAGAATGGAAATCGTTATTTAACGGTTATAATCTAGACGGATGGACACCAAAAATAAACGGTTTTTTACTTGGTGATAATTACAATAACACCTTTAGAGCAGAAGACAGTGTAATAAAAGTAAGCTACGATCAATACGATAACTTTACAGATCAATTTGGACATTTGTTTTACAAAACTCCATATTCCTACTACAAACTAAGACTTCAATACAGGTTTAAGGGTCAACAAGCTAAAGGTGGACAATCTTGGGCTACGAAAAATAGCGGAATCATGATACACTGTCAAGCTCCAGAGACTATGTTAAAACAACAAGGTTTCCCTATTTCTTTAGAAGTGCAATTATTAGGCGGAGTAACAGAAGGTGAAAACCGACCTTCAGGAAACCTTTGTACGCCAGGTACTCATGTTGTAATGAATGACCAATTAATTACAGAACATTGCATACCTGCAAATTGCAAAACCTATTATGATGAACAATGGATCACTGCAGAAGTTGAAGTAAACAGAGATTCTATAACTCATTACATAGATGGCGTTAATGTAATAAGCTACAAAAACCCAACAATTGGAGGCGAATATTTAGACACTACTTCTAAAGAAATTCAGGATAAATCAGGACAACCCTTAACCAAAGGATACATTTCATTACAAAGCGAAAGTCATCCAATAGAGTTCAAAAACATAGAAATTTTAGAACTATAACATCTAAAAGTCAATTAAAAATGAAAAAATCATCCAAACTAAGCAGACGTACTTTTATAAAAAGTACTGCGCTTACAACCTTTGGTATATCTATAGTTCCTAGACACGTTTTGGGTAAAGGCTATATTCCACCAAGTGATAAACTTAATGTCGCAGTAATTGGCGCCGGAGGAAAAGGCTACACAGATATGCTTCATACCTGGAATAATAACACCTCAAACATTACAGCTATTTGTGATGTAGATTGGAATCAAGCCGAAGCTGCTTTTAAAAAATTTCCTAATGCAAAAAAATATAAAGATTATCGTAAACTTTTAGAAAATCAAAAAGATTTTGATGCGGTAACAATTTCTACTCCAGATCACACGCACGCAGTAATTACTTTAGCTGCAATGCAAAACAACAAAGATGTTTACGTTCAAAAACCATTAACACATAACATTTATGAAGCAAGAGTATTAACTCAAGCTGCAAATAAGTATAAAATTGTAACCCAAATGGGTAATCAAGGTGCTTCAGGAGATGGAGTAAAAACAATGATTAACTGGTTTAACAAAGGTTTAATTGGTAATGTAAGTAAAGTTCATATTTGGACTAACAGACCTGTTTGGCCTCAAGGTATTAAAACTCCAACAGAGCAACCTAAGCTAATTGATAATTTAGATTGGGACACTTGGGTTGGACCTGCAAGTTGGGTAGATTATCATCCGCTTTATCATCCTTTTAAATGGCGAGGTTGGTGGAATTTTGGCACAGGAGCTTTAGGAGATATGGGCTGTCATTTAGTCGATCCTCCTTACCGAGTTTTAGGCTTAGGCTATCCAACTGAAGTAGAAAGTAGTGTTGGTGCTATTTTCACTAAAGATTGGACTCCAGATTACTATCCAGAATCATGTCCACCATCTTCAAGAACTCAATTAAAATTTGAAGCTACTGAAAAAAACCCTATTCCCGTTAAAGTTGAATGGACCGATGGTGGCTTAAGACCATTTCATCCAGATTTAATTCCTGCAGATCATCCAATTGGTGATGAAGATAGCGCTAATGGAGTAATTATGATTGGCGAAAAAGGTATTATGACGTGTGGAACTTACGGAATGAATCCTAAAGTGTATCTTAACTCCGGAGAAATTATATTACCTGAAGAGACTACAAAAGAATTTAATTTACCAGAAAATGGACATCATCAATTATGGGTAGACGCATGTAAAGATGGCTTTGGAAGTAAAAAACATAAATCCCTTACCTCTTCTTTTGATTTTGCTGGACCATTAACAGAATCTATATTAATGGGTAATTTAGCCATAAGAAGTTATAACCTAAGAGAACAAACTAAAAATGGATATAATTATCCAGGAAGAAAAAAGTTACTTTGGGACGGAAATAACATGAAAATCACAAATTTTGAAGCTGCTAATCAATTTGTAAAAAGAGAATACAGAGATGGCTGGTCTTTAAATTTATAATTAAAGCATACAAACAAAAACCCATTTAAGTCTAAACTTAAATGGGTTTTCTCTTATATCAAAAAAATAAATTTATTCTACAATAAATTTTCCTTTCATCATACCAAAGTGACCAGGAAAACTACAAATAAAATCATATTCACCAGCTTCTGGTGCAGTAAATTCTACAACAGCTGTTTCTCCTCCACCAATCATTTTGGTATGCGCAACAACATCTGTTGTACCTTCTGGAATATAATCATTGTCTTTAGACATTGCTGCTTTACCAGCAAACGCAGCTACATCTGTACCTGGTTTTAGTATAACAACATTGTGTCCCATTACCATTTTATCTGCTTTACCAATGTGTCTTAATGTAATTTTTACTTTTTGACCGGCTTTAGCTTTAAGTTCAGACTTATTAAATTTCATTAAGTCATTTCCTGTAATAGTTAAATCTGCAACATCACTTTCAGAAGTCGATTCTGTTTTTGTTTCTGAAGTTCTCTCATAAGAAAACCCTTTTTTCTCCTTTTTTTCTTCTCCACAACTAACTACTAAAAACAGTCCTAAAATTGTGGCAAATGCTATTCTACCTAGTTTCATTATTATAATTTTAATTTGTACTAAATTACACGATTTAGACTATATAAAGCAAGAAAAAACATGTATAAATTATACTAAAAACTGAAATAAATCTGGTTTATCATTTAAGTAATCACCATAAAAATTATGAAGTTTCATTTTGGTAATAAGAGGTTGTAAATCGTCTGCCGATTTTAGCTCTACTCCTACTACTGCTGCGCCATTTTCGCGGTTTGTTTTTTTGGTATATTCAAAGTGGGTAATATCATCATTTTCTCCTAAAATATCTACAACAAACTCGCGTAATGCACCAGCACGTTGCGGGAACGTAACAATAAAATAATGTTTTAGATTAGCATGCAATAACGCACGTTCTTTAATTTCGGCAGTTCTAGTAATGTCATTATTACTTCCGCTTACTACACAAATCACATTTTTACCTTTTATTTCTTCTTTAAAATCATCTAAAGCAGAAATACTCAAAGCGCCAGCAGGTTCAACTACTATTGCGTCTTTATTGTATAGATCTAAGATCGTTTGGCACACTTTACCTTCAGGAACGGTTACCATTTGATCTAAATTTGACTTACAAATTTCAAAATTTAAATCGCCAACGCGTTGTACTGCTGCGCCATCTACAAACTTTTCGATATGGTTAAGCTGTGTGTTTTTTTGATTTTCAATTGACGTTTTCATTGATGGCGCGCCTAAAGGCTCGACACCAATAATTTTGGTTTGCGGTGACAATTCTTTAAACACTGATGATAACCCAGCTGATAATCCGCCACCACCAACAGGCACAAACACATAATGAATTGGATGTAGTGCTTGGTCTATAATTTCTAACCCAACAGTAGCTTGACCTTCTATCACCTTTTCGTCATTAAATGGATGAATAAATGCTTTTGAAAGTCGCTCGCATTCTTTCATCGCTAGATGATAAGAATCGTCAAAAGTATCGCCTGCAAGAACAATTTCGATATACTCTTCTCCAAACATTTTTACCTGCTCCACCTTTTGTCTTGGCGTTGGAGCAGGCATATAAATGGTTCCTTTAATTTTTAATAATTTACAAGATAACGCTACACCTTGCGCATGGTTACCAGCACTAGCGCAAACAATACCATTTTCTACTTCTGAAGCCGATAACGAAGACATTTTATTATAAGCGCCTCTAATTTTATAAGAGCGCACTTGCTGTAAATCTTCACGTTTAAACATGATATTACAGTCAAACTCTTTAGAGTATCTAAAGCTTGATGTTAATGGCGTTACCGCTGCAACATCTCGTAATTTTTCGGCTGCAGCTTCTACTGCTTTTAATTTAGGAAAATAGATGGTTTGCGTTTGCATTAGTTTGTTTTTAAGCTAAAACACTTTCTTCTTTAGCTTCGGTTTTTATTACTTTCATTGCGGTCATTGCGGCACGAAGACGCTTACCGACGGTTTCGATTGGATGATTTCTAATAGCGTTATTCACTTTGATTAATTCGATATTATCGACACCTGTTTTAGTTGAAAATGACTTTCCAATTACTGATGCATCAACAGTTTTCATAAAATCTGCTAGCAAAGGTTTGCATGCATGATCAAATAAATAGCAACCATATTCTGCGGTATCAGAAATGACTCGATTCATTTCAAATAACTTTTTACGCGCAATGGTATTTGCTATTAATGGCAACTCGTGTAACGATTCGTAGTAAGCAGAATCTTCGATTATTCCTGCGCTTACCATTGTTTCAAAAGCAAGTTCTACTCCAGATTTTACAAATGCGACTAATAACACACCATGATCAAAATACTCTTGTTCTGTAATATGATCTGAAGTTAATTCGGTTTTTTCAAAAGCAGTTTCGCCAGTTGCTGCTCGCCATTTTAAAAGGTTAACATCGTCATTTGCCCAATCTTCCATCATAGTTTTTGAGAAATGACCAGAAATGATATCGTCCATATGTTTTTCGAATAATGGGCGCATGATGGTTTTTAATTCTTCAGATAATTCAAATGCTTTAATTTTTGAAGGGTTTGACAATCTATCCATCATGTTTGTAATGCCACCATGCTTTAACGCTTCAGTAATAGTTTCCCAGCCAAACTGAATTAATTTTGCAGCATAACCAGCTTCAATTCCTTCTGCAACCATTTTGTCAAAAGACAAGATTGCTCCTGTTTGCAACAAGCCACATAAAATGGTTTGCTCGCCCATTAAATCAGATTTTACCTCAGCCACAAAAGACGATTCTAAAACGCCTGCACGATCGCCACCTGTTGCAACTGCGTAAGCCTTTGCTTGCGCCCAACCTTTGTTTTCTGGATCGTTTTCTGGATGCACAGCAATTAATGTTGGCACACCAAAACCACGTTTATATTCTTCACGCACTTCGGTTCCTGGACATTTTGGTGCGACCATAATTACCGTAATATCTTTACGGATTTGCGTACCTTCTTCAACAATATTAAAACCATGCGAGTAGCTTAACGTCGCGCCCTTTTTCATTAAAGGCATCACTTGATTAACTACATCTGTATGTTGCTTGTCTGGTGTTAAGTTTAATACTAAATCTGCTGTTGGAATTAAATCTTCATAAGTCCCAACATTAAATCCGTTATCGGTTGCATTTTTGTACGACGCTCGTTTTTCATCTATAGCTTGCTGACGTAAAGCATAAGAAATATCTAAACCAGAATCTCTCATATTTAATCCTTGGTTTAATCCTTGTGCGCCACAACCTACAATGACTATTTTTTTATCTTTTAACGCAGCTACGCCGTCTTCAAATTCTGAAGCTTCCATAAATCTGCATTTCCCTAATTGTTCTAATTGTTTTCTTAATGGTAATGTGTTAAAATAATTTGCCATTTTAGTTTGTTTTAGTGTTGAAAAGCTTCCAACATTTTAGTTATTTCCATTGGTGTTTTGGTGACTGCAATTCGTCCAGAACGGGTGAATTGCAAAATTCCAAAAGCACTTAATTCTCTGTGTAATAATTCTATTTCGCTACGTCGTCCTGATTTTTCAAGCACAAAAAACGCTTTATTTACAGTGACAATTCTAGCGTTACTTTCTTTAATAATATTTTGAATTTGTCGCTCTTCAAATAATAAATCTGATTTGATTTTGAACAGACAAGACTCTTGATAAATGGTTTCTTCTTCGGTGTGATAATAGGCTTTAATCACTTCAACCTGTTTTTCAATTTGACCAATGATTTTTTTCATTTGGTCTTCTGTTAACTTAACCACAATGGTCCATTTAGACACATTTTCAATTTCTGAAATTGAAGAATTTATACTTTCAATATTAATGTGTCTACGTTGAAATATTGCCGAAATACGGTTTAATAATCCGATATTATTTTCGGTATAAATAGAAACGGTATATAATTTATTTTCACTCATAATTACTCTAATCTTACGTCTGAAACACTTGCACCTGTTGGTATCATCGGGAATACGTTATCCTCTTTTTCAACTATAACTTCTAAGAAATATGCACCTTCAGTTTCCATCATTTCTTTTACTGCATCGGCTAAATCTTCTCTTTTAGACACGCTTTTGGCATTAATATGATAACCTTTAGCTATCGCAACAAAATCTGGATTTTCAATTTCTGTAGACGCATAACGCTTATCAAAAAACAGTTGTTGCCACTGTCTAACCATACCTAAAAAATTGTTGTTTAACACCACAATTTTTACAGGTACTTTGGTTTGAAAAATAGTTCCTAATTCTTGTATTGTCATTTGATAACCACCATCACCAGCAATCATCACCACATCACGTTCTGGCGCGCCCATTTTTGCACCAATTGCAGCTGGTAACGCAAATCCCATTGTACCTAATCCGCCAGATGTAATGTTACTTTTAGAAACGTTAAAATCGGCATAACGACACGCAATCATTTGGTGCTGACCAACATCACTAACTATTGCTGCTTCACCTTTGGTTTGTGCATTAATCTCTATAAGCACTTCGCCCATAGTCAAGCCATCTTTTGTAGGATGTAAATCGTTTTTTATGACTTTATCAAATTCAACTTGGTATAAATCTTTAAATTTTTGATGCCATTCTGTATGTGAATTTTCTTTTAAAAGCGGAAGAATTGCCGCCAAAGTCTCTTTTGAATTCCCTAAAACAGCAACATCTGTTTTTACATTTTTATCAACCTCAGCTGGATCAATTTCAAAATGAATCACTTTTGCTTGTTTAGCGTAAGTTGTTAAATTTCCTGTGACGCGATCATCAAAACGCATTCCGATTGCTATTAAAACATCACATTCGTTAGTCAACACATTTGGCGCATAATTACCGTGCATACCAACCATTCCGACATTTAATGGATGCGTTGAAGGAATTGCCGAAGCACCTAAAATAGTCCAAGCTGATGGTAAACCAGCTTTTTCGATAACCGCTTTAAATTCAGCTTCAGCTTCACCTAAAATCACACCTTGTCCCCAAACGACAAGAGGTTTTTTTGCATTATTAATTAAATCTGCAGCAGCTTGTAAAGTGTTTGGATTAGTTTCAGGAATTGGCTTATAACTTCTAATTCCTGTACATTTTTCATATTTAAAATCGAATTCTTCAAATTGTGCATCTTTGGTAATATCTATTAAAACTGGACCAGGACGACCACTTTTTGCGATGTAAAATGCTTTTGCAATGACTTCAGGAATTTCTGAAGCTTTTGTGACTTGATGATTCCATTTAGTAACAGGTGTTGAAATACCAACGATATCGGTTTCTTGAAACGCATCGCTACCCAATAAATGCGATCCAACTTGACCTGTAATACACACCATTGGTGTACTATCTATTTGCGCATCTGCAATACCTGTAATCAAGTTAGTTGCGCCAGGACCAGAAGTTGCCATAGCGACACCAACTTTACCCGAAATGCGTGCGTAACCTTGAGCTGCATGCGTTGCACCTTGTTCATGACGTGTTAAGACATGATGAATTTCGTTTTGAAATTTATACAACTCGTCATAAACTGGCATAATTGCGCCGCCAGGATAACCATAAAGTACATTTACACCTTCAGCCATTAAGCTTCGAACAACCGCTTCGCTACCCGAAATGCGGATAGTTTTTGAAGTAGATTGCTCGTTGTTTTTTATCGTTTTTGTTTCCATAAATTAGTATGGCGTTAATTGGTTTCTATTCTAAAACTCGTCGGTAACACAACCTTTGGATGCAGACGACACTGTTTTAGCATATTTATAAAGGACACCACGATTAAATTTTAATTCTGGTGCTTTCCATGATTGTTTTCTTTGTGATAATTCTTCTTCTGAAACTTCAAGTTGAATGGTATTGGTTTCAGCATCAATTGTAATAAAATCGCCATCTTTAACTAATGCAATTGTACCACCATCTTGAGCTTCTGGTGTAATGTGACCAACCACAAAACCGTGTGTACCACCAGAAAAACGTCCATCGGTAATTAACGCTACGTCTTTACCTAAACCTGCACCCATAATAGCTGCAGTTGGCTTAAGCATTTCTGGCATTCCTGGTCCGCCTTTTGGTCCTTCATATCTAATGACAACTACATCACCTTTTTCTACTTTACCATCTCTAATACCATCGTTTGCTGCGTATTCGCCTTCAAATACTTTTGCTTTTCCGCGAAAGCGTAATCCTTCTTTTCCTGTGATTTTTGCAACACTTCCATCTTCAGCTAAATTGCCATAAAGCATGCGCAAGTGACCTGAGATTTTTATAGGTTCTTCGATGGATTTTATCACATCTTGACCTTCGGTTAAATCATTAACATCTAATAAATTTTCGGCTAGTGTTTTTCCTGTTACGGTTAAACAGTCACCATGAATTAAGCCTTTTTTCAATAGATATTTTAAAACTGCAGGAATACCACCAACTGCGTGCACGTCTTCCATTAGGTATTTTCCGCTAGGTTTTAAATCGGCTAAAAAAGGTGTGTTATCACTAATATTTTGAAAATCTTTTAAAGTGAAATCTATATTTGCCGCACGAGCAATTGCTAAAAAGTGAAGCACTGCATTGGTCGATCCACCTAAAATAGTCACCAAACGAATAGCATTTTCTAAAGATTTGCGAGAAATGATATCACTTGGTTTAATATCTTTTTCGATTAGCAATCGCATCGCTTCGCCAGCTTTTATGGCTTCTTGTTTTTTCTCTTCACCTGTAGCTGGATTTGATGAATTGAAAGGTAAGGTCATCCCTAAAGCTTCAATTGCTGACGCCATCGTATTTGCAGTATACATTCCGCCACAAGCACCAGCACCAGGACAAGCTTTTTCAACTATATTTTGATATTCGCTTTCATTCATTGTACCAGCGACTTTGCTTCCCCAAGCTTCGAAAGCTGAAACGACGTCTAGTTTTTTTCCGTTATGACAACCAGAATCAATGGTTCCACCATACACCAAAATACTTGGTCTATCTAAACGTATCATTGCCATTAATGCGCCTGGCATGTTTTTGTCACAACCAACAACGGTTATTAATCCGTCGTAGCTCATTGCTTGCACTACAGTTTCCATAGAGTCGGCAATAATATCTCGAGAAGGCAAAGAATAACGCATACCTGGTGTACCCATAGAAATTCCGTCACTTACACCAATGGTATTAAAAATTAAGCCTACTACGTCTTCATTTTTTGTGCCTTGCTTAGCGAGTTTTGCTAAGTCATTTAAATGCATATTACATGGATTACCTTCGTAACCTGTACTTGCAATACCTATAATGGGTTTATAAAAATCTTCTTTGGTTAATCCTATTGCATGCAACATTGCTTGTGCTGCTGGTTGCGTTGGATCTTGTGTTACTGTTTTACTGTATTTATTTAGTTGACTCATTTAGTCCGTTTCTTATTTATGATTTTCTAAATTACTAATTTGACTATGCTTGACTTTTTAGTTATTGAATTATAGACTAAAGCCATAACTCAATTTAATTATTTAATATATTGATTTTCAGATGTTTAAAATAAAGCAAGTATGATGCCCAATTGTTAATATTTGACCTTTATATTTTACTTTAAACTGAAATAAACCCAACAAAAAAGCCTTCCTGAAAAAGGAAGGCTTTTTTATTTATTCTAAAATAATATATACCATTCCTTACCACCGTGATTTAATAATCACAATGCTAATATTTGAAATGATATTTACGATTTGTTTGTTCATCTTGATAATCAAATATTGAAATTATTTAATTAAAATCCAAATTACACTCTAGGTAAATCACCTTCTTCTTTTAATGGTAAATTAGATTTTCCCATTAAAAAAGCATCGACATGATGTGCTGCTTGACGACCTTCGGAAATTGCCCAAACAATTAACGACTGACCGCGACGCATATCTCCTGCTGTAAAAATACCTTTTACATTAGTTGCATAATCTTTTTCGGTTGCTTTGATGTTGGTTCTAAAATCCATTTCTAAACCAAATTGTTCTGCTAAAGTTTTTTCGGCACCAGTAAAACCAAGTGCTAACAATGCCAAATCGCAGTCCCAAGTTTTTTCGGTATCTGGTAACTCTTTTAATTCTGGTCTTTGGCCTTCTTTGAAAATCCATTCGACTTCAACTGTTTTTAAACCGATTAAATTTCCGTTTTTATCACCTAAAAATTCTTTAGTAGAAATACTAAAAAAGCGCTCAACACCTTCTTTATGTGATGTTGTTGTTTTTAAGCGCATAGGCCAATATGGCCAAGGTTGATGTGCTGGACGAACTTTAGTTGGTTTACTTAAAATTTCAAAATTTGTTACCGATGTTGCACCATGACGATTACTAGTACCAATACAATCGCTACCTGTATCGCCGCCGCCAATGACAATTACTTTTTTATTTTTTGCTGAAATAATTTCATCTTCACCTATCAATCCATCAACATGTTGGTTATTTTTCTTCAGAAATTCCATCGCTTGATGTACACCTTTTAGATGATTTCCTTTAATAGGAATATTTCGTCTAACTGTTGCGCCGCCACATAAAAGAATTGCATCAAAATCTGCTTTTAACGTTTCAACACTTAAATTTTGCCCAACATGAGCATTGGTTTTAAATGTTATGCCTTCGTCTTCAAGAATTTTAATACGTCTATCTATAATTTTCTTTTCTAACTTAAAATCAGGAATACCATAACGCAACAAACCACCAACTTTTGCGTCACGCTCAAAAACCGTTACCAAATGTCCTACCCTATTTAATTGTTGAGCAGCTGCTAAACCTGACGGACCAGAACCTACAACAGCAACCTTTTTACCAGTACGATGCTTTGGCGGATGCGCTTCTACCCAACCTTCTTTAAAGGCGATTTCAGCAATGTTTTTTTCAATATTTTCTATTGAAACAGGATCTTCATTAATCCCTAAAACACACGCTTCTTCACAAGGCGCTGGACATAGACGACCAGTAAATTCTGGAAAATTATTTGTGGCATGTAAAATTTGTGCTGCTTCTTTCCATCGTCCTTTATAGACTTTATCGTTAAAATCAGGAATTAAATTACCCAACGGACAACCGCTATGACAAAACGGAATACCGCAATCCATACATCTAGCGCCTTGATTTTTGAGTTTTTCCTCTTTTAAAGGCACTGTAAATTCTTTATAATTTTTTAGACGATTTTCTACTTTTAAATAACCTTCGTCTTCTCTTTTATATTCTAAAAATCCTGTTGTCTTTCCCATAATCTTAAGCTTTTACAGTTTGCTCTTCTGCTATTCTTATTAATGCTTGTTTGTATTCTTCAGGTAATACCTTAATAAATTTTGGTAATTCTGTTTGCCAATTTTCGAGAATACGTTGCGCTAACGGACTTAATGTTGCGTTGTAATGATTCTCAATTAAGTCTTTTAATTCTGAAATATCTTCAGCAGTTTCAACTGGATCAAGATTTAAACCTTCTTTATTACAATGTTGTTCAAAGGTATTTTTTGAATCGTAGATATATGCAATTCCGCCACTCATTCCTGCTCCAAAATTACGACCAACTTCACCTAAAATTACAGCACGTCCGCCAGTCATGTATTCGCATCCATGATCACCAATACCTTCGACAACAGCGCTTGCGCCTGAATTACGCACACAAAAACGCTCGCCAGCTTTTCCGTTAATATAAGCTTCGCCAGACGTTGCACCGTAAAGCGCCACGTTACCAATAATAATATTTTCTTCAGGTACTAAAGTCGACTCGTCAGGAACTTTTACCGCTATTTTTGCACCAGACAATCCTTTACCTAAATAATCGTTAGAGTTACCATTAATGACCAAGGTTAAACCTTTGGTTGCAAATGCACCAAAACTTTGTCCTGCAGCACCTGTGAAATTGATTTTTAACGTGTTATCTGGTAAACCTTGCGCACCATAAATTTTTGAAATTTCATTACTTAAAATCGCTCCGAAAGCGCGATTACGATTTGTGATTTTTGATTCAAGTACTGTTTTTTCTTTTCGGAATAACGCCGGATGTGCTTGACTAATAATTTTAAAATCTAAAGCCGAATCTAAAGCATGATCTTGCTTTTCGGTGTTATAAAATTTGGCGTCTTTTGGCGCATCTACTTGATGTAAAATTGGCGTTAAATCTAGACCTAAAGCCTTATAATGTTTAATAGTATTAATTCTGTTTAATTTTTGAACTTGACCAACCATTTCATTAACGGTTCTAAAACCAAGTTGCGCCATAATTTCTCTTAATTCTTGCGCCACGAAATACATGAAGTTAACCACATGTTCGGGTTTTCCTTTGAATTTTTTACGTAGTTCTGGATTTTGAGTTGCAATACCAACTGGACATGTATTTAAGTGACAAACACGCATCATAATACAGCCAGAAGCCACTAATGGCGCTGTTGCGAAACCAAATTCTTCAGCTCCTAAAAGACAAGCAATAGCAACATCACGACCAGTTTTTAATTGTCCGTCACATTCTAAAACTACACGATTTCTCAAATCATTCATTACTAAAGTTTGCTGTGCTTCAGCTAAACCTAATTCCCATGGTAAACCTGCGTGTTTTAATGATGTTAAAGGTGAAGCACCTGTACCACCATCGTGACCTGAAATTAAAATCACATCGCCTTTTGCTTTTGCAACACCTGCTGCTACGGTACCAACACCAACTTCGGATACTAATTTTACATTAATTCGTGCATCACGATTAGCCGATTTTAAATCATAAATTAATTGTGATAAATCTTCGATAGAATAAATATCGTGATGTGGCGGCGGAGAAATTAAACCAACATAAGGTGTAGAATTACGTGTTTTTGCAATATCTGGATTTACTTTTGGACCAGGTAATTGTCCACCTTCACCAGGTTTTGCACCTTGCGCCATTTTTATTTGAATCTCTGACGCGTTGGTTAAATAATTTGACGTCACACCAAATCTTCCTGATGCAACTTGCTTAATTGCCGAGTTTTTCCAATCTCCATTTAAGTCTTTATAAAAACGCTCTTCATTTTCTCCTCCTTCACCAGAATTGGATTTACCACCAATGCGATTCATCGCAATCGCTAAATTTTCATGTGCTTCTTTACTAATAGATCCGTAGGACATCGCACCTGTTTTGAAACGTTTTACGATTTCTGTCCACGGTTCGACTTCTTCTAAAGGAATTGGATCGTAGTTAGTAAATTCAAATAATCCGCGAATGGTCATTAACTGCTTGCTTTGCTCGTTAATTAAATCGGAATATTCTTTATAAGTCTTGTGCTTGTTACTTCTTACAGCTTCTTGAAGTTTAGCAACGGTTAATGGATTAAACGTATGTTTTTCGCCATGACGTCTCCATTTATATTGCCCGCCAAATTCTAAATTTAAATCTGCATCGACTTCATCTGTTTTGTAAGCTTTTTTGTGACGCTTGTAAATTTCTTTTTCAATTTCGCGTAAGCCAACACCTTGTATTCTTGTTATGGTATTTGGAAAATAATCGTTTACAATTTTGGTGTTTAATCCTACACATTCAAAAAGTTGAGATCCACGATAAGAATTAAGTGTTGAAATACCGATTTTGTTCATCACTTTTAAAATACCCATTCCTATTGCTTTATTGTAGTTTTTAATAGCCGGTAGGTAATCTAGATTTTCAATTTCTTTATTTTCAACTTGATTGTAAACAATTTCATTTACTATGTAAGGATTTATCGCACTTGCGCCGTAACCAAAAAGTAGTGCAAAATGATGGACTTCTCTTGGCTCTGCCGACTCGATAATTAGGCTAACCTTGGCACGTTTTCCTATTTTATATAATTCGTGATTAACATAAGAACACGCCATTAATGCAGGAATTGGTGCTAGTTTTTTGTTTACGCCTCTATCAGAAAGTATGATAATATTTCCACCTTTATCTATAGCTTTTGAAGCTTGTTTTACCAAATCCTCTAACGCTGCTTCCAAACCGTTTAAGCCTTTATCAACTTCATATAACATCGATATCGTGCTAACTACAAAATCTGGATTGTTTTTATAGTTTTTTATCTTATCTAAATCGTGTTTTGAAATGACAGGATTTTGAATTTTTAACTTTCGGCATTGATCTTCGTTAATTTTGAAAATGTTAGTATCGCTACCTAAAGTCAGGCTAATATCTGTGATTAATTTTTCACGTATACCATCTAATGGCGGATTTGTAACTTGGGCAAAAAGCTGTTTAAAATAATTGTAAATTAATTGTGGTTTTTGAGAAAGTATAGCAATTGGTGTATCATTTCCCATAGATCCTATTGGCTCTTTTCCTAATTGTGCCATAGGTTTAATAATGGTATTTAAATCTTCTTGTGTATACCCAAATACAACTTGTCTTTTGTCTAATGTATCTTCTTTATGTTTTATTGGTCCTTTTTTAGCAGGTATATCTGCTAGATGCACTAAGTTTTTATCTAACCATTTTTTGTAAGGATGTTTGGTAACGATATCTGCTTTAATTTCTTCATCATTAATAATTCGACCTTGATTCATATCTACCAAAAACATTTTCCCAGGTTCTAAACGACCGTGTTTTTCTATGTTTTTAGGATCAATTTCTATCACTCCAGTTTCTGAAGACATAATTACATAACCATCTTTAGTTACAGAATATCTTGATGGTCGCAAACCATTTCTATCCAAGACAGCACCGATATAATTACCATCTGTAAACGGTATTGATGCTGGTCCATCCCAAGGTTCCATAATACAGGAATTGTATTCGTAAAACGCCTTTTTAGTCTCAGACATTTCAGGGTTTTTTTCCCAAGCTTCAGGAACTAACATCATCATAACTTCTGGTAACGTTCTTCCTGTCATTAGTAATAATTCTACAACCATATCCATAGACGCAGAATCAGATTTTCCTGGTATTACAATTGGAAAAATACTTTTTATATTTTCTCCAAACCAATCACTTTCCATTAATTCTTGTCGTGATAATGTACGCGAGACATTTCCGCGAAGCGTATTAATTTCGCCATTATGACACATATATCTAAATGGTTGTGCCAAATCCCAAGTTGGAAATGTGTTAGTTGAAAAACGTTGATGCACTAACGCCAAACGTGTGACTAGTGTTGGATCTTGTAAATCTGTGTAATACAGTTTTATATCTTCAGGAATTAATAGCCCTTTATATATTATGGTTTTAGTTGAAAGACTTGGCAAATAAAATCTTGAACTTTCAGATAACTTTGAATTTCTAATAGCATGTTCTGCTTGTTTTCTTGCTGTAAAAAGTTTTAAATTGAAATCAAAATCTGACTGTTTTTTATCGGATTTTCCAATAAATACTTGTTTTACAAAAGGCTCAGTTTCTGCAGCAATTTTACCTAAAACAGAAGTGTCTACAGGCACATCTCTCCAACCTAATATTTCTAAGTCTTGACCTTTTATATAGTTTTTAAAAACTTCTATACAATAATTGCGTTGATTTTCCTTTTGAGGTAAAAACATATTACTTACTGCATATTCTCCTGGTTTTGGCAATATAAAATCACAGTTTTTCACAAAAAAATCATGCGGAATATCTATTAAAATACCTGCGCCATCGCCAGTTTTTCCGTCACTACTTACAGCACCTCGATGTTCTAATTTTTCAAGAATTTCTAGTGCTTTATGTATGATGTTATTTGATTTATTTCCTTTAAGACTACAAATAAATCCTGCTCCACAATTATCATGCTCAAATTCTGGAAAATAAAGTCCTTGTTGTACTAGCATATTTTTAAAATTTAGAGAGTTTAGTTAGTTATTACACTTACTAAGATATTGTACCATAATGTATTATAAAAAAAGTATTAGCATTTTTCTCAAATAATTAATATGACGCTTTAATACTAAGATTTTAATAAAATGAAAGCCTATTTTTTACCAATCAAATAATATGATTTTATCATAAAAACCAACTAATTATTGCGAAAACGATTTCGTTTTTAACTAAAAGATGAATTTTATTTACTACAAATTGAATAAATCTGATAATTATTCAAAATACCATATGAGAATATCATAAAAAATAAAGCTCAAAAAAATATAACCCTAAATTTTAAAGGGTATAAATTATAATTTTCATAAAAATAACTCATAACACCCTAAATTTTAGAGGGTTTAAAATGTTTTTATATAGATTTACATGAATTAACCAACCAAAAACTAACTTTTATGAAAATTTTAATCACATCATTTTTCACACTTGTAGTCACTTTAGGATTCGCTCAAGAAGCTTCTGAGAAAAAATTTAGTTTTGATGGTAGTATAGATGCTTACTACAGAACAAATTTGACTGCACCAAATGACGATAATCAGATTGCACCTTCCACATCATTTGCCGAGACAGCCGGTTTTTCTCTGGGAATGGCAAATATTATCGCAAACTATGAAAAAGGAAAAATAGGTGCAGTTGCAGATTTAGTATTTGGCCCAAGAGGTGAAGCTGCAAGTAGCACAATTATTAACCAAATGTATGCTTATTACAATATTTCTGAAAACACCACATTAACATTTGGAAAATTCAATACATTTTTAGGTTACGAGGTTATTGCTCCTGCTGGAAACTTTAACTACTCAACATCATATTTGTTTTCAAACGGACCATTTTCGCATACTGGATTAAAAGCAGATTTTACTCTTTCAGATGATTTTAGTTTAATGCTTGGTGTTTTTAACCAAACAGATGTTACCGAATTTAACCCTGACGGAAGTTATGCAGTTGGCGCTCAATTAGGATATGCTGACCAATATCTAAACCTTCTTTATGACGACGCAGGTTTAGGATTTGAAGTTGATTATACTGGCGGTTTTGATGCTTCAGACGAATTTTTTATTGGTATTAACGCAGCTTATGCAGATAATGATGGTGAAGGATTTTATGGTGCAGCACTTTATCCTCAATATAGCCTTTCAGAAACATTTACTCTTGGATTAAGAGGTGAATTTTTTCAGACACAAAGTGAATTTGTTGAAGATGATTTAAATGTATTTGCAGTAACATTAACAGGTAGCTACACAATAGAAGATGATTTAATTATCAAACCAGAATTAAGATTAGATTCTGGATCCGAAGACATTTTTATAGATACAGATTTAGCACCAACAGAAAGCCTTGCTGCTTTTCTTGTAGCAGCTATCTATAAATTCAATTAAAACTAACTAAACAACAAACACAAACAAAATGAATTATTTAACCCTATTTCCAAATTTACTTTTAACAATACAAGACAGCACAAGTGCTACGACACAAGACATTGAAAATGCTGTAAATGCGATTAACGGAGACTTAGGAATGCTTTGGATGCTACTTTCTGGTGTTTTAGTTTTCTTTATGCAAGCAGGATTCACACTTGTAGAAACCGGAATGACAAGATCTAAAAATGCAGCAAACATTGCTATGAAAAACCTTCTAGATATTTGCGTAGGATCGATTACGTACTGGCTAGTTGGCTACTCTTTAATGTATGGAGATACATCTAACGGCTGGTTTTTCTGGAGTGGATTAATGCAAGGTGAAGGCGCAGATCTATTTTTCCAAACCATGTTTGCCGCAACAGCAGCAACCATTGTATCTGGAGCAATAGCTGGACGCACTAAATACTCAACTTATGCAATTTTCTCGATTGTAATGACCGCTTTAATTTATCCTATCGCAGGTGGATGGCAGTGGCAAGGATCTGGCTGGCTTACAGAATTAGGATTTATAGATTTTGCAGGTTCTTCAATTGTCCATTCTGTTGGTGGTTGGGCTGCATTAGTTGCCGCTTTTATGGTAGGACCACGAATTGGAAAATTTGTAGATGGAAAAGTAATCCCAATACCTGGACACAACCAAATTTTAGCAACGTTAGGTGTATTTATCCTTTGGTTAGGATGGTTTGGATTTAATGGTGGATCTCAGTTAGCTTGGGGCGGAGATGATGCAATAGGCGCTTCAAATGTTGTCTTGATTACCAATCTTGCTGCAGCAGCAGGAGGAATTGGAGCTTTAGTTACTACTTGGATTTGGTACGGAAAACCTAACTTACCTCAAACACTTAATGGTGCTCTAGCTGGTTTAGTAAGTATTACTGCTGGTTGTGGAAACATGTCTGATATTGGAGCTTTATTTGCTGGTTTAATTGGAGGTGTAATTGTAGTTTTTTCTATAGAATTTATTGAGAAAAAATTAAAAATTGACGACGCAATTGGCGCAGCATCTGTACATGGTGTCGCTGGAGCTTGGGGAACATTAGTCATTGGACTTTGGGGAATAGATGGAGATACTGGAATTGGATTATTTAACGGTGGTGGATTTAGCCAATTAGGCGCTCAAGCAATTGGCGTTGTAGCTTATGCTGTTTGGTCTGTAGTTCTATCTTTTATAGTTTTAAAGATATTAAAGTCTACTATGGGATTAAGAGTGACTAAAGAAGAAGAAGAAGTTGGTCTTGACCTTTCTGAACACGGAGAAATAGCATATCCTGGAAAAAGAAACAGAGGATAAAAAGTAAAAATTATTTACTAACAGTAATTTTTACAGCAAAAACATATTAAACTTGATTAAGTTTATAAAAATAATTTAAGTGGTTTTAAGTAACTATTTTTATTTAGTTTGTTAGTTAGTGTTAAACCTCAAGATTAATTATCTTGAGGTTTTTCCATTTAAATAAACATAAAAAAAAAGCCGAATAACACTAAACGCTAAACGACTTTTAAAATCTTGTAGTACTATTTTTTTAAGCAGAATTTCGACTAGCATTAATATTACCAAATAAAGAACGTGTTACCATTTTTTGATAAACTTCTACTTCTTCACCTTCTGTAACACCTTGCTTTTCCAACTCTTGAATTTTCTTTAACGCATACTGCTGAATAGTTAATAATGGCAAAACAATTGCCTCTCTTACATTTATTGATGCTTTTCCTGCTGGCTCTTCCTGCATTAACTCTTGATAACCTGTTAGTTTTAATATTAATCGTTTTGTTGTTTTAAATTCATCATAAATAATATTCCAAAACTCTCCATACTCTTTATCATCACTCATATACTTTGTTAAATCGAAAAAAGATTTTGACAAAGACATCATA
The DNA here is from genome assembly GCF_014764305.1 of Mesoflavibacter profundi. Lineage (NCBI taxonomy): Bacteria > Pseudomonadati > Bacteroidota > Flavobacteriia > Flavobacteriales > Flavobacteriaceae > Mesoflavibacter > Mesoflavibacter profundi. Next base: position 704,441 of record NZ_CP061703.1, read on the forward strand.
CTGTTTTCTATTAATGTTTTAAAGAAACTTGAAGACTTATATAAAGTAACAACTTTATCAAACTGATCATTATCTTCATAGTATTTTAATGCTGTGCCTACACCAAAAAACCCAGGTACATTTTGCTTTAATTGACTCCAAGAACCAACAAATGGAATTGCTCTTAAATCTTCAAAAACCAATCCTTCAGATTTACCTCTTTTAGAAGGTCTACTTCCAATATTAGTTTTTGCATAATATTTTAAGGTACTCATATGCTCTAAATAAGGTATAAACTTTTCATGCTTTTTAAAGTTAGAATAAGCTTGATAACTTAAATTTGCTAGATTATCCATTACTTTCCTATTTTGTGGTACCATTCTTAAATCTGCATCACTTAAACTATTGTGCAAACCTGAACTTATTAATTGTTCTAAATTATATTGTGATGAGTCTAAAGTCCCAAAATTAGAACTTATTGTTTGTCCTTGAATTGTAAGCTGAACTTCTTTATCTTCTATTGTTGGACCTAAAGAAGCATAAAAATTATGTGTTTTTCCACCACCACGAGCTGGCGGACCGCCACGACCATCAAAGAAAATTACGGTTACATCATAATTTCTAGATACTTCTGTAAGACGTTCTTTTGCTTTATAAATCGCCCAGTTTGCCATTAAATATCCACCATCTTTTGTACCATCACTAAAACCTAACATTATAGTTTGCTTATTTCCTCTTGATTGTAAATGTGCACTATAATCTGGATTTGTATACAACTCTTCCATTACTAAATGCGCGTTTTCTAAATCTGTTATAGTTTCAAACAATGGACCAATATCCACCGTTAGCTTATCATGAAACGCAACTAATTTTAACATCGCAAAAAGCTGCATTACATTTAATGTGGTTTGATTATTACTAATAATGTATCTATTGGCTGCGCGCTCTCCGTTATTTTCTTGTATGGTTTTTATTACCTCAATTGTTTTTAGCGCCTTTAAAGCATCTTCATCTTTAATTAAGGACAAATCTACTTTCCCTTTAATTTTAGACAACAACTGCACTTGTTCTTTTTCACTTAAATCATGGTAGTTTTTAGGGAATATATCGCTTCCATTTTCAATTAATGCATCAACCATTGTATTAAACACTTTATCATGTGCTCTACTATCTTGACGTATATCTAGATTTGAAAAATGAAAACCAAATAATTTTATTTTGTTAAGCAAACTATTAATTTCTTCTAGATATAATGACTGATGTTTATTAATTAAAGTGGATTTTATTTGTTTCAAATTATCAATAAATCCTTCTAAAGTTAAATCAGTTTCTTGCTTCAACACCATGTTGTAAAGCTCGGTTTCAAGATAATTAATAACTTCTTCTACACCTTTAAATGTTAATTTTCGTTTTAACCGTCTTACATCACGATAGTAATTTTTGATAATGGTTTCTTTTAACCTGTTAGCTACTTTTAATGTAATTTCTGGAGTTACAAATGGATTCCCGTCTCTATCTCCACCAGGCCAAAAACCAACATTAATAATATTGTTTTCAATCTCTTGATCGTCAAATATGTTTTGCTGGATATAATCATAAATCTTACCAAAAGATTGATAAAAGACATGTTCTAAATACCAAATCAAACTTACAGCCTCATCATAAGGCGTTGGTTTTTCATGCTTAAAAAATGGTGTTTTACCCAATTGCGCAAGTAAATCATTTATTCTAAGTAAATTATTGTTTTTAATTGCTTCAGATAAATCTGTGATTATTCCTAATACAGATCCAGGATAAAACTGTGTTGGATGCGCTGTTAGGACAATTCTTACTTTAAAATCTTCTAAAGATTTGCGTAATTTTTCCAATTTACCATCTGCTGTTGTAGACTCTTTAAGACTTCTTAATGTCCCTATTCCATCCATATTATTTACTGTAGAAAATGCAGCATCTTCTATAGCATCAAATAAAACAACTTGACGCTCTATATATTGAATAAACCTAAACAATAAATTTTTCTGACTTTCATCACTACGACGTGCTTGATATTTTTCAAAAAACGTTTCTACAATCTGGGTTGGGTTTTGTCCGTTTTCAAAACCTTTTTGACAAGTTTCATGAAATAATGGCAACAAAGCACCTGTTTTTGTAATAGTATCAAAAGGCAAAGTCATAAAAATACTATTGTAAATTTGATATTTAGACAATACGTTTTGATTAAATCTAGTCAACTTTGGTTGTAATGGCATTTTAAGCAGTATTTAGTTTACGATTAAAGTTAATGAAGCTTTTACAATTTAAAGAATTACTTTGCGATTTTTTATGATAAAATTAATGAAAACCTTTTCGCATTAAATTAACCCTAATTTATTTAAACTTTTTTTAATAATTTTTAAAAGCAAAACAAAGACGTAAATAAAAATTTAAGTGTTTATTAAGTTTAGTAATTATATAATTTTACTATTTTTGTCGCTCTAAAAATCAAGAGGAAAGATTTGACTGATTGCAACCTCAATAAAAAATGCTAAAGGCAGTAAACGACTTCCTTTGTGACGCATATGTCAAATCTACCCTTATAAAAAAAATTGAAATGGCGTATTTATTTACATCAGAAAGCGTATCTGAAGGACATCCAGACAAAGTCGCAGATCAAATTAGCGACGCTTTAATAGACCACTTTTTAGCATTTGACAAAGACAGTAAAGTTGCTTGCGAAACACTAGTAACTACTGGACAAGTTGTGCTTGCAGGTGAAGTAAAATCTAACACTTATTTAGATGTTCAAAAAATTGCAAGAGACACTATTAATAAAATAGGCTACACTAAAGGAGAGTACATGTTTGACGGCAATTCTTGTGGTGTATTTAGTGCAATTCACGAACAAAGTGACGATATAAATCGCGGTGTAGATCGCGCTAGCAAAGAAGAACAAGGAGCTGGCGACCAAGGTATGATGTTTGGTTACGCAACAAGAGAAACTGAAAACTACATGCCTCTTGCTTTAGACTTATCGCATAAAATTTTAAAAGAATTAGCCTTATTAAGACGTGAAAATAAAGACATCACATATTTAAGACCAGATTCTAAAAGTCAGGTTACCATAGAGTATAGTGATGATAACGTACCGCAACGTATTGATGCTATAGTAGTTTCTACACAACATGATGATTTTGCAGACGAAACTACCATGCTAGCGAAAATTAAAAAGGATATTATTGAAATTTTAATACCTAGAGTTGTTGCAACTTTACCAGAAGAGTTAAAAGGATTATTTAATGACGATATTAAATACCACATTAATCCAACTGGAAAATTTGTAATCGGTGGACCACATGGCGACACAGGATTAACAGGTCGTAAGATTATAGTAGACACTTATGGCGGAAAAGGTGCTCATGGTGGCGGCGCATTCTCTGGAAAAGATCCTAGTAAAGTAGACAGAAGTGCTGCATACGCCACAAGACATATTGCAAAAAACCTTGTTGCTGCAGGAGTTTGTGACGAAGTTTTAGTACAAGTAAGCTATGCAATTGGTGTTGTAGAACCAATGGGTATTTTTATTGACACTTACGGTACTTGTCCTTTTAATATGACCGATGGAGAGATTGCTCAAAAAGTTTCTAAAATTTTTGATATGCGTCCAGCTGCTATAGAAGAAAGATTAAAATTACGTAGTCCTATGTATAGTGAAACTGCTGCTTACGGACATATGGGAAGAGTAAACGAAACTGTTACCAAAACCTTTGAACAACCTAATGGCGAAAGCATAACATTAGACGTAGAGTTATTTACTTGGGAAAAACTTGACTATGTTGACAAAGTAAAAGAAGCATTTGAATTATAATTCAATTAAAAAGCCTTTTTCAGAAAACTGAAAAAGGCTTTTTTGTTATCCTTTCCATTTCATTGGAAGATGAACAACTTTTTTGGTCTCAAAAAAGTCTTCATCATAAAAATCAGAAATATTGTAAGTTGTAATAGTTTGGTAATCTTTAAGCTCTTCTGTTAAATCACCACCTTTTAAATAGATAATTCCGTTTTTTAAATCATTATTTTGCGCTTTAGCTATTTTTCCTTTTACCCATCTTACAAAGGTTGGCATAGCAGCAACAGCTCTACTTACTATAAAATCATAAGTTTCATTTACATCTTCTACCCTGGTATGAGTAACTTTAACATTTTCTAAATTTAAACCTGCTACAACTTCTCTAACAACATTTAGTTTTTTATTAATACTATCTACTAAATGAAATTGACAATTAGGAAATAAAATAGCTAAAGGTATACCTGGAAAACCGCCACCAGTTCCAACGTCCATCATAGAACTTCCATCCTTAAAATTTATAACTTTTGCTATTGCTAAAGAGTGTAAAACATGTCTAAGATATAGTTCGTCAATATCTTTTCTTGAAACAACATTTATTTTAAGATTCCAGTCTTTATATAAATTTTCTAGCGCAGTAAACTGCTCGATTTGTTTTTCTGTTAAATCAGGAAAATATTTTAAAATTAACTCCATAATTTCTTTAAAATTTCAGCAAAAATAGACATTTAACACTAAAAAGTTAGTTTTGCTTTTACATAATTATTTATCTTTACCGGATATGATTTATTTCGCTTTTGCGTTATAATAAATAAATTAATTTAATAGCAATGACAAAGCAAACACTTTCTTTCTCAAGAACAGATTCTGCAAACTTTTTTAGAACTTTAAACAAAAGAGTAAATAAATATTTTAGAGAGAATAATATTAAACGAACTGGCGATTGGCGTATTTGGCTAAAAACCATAGTAATGTTTACCTTATTTTTAGCTCCATATTTTTTAATAATGACATTAAACATTCCTGGTTGGGCACAATTACTACTAACAATAGTTATGGGCGTTGGTATGGCAGGAGTAGGAATGAATGTTATGCATGATGGTAACCACGGATCTTTTTCTAATAAAGAATGGGTTAACCGTTTGATGGGAAGTAGCATTTATATATTAGCCGGTAACGTTTACAATTGGCAAGTACAACATAATGTTTTACACCATACTTATACTAATATTCATGGTCATGATGAAGATTTAGAAGCTGGTAGAATTTTGAGATTTTCTAAACATTCTGAATGGAAATGGTACCACAGATTTCAACATTATTACTCAATTCTTCTTTATGGATTACTAACTATAAACTGGGCTATCACAACAGATTGGCAACAAATGAAACGTTACATGCATAGAAAATTATCTTACGGTAAGTTTCCTAATCCGGTTTGGAATTGGAGTAAATTAGTAATCTCTAAATTAGTATATGTTTCAATTTGGATAGTTATTCCTCTAGTGTTTTTTGATTTAGCTTGGTGGAAAGTTCTTTTAGGATTTTTTATTATGCATTATACAGCAGGTTTAATCTTAAGCGTTGTTTTTCAACTAGCACACGTAATGGATGAAGCCGAAATGCCTTTACCAGAAAAAGATGGCACAATGAAAAACACATGGGCAATACACCAGCTTAAAACTACTGTTAATTTTGGAGCAAAAAGCAAACTAATAAATTGGTTTACTGGTGGACTTAACCATCAAGTAGAACATCATATTTTCCCTAATATTAGCCATGTACATTACGGTAAAATCGCCGAAATTGTAAAAAACACAGCAAAAGAGTTTAATTTACCATATAACGAATACAAAACAACACGCAAAGCTGTAATTGCTCATTTTAAGTTTTTAAAAGAAATGGGGCAAAGACCAGCTATTCAAGCTTAAAAAACCAATGGACCAACAACTTTCCAACCGCATTTTAAACATGTCTACTTCGGCGACTTTAGCTATGGCAGCAAAAGCACGCGAATTACGTAATGAAGGTAAAGACATTATCGGACTTAGCTTAGGCGAACCTGACTTTAATACTCCAGATTTTATTAAAGAAGCAGCCATAAATGCTATTAACCAAAACTATAATTCTTATACACCAGTAGATGGTTATCAAGAATTAAAAGAAGCTGTTATCACAAAATTTAAAAGAGATAATAATCTAACTTATACATTACCTCAAATAGTAGTCTCTACAGGTGCAAAACAATGCTTAGCAAATGTTGCTGCTGTGATGTTAAATGAAGGTGACGAGGTTATTCTACCTTGCCCATATTGGGTAAGCTACTCTGATATTGTAAAATTAAATGATGGTGTTCCTGTAGAAGTCGCTACAAGTATTGATACAGATTTTAAAATGACACCTCAACAATTAGAAGCTGCAATTACACCAAAAACCAAAATGATTTGGTTTAGCTCACCTTGTAACCCAAGTGGATCTATTTACAGTAAAGAAGAATTAGAAGGCTTAGCAAACGTTTTAAAAAATCACCCAAATATCTATATAGTTTCTGATGAAATTTATGAACACATAAATTATACAGATTCGCCTCATACAAGTATGGCTAGTATAGATGGAATGTACGACAGAACCATTACCGTTAATGGCGTTTCAAAAGCATTTGCTATGACTGGTTGGCGTATTGGATATATTGGTGCTCCAGACTGGATTGCAAGAGCTTGTAACAAAATGCAAGGACAAATAACAAGTGGAGCAAATTGTATTGCGCAAAGAGCTGTAATTACAGCTTTAAACGAAAGTCCTTCTGCAGTAAAATACATGATAGACGAATTTAAAACTAGAAGAGATCTTGTACTTAAACTGCTATCTGAAATTGAAGGCTTTAATGCAAATATACCTGAAGGTGCTTTTTATGTTTTTCCTAATGTTTCTTATTTCTTCGGAAAGACATTAAAAGGAAAAACTATTAATAACGCCACAGATTTTTCGTTATTCTTACTTGAAGAAGCGTTAGTTGCTACGGTTACTGGTGATGCTTTTGGAAATCCTGATTGTATACGAATTAGTTATGCGGCAAGTCAAGAACAGATTATTGAAGCTATTAAAAGAATTAAAGAAGCTGTAAGCTAATTATAGCTTATATAATAAATAAAAAAAGACCTTTAATTAAGGTCTTTTTTTATGAATAATAATAAAGTATACCGATTAAAACACTCATTACAATTGTAAGTAAAACAACTTGTTTTATCCGTTTTATCCTATTATCTCTTTTAAGTTGCTTTCTAATTTGTTGACAATATTCTGTATTTAAAATTAAGTGATCAAACTTTTCTTTTTCTACTTTATTCTGTATACTTTTTTTATAGACAAATTTCTCCCTCTTATTATTTTTTAATAAGTCTCTATTATTTTTAAATACCGAAGATGGAGAACCGCCAAACATAATATGTAGATTTTAGATGAAACAAATCATCAAAGTATTTTAAAGATGATTATTAACACAATACACAAAATAAATCCGAACAATATAAATCGTTTTATTTGCCTTTTTTCAAGATCATATTTTATTTTTTCTTTTATTTCTTTTAACTGATTTGGACTAGCTTTAGGCAAATCACTAAAATCCAACTCACCTTTACCTTCAAGAAAGTGTTTACCTTTAAATCGACTAGTTTTATTCAATCTAATAGATTTATTTGATTTTAAAACAGACTGCATATACTCTCCTAAAGGCATAATTAATTATTTAAGAATATTAATATAACGATAAGTATTATAAAAATGACCAAAAACAAAATGATGCTTTTTATTCTACTTAAACGTTGTTCTTGTTGTAATTTATCTCTTAATCTTTTTATATCTTCTGGTTTTGCTTTTGGTAAATTATACTCTGTTTTATAGTTAGACTTGGCAATTAAACCTAAAGACTTTCCCTTTCATTTAGACAACATACTCCTGTTATTTTTTAAAGAGTTATTTGCTGCCATCATTGATCCTTCTCCTCCCATAATTACTAATTTTATTCTGAAAATTTAGAGGTTAGATATTAAATTACTATATCAGAATATTATATTTTAATATGGAAATCTCTAAAAATCATGCTTTATATATAGGTAGATGTTTTTTCAAAAATGTTACAAATTATTATTCAAAACTAACATTATCAATTAGTTAATTTGTATATTCGTATAAATTGCTATTGATCATGAGGTACTCTACTAAAGACCTGATGGTTATCTTAATATTATTTATTGTTACAATAAAAGTTTCGTTTTGTCAAAATGAAACTAACAATTGGTATTTTGGTAATAAATCAGGATTAAATTTTAATTACGGACAAGTTTCGCAATTAACTGACAGCGCGATGGATACTCCAGCTGGTTGTTCAACTATTTCTGACGAAAATGGTATGCTACTATTTTATACAAATGGGCAAACAATATGGAATAGGAATCATCAAATAATGACAAATGGTGAAGATTTAAATGCAGAAACAACAAATTTTCAATCTAGTATTATAATTCCTGATCCAAACGACGAATTAAGATTTTTTGTTTTAACCACAAGAACTCATTACACTAGTAGTGGTATTTATTATACTACTGTTGTATTTGATGACGCAAATCCTGACGGTGTAGTAACTTCTAAAAATGTAAAGCTAACAAATTCTTCTACAGAAAGAATTAGTGCAGTTTATTCACCTCAAACAAATTCTGTAAAAGCAATTGGATTAGGTAAAATAAACCCTTTTAACGACACAACATATCAGGCTTTGTTTATTATAAATATTGGTGTTTTTGGTAATTTTACTACTTCAACTGTTAGTCTAGAAGACACTGTAATACTTCAGTATGAATATATAAATAAAAGCTGTGGATTAAAAATTTCTCCAAATGGACAATATATAGCAATAGGCGACAGTAGTGACACTTCAACTATTAAAATATATAATTACGATATAATATCCAATTCCGTTACTTATTTTAAAGGATTAAATGCTGGTTATATTTTTACTCCTGTTTCTGTAGATAGCATAGAGTTTTCTGCAGATTCTGAAGTACTATATTTTACAGGTAATTTTAACGATTACTCTTATTTACATAAATTTGAACTAAATAGCGGAGCGCCTTTTACAGAAAAAGAACTAATAGATTATAGCTCTGATTATAGATTTGGAGGCTTACAATTAGCTAGTAACTCTAAAATATATATAGCTAATTATTTAGATAGCGATCCTCATTATTTTAAAAAAATTAGTGTGATAAATAAACCTGACAACTACAATGATATAGGCTACATTAATCATGCAATAACATTAGTAAATCACAGCACAAAAGGACTTCCTAACTTTGTTACATCCTTTATGAGAAATAGAATTATCACAGAAAACAGATGTGTAGACCAAACTTTTAATTTTAATCTTGATGCATATGACACAATCTCATCAGTAAATTGGGATTTTGGTGATGGTAATACATCTAACGCCTTAAACCCTTCTCACAACTACCTAAATGCAGGTATCTATACAGTTAGAGCTGAAATAACAGTAAATAATAATACTATAAAGTTATACAAGATAGTTGAAGCGTACCCTTTACCAGAAATAGACGATAATATGGTTTTTTCTCAATGCGATATAAATAATTCAGGTACTTCTACATTCAATTTATATCAAGTCGAAAATTTCTATAATGGCGATCCAAGAGATGATTCTAGCTACGATATCAAATTTTACAACACTTTTCAAGACGCCAACAATGAGATTAACCCAATAGACAATCCTGAGTCTTACCAAAACAACTCTAATCCAGAGCAAATTTTTGTAAACATAACATCAATTTATGGTTGTAAAAATATAGACTCCTTTAATATCGAAGTTAACACTCAACAATTAATAGAACTTGATCCACTTGTTTCTTGTGAAGATTCGGATAACATCCAATACAACAATATTGGTAGATTTAATTTATTAAACAAAGCTCAAGAAATAGCTTCTTTATTAAATTTACCAACAATTGAACAAATAAACTTTTACCCTAGTTATCAAGATGCACTATCTGGTACCAACGTGATTAATGACAATAATAACCCGCTTTATAATTTTGATTACGACAGTATAAATAATACAATTTGGGTAATTATTAACCAATCTAATGGTAGCTGTGGAGCAATTGCTAATTTTGATTTAATTGTTAATAGCGCTTTTAATTTAGATATTTTACCAACATATCAAATGTGTTTTGAAGATGAATATATACAACTAGATGCAGGTATAGAAAATGACACTTGGACATGGTATGACAATCAAGGTAACGTTATATCTAATAATAGAATAATTCAAATAACACAACCTGGAAATTATAATGTTGAAGTATCTAGAACAGAAAATAATTTAACCTGTTATTATACAACTAACTTTAACATACAAGCTCCAAATTATCCTACATTTAATAATTTAAATATAGATGGAACAACTTTAAATATAGATGTTATAGGCGAAAGTAACTATGAGTTTTCTTTAGATAATGTAAATTTTTATGGTAATAGCAATGCTTATACATTTTACAATGTAGAACCAGGTATTATAGATGTTTATGTTAGAGATATTTATAATTGTGAGGCAGATATTAGTAAGCAAATTTCATTTATTCAATTTCCAAAATACTTTACACCTAACAATGATAGAGTAAAAGATATTTGGACGGTAAAGGGCATAAACTCTAACACTTACAAAAGTGCTTATATAGAAATATATAACAGATATGGCAAGAGACTTTACGCGATGAGTTTAAAAACTATAGATTTAGGTTGGAACGGTATTTACAATGGAAAAAAACTACCAAGCGACGATTACTGGTTTAAAGCCGAATTAATCACAACAGAAAATAAAGTTATAAATAAAACAGGGCATTTCACCCTAAAATATTAACTACCTATTCCTCCAGAAAAAAGGCGTTAACAAAATAAGAACAGTAAATAATTCTAAACGACCGATTAACATTAAAAAACTTGACCACCAAAGTCCTATTGGCGGTAGTGCAGCATAATTATTTACAGGACCAAAAACACCTAATGCTGGACCAACATTACCTAAACTGGAAGCAGCAATACCTATAGAAGATTCGAAATCAAATCCCATCATAGAAAACCCTAAAGCTCCAGTTATAAAAGAAATCATATAAAGGATAAAAAATCCAAGAATATTAAATACAATAATACCAGAAACTGCTCTACGATTATATCTTACAGGTAAAATTGCATTTGGATGCAATGTACGTTTAAACTCTAAAAAACCATTTTTTATTAAAACTAAATGTCTTACAACTTTTACGCCACCAGATGTACTACCTGCAGAACCACCTAAAAACATTAAACCAAAAAACATTACAGTTAAAAAAGGAGTCCACAAGGTAAAATCTGCACTAATAAAACCTGTTGTAGTTACCACTGTTAACACTTGAAATAAAGCGTGTCTAAAAGCACTTTCGGCTGGACCAAAAACTTGAGGATGAGAAATACTAGATAACGAAATATCTGCTCTAAAATATATCAAAACAGCTGCAATTAAGGTAAAAATTGTAATAAACTTAAAGTAAAGTTTAAACTCTTCATCTTGTATAATCTTGCTTATTTTTCCTTTAAACGCATAATAACTTAATACAAAGTTAGTTCCTGCTAAAAACATAAACACAATAATAATATATTGTATTAATGGATTATCATTCCAATAGGCAACACTTGCATTTTTAGTTGAAAAACCTCCAGTAGATAGAGTACTCATAGAATGATTAACTGCATCAAAAAAGCTCATTCCTGCAAGTTTTAAAAGCAAAGTTTCTGCAGCAGTATAACCAAAATAAATTAGCCATAATCGCTTTGCGGTATCTGTTATTCTAGGATGTAACTTATCTGCACTTGGTCCTGGTGCTTCTGCAGCAAATAACTGCATTCCTCCTATTCCTAATAACGGAAGTATTGCTACTGCTAAAACAATTATTCCCATACCACCAATCCAATGTGTTAAACTTCTCCAGAATAAAACACCTTTTGGCACTACTTCAATATCATTTAAAATTGATGCACCTGTTGTTGTAAACCCAGACATGGTTTCAAAAAACGCACTAGTAAAACTTGGTATACTTCCTGTTGCTACATAAGGAATTGCTCCAGATAGAGACATGACTACCCAACCAAACGCAACAACTATATAACCTTCGCGTTTGTTCATTTCTTTATTATGGTTTCTATGGTGTAGCATTCCAAATAAACCAAAAATTAATGTTATGATACCCGATAAGAAAATTTGTAATGTAACACCATCTTGATAAATCAAACTTACCAAACTGGATAGCAACATAAATCCTCCATTAAATACTAATAACAATCCAAAAAAATAGAAGATAATTTTATAATTAAGGCGCAGTCCTTTTCCCATGATTATTTTATAAGAATAATTTTTCTACTTCTTTAATAGACCTTGGCAAACAACATACTACTATATAATCGCCTTCTTTTATCTTAAATCCACCAAGTGCAATTAACCCTTCACCATTTCTTATCACTCCACCAACAATTGCAGACCTTGGAAATTGTACATCTTTAATTAACTTGTTACAAATCTTTGATGTCGCTTTTACCCTAAACTCTAACAACTCAGCATTCATGTTATTTAGCTTAGTCATAGCAATAACTTCACCTTTTCTAATGTATCTAAATATATTATTTGCTGCTAGTAGCTTTTTATTTATTAAGGTATCTATTCCTATGGATTGAGACAACTCAAAATAATCCATATTTTCTACTAAAGCTATTGTTTTTTTAACACCTTTAGATTTTGCAACAAGACAAGACATGATGTTGGTTTCTGAGTTTCCTGTAACAGATATAAACGCATCCATATCGCTAATACTTTCTTCCTCTAGCAATTCTACATTACGTCCATCTCCATTAATCACTAACACTTTTGGTAAGTCATCTGCTAGATCAAAAGCACGATCTTTATTGTTTTCTATTAATTTTATATTGAAACCATTAGTAGATAAGTCTCTACTAGTTTTAAAACCAATTTTACTACCTCCTAAAATCATTACATCCTTTACTGGTGTATTAGATTTTCCGGTCATCTTACATAGTTCTTGATCGCCGCCAGCACTGGTTATAAAGACAACACTATCGCCTTCTCTAAACTCGGTATCACCACGAGGAATTATAGTATATTGTGTACCAAATCGTTGTATTGCAATTGGCACAAAATGAATTTCAGAAAATAATTGTCCTGCTTCTTTAACCGTTTTACCAACAAAACTTGCTGTTCTTGATAAGGTTAAACTAACCATTGTAAGCGCACCATCTTCAAACTCGTAACTATCTCTAAAAGCCGATTGGTTTAACAGCAATTCAATCTCTGAAGCTGCAAGACTTTCTGGCGAGATTAATTCATCTATTCCAAATCTTGTAAATCCAACCTCATCTTTATGCTTGATAAACTCTGTATTAGAAATTCTTGCAATGGTACGTACAGTTCCTAATTGCTTTGCTAAGACACAAGCGGTAATATTTGTTGTTTCAGAAGCTGTTACGCCAATAAATAAATCTGAAGTCTCTACACGAGCTTCTTTTAATATTGCAATAGATGTTGCATCACCTTTTAACACTTTAATGTCAAGATGATTATCTGCGTAGGATAAGCTTTCTCTATCTGTATCAATTAATGTAATTTCTTGAGACTCGTAAGATAATAGTTTTGCTAAATGAAATCCAACTTCTCCAGCTCCAGCTATAATTATTTTCATAAATAATCTTTAAATAAGGGATACAAAGATAATTATTTTAAATATTTAAGCCTTAAATAATTATGCTTTTGAAGTTTTAATACCAAGTCTAAAGCATTATCTTTGCCAAAATTTTTGATTTTGACTAAAGTAAATCCTTACAAAAACAGCGACTTAGGTAAAAAAGAACAAGTTACCCAAATGTTTGATACTATCTCTAAAGAGTATGACGGACTTAACCGCGTAATTTCTTTTGGAATAGACATTAAATGGCGTAATAATGTTGTAGACATTATAAAAAAGCAACAACCTAAATCTATTTTAGATATTGCAACTGGTACTGGCGATCTTGCTATTAATCTTGCTCAAACTTCTGCTGAAAAAATTATAGGTCTAGATATTAGTCCAGGTATGTTAAACGTAGGTAAGCAAAAGGTTAAAGACAAAAAATTAGACAACAGAATAGACATGATTATTGGTGATTCTGAAAATATGCCTTTTGAAGACAACACGTTTGATGCAATTACCGTAGCTTTTGGCGTAAGAAACTTTGAAACCTTAAACAATGGTTTAAAAGAAATTTTACGCGTATTAAAACCTGGTGGTACTTTTGTAATTTTAGAAACATCTGTTCCTACAAAGTTTCCTTTTAAACAAGGTTATAAAGTATATTCTAAATACATTTTACCAACTATTGGAAAACTATTTTCTAAAGACAAAACAGCTTACAAATATTTAAGTGAAAGTGCATCTGTTTTTCCTTACGGTGAAGCTTTAAACAATATTTTACGTAATATTGGGTTTATAAATGTGCAAGATAAACCTCAAACGTTTGGTGTTGCTACAATTTATATAGCGTCAAAATCTTAACAATTACATGAAATACCTATTTTTTATACTTTTCACAATATGTAGTGTTTCAATTACAAACGCGCAATTATTTACAAAAGAAAAAGTACAAAATCTTCAAACCGTAGATAAAGCTAGATTAAGTTGGGGCTATTATCTTGGGTTTAATAATTTAGATTTTAAATTTGATTACAAAGACAATTTAGGAGATATTCAAACCGAAAGAACTATTGGGTTTAATGTAGGCTTAATAGGTAATCTAAGAATAAATGATCATTTTGATTTAAGATTAGAACCAGGTTTAGTTATCTCTCAAAGAAATCTAAATTATCCTTTGGCTAATTTTGAAAATTTTGAAGACGAAATTTCTGATTCTGATTTATTAAGAGAAGTAAAATCTACTTACGTTTACTTTCCTTTATTATTAAAAATTTCTACAAAACGCGTTAATAATATTAAACCATTTATATTAACTGGTTTGTCTACTGCAATCAACCTTTCTAGTAACGAAAAAAATCCAGACGACAATTCTGCTGGAGAATTTAGAATGAAAAAAAACATGCAGTTTTACGAATTAGGTTTGGGTATAGATTTTTACCTTGATAGGTTTAAATTTACGCCTTCTATTAGAGGTGTATTTGCTCTTAATGACGAAATTATTAGAGATAAAGATCCAAATAGTCCTTGGACTAGCAATATAGAAAGTATGCAAACTAGAGGCTTTTTTATTAATTTTACTGTTCAGTAAAAAATTTACAACTTTCTACTAGCAGATAGAATAACTCTGGTCTTTCAACTTATATCATCTAATCGTTTCGTTTAAATTCGCTTAGCAATATTGCGCCTGCAGTAGCTACATTTAAGCTTTCTGTAATTTGTAAATCACCAAATCGTGGTATACTTATTCGTTTAGTAATTAGACCTTCTACATTTTTATTAATTCCATTAGCTTCATTACCCAAAACTAATATTCCTTGGTCTTGTAAACTGGTTTTATACACATTTTCTCCGTCCATAAAAGCGCCATAAACTGGTAGTTTTGTTTCGTTTAAATAATGTTCTAAATCTATATAAAATACTTTTACTCGTGTTAAACTTCCCATAGTTGCTTGTACAACTTTAGGGTTATAACAGTCTACAGTAGCTTTACTACAAAGCAATTGTTTTACTCCAAACCAATCACACAATCGTATTAATGTCCCTAAATTTCCTGGATCTCTAACATTGTCTAACGCTACAATTAAACCAGAATTATCTATTAATGTTAACTCAGGTATTTTAAAAATTGCCAACGCTGTGTTTGGCGTTTTTAAGGCACTAATTTTTTTTAACTCTTGTGCTGTAATTATAGTTTCTTTACTAGTATTAAAAGATTGTGTTGTAAATAAATCTACCAATTCTAATGTCGAATTTAAAAATTCGTTGATTACTTTAACACCTTCAGCAATAAATAAACCGTCTTCTAGCCTATACTTTTTTTGCTGTAATTTGGTAATATTTTTTATCTGATTTTTAGAAAGCACTTTATCTTAATTTTTTTATAAAAGTAACAGAAAAATAAGCAGTTTAAACTATATACTTCATCTTTATTGAATATTTAATGTATTTTTGAGTTTAACAAGTAATCTAGGTATCAAAATATTAATCCTTTACTATTAAATTTTTCTTTTTGAAACATTTTCAGTTTACAATTACGCTATTAATAATAGCCCTTTTTGCTTCAAGTTGTAATTCGGTTAAACGTGTTGCAGACAATCAACATCTATTAATTAAAAATAATTTAATTATCAATGGTGAAGAGGTTAAAAACGATACAATCTCAAATATCATATACCAACAACCTAACACAAGATTACCTCTAGTAAACTTACCTATTAGACTATACTTTTATAATCTTGCAAGACCAAATATAGACTCTATTTTAATGGATAAATATTACAATAATCCAAAAAAAATAGAACGTAAATCCAAAGTCTTATCTAGAAAACAACTTGATAAATTTATCAGTTCTAGAAAAAACTTTAATATATGGATTAAAAACACAGGTGAAGCACCAGTAATTATTAACGAAAAACTTACAGAAAAATCTGTAAAGCAGTTAGAAAACTACTATAAATCTAACGGTTGGTTTAATGTAACTGCAGATTATAACATTAATAGAGGCGAAGACAAAAAAGGTACCGTAGATTATAAAATTAAAACAGGTAATGCTTTTATAATAGATACTGTTTCTACAAGTATTGCTTCTCCAGAAGTAAGTAAAATTTTTGAAGCGCACAAATCGCAAAGCCTAATAAAACCAAATAAACAGTTTAAAGATGATATTCTTTATAATGAAGAAGATCGTATAACCAACCTAATGCGTAACAATGGTGTTTACCATTTCTCTCAAGATTATGTAAGATATGTATCAGACACTTTAAGAGGTAATAGCACGATGACATTAGAAACTGTTATAGACAACAGATTAATAAGAGAAGAAGACTCAACAAGAAGAGAACCTTTTAAAGTATACTCTATAAAAGATGTAAATATTTATACTAATAGTAGCTATAAAAACCGAAATATTGCAATAACAGACTCGGTAACTTACGACAATTACAACGTATACAGCATTGGTAAATTAAGATACAAACCTAAAGCTATAACAAATGCTGTATTTATAACGCCAAACACTTTGTTTAAAGATAGAGACAGACCGTTAACCTCTAGATTAATAAGTAACTTACGTACGTTTAAATACCCTAATATAGAGTATGTAGAAAATCCAGATACAACCTTAACAGCAAATATTTACTTAACACCTTTAAAAAAATTCGAACTTGGTATAAGTGCAGAAGCCTTACAAAGTAACATACAAACAGTTGGATTTTCTTTTAACCCAAGTCTCTTGATAAGAAACGTATTTAATGGTGCCGAAACATTAGAAATCTCTGGATTTGCATCCATTGGTGCTTCAAAAGATGCAAATAATGATAGTGATCAATTTTTTGATATTAACGAACTTGGTGCAAACCTAAAACTTAATTTTCCAAGAATATTTTTCCCTTTTAATACAGAAAAAATCATACCTAAATCCATGGTGCCTAGTACAAAAATAACACTTGCTGCATCAAGTCAAACCAACATAGGTTTAGATAAACAAACATTTTCTGGAATATTTAATTACCAATGGTATCCTAGCAGATCGGTAACCAACAGGTTGGATTTATTTAATGTGCAATTTGTAAAAAATTTAAACACAGCAAATTATTTTAATGTCTATCAAAACTCTTTTGAAACATTAAATCAAATTGCTCAAAACAGCGGATATATTTCAAACAACGAAGTTTTAGGTATTCCTGGACAAGCCAATTTCTTTTTAAACGAAGTTAAAAATGGGGTTTACAACGCTAATTTATCGCAAGACGATTTAGATGCTGCAAATGCTATAGGCGAAAGAAAAACAAGACTAACAGAAGACAACTTAATATTTTCGACAAACTTTAATTATGTTAAAGACAGAAGAGAAAACTTATTAGATGAAGACTTTTCAATTTTAAGATTAAAATTAGAATTAGCAGGAAATTTTTTATCTACAGCATCTGCTATTTTAGGCGCTCAAAAAAATGAAAATGATCAATATGAATTTTTCAATGTAGCATTCTCTCAGTATGTAAAAACAGAATTTGATTATATAAAACACTGGAGTTTAGGCTACAAAAACGTATTAGCTATTAGAAGTTTTGTAGGTATTGCTATACCATATGGCAACTCTACAAACATACCTTTCTCTAAAAGTTTTTTTGCTGGTGGAGCAAACGATAATAGAGCTTGGACAGCATACAATTTAGGTCCTGGAAGTTTAGAAACCACAAATGAATTTAACGAAGCAAACTTTAAAATAGCATTAAGTGCAGAGCAAAGATTTAATTTATTTGGAGATTTAAATGGTGCTTTATTTGTAGATGCTGGTAACATTTGGAATGTATTTGACGATATAGAAGAAGAAAAAGCAACCTTTTCTGGGTTACAATCTTTAGAAGATATCGCAGTAGGATCTGGATTTGGTTTGCGTTACGATTTTGGCTTCTTTGTATTACGTGGCGATATAGGTTTTAAAACTTACAATCCTGCTTACCCAAAAGGAAATCGTTGGTTTAAAGACTATAATTTTTCAAACGCAGTCTATAATATTGGTATAAATTATCCATTCTAGATAGGCTTAATTTTGCGATAACGTTTGCGTGGTTTTATACCTAAAAACTTAAAAATAACATCTAATTTCCTTACTTTTACAAACATTACTAATTCAACAAATTAAATTAAAATGGCTCATAACATTAAACCTGGAGTTGCAACAGGTAAAGAAGTTCAAGAAATATTCAAATTAGCTAAAGAAAAAGGATTTGCTCTACCTGCTGTAAACGTTATAGGATCTAATACAATTAATGGTGTTTTAGAAACTGCTGCAGCTTTAAATGCACCAGTTATAATTCAATTCTCTAATGGTGGCGCACAATTTAATGCTGGAAAAGGGTTAAGCAACGATGGTCAAAAAGCAGCAATTGCTGGAAGTATTGCTGGTGCAAAACACGTACACTTAATGGCAGAAGCTTATGGCGTTCCTGTAATCTTACACACAGACCATTGTGCAAAAAAATTACTACCTTGGATAGATGGACTTTTAGATGCTAGTGAGCAGCATTTTAAAGAAACAGGTAAACCACTTTACAGTTCACATATGATTGATTTAAGTGAAGAACCTTTAGAAGAAAACATCGAAATTTGTAAAGAATACCTTGCTAGAATGAGTAAAATGGGTATGACTTTAGAAATAGAACTTGGTATAACTGGCGGTGAAGAAGATGGTGTAGACAATAGTGATGTAGACGAATCTAAACTTTACACACAACCAGAAGAAGTTGCATATGCTTATGAAGAGTTAAGCAAAGTAAGTGACCAATTTACAATAGCTGCTGCTTTTGGTAATGTACATGGTGTTTACAAACCAGGAAATGTAAAGTTAACACCAAAAATCCTTAAAAACTCGCAAGAATATATTTCAGAAAAATATAATTTACCGCATAACCATATTGATTTTGTATTCCATGGTGGATCAGGATCTACTTTAGAAGAAATTAGAGAAGCTATTGGTTACGGTGTTATTAAAATGAATATCGATACAGATATGCAATATGCATTTATGTCTGGTATTAGAGACTATATGGGCGAAAAAGCAGATTATTTAAAATCTCAAATTGGTAGTCCTGATGGACCAGATTCTCCTAATAAAAAACACTACGATCCACGTGTTTGGTTACGTAAAGGTGAACAAACTTTTGTAGAACGTCTTAAAAAAGCTTTTGAAGACTTAAATAACGTTAACACGCTTTAAGACTTTAAACACTTAATTATTAAATCCTGCTAATCCTATTAAATATGGATAATTAGCAGGATTTTTTTGTGAAACATTAAATTTTAAAAGGTTAAATAATTGTATTTTTTGAGATTAAATAATAAAAACAGTAATTTTGTAAGCTTAATTATCAAAAAAACTAACTAATAGCATAAGCAGTTTAATTAATAAAAATAATTAAGTTGCAAACTAAAATTATAAATCAATATGGCTTGGTTTAAAAGAAAAGAAAAAGGTATACAAACCACAACAGAACAAAAAAAAGATACTCCTAAAGGTCTTTGGTATAAATCTCCTACTGGTAAAATTGTAGATTCTAAAGAATTAGAAAAAAACTTTTACGTAAGTCCAGAAGATGGTTACCATGTAAGAATTGGAAGTAAAGAATATTTTGAAATTTTATTTGACGATAATAAATTTAAAGAGTTAGATGCAAACTTAACATCTAAAGATCCTTTAAATTTTGAAGACACAAAAAAATATCCAGATCGTTTAAAAGCTGCCGAAAAGAAAACTAACTTAAAAGACGCAGTTAGATGTGCAGTTGGTAAATCTAAAGGTAAAGATCTAGTAATAGCATGTATGGATTTTGCTTTTATTGGTGGATCTATGGGAAGTGTTGTAGGAGAAAAGATTGCACGTGCTGCAGACTATGCGCTAAAACACCAATTACCTTTTATGATTATTTCTAAATCTGGTGGAGCACGTATGATGGAAGCAGCATTATCATTAATGCAGTTAGCAAAAACTTCAGCAAAACTAGGTCAGTTGGCAGATGCTGGTTTACCTTATATATCGTTATGTACAGATCCAACAACAGGAGGAACAACAGCTTCTTTTGCTATGCTTGGAGATATAAACATTGCTGAACCTGGTGCTTTAATTGGGTTTGCAGGACCAAGAGTTGTTCGTGATACTACAGGACAAGAATTACCAGAAGGATTTCAAACCTCAGAATTTTTATTAGAACATGGTTTCTTAGATTTTATTACACATCGTAGAGAATTAAAAAATCAAGTCAATAAATACATAGATTTAATAACAAACCAGCCTTTAAGAGCTTAATGTTCAAAATCTAGAAAAACTAAAAAAAGACCTTATTAAATAAGGTCTTTTTTTTAACCTCTAAGTAGATAAATAAAAAAAGTTGTTCCAATATCTACTACACTTTTAACTTCAATAAATCCTCCTAAAGATTCTACATGATTTTTAGTAATAAATAATCCAACACCTGTTGCATCGGTATTATAATGAAATGTCTTATATAAACTAAATAATTTGTTTCCAAACTTTTTTAAATCAAGTCCAAGTCCATTATCACAAATTTTTAAGACAATATATTTACCTTCATATTTACAATCAATATTTACCTGAAGTTGTCTTTTTAAGGATCTGTACTTTATTGCATTAGTAAGAAAGTTTAAGATAATACTATCTAAATAAGCCGGTATTGCTTTAACTTTAAAATCTTCGGTTACCTTATTAACAATTTTGCTATTCGCATTTTTTGCTAAGGCGCTAACATTATAAATAGATTTGTCAATATATTCTTTAAGGTTTAATGATTGTAAATCGGAATAATTATGAGATTTTATTTTTGCTATATCTGTTAAATGACTAACCGTTTCGCTTAGATTAATAACAGAATCTTTTAACATTAAAAACTCTTCTTTATCAATTATTTCTGGTAAATCTTGAGCAATAAAGCTAACTAAAGTATTTAAATTATAAGCATGAGTTTTAAGATTATGAGTTATGATTTCGGCAAAATCACTTAATTTATCATTTTGTTCTTTTGCTATATCTAACATAGATTTTAGCTTTAACTCACTATTTATTAGTTTAGAAATATCTGAAATTTGAGAAATAAAATAAATAGGTCTATGATCATCATCTCTCACTAAAGAAACACTAAGTCTTGCCCATAAAACATGACCATTTTTATGAAAATAACGCTTATTCATTGCGTAATTTTCTATTTTCCCATCTAGTAAAGAATTCATCTTTTTTAAATCCTTTTTAAGATCGTCTTTATGTGTAATTTCTTTAAAAGTCATTGCATACAATTCGGACTCAGTATAGCCTAATGTATTTAAAATACTACCATTTACTTTTATCCAATCTCCTTTTAATCCTACAATAGCAATGCCTTCTTTGGCATGAGTAAAGATATTTTCAAAGAGTTTTCCTTTTATAGACTTTAAACTCTTAGTCATAATTTATTGATTTATAGCAATATAAAATTAAAGCTAGTAAGATTAGTATCAAAGAATTATTTTAATTTTTATTTAACAAGCACAAAAAATTAAAGCATAACATTTTTTATCAAATACAGACATATTATATATTATTAAGTATTGTTTTCAATAAAAATACCTATATTTGCCGCTCGAAAGATAGACTTTCGTGTACATAACAATCATTTACAATAATATTAGAATGTATTTATCAAAAGAAAAGAAAGAAGAAATCTTCGCAAAACACGGTAACAGTAAAACAAATACTGGTTCTGCAGAAGGACAAATTGCATTATTCACTTACAGAATAAACCACTTAACAGAGCACTTAAAACAAAATCGTAAAGATTTTAATACAGAGCGTTCTCTAGTAAAATTAGTAGGTAAGCGTCGTGCGCTTTTAGACTATCTTACTAAAAAGGATATCATGAGATACCGTGCAATTGTAAAAGAATTAGGATTAAGAAAATAATCAAAAAGAGGCTTCGCGCCTCTTTTTTTCATTTATAACAACTCATTCGTTTGAGTATAACTAACGGATTTTGAAGAAGCTAATTATAGTTTTTCATTGGTCAAAACAACAACTACACACAACAACAACACAACGACCATTGTTTAATTAGAATTAAAAAATTTATGATTCCACAAACTTACAAAGAGGTCATAGACCTTGGTGACGGTAGAGAAATCTCTATCGAAACCGGAAAATTAGCAAAACAGGCACATGGTTCTGTTGTTGTACAATCTGGTAAATGTATGCTATTATGTACAGTAGTATCTAACTACAAAGCTGCAGACGTAGACTTTTTACCATTAACAGTAGATTACCGCGAAAAATTTGCTGCTGCTGGACGTTATCCAGGTGGATTCTTCAAAAGAGAAGCAAGACCAAGCGACGGTGAAGTATTAACTATGCGTCTTGTAGACCGCGTGTTACGTCCTTTATTTCCAAAAGACTATCACAGCGAAACACAAATCATGATACAATTAATGTCTCATGACCCAGAAGTTATGCCAGATGCTATGGCAGGATTAGCTGCTTCTGCTGCAATCCAGTTGTCAGACATTCCGTTTGAAGCGCCAATTTCAGAAGTAAGAGTTGGACGTATTAATGGCGAATTTATCATCAACCCAACATTAGCACAATTAGCAGAATCTGATATCGATATGATGATTGGTGCATCTGCAGACTCTGTAATGATGGTTGAAGGTGAAATGGATGAAATTTCTGAAGAAGAAATGACAGAAGCTATCAAAGCTGCTCACGAAGCGATTAAAGTACAGTGTGAAGCTCAAACTAGATTAGCCGAAGCATTTGGTAAAAAAGAAACTAGAGAGTACGAAGCAGAAAGAGCAGACGAAGACTTAGCTAAAAAGATCCATGATATGGCATACGACAAAGTATATGCTGTAGCTAAAGCAGGATCTTCTAAACAAGAACGTGGTGCTGCATTTGCCCAAATTAAAGAAGAAATAATCGCAACTTTTTCTGAAGAAGAAATTGAAGATTATGGAGACTTAATCTCTAAATACTACAGCAAAGCAGAAAAAGCTGCTGTACGTGATTTAACTTTAAACGAAGGTTTACGTCTTGATGGTCGTAAAACTACCGAAATTAGACCAATCTGGTGTGAAGTAGATTATTTACCATCTACACACGGATCTTCTATTTTCTCTCGTGGTGAAACACAAGCATTGGCAACCGTAACTTTAGGAACAAGTAGAGAAGCAAACCAAATAGATATGCCATCTTTTGAAGGTGAAGAGCGTTTCTATTTACATTATAATTTCCCTCCATTTTCAACAGGAGAAGCAAGACCAATAAGAGGTACTTCAAGACGTGAAGTTGGACATGGTAATTTAGCGCAACGTGCATTAAAAGGTATGGTACCAGAAGACTGTCCTTATACTGTACGTGTAGTTTCAGAAATTTTAGAATCTAACGGTTCTTCTTCTATGGCAACCGTATGTGCTGGTACTATGGCATTAATGGATGCAGGTGTACAAATGAAAAAACCTGTTTCTGGTATTGCAATGGGATTAATTACCGATACAGAATCTGGTAAATACGCTGTATTATCTGATATTTTAGGAGATGAAGATCACTTAGGTGATATGGACTTTAAAGTAACTGGTACTGCAGATGGTATTACAGCTTGTCAAATGGACATAAAAGTTAAAGGATTATCTTACGAGATTTTAGTAAATGCACTAAAACAAGCTCGTGATGGTCGTTTACACATCTTAGGTAAATTAACAGAAACAATTTCTGAACCTAATGCAGATGTTAAAGGTCACGCTCCAAAAATGGTAACAAGACGTATACCTAATGAGTTTATTGGAGCACTTATTGGTCCTGGCGGAAAGAATATTCAAGAATTACAAAAAGAAACAGAAACAACTATCGTTATTAACGAAGATCCTGTTACAGAAGAAGGTATTGTTGAAATCTTAGGTGTTGGATCAGAAGGAATTGATGCTGTTTTAGCGCGTATCGATGCCATGTTATTTAAGCCTCAAGTTGGAAGTGTTTACGAAGTTAAAGTAATTAAAATGTTAGATTTTGGAGCTGTTGTAGAATACACAGAAGCACCAGGAAACGAAGTTTTATTACATGTAAGCGAATTAGCTTGGGAACGCACAGAAAATGTATCTGATGTTGTAAATATGGGAGATGTATTTGATGTAAAGTACTTTGGTGTAGACGCTAGAACTAAAAAAGACAAAGTATCTCGTAAAGCACTTTTACCAAAACCTGAAGGTTATAAAGAAAGAGCTCCAAGAGACAACAAAGGTGGAAATCGTGATAACAAAGGACGTGACAATCGCAATCGTGATAACCGTCGTGACGATAAAAAACCAAGAGACAATAAAAAGGAAGATTAACAAATAATTTATCCTTAATAAAAAAACCTCGCAATCTAATTGCGAGGTTTTTTTATGGTTTATTCAAAATATACAGCGATTAAATTCACTAATTGTCACCGACAACCTGTCACTATTTAAGAATTAATTAACATAACACATTTTACATATCCTTAATTATTAACACATTACACTGTTAATTCTTTAAGGATATGTAATAATTCTTTTCAAACTCAAAAAAATTTAAATCCAATAATCTATTTGGCACTGTCGCATAGTGTTTGTGGCTTTATTAGTACTGACAAAAATTTAAAATTAAAAAATGAAAGTATTAGTAATAGGCGCAGGTAATATGGGATTAACGTATTCTGAAGGAATGTCAAATTCGACATTATTAGGAAAACATAATCTAAAAATTTACGATACCGATCCTAAAAAAATAAAAACGCTTAATAAACAACCTCAGTTTGATGTTTATGATAATTTAGAAGATAGTCTTCCAAAATCAGATATCATATTTATTGCTGTAAAACCATATCATAGTGAAGATTTATTTTCTAAAATGAAACCACTAATTAATGACCAACAAATATTTGTGTCTTTAATGGCTGGAGTAACTATAGATACAATTAAAGATCAATTAAATGCAAAAAAAGTAGTAAGAGCAATGCCTAACTTACCAGCAAAAGTTGGTAAAGGTGTCACATCTTATACTGAATCTGAAGCTGTTTCTAAAATTGAATTAATCATGGTTAGAAACCTTTTAGATACTACAGGTACTTCTATTCATGTGAATACCGAAAAATTTATCGATGCCTCTACAGGAATTTCTGGTAGTGGACCAGCATATGTATTCTATTTTATGCAATCTATGTTAGAAGCTGCATTAAAAATGGGCTTCTCAGATTACGATTCTAAAGTATTAGTAAGTAACACTTTTGAAGGAGCAATAGAGCTGTTTAATCAATCCAATTTATCACCAGAAGGCTGGATAGATCGTGTAGCTTCTAAAGGCGGAACAACACAAGCTGCTATAGATAGCATGGAAGACAATAATGTAAAACAGCTAATACAAGATGCTGCTTATGCTGCTTTTGATAGAGCTGTAGAATTAGGTAAAGACAAATAAAATGGAAGACGATATTAAAAAGATTGTAGTAAAAGTAGGTACGAACGTACTGACCAATAAAGACAACAGAATTTTAGGTCCAGTATTAAGAGAATTGGTCCGTCAAATTTCTGTTTTAAATGAAAGAGATATCAATGTCGTCTTAGTATCTTCAGGATCAGCAATAGCTGGAAAAGAAGTTTTAGGAGAAATTAAAGCAACAGACAAATCTACACGACGACAAATATATTCTTCTGTTGGACAACCACGATTAATGCGTCATTACTACAGTATTTTCCACGATTATGGTATGCGTTGCGCTCAGGTTTTAGCAACTAAAAGAGATTTTGACGCTGGTAAACACCGCGAAAATATGATTAATTGTTATCAAGGCTTATTAGCTGAAGGAGTTACACCAATTGCTAATGAGGATGATGCTGTTTCACTAAGCATGTCTATGTTTTCAGATAATGATGAGTTAGCAAGTTTAGTAGCAGAATTGATTGATGCTGATAGATTAATTATTTTATCTGATACCGACGGTTTATATACTGGTCATCCAGATGATGAAGATTCAGAAAAAATTACCGAAGTCACCGTTGATCAAAATGTAGAAAAATACGTAAAAGCTTCTGGTAAAAAAGAAGGCGAAGGTCGTGGTGGCATGGCTTCAAAATTAAAAATAGCCAAAGGAACCGCAAAAAAAGATATTCCTACATACATCGCCAATGGTAAAAGAGAAAATGTAATTGTAGACATTGTAGACGATAAAGAAATAGGAACAAAGTTTATTCACTAAAAAAATTGAAAAATGAAATTATTAGATAAAGACATAAAAAATAAAGTTCTAGATTCAATGATTAATATTATTGATAAAGAACGACATCAAATTATAGCCGAAAACAAAAAAGATTTAGACGCTTTTGATAAAGAAGACCAAGCATTATACGACCGTTTAGTTGTTGACAATGCAAAGGTTGATGGTATGATAAAAGCTATAAAAGAAGTTAGAGATCAAGAAGATCCTGTAGGACAAACTATCTCTGATTTAACTTTAAATAGCGGACTTAAAGTCACCAATAAAACAGCGCCATTTGGAACTATTCTTATCATTTATGAGTCTAGACCAGATGTAACTATAGAAGCTGCTGTTTTAGCCTTTAAAGCCAATAATAAAATCTTATTAAAAGGTGGTAAGGAAGCAGTGAACAGTAATATTATTTTAGAAAAATGCTGGCATCAAGCTTTAGAAGACAATGGATTATCAAAAAATTGGATTAAATTATTACATTTAAAAAGAGAAGAAACTCAAGATTTCTTAAAAAACCCACCAGAAAAAATAGATTTAATCGTACCGCGTGGTGGAGAACGCTTAATTAAATTTGTTAAAGACAATGCGACTTGCGCTGTATTAATTAGCGGTAGAGGTAACAACTTTTTATACGTTGCAGAAGACGCAGATTGGTTAAAAGCAGTAAAAGTAATTGTTAATGCTAAAACCGATAAAATTTCTGGTTGTAACGCACTTGATAAAGTTTTAATTGACAAAAATATTCCTGAATACGAAAAGAAAGTACACGAGTTAGAAACCATGTTACACAAACTTGGCGTGGATATTTTAGTTGATAAAAATGTAAGTGAAATTCTTCCAAATGAAACTCAAGTAAAAGATAACAACGTTTGGTATGAAGAGTTTTTAGCAATGAAAATTATGCTAGCCGAAGTTAATAATGAAGATAGCGCTATCGAAATGATCAACACATATTCTGGCGGTCATTCAGCAGCAATTATTACAGAAAATAAAAATATAGCAAAAAAATTTATGCAACAAGTAGATAGTGCTGCTGTTTACCATAATGCCTCTACCCGATTTACAGATGGTGGACAAATGGGCGTTGGCGCAGAACTTGCCATTAGTACAGACAAATTACACCATCGTGGTCCATTAGGATTAAAGCAATTAGTCACCAATAAATACTATGTCTTTGGCGATGGACATATACGTATAAATTAATATTTTTAAAAAAAATATATTTTTTTGTAACAAAAAGAAACATCTGTACGTATAACTATTGATAGCAAAATATTCACATAGAAATTATCACTTTATTTTTAGATGAGACAACTTAAAATCACGAAGCAGGTTACTAATAGAGAAACTGCTTCCTTAGACAAGTATCTTCAAGAAATTGGTAAGGTAGACCTTATTACTGCAGATGAAGAAGTAGAGTTAGCACAACGTATAAAGGCTGGAGACCAAGTTGCATTAGAAAAACTAACTAAAGCAAATTTACGTTTCGTAGTATCTGTAGCTAAACAATACCAAAACCAAGGTTTAACATTACCAGATTTAATTAACGAAGGTAATTTAGGTCTTATCAAAGCTGCACAACGTTTTGACGAAACTCGTGGATTTAAATTTATATCTTACGCTGTTTGGTGGATTAGACAATCTATATTACAAGCATTAGCAGAACAATCTAGAATTGTACGTTTACCATTAAACAAAATTGGTTCTATTAACAAGATTAATAAAACCTTCGCCTTTTTAGAGCAAGCACACGAACGTCCACCAAGTGCAGAAGAAATTGCAAAAGAGTTAGACATGACTATTAACGATGTTAAAGAGTCTATGAAAAACTCTGGTCGTCACGTAAGTATGGATGCGCCTTTAGTAGAAGGTGAAGACTCTAACTTGTATGATGTACTTAACTCTGGAGAATCACCAAACCCAGACAAAGAATTATTACATGAATCTTTACGTACAGAGATTGAGCGTGCTTTAGAAACCTTAACACCTCGTGAAGCAGATGTAATTAGACTATACTTTGGTTTAGGTAATCAACATCCAATGACTTTAGAAGAAATTGGAGAAACTTTTGACCTTACTAGAGAACGTGTAAGACAAATTAAAGAAAAAGCTATACGTAGATTAAAACATACGTCTAGAAGTAAAATATTAAAAACATACTTAGGATAATAAGTACGTTTTTTACCTCAACAAACAGTTAATCATAACTGTTCGTTTTTTGATTGATGAAAGAACCCGAAGCTGATTACTTCGGGTTTATTTTTTACTGTAACATCAACATAAATATTTGTTGCTTCTTGGATAATAGCTATTTTTGTCTAAACAAAACAACACAACAATAATGTCTAAAAAATTAATTGCGCCTTCTTTGCTTGCAGCAGATTTTGGCAACTTACAACGTGATATAGAAATGGTTAATTCTAGTGAAGCAGACTGGTTTCATATAGATATAATGGATGGTGTTTTTGTACCAAACATTTCTTACGGAATGCCTGTATTAAAAGCAATTTCTAAACACGCTAAAAAAACTATTGATGTACACTTAATGATTGTAGATCCTGATAGATATATAAAAACCTTTGCCGATTTAGGAAGCGATATCTTAACAGTTCACTACGAAGCTTGCACGCATTTACACAGAACCATTCAAGCAATTAAAGCAGAAGGCATGAAAGCTGGTGTAGCGCTAAATCCGCATACCAACATAAATGTCTTAGAAGATATAATTAACGATATTGATTTAGTGTTAATCATGAGTGTTAATCCTGGTTTTGGAGGACAAAGCTTCATAGAAAACACATACAACAAAGTAAAGCAATTAAAGCAACTAATAGCAGATAAAAATACCAACGTCATTATTGAAATTGATGGAGGCGTAACCAATAAAAATGCAAAACAATTAGTAGATGCTGGTGCAGATGCTCTTGTAGCTGGAAGTTATGTGTTTAAAAGTGATAATCAATTGGAAACAATTAAAGATTTAAAAGCATTAGCTAACTCATAAAAAACAGATAAAGGCTACCAATTGGTAGCCTTTATCATTATTAACCCAAAACCAACTTTAGTATTGATCTAATAAATATTTAATTAGATCTGTTGTAGTAACAATCCCTACTAAAATTCCGTTTTCTAATACTGGTAAGGCATGAAACTCTTTTTCTGCTAAAATCTCTGCAACTTCTTTAATTGTAGTTTCACTTGTTACAGTAACAAGTTTTTTTGCCATTACCTGTTCTATTGTAAACATATTATATACAATGGTATCTACTTCTGTTGCATACTCATCTGTTGCATCTGCAAAGCTAATACGAAGTAAATCTGTATAACTTAACATACCAATAATCTGATGACCTGATACTACTGGAATATGTCTAATTTTATTCTTTTTAAA
Organism: Mesoflavibacter profundi; assembly: GCF_014764305.1. Classification (NCBI taxonomy): domain Bacteria; kingdom Pseudomonadati; phylum Bacteroidota; class Flavobacteriia; order Flavobacteriales; family Flavobacteriaceae; genus Mesoflavibacter; species Mesoflavibacter profundi. Next base: position 734,672 of record NZ_CP061703.1, read on the forward strand.
TAAACTTTCAGCTGTTTCTAAATCATCTGTTGTCTGTAATGCTATAACATTACTTGTCATTATATCTTTAACAGGCGTACGTTTTTTCATCTTAATAGAGCTTTAAATTCACTATTAAAATTACTTTATTATTTCTACTAAAATTATGACAAATATCAGCTATCTAATAATTAGCAAAATTAAAATTTAGCATACGTTTCACCATTGCATACAATTCTGGAAATTGAGAGTTAAATTGTTCTGGAGTTTCAATAAAAGACTCTATAACAACAGATAAAAATTCAAATTGATTAGTATACGCATAAGCTCTAAAATACTTAGAGTTTACAACGTTTTGTTTATAGTTTGGATTGGTTTCTAAAAAATGAGCTATATCTGAAAATCCATTAATAAATATCGCTGCTTTTAAACCTTTTTGGTTTAAACAATCTAAATGCATAGCATGGACAAACTCATGGATAGCAACATTAAAATTATCGTTTTCTATAGAATACCCGTGTAATACGTCTTCCCAAGACAATATAATTGCTTTGTACGACGGATTAAATTCTCCCTTATGTAAATTTTGATTAAGCTTAGAAAAAAATGCTTCAGGATACAATAACACTTTATCCAACAAGCCTATTTTATAATTTCTAAATCCAAAATTTAACATCGTTGCTGTTGCTGCAATTATAATTTTCATCTCTTCGGTAATCTTTAATTCCTGTTTACCTATAAATTGATTTTGATTAATAAAAACAGCCACTCGATGTTCGAAATACGATTGATATTTTGGACTTAATTTAGAGTAAAATGAATATTGATTTTTTAATATAGAAAGCTGTAATGGTGTTAATCTTTTTAATCTAAAATAAAAATGATTAAACACTGGTTTTCTATATTTTGAAACATATAAAAATTGAAATAAACGTTGTAATCTATAAATAATAAATAACAAGATTAATACGACTCCAATTGGTATTATAAACTTATATATTAAATAGGCTTCAAACTCTTCTTGTTGTTTGGTTTGAAATAATAATTGCAATAGCATTAAATAGCGATTTTAGAGGTGTTTTTTTTTGCCTTGAATAAGCTGAGTAAAACTAGCTTAAAAAACACAATATTTTACATCGTAAAATTATATTTACGAATTAATTGTGACTGCGACAGGAGTCGAACCTACAACCGCTGGAGCCGAAATCCAGTGCTCTATCCAATTGAGCTACGCAGCCATTTTGTTTTAAGCTAGTTTTGCTTTTACAATTGTAGAAATGGTTTTTCCATCTGCTCTACCAGCTAATTCTTTACTTGCCATTCCCATAACTTTTCCCATATCTTTCATGCCTTCTGCTCCAGTTTTGGTGATTATATCTTCTACTATTTGCGCAATTTCTTCTTCACTTAACGCTTCCGGTAAAAATTGCTCAATGACCTTAGCTTCTTCTAATTCTGGCTCTGCTAAATCTTCTCTACCTTGTTCTATATATACCGCAGCACTATCTTTACGTTGCTTAACTTGTTTTTGTAATAATTTAAGCTCTTGCTCTTCAGTTAAGTCTTCTTTTGCTCCGCTTTCGGTTTGAGCTAAAAGAATTGCAGATTTTACAGCTCTTAATGCTGTTAATGCTGTTTGATCTTTACTTTTCATTGCCTCTTTTAAGGCTACCATTACTTTTGCTGATAAACTCATTATTTTTTACTTTTTTTTGATTTACGAAGATACTAAAAGTGATTAGATGACAAGATAAAAAAACCCGAAAAGCCTAAGAGCATTTCGGGTTTTTAAAGATTAAAACTTAGTCCATTAATCTACATTATCATGTAAAAAAGAATTGTTGTTTCTTAATTGAATTTCGTCATTCTCATCTACACCTAAAGTTGTTCTTGAGATACTATTATCTGAAGAATGTTGACTATTATCTAATTCTAATCCTTGACGTTTATAGGCTGGCACTTTTTCTATATCGTCAATTTTTGAAGTATTAAATTTATAGTTAAAACTTTTCATTTTTTGTCTACGCTCTTCTGCTCTACTTTTTAATAGCTCTGATATAGGCGTATTCATTGGATCTATTTCAGTTTCTGTAGCTACTTCTTTTGTTGTATTAGATTCTGTCTCTAAGGTCTTTTTTTCAAAAACAATCTCTTCTTCTTCCTCTACTTTTGTAGTAACATTAATTGCAGATTCTACAGTTTCGTAATCATCTAATGCATAACGTTTTTCTCCAGTTTCGGTATTTTCTGTAACTGGAATAACTTCTACAAAATCGTTAACTTCTACATTTGCAACGTCTTGAGATAAATCCATAATTATTGGTCCTTCATCTTCTTCTGTTACCGGAGCAATTGTTGGCTCTTCCGAAATTGGCATATCAAAACTCAACATTGTTTGTTGTTTGTTTTGTGGTGCGTCTTCTTTAATTTCAGGAGTTTCAGTTTCTTTTGCTGTTGAAGTAATGTTAAACTCTTGATTTTCGTCTAAATTAACATCTACTTCATAGTAAGTAACGTTTAAGTTTTTTATAAACTCGCTTGTTGGAATTATTTCTCTTTCGTCTACGGTTTGTTTCTTGATTTGGTCCATTTCAAAAGTAGAAAGAGATGGATTTGCTTTTGGCGCAATTTCTTCTTCCTCGTCTTCTATCTCTAAAGTATGTTTTACAATAGGATTTTCTTTTTTCTCTTCAAGTTCTATATTGGGCAAAATAATAGCAGGATTTGCATCGTTTCCTGTTAAATCTTGCTCCATATTTTGATCATCTTCTAATGCATGAATTACTTTTTTTGCTTCTGTATTAGAGATTTCGTTTTGCTGTTCTACATCAAATCCTGTTGCAATAACTGTAACAGAAATTGACTCTTCTAAACTTTCGTCCTCACCAACACCCATAATAATGTTAGCGCCATGACCAGCTTCATTTTGGATGTGATCGTTAATTTCTCCAATCTCGTCAATAGTAATTTCTTGAGCTCCAGAAACGATAAGCAACAATACGTTTTTGGCTCCAGTAATTTTATTATCGTTAAGTAATGGCGAATCTAATGCTTTTGAAATTGCTTCGTGCGCACGATTTTGTCCTGCAGCTGTTGCAGATCCCATGATTGCTGTACCACTATTACTTAAAACCGTTTTTGCATCACGCAAGTCAATGTTTTGTGTATAGTGATGTGTAATTACTTCTGCAATACCACGTGCTGCAGTTGCTAAAACTTCGTCTGCTTTAGAAAAACCAGCTTTAAACCCTAAATTACCGTAAACTTCACGTAATTTATTGTTGTTTATAACTACTAAAGAATCTACTTCTTTACGAAGTCTTTCTATTCCTATTTGAGCTTGTTCGTTACGCATTTTTCCTTCAAACTGAAATGGCATCGTTACAATTCCTACTGTAAGGATATCTAAATCTTTAGCCATTTTTGCAATGATTGGCGCAGCTCCTGTTCCTGTTCCTCCGCCCATTCCTGCAGTGATAAATACCATTTTTGTGTTGGTATCTAACATCATTTGTATGTCTTCAAAACTCTCTACAGCTGCTTGTTCACCAACGTTTGGATTTGCGCCTGCACCTAATCCTTCTGTTAGGTTTACTCCTAATTGAATTTTATTAGGTACGCCACTATTTTGTAATGCTTGCGCATCTGTATTACAGATTACAAAATCTACGCCTTTAATTCCTTGTTGGAACATGTGGTTAATGGCGTTACTACCGCCACCACCAACACCAATAACTTTGATGACGTTTGATTGATTTTTTGGTAAATCAAATGCGATGCTTTCGAATTCGTTGTTGCTCATAAATTCTATTTTTACTGGATCAATTCTTATTTTATAGCGACTTTTTACTTTCGCTTTTTATTCTTTTTTTATTCTGCGTTATCTAAAAAGTCTTTTACTTTTTCGGTTAACTTGTCTAAAAACGACTTGCGTTGTTTTTTTGGTACTTCTATTTGTTCTTCTTCAGGCTTTTCTTCGTTTTCTTCAATTACTGCCTGAATTTCTTCTTCTATTATTGCTTCTGCTTTTTTACGGTCTTGACGTTTTAAACCATCCATTACTAATCCTACAGCTGTAGCAAATAATGGACTAGTTATTGCATCGTCACTATCTCCTGCTAAATGCTCGTTAGGATAGCCTATTCTAGTATCCATTCCTGTGATATACTCTACTAACTGTTTTAAATGCTTTAATTGACTACCACCACCTGTAAGTACTATTCCTGCAATTAATTTCTTTTTTTGTTCTTCGTGACCGTAATTTTTTATCTCGACATATACCTGTTCTATAATCTCTACAACTCTGGCATGTATTATTCTAGACAGGTTTTTTAAGGTAATTTCTTTTGGATCACGACCTCTTAATCCTGGAATTGAAACAATTTCGTTATCCTTATTTTCTCCTGGCCATGCACTACCAAATTTTATTTTAAGTAATTCGGCTTGTTTTTCTATAATAGAACAACCTTCTTTTATGTCTTCTGTTATTACATTTCCTCCAAAAGGTATAACTGCTGTATGACGTATTATACCGTCTCTAAAAATGGCTAAATCTGTTGTTCCTCCACCTATATCAATCAAAGCTACTCCAGCTTCTTTTTCTTCTTGACTTAATACTGCATTTGCACTTGCTAAAGGCTCTAATGTGATTCCGTCTAAATTTAAACCAGAACTTTGTACGCATCGACCAATATTTCTAATTGACGATACTTGACCAACTACGACATGAAAATTAGCTTCTAATCTACCACCATACATACCTATTGGTTCTTTAATTTCGGCTTGACCATCTACCTTATATTCTTGTGGTAATACGTGAATAATTTCTTCTCCTGGAAGCATTACCAACTTATGTACTTGGTTTATTAGTCGCTCTATATCTTCTTCATCTATTACAGTCTCACTATTTGGTCTAGTAATGTAATCGCTATGCTGTAAGCTTCTAATATGTTGTCCTGCAATACCTACAGTAACATCTTCTATTTTGGTTGCTGCAGCTGCTTCTGCTTCTTGTACAGCAATTTGAATAGATTGTATGGTTTGCGTAATATTATTTACTACACCACGATGTACGCCTAAGCTTTTGGATTTACCTATGCCTAAAATTTCTACTTTACCATATTCGTTTTTACGACCGATCATGGCTACTATTTTAGTAGTTCCTATATCTAATCCTACTGCAATGTTTTGTTCCATAACTTATGCTTTTGTACAAACAACTTGGTTGCCAAATTGCAAGTTTACTTTACTGTATTTATCTAAACTTTTATCTTTTGAAGCTTTAATATAAAAAGCTTTAAGATTATTTATTTTATTTTCTAGTCGTTTTAAATCTCCTACTATAACATCAAACTTTGTTTGTCTTAATTTTAGTATGATGGTATTTTGTTTTGTTTGATGTATTTGTATAACATTTTGCTTTAAAAAGTTATCTTTTAATACAAAATCTGCTATTTGATACACCATATCAAGATTGTTTTTATCTACAGATCCTGTAACAATTGGAACACGTTCTGTATAGTTTTTAGAAAGCGGCATAATGCCACCATTGCTATCTATATAGTAATTTTGACTACTAATTACTCTAGCAATAGGAGTTTTTTGCATTACTTCGGCAGTTAATTTGCCTTCAACATTTACGTAAACCTCTGCAAACTCGATAATTGGATTTGCATTTAGCGTCTGCTCTAAACCATTCAAATCTAAAGTTTCTTTAGACGTATTTGTCACACCTTCTTGATTTTGTATTAACAATTTACTAACAGCCTCTTGCGTGATAAACAGGTTTTTATTACCTAAGAATTGAATGTTTGGTTTAGACACTTGGCGCTTTGTATTTCTAGCTGAAGAAAATGCATACAAAAACACTACTAAAATTAGTAGAACTATCATTTTTATGTAATTCCAATTAATTTTCATGTACTAATAGTGCTTGTTTTATTTTTGAAACTTCTGCACCAATATCGCCTGCACCAATGGTTAAAACGACATCTGCATTACTTTGCTTTATTTTTGAAATTAAATCTACTTTACTGACTAATTCTTTATTTTCATTTTCTATCAAACTCAACAACCAACTTGATGTTACACCTTCTATTGGCAACTCTCTTGCTGGATATATATCTAACAGCATAATTTGATCAAATTGCGATAAGCTTTTAGCAAATTCTGCTGCAAAATCTTGTGTTCTAGAAAATAAATGTGGCTGAAATACCGCCAATACTTTCTTTTCTGGATACATTTCTCTTACTGCTTGATGTACAGCATTGATTTCTTCAGGATGATGTGCGTAATCATCTATAAATACAAAATTTTCTGTTTTTATTTGATACGTAAACCTGCGTTTTACACCTTTATAGGTTGCTAAAGCTTTGGCGAGCTGATTGGTTGGGAGACCATATTCTACAGACATCGCCAGAGCTACTAAAGCATTAGACAAATTATGTCTACCTGGTAGGTTAAATTCTATATTTTTAAGTGTTGTATTTGGTGTTTTTACATCTAATACATACGTCCCGTTTTCTATTTTTATATTTTGAATGGAATAATCTGCATCATCTTCAATTCCATAAGTAATTCCTTCAATTGGTAAACCATTTTTAACAAAAAGCTTTCCGTTAGGTTTTAGTTTTTTAGTGAAATCTTTAAACGATTGTACTAATTGCGAAGCATCTCCATAAATATCCAAATGGTCTGCATCCATTGAAGTAATAGCAGCCATATCTGGACTTAAGGTTAAAAACGAACGATCAAATTCGTCTGCTTCGACAACTGAAACTTCACTTCCGTTTAGGATTAAATTAGAGTTGTAGTTTTCGCTAATTCCGCCTAAAAACGCTGTTAATTCTACATTACAAGATTTTAATAAATGACCTAAAATACTTGTTGTTGTAGTTTTACCATGCGTACCTGCAACTGCTAAACAAAACGTATTTTCTGTTATAATTCCTAAAATTTCTGAGCGTTTTAGTACTTTATAATTACTGTTTTTAAAATACGTTAATTGCTTATGGTCTTTTGGTATTGCTGGTGTATATACTACTAATGTTGTCTCTGGATTTAAAAACTTTACATCTAAATTATCTACAGAATCTTCAAATACTATATCTATTTGCATCTGGGATAATGCATCCGTAATGTCTGTTTTAGTTTTATCGTAACCTGCTACATGTTTATTTTGCGACTTAAAAAATCGCGCAATTGCAGACATACCAATACCTCCAATACCGACAAAATAAATGTTATGTATGTTGTTTAAATTCATTATTTATTTAGAAGTTTTTCAACTTCGCCTACAATATCTTTAGTAGCATTAACTAATGCTAATTGCTTAATATTATTACTTAATTGTTCTTGTTTTTCTAAGTTAGCTACTAATTGTCCAAACTTATTTTTAAAGTCTACCTTTAAATCTTCTTGAGCAATCATAATTGCTGCATTTTGACTAACAATTGCCGATGCATTTTTAGTTTGGTGATCTTCTGCCACATATGGAGAAGGCACAAAAACTGTTGGTTTACCAACTATACACAATTCGCTAACAGATCCTGCTCCTGCTCTAGAAATAATAAAATCTGCTGCAGCGTAAGCATAATCCATTTTGTTTATAAACTGATGTACTTGTACATGCTTTGTATTACCGTATAATTTATACGTTTGATAATACAGCTTACCACATTGCCAAATGATTTGAAGGTTTAAGGTTTGCAAGTAATCTAATTCTCTTTCGATTAATTGATTTATAGCTCTTGCTCCTAAACTTCCGCCTAAAACTAGAAGTGTTTTTTTACCTTCAACTAAATTAAAATGCTTTATTGCTTCTTCTTTTTTAGAAGAAATATCTAATAAATCTTGTCTTACTGGATTACCTGTTTTAATTATTTTTTCTTCCGGAAAAAAGCGTTCTAAATTATCGTAAGCCACACAAATTTTATCTACTTTTTTAGATAATAACTTATTGGTAATTCCTGGATAAGAGTTTTGCTCTTGTATTAAACATGGTATTCCTTTAGAAGCCGCAACTTGCAATAATGGTCCGCTAGCAAATCCACCTGTACCTATTGCTACGTCTGGCTTAAACTGTTTTACAATTTTTCTAGCATTCCATAAACTACTAATTAACTTAAAAGGAAACGATAGATTTTTAAGCGTTAATTTTCTTTGTATTCCAGAAATCCACAACCCTTTAATATTATATCCAGCTTGTGGTACTTTTTCCATTTCCATTCGGTCTTTTGCTCCAACAAACAAAATTTCAGAATCTGGATAACGCTGTTTTATCTCGTTAGCGATTGCAATAGCAGGATAAATATGTCCTCCTGTTCCGCCACCACTTAAAATAAATTTATATGTTTTTGATTTTTGATTCACTGTCTTAAATCGTTTCTGAAAGAATTTCTAATGGATTTTCACTATCGTCTTTCGCTTCTTTTTCTTTTATTTCTTCTCGTTTTGCACTAACGCTTAATATAATTCCTATTGCCATACAAGTCATCCAAATACTTGTTCCTCCGCTACTAATTAATGGTAATGTTTGTCCTGTAACCGGAAAAAGCTCTACCGCTACAGCCATATTAATCATTGCTTGAAATATAATGGGCAACCCAACACCAAGCACCACTAATTTGCCAAAAATAGTATCTGCTTTTTGGGATACGATGACAATTCTAAATAACAACCAGAGGTATAACACCATTAAAAACAATCCTCCGATAAGTCCATATTCTTCAATAATTATTGCAAAGATGAAATCTGATGAAGATTGTGGTAAAAAATTCTTCTGAATACTTTTACCTGAACCCAATCCAACAACGCCACCAGAAGCGATTGCTATTTTAGCTTTTTCAATTTGATAATCTTCTTCTGTATCTTCACCGTTTGCAAAATTTTCTACTCTGCTCATCCATGTATCAACACGGTTTGGCATTGCATCTGGAAAGGCTTTAGCTATAAGTATAAAGAAGACTAACCCTAACAATCCTGCCATTCCCATTACGACAAGATATCTTAATGGGTAACCTCCTAAAAACAACAACATAACAGACATTACAAATATGATTGCTGTTGTAGAAAAATTAGACGGTAATATTAAAGCCAATACAACAAAAACTGGAATCCATAATGGTAAAATAGAATCCTTAAAAGATATTGTTTTATCTTTTATTTTTGACAAGTATCTAGCAATATAAACCATTAATACTACTGATGCCAAGGTAGATGTTTGAAAGGACATGTTAATAAACGGAATACGTATCCATCTACTAGCATTTGCGCCTTCTATTGTTGTTCCCTGAAGCATTGTTACTATTAAAAGCACAAAAACTAGAGGCATCATTACCATTGACAAACCTCTAAAATATCTATACGGAATTTTATGAACGCCGTACATAATTGCAAAACCTAAAATTAAATGCATAAAATGCTTTACCAAAAATGCAAATGTATTGCCGCTACCACCAACATATGCCAAATTACTAGCAGCGCTATACACAGGTAAAAATGAAAATATCGCCAACAGCGCAACTATTGCCCAAATTAGCTTATCTCCTTTTATGTTATTTAATAAATCGTTTTGCATTATTTACTATAAGTTTCTTACAGCGTCTTTAAATTGTCTTCCTCTATCTTCGTAATTTTCAAATAAATCAAAGCTTGCACAAGCTGGTGACAATAATACATTATCTCCAGATTCAGCAATTTTATAGGCTATTTTTACTGCTTCACTCATATACTCAGTTTCTACAATAATATCTACCATAGAACTAAAGTTTTGCATAAGCTTCACATTATCTTTTCCTAAACAGATGATAGCCTTTACTTTTTCGTTTACAAATTGAAATAACTCTGTATAGTCATTACCCTTATCTACGCCACCAACAATCCAAACCGTTGGCGCATCCATACTTTCTAAAGCAAAATATGTTGCATTAACATTGGTTGCTTTAGAATCGTTTATGTATTGCACTTTGTTAATTTTAAGTACTTGCTCTAAACGATGCTCTACACCTTGAAAGTTTTCTAAACTCTCACGAATAGTTTGTTTTCTAATTTTTAATAAATGTGCTACTGTAGAAGCCGCCATAGCATTTTTAATGTTGTGCTTACCTTCTAGAGCAATGTTTTTTGTTGGCATAATTATCTTGTTGTTATTTATTGTTATTATTATATTTTCATTGTTCAAATACGCACCATTTTCAATTGTTTTTGTTAATGAAAATGGTAATAATGTAGATTGAATTGGATGCTTTTTTAAATAGTCTGAAATCACTTCATCATCTGCATCATAAATCAAATAATCGTCTTTTGTTTGATTTTGAGCTATTCTGAATTTTGATGCGATATAGTTTTCGAATTTGTAATCGTAACGATCTAAATGATCTGGAACAATATTGGTGATTACTGCAATTTTTGGATTAAAATTGAAACAACCATCCAACTGAAAACTACTTATCTCTAGCACATAATTATCATAATTATGCTCTAAAACTTGCTTAGCAAAACTATCGCCAATATTACCAGCTAACCCAACATTAAGTTCTTGTTTTAACAAGTGATGTGTTAACATAGACGTTGTTGTCTTACCATTACTACCTGTAATTGCAACTATTGTTGCACCTGTAAACTGGCTTGCAAATTCTATTTCAGAAATTACGGGAATACTTTTCTCTAAAAGTGCTTTTACTATAGGTACTTTATCTGGTATTCCTGGGCTTTTCATAACTACATCTGCATTTAAAATTTTAGCTTCTGTATGTTGTTGATCTTCCCATTCAATCTCATTATGTATAAGAACTTCTTTATATTTTTCTTTTATTTTTCCCTTATCGGAAACAAAAACTTCATAGCCTTTTTCTTTTGCTAAAAGCGCTGTTCCTACGCCGCTTTCTCCTGCTCCTAATACAACTAATCGTTTCATTTTTTTATTGAGTCACTTCGATAAGCTCAGTGTGACATTTTTAATTTATTATCTCAGCTTTAACGTAACTATTGAAATGATTGCTAAGAAAATTCCAACAATCCAAAATCGTGTCACTATTTTACTTTCGTGATAGTTTTTCTTTTGATAATGATGATGTAAAGGCGACATTAAAAATATGCGTCGACCTTCGCCATATTTCTTTTTTGTGTACTTAAACCAGCTTACTTGCAGGATAACTGATAAAGATTCTGCAAAGAAAATTCCGCATAACACAGGAATCAATAATTCTTTACGAACAGCGATTGCTATTACTGCAATGACACCACCAATTGTTAAACTTCCTGTATCACCCATAAACACTTGAGCCGGATATGTGTTGTACCATAAAAACCCTATCAATGCTCCAACAAAAGCAGAGGTGAAAATTACCAACTCGCCTAACCTTGGTATGTACATGACATTTAAGTAATCTGAAAAAACAATATTACCAGAGATAAACGCAAAAATGGCTAGCGCAAAAACTATTATCGCACTACTTCCTGCTGCTAAACCATCTATACCATCAGTTAGATTTGCACCGTTAGACACTGCTGTTATTATAAAAATTACGATTGGTATAAAAATTAACCACGCGTACTTTGCATAATCATCGCCAAGCCAAGTAATTAATTTTGAGTAATCAAACTCGTTATCTTTTACAAACGGAATAGTTGTTAAAAGCGATTGCTCTTCTGGATTAAACTCTCGCGGTGAATTTTGAGTGATTTTTTCAGTCTCAAATTGCGGATTAATTTTTTCTTGCTTAATCGTAACTCCTGGATGAAAATACATCACAGCACCAACAAATAAACCTAAACCTACTTGCCCCATTACTTTAAACTTACCGCTTAAGCCTGCCTTATCTTTTTTAAAGACTTTTATATAATCATCTGTAAAACCAACCGCGCCCATCCAAAGTGTTGTAACAATTAGCATGATTACATAAATATTATCCAATCTTGCTAATAATAACACAGGTATCAAAGTCGCTAAAATGATAATGATTCCTCCCATAGTTGGTGTACCAGCTTTTTGCATTTGTCCCTGCAAACCTAAATCTCTTACCGATTCTCCAACCTGCTTTTTTTGAAGCATAAGGATTATTTTTTTTCCGAAAATAGTAGAAAACAACAACGACAAAATGATTGCTAAAGCGGCTCTAAATGTGATAAATTGAAACACACTTGCACCTGGCATTTGGTATTGTTCTTCTAAAAATTCGAATAAATAGTATAACATTCTTTATTTATTTTTTGCTGCTTAAACTTTATTAAGCAAACACTATTTTTGTAACTGTTTTAAAAATTCTTTTACAATTTTGAAATCATCAAAATCTGTTCTTACGCCATTTACCTCTTGATAAGTTTCATGCCCTTTTCCAGCGATTAAAATGATATCATTAGGATTTGCTAATTGACATGCTGTTTTAATAGCTTGTTTTCTATCTACAATTGATATTGTTTTTTTAAAATTTTGAGCTTCTACGCCTTTTTCAATGTCATCAATAATCGTTTCTGGCACTTCTGTTCGTGGATTATCACTAGTGAAAATTACCTTTGTACTTAAAGCCGAAGCGATATGCCCCATTTTTGGACGCTTGGTTTTATCCCTATCTCCACCACAACCTACAACTGTAATTAATTCTTCGTTTTTGGTACGTATATCATTTATGGTTTCTAACACATTTTGCAATGCATCTGGTGTATGCGCGTAATCTACAATTGCGGTAATTTTTTCATCAGAAATTAAGAATTGAAATCTTCCGCTAACACTTTCTAACTCGCTAATAAATCTTAATAACTCATCTTTTTCAAGACCTAATAATTCCGCGCAAGCAAAAATTGCCAAAATATTATAAGCGTTAAATGTGCCGATTAATCTTACCCAAACTTCGTTATCGTTCAGCTTTAACAGTAATCCGTTAAATTGATTTTCTAAAATTTGAGCTTTATAATCCGCATAGCTTTTTAAGGCATAACTATATTGTTTCGCTTTGGTATTTTGAAGCATGATGCTTCCGTTTTTGTCATCAATATTTGTTAATGCAAAAGCAGTGTTTGGCAACTCATCAAAAAAACGTTTTTTAACATCTCTGTATTCTGCAAAAGAATTGTGATAATCTAAATGATCGTGTGACAGATTGGTAAAAATTCCGCCTTCAAATTTTAAACCTAATGTTCTGTTTTGGTCGATTCCGTGTGAGCTGACTTCCATAAAGCAAAACTCTACACCTTCATCATTCATTTGCTTTAAGTACGCGTTAATTGTTAACGAATCTGGCGTTGTATGCGTTGCAGGAAATTCATTATTATCAACCATAATTTTTACGGTAGATAATAAACCAACTTTAAATCCTGCTTTTTTGAATAACTGATATAAAAGCGATGCAATAGTAGTTTTACCATTAGTACCAGTTACACCAACTAGTTTTAAATTTTCTGAAGGATTACCATAAAAATTAGATGCCATTATTGCTAACGCACGACTAGAATCGTCCACCTTTATGTAAGTGACACCTTTTTTTGTAATTGCAGGAATAACCTCGCAAACCACAGCAATTGCACCTTGATTAATTGCCGATTCTATATATTGATGTCCATCTACAACAGTTCCTTTAATTGCCACAAACACATCATTAATAGCTACACTACGCGAATTAAAATGAATATTGCGTACCATAACATTTGTGCTTCCAACAACAGTATCTAAAGTGACTTTGTATAATATGTCTTTTAATGTAATCACTATGCTTTTAAAACTACGGTTTGATCTTTTTTAACTTTTGTTCCTTTACTAATGGATTGATTTTCTACTACACCAACACCTTCAATTTTTACCTTTAATCCCATATTTTCTAATAATGCTACTGCATCCATAATTGGCAAACCTCTTACATCTGGCATTATAGTTTTGTATCTATTAGCAATATCATAATAGGTTTTATACTCTTTTTCAACTTTAGCAGTTTTTGCTTCTAAAGTTTCAACCTCGTCAATAATTGGTGTATCTGTAAATATCTTTTGAGCCACTTTTTTAAATACTGGACCAGACACATCTGCACCATAAAATCCTTTTTTCACACTAGGTTTATGTATAACAACAATGCAAGAATATTTAGGATTATCTGCTGGAAAGTAACCAGCAAAAGACGAAATATATCTTGGGTTTTCTGCCCAATCTTTCATCCAATATTCTACACGAGCTGTACCTGTTTTTCCACTCATTGAAAAATAATCTGAATATAAAGACGATCCCGTACCACGTTTTACAACGTTTTCCAGCATGATTTTTGCTTTTTGAAGCGTCTCATCCGAACAGATTTTTTCATTAATAATCTCTTTTTCGAACACTTCAATTTTTTTATCTAAATCCCTTACTTCTCTTATAAATCTTGGTTTTACCATTACGCCATTATTAGCAACAGCATTGTAAAAGGTTAAGGTTTGTAATGGAGTTATTTTTAAATTGTAACCATAAGCTATAGATGGCAATGCATTACGACTCCATCTATCGTCACCAGGTTTAGGAATCATCGGCTCACCTTCACCTTTAATTGAAATATTTAGCTTTTTATCTAAATTCCATTGACTTAAAATATTTAAAAAGCGTTTAGGATTTTTAGCATACGCATTATCCACAATAGTTGCTAATCCAATATTTGAAGACACTTCCAGTGCTCTAGCTGCAGAAATTTTACCGTTACCATGAGAATCTTTAATACCACGACCGTAAAACACTTTATATCCATTTCCTGTGTCTACAACATCTGAAGTATCTATTTTTTTATCTTCTAAAGCCGCCATTAACGCCATTAACTTGAACGTAGAACCAGGTTCATGAGATTCGTAAACCGCATAATTTCTTTTTTCGTAATAGGTATTTTTAGATGTTCTTCCAAGGTTTGAAATCGCTCTAATTTCGCCTGTTTTCACTTCCATTACTACTACAGTTCCATGTTCTGCTTCGTATTTCTCTAATTGCTCTAACAAAGCATGATGTGCGATATCTTGAATATTTACATCTATAGTTGTGTAAACATCGTAACCATCTTTTGGCTCAACTTCATTATCAACCGTAATTGGTTTCCATTGTCCTTTACCTATTTTTTGCTTGATACGTTTTCCGTCTGTTCCTCTTAAATAATCACTTCCAAAAGCACCATCTATTCCTGCTCGTGTTATATTTCCTTCGTCATCAACACGCTCGTAACCAATGGTACGTTGCGCAACTTCACCTAAAGGATGTTCGCGTTTTACATACTGTTCTACAATTAAACCACCTTTATACGGACCTAATTCTAGCAATGGGAAACTTCTAAATTTCAAATACTCTGAATACCCAATATTTCTAGCCAACAAATAATATCTATTCTTGTTTGCACGTGCTTTTTGCAATTCTTTTTTATAATAAGAAACTGACTTACCTGAGTATTTTGAAAGCGCTTCACTTAAAGGCGTTAAATACTCTTTAAACCGTTTGTCAGTTGGCGTAATGGCATCAAACCTGATATCGTATTTTGGAATTGAAGTTGCTAAAAGACTTCCGTCTGCAGAATATACATTACCACGATTGGCAGGAATGGACACTTCTTTTATATTGCTTTCTTCTACTAAAGCCTTATACTTATCACCTTGAATAAATTGAATGCTTAACAATTTAACCACAACAGCAATAGCGAAGATGAACATACATCCCGCTACAAAATACAATCTGTTTAATATGTTCTTTTCGTTAACTGCCACGATAGAGAACTTAATTTTGTGGTTTTACAATTATTTTGGTTGGCGGTATTACAGAAGGCGCCAAACCTTTTTCTTTCATTTTTTTTACAACCGAAGATTCCATTTTCAACTGCATTAATCTTGTTCTTCCGTCATAAAGTGCCGATCGCAATTCTTTCACTTCGTTATTAAGTCTTGCTATCTCGTACACTTTTTTATCTGCACTATGCGAACTTGCTATCATTATTATTGCCAACACAGAAATAAACAAGATGACACGCCAATTTTTAAACGAGTCTTCGCTAACTAAAAACGTTCCTCTTAATATGCTATAGATGCTTTTTTTCACTTTTATAGTTTTTCTGCTATTCTAAGTTTGGCACTTCTAGCTCTATTATTTTCTTTTATCTCTTGCGCTGTTGGCACTATTAATTTTCCTACTTTTTTAAAAGGCACCTCAAATCTTCCAAAAACATCGCGTTCTGGCTCACCTTCAAACAGTCCGTTTCGCATAAAGCGTTTTACTAATCTATCTTCTAAAGAGTGATAAGAAATTAGACTTAATCTTCCGCCAGGTTTTAAAACTTCTGGCGTTTGCATTAAAAACTCTTTTAAGACTTCAATTTCTTGATTCACTTCTATTCTAATCGCTTGATAGATTTGAGCTAAAATTTTATTTTCATGCTTTGGCGATAAAAACTTTTTTAAAGCAGATTTTAACTGCTCTGAAGTTTTTATTTCACCATTCATTCTAGTTTCTACAATCACTCTTGCCATAGCTGGCGCAGCTCTTAACTCGCCATACTGCAGCAACACATCACGCAAATCTTCCTGACTATACTCATTTACCACATGATAGGCTGATAGTTGATTACTTTGATTCATCCTCATATCTAAATCTGCCTCAAAACGTGTAGAAAAACCACGTTCTGCCACATCAAATTGATGAGAAGACACACCAAAATCTCCTAAAATTCCATCTACTTCTTTTACACCGTAAAACCTTAAAAATCGTTTTATATATCTAAAGTTTTCATTGATTAGTGTAAAGCGGCTATCGTCTATTTTATTTTTAAGAGCGTCTTTATCTTGATCAAAAGCGTATAGTTTTCCGTTTTCACCTAAACGACTTAAGATTTCTTTACTATGTCCGCCACCACCAAAAGTAACGTCTACGTAAATACCATCTTCTTTAATCGCCAAACCATCTACGGTTTCTTTTAATAAAACTGGATTATGATAGCCCATCGTCGTCATCTTGTCCCATTACTTCTTCAGCTAAATCTGCAAAATCTACAGTTGCATCATCAATAGCTTTTTCATACTTCGTTTTATCCCAAATCTCAATAATATTAACCGCAGAAGACATTACAATATCCTTAGAGATAGAGGCAAAAACCACTAAATCTTTTGGTATTAACAATCTTCCGTTTGCATCAACATCGACCATTTTTACTCCAGCAGTAAACCTTCTAATAAAATCGTTATTCTTTTTTTTGAAACGATTCAACTTATTTATTTTCTGCATTAAAGCATTCCACTCGGTCATTGGATACAATTCCAAACACTCTTGAAACACAGCTCTTTTAATTACAAACCCATCTTGCAAGACACCATCCATCTGTTTTTTTAGCGCAGCAGGAAGCATTAGCCTACCTTTTGCGTCTACCTTACATTCGTATGTTCCTATAAATGAGTTCACAACAGTTTAGAACTGGGTTAATATTTAAAAATCAAATATATTGAAAATTTTACCACATTTTACCACATTTTACCACATTGTTAATAAGTTATGGTTTTTTAACATTTAAAAAGCATGTAAATAATTGAAAATAGCAAGACAAACAACTTATCAAAAAGTGGGAAAGAAAAATAAATTTTAAGTGCTTTAAATTTTAGAAGTAAAAAGCTATATTGGGTTTTGTTTTAAATGAAATACCTATATTTGTTGCTAAGCAAATGACTAACTGTTAATGACGCACGAACTTAAAAAAGAAGGAAAGTTTAATTACATAGAAGTTGGTACAGGACAACCAATTATTATTCTTCATGGACTTATGGGCGGACTTAGTAACTTTGACGCCGTAACCTCTTATTTTAGTACAAAAGGTTACAAAATAATAATTCCCGAATTACCTGTTTATACGATGTCTTTACTTAAAACAAACGTGAAGGCATTTGCCAAATATTTATATGATTTTATAGACTTTAAGGGTTTAGATAATGTTATTTTATTAGGAAACTCTTTAGGTGGTCATATTGGACTTTACCATACTAAGTTACATCCAGAAAAAGTAAAAGCTCTTGTAATCACAGGAAGTTCTGGTTTATATGAAAGCGCTATGGGAAGCGGTTATACAAAACGAAGTGACTATGAAGTGATTAAGAAAAAAGCACAAGACGTTTTTTACGATCCAGAAGTAGCAACAAAAGAAATTGTAGACGAAGTTTACGAAACTGTAAACGACCGAAATAAATTAATTAAAACCTTAGCCATCGCTAAAAGTGCTATAAGACACAATATGGCAAAAGACTTACCAAAAATGCAAACACCAACTTGTATTATTTGGGGAAAAAACGACACTGTAACGCCACCAGAAGTTGCAGATGAATTTAATAGTCTTTTACCAGATTCGGAATTATTTTGGATAGATAAATGTGGTCACGCAGCAATGATGGAACATCCAGATACTTTTAACGACATCTTACATGCTTGGCTAAAAAAACGCGAGTTTTAATTTTTCGCTTTCGCGGAAATAAAAACAAATCTAATGCATATTAAATCTGCTACATTTGTAATGAGCAACTCTGATGTTGCTAAATGCCCTAAAGACAACTTACCAGAATACGCTTTTATTGGACGAAGCAATGTTGGTAAATCGTCTTTAATTAATATGCTATGCAACAGAAAAAGTCTTGCCAAAACTTCTGGAAGACCAGGAAAAACACAATTAATCAATCATTTTTTAATTAATGATAATTGGTTTTTGGTAGACTTACCAGGTTACGGTTATGCACGCGTTTCTAAAAGCACAAAAAAAGTATTTCAGAAGTTTATTACCGAATATTTTGATAAACGAAGACAATTAGTAACTGCTTTTGTATTGGTAGACATTAGACATAAACCTCAACCCATAGATTTAGAGTTTATGGAATATTTAGGGCTTAACGGTATACCATTTTCTATAATTTTTACCAAAGCAGATAAACTTAAACCAAAAGCAATAGAACGACACGTAGAGGATTACAAAACTATTCTATTAGAAACTTGGGAAGACATGCCAAATTACTTTATTACATCGTCTAGTAAATCTATTGGTCAGGATGATGTCTTAAATTATATTGACGATTTAAACCTAAAATTATCAAATCAAGAAGATTAAAATTATAAAAAAGACCGCATTTTGCGGTCTTTTATTTTATTCTTTTAGTTTTAAATCTAAGATTGTTAAAACTTCGGATTCTTCTTCGTTACCATCTTCATCTTCATAAACTTCGATAGATTTTTCAAAAGTAATAGCGAAGGTTTCGCCAATAAAGTCTTCTGTATCTAAATCGTACTTATCTAAAACTTCATCATTAACATAATGAAAGGTCATTGTTGACGATTTCCCGTTTTGTGTTACAGAAAATTGATAGTTAAAATCTTCTTCTCCTTGATAAACACCAGTAACTGTTTGATTAGTAAAAGGATTATAAAACCCAAATGATATTGCTGCAAATAATGCAATAATAGCAGTGATAAATTTTGTTTTCATTGTAATAAAATATAAAAATTGTTGTTGGTTTTTTGATCGGAAGTTTATCACCTCAAGTCCGATTGCTTTTAGTATTACAACCTAGTGTAATGACACGTGATTTATATTTTTATACGTATTTAATATACTTTTTAGATTACCATAATTTGGCTACAAAAAGATCAAAAACTTCTATTACAATTAAAATAATTATTATCCACTCTAAAGTACTACTTTCTCTATGATCCATGATATCTTTAAATAATTCTAAATTTTCTTTAATTATTTCTATTCTATCATGTATTACCCTGTATCTAACTTTTAAATCAAACGAATTTTTTAAATCTGTATTTAGCTTATTTAATTGTTCGTTATCCCAAGTTATATCTGGTGAATCAAAAATATACAGATTTTCTGAGATTTTGTTTTTTATGTTTAATGTTTTACCAATAAAACGTTTTAATTTATGCCCAGAAATATCTAATTTACCTTTATTTTCTAAATACAACGTGTGTTGATGTGTTTGTTCTAAAAGCTCTTCTGTGATTTCTGAATATCTATCTAACGCTACACTTTGCGAAGCATATAACATTACTAATCTTATCATTTCTTGATCTAGATTTGGTAATTCTATATGATTAAATTGTACTTTTAAAGTGTTAGGCTTTACCAATACTTCTGTTGCTTCAGAGAGTTTTTCTGAAAAATAATTAGATGTATTTGGTTTAATTTGTTTTAATAAATCTTCTATATTTTGAGAAGACATATTAAAAAAGCTAACCATACCATATTGAAACATATAGACAAATGCATTGTCTTGGTATTTGTAGAATAACTCATCACTATCCTGAAACAGCAACTGATAAGACAGTTGCTGTTTGCAAGATTTTATGTTTATACTACTAGCTACTTGATATGCGACTACTTTGTACATTTAAAAATCATCATCCTGCTCTTCGCTAGGTTCTATATCTGGATCTTGTATTGCATCTGGATCGTCATTATCGAAGTCTTCGTAATCATCTTCGTCATAATTTTCCATAGTTTTTACAAGCTTAGTACTTACTTTTACTAAGTACTTTGTGTCTTCTGTTGTTACTTCTACAGCTTCTACCAATTCGTTTTTAGCATTTCTAAATTCGATAATATGATCTTCGTCATAACCATCTGGATATTTATCTACTAAAAGTTTTAATATTTCGGGTGTTAGCTTTTTAAAATCTACGATAACGCGTTTTAAATTGTCTGGTTTTCTCATGGGATAAGTTGACTGTTTGTGTTGTATTGTTTATTAAATGTAAATTAATTTTTTTACCAACCCAAAATGTAAGCGAAAATTAATGGCGCTACTATTGTTGCATCACTTTCTACTATAAACTTTGGTGTATCTATGTCTAATTTTCCCCAAGTTATTTTTTCGTTAGGAACTGCTCCAGAATACGATCCATAACTTGTTGTAGAATCACTTATTTGACAGAAGTAACTCCAAAACGGTGTATCTGTACGCTCCATATCTTGATAAAGCATAGGCACAACACAGATAGGGAAATCTCCTGCAATTCCTCCTCCAATTTGGAAGAAACCAATTCCGTTTTGAGAATTTTCTGTGTACCAATCTGCTAAAAAGGTCATATACTCTATACCAGACTTCATTGTGCTAGCTTTAAGTTCTCCTTTTAATACATAGCTTGCAAAAATATTACCCATTGTACTGTCTTCCCAACCTGGAACAACTATTGGTAAATTTTTCTCTGCTGCTGCGTACATCCAAGAGTCTTTTAAATCTATTTCGTAATATTCTTCTAAAACTCCAGAAAGTAACATTTTATACATATATTCATGAGGAAAATAGCGTTCGCCATTAGCTTCGGCATCTTTCCAAATCTTATAGATATGCTCTTGTAATCTTCTAAAAGCTTCTTCTTCTGGAATACAAGTATCTGTAACACGATTTAAACCTTTTTCTAATAAATCCCATTCGTCTTGCGGCGTTAAATCGCGGTAATTAGGCACACGTTTGTAATGTGAATGCGCAACAAGATTCATAATATCTTCTTCTAGATTTGCTCCAGTACAGCTTATTATTTGAACCTTATCTTGACGAATCATTTCTGCAAAACTTTTACCTAATTCAGCTGTACTCATTGCTCCAGCAAGAGACACTAACATTTTAGCTTTTTTATCTAATTGTGCTTCGTATCCTTTTGCTGCATCTACAAGAGCTGCTGCATTAAAGTGCAAATAATGGTGTTGTATAAATTGTGAAATTGGTCCTTTAGTACTCATCGTCTTCGTTATATTTTGTACTGTTACTTTTATGTTTATTGTTTTCGTAAGTATTGTCGTAATCGTCGTCTACATCTTCATCTAAAAACTTATAGCTTAGCATTTTATAATATAATTTTGCTGCTAAAAAGTCTGAAGATTTTTCATTTTTATTTGGACAAAGTTCTACTATATCAAAACCTACTACATTTTTTTCTTCAAAAACTTGTTTTAAAAAGTCTAAGGTCTCGTACCATAATAATCCACCTGGTTCTGGCGTGCCTGTACTTGGCATTATTGAAGGATCAAACACGTCTAAATCTATTGTTATAAATACATTTTCTGTCATTTGATCTATCGCATTGTCCATCCAAGCGCTATCGTCTACCATTTCGTGAGCGAAGTATGTTTTTTCTTCGTCCATTACAGTTTTTTCTATAGCATCCATAGATCTAATTCCTACTTGGATTAGATTTGTGGTTTGACTTGCCTCATAAACTGCACAAGCATGGTTACATTTTGAGCCTTCATACTCTTTACGTAAATCTGCATGCGCATCTAATTGTAATACGGTTAAGTTAGGAAACATATCGTTAAATGCACGTATTGTACCTATAGAAATTGAATGTTCGCCACCAAAAATAGTTACAAACTTATTTTTCTTAATGTACTTTTTGGTTACCTCATGTACCGCATCTACCATTGCTTCTGGAGAACTGTTTTCTGTTACAGCGTCTGCCAGATACACACCTTGTTGATATACTTCTGTATCTGTTTCTATATCATACAACTCCATATTAGCCGAAGCATCTAAAAAGGCTTCTGGTCCTTTATCTGCTCCTTTTTGCCATGTACTTGTACCATCGTAAGGTACTGGTATTAAAACAATCTTTGCTTGTTCTAATTTTGCGAATTCCTCAGGAATTCCTGCATACGTTTTAGTTTGCATAACCTAAAATTTTAAGTAAGTCTTCACTTTTTTGTTGTTCTGAAAATAATTGTGTTTTGATGTTTCCATCCTTGTCTTTATCTATTAAAATATGTTTTGGACTTGGTATTAAACAGTGTTGTAAACCGCCAAATCCTCCAATAGTTTCTTGATATGCGCCTGTATTAAAAAAACCTATATATAATGGTTTGTCCTTATTATATTTTGGTAAGTAAATAGCATTCATGTGCTGTTCACTATTATAATAATCGTCACTATCACAGGTTAATCCACCAAGCAATACACGCTCGTAACTATCGTTCCAGCGATTTATTGGCAACATTATAAATCGTTTGTTTATTGCCCAAGTATCTGGTAATGTAGTTATGAAAGATGAATTAATCATATTCCATTTTTCACGATCATTTTGTTGTTTTTGGTATAATACTTTATAGATTGCTCCGCCACTTTCTCCTACTGTAAAGCTTCCAAATTCTGTAAAAATATTTGGTACGTCTACACCTTCATCTTCACAAGTTTGTTGAATTTGATTAATAATTTCGTCTATCATATATTCGTAATCAAACTCGAAAGCTAAAGAGTTTTTTATAGGAAATCCACCACCAATATTTAAACTATCTAATGTTGGACAAATCTTTTTTAAACTTACATATACGCGTAAACATTTTAAAAGCTCGTTCCAATAATAGGCATTATCTCTAATTCCTGTATTTATAAAAAAGTGAAGCATTTTAAGCTCTACTTTTGGATTGTCTTTGATTTGGCTTTTATAAAACGGTACAATGTTTTTGTATCCAATACCTAATCTTGAGGTATAAAACTCAAATTTTGGCTCTTCTTCAGAAGCTATTCTTATTCCTACTTTAAAGTTGGTATTTATTTCTTCTGATAATAAATCTATTTCTTCATAATTATCTATTATTGGTATACAATTATGATGTCCATTATTTATTAACCTAGCAATATTTGTTACATATTGCTCGCGTTTAAAACCGTTACTAATTACAAAAGTATCGTTTGTAATTTTACCTTCTTTTTTAAGGGTTTCTACTATATCAATATCAAAAGCAGAAGAGGTTTCTATATGAATATCATTTTTTAAAGCTTCATTTAAAACGTGCTTAAAGTGAGAACTTTTTGTACAATAACAATAGTTATATTTTCCTTTGTAATCATGCTTTTCTATTGCATTGGCAAACCATTGCTTAGCACGATTTATATTATTTGATATTTGAGGCAAATAGGTAAACTTTAATGGCGCACCATATTGCTCTACCAACTCCATTAAGTTGATATCATGAAATTGTAATGTCTTGTCGTTTAATGCAAACTCTTCTTGTGGAAAATCAAAAGTCTGATTAATTAAATCTATGTATTTAGTATTCATTAATTATTTTTTAATAAAGTATGTAATAAAGGATTAAAACAGTGTTTAATTACTGTTAAAAAAATAATAAGAATACAATTCAGATTTGAATTTTCAAGTCATAAGTTGGCACAAAGCCAAGCTCATGCTGACTAGCATAAATTGAAGTGAATGCGGAAGTTAGCTTTAAAATTCGGTCGCTTAATCTGTAAGCAGCTTTTGAATATGACTTCCTAATTTTCAAAAGCCCGAACATAGAAACAGTATTCAAAATGTTCAGCTAAATATGTGACAAATGTAATTTATTTTTTGACACACAAAACTTTTTTGATTTTTTTTTTGAAATTATTTTTATGTAACCATTGTAACTTACTTTAGTTGTAAGATTTATTAATTTAGACGACTAATTTTTTGGTAAAACAATTTACATGACTAAATATTTAGATGCTTTTATTAATGGATTTAATGGCACATTAAATTGGACTTATAAATCTATAATCTTTGATGTTGCTTGGTACAACAACTATTTTTGGGGATTAATCCTTATATCTTTAATAGTTTGGGGATTAGAAATTGTGTTTCCTTGGCGTAAAAATCAATCTGTCTTTAGAAAAGATTTTTGGCTAGATGTATTTTACATGTTTTTTAATTTTTTTGTGTTTAGCATTATAATTAGTGGCTTTTACAAAGTATTAAGTGTACTGTTTTCTGAATTTAATATTACAGCAAGTAGCTTAAGTTTAATTAATATCTCTAATTGGCATCCTATTTTACAACTACTTATTTTCTTTGTGATTTTAGACTTTGTACAATGGTTTACTCATGTATTATTACATCGTTACGAGGTATTATGGAATTTTCATAAAGTACATCATAGCGTGAAAGAAATGGGATTTGCAGCGCATTTGCGCTACCATTGGATGGAAAACGTATTATACAAACCTTTAAAAGTTTTTGGAGTAATGATTCTTGGTGGCTTTGAACCAGAACAAGCTTACATTGTTCATTTTGCAGCAATAACCATTGGACATTTAAATCATTCTAACATTAAGTTGACTTACGGTCCATTTAAATACATTTTTAACAATCCCGTTATGCATCTTTATCATCATGCTTACACAATTCCTAAAGGAAAAAACGGAGTTAATTATGGAATAAGCCTAAGTGTCTGGGATTATATTTTTAAAACCAATTATATTCCTGAAGATAGTGGCACTATTGAAATTGGTTTTGAAGGGGACAACCAATTTCCTAAAGATTTTATTGGTCAAAACACTTACGGATTTAAAAAATAGAACTAAAAAAAGCCAACTTTTCAGTTGGCTTTTTTTTATAACATTTTTAAAGTATTTACTTCTTGTTCTGTCAAGATTTTCCAGTTACCTCGCGGAATATCTTTTTTTGTAAGATGCGCAATTGCAACACAATCTATTTTTACAATATCATATTTTAAATGATCAAAAATAGTTCTTAACACAGTATTTCCTGTATTTTTAATCTTAATTCCTACTTCTTTTTTAGGCGATCCATCTATGTAACTAATCTCTTCTACAGTTACAGTTTTATCTTCTATTTTTAAACCTTGTTGTATCTTTTTAAGGTCTTCTAATTTTAAGTTTTTGTCTAATTCTATATGAAACAATCTTGGTACGCCATTTTTAGAATTAGTGAACTTTTTTACTATTTTTTCATCATTAGTAAACAATAAAAGTCCCATAGAATTTCTTCCTAATCTTCCAATTGGTTTAATTCTAGAATTAGTTGCATTTGCTACCAAATCCATTACTGTTCTACCTTTATCTGTACTTGTAGTTGTAGCAAATCCTTTAGGCTTATTTAGTAATACATAAGCCTTTTTTTCTGGCGAAATTCTTGCGCCGTCATATTTAACCTCATCATCAATACTGACTTTGTAACCCATTTCGGTTACAACTTTACCATTAACACTAACTAAGCCCATTGCTATATGTTGATCTGCTTCTCTTCTAGAACACATACCAGAATTAGCAATATATTTGTTTAATCTAATTAAATCAGAATTTGAAGACGACGTATTTGCAACCTTTTTTGGTTTTACCGGTGCATTGCCTCTTGCGTAAGTTTTAGTTTTTGAGTTTCCTCTTCCTCTTCCTGAGTTTTTTCTCTTATCATTTGCTCCTTGATGTCTACTCATAATTTTATTTTTTTGCAAAGCTACAACGAATTTTTATATAAACATTCAATAATATTTACTGAGTAACTTATTTTAAACTGAAAACAAAAACGTTAACCTATTTAAAACTAAATCGTAATCTATTAACACAATACTAAAAACTCCTGCAATCAATATAAATTTTAAAATATTATGAAGCCATAAATAATGTGTTTTTGTATTAGATTTCCATAATAATACAAGGTAAGCTATTAGTAAAATTTCACACAACAGGAAGTAAAAATTCATTTTACCAACTTGATATTTTGTAACCAATAAATAGGCAGGAATTAATGTTAATGCAACTAGAGCAGATATCATTTGTTTGGATATTTTTTCTCCATAAACAATTGGTATTGTCCTATAATTTAAAGTTAGATCTCCTTTAATGTTTTCTAAATCTTTAGTTAACTCTCTAATAGAGACAATAAGAAATAAAAATGAAGCATGTACAAATATGACTGTGTCAAAATTTTTATAGTAAACAAATATGACAAAAAAAGGAATTACTGTAAGAATAGCAGAAACCAAATTACCTACAATAGGCATTTTTTTTAACTTATGCGAATAAAACCAAATAGCAAAAATATAAACTGAAAAGAACAGTACTGGCTTAAAAGAAACATAACTTGCCAAAATTACTGCTGAAAAATTGAGTACAAAATAAAAAGACAATTTAGTATTTTGACTAACCAATCTATCTAACATAGTTTTATTTGGTCTATTAATTAAATCTTTTTCAGAGTCGTAAAAATTATTAATTATATATCCACCAGCAATTACTGCTGCTGATGCCAAAACAAGCATAAGTAAATTAAGATCCAACAACACTTGCTTTGCAGGTTTATCATGTGCAAAAATGAAAATTGAAGCCAAGTATTGCGCTATTATTACAAATAATATATTGTAACCTCTAACCACAGAAAACATACTAAAAAACTTAAGCAGTACATGTTTTTGTTTTCTGGTAAACATTAGATTTAGATTATAAAAAACTCCTAGTAGAACTAAGAGTTAAAATATTTTTTATTTAAAAATTATAAACGACTTCTAATTTGTAGTCTTTAAGTGCTTGTTGAGCTTTATTAAAATCTGGAGCAAACCCTAAAATATATCCGCCGCCACCAGATCCGCAAAGCTTTAAATAATAATCATTAGTCTCTAATCCTTGCTTCCATAAGTCATGAAATTGTGCAGGTATCATTGGTTTAAAATGATTTAAAACCACTTTGGATAATTGCTTAGTATTTTTAAATAAAGATTTGATGTCTCCTTTTAAAAAATCGTCAACACAAGCATCTGTATGCTTTATAAATTGATCTTTAAGCATCTTTCTAAAGCCTTCTTGCTTCATGTTTTCCATAAAGATAGAAACCATTGGCGCAGTTTCTCCAACAACACCAGAATCTAATAAAAACACAGCGCCTTTACCATCAGTACTTTGAGTTGGTATGCCTGTTGCTTCAATATTTTCTTTAGAATTTATAAGAATTGGCAAGCTTAAATAACTATTTAATGGATCAAGCCCAGATGATTTTCCGTGGAAAAAAGATTCCATTTCAGAAAAAATAGCTTTAAGTTTTAATAGCTTCTCTCTAGTTAGATTTTCTAATACCGTTATTTTATCTTCAGCATATTTATCGTAAATCGCAGCTACTAAAGCACCACTACTACCTACACCATAACCTTGTGGTATTGAAGAGTCAAAATACATCCCATTTTCTATATCTGCATTTAAAGCAGCTATATCAAACGCAACTAAGTCTTTATTAATGTTTGCCAAATAATCTGCAAACCTTTTTAAACTATTGTTGGATTGTTTAGCTTGATCTGTAAGATTTTTTTCGGTTTTTAGCGCACCGTTATAAAAATTATACGGTATAGATAACCCTTTAGAGTCTTTAATAATACCGTACTCTCCAAAAAGTAAAATCTTAGAATAAAATAAAGGACCTTTCATAGCTATTAATACAATGGTTATATAAATTTAAAGCTTTTTTGCTCCAAAACCAATTTTATCGCAAATATAATGTCCGTTTTGACAATACGCAACTAACTCTGTTTTAATAAATTCTAAAACTTGATCTGTGCAAGCTTCGGGATAAAGAACATGTACGTTCGCTCCTGCATCTAATGTAAAGCAAACAGGAAGTTTGGTTTTAGTTCTAAATTCCCAAATTTTATTAATTATCTGTAAAGTATTTGGTTTCATTAATATAAAATACGGCAAACTTGTCATCATCATTGCGTGTAGGGTAAGTGCTTCACTTTCTACTATTTTAATAAACTCTTCTAAGTCTCCAGATTGTAAAACCGATTTTATTTTTGTGATATTTTCTTGTGCTTGATCAAATCTTTTTAAAGCAAAAGGATGATTATGCATAAGGTTATGTCCAACGGTACTACTTACTTGCTTTTCGCCTTTATCTACCAATAATATGGTATCGTTGAAATTTTTGAAATTTTGGTGTACTGCATAAGGAAATTTCACTCCAAATAAATCACTACTACCTTCAATCTCTGGATGCGTTCCCCAAACAACTAAATCGCCTTCTATGCTTCGGCAAGCACTTCCAGACCCTAATCTAGCTAAAAAAGACGCTTTTTTATTAAAGTAGTCTTCTGGCATATCAGGATGATGTAATTTTTCAATACTCATTACACATAATGCCAAAGCACTCATTCCAGAAGCTGAAGATGCAATTCCAGAACTATGCGGAAATGTATTTTCAGTTTTAATAATAAAATGATAGTCTTTTAAAAAGGGTACGTAAGATTCTATACGCTTAAAAAAGGTTTCTATCTTAGGACTAAATTCTGGTTTTGCTTCATTATCTAGAAAAATTTCGAAAGAAAATTTATCATTATTTTCTTTTTTTGAAAAAGAAAGTTCTGTAATTGTTTTACAATTATTTAAGGTAAAACTAACAGATGTATTTGCTGGAATTTGCCCGTCTTTTTTTCCCCAATACTTGACTAATGCTATATTACTTGGCGATTGCCAACTTACACTTCCGTCCTGTAATTCGCTGTCTATTAAATAGGTATTAAATTGCTCAATAAGCATAGTTGTCGAAATTTTTTACAAAGATAGTTTTTATTATTCTATAATTTTAGTAGTTTTAGCGCTGAATGGACACTCAATTTTATTTAACTCTAAATAAATTGGTTATCCATTAAATGTGTAAATGTAAATGTTTTATTAACCCTGTAGAAAGATCTCCCTATTGACTAATTTCTTTCTTTCTACCTACAGAAACTAAGTATCCTTATGGATAAAAAACAGCGAATAATTATCACCATGTTAGAACTGGTGGTAAAACAAGGTGTGTATGCAACACCTATGTCTCAAGTTGCCAAAGAAGCAAATGTTGCAGTTGGAACTATCTATCATTACTTTAACAACAAGCAGGAAATTTTAGAAGAAATTTACAAAATGATTAACCAAGATTTTGGTGTTGTTTTAATGGCAAATTTACCTGACGATGAGTACAGAAAACAGTTTGAAACTGTTTGCCTTAACTTCTTTAACTATTACGTTGGTAATCCTTTAGCGTTTAAGTTTATGGAGTTTGTTGCTGTACCACCATTAATCTCTTTAGAGTTATCAGAATCTGTTAGAGAATATATTACAGATGTTAAAGACTTTTTCTTAAAAGGAATTGAAGAAGGTTATTTAAAAGATGCTCAATTAAGACATTTAATGTTAACTACAGCTGGTTGTATTACTTCTACCATAAAATTAAAGGAGAAAAACGCAATCGAAATTACTAACGATGTTATTAATCAAACCATGGAAATGGCTTGGGATTGTGTAAGAAAACACTAAATAGCTTCTGCTAATTGTAAAACTTTATTAATCGTTTTAAAATTTCTAGCAGTTATAGCAACTTTAAGTTGTTTCTCGAAAAAATTACTAGTTAGTTTAGTTTTACCATAACCATGGCTACAGTATAGGTAAACTGTAGTATTGCAATATTTAAACACTTCATTAGGATAAGAAATTGAATTTAATTTTTCAAAATCTTGTTCTAATGGTTTGTTTTTTAACATTAAGAAGTAAGACTGTTCTATTACTTCTTTAGACAAAGGAAAATCTTCTATAATAATCTTTAAATCTTGTACGGTTTTTACTAGTACAGTAATAGTATGTCCAAAAGCCTGAAGTATTAATTTACTTAATATAATCTCTAAATCTGAACAACTACTATTATTATAAGTAAATACAACATTACCACTTTGTATATAGGTTTTTACATTTTTAAAATGATTATTCTCTAATACATTAGTTAGTTGTTTCATTAATATTTTATGATGTCCTCCAACATTTATTCCTCTTAAAAAAGCGATGTATGTTGCCATAATTAATTGTATAAATTTTGAGAAACAATGTACGCTCCAGTCCAAGCATTTTGAAAATTAAATCCACCAGTTATTGCATCTACATTAATTACTTCACCTGCAAAATATAAATTATCTAATTGCTTGCTTTGATAATCTTTAAAGTTAAGCTCTTTTAGATCTATACCGCCAGCAGTAACAAATTCTTCTTTAAATGTACTTTTACCAGATACATCAAATACTGCTTTTGTTAGTTGCAATCCAAGCTGTTCTAGTTGTTGTTTATTTAGATCTGCCCATTTGGTATCTTCATGTATTTCAGCAGCTAAAACTAAAGTCTTCCATAGTCTTTTAGGTAAATTAAACAAAGCTTGATTTACAACTTGTTTTTTAGGATTGTTTTGTTTTGACTGTTTTAATTGTGATATTGCAATATCATAATTTTGATTTATAAAGTTAATTTCTATTTGAAACTTATAATTTAGTTTTGCTAATTCTAAAGCTCCAAATGCTGAAAGCTTTAAAATAGACGGAGCACTCATTCCCCAATGAGTAATTAATAACGGACCAGAACTTTCTAAATTTGTATCTAAAACTTTTACAGTCACATATTGTGCAACTACACCTGGAATATCGTTTATTCTTTGATCTTTAATATTAAATGTAAATAAGGAAGGAACTGGAGCAATAACATGATGACCTAATTGCTCTAAATAATTCCAAATTTTAGGATTACTTCCTGTTGCAATTATTAATTTTTCACAATTAAAAACATCTGTTTTTGTTGTGACTTGCCAATTACCTTCTACTTGGGTAAAGTCGCTTACAGATTGATTAGTTAATACATCTACGTTATGTTTTTTTGCCTCATACAGAAAACAATCTATAATAGATTGAGAACTATCTGAAACCGGAAATATTCGTCCATCATCTTCAATTTTTAATTCTACACCGCGTTGCTCAAACCACTGCATAGTGTCTCCTGTCATAAATGTATGGAACGGTCCTAATAACTCCTTTTCTCCTCTTGGATAATTTAAGGTTAACTCTTTTGGGATAAACTCGGCATTTGTAACGTTACATCTTCCACCACCAGAAATTTTAACTTTAGATAAAACGTCTTTTCCTCGTTCTAAGATTGCAATTTTTAAATCTTGATAAGTTTCAGCAATGTTAATTGCAGAAAAAAAACCTGCTGCGCCGCCACCAACAATTATTACATCGTACTGTTTCATATTCTATCTGGATAATCACTTATAATTGCATTAACACCATAAGTTTTCATTCTGTTAATTGAATCTTGATCGTTTACTGTCCAAGTATAAACTTTAAATCCTTCTTCTTGTACTTTAGCCACATTGGATTGACTTAATAATGCAAAATTAGGATGAATAGATTTCGCATTTATAGTTTTTGCAAATTTTAATGCTTGATTAACACTGGCTTTAGTTAACACACCTAATGCAATAGAAGGATTTAATTTACTTACTAGCGTTAATTCCTCTTTCAAAAAACTACTTAACACTATATTATCAATATTTTTATCGTAATATTTAGATAATAAATCTACAACTGGTTTTGCTGTATATTCTCCTTTTAATTCGATATTAAGTAAACACTTGTTATCAATTAAGTTTAATACTTCAACAAGTGTTGGTATTTGATAGTTATCGTTTACTTTAAATTGCTTAAGCTGGGTTAAAGTATATTTACCTATTTCTCCTGTTGCATTTGTCATTCTGTCTAAAGTAAAGTCATGAAACACAACCAACTCACCACTTTTACAAACATGCACATCTATTTCTATTCCATCTACATTTAATTGCAATGCTTTATTTATGGATTCTAAGGTATTTTCAACTAGATGTCCTTTAGCTCCTCTATGACCTATTTTAAGGATTTTTGACATAATTTTATCAAATTATTATGACCTATTTTGTTTAAAAAACCTGAAATTTACTAATAATTACAAGCCTTTATAATATTTGACAATTTATGATTTTTAACTTAAAACCTGTAAGCATTTTTATTTTACTTTTTATGTCTTGCCAAAGCGGTAAATTAACAACTGTTGGATCGATAGACAGTGATTTGGACGAAGCATCTGCCGCACAAATTTGTGGTAATCCTAATATAGTCTGGACAATTGAAGATGCTGGTAATAAAAATAATGTTTATGGCATGGACTTTAAAGGTAATATTGTAAGAGATATTGATATAAAAAACATTAAAAATGTAGATTGGGAAGATTTAACTAGCGATAAAGAAGGTAATCTTTACATAGGCGATTTTGGTAATAACAGCAGAAAGAGAAAAAACTTTTTTATTTATAAAATTGAAAATATAAATAATGTTGAAGATGAAACTATTGCAAAAACCATACAATTTACTTTACCAGACAATGTAAAATCAGAGGATTTTGAATCGTTTTTTCTGCTTAATAATCAGTTTTATATTTTCACAAAAGAAACTAAAAACTTTAAAGTTTTAAAAGTCCCAAACACTATTGGAACACACGTTGCAACTTTAGTAACAGAATATAATCTAAAAGGAAAAAACAATAGA
Source organism: Mesoflavibacter profundi (assembly GCF_014764305.1). Lineage (NCBI taxonomy): Bacteria > Pseudomonadati > Bacteroidota > Flavobacteriia > Flavobacteriales > Flavobacteriaceae > Mesoflavibacter > Mesoflavibacter profundi. The sequence continues at coordinate 767,743 of NZ_CP061703.1, forward strand.
ATAACATCTGCAGCTATAAGTGAAGATAATGCAACTGTTGTACTGTTAAACCACGATAAATTATGGAAACTTTCAAATTTTAAAGATGACCATTTTTTTGAAGGAGATATCGAGAAGATTGAATTTAACCATAACTCGCAAAAAGAAGGTATTTGTTTTAAAGATAATAACACTGTAGTGATTACCGACGAAGACTCTGGTAAAGAAGATAATAATATTTATACCTTAAAACTGTAAATAAGCCGTTTCTATTTTATCTAAATCGGTTGTATTTTCAATTGAATTTTTAGCATCGTTATACAACGTCACAACTTCTTCTTTAATACTAGTTTTATAGTTTGATTTAGCGTCTTTATACAATACTTCTAATAGTTTAAATAACTTTAAAACTACAATTGTATCATGCTTGGAGTAAGTTCTTATTGGTGTTATAACCGAATATAATAACGCTTTAAAATCTACAGAATTAACCTTAACCAAACTATCATTTTTATCACACAAGACAATCTGATCTTTTTTATTTAATCGCACACTAAACAACTGTGTTAAATAATCTATACAGATTAATGCTGTCCCTGGATCATTAATTGCAGGAGACATAGATTTTACAGCAATTTCGGTAATTTGCTTAAAGGCCAAAACGTAATTTTCTTCAATACGTTGACTGTTAGAAAACCTGAAAAAAGAATGTACTCTTTTTAACTGCTCTTCTGTTAATTTGGTATCACTTTTAAATAAAATTTCATCTTTAAAAACAAAATTCCCTTTTATGGCGATTACCTCAAATTTACAATTGTTTGTTTTTGCAAAATCTAATAACAAATCCAAAACCACATCTTGCATGTAACCTGTAAGTTCTGTTTTGTAACTATTCCATTGGTCTGTTGAAACAAATGAATCGCTATGCTTTTCTTCAGAAATTATAAGCTTTTCTATTCTATTTTTTGCTTTAATGTAGATGTTTAAAATAATATTATTTACTTGAATTTCTTGCGAAATTGAGTGTATAAAATATATAAACGCAGCTAAACAAATGGTCATAAAACCAATAGCTAACAAGACTGAAAATCCTGGTAATTGATACTTTTCTTGATTAGGCTCTATTTGAACCAAAGTAAAAATGCAATACAATAAGGTTGCATTATAAATACCTAGAATTTTTTGGTGTCTTTTATTAGATATTAAACCTGGTAAAACTCTAGGTGAAAAATTACTTGATGCTTGATTAAGCAACACCATTACCATAGAAAAACTAAACACCATAATAGATATTAATCCAGCAATAAACGTGGTTAATATATTAAGTGCTGTATCTGTACTATTGATAACTAATTGCGGTATGTTTTCAAATAAATAAGAAGAAATACCTAAAGACTCTGCATGATAAGTTGCAAACGATATTGCGAGACCAAAAAGACTAAATAATGTTGGATAGAACGCTATTTTACCTTCTAAATTATATATATATTTTAATAATCCTGCAAAGTAATTTTTCATTTAGAAATGGTTAAAAGTTAAGTCCAAATCCAAACGAAAATCGCCAACCTTCTACACTATTAAAAAAGTTAAAAGTACCAGCAATACTATCGGCTGCAGTAATTGTAAATCCGCCACCATAATCGTTATGCCATTTATCTGAACTATCGTTTTTAGTCCAAACTCTACCTACATCTGCACCACCAAAAATCCCTATTTGTAATGGTAAGGTTTTAGTTTTAAAAGATCCAAATCTGTAATGTACATCTGCACTACCTGCTAAACTATTTTGTCCTGTAAACCTTTGTAATCTAAATCCTCTTAATCCTGTTTGTCCTCCTAAATTTGCTGCTTGATAAAAGATTAGATCGTCACCAAATCTAAGTTGTGTGCGTATATCTGTTTTTAAAACTAATTTACGACTAGTTATTAACGCATTATAAAATCCTAGACTACTATTTATAAAACCATAAGTATATTTACTGTTATCAATTTCGGTTTTTCCTCCTGCAGAAATATTAAAGGTCATACCTCTTGTTGGTGTAATTTTACTATCAAAACTTTCGTAATTAAAATCACCTTGTAAACCTGCAAAAAATCGTCTTCCGTAAAAGTCTTGTGATGTGTTTTGCGGCTGTACAACTTCTATAAATCTATCTGGAGTTTCTTCTACTTCTATTGCTTCACCTAAAAGACTTACACCATAATCGCTACCAAAATTACCTTTTTTAGATAATCCAAAATTTACAGCGTATGTGCTGGTTTTTACGCGATTAAAATCTAGTCCTAAATCGTCGTCTAAATTTATTGTCTCATTACCATAACCAAAGAAGTTATTAGTAAAGTTTTCACTAGTTATTTTACCTGCGACGTGTAAATTCCACTCGTTTGTAAAATTGGCAAAATCGCCATAATAATCTAAACTAAAACCACTTGTTGCAAAATAATAACCTGCTTTAAATTTATGTTGTTGCGTGTAAGGATTTCGGCTAAATCCTTTTACTGTATAAACATTTTGAATACCTAATAAAATACCATCGTCTGGATTATATCCTAAACTTGGTGCTAAAGTGTTTGTTTTAACTATGTTTCTTTGAAAATCGAATAAATTATTATTGTAAATATCTGTAAAGCTAATTTTTGCGCCATTATTTTCTACAACTTCATTAGGCTTACTTTTATGGTCGTAAACATGAACGCGTCTTCCATTTTTAATAATATACTTATCGTTGTTTTGTCCTCCAATAATTCTAGTAAAAATTAAGTTACTTGCTTTACCTTTTACTTCTATTACATCGTCATCATCTAATGCATAAACCCAAAGTTCTTTAGTTGTCTTTTTATCAAAAACACGATCTACGATAACATCTGCTTTTTCGCCATCTTTTATTCTGTAAATAGAGACTTTTGTTTTGTTATCTTCAATTCTATCAATAACAATATAATCGTCTTTATCTGTTCCTGTAAGAATCACTAATTCGTTTAAATAATTATAATATCTTTTAGCGATATCTTCTAAATTTTCTCTTCGACCTTTTAATAGTTTTTTAATTTCTTCTAAAGATTGATCTTTAGATGCTTCTGGCACTTTAGTAAAGGCTTTTTCAATCACTTGATCTGTGATGTTTTCTTGTAAAAATTTGGCTTGTTTTATCCAAACATCTTCATCTGATTGCTGAATTAAAACTTTATCTAATTTTACTCCAGCGCTATTCATCCATTTTACATCTTTTAATTCTGCGTCATAAACTTGTAGTTGTTTAGATGCGCCAGATAAAAAACGTGTTACGTCTAAAATAGCACCATCAAAATTAGAGAATACCTGATCTCTATCTCTTGGTATTGGTTTAAATAACTTATCACCGTTTGGTTGGTCAAATTGCGCCCATCTCCATTGGTCTTGATGTCTGTCCCAATCTCCAATTAGCATATCAAACAACCTTGCTCTTACGTAAGCGTTTTCATCTATTTTATACTTTTCGTCTTCTCTAACTTTTTCAATAATATCATGTGTACTTTCTATATCATCTGCATATCCAAAGTTACGCTCGTTAGTATAATTTTCTTCAGGACGTTCTTCTATCATATACAATTCGCCACCATAATTGGTATTATAATCTCCAAGATGTTTGTGCTTTGGAATGTAATATAACTTTGGATTTGTATGGTAAATTTTTCCAGCATCTGCTAAATCTGGAACTACTAAAAACGCGTAAGGATGTGCTGCTGTGTAGAAGTCTAAGATAAGATCTTCTATCATTGTTTTATCAAAATCGTCTTCTACATAATTGTCTTTAAACAATACTGTTTGCAGATATTGGGTTGCACTTTTACGTAAAGCACGCATGTTTAATTCTCTACCATCTTTTGTTTTTAATCTTAAAGACCTTGTTTGATGTCCGCCACCTTCTCTAACAACTTCTAATCCGCCATATAGCGTATCTAATGTAGCTACAGGTACTTTTACTTTTGTGCTGTATAAATCACGATATCTTTCGCCAAAAAAGGCTTCGTAAACACCAGATTTATCGGTTTCTTCCTTACTGTAAACCGATGCTTCTATGGTTTGCGGAAAACTATCTGGTAATGTAGTTGTATCAAATTCTGTTTCATAAGGTGTAAAAACTTCGTGAGTGAACAGCAATTTTGGTTGCTCGTTTTCTTCGCCGTAAAAACTAGTCCAAACACTTCCATCTTCAAATACTGTTAAGGTTGCAAATCCTTGCTTACCGTAAGAAAATAAACCATTTTTACTTAGTGCAGCACCAGATTCTTTAGCTCCAGAACCAGATACGATTTGCTTAATCCCATTGTTTTCTATGTATTGTAATGTATGCTCGTGACCAGATGCAAATACTATATTATTATACTCTAAAGCTAGAGTTTCGATACGATTCATTAATTCGTTATACCTTTCGTTATATCGATCTTGAATAGAAACGCCACCTTGTGTTCTAACTTGTACTAATAAAGATGCTAAAATAGGTAAAGGAAATTTGCTTTGTGTTGGATACAAATGTTTAGATTTTTCGTAAAAACCACCATGTGTTCCATTAGTGTACATTGGATGGTGCATAGCTACGATAACACGCTTGTTTTGTGCTTTTTTAAATTCGCCTTCTAATTCTAAAAAGAATCGTTTTCTTGTTTTGATTTCACACTCGTCATTAATTGTTGGATTGTCGTTCCAATTTTCTAAATACCATTGTGTATCTATTACAATCATTTCTACCTTATCACTAACTTCTATCACTTCCAACGGACAACCGTTTTCTGGCTGAAACGAATTTTTACCTAAAGCGTCTTCTATAAACTTTTCTTCGCGTTTAACACCTTTTAAACCATCTGCATACCAATCGTGATTACCAGGAATAAACAACACATCGCCTTTAAAATTATCTAGACTATTGACTTGTGCTTGCAAATTATTTTTTGCTTCCGGATAATCACTATCGTCTTTATCTGGCAAACCATCTGGATAAATATTATCACCTAAAAAAACCGCAAAATCTTCCTTAGTATTTTTATCACTAATAAAGTTTTTAAACGCTGTTAATCCTTTAGAGTAACCATTTATTGGCGATTTACCTGCATCACCAATTAAGTAAAAAGTTTTATGTACAGGTTTATTTGGTAAGGCTTGGATAGCTTGATCTTTATCTTTGTATTGCGCTTTATAACTAGCACATCCATAAAGTACTACAAGAGCTAAAAACGTTAGAATTATGTTATTTTTTGGCATAAAAAGTAATGTGGTTAATTTTTTTGGTTAATTTGGATATGAATAAAACTAATACTATGACTGAACTGGTAGAAAAAGCCGAAGCTTTTGTATTTGAATTGCTAAAAAATGAGCTACCAAATACAATAGTATATCATAATCATACCCATACAAAACGTGTTTTTAAAAGTACAAAAGAAATAATTGAAAATTCTGAAATTAATGTTAATGATGCCGAAATTTTGTTACTATCTGCATTGCTACATGATACAGGTTATACAAAGACTAGAGATGGACACGAAGAAGAAAGCGTAAAAATTGCAGAACAATTTTTAAAAGAAGAAGGCGCAAGTCAAGACCTTATAAATGGTGTAAAAGACTGCATTATGGCAACCAAGGTTGATAACGAACCTAAAACGCAATTAGATAAAATTTTACGTGATGCAGACGCTTCTCATTTTGGAAAAAAATACTTTAACGAAGCTAGTGAATTTTTAAGAAAAGAGCTTGAAATTAATGGTATTGCAAAATACTCTCCTAATGAATGGTTAGATGAAAACATCATAATGCTATCCAAAAAACACAAGTATTACACAGATTATGCTTTAAAAAACTGGCAACCAAGAAAAGAGAAAAATCTTGCAAAACTTATAAAAACCAAAAAGAAACAACGCAGAAAGATTAAAAAAGAAGAAATAAAAGCTAAATATAAAGCACAATATAAAAACGAAAGTCCAGAACGTGGTATACAAACTTTTTATAGAGTTGCATTAAGAAACCACATAAAACTTAGTGATATTGCAGATACAAAAGCCAACATATTATTATCTGTAAATGCTATTATAATATCGGTAGTATTAGCTAATCTAATTTCTAAGTTAGACACTAATCCTTACCTAACTTGGCCAACTGTAATTTTTACTGTTTTTAGTGTAATTTCTATGATTATGTCTATTATTGCTACTAGACCAAATGTAACTAGTGGCGAATTTACTAAGGAAGATGTCGCAAATAAAGAGGTAAACTTAACGTTTTTTGGTAATTTTCATAAAATGGACCTAAAAGAGTACGAATGGGCAATAGAAGAATTACTAAAAGACAAAGATTATGTTTATAAATCTTTGACTAAAGACTTATATTTTTTAGGTAAGGTTTTAGAGCGTAAATACAGACTTTTACGTATCACTTACACAGTATTTATGGTAGGTATAATTACCTCTTTAATAGCTTTTGCTATTGCTGTAAAAAATAATCCTGCTGCTAATATTGATGATGTTTTAGATCCAACTACATCTATTATTACACAAAATAAAACTAAGATTTATTATTCGTAATTAAATCGTCGTAGGTATAATATTTATCCTCATTAAGATCGCTATATAAGATATCTACTCTTATAGCCTTTAATCCTGTAACGCCTTGTAAGTCTTCTAGCTCTAAAATTTCTAGATTATTTGCAAGGCGTTTTTTGGCTTGTAAAAACTTTACATATTGCAAATATTCTACCTCATCTTCTTGTTGAGAATATACAATAGTTAATTTCCCTTTTTGCGTAATTCTTTGATCGGTTCCTTTTATATTAGCCTTATCTACACGTTTTTTTACAACTTCATAACGTGCATTGTAGGTTCCGTCTACATCAAAATGTTTTTCGTCTGTTCTAAAACGTATAGTTAATGGTTGATTAAATACTAATATCATTGAAGCTACATCTAGTGCTTTTGGGTATTGATGCTGGTAATTGTAATATACATTTTCCATTTCGCACATCACTTGCATTTGCCAAAGTCTTAGATTGTATAGATAAATTTCGTTAAAGGAGTTTTCTTTAGTAATCGCTTCTCCTATATACATGTTATGCTCTACACCATCGGTTTTAAATCTTTCAAAAAAATGCGGATACATTTGCTGTGCTTCGATTTGTTTTCTATCTATAATCGAAGCCATATTTTTATTAATTAAGCTTATTGTATCGTCAAAATTTTTACGGTAGTAGTATATCACATTTAGATTGTCATCTATTTTACTAAAGTAATCTTCGATATCTTCTTTTAAGGATTGATGTTGTTGTAGTTGAAATTTAAAAATTGGCTCTATTTCAGTATGTAAAAATTGAGTGATTTTTTGTTCTGTATCTACCTTAAAATTATCTTTTAAAGTGGTTTCAAAATCTTTTAACTGAAATAATATTTGATTATAAATTGGCAAATCTTCTAAAGCTATTGCCTGATCTATAATGTTTTTTACCAATTTTAACTGTAATAACAAGTCTTTTAAAGTAGCTTCGTTTCTTGCTTTAGAAGATCCTTTCACATCTATTTGACCAAATAACGGATAGACATTTTTAAATCTAATGCGTTTGAAATTTGGATTAGGTTTTCCTTCTTGTTGTTCTTTTCTAAACGCTTTTGCTGCTTCTTCAAACTTCCATCTTACACTAGGATGAATAGAAGTACATTCTCTTTGTATAATAGCTTCTATTTGATTTTCTTCTTCTTCCTTTGCGCGTTTAAAAGCTGTTAGAATAAAAGGCATAACATCTATCAACTTATTAGCATTTATACTATTTAAAGCGCCTTTTTGATTGGATACTAATTCTAAAACTGCTAATAATTTTCCTTCTTCTGCAATGGGCGCAAATATTGCACTTTGTATACCTTGATCGTGCAATGCTGCAATTTGTGGCTCTTTACCTTGTGTTTGTTGATACAGTTTATTTACATCTGATATACTGTAATAACTTTTTTCTTCTATTAATTTTTCATAAGAAAACAAGCATAGCGCATCGCTACAACAAATAGAATCTGCTTTGTTTAGTAAATAACTTTTCACATTAGAACCATAAACTTGCTCTAAAGCATTATTTTCTTTATTAAACACAGAAAATCCAACATTTATATCTTTTCTACTAAACAATCGCTGAAAAACATCTTGAAAGTTCTCCATAAAACTTTCTTTTTTCTGTTTATTCATTTCTATTAAAGTAGATTTAATGTTTGATATCGATTGATCGTCTGTAACATCAAATAAACTAGAGACTACAAATCCTTTAAATTGATAACTATTTGGCGGAAATTTTTGTTTCCACAACTCGATATCATCAAAATTATCTAAAAGCTCTTCATAGTCTTGATGCGTAAATTTTGGCGCATCTTTTGTTGGATTAATCTCTATAAAATCTGCGTTGTATAAGACTTTATATGTTTTTAAAATTCCATTTTTATCTGGTATATCGTAATAAATTGGTCGCTTAAAATTAAGAGTATAGCCATAATACATGCTTATAATTATCGTACAACCAAAGATGTACAAATCTTCTTCAGGCATGTTTTTTATTAATAAATCAAAATTATCTCCAGCATCTTTAACAATGTTTTTAAAACGTTGTGTAGAAGCTAAAACAGCATTTCCTAATGGTACAGTTGCAAATTTAATTTCGTTTAACGTAAGGACATGACTAAAAACATCTTGTAAAATTACTCTTATGTCTTGATCGTATGTATTTAGATAGCTTAAATCTGTAAAACCATCTCTTAAAACAGGCGACTGTTTAGCTACATTAAGTATCTCATTTGCTTTACTTGCAATTAAAGCATTTTCACTCTTTGCCAATTGGTCATATTGATTAAGTAGCTTATTAAAGCTAATCTTAACCGAAAATGGAAATACAATATTACTTTGTAAAGTTTTAAGCATAAAGAGTTATTTATGTAAAATTAATCATTATAAAATTTAAAACCTTTGATTTAACATTGGTTTAGTTTATTGTAGCTTTAAATACGACAAATGGCGTATTGAATGTACGACGCTTAATAACCAATTTTGCTACATAAAATTAGTTTAAAATGAAAAATAATTTATCTGTAGTAGTTTGTTTTGTGCTATTAATTTCAACTTTTAGTTGTAAAAATAAAGTCGAAAAAAAGACAATAACTTACGAGGTCACTCCAGAATTTTGCGCACAAATAAAAAAACCTGAAGTTCATTTTACTTCAGAAATTCCTGAAAATTTACAAATTGAAAGACCTAAACCTGGTAAAAAATCTTTTTCCTATGGCATGTTTCAGAAAAAAAATTCAGATAGCATTGTTGTACAAATGTACTCTTACGGATACATTAATGCAGATAGCTTAACACTAAAAACCACAGGTAAAACTTTTTTTAGTCAAATACAATCTTTACTAGAAAGTGGTGGTTATAAAATGAGTCAATCTAAAATTGATAATGTTAATTTTGACAACAATAATTATCTTGCATTACAGGCGATTGGTAATATTAACGGTAAAAACGATCCTAGTTTTATTGGCACATATCACTTTAATATAATTTTAAAACCTAACCCATATAAAAACACTCATATTATTATGATTATGGCTGCAAGAGACGATCAAAGTATTAGTAGTTTTGAAGACTTTAAAGACCAATTAGATATTTCTACAATTTGGAATAGCTTTACTTATTTAGATTAAACTTTTACGTCTAAAGCATCTCTAAGCGCATTTCCTATTAACATAAAAGACATTACTAAAAGCATAATACATAATCCAGGTAAAACTGCTAAATAAGGTTTACCTAAAATAATATAATTGTAGTGATCTTTAATCATTGCGCCCCAACTTGCCATAGGCGGTTGCGCACCAATACCTAGAAAACTTAATCCAGATTCTATTAAAATTGCTGCTGCAAAATTTGCTGCGCAAATCACAATAACTGGCGCCATAATATTAGGTAAAATATGCTTTGTTATAATCCTAAAATCGTTATAACCTAAAGCTTTTGCTGCGGTAACGTATTGCATTTGCTTTGTGCTAATTATTTGACCTCTTACTACTCTTGCAACTTCAACCCACATGGTTAATCCTACAGCAATAAACACTTGCCAAAACCCTTTGCCTAAAGCCAACGTAATTGCAATTACCAAAAGTAAAGTTGGTATAGACCACGTTACATTAATTATCCACATAATTGCAGCATCTATTTTACCACCATAAAATCCTGCAACACTTCCCATAAAAACACCTATTAAAAGCGAAATAAATACTGCAACAAAACCTATAAAAAAAGAAATTCTAGCACCAACTAACAATCGGCTAAGCAAATCACGTCCGTATTTATCTGTTCCTAAATAAAAAGTTCTTTCAGAAATAAACTTTTGTTCGGGATTATTAATTATAAAGTCTGAATTGATGGTTTTTTGTTGCCCAATTAATCCATCTGAGGCATATTCAGTATAAACAAGCTTATCATTTTCTAATTTGTAAGATGAAATTGGAACTTCTGTATCAGAAGTTTTATGACCAAAAAACACTTTACTTAAAAAAGATTGTTCTTGCTCTACATTTGACGGTATAGTTAACATCTGAACCTTAAAACCTGGTTGTTTAGAGTGTATAGACACATGCATTTGATTAGCATTTGCAGAATTATCTGGTGCAAACACATAAGCAAACACAGCGATTATACCAACCAATATTACAAATAGAAAACTAAAAACGCCCCAAAAGTTTTTTTTAAACTTTTGAAGCGCTAATTGTGTTAATGAGCCTGTATTATTACTCATTTATTTTTTAATCTTTTATTGTAGCTACTTTATTAATACGATATGTATTATTTAAATCGTCTAACACGTTTAAAGCTTCTTCTACATATACATCTTTACTTAAATTTTCGTGCCATCTTTCTCTTTTTTGCTTTAAAACAGTGTCTTGAGTAAACATTTGTTGCTCGTATGGTAAAGAACTAAAAGTTAAATTGGTCTTGTAATCTGAAATAGCATCAAATTGCTTTGCTTGCTCTTCATTTAAATCTAACTCTGCTTTATACTTAGTATAGTTTAAAGAGTAAGTTTTATCTTCCATTTGCGTTTTTGCCCATTTAGCACTTTGTTCAATTAACTTTAATTGCGTGTTATTAGACATTCTGTTTTTACTATTTTGGATAGTTGTATCATAATCAAAATAACTATCCCAAACCTCATAATTAACAGGTGTAATTTTATCCCAAGGTAATGGGTTTTCTTGATCACGTTCTCCTATATCTATAAAACTATATCTATCCGGAACCGCAATATCACTTTTAACACCTTCTAACTGTGTGGATCCACCATTAATACGATAAAACTTTTGACGTGTTAATTTTAAAGCTCCTAAATCTCCATGAGAACTGTTTCTAACCATTCGGTTAAGGTCTAATACATTTTGCACAGTACCTTTACCATAAGTTTGCTTACTACCAATAATAATAGCTCTTTTATAATCTTGCATCGCAGCAGCTAAAATTTCTGAAGCAGAAGCAGAAAGCTCGTTTACCATTATTACTAAAGGTCCGTCCCAAGTTATGCTTTTATCTGTATCTTTTAATACTTCTTTTTGTGATCCTGTTTCTTTAACCTGTACAATAGGACCATCTTTGATAAATAATCCTGCCATATCAACAACAGTTTTTAAAGATCCACCACCATTATTACGCAAGTCTATTACTAGTCCTTCTATACCTTGTTCTTTTAATCGTTCTATCTCTAGTTTGATATCTGAAGCTGCATTACGCTCTTTATAATCATTAAAATCTACATAAAATTTTGGTAGATTGATTACACCGTACATTCTTTCATCTTTTTTTACAATTGAAGATTTTGCGTAAGTTTCTTCTAATTCTACAAGATCTCTAGTAATTTTAATGTCTTCTATAGTACCATCTACTTTTTTCATTGTAAGCACAACATCTGTACCTTTAGGTCCTTTAATTAACTTTATTGCATCATCAATTCGCATACCTACAACGCTTACAGCTTCTTTCTCATCACCTTGACGAACTTTTAAAATTAAGTCACCAACTTCTATTTGTCCATCTCTCCAAGCTGGTCCACCAGAAATAAGCTCGACAATCTTAATGTAGTCCATTTTTTTCTGTAACCTAGCTCCAATACCTTCTAGTTTACCAGACATTTGTTGATCAAATCTATCTTTGTCTACAGGCGCCATGTAAGATGTATGCGGATCATACTCTTCTACAATAGTATTAACATACATAGAAAACCAATCCTTACGTTGCATATCTTTGATATAGTCTGTAAAATAATTATCTAAAGCTTTTAAAGTTTCTGCTCTTGCATCTTCTTCTAATTGCTTAGGTGTTTTAATTTCAAGGTCTTCTTTATTAGATGCTTTATCATCTTCTTGCTGAGTCATTAATGCCTCAAAATTAGACAGTGTATTAAATTTAAGCTGTTGTCTCCAACGGTCTTTTAATTCTTTTTTATTTTTTGCATATGGTAGATTTTCATAATCCGCATCGTAAGTTTCATCTTTAGAAAAATCGAAAGGCTTTTCTAATATTTCTTGATAATACGCTTTAGCTTCGTCTTGACGTTTTATTAAACGCTCATAAACCTCATTAAAAAAAGTGATGTCGTAATTTTTTAATTGATCGTCTATTTGAGTTTCGTATTTTTTAAAATCTTCTATATCAGACTTTAAAAAATAACGTTTTAAAGGGTCTACTTGCTCTAAATAATCTACAAAAACTTCTTTAGAAAAATTATCGTCCACTGTTTTTGGCTCAAAATGAAGCTGATCTAGTGCTAACGTTATTATTTGTATTAGTAATTTATCTTTATCTGGATTATCGTCTACTTTGGTTGTAAAACTACAAGAACCAAATGCTAGCAATAAGACTAGTAGTAAAATGTTGTAATTCCTTTTCATTTTCATCGTTTAAATTTTTGGGAAATTTCTACTAAAGTAAAGAAAAAACTATGCCAATAAAATCAAATTAAACTAATTTTTTGTTAAACTGAATAAATTAGGCGGTTACGATAGTTTTTACGTATTTTAGCATAAGGTAAAACACAGTTAAATTATGAGTAAAAAACCACTAATTTTAGTAACTAATGATGACGGAATTACTGCTCCTGGTATTTTAGCCCTAATTGAAGTCATGGAGTCTTTAGGAGATGTAGTTGTTGTTGCGCCTGACAGTCCACAAAGTGGCATGGGACACGCAATAACCATTAATAACACGTTACATCTTGATAAAGTATCTAAAAAAGGTGACAAAACTGTAAAATATAGCTGTTCTGGTACGCCTGCAGACTGTGTAAAAATTGCTATTAACGAAGTATTGGATAGACGACCTGATATTTGTGTATCTGGTATAAATCACGGTTCTAACAGCTCTATAAACGTTATTTATTCTGGTACTATGAGTGCTGCTATAGAAGCTGGTATAGAAGGTATTCCTGCAATTGGGTTTTCTAGCTTAAACTACAATTGGGATGCAGATTTTGAAGCTTCAAAAAAATATGTAAAACAGATTACTAAAAATGCTTTAAAACATGGCATTTCTGAAGGTGTAGTATTAAATGTTAATATTCCAGACCTTAAAGAAAAAGATATTAAAGGCATAAAAGTTTGTAGACAAGCAAGAGCTAACTGGAAAGAAAAATTTGATAAACGCAAAACACCACATGGTAAAGATTACTATTGGTTAACTGGTAAATTTGTAAATTACGATAATGGCACAGATACAGATATTTGGGCATTAGAACACGATTATATCTCTGTTGTTCCTGTACAGTTTGATTTAACTGCACATCACTATATGCAACAACTAAATTCTTGGCAATTAAACGATAATTAACCTATTTAAACATGAAATATTACATCATATCTGGAGAAGCGTCTGGTGATTTACATGGGTCTAACTTAATGAAAGCTATACAACATGTAGATACTAATGCCGACTTTAGATTTTGGGGCGGAGATTTAATGCAATCTGTTGGTGGTACCTTAGTTAAACATTACAAAGAGCTTGCTTTTATGGGTTTTATAGAGGTTGTAATGAATTTACGCACTATAACCAAAAATCTTTCATTTTGTAAAAAAGATATAGAACACTATAATCCAGATGTTGTTATTTTTATTGATTATCCAGGATTTAATCTAAGAATTGCTAAATGGGCCAAAGCGAAACAATTTAAAACTCATTATTACATTTCGCCACAAATTTGGGCTTGGAAAGAAGGTAGAATAAAAGCTATAAAACGTGATGTAGATCAGATGTATGTTATTCTTCCTTTCGAAAAAGATTTTTACGAAAAGAAACATAATTATCCTGTTCATTTTGTTGGTCATCCTTTAATTGATGCTATTTCAAACCGAACTCAAATTGATGATATAGAATTTAGAAAAACACATAATTTAAGCGACAAACCTATCATTGCATTATTACCTGGTAGCAGAAAACAAGAAATAACAAAAATGCTTTCTGTAATGCTTAGTATTGTAGACGATTTTAAAGATTATCAATTTGTTATTGCTGGTGCACCAAGTCAAGACTATGACTTTTATAAAACCTTTATTAAAAATAAAAACGTACATTTTATAAGTAATCGTACTTACGATTTACTAAGTTTATCTACTGCTGCTTTAGTGACATCTGGTACTGCAACACTAGAAACTGCACTTTTTAAAGTACCGCAAGTTGTGTGTTATAAAGGAAGTTGGATCTCTTATCAAATAGGAAAACGCGTTGTAAACCTTGATTATATTAGTTTAGTAAATCTTATTTTAGAAAAAGAAGCAGTCACAGAATTAATACAAAATGACTTTAACGCTAAACGTTTAAAAACGGAATTAAATCTTCTTCTAGATGAGTATGAACGCACTAAATTTTTTATCAACTACTATGATTTAGAAAAAAAATTAGGCGGAAAAGGCGCAAGTTTAAACACAGCAAATCTTATATTTGAGTCCCTAAATTCTTAAATTTTAGATGAAAAAAATAACGCTTATCCTACTTGTTCTGTTTCTGTTTTCTTGTGGTAGTAGCAAAAAAAGACATGTAGTTACTAAAAAACGAACTAAAACAACCAAAACAGTAAAGAGCAATACTAAAACACCTAAGACTGTTACAACTTATCCTAGACACAGTAAAACCAATAGTAGTGCTTTAATAAGTAACATTATCTCTAATGCCGAAGCTTATAAAGGCGTAAAATATAAATATGGAGGTACAACTAAAAAAGGTATGGATTGTTCTGGATTACTTTACACTGCATTCTCTGAAGAAAATATAAGCTTACCAAGAACAACAGGACAATTATCTACTTATGGTAATTGGATTGATTTAAAAGACGTTAAAGAAGGTGACTTGCTTTTTTTTGCAACCAAAAAAAATAGTCGCAAAGTCAATCATGTTGGATTAGTAACATCTTCTAGGTTAGGTCGAGTAGAATTTATACATTCTAGCACAAGCAAAGGTGTTATTAAATCTTTATTATCTGAAAAATACTGGTATTTTGCTTTTGTTCAAGCTCGTCGTGTATTCTAAATAGTAGTTTTTTTCTTACTAAAAAATAGAATAAATATTCGTTTTTTTATATATTAGAAGAGTGAAGCTTCTAAATTTCAGCATAATACGATTAAGCATTGCATTAATTGCAGGAATTATTCTATCTAAATTTTTACATCTTACAATACTTCAATCTTGCTGTTTATTTCTATTTAGTTTTGCATTACTTACTGTAACGTATTTCATTTTTAAAACTAAATTCAGAAATACATTTTGGTTTGATTTTGCTACGTACTTAACCACAATTTGTTTAGGAATTTTCACATTTACTGCACAGAATAACAGTTTAAAATCTAGTGATTTTTCTAAAAAATTAAGACCAAACGCTTCCAACACTGTTACTTTTAAAATTAATACCTATTTAAAACCTAACGCGTTTAACGAAAGGTATTACGTAGATATTTTAAGCATTGATAATAATAGTACAACAGGAAAAGCATTACTTAATATTAAGTTAGATTCTGTTCTTAACCCATTTTCTATTGACCATATTTACTTAACAAAAACTAACCTAGAAGAAATAAAAGCACCTTTAAATCCTGATCAATTTAGTTATAAAGACTACTTAAAAAATCAAAATGTTCACTATCAGTTTTATGTCTCTAAATCACATATTATTCAATTAGAAACTAAAACGTATACTTTAAAAGGTATAGCTTTTAATTTTAGACATTTAATTAATAGGAAACTTAAAGAATATAATTTTTCTAAAGACGAATTATCTATTATTAACGCCTTACTTCTTGGTCAAAGACAATATATTACAAAAGACGTTTACGATAATTACACAAATGCAGGCGCGATACACATATTAGCGGTTTCTGGTTTACATGTTGGTATTATTCTACTAATTCTAAACCTCTTATTAAAACCTTTAGAGCGTTTTAAACATGGTTTATATCTTAAAACAGCTTTAATATTTATTCTGCTTTGGTTATATGCTTTAATTGCTGGCGGATCTGCCTCTATTATTAGAGCAACAACCATGTTTAGTATTGTAGCTATTGGATTAAACTTAAAACGAAGTACAAATATTTACAACACTTTAGGAATTTCTATATTTATACTTCTACTATTTAAACCTAACTTTCTTTTTGACGTAGGATTTCAGCTTAGTTACGCCGCAGTATTTTCTATTGTTAGTATACAACCTTTAATTGAACCGCTTTTATCATTTAAATATAAACTACTAGATATATTATGGAAAACACTAACCGTTACTGTATCTGCACAATTTGGAATAATCCCAATTAGTTTATACTACTTCCATCAATTTCCAAGTTTATTTTGGTTATCAAACCTAGTTGTAATTCCGCTTTTAGGCATAATTTTAGGTTTAGGTATTTTAATAATTTTTCTAGCATTAATTAACATCTTACCTCATTTTTTAGCTGAAATTTATGGTTCTATTATACATTTAATGAACTTATTTTTTAAGTGGATTTCTAGCCAAGAACAATTTCTTTTTCAAGATATTTCGTTTAATAGCTTTCAGGTGCTATTAAGTTACATACTTCTTTTTTTCTGTTATAAACTTATCACCACTAAGCAATTGGTTTGGGTTATAGGAATTGGATTAATATGTATTGGATTTCAAATGAATTACATTATTGATTATAGAGTTAAGCAGGATGATAAATTTTATGTGTTTCATAAAAATAAATTCACTTTAATTGGTGAAATTAATGGCGGAGATTTATCGGTTTATTCAAATTTAAAAGACGCAAAAACTAACATAATAATTAGAAGTTATAGTGTGAAAAATAATGTATCTATAAAAGCTTCTTATCCCTTACAATCTGTTTATAGTATTAAAGATCAAACCTTACTTTTAATTGATAGTTTAGGCGTTTATAATGTAAAAGAATTAAAGCCTGATATTGTCTTATTAACACAATCACCAAAAGTAAATTTGAAAAGATTAATAGACAGTATAAAACCAAAACTTATTATTGCTGATGGTAGTAATTATAAATCTTATTTAAAGAGATGGGAAACTACTTGTGAGATAAAAAAAATCCCATTTTATCGAACCGATAAAATGGGAGCATATCTATTTAACTAATTGGATTTTAATTGAATTCTGCTTTGAAATTTTTAGCATAAGTATCAAAATCTTCTTGAGTTTTCATATCTAAATGATCGTTTTGCGCAAATAACTTTAAATACATTTCTAATCCTTTTGCGTCTTTATAACCTACTATTGGCGCTAATAAATTAGCGTCTTCATCTAGAAAAACTAATGTAGGAAATGCTCTAATACCTAAAGCATTTGATAATTGATGATTTGAATTTCTAGTTTTTGCTTTTGCAGGATTATATCCAGGATTAGTATAAGTTTTCCCTTTATAAGTTACCTCTTCATCTCCTTGCGCGTTAAACTTTACAGCGTAGTAATTTTTATTAATATAATCAACAACATCTTTATTTTTAAAGGTGTTACGATCTAACATTTTACATGGTCCACACCAAACCGTATAAGCGTCAATAAAAATCTTTTTTGGTGTTGTTTTTTGTAATTCTAAAGCTTTATCTAAAGATATCCAGTTTATTTCTTGAGCTATCCCATTATAGCTAAGAATAAAAATTAAAACGGTAAGTATATTTTTCATTTAATAAAAATTTATAATTCTAGTCGCAAAAGACATACCAAATTTACAAAAAATAAAAGCGCCTCTAAATTGAGACGCTTTTATTTTATAATAATATGCGATTAGTTATTTAACTCCGTGCATTTTTTTAATTAATGTAGAATTTAGTAACATCATTATTATTCCAGCTAAAATTGGAATTGCTGTAAAAATTAAGAAAAAGTTTGACATCCCATATTCTTCTACAATTGGATCTAAATAACTAGCTGTCCAACCAGCGGTTAAATTAGCAATAAAATTAGCAACAAACCAAATACCAAACATCATTCCAACCAGTTTTAAAGGTGCTAACTTACTTACATAAGATAATCCCACTGGAGAAACGCATAACTCTCCTAATGTATGAAATAAATAAGCTAATATTAAGAAAACCATACTAACTGATGCTGTCTTAGCTCCTAACGGAATTCCTGTCGATCCGTAAGCAAGAATTCCAAATCCTATACCTAATAATATTAAACCTATAGCAAACTTTATTGGTCCAGAAGGATTGTATTTACTTTCCCAAATTTTAGAAAATAATGGAGCAAATGCAATTATAAAAAAGGAATTTAAAATCCCATACCAAGAAGCAGGAACTTCTGGAGCAGGATCATTAAATTGCTTGTAAAGCATATAAATTACAATAATCCAAATAATTAAAAAACTAAACGCTAAAAGTATATTAGAAAGAGAATATTTACCAAATGTTTGCTTAAATAGCATAGATAAAACATAAGTAATAATTAGCATTGGGCCAACAGTTAAAATAGTATTGATAATTTTAAATGTTAACGCTCCACTACCTTCAAGTGATCTATCTGTATAGTCATTAGCAAAAATTGTCATAGAACTACCTGCTTGTTCAAATGCCCACCAAAAAAATATAGTAAAGAATGCAAATACACCAATTACAATTAATCTGTCTTTAACAACTTTAGAGTTATTAGCATCTTCAACTACTTCTTCGATATCATCACCAATTTTTTCTATGCTGTTTTCTACAGTATCATCAAGGTCTCCTACTTTATTTGGTGCCAAACCTATCTTACCAAATATTTTTTGAGCATAATAAAATTGTAACATACCAAAAAACATGAAAATACCAGCAAGTCCAAAACCATAATGCCAGCCCCAATCAGGAGATTCTCCTATATATCCACAAAGTAAAATCCCTAAAAACGCACCTGCATTTATACCCATATAAAATATAGTATATCCAGCATCTTTCTCTTTCCCTTGTGATTTATACAACTGTCCAACAATAGAAGAAATATTTGGTTTAAACATTCCATTACCAATTATTAATAAAAATAAACCTAGATAAAAAAACGAACTAGTAAATCCTTCTAATGCCATACTAGCATGTCCTAAAGTCATTAAAAAGGCTCCTATAACAATTGCATTTCTGTAACCAGTAAACTTATCTGCAATATAGCCACCAATAATTGGAGTAATATAAACTAAACCAGTATACCAACCATATAATAGAGTTGCATCTGCTCTTTCCCAGCCCCATCCGCCATCAGATAAAGCGGAAATTAAAAATAATACTAAAAGCGCACGCATACCGTAATAAGAAAAGCGTTCCCACATTTCTGTAAAAAACAGCACAAATAATCCTGACGGATGACCTAATACGGTCTTTTGATTGGTTTCTGAACCTCCAAATTTAAATTCCATAATATATAATTTAGTTAGTTTTTATAGTTTATCGCCTAATGTACGATTTATAAAATTAGTCATTTTTGTATATAAATGAAGTCTTGTGTTACCTCCATAAATACCGTGATTTTTATCTGGATAAATCATCCATTCAAATTGCTTGTTTGCTTGTACTAAAGCTTCTACCATTCTCATTGTATTTTGTACATGCACATTGTCATCTCCTGTACCATGGATTAACAAATAATCTCCTTTTAATTTTTCTACATGATTAATTGGCGAATTATCATCATATCCTGTTGGGTTTTCTTGAGGTGTTGTCATGTAACGCTCTGTATAAATAGAATCGTAAAATCTCCAACTTGTAACTGGCGCTACTGCTATTGCCATTTTAAACACATCGTTACCTTTTAACAATGCATTACTTGACATAAATCCGCCATAAGACCAACCCCAAATTCCTATTCTAGATGCATCTATGTAGTTTCTTTGTCCTAGTAATTTTGCAGCTTCTATTTGATCTTCAACTTCATATTTTCCTAATTCTTTTTGAGTAACTTTTTTAAAGTCAGCACCTTTTAATCCTGTTCCTCTTCCGTCTACACAAGCAACTATATATCCTTGCTGTGCTAACATTTGATACCAATAATCGTTTGCACTATTCCAACGATTAGCAACTTGTTGAGATCCTGGTCCAGAATATTGGAACATAAATAGTGGATAAGTTTTAGAACTATCAAAATTTGCTGGTTTGATCATCCACATATTTAAATCGTTACCATTTACATTAATAGTAGAAAATTCTTTTTTTGAAATTTGATAATCTTTAAGTTGCTCTTTTAAATCCTTATTATCTTTAATAACCTTTAAAGTTTCTCCTTTTTTAGATTCATTTAAAGTATAAAGATATGGTGTGTCAGAGCTTGAATAAGTATTTATAAAAAAGGTGAAATCTGCACTAAAATCTGCATTGTTTGTTCCTGTTTTATCTGTTAATCTTTGCTTTTTAGTTCCGTTTAATTTTATAGCATAAACATCTCGGTTAATACTTCCGTTTTCTACAGATTGGTAAAAAATTCTATCGGTTTTTTCATCGTAACCATAGTAGCTAGTTACTTCCCAATTTCCTTTAGTAACTTGATTAATTAACTTTCCGTTTTTGTCGTAGTGATAAATGTGGTTATAACCATCTTTTTCGCTAGTCCAAATAAAACTATCATCGTCTAAAAAGGTAAGATCAAAAGTAACATCTATGTAAGCTTTATCATTTTCTGCAACAACAATATTTGCTTCTTTTGTGCTAGCATTTACAAACCAAAGATCTAATTGGTTTTGATGACGATTCATAAATTGAGCACTTAGAACATCTGGATCATTGGTCCATTTAATTCTTGGAATATAAAAATCTTCATAGTTTTTAGACACTTTTACAACTTCTGCAGAATTTGTTTTTAAATCGTAAATGTGTAATGATACTTTAGAGTTTTTCTCACCTGCTTTTGGGTATTTAAAAACTGTTTGTGTTTGATATAAATCTTGACCATAAACATCCATAGAAAATTCTGGAACATCCGTCTCATCAAATTTAATAAATGCAATTTTGTTGCTATCTGCATTCCAATCAAAAGCACGAACAAAACTAAACTCTTCTTCGTATACCCAATCTGTAATTCCGTTTATAATTTTATTTTTAACACCATCTGTTGTAATCTGGCTAATTTTTCCAGAGTTTAAATCTTTTACAAATAGATTATTATTTAATCCAAATGCTATTTTGGTTCCATCTGGAGAAAATGTTGGTTCTTGAATTTTATCTTCTGTCACTAAAGTTGTTTCTCCTGTTTTTGTATTAAACACATAGTATTTTCCTAAAGAAGATCTTCTAAAAATAGCTTCTTCTTCTGTAGCTAATAAAACTTGAGATTCGTCCTTACTAAACGTGTAATCTGTAAAATAGGGAATTTGTTCTATATCTGCCGAGCTAACTAAAGTTTTTGTTTTCTCTAATGTTTTATAATCAAATATATCTATGGTAGTTGCGCGGTTTGCTCTGTCAAAATTTAATACAGAATATTGTTTACCGTTGTTTAAAGAGTGTAATGCTTGTAACCCATCGGTTCTAAAAGTTCCGTTCCAAATTTCTTCTAATGTAATTTGCTTGTTTTGAGCGGTTAAAGTTGAAGTTATTAAAACCGTAAATAGGGATAAAATTCTAAGTAATTTCATTTAAAATTAAATATTTAATAATAGGATGTCAAGTTTACTAAAAAATAGCCAAAAAACCGTAAATATTAACAGTTAAATAGGCATAATTTAAAATAGCTAATAAATTTAAAAGCTTAATCTTATCTTTGCAGTTCTTAAAATAAGTTATAGATGGCAACAATTGTTTCTGGATTTTCAAAATTATCTAAAGAACAAAAGGTAGATTGGTTAGTAAACAATCATTTTTCTAATGCAACAAACGCAAAACAAACTCTAACTCAGTATTGGAATGAAGATGAAAAACTTCAGCAATTACACGACGAGTTTATAGAAAATACAATCACTAATTATTATTTACCATTTGGCGTTGCTCCAAACTTTGTTATAAACGACAAAGTTTACACAATTCCTATGACTATTGAAGAAAGCTCGGTAGTAGCTGCTGCTAGTAAAGCTGCCAAGTTCTGGCAATCTCGTGGTGGATTTAAAACCCAAGTTATTAGTACTACAAAAATTGGTCAAGTACATTTTATGTTTGAAGGCGAAAAAGACCAGCTTTTTTCTTTTTTTGATCACATAAAACCTAAGCTAATCCAAGACGCTAAACCAATAACTAAAAACATGGAAAAGCGTGGCGGAGGAATTTTAGACATTAAATTAATAGACAAAACAGTAGATTTAGATCATTACTACCAATTGCACGCTACTTTTGAAACTTTAGACGCAATGGGAGCAAATTTTATAAATTCTTGTTTAGAACAATTTGCAAAAACTTTTAAAGCTGAAGCTGAAAAGCAACAATTAGTACCTGTTGAAATTATTATGAGCATACTGTCTAACTACGTTCCAGAATGTTTAGTTAGAGCCGAAGTAAGCTGTAAAGTTGAAGAATTAGCCGAAAAAGATATTAACCCAAATACGTTTGCCGAAAAGTTTGTACAAGCCGTAAAAATTGCCGAAATCGAACCTTACAGAGCTGTCACACACAACAAAGGTGTGATGAACGGTATAGATGCAGTAATTTTAGCTACTGGTAACGATTTTAGAGCTGTAGAAGCTGGTGTGCATGCATATGCATCAAAAGATGGTAAATACTCTAGTTTAACACATGCTAAAATAGAAAATGGAATATTTAGCTTTTGGATTGAAATTCCTTTAGCTTTAGGAACTGTTGGTGGATTAACAAGTTTACATCCTTTAGTAAAATTGGCACTTAAACAATTGGATAATCCTACTGCAAAAGAACTTATGCAAATTGTTGCTGTTGCTGGATTAGCTCAAAACTTTGCTGCGTTAAGAAGTTTAACAACTACAGGTATACAAGAAGGACACATGAAAATGCATTTAATGAATATCTTAAATCAATATGAAGCGACTACAAAAGAAAAAGAAATTATAATTAATCACTTTAAACAAAACACCGTTTCGCACAGTGCAGTTGTAGAACAAATAGAAAAACTAAGAGCATAAATGCAAAATTATAATAGTCATGGTAAACTATTGCTAACAGCAGAATACGTTGTCTTAGATGGCGCAAAAGCGCTAGCTATTCCTACCACTTTTGGTCAATCACTTAAAGTGGAAAAAACAGAACGTAATAGTATTATCTGGGAAAGCTTTGACCATGACAACAAATCCTGGTTTAATGCTACTTTTTTTGTTGATAATGAAAGTTTTTTAGTTGAAAAAACTTCAAATCCAGAAGTATCTGATAGATTGCTACAAATTTTTGAAGCTGTAAAACAACTGAATCCTTCATTTTTAAAAACTACAGGTTATACAATTTCTACAAGACTAGAATTCCCTAAAAATTGGGGCTTAGGCACATCTTCTACTTTAATAAATAATATTGCGAATTGGGCAAAAGTAGATGCTTACAAATTATTAGAATTAACTTTTGGCGGAAGTGGTTACGATATTGCCTGCGCACAACATGATAATCCATTAACCTACCAATTAACTGATAAACAAAGACTTATTAAAACCGTAAACTTTAATCCAAGTTTTAAAGACAACTTATATTTTGTTTATTTAAATAAGAAACAAAATAGCCGAGATGGTATTGCGCATTACAAAGCTAATAGAACGAATTTAGACGAAACTATAATCGGTATTAATCATATTACCAATCAAATTATTAATTGTGAAACTTTAGACAATTTTGAATCACTACTAACAGCACATGAGCAATTAATAGCTAAAGTCACTAACCAAACTCCAAAAAAAGACCAATTTTTTAAAGACTTTAAAGGTAGCATCAAAAGTCTTGGCGCTTGGGGCGGAGATTTTATATTAGTTGCATCAAAGTCAAATCCTACAGATTATTTTAACAGTAAAGGGTTAAGTACTATCATAGCTTATAAGGATATGATTATATAAACAATTCTCCTTATTATAAATTTTCTATAACCTTTATAAAATAAAAAAAGCCTCTTGTTTTTCAAGAGGCTTTTTTATTTTATTATTTAAAGATAATTACTGAACTGTTTTAGCACGGTTATCTTCAATTTCTGCAGTGTCTTTTAAAGCATTGTATAATCTACTTTGTACAGAAGTTAACTTTTGAGTACTTACTTGATTAGCAAAAGGCTGGTAGTTTTCTAATTCTACAGCTGGTGTCTTTTTAGTAGTTTGAACCATAAATACACCTGTATTACCTTTAATTAATCCAGAAGTTTGTCCTTCTTCTAATCCAAATGCAGTACCTACAACCATTGGCTCTTTACCTGCTCCAGCAATTGTTGGGTTTTTCATATTAATCGCTGAAGACGATCTTACATTTTGGTTTTCAGATTTAGCAAAATCCTCTAATGTAGATGCATTAACACGATCCATTATCATTTTTGCTTTTTTGTTTTTTCTAATTTCTGGTAATGCTGTTACAGAAGCATCTTCAACACTCATTAAACCTGCTTCAGATTTAGATGTTAATTGCGCTATAACTATACCTCCAGAAACAGGAAAACGTTTGTAATCTCCAACATCTGTACCTTCTTCAAAAGCCCATCTTACAATTTGTCTTTGATTACCAATTCCTGGTATACTTTCGTCTAATTCTTTTGCTGTCATAGGACGCACATCGTAATTAGATGCTTTTGCTACTTCTGCAAAGTTTTGGTTTTCTAAAGCTACTTCAAAAGTAGAAGCGTCTCTAAAAATCTTATCATTAGTTTCTTCAGAAGGTTCAATTTTTCTAGCTATTGTTGCTACTTTTACCATATCTGAAGATCCTTTTTGACCTTCTACTTCCATGATATGTAAACCATAAGTGGTTTCTACAACTCCTAAATCTCCAGTTTTACCTTCAAAAGCAAAGTCTCTAAATTCTGGAACCATTCTATCATAAGCAAACCAATCGTATCTTCCTTCGTTTTCTACACTTCCTTGATCTGAAGAATAATCTGTAACAAACTGAGAGAATTTTGATTTATCAGATTTTAACACTGCTAATAAGCTATCTGCAAATGCAACAGCTTCTTCTTTTGTTCTTGCATCTTCTGGTGCTCTTGCTGCACCTACAAATGGTATTAAAATGTGTCTAGTTTTTGCAGAATCTGGTAACGTTGTTCTTCCAACTAACTTAGATAATTTATAGTAGTTACCTTCTTTGTAAGGTCCATAAATAAATCCAATTTCTTTGTTAAAAATCGTATCTGCTAATGTTTCTGGTAATGCAGACTTCTTTAAAAATCTGTCGTTAAATTTAATATCATCAGAATTAGCGTTTACAAAATCTGCTACATCTGTTGTGTTTTTAAAACCAATTTCTGTACGTTTTTTGTTTTCAGCAGTTTCATCATAAACTTCATTATCATTGATTAACTTCTTTAAGTCTTCTTGAATTTTCGTTTCGTCTTCTGCAGAAGCTACTTCTTTAAAAAACACATATTGAAAACTTCTACTAGCTTCTGTTTGATAAGACTGTTTGTTTTTAGAAATATAGTCTTTAATTTCTGATTTAGACACTGTAATTGTACTATCTGCAATAGAGCTAAATGGTACTTGTACATACTTAATATCTACTTTATCATTTTCTAATTTATGCTCTAATTCGCCTTCTGCTAACGTAGCAGTTGCACCAGCTTTTACCATATTAAAGTAGTCTGATTGTAAAGCACCAACAGCTAATTGTTGTTCGTAATTTACCCAGTTTTGGTAAGCTTGAGAAGATGTAGATTTTAAATTATCTATGTAAACTTTTAATTTAGACTCGTCAAAAACGCCAGCTTCGTTTAAAAATTCTGGACTAGTAGAAAGTGCATTTTTTAAAATGTCTCTCATCTGGTCTGTCTCTATAGATAATCCTAATTTATCAAATTGTCCTTCCATTACTGCTTCTCTTACTTTTGCATCAAAAACACGATTCATAACTTGAGAAGAAGTTGCATTTGGTCCCATTTGCTGTTGTTGTTGCTCTACAAGTGTCATAAACTCTACTCTGCTTATGTCTTTACCGTTAATAGTTGCAACAACGTCTGGTGATTTACCGAATAAAACGTCTTTGTTATCAAATAAACTTGATAAGATAAATGCGAATAAAGCCAGCGCAATAACTAATATTAATACTACTGTCTTTTGTCTTATTTTATTTAAAATTGCCATTTTTTATGATAAATTTTATGAAATATAGTGGGCGAAAATACCATTTTCTATTCAATAATAAAAGTACTTTTTATAATAAATCCTTAATAATTAGAACTTATATTATTTTGTCTGATTTAAAAGGAATTAAGGCTAGTCTTGGTCTTTAATTTTTAAGGCGACTAAATCTATTTTTGTATTAGAAGCTTCTAAGATTTTAAATTCAAAACTGTCTATGGTTACAATCTCGTCTTGTTGCGGAATTTCTTCTGTAAAATCTACAATTAAACCACCTAAAGTTTCGTAGTTTTCGCCTTCAGGTAAATCTATTTTGTAAGTTTCATTTATATAGTCTACTTCTAATCTTGCAGAAAAAATATAGTTGTCGCTATCTTTTTGTTCTTCTATTAAATCTACACTATCGTGCTCATCTTCGATTTCTCCAAATAACTCTTCAACTATGTCTTCTACAGTCATTATTCCAGATGTTCCTCCATATTCATCTACTACAACAGCAATACTTTTTCGTTTTTTTATTAGTACATTTAGTATGTCTTTAATTAGCATAGTTTCTGGAACCAACTCTACTGGCATAATCATAGAGCCTATATTTTTTGGTTTTTTAAACAAGTCGAAAGAATGAACGTAACCTAAAATTTCGTCTATAGTTTCTTTATAAATTAATATTTTAGAATAGCCTGTTTCTGTAAACAATTTACTTAAATCGTCTACAGAATCGTGTAACTCTAGTGCAGTAATCTCTGTACGTGGCACCATGACTTCTCTTGCTTTTACTTCTGAAAACTCTAAAGCGTTTTGAAAAATCTGGATTTCGGTATCTATATCTTCATGCTCTTCTACACTTTCCATTTGCTCACTAATATAGTTTCCTAACTCTACTTTTGTAAAGGCTAATTGTACTTGATCGCCTTCTGTTTTAAAAAACTTTTTTAATACTACATCACTAATCCAAATAACAAAATCTGATATAAATGTGAATAGTAAATAGAACAAATAAGCCGGAAAGGCTAATATTTTTAGCAATGAATTTGCGTAAATCTGAAAGAAAACTTTTGGTAAAAATTCGGCAGTAAATAATATTATTAATGTTGAAATTATGGTTTGGGTTAATAGCTCTAGATCTGTAAGCATGTAAGTTACAAAAGGATTATCTATCGAAATAGAACTTTTCAACCATTCATCCCATAATTCCCCCATACGCAAACCATAAATCACCAATGCTATATTGTTACCAATTAACATTGTGGCTATAAATTTTGATGGTTTTGCAGTTATTTTAGTGAGTATATTGGCTAAAAAACCGTCTTGTTTTTTTTCTATTTCTATATGTATCTTATTAGAGGACACATAGGCAATTTCCATACCCGAGAAAAATGCAGATAGCAGTAACGAACAAATAATTATTATTATTGACGTAACCATTATCTGTTTTTATCAAATTTGTTATTAAATTTTCTTCTGAAGAAAAACATAAAAACAGCTAATACACCTAATAACAAAGAGGCATAAGCACGAGATTCTCCCCAATTTGTTATCGCATCGTACAGAAATAACAATGCGAATACAAGATAGGCAAACTGAAATATTTTAAATAATTTCATCTAACAAGTTATAATTTAATGTAAATATAGTAAAAAAGTAAAAGGCGATTGGCTATTCTGTAACAGCAAATTGTCCTGTTACGCCTAAGACTTCGGCTTTTGTAAAATCTCTATCAGAGTCAAAACCTTCTCCATTAGTCACATAGTCTTTAGATCTAAAAGTAACCGGTAGATTAGTAAATAACCATTGTTTAGTTTGATCGTAATATAATTGATCTGCATATAGTGTATCCAACTCTGGAGTTGCTGCAATAACGTTTCCTCTTAAATCGATTAAATCTGTATCGTTATATACTATTGCATAATCTGAAATTATGGTAGTTTGCTGGTTTTGTTTATCGTAAAGATAAAGTACCATTCCGTCAGGAAATTCGCTGTAAGAAAAACTAAGATTACTATAATCGTACATTTTAGGACTAACTAGATTGGCTGCTAATCTACCAGAATCTGTATATTTTACATTTATACTATCTGATATTCCTACAGGCTCGTTGTCTGATAAATTTAACTTTTTTACATCGTCTAACTTACCCTTACAACTAAAAAACAAGGTCATAGCAAAAGCTATGACCGAGTTTATGATAATATGTATATTGCTTTTTTGCATTATAATTTAGGCACTGAAACGCTTCTACCTATCCAACATCCAATATTAATTGTTTTTCCTGCCATATCTTTATTAAAGATTTCTGACTTTGTTGGTGCTAATGCGTTATATCTAGACGCTGCACTAGAGTTTCCTGCTTTATTAGCTTCTTGAGCTGCTAACCAGAATACTGCTCTTTTATTAAAGCTATCTGTACCACAATTGTTTGCACTTTTTGCATACATTTCTGCAATATGCATATGTGGGTTTTTGTTAGATGGGTTTAATTTTAAAGCTTCTGTAAAATATTGTCTAGCTTGCCCAAAACTTCCTTTTTTCTTTAATCCTAAAGCAATCTTGTAAACTAACTTAGATTTTTTAAATGGATCTGTTTGTAAACTTATTGCTTGATCTAAGTACTTTTGCTCTCCTGTTTTTAAGTATAAGTAGTAAGCTGTATCTGCATCTGGAGATAATTCGTACTTTCTGTCTACTATTTTAATAAATAAAGGATCGTCTGTACACTCTTTCTGGAACATTTTATTTAATGCTCTTTGTAACCAAACTGAGTTATCTTTATTTGCCTCAAAGTTTTTAGTATATAAAGGGATTAAGTTTGAACAGTTTGCTCTATCTCCTAATTCTTTATCTACACCAGCAGTTACTTTATCAAAAGCATCAATCATCTGTCCGTGATATTTTTTATACTTAGCATCTCTTGCAGATAAAGCTGTTCCAGCTTCTTCTTTTGCTAAATACTTATTTAATTGGATTGAGTTATACTCTACTTCATCTTCAATTTTTTCTACAACATCATCATACTTATCAAATAATTCTTGATCTGTTTTTTGACCTGCATCATAAAGATCTACCATTAATTTAAAGTAAACATATAATCCTTTTGTGCTTTTAAAGTTTTCTTTATCTGTTTTGTAAGCGTTATCAAAACAATCATATAGTTGTTGAGAATTTAAACCTAAAACATCTTTATTATCGTACTTTAATAAACAAGCATCTACCATTACATCTCCTACCTTTGTTTTACTAGGAAAATATTGTGCTCTATCATTCCAAAGCTCTGTTAACTCAATTATATAAGTTTTTTTATCTGCTTTAGTTTCGATAAAATTTTCTAATATTTTTTCTCCGTATTGGTATATCGCTAAATTATATTTTGGACAATTTTCTCTTAGCCATTTATAAGGCTCATAAGCAGAATCAAAACTACCTGCTTTTGCTGCTTCTGCCATTAATGACAGTTTTGTACCGCATTCTTGCTCGTTTTGAGCAAATCCTAAACTTAACCCAAAGAACAAAGCGATGATTAATGTAATCTTAGTTTTCATAATCTTTAATATTTATCTTGTTTTAATCGTATTTTCTTTTTTGGAACCATCTGTCATTTAGCGATAGACTAATGTTAATATTAACAAAGTTTTCTTTAACTAAATTAGCATCTGTTGTTCCTCGTTTTCCAAACTCTAAACCTATATTAGCATTAGAGAATGGGTTTCTTGGTGTTCCAACTGGTAATCCTACTCCAAAAGACATGCCAAACTCTTTTATACTTTGATCATTAATGTTTAAACCTGTATTCTCAAAGCGCAATCCTGCTCTATAAACTGTTCTTTTCCAGTAATTTGAAAACGAATTATACTCAGGAATATAAAATCCACCAATAGATATTTTTGAAGCATCTTCAAAAGTAGTACCTGTATTATCGTATAATGGGTTATTGAAGTTACTTGTTTTTTGCGCACTATACTCTAGACCTGCAAACCATTTACGTGGCTCTCCTATACCTGCGCCAACGCTATATTTAGATGGTAAAATTAATGTTGTTTCATCAAGACCGTTACTTGCTAAATCTGCCTCAATTGCATTAACTTCTCCTTCTGCTCCTGTACTATAATCTAACACAATTGTAGAGAATGTTCTTTCATTTTTAGAGACTAAATTTGCTTGAGGCGAATACGTTAACGAACCTTGAAATTCTAATTTATCTGTGAATAGTTTTTTGTAATGCAATCCAAAGTTCCAATTTAAACCACTTAAATCTGACCTATTATATTCTTTGGCTTGGTAAGATAATATTCCTCCTTCTGTATTATAGGCAAACTCTATCGCGCTAT
The DNA here is from genome assembly GCF_014764305.1 of Mesoflavibacter profundi. NCBI lineage: Bacteria > Pseudomonadati > Bacteroidota > Flavobacteriia > Flavobacteriales > Flavobacteriaceae > Mesoflavibacter > Mesoflavibacter profundi. Next base: position 798,711 of record NZ_CP061703.1, read on the forward strand.
TCTCTATCTTTCCAAAATTATAATCTGCATTTACTCCAACACTAAGAGCGTTTGAAATTTGATAACCTGCAGATAAAAACACTTTATTTATACCTCCTTCTCCTTCGTATCTATTTGCAGGATTTCCTGAAGCGTTTGTAGTTTCTAACTTATATCCAACAGTACTATATGGTAATAAACCAAATCCAAAACCTAATTTTCCTACTGGTACTGATAAAGCCAAATAATCAAAAGACGTAGTAGTTGAATTATCCGAACTTGACTGAGATTTTAAAGAAGATGTATTATGACTTCCTCCTACAGTATATTTTACTGGATGACTTTCATTAGCAAAAGTTGCTATATTATTGTCTCCGTATGTAGCAGGATTTGCAAAATTAATATGGATACTGTCTTTATATACAGACATTCCTCCCATACTTCTATTCTCTACAGATCCTTTAAATTTTAAACTTCCTATTCCATAAAAAGAATAAGGCGATCCGCCTCCTTGTTGCGCATTACTTTGAATTGCTACTAAAGCAATAAAAACTATTAAAAGTTTTTTAATCATTCGTTTATATTGTTGTATAAAATAAAATTTAAGCCTTCCAGCAAGAAATTTGAGTTGGCAAATATGCTACTTTTTAATTGTTTAGACAAAAAATAAGTATCTCCTCCTGTTAAAATTATTGTTAAATCGGTATATTTTTCTGAATATTCTTGAATAACACCATCTATTTCTTTAACAATTCCATTAATTACTCCACTATGAATTGAATTTGAAGTAGAATCTCCAATTAAAAATTGCGGCACTTCTGTTTCTAATAACGGTAATTTTGCTGTTTGATTATGTAATGCTTTATATCGCATTCTAATTCCTGGTGAAATAGCACCACCTAAATATTCATTTTTATCATTTATAAAATCAAACGTAACACAAGTACCAGCATCTATCACCAATACATTTTTATCTTTATATAAGTTTACTGATGCTGCTACTAAAGCAATTCTATCTATACCTAAAGTTTTAGGTGTAGAATACAAATTTTTAAATGGAATTTTAGTGTTATGATCTAAAACAAGAACACTATAATTTTCTTTCAAAAATTTTAATCCTGATTCTAAAAAATTATTGACTGAAGAAATTATAGCATGCGATATAACGTCATATTTAGATTTAATATCATTTAACTTAACAATCAAGTCTTCTTCGGTAACTACTATTTTTTCAACTAAAGTTAATTCACTAAAAACAGCTAGTTTAATATAGGTATTACCTACATCTACGATTAAATTCATCTTTAAAAATAAAGTGCTAAAAATACAAAACGCATTCAATTATTTTCTTAATTAATTTATAATATTGAAACAGAACGCCTTATAACCATTAAACTAGAATAAAATAAATAGATTTATAATTTTTATTAAAATTGTTTTGTCAATATTAAAAATGAACATATATTTGCATCCGCAATAATGCAACTGGTGCCTTAGCTCAGTTGGTAGAGCAAAGGACTGAAAATCCTTGTGTCCCTGGTTCGATTCCTGGAGGCACCACCACTAAAAACCCGAACAAATTGTTCGGGTTTTTTGGTTTTTGACAATTTATTTTCCAAAATTGTAATAAGTATTTATTTTTTTCGACATAAAACTGTAATTTCACTTTTTACGTAACTATTTTAAACACTAACTATGTCAAAAACCTATTATGATCCTGCCGATTTAAGAAAATTTGGAAAAATCTCTGAATGGAATGAAGTGCTTGGCGCCAAATTTTTTGATTATTACAATTCTGTTTTTCAAGAAGGTGCACTTACTGAAAGAGAAAAATCTTTAATCGCTTTAGCTGTTGCTCACACGATTCAATGTCCTTACTGCATAGATGCTTATACTGGCGACGGATTACAACGCGGGATTACAAAAGAAGAAATGATGGAAGCATTACATGTTGCAGGCGCAATTCGTGGCGGTGCATCTTTAGTGCATGGTGTACAAATGATGAATAAAGTAAATAAATTAGAAGGTTAATTTATGTCTAAAAAAAAATTAAAAAACCAATCTTTACAAAAACGTGAAAGTGAATTAGCTAAAACCAACAAACAGCTAGAAATTTTGTCTAATGGCATTTTTGCTAATGGCGAATTACCTACTTTTAAAGATAAAATTGCCGAAAGCAATCAATTTCCTCTTAAACCAAAACCTTTAGAAATCTTACAAATTAATGTAGGGTATATGTGCAATCAAGTTTGTGAGCATTGCCATGTAGACGCAGGACCAGATCGAAAAGAAATTATGACTAAAGAAACTATGCAGCAATGCTTAGATGTGATAAAAACAACTGGTGCTCATACTTTGGATTTAACTGGTGGTGCACCAGAAATGAATCCTAATTTTAGATGGTTTGTAGAAGAAGCTGCCAAAGCAGGAATTAAAGATTTTATTGTTCGCTCTAACTTAACTATTATTCGAGCTAATAAAAAATATCACGATTTGCCAGAATTCTTTAAAAAACACAATGTACATGTAGTATCGTCAATGCCACATTGGACAAGAGGAAAAACAGACAAGCAACGTGGCGAAGGTGTTTTTGACCAATCTATACAAGCATTAAAAGACTTAAATGCAATTGGTTATGGTATGCCAAACAGCAATCTAAAATTAGACTTGGTTTACAATCCATCTGGCGCTTTTTTACCTGCTAATCAAGCTGCGATGGAAAAGGACTTTAAAAAAGCTTTACTTGAAGATTTTGGGATTCAATTTCATAATTTATTTGCCATTACTAATTTACCAATTAGTAGATTTTTAGATTTCCTTATTGCTAGTGATAATTACGAAGATTACATGTATGCTTTAGTAGACGCATTTAATCCTACAGCTGTTGCCAATGTGATGTGTACAAACACTATATCAGTAAGTTGGGACGGCTATTTATACGACTGTGATTTTAACCAAATGCTAGATTTAAAAGTCGCTAGTAAAGCCAAACATATTAGCGATTATAACGAAGAGATTTTACAAAACAGAGACATCATAATTTCTCAACATTGTTATGGCTGTACTGCTGGCGCAGGAAGTAGTTGTCAAGGTACAGTAGCTTAAAATGAAAGTAGTTTTTTTATACATATTCACACTAATAGGATTTCAAAGTTTTGCTCAAAAAACTTTAGATGACGTATTAAAAAAACACAATCATTACAATATCCCTTATATAAGTGTTCAAGAATTAGCGATGCCAAAAACAAAAGCTAAAATTTTAGACGCTAGAAGTTTTGAAGAATATAAAGTAAGTCATCTAAAAGATGCTGTATTTGTAGATTTTGAAAATTTCGACATAGAAAAAACAGCTCAACTTATTTCTGATAAAAACGAAATAATTGTCGTGTATTGCTCTATTGGTGTACGATCTGCAAAAATTGCTCAGCAATTAAAAGATGAAGGTTACACCAATGTGTTCAATCTGTACGGCGGTATTTTTGAATGGAAAAATAACAATTTTTCAGTTTTTGATTTAAATGAAAAAGCAACCGAAAAAGTACATGTTTACGACAAAAATTGGTCTAAATGGTTAATCAAAGGTGAAAAAGTTTTTTAAATGAATCAGAAAAATCTCATCATAACATTCACACGTAATCCAGAATTAGGAAAAGTAAAAACAAGGTTAGCTAAAACTATTGGCAATCCTTCCGCTTTAGCGATATATAAAAAATTATTAGAGCATACCGAAAGTGTTTTAAGACCATTAAATTGCGATAAAGCCGTCTATTACTCTGTGAAAATTAGAGAAAATGATATTTGGGACAGCACTATTTACCAAAAACACCAACAAACCGGAGAGCATTTAGGCGCAAGAATGGCAAATGCGTTTAAACATGGTTTCAAAAACAACTATCAAAAAATTATTATTGTTGGTAGCGATCTTTACGATTTAAAAACAGAACACATCAACCAAGCTTTTCAAGATTTAGAAACTAATGATGTCGTGCTTGGACCAGCTGAAGATGGTGGCTATTATTTGTTAGGAATGAAACAATTTCACCCTAAATTATTCAGAAATAAAAATTGGGGAACAGATTCCGTTTTAAAAGACACTTTAAAAGATTTAAAAGAAGAATCTGTATTTTTGTTAGAAACCCTTAACGATATTGATTTTTTTGAGGATTTAGAAAAACATAACGATTTAAAATTATTAATCAACAAATGATAAAAAGTTTAAAAAAAACTGTAGAATACCTAAAGGACAAAGGTTTTGACAACCCAGAAGTTGGTATCATTTTAGGTACAGGATTAGGACAATTACCTAATCACTTAGATATAATACACGAAGTTAGTTACAATCATATTCCGCATTTTCCAACTGCAACAGTCGAGTTTCATAAAGGCAAACTGATCTACGGTACACTTTCTGGAAAAAAAGTAATTGTCATGCAAGGTCGTTTTCATATCTACGAAGGCTATACTTTACAAGATGTAACTTACCCTGTTAGAGTGATGGAAAAATTAGGCATTAAAACATTATTAGTTTCTAACGCTGCTGGCGCTATTAATTTAAATTATAAGAAAGGTGAGATAATGTTAATCGACGATCATATTAACTTACAAGGTAGTTCGCCATTAGCTTTTCAAGGTGTAGAAGCACTTGGCGAGCGTTTTGCAGATATGAGTGCGCCTTACAATCTAGAAATTAACGCCAAAATTAAAGACATTGCTAAGCGTAACAACATTAATTTACACGAAGGTGTTTACGCTAGCGTTGTTGGTCCGCAATTAGAAACTCGTGCAGAATACAGAATGCTAAAATTAATTGGTGCAGATGCTGTTGGGATGAGTACCGTACCAGAAATTATAGTCGCTAATCACTTAAATTTAAAAGCTGCTGCTGTTTCAGTGTTGACAGACGAATGTGATCCTGACAATCTAAAACCAGTAGATATACAAGAAATCATAGCTATGGCAAATAAAGCCGAACCTGATATGATTACAATCTTTAAAGAATTAATAGAAACACTTTAATAGTTGGTAGTATTTAGCAGAAAGTTTGCATTCAAAACTAACACTGAATACTGAAGATAAAAGATAGAAAACTTAAAATATTGGGATAACTTTTTTTTGATAAAAAGTCTAGTCCCTATTCAATGTTCAACATTGAGTTTTGAAATGCAGAATATTAAAATTAAAGCGTTAATAATTTTTGAAACCTTGGAGAAAATTTAGATTTAATTTTAGGTTTTTATTCCTCTAAAAGGAATAAAAAATTCCTCATTTCAATATGATTTTTTGGTTCGCTTTGTATCAAGACAAAATGAACGTTTAAAAGATATTAACAGTTAAAAAGATTCCTGCATACGCAGGAAAATAAATTATGAGTTACTTAAACACCACAAAAGACGTTTACAAAGAAGCTGCACTAACACCAGATGTTGGCTTATGTTGTACTACAAATCCTATTTGGGAATTACCAGGATTAAAAATCCCAAAAATCATGCAAGAGATGAATTACGGTTGCGGATCAACCGTTCATCCTCGAGATTTAACTAACAGCCCAAAAATACTTTACGTTGGTGTTGGTGGCGGAATGGAGTTATTACAATTCGCCTATTTTTCTCGTCAAAAAAATGGTGTTATTGGTGTAGATGTTGTAGATGAAATGTTAGATGCTTCACGTAAAAATTTTAAAGAAGCCGAAGCACAAAACTCTTGGTTTAAAAGTGAATTTGTAGACCTTAAAAAAGGTGATGCTTTAAACTTACCTGTTGAAGATAACAGCATTGATGTTGCAGCGCAAAACTGCTTATTCAATATTTTTAAAGCTGAAGAATTAAAAAAAGCGATAGACGAAATGTACCGTGTTTTAAAACCTCATGGTCGTTTAGTGATGAGTGATCCAACTTGTGAGCAACCAATGAATGATACGTTACGTAATGACGAAAGATTACGTGCTCTTTGCTTAAGCGGTAGTTTACCAATTGCTGAGTATGTAAAAGCTTTAACCGATGCTGGTTTTGGGACTATCGAAATTAGAGCCAGAAAACCTTACCGTATTTTAGATCCTAAACATTACCCAACAGACGAGCTAATCTATATAGAATCTATAGAAGTTGCAGCTATAAAAGATCCAATGCCTGCAGATGGACCATGTATTTTTACTGGTAAAGCTGCTATTTATTATGGTGAAGAGGATTATTTTGATGATAAAGCTGGTCACGTTTTATTAAAAAATCAACCGTTAGCAATTTGCGATAAAACTGCTGGAGCTTTAGCTAGTCTTGGCAGAGATGATATTTTTATTAGCGAATCTACCTTCCATTACGATGGTGGCGGATGCTGCTAGTCGATAATCGACATTTAACCATTAAAAACGTTTAACTAAAAAATAAAAAACTATTATGAAATGTTTTATGTACCTATTTATTTTTAGTTGGACGTTTTTTGGCTTTTCTCAAGATTTAGAACAAAAAAAAGAGAAAGCAAATGATTCAATAAAACAAGTGGATAATTTTAACCAAGAGTTAAAAAAAACTACTTCAAACAACATTCACCTACTTTGGGATGAACTATTAAAAAAGTATGTTTCAGACAATGGAAATGTAAATTATGAAGGTTTTAAATCCGACCACAAAAAACTATTGGATTACATTTATGTTTTGAGTTTAGTCAATAAAAATGAAAACTTTAATAAGCTTTCAAAAAACGAAAAACTAGCCTATTGGATTAATCTTTATAATGCCTTAACTGTAGATTTAATTGTACGCAACTACCCAATCAAATCTATCAAAGACATAAAAAATCCTTGGAAACAACGATTATGGAAAACTGCAAATCTCAGTTATAATTTAGATGAAATTGAACACGATATTCTAAGAAAAATGAACGAACCTCGTATTCATTTTGCTATTGTTTGCGCATCAATTTCTTGTCCTAAACTTCAAAACAAAGCTTTTAAAGCAAATACTTTAGATGCTCAATTAACTAAAGCTACTAAAACATTTCTGACGGATAACACTAAAAATGAAATCACTAAAAATCAATTAAAACTCTCTAAAATTTTCAAGTGGTTTAGCAAAGATTTTGAAACTAACGGAACTGTTATTGATTTTATAAATCGATATACTACGACTACAATTTCTGAAGACGCAAAAATTAACTACAAAGATTATAACTGGAATTTAAATGAATAGAATTTCTATCATAATTCCTATGCTAAATGAAGCAGAACACATTGGCAAATTGCTTCAACATCTTATTGAAAACGCTAAACAAAAAAAACAATTAGAACTTATTATTGTTGATGGCGGAAGTACTGATAATTCGGTTGAAATAGTTGAAAAAATAACCAACGTCACATCGAGTGATTCTGATTGTAATGAAGAATTGTATCGAGATGCAGGAAAAGTTCTCGATACAAAATTTTCAACAGAAAATTCCACTCGAACTGACGCTGAAGATAAAACAAAAATTGTCTTACTGAATTCTAAAAAAGGTCGTGCCAAACAGATGAATGTTGGCGCAAAAGCTGCTACAGGAACTATATTATATTTTTTACATGCCGATTCATTTCCTCCAAAACACTTTGATCAATTCATTTTAAATGAGATACAAAAGGATAATCACGCTGGTTGTTTTAGATTAAAATTTGATAGTAACCATTGGTGGCTACGTTTGGCTGGTTGGTTTACAAAATTTAATTTTAAAGCGTGTCGTGGTGGCGACCAAAGTTTATTTGTTACAAAAGCATTGTTTAACAAAATTGGTGGTTTTGATGAGTCTTATATCATTTACGAAGACAATATTTTTATAAGTCAGTTATATGATTGCAATCAATTTACTGTTATTAATTCTCCTATAATTACCTCTTCAAGGTTATATAAAAAACATGGTGTGTTTAAACTTCAATATCATTTTTGGATGATATATTTAAAAAAGTGGTTTGGCGCTTCGGCTATAGATTTGCACAAGTATTACAAGAAGCACATTTCTTAAAAATATTGTCCAATTCCAAACACAAATCCTCTTGCATCGTTTTTAGAAATTCCGTAACCATAATCAATTCTAAATACAGCATTAAAAATAGTTTTATGTATAAAACGTAATCCTAAACCAGGAAAAACTCTAATATTTTCTGAAGCCACAAAATCACTAAAATTTCCACCAGGATTTCGCCAACTTCCAGCATCTACAAATGCATTACCTTGCAACACAAACCAACCTTTTTCATATAAAGTACGTCTGTATTCTGTATTTAAAACTATTGCGCCTGTACCACGATCTATGGTGTTACCAACACCTCTAATATTTAAATTATTGTCTAAAGAAAACGGTGCAAAAGCACTATCATTATTAGTAGCCAAACCTAATCGTAATCTTGATGCCCAATTCCCTTTTTCTCCTACTTTTTTGTAATAGTTAAGATCGTTCCAACCTATTAAAAATGTTGGCAAGACATCATTATTAGAGATTACATATTGCAGATTTAGCAAACTTTTGAAACCAGTTACGTATTGGTATTCAAAGTCAAGGTTATTATACTCATAAAGTCCTTTAATCATCACTTTATTAGCACTAATATTTTTAAATTGGTTTGATATGGTTTGATCCTCTAGATAATCGTAATTCTCTTTAAATAAGTTTAATCCTAGTTCTAGTCGATTATTAAAATCTGGCTGATATAAACCAAGTATTTCATAAGATGTATTTTGATATTTATAATTTACAGTTCCTGAATTAAAAAACACTGGTTCTTGTGTTTGCCAATCCATATGATTTACTGCAAGACCAAATTTCCTATTAAACAAAAAAGGCGCTCTAAAATTTACACCATAAGAGCTATAAATATCTTTTTGATAAAAACCTCCAAAGGTCATGTTTTGACCAAATAAGTTAAACTCGTACAATCCTAATCTGTACGCAAACTCATCATCATTAGATGTATACACATTTACTGAAGGAATTATTGTAAAATTTTCTTCTACAATATAAACCACTTCATAAGATCCGTCTTTTAGTTTTTTAGTTGTATAATTTGCATGAGCAATAGATGGAAGTCGTTTTAAAAGCTTAATATCTTCTTCTATTAAAGTTGAATCTAACACAGATTGCTCTGAAAGCCGAGAGACTTTATTTATAAAAGAAGTCTTTAGTTTTTTATTACCTTCTATTTTAAAATTTGAAACATTTTGAGAAAAAGCGGTTGTAAATAGCAATGAAAATAAAATGGTTTGTAAATATTTTATAGACATATTAAAGATGTTTAGTTAGTATCACTTATTTTGATGATTATTAGTCTTAACTATTTATACAACCTTACGTTTAAGCACCTAACTAAGTAAACATTAAATTATTTTTTTCTTTTAATTAAACGATAAGGATTAGTATTTCTACCAGATTCGTTAGGATACATTTTATAAACTTCATCACTTTGAAACACCTGTTTTGTATCCAAATCTATTGCAGATAATTTACCCGTAAATGCTGCGCCAGTATCTACATTCCAAATATTAACAGCATGCATTGGCTGATCTTGAGAAAATCTTATGGTTGGTGTATGACCAATAAAAATTTCGGTGTAATGTTTTAAACGGTTTGGGTATAATTCTGAGTGTTTTTCTATGCGTTTATCCATGGTTATTGCCATTTCCCAAAGTGTACGATCGTAATAAAAATTTTCAATTTGGTATTCTCTTTCAACACCATGAACAGATGTAAATCCTGCATGAATAAACAACCTATCATGTTCATCTAAGTGATACATTTGCATTGCTTCAAAAAACTGTAAGTGATGCTGCTTTTCTTCATCTGAAAAAAAACTATAACTTTCAATAGTTTCTTTTCCGCCATGTTGATACCAAGATTGATTTATCAAGTTTTCTCTAAGCCAATCTTCGCACCAAGCGTCATGATTTCCTTTTATAAAAATACAAGTATTAGTTTTAGACAATGCTATTAAATATTGAATTACTTGAGCAGATTCGCTCCATCCATCTACGTAATCTCCTAAAAAAATAAGACGATCTTCTTCTGAAACTTTTGCACGTTCTAAAAGTTGAATTAGCGCTTTTAATCCGCCATGTATATCTCCAAACACTAATGTTCTCATAGATTATTTTTTATAATACTGCCTAATAATTTCTTCCGCTGGTTTGTTTTGTGGTGTAAACATATTGTCTTTTGCGCCGCCAGATTGCTCGTAATTATGAAACCACTTCCAAACAAACCCACCAGCAAACCAATCTTCTTCCCAAAAGGTTTTAAATAAAGCTTTTGTGGTATTTACTTGCGCTTCTAGGTTTGGATTAGCGTCGTAATTACCGGTTAACCATGGTTTTTTACCAGAAAAATCAAAACTACGGTAACCAAATTCGGTAAACAAAATAGGCTTTTTTGTGTTTTTTTGTACATTTTTAATATCTGGTAAATGCGCATTCCAACCTTGTAAACAATCTTCTACAGTTGGTGTTTTTAAATCACTTACAGGAAAATACGCATCTATTCCAACATAGTCTAAATCTGCCCAAAAAGGTGTTTTTGTAAACTCGTTCCAATTGGCTGCATATGTAAGTTTACCTTTGTAAATCGTTCTAATTTTTTTAATTAATTGCGTCCAAAACTTTGGTCTATGTGCTACAAAATATTCAAGTTCTGTACCAATACAAAACATTTCGGCGTTGATGTCTTCGGCTACTTTAGCAAAATCTAAAATAAAGTTTTCGTAAGTTTGTTCTAGTTCTTGCCATTCTTCTTCACTTTTCATTTTTATAAAACCAGTAAAAGCACCATGAGAAACCCATATTTGAGGTTTTATCATTACTTTAATTTGTTGTTTTTTAAGTGCTTTAACGTACTGTTTTACACCTTTATCAGTTTCGCCAAACCATTGTTTATCGGTATTATAAATAATTTCTGGTTGTTCTAAACTTTTTATAAATCCAAATGGCATAATCGCAGCATAATTAGCATTTAAATTTACTACTGGTTTTGTATGTTTTTCTGAAATACTATCACGAGACGCCACAAAACTTACACCATTAATTTTTTCTGTTTTAGGCGAAGTCATGCTACACGAAACCAATAATAAGACCATACATAAAAGTGAAAAGTGCTTCATAACTGTTAATTTATTTATAAATTTAAACAAAGTTGAATAATGTAATTAAGGTTTTAACAAATGCTTCGACTTAAAGCCTAACTAAACTAATTGTATGGAACACATAGCCATAATAGGTAATGGTATATCTGGCGTAACTTTAGCAAGACATATTAGAAAATTATCTGATAAAAAAATCACTATTATTTCTGCTGAAAGTGATTACTTTTTTTCGCGTACGGCGTTAATGTACGTCTATATGGGACATATGAAATTTGAGCACACGCAACCTTACGAAAATTGGTTTTGGAAGAAAAACAATATCGACTTAAAAAAAGGCTACGTCAACAGTATTGATACCGACAATAAAACGCTTCATTTTGCTGAAGGCGACCAAATGACCTATGATAAATTAGTGATCGCAACAGGTAGCAAACCTAACAAGTTTGGTTGGCCAGGCGAAGATCTAAAAGGCGTGCAAGGCTTATACAGTAAACAAGATTTAGAAAACCTTGAAATTTATGCACCTAACAACAAAGCCTGTAAACGCGCCATCATTGTTGGTGGCGGATTAATTGGAATTGAATTAGCAGAAATGCTGAATTCTAGAAATATTTCGGTAACATTTTTAGTTCGTGAAAGCAGTTTTTGGAATAGCGTTTTACCAGAAGGCGAAAGCCAAATGATAAATAGACACATAAAAAATCATCATATCGATTTAAGACTTTCAACTAATTTAAAAGAAATCATTTCTGATGACAACGGAAAAGTAAAATCCATCATTATTGAAGAAACTGGCGAAGAAATTCCTTGTGATTTTGTAGGCTTAACTGCTGGTGTTTCGCCTAATATTTCATTTTTAAAAGAAAGTAAAATCGAAACCAACAAAGGTGTTTTAGTCAATCGTTTTTTAGAAACCAACATTAAAGATATTTATGCAATCGGCGATTGTGCCGAACAGCGCGAAGCTATTGGTAATCGCAGACCAGTTGAAGCAGTTTGGTATACAGGTCGCATGATGGGCGAAACTTTAGCGCAAACCATTTGTGGCAATAAAACGGAATACAAACCAGGACATTGGTTTAACAGCGCAAAATTTTTAGATATTGAATATCAAACCTACGGTTGGGTTCATGGTAAAAAAGGGAAACCGGATTACGAATCTCATTTTCATTGGAAACATGAAGACGACACCAAATGTATTACCATAGCTTATCACAGAGACACTAACGAGTTCTTAGGCATCAACACCTTTGGCATAAGGCTACGACACGAAGTTTTTAACAAATGGCTTACCGAAAAACGCGATTTAGACTATGTGATTAATCATTTAGAAACTGCGAATTTTGATCCAGAATTCTACAAGCGATTTGAAAACGAGATAAAAGCAAGCTATAATAACACCTTACAAACTAACTAACATGAGCTTAAAATTAAATTACAGTATGTCTTTGGCTAATTCATACGGGTTAACAAAAACTCAAAAAATAGCTTCAGCAGTTGGTATGTTAGGGCTTTTTATTTTGGGGTTAGCTTTATTTAACGTTCAATTTCCTAATAAAGCAATGACGCTAACTTTCGCTTTAACCTTAATGTTTATCGGTACAATTTGGTTTTCTAATAGTTTGTATTTAGACAAATCTAAAGGTATAAAAAATGATGGAGTTTGGTTTAAATCTTTATCCGCTAGAGGATTAATTGGTTGGCTAATTGGTGTTGTTTTAACCTTATTTTACATTGTGCTTTATTTTTATCCTCAATATTTAGGATTAGCTCAAAAAGGTGAAGAAAACACTGGTTTAGTTGCGCTATTTGATCCTTTAAGTCAGCTTTTAAGCGGAAGAAATGCCAGTCAATGGTTTGTTTATGGTACGCTATACACGGTTGCGATTTTAGTTTTTGGCTACAAATTTATTTTAAAATATAGACACAATCGATATGAGCAAATCAGGACTATATCGGTTATGTTTTTTCAATTAGCTTTTGCATTTTTAATCCCAGAATTTATGTACGTTATGAACAATGATTTACCGTACTACGATTTAAAAAATATTTGGCCTCTTAATTATTATAACTTCGAAAGTTACCGCATTAAAGCTTTTATAAGCGCTGGAAATATTGGTTTAGCCATGCTAATTTTTGGGATTGTTTCAATTTTTGTCATTACACCAATTTTAACGTATAAGTATGGTAAACGTTGGTACTGTTCTTGGGTTTGTGGTTGTGGTGCTTTAGCCGAAACTGCTGGTGATAACTTCAGACAATTAAGCGATAAATCTCAATTTGCTTGGAAAGTTGAGCGTTGGGTAATTCACTCGGTTTTAGTGTTTGTAGTGTTAATGACTACAGCAGTTATTCATAGTTATTTGGGTAATGACACCAGTAAATATTGGCTTACAAAATCGTCGTTTTTAATTTTAGTTGCTTCATTTTTGACCTTGATTTTTGTTGGAACATTTCTTTTTAAACGAGAAGAATTAGCTAAAGATGCCAAATATGGCGCGATTGGTTATTTTGTGATTATCATGTCTTTATTTGTTTTGCACTATTTTAGTAAAGACAATTCGTTATTTTTATTTAAATCAGAAAGCTTAAGAAAAAGCTACGGATTTTTAATCGGTTCTATTTTTTCTGGTGTAATTGGCACAGGCTTCTACCCTATTTTTGGTAGTCGTGTTTGGTGCAGATTTGGTTGTCCTATGGCGGCAATTTTAGGATTTCAGCAACGTTTATTTTCAAAATTCAGAATTACTACCAACGGTGGTCAATGTATTTCTTGCGGAAATTGCTCTACCTATTGCGAAATGGGAATAGATGTCCGTGCTTATGCTCAAAAAGGCGAAAACATTGTACGTTCTAGTTGTGTTGGCTGCGGTATTTGTAGTGCAGTTTGCCCAAGAGGCGTTTTAAAATTAGAAAACGAAAGCATGAAAGGACGTATAAACCCTAACGAAATCCTTCTTGGAAACGATGTAGATTTAATGGATTTAATAAATAACAAATAATCCAAAAACAATTGTATTTTTGCGCTAAGATTAAATGCCTAAATGCCCAAAATAAAAGTCATTATTCCTGCTTTTAACGAGCAAGACTCAATTGCAAAAGTGATACAAGACATTCCTTCTTTAGTAGAAGAAGTTATTGTAGTTAGCAACAATTCTACAGATCTTACAGAAGTTAATGCAAAACAAGCAGGTGCAACCGTATTAACAGAAAACAGAAAAGGTTACGGTTATGCGTGTTTAAAAGGTATGGATTATATTGCTTCCACTTCGCTTAGTAATCCATTAAAAAAACCTGATATTATTGTATTTTTAGATGGCGATTATAGTGATTATCCTGAAGAACTTACTAAAATAATTGCTCCTATTATTGAAGATAATATTGACTTAGTTATTGGTAGTCGTGTTAAAGAATTAAGAGAAGATGGTGCTATGACGCCACAACAAATCTTCGGAAATTGGCTTGCAACCAAATTAATGTCAATTTTTTTTAACGCTAAATTTACAGACCTTGGTCCCTTTAGAGCCATAAAGTATGAAAAGCTGCTAGCCCTTAATATGGTTGACAAAACCTACGGTTGGACAGTAGAAATGCAGTTAAAAGCATTAAAGCAAAAACTAAGTTATACAGAAGTACCTGTAAACTACAGAAATAGAATTGGTGTCTCAAAAGTTTCAGGAACGATAAAAGGTAGTATATTTGCAGGCGTAAAAATTTTGTCCTGGATCTTTAAATATAGTTTTAAATAGTGATTTTAGAAACCACATTAATAGTCATTTACAGCATTTCGTTAATATTAATTTTCATGTATGCCTTAGCACAATTAAACTTAATGTTTAATTATCTAGCGGCTCAACGTAAAAAGGATAAATGCCCTAAATTCAATTTAAATAATCCAGAAGAAGTACCTTACGTAACTATTCAACTTCCTGTATTTAACGAGTTGTACGTTATGGATAGATTATTAGATAACATTGCTTTGATAGATTACCCAAAGGACAAGTTAGAAATTCAGGTTTTAGATGATTCTACTGACGAAACCGTAATTACAACCAAAGCACACGTAGATAAGTTAGCAGCGACAGGATTAGACATCAAACATATTACCAGAACTAACAGACAAGGGTTTAAAGCTGGCGCATTAAAAGAAGGATTAGAAATTGCAAAAGGTGAATTTATCGCCATTTTTGATGCAGATTTCCTTCCAGATCACGACTGGTTACAAAAAACCATTCCGTATTTTAAAAATGATAAAATTGGTGTTGTACAAACACGTTGGGCACATATCAACCGTGATTATTCAACATTAACAAAAATTCAAGCATTTGCTTTAGATGCGCATTTTACATTAGAGCAAGTAGGTCGTAATAGCAAAGGTCATTTTATCAACTTTAACGGTACTGCTGGCGTATGGCGTAAAGATTGTATTATTGACGCAGGAAATTGGGAAGGCGATACACTTACCGAAGATTTAGATTTAAGTTACCGTGCACAGCTTAAAAACTGGGAATTTAAATACTTAGAAGATGTTGAGACTCCAGCTGAATTACCTGTTGTAATAAGTGCAGCAAGATCACAACAATTTAGATGGAATAAAGGTGGCGCAGAAAACTTTAGAAAAATGCTTTGGCGCGTTTTGACTAGCAAGAATATTTCTGCTAAAACCAAATTACACGGTATTTTACACTTATTAAATAGTACCATGTTTTTAAATGTATTAATTGTTGGTATTTTAAGTATACCAATGCTTTACATTAAAAACGAATATGCTCATTTAAGACCATATTTTTACATTATGAGCTTTTTTGTGATGAGTACAATCATCTTTTTTGTTTGTTATTGGATAATGTACAAACGTAGTCATGGCAATACGTTTAAAGATTTCATCAAATATATTGGTATGTTTTTTACGTTTTTCTCTATCGCAATGGGCTTTTCTTTACATAATTCTATTGCGGTTTTAGAAGGACATATTGGTAAACGTAGCGAGTTTGTACGTACGCCAAAATTTAACATTAGCTCACTTAAAGACAGTTGGAAAGGCAACAAATACCTACGTAAAAACATTAGCACAAATGTTATTTTTGAAGGTATTTTAATGATCTATTTTGCTTTTGGAATGTACAGTGCATTTATTGTTGGTGATCAAGGTGGCGATTTTGGATTATTTCCTTTCCACTTAATGCTTACTATTGGTTTTGGATTTGTTTTCTTTAAATCTTTAACATCTAAAGCTTAGTTTTTGGGCGTTACCACAAGTGGTCGCGCTATCCATTACTAGTTTTGGCTCGATGCGTGCCTCGCCAAAAGCTAACCATTACTATCGCTAACGCAGATACTTGCCAACAACAAGTTCTAAACCTAGAATAAGGATTAATTTATGTCTCTTTTAGCTATTTTGTATTAGTATAAAATTTGTCAATTATAGTGGATTTTACGTTTCAAAATAAGTTAAATCAGAATCCCGAATTGCTTTTTTTAATTTAAACAAGTTCTCGATACAATTTTTCGTTCCTCAAAATCACTCGAACTGACGCTTTATTATGATTTTGAAATCAAAATGCTAAACAGGTTTCTTTATTAGCTATATTTGATTAATGCAAATTAACACGACATTTTTCAAATTAAATAAAATACCAATACTACTTACGTTAGCTAGTTTGTTATTTTATTTTAGTTTTGCATATAATTTAACAAGGTCAGATTATGTAAAGCTAATTACATTATTTATTGCATTATGTTATTTAGCTTTTAAATTAATCCAAATTATTGGATACAACTTTAAGTTTTTACTAGTAGTTTCAATATTAAGTAGACTAATTTTTATTGTCGCCATACCTAACCTTTCTCAAGATTTTTATCGCTTTATTTGGGACGGATATTTAAACCTGAATAATCTAAATCCATATTTATTTACACCAACGCAACTTGTTGACCAAACCATTAATATTCCTAACAAACACCTTTTATACAACAAAATGGGTTGGCTTAGTAATGCAAACTACAGTAATTATCCACCAGTAAATCAATTATGTTTTATAATCGCTAATTTGTGTCCTGGTCAAAGTATTTTAAGTTCAGTAATTGGATTACGACTACTAATTATACTTGCAGATTTAGGTATAATTCTAATTGGCAGCAAGCTATTGTTGGCTTTTAATCTACCTAAATCTAATATATTTTGGTATGCATTAAATCCGTTTATAATTATAGAACTTACAGGCAATCTTCATTTTGAAGGTGTTATGTTATTCTTTTTCATTTTAGGTATATATCTTATTTATAAAAATAAAATAAGTCTTGCTGGAGTGTGTATTGGATTATCAATTTCAATAAAATTAATTCCGTTAATATTCTTACCAGTACTACTAAAATGGTTTTTAAAACATTATAATATTAAAAAAACCATTCAATTTTATAGTATAATTGCACTAACTGTACTAATTACTTGTCTTCCTTATATTACTACTCAGTTTATAGATAATTACAGCCAAACTATAGCTTTATGGTTTAATAATTTTGAATTTAATGCAAGTATATATTACATAGCAAGACATATTGGTTATAAATTAACTGGTTATAATCAAATTGCTATAATTGGTAAATTTTTATCGATTACTATTTTGTTGATAATACTTATTTTAAGTTTTGTTAGAAAAACCGAAACGCTTAAACAAGTATTTACGACTTGCTTATTAGCCTTTACAACTTATCTATTTTTAAGCACAACAGTACATCCATGGTATCTTTCTACTTTAGTGTTATTTAGTATTTTCTCCAATTATAAATATCCGTTAGTTTGGAGTGTGACTATTATTTTAAGTTATCTAGCTTATATAAACACAAATAATACCGAGAACCTTTGGATTGTTTTTATAGAATACTTGATTGTCTATCTTGTCTTTCTATATGAATTATTACAACCTAAATTATCCCGAAACCAGTAATTATAACAACAATTTAACGCAAGTGTTAAATTTATTAGGACTTTGGTATCTATTGAATTTGTAACTTTAATTAAACCAAAAAAATTAATTAAAAACATACATAATATGAGTTTATTATCTGAAAATGTTATTCCTGGAAATCATGGAAAAACATTTGAAACCGACGCAAAATCACATGATGATTTATCACTAATTAAGAATGCTATTTTAAATGTAGACGGAATAAAAGATGTGATTATTAATGAAGAAGAATATCCTAAACAATTCACCATTCATACTACTAAGATTGTTGATGTAAAATCTATAGAACAAGAGATTAACAAAACTGGTTTTCACGCCATTCCAAAATCTCTATTTAGTTTATAAAAAAAGCGCCAAAAGGCGCTTTTGTTATTAGCAAAGCAAATACTATTGCTTTACATAAATTTTATAAGTGTTTGGTGCCAACTCAATTGCATCTCCTTTTAATTCGGTTGGTTGATTAGCAATGTAATCTAAATAACTTCCTTTTTGAGGCAAGTTTGTTATAACACTTTCATTAGAAATATTTGCGATAAAAACAACTTCATCATCACCTTTCGTTCTGCTAAATGCAATGACATTTGATCCTGCATCTATTGCATTGTAAGCAGCTGCGTCTTTACCTCCATTTAAGGCTGAATTTGTATTTTTTAATTCACCTAAACGCTGTAATAAAGTAAAGTAATCTCCTTTAGTTTTTGGAATACTATCTTTTTCAAAAAACAATAATCTATGATCTAAATCATACTCTTGACCAGAGTAAATTAAAGGCATACCAGGCATAGTGTAAGTTAAAGCTGTAAACAACTCTTTTTTATTTGGCATACGTTCTTTTAAAGTACCTGCCCAAGAATTTTCGTCGTGATTTGTTACAAAATTCATGTTGATATCATCGTCTTGTAACACTGTATCTTGCTTTTTAATATACGCTTGAAAATCGTCTGCATTTTTTTCGCCTTTAGCTAATTCATTTAATAAATGATGGCCTTCCCAAGCATATTGCATATCAAACGCTTTTTCTAGCAATTCTGGTTGCTCTGCTTCAGCTAGCATAAATACAGGCTTAATTTGCTTTAATTCTTTTGTTACTTCATCAAAGAATTCTTTAGGAACCTTGTGCGCAACATCCATACGGTAACCATCAATATTAGCCTCAGTTAACCAGTATTTTAAATCATTAAGCATTTCTTTACGCATATCCATATTGTCATAATTTAAATCGGCAACATCAGTCCATCCCCAAGATTCACCAGTATCAGGATTGATTGGATCTATAATTTCTCCCTTTTCATTTTGAGTATACCAATCTGGATGAGCTGTAATCCAAGGATGATCCCAACCTGTATGATTTGGTACCCAATCTACGATTACATAAATTCCGTTATCGTGTGCCGTATCTACTAAGTTTTTAAAGTCTTCTAGATTACCAAACTCTGGATTAATCGCTTTATAATCTGACACTGAATAGTAACTACCTAAATATTTTGCACGTTCTTTTTCGTCTTCAATATCGCTGGTAAATTGACCATCAGTTGCTTTTCTTTTAACTTCAGAAATCGGGTTAATTGGCATTACCCAAATTACTTTTACACCTAAGTCTTTTAAAACAGGAATATCTTTTGTAAACGCATTAAAGGTACCTTCTGGAGAGTATTGACGGATGTTAGCCTCATAGATTACACCGCTTTCAATATCTGCATCAGTAATGGGTTTAAATGTATCTTCTTGTTTAGCTTCTGTCTCCACTTGTTTTTGTTCTTCTTTACAAGCAAAAAACAATGCTACGGTTAATAGTAAGAATATTTTTTTCATATAAAATTTTATTTATGTTGTTAGCAAATACGTGATAAATAACATTAGTTATCACATGATTTAAATTGAACTTACAGAAACAATTTAAGACATATTATTGTAAATATTTAGCTTGATTATTCACTATTATTTCTATAGCTTCTCCTGTAATCAACTCAAAATCAAAGTTGTTTTTGGATATATTTACTTTAATAATTCTATCTCTAAAGTTTACTTTAAACGAATATGCATTCCATTCTTCAGGAATTTTAGGCTCAAAAGTTAATTTATTATCCTTTATACGCATACCGCCAAAACCTTCAACAATACTCATCCAAGTTCCAGCCATACTAGTAATGTGTAAACCTTCTTCTACTTCTTTATTATAATCGTCTAAATCTAAACGCGATGTACGTAAGTAAAATGTATAGGCTTGTTCCATTTGATTTAGCTTTGCAGCCTGAATACTATGTACGCAAGGCGATAACGAGCTTTCATGCACTGTAAAAGGCTCATAAAAATCAAAATGACGTTTTAATTCTTCATCTGTAAAATGGTCTTCAAAAAAGTAAAATCCTTGTAAAGTATCTGCTTGCTTGATGTATGGCGAACGTAAAATACGATCCCAACTCCACTTTTGATTAATCGGTCTTTGCGTTTTATCTAAATCTGAAACAGTGATTAATTCTTTATCTAAAAAGCCATCTTGTTGTAGATAAACATTATGTTCTTCAGAAAACGGGAAGTACATATTGTCTGCTACTTTTTTCCATTGTGTTAACTCTTGGTCGCTAATTTTGGTTTTACCAACAACACGTTTATAATCTTCGTTGTAACCATCTTCAACTTTTTGTAAAGTTTCTAAAGTATAATCTATACACCATTTTGCAATATAGTTTGTGTACCAGTTGTTGTTTACGTTATTTTCATATTCATTTGGACCTGTTACACCTAAAATAACATATTTGTTTTTATGTGTTGAAAACGTTGCGCGTTGGTGCCAAAATCTAGCAATACCGATAAGTACCTCTAATCCCATTTCTGGAATGTATGAAAAATCACCAGTATACCTGTAATAGTTAAAAATTGCGAATGCTATTGATCCGTTACGATGAATTTCTTCAAAGGTTATTTCCCATTCATTATGACATTCTTCACCATTCATGGTTACCATTGGATAAAGCGCAGCACCATTTTTAAACCCTAATTTTTGAGCGTTTTCTATAGCTTTTTCTAAATGATTATAACGGTATTGTAATAAGTTACGTGCTACTTTTTGATCTTTGGTCGCCATGTAAAACGGTATACAATACGCTTCTGTATCCCAATAGGTACTACCACCATATTTTTCGCCAGTAAATCCTTTTGGACCAATGTTTAGTCTAGAATCTTTACCTAAATAAGTTTGATTAAGTTGAAAGATATTAAAACGAATACCTTGTTGTGCCTTTACATCACCATCAATCGTGATATCTGACATGTTCCAAATCTCTGTCCAAGCTTGTTTTTGGTCTTCTAAAAGCGCATCAAAACCTTTTGTATTTGCTTTAGATAAAGCCGTTTTTGCAGCGTCTATTAGTTTAGCTTTTTCATGATATCTATCTACGGTGTAACCTCCAAATTTCACTAAACTCGCTGTTTGATTTTGCTCAACGTTTACATTGTATGAGAATGTAATTGTATGTTCAGTTGAAGTTGCTTCTGGTGTAATATCTTGCTTTTCATCATTTATAAACGCATGAGACTGCATAAAGGTGCAGGTATGAAAATTGGTTTTCATGGTATGCGCTTCTATAAATGCTTGGTCGTTTATAACTTCAATATTTGTGGTATTCCAAAACTTATCATCCCAATTAGAATCTTCGTTTGTAATACCGCTATCTATATAAGGTTGAAACTGAATAGCTGCACTTCCGTTTAATGGTTTTATGTTAAATTTTATGGCGCCAACTTCATCTAAATCTAAACTTAAAAAACGAACGATGTTAACTTCAACTTTTAAATCATTTTGAAGTGTTACTTCAAAACGTCTAGATAGCCAGCCTTCTTTCATGTTTAATTCTCTACGAAAGTGGTCTACGCGTTTTGCTTTAAAAAGGTCTAAAGCTTCACCATTAATGGTGACGTTAATACCAATCCAACTTGGTGCATTAAGTACTTTAGCGAAATATTCTGGATATCCGTTTTTCCACCAACCAACGCGTGTTTTGTCTGGATAATACACACCAGCGATGTAACTACCTTGAAAGGTTGGTCCTGAGTATTGTTCTTCAAAATTAGCACGTTGCCCCATTGCGCCATTACCGATGCTAAATAAACTTTCGGAAGACTTTACGCGATCCGCGTCAAAACCTTCTTCTATGATTGACCAATTATTTGGTTGTATATAATCTTGATTCATTGTTAATGAATAATTTATCTTTTTATTAATTTATCTATAAACGCAGTGTCAATTTCGGTAAAATCTGAAAAGACATAATCTGCTTCATGTAATACGTTTTGTTCTCCTATCCCGATAGAAATCATATTTGCAGTATTTGCTGCTTGTACACCAGCAACCGAATCTTCAAAAACGATACATTCTTCTGGTTTTATGTTTAATGCTTTTGCTGCAACTAAAAACACTTCTGGATCTGGTTTTGCCTTGCTTACGTCATTGCCATCTACAATAGCATCAAACTGCTTTAGTAAATCTACTTTTTCAAGAATTTGACGTGCGTTTTTACTTGCCGATCCTAAAGAAATAGGTTGATCTTGTTCTTTTAAATAATTTAAAACTTTTGGTACATCGGGAAGTATTTCGTTGTGATTCATTTTAGCGATAAAGCTTAAATAATCATCATTTTTAGATGCCATTAAGGCATTAAATTTGTCTTCGGAAATAGTTTTATTTCCCCATGTTAATATTTTTTCAAGAGATTTAACTCTGCTTACACCTTTAAGTTGTTCATTTTGTTCGTGTGAAAAATCGATACCAATACTTTTTGCTAGTTTTTGCCAAGCTAAAAAGTGATATTTAGCTGTATCTACGATTACACCATCTAAATCGAATATGAAGCCTTTTTTATTCATTTAATAAAGTTTGTCGTTAAAGTTAGGTAAAAAAGAAAATATGTGTAGCAATAAACCTATGGATGTTTTAATAAACAAAAAAAGCTAACTTAATAAGTTAGCTTTTTTACTCTGTACAGGCGGAGAGACTCGAACTCTCACACCTTGCGGCACTAGATCCTAAGTCTAGCGTGTCTACCAATTCCACCACGCCTGCAACTTGTTTCCGTTAATTTCGGATTGCAAATATAATCAATAGTTTCAATTTACAAACAAGTTAATAGCAGATTTTTTTGATTTGCTTTTTGTACTTTTACATAAATCATAAAATTCTCTTATGCAAAACATTTCAACATACGTAAAAGACAACAAACAACGCTTTATTGACGAGCTAATAGAACTCTTAAAAATTCCTTCTATTAGTGCAAATTCTGCTTACAAAGAACATACCTTTAATACTGCAGATGCTGTAGCAGAAAGTTTAAAAAAAGCAGGTTGTGACAACGTAGAAATCTGCCCAACCGATGGTTATCCTATTGTCTATGCAGATAAAATAATTGATAAAAATTTACCAACCGTTTTAGTTTACGGTCATTACGATGTACAACCGCCAGATCCTTTAGACTTATGGCATTCGCCTCCTTTTGAGCCTGTCATTAATCCTACAGACTTACATCCTGAAGGTGCAATTTTTGCACGTGGCGCTTGTGATGACAAAGGTCAAATGTACATGCACGTAAAAGCAATGGAGTTTATGACCAAAAATAATTGCTTACCATGTAACGTTAAGTTTATGATCGAAGGTGAAGAAGAAGTTGGTAGCGTTAATCTTGGAAAGTTTGTAAAGGAAAATCGCGAAAAATTAGCTAACGATGTGATTTTAATTTCAGATACTGGTATGATTGCTAAAGATGTGCCTTCTATTACCACAGGTTTACGTGGTTTAAGTTATGTAGAAGTTGAAGTTACTGGTCCAAATCGCGATTTACATTCTGGATTATATGGTGGCGCTGTTGCCAATCCTATTAATGTGTTAACTAAAATGATTGCTTCACTTCATGATGAAAATAACCACATTATCATTCCTGGTTTTTATGATAAAGTTGAAGAATTAAGCCAAGAAGAACGTGCACAAATGGCAAAAGCACCTTTTTCTTTAGACGCTTATAAAAAATCATTAGATATTGATGCTGTTTATGGTGAAGCCGGTTACACAACTAACGAACGTAACAGCATTAGACCAACTTTAGACGTTAACGGAATTTGGGGCGGATACATTGGCGAAGGTGCAAAAACCGTTATTGCAAGCAAGGCTTATGCAAAAATATCAATGCGATTAGTACCAAATCAAGATTGGGAAGAGATCACCCAACTATTTAAAACACATTTTGAAAACATTGCTCCAGAAGGTGTAAAAGTAATTGTAAAACCACATCATGGCGGACAAGGTTACGTAACGCCAATAGATAGTGTTGGTTATCAAGCTGCAAGTAAAGCTTACGAACAAACTTTTGGAAAAACACCTATACCACAACGTAGTGGCGGAAGTATTCCTATTGTTTCACTTTTTGAAGAGCAACTAAAAAGCAAAACCATTTTAATGGGCTTTGGTCTTGATAGCGATGCAATACATAGTCCAAACGAACATTTTGGAGTATGGAATTATCTAAAAGGCATAGAAACTATTCCGTATTTCTATCAATATTTTACAGAGCTACATAAATAAAATTTGGGTGTTTCCACCTTTTGCTTCTAATGGCAAAAGGTGGTCGCGCTTTTCATTATATCTTAATTTTGCCATATATGGCAGCAAAATTAAGGATGTCATTACAATCGCTAACACAACTCACCCAAAGTGAAAGACCAACATTTTAAGCATGTTTTAGAACTTACTTTTGCTACTTTTTTAATAAGTACGTCTGGTGCTTTAGGTAGATACATAGATATGCCTGCTCCAGTAACAATTTGGTGGCGAAGCATTTTGGCAATGCTTATTTTATTGGGTTATTGCAAGTATAAAAACATCAAATTAAACATTCTTTCAAAAAAAGATTTAGGTGGTTTTATAATTGCATCCATCTTTATGGCATTACATTGGATTACTTACTTTATTGCACTGCAAAAATCTAGTGTTGCAATTGGTATGTTATCACTATTTACATTCCCAATAATTACAGCGCTTTTAGAGCCATTATATTCTAAAACTAAATTTGATATCATGCACCTTATACTTGGTGCAATGGTACTTTTAGGCATTTATATTTTATCTCCAGAAATAGACTTTGAAAACGAAGCATTTATAGGCATATTCTTCGGATTGGTTTCTGCTTTGTGTTATGCGCTTCGAATTTTAATAATGAAACAGTATGTAACTACTTATCATGGTAGTCATTTAATGTTTTATCAATTACTAATTATAGGTATAATGTTATCGCCTGTATTAATTTTCTTAGACAGCTCTAATATGGTAACCCAATATCCTTATGTGATTATTTTAGCGTTAGTCACTACAGCTTTAGGACATACTTTATTTGTACAAAGTTTAAATCATTTTAAAGTGAGTACAGCAAGTATTATTGGTAGTACACAGCCTATTTTTGGGATCATTATTGCTTACTTTTTCTTAAATGAAATCCCTACTTGGAACACCTTTTTTGGCGGATTATTAATCCTTTCTACAGTCATCATAGAAAGTCTTAGAACACGAAAGAAATAAAATATTTTCACTCAAAACTTATTCTACATTTGTAGAATTCATTTTTATACTCTACATTTGTAGAAGTTACTCTAAAAACATAGAACATGCAGTTATCAAAATCTGAAGAAGAATTAATGAGTTATTTATGGCAATTAGAAAAAGGGTTTATGAAAGACTTGCTAGACGCTTATCCAGAACCAAAACCAGCAAACACTACGGTTGCGACGCTATTAAAACGCATGACAGACAAAGGTTTTGTGGCTTATAACAAATTTGGAAACTCTAGACAATACTATCCTTTAGTTAAAAAGAAAGACTATTTTTCTAAGCATGTAAATGGTTTGATTAAAAACTTTTTTAATAACAGTAGTACGCAATTTGCTTCGTTTTTTACTCAAGAAACAGATTTAACTAAAGAAGAATTAGAAGAACTACGCGCAATTATTGACCATCAAATTAAAAACAAATAATCATGGGTATTCTGCTATTAAAATCATCGGCATGTTTGGCTATTTTAATGCTATTTTACAAAATAGTTTTAGAGCCGTTAAACCATCATCATTTTAAAAGATTTTATCTATTAGCTGCGCTTTTACTATCGGCAATCATACCTTTTATTACATTTATTAAATATGTAGAACCAACTTTAGATTTTGGTGTTTACAATCCAGAAAGTATGACTACACCACCATATTTTCGTGCAGAATTACCCACAATTACAGAAGAACAACCCAACACATTTTTACCAACTCTTTTATGGACATTTTATGCAATTGGTGTAATTGTATTTTCAACGCGATTTATTTTAAATCTAATTAAAATTTCATCTAAAATTAAAAGGCATCAAAAGGTTAAAACATCTATTTTTATTAATGTCCTAATTGAAAAACTTGCCATTCCGCATACGTTTTTCAACTATATTTTTCTTAATAAATTTGCTTTTGAAAATAACGATATTCCACAAGAAGTTTTATTACACGAACAAGCACATGCTAAGCAAAAACATAGTTTAGACATTTTGTTTTTAGAAATCTTACAGGTTATTTTTTGGTTTAATCCACTACTCTATTTTATAAAAAAAGACATTAAACTTAACCACGAATTTTTGGCCGATCAGCATGTTTTAAAAAGTGGTTTCAACTTAAAGATTTATCAAAATCTCTTGTTAAAGTTCTCATCAAACCAAAAAGAGTTAGCATTGGTTAATGCTATTAATTATTCATCAATCAAAAAACGTTTAACAATTATGAACACACAAACAACACAAAGAACAAAATGGCTTAGAAGCCTATTAATACTACCTGTATTGGCATTGCTTTTATTTAGTTTTAGTCAAACTAAAGAGGTTGAAAAAAATATTGAACCCAAAAATGAATATAATGAAACTGAAAAGCTTTATGCTAGAAGCATATCCATTAAAGTTATTAAGGAAGGACAATATTTAATAGATGGTTTTCTAGCTAACAAGAAAAACTTTGTAAAGACCATAAATCAATTACATCAAGATATTTCTAAAAGTGAAAGAGAAAAAGTAATAAACATACATGTCGATAGTCCAGAAGAAATCTCTGATAAAGAAGTTTGGTTTATTTTTAATAATGTTCAAGATTATGGCTACCATAGAATTGTTGCATATAATCAAGAAATTATTAGGTCTAAAAGAAATACTCCTTTTAAATTAGAAGATAATATTGGTTTAGAAAAGAATAATAAACAAACCTTAGAAATCAATCAAAATCCGTTATTTCTTAGGCTAAATGGTAAGTCAACTAGTTTAGAAAAAATAAGAACAGATTTTATAGACTTGTTTGGTAAAGATGAAGTTGAATTACAGATAAATTCAAAAGGTAAAAGTCTAGATTATTCTATTTTAGAAAAGGTAACTGAAGAGTTAGAAGGCTTATGTAAATCAATAGAGTTAAGTCATGGAATTACTATCAATGACAAAACACATAAAGTAGCATCAAATAAAGACTATACTTTTAAAATTGTAGGAAAAGAAACTTCACAAGACAAACAATACCCTATGCTAGGTTTTTCAGTTTTTAAAGGTGATCCTATTTATGCCAATAAAAAATTGATACGAGCAAGTCAAGTTGCTGTAACGACAGAAAAGAAAGTGCTAAATTTTAAATTTAAAGTACCTGGTAAACCAACAATAAAAGTTGAAGGCACTTTGCTTAATAAAGAAGCTATAAAATATTTATTTGAAGCAAAAGATGGTACTACTATACAATACTTTGACATTGAACTTGAAGACGGTAGTAAAGTTGCGCATATGCATGTTATTGTAACTGAAAAACCTAATAAAAAAGATAATGAATTAATTCCGCCTCCGCCGCCACCAGTTCCGCATAATGCGACAAAAGAGCAAAAAGAAAAGTACAAAAAGATTAGTAAAGAATACTACAAAAAATACAAAATAGTAGATGGTAAACCTATAAAAATAGCTGCGCCACCAAAACCAAAATCGCCTTTAGATATTGTTATTGAAATGGCTAAAAAAGATGCCACTTTTTATTATAATAATGAAACAATAACCTCTGATAAAGCAATAAAACTTTTAAAAGAAAATAAAAACTTAAATATTTCTTCAAGCACTAATAATGGAGTATCAATAGTTCATATTTCAGATAAACCCATAAAAATTGTAAATGGCAAAGTTGTAAATGATTAAAATAAAAAAAACATTCAATAAAATTGAATGGTATTTTAATCAATTAATGTAACATTTCAGTGTAATTTACGTTCTAATTAGCATCATCATCAATCAAAACACAATCACATCATGTTACAACACTTTTTTATTATTTGCTCTGGCGCAGATATTAACATCTTAAAAAATGCCTCTTCAAACGAAAAAAACAAATTCGCAGGAATTGGCGCAACAGTTTTTTTTACAGCGCTAATGGCATTTATCGCTTCTGGTTATGCGCTTTATACTGTTTTTGACAATCTTTTTACAGCCATATTTTTCGGACTAATTTGGGGATTACTTATTTTTAATTTAGATCGTTTTATCGTGTCTACACTAAAGAAAAGAGATTCTTTTTTAGATGAATTTTTGCAAGCACTTCCAAGACTAATTTTAGCTTTAATTATTGCTATAGTTATATCAAAACCTTTAGAGATGAAGATTTTTGAAAAAGAAATCAATCAGGTTTTATTGGAAGAAAAAAATGCAATGACACTTGAAAATCAAGAACAAATTGCGCTTCAATTTTCTCCTAAAGAAACAGAACTAAAGCAAAACATCGAAGATTTAAAGTCCGAAATTGACACCAAAGAAGCCGAAGTCAATGCACTTTACGACACTTACATTAGCGAAGCCGAAGGTACTGCAGGAACAAAAAAACTGGGTAAAGGTCCAGTTTACAAGGAAAAGCGAGACAAACACGATGCTGCATTAGCCCAATTACAACAACTAAAAACAGAGAACAAAACAAAAATTGAAGCTATTGAAATCCAATTACAACAACTTCAAAACAACTATCAAACACAAGTTAATAATACACAACCTATAATTGATGGTTTTGATGGTTTAATGGCTCGTATTAATGCTTTAAACAAATTACCTTGGTTACCTTCGTTTTTTATATTCTTGTTGTTTTTAGCTATTGAAACTGCGCCAATTTTCGCAAAATTAATTTCACCTAAAAGTGAATATGATTTTAAATTAGAAGATCAAGAAACTGCTGTAAAAATAGTAGTACAACAACGTGTTGAAGAACGTAAACTAGCTTTACAAACCGATTTTACAATTAACGATAAAGTATATAGAGACTTGTCTGAAGAAGACGAATTATATCAATTTAAACGCAAAAAAGCTAGGGAACTTATGCAGTTACAAGCAGATGCATTTTATAAAAGTCAGCAAAAATTATTGTAAAAAAAAGCCCGATTTTTCAATTAGAAAATCGGGCTTTTTTCATATTAAAAATTTTAATTCTTTTTTACATATTCTGTGATAATCACTATTTGTTGTCCGCCAACTTTACCTTCAATATAATTAGCATTTTCATGATCTACACGTATGTTTCTAACTGCTGTTCCTTGTTTAGCAACCATGCTAGATCCTTTTACTTTTAGGTCTTTTATTAAAACAACGTTATCTCCGTTTTCAAGGATAACACCATTAACATCACGATGTATAATTTTTTCACTTTCGTCTTTATCTTCTCCTGTTGCGCGTGCTAAAGCCAAAGCGTCTTCATCTAAATACATCATATCTAACAGGTCTTTTGGCCAACCTTCGGCACGTAAACGTTGTAACATGCGCCAAGCCATAATTTGTACCGCAACATGCTCGCTCCACATGCTATCGTTTAAACAACGCCAATGGTTTGGATCCATTGGTACATCTGCATTAATTTGAGACTTACATGTATCACAAATTAAAACGCAAGTATCTACGCTTTCATTAAGTGATGGCGGAATTGTATATTGACTTAAATTAGTTTTTGATGAACAAAGCTCGCAAGTATCATTACTTCGATCTTTAAGCATTTGTAATACGCTCATGATTTTCGATAATTATTATTGCGCAAATATACTATCTTAGTTATTATAACCTACTTATGCTTTGTATTTTAATAAAGCTATCTTTTACTTCTATAGATTTAAGATAATCTATTAATGAAAATAGGCTTTGAAATAATGTTTGTTTTACTGGTTTTTTTAAATCGTTTTCCGAATTAAAATTTAATATTTCTTGTTGATTTTGCGTTATTGTTTTTATTAATCCTTTTATACCATGGTAATTTGTATTTAAAAGATTTATAGATACATACCCTAAGAAATCTAAATTAAAATTATTGTTCATATATCGTGCTCCTGCTCTAACTGCAGAGATATCTGACTTTGATTTTTTTATGTTTACTAAAGACACATTATCACATGCTTCTTTAACCATTTTTAATCTGTTGTAAGTATAGTCTCTACTATCGTTATTAACAAAGCATATTTTTAATCCTGGAGCTTGGTTAATCTTCTCGATAAAATATTTGGTATCTATTTCATTTTCATTGTTATGAAAAATAATAATAATGCCAATCTTCATTCTTTTTCTTTTTAATATTAAACTATTTTTAAGTCTATTGTATTAGCTGTTGTTAAAGTCTTTTTTTTAGGTCTATAAACCCATGCTATTTGTGCTAATTGCATTACGATTTTAACAGAATCTTTCATTGATAATTTAGATCCATCTGCATGTATCCAACGTCTTAATGGTTGTTCACATAGCATTGCTTTTGCTTGTTTTAATCCAAAATGCAAACTCATTCTTTTAAAAATTTCGACATCAAAAATCCATTGTGTTACAAATTTGTCTTTAAAGGCGATGTTGATAACATCCTTTCTAAAGATTTTTGCGCCACATTGCGTGTCTTTAAAATCCATTTTTAAGATTTTTCTTATAATGTAGTTTATGGTTAAGCTAATTATTTTTCTAGCAGACTCTTTAGTGATATTTGCGCCCATTCTAGAAATTCTTGATCCGCTTACAATCTTAAAGTCTGATTGTTCTATAGTTTTTACTAACTGATCAAAGTCTTTTAAATCTGTTGATAAATCTGCATCTAGAAAACCTATAAAATCTAAATCTTCTTTTTTTGCCATATGTAGCATACCAAGTCTAACAGCTTCGGCTTTACCACCGTTTTTATCACAATCGTAAACTGTTATAAAATCTTCCCTACCTTTTTGTAGTGCTTTTAATACTTGAAGTGTATTATCTTTACTTCCATCGTTTACAAAACACAGATGATAGCCAGAGTTTTCTTCAACAAAACTTAAAAATTCTTTACTTAGTAAGCGTTCTTCTTCATTGTAACAAGGGATTACAACTCCAACACATCTTTCTTGTATTATTACATTAGGTAATTCTGTTTTAACTTGTTTTGGCGCGCCGATTAATCGCTTTACACGAGCACAAATTTCGTTTAGACTTAATGGTTTTTTCATGTAATCATCTATACCTAACTCAAAAGCTTGTGTAATGGTAGCATCTTTTGTATCTCCAGAAAGCACCATAATAGACATGTTATTTTGATAGTTTTCTCTTATAAATTTTATAATTTCTAACCCAGAAACTGTAGGCATATTTATATCTACAATTACTAAATCTGGTTTAAAATTTTTAATACTATCTTTTGCCTTATTAGCATCTGTTAAAATGTTAACATCATAACCTAATTGTATTAATCGTTTTTGTAACGGTAGTAATACTAATTGTTGATCGTCTATTGCTAATACTTTCATAACATGAGGTTTTAAAGGTTTGTGTTTCAAAATTACAGCAGATTGCTATGATGAAATTGTAGTTGGTCTTGACTTGACCTTTTGTGTCGACGAATGGTAGATTACTGTAGATAGACAATAAAACTAGGCGTTTATAAAATGTATATCTTTACAACATAGACATTTAAATGAAAGAAACTTCTAATAAATATTTAATTTCTGCTTTACTTTTGGCGTTAGCTTTTCATGGTAGTGCTATTTTTTTTACACTAGAAACTACTTATGATGCGTTAATACATTTGTTTTTTGCAGATCATTATGCCAATAGTTGGTTTGAACCCTGGAACTATAAATGGTACACAGGTTTTACAGTACAAAGTTATCCGCCACTTGTACACCAATCTATTGCATTACTTTCTTTAATTGGCGGTTTAAAATTTGGACTTTTTACTGTAGCTTTAATTGCTATTATTTTATTTGTTACTGGTGTTTATCGTTTTTCGCTATTAATTACTTCTAACAAAACAGTTGCTGGTTATGCGACTGTGTTGGCTGTATTCTCGTCTTCTTTTTTAGAAACCTTACATATTTTTGGTCAACTACCAAGTATTGTTGGTATATCTGTACTGATGCACGCTTTACCAGAAATATATTTATGGCTTAAAACTGGTAAAAAATGGTACTTAGCAACAGCGTTATCCTTAATTGCGGTAACCGTTACTTCGCATCATGTAACACCAATTTTTGGAATGATCTTCTTTATTTTTCCTTTAATAGGAATGGTAATAATGGATGTGTCTAAAGGGCAAACTGGTTCTTATAAAAAAGTTACATTCAAGGTATTTTTAAACAGTTTTTTCAAGCTTTTTAAACGAATTATTGTTTTTGGAATAGCGTCCTTAGTATTAATAGTTGGTTGTATTCTACCCTATTGGTTAAACTCTAAAACTAATCCTATTACTCAAGTACCAATACCACATGGATCTAGAGATAATTTTTTAGAAGTCACATCTTCCGGTTTGGTGTTCTTCTTTATTCCTTGGGGAATTTTACTCATTCTTTTTCCTTATATCTTCTATAGATTTTATAGTAAACGCTATTTGTTTTTTGGTCTATCCATCACTTTGTTAACTATTTTAGGAACTGGTGGCACAACCTTTATTCCTAGAAAAATTTTAGGCGAAACTGCTTTTAATATTCTTACACTAGACCGTTTTACACTTTGGGCATCTATTATGTCTTTACCTTTATTAGGTGAATTTGCTTACAGGTTTGTTCAAGGTGATTTAAAAACTTTAATCCAATCTAAATTTGGTGCTGTTTATCATAGAATTATTGGCGGAATTCTAGCTGGGTTATTTGTGTTTATGACGATATTCACGATGAGTCTTGGTTATTTTAGACCATCACAGCCTCAAAAAATAAAAATGTTGCCAATAGTTAATTTTTTAAATCAAGACGACCATGATAAATGGCGATTTTTAACTCTTGGTTTTGGCGATCAAATGGCTTGGTTAAGCGCACAAACTAATGCTTTAACGGTAGATGGTAATTACCATTCAGCTAGACGATTACCAGAACTCACAACACGACCAATAGAACGATTAGAAAATTCTAAATTTAAAGGCGTTGCTGGTATTGGCTCTTTACAACAATTTTTAACAACTCCAGAAAAATACAATCTTAAATATATTTTCTCCAACGATAAGTTTTACGATCCTATCCTGTTTTTTTGTGGTTGGCAACGCTTAAGACAACTAGAAAATGGCATTATGGTTTGGGAACGGTTAAACATACCGCCAATGTCTTCTATTTTACCAAAACAAGACGTTGCAAAATGGTTAAAAATACATTGGGGAATTGTCCCTTTTATTACTGTTTTAATAGCATTTTTCTTGAATATACAAATGCTTTGGGTTAATATGCTTAAAACAAGATTTAAGCCTATTCCAGACTTTTTAAAGTTTGAGGTAAATTACACCTCATTTAACAAACCACTATTAACTATTACACATATTTGGTCCATTATTCTGGCAATAATAACCTGTTATAGTTTGTATGTTTTTTATTTGAAAAATGATAAACATCGAAGTCCAGAAAATGTAATCCTTGCGTATTACGATGCTTTAGATTTTAAAGCTTTTGAAGATGCTCACAGCTTAATTAATCCAAAAAGCAATATAGATATTGCCCAATACATGTTAGAAATTTCTGTTACAGATGGCTTATTAAGTAGTTATGCAAAACTAGATGCAATTTCTACGTCTATTACTAATAACAACGATAGTATTGCTACTGCAATTGTAAATACAAAATGGATAACACCATTAGAAAAAATTAATAAAACCGAATATAAATCTTTAATTAAATTGAAAGGAAAATGGTATTTACAACCTGAAGATTTAAATAACGATTTACCGCCAGATCAACTTTACACAAGCGCGACAACACAATATTTTAATCAAGGAAGAAGACGAATTACTACAGAACAAACTCACCATGAAGACATTTTAAAACAACCTGTTTTAGAAGTCTTAACCGCCAAATTAATTAAAGCTAATGGCAGCTATGCTATTGTTGGCGAAATCCAAAATATAGACAATATTCCAGCAGATGTTACTTTAAAAGGTACATTGTATAACGATGCAAACAAAATGCTAGCCACTTACAACGCTAAGTATCTTGTAAAACATAAATTATTACCTAAAGAAACGTCAAGTTTTAGAATTAATTTTGAAGGTATAGCCTGGACAAAAACAAAAGATTCTATTCCAAACACCTTTAATCCTGATCAATTTACGCCTATCGAATTTGAAGAACAACCTACCAAGTTTAACCTTCAAGTTGCTGGTAATGTTAGCGGAAATGATTTATTTAAAAACGCTGTGGTTAGTCAAATTACTGTAGATAATACTAACATTAGCGGAAATATTTTTAATAGTGGCATACAAGAAATTACGATTCCGCAATTATTAATTTCTTATTACAATGCTAACAAAGAGCTTGTTTGGGTTGATCATCATTTTATAAAAGAAGGTATAAGACAGCAAAGACAACAACACTTTAATTATCCTTTATTAGACCATTTTAATTACACTATAATTAACCAATCAATGGATAATATTTTTGTAAATGGATTGCCTAATGCATCTATTGCTAAAAAAATTGTACCTAACAGAATAAAAAATCACACAACAACGCACTTTCAAAAAGTAAATAATACTAACTTTAAATTTATAAAAATTGAAACCAATACTTATGTTGGTAGCCCAAATTAATGCAGAAAACACGCCTATATAGTCTACTTGTAATAGTTGTAATTTGCTTTGCTTTTACTAAAGTTAAAATCTTTAGTAAAAAAGGAGATATAGACATTGTTCTAGTAGAAAAATCCTATATCGCTGGGCAAGATATTGTATTAAAATTTAAGTCCAACAATAACGCGCAACCATTACTTTACTGTAGCAATAGTTATGGTAGCACAGTAATAACGCCTAGTTTAAAAAATTCTACTTTAAACTATAGCATACCTAAATTGATGTGCAACAAAAGCGGAATTTTATACTGGAAGATAATAAATACTTCAAAAGATGTTTCTGGATCGTTTAAGATCACACCACAATCTAATACAAAAACTTTAGAGAGTTATCTTGGTCCGCCAAGTATAGAAGCTGGTCAAACAGACTACAGTATGTTAGTCGTAATACCTACAGACAGCTTAGACAATCCTGCATCTAACGGTAAAACTGTTACAACTAAAAAGCAATTTTTAACGACAATAACAACAGATAGTATAAAGACGAATAATTTAATTGCTTTCAAAAATTTTTATTCGGAAAAAGAAAGTGGTCGTATGCTAATTTCTTCATATTGCGATCACACGTATTCTAAAGAATTTACAGTAGATGTTACTGCTGCAATACCTACAAATTTTACTATCGAAGTAAAAAGACCTCATCCTTATGCAGATGGAAATCAAATCACTACATTTTACACGTCAATAATTAAAGACAAAAACAATAATATAGTAAGTGATGGTACTTACGTTTCATTTTTTATTAAAGATGAAAACAACAATAGTTTACATACTTCTGGAACTACAATAAATGGTATTGCAAGTGCTAAAATGATTAGTCCTGATCACGAACAAAACTGGCAAATACAAGCATTTATTGAAGGAATAGCACAAAGCAATTCTATAACTTTAAAATACTTACAAGCGGTAACCGATTTTGATGTTACATTTTCTAATCAAAATAGAACAATTACTGTTGGACCAATCACAAGTTTTATGGATCAAAAAATACCTGATGGTTTACAAGTAACACTAACTATATATAACAACAATAACAACATAGATCAACTAGTAAAAAACACGTTTAATGGTACTGTAAGTTTTGAGTTAAATCCTGCAATTTATAAATCTAGCAATTATAATTTTACAATTAAGGCTGCAGGTAAAACCTACACTTTCAAAAATAAAAAACTATGGTAGGTTTAAATAAACATATCATGCGTACCGTACTAATTTTATCATATATTATGGTTGTAGCTTTAATTATCGCAGGAATAAGTGCAATATTTAGTTATTTAAATACTGGCGCAGATAGAAGCAATATGCTTCATACTGAGATTAAGCAAACCACAAATTATACGCCACAACTAAATTGGAATCCTTTAAACAACTTAGGCAGACCAATAGATCAAGAAAATTTAAAATCTTTAGAAAAAGATTATTTAGATGCTTGGTTTGTGCAACATCTGGCTTATAAAACCAATAAAACAACAGGTATTGAAGATTATTACACAAAAAATGCACGATTAAACATTTATGATTTTATAGCCTACAATACAAAACACAATATTTACATAGACGCTACAACCTTAAATCACAATCCAACATTAGAATTTTTTAGTGAAGATGGACAACTTGCTGTAATTACAGATAACAATGTTATCGAATATAAACACGTTTACAAATCAAACACGCTAATAACAAAAACCAAAGAAGTAACGTCCTATAAATTTATAATGCTTTTAGAAGATGGTTTTTGGCGTATTAGACATAAACAAAAAGTAAATTCTGAAGCCTTTAAAAATTCTTCTGTTACAATAAATACAGATAGTTTAAATATAAAAGGAATAAATTATTATCCGCAAAATTCTGCTTGGGATATGTATGGCGAATTATTTTCTAAAGACACTATTGCTAAAGATTTTAAACTAATAAAAAGCACAGGATTAAATGCGGTTAGAATATTTGTTCCTTATGAAGATTTTGGAAAAGAACATGTAAACCCTGAAAAATTAAAAAAGCTAAAAGAAACCTTAGATCAAGCCGAACAACAACAATTAAAAGTTATTGTAACGCTTTTTGATTTTTATGGTGATTACAGCATTATCAACTGGTCTTTAAACCAAAAACATGCGTTAAGTATTGTAAACAAAATTAAAGACCACAAAGCATTGTTGGCTTGGGATATTAAAAACGAACCTAATTTAGATTTTGAAAGTCGAGGAAAACAAAACGTTACCGCTTGGCTTACTAATATGATAGACATTGTAAAATCTGCAGATAATAATCATCCCGTTACAATTGGCTGGTCTAATACAAACACAGCGTTGTTATTAGAGGATAAAGTAGATTTTATTTCGTTTCATTATTATGAAAATCTTTCTGAATTAGACACTAAAATAAACCTGCTTAAAAAAGGAACCGAAAAACCTATTGTTTTACAAGAATTTGGAATGTCTTCGTACAGCGGATTTTGGAATCCGTTTGGAAATAACGAGAAAGATCAAGCCAATTATCACAAAAAAGCCCAAGACATTATTGCAAAAAATAATTTACAATACATGTCTTGGACGCTTTATGATTTTAAAAAAATACCAAAGGAAGTTGTAGGTAAACTTCCTTGGCGAAAAAATGCCCAAAAGCACTTTGGATTTATTAACAAAAATGGGGCAAAAAAGCTATCATTTAATCATATTACTTCGCAGTAGTAGGTTCGATAATTATTGGCTTTTGGGCATTACATTTACACATTATATTATTAAATACAGATAGATACATATCTGTAACCTTTTGCATAGGAAAAGCTGTTGCTGCTTTATAATTTGCTAGTCCTAAAGCTATACGATAATTTGGGTTTGTTACGATAGCTTCAATAGCATTTGCTAAACTGTTTACAGATGTTGGATTAAAAAATTCGCCTTTATAACCTTCATCTTGTACCAACAACGCAAGATCACCTAAATCTGGCATAACTACTGCTTTGCCATAACTTCCAGCTTGATGCAACACACCAGAACTTCCTGTTGTAGATGTATAAGGAAAAACAACAACTGCGCTTTCATTAAATATTTTTGGGACGTCTTTTTCTTCTACATAACCAGTAAACCTAACTTGAGGTACATGTTGGTATGCTTTTTTTACTTGTTCTAAATATCCTGGTACGTTAGGATTGTCAGTTCCTGCAATAACAACTTCTAGATCTAATCCTGTTTTTTCTCTTACCAGTTGCACAGCTTCGATCATTGGTTCTACTTTTTTATAGGTACCAAACTTACCAAAGGTCATAATTTGTAATGATCCTTCTGGTAGATCAAAATTGGGGTGAGTTTTAGTAACTTCAAAAGTACCATGTGGTATTTGAATAATGTTTTTTGCTTTATATTTTGCTTCTAAAACATCTACATATTTATGCATAGTTACTGCTACATGATCTGCTTGAAGTATTAATCTAGTTAGCGTCGATCCTATAAAATTATAAGCTTTTTGCAACCATTTATTAGTTGTAAATCCAGCTTTTGCAAGGTCTACTTCTTCTAAAATATTGTGTAATAAAACAATGTTTGGAATCGCTTTAAGTTTGCAAATTAATGGTAACATTAAGCCTAATGCTGCAGGTATTTTTTTGTCGCCAAACTTCATAAATTGAAGATTAAATAAAACAGCATCTGGTTTAGATTGTGTTAGTGCATTAGACACTGTAAACACATTTTTATAACTATTAAATTGCCAGCATTCCATCACCGAAACTTTACATCCTTGTTCTTCGAAATCTATATCTTTTTGTCCTTCTGTTTTATCTGTAAGTAAAACAATTTCTGTAATAGATTCTTTTTGTCTAAAATGTTTAACCAGATGATAGGCATATTCATTTAACGTCACTTTACTTGGCGGATATGCGGTTACGATTGCTAGTTTCATAATTAATTAATTTTAGTTATTAATTGTTTACACTACAAATTTGAAGATTTAATTACTTTATTTTCATTAGATTAAGATAGGATACACTTATCTGTAGACCAATGGTAATTATCTATAGATTTTGCTTTTGATACTTGTCTTTAATTTCTTGATCTGTAAAAAAAAATGTGACTTGAACTATTAACAACAAAACCATTGTAATAATTTGCATGTATACAACTTCTTGTAAATTAGAATGATAAATTACAATTAGCACAACTTGTAAAATACCAAATATTGCAGATAGTATTACTGGTATATATTTATCTAAGGATAAGTAGTAATATGCAAAAATGTTTGAGATTGCAAATAAGCCTGTAGCTAAAGCGTATTTCCATAATAAAGGCGCAATTGCTAAATAGCTATCACCAAAAAGCATTAGTATTGCTAGTTTAGGAAACAATGCACAAGCTATTATTATTACACTAGCAATTATAGCTATATACATAATGTATTTAAATAATATTGGCGCAGTAGATTTACCATCTTTTTTTAACTGTACAACTTCTGGCAACAATAACATTACAAACATCCATGCTATAAAGTAAACTATGCGACCTATTAATGCTAAAGACGCATAAAGTCCTGCTTGGTAAGAATCAAAATAATGCTTTACTAAAAGTATATCACTATTATTAATAATAATTTGTGTTAACTCATAAAATGCAGTTATTACAAAAAACCTAATGACTTGTTTAGAAAGTTTTTGATCTAAAATTTCAACTTTTTTAAAGGTGAAATATTTACTTTTAAAAGGCACTAATCCAAATCCAAAGGATAATAAAATACCTATCGCTATAACTACAGAAGATTGAATGTTTAACACAAATATTAATCCTAAAGTAATTAAAAGTCTACTTAACATTTCTAATTGGTAAGTAACAGACAAAGATTTATAGTCTTTTTTACCTTGATAAAAACCTCTATTTACACTCATCAAAAAATATATTGGTACACCAATACCAAAAATGGTAAACATACTAGAAGTAGACGTATTAAATAGTAACTGCAATTGTTTTGCAAATACGATGATTAACAATCCAAAGCTTATTCCAATAATGGTTGCGTATTTGTAGACTTTAGAAAAAAAATTTTGCAACACATTAGATTGCAATACCACAGAAAATTTTGCAGTCGCTAATTGAAAAGTCATTGCTACAAAAGACAAGACTAATAAAAAGGTGATTAAAACTGCTGCATCTGCAAATTGAGATGGACCTAATAATCTACCTAATAATAAATTATACAAATAGTTACCACCATTAACAATCAATACACTTAACATAAATAACTGTTCTGGAGCTATAGATTTTAATTTAAAATTGGTAGTGACTTGCATAACAAATAGATTTAATAGTTAGACTATAATTAAACAGAAGTTAATCTTAACTCTTCATAAATATCTTTACAACCTTCGCCTACAATAGCAAAATGTTTATTCCATGCTTTTGCATTATTATAAAGTGTTTTAATTGCGTCTAATCCGCTTGTATCTATTTTAGAAACCTTATCTATATCTATAGTAATTTGACTTAAGCAATTAAGCATTAACACAAGATGAGTTTTAAAATTACTTACAGTTGCAGTGTTTAATTGTCCTTCTACTTTAAACGTATTTTCTTGTCTTGTGATAGTTAATGCCATAATAATAGATTTAAATTGTTAGTTTTGATTATTGTATATCACAAATATCTAAAGTAAGTCTATGTAACTCCTTTAGATTTCGACGGATTGCCATTTACTGTAGATGAATGAAGCGCATTTTATACTTAACTTGTAACTAGTTATTTAGATGAAAATTATGAGATTAAAACTATACTTCATTATTCCCTTTATATTGTTTTCTAGCTTGCTATTTGCTCAAAACATGCAAGAAGGTTTTACCTATTTAGAAACTGGTAAATACAATAAAGCCGAAATATTTTTTAAAGACATTTTAAACCAATTTCCTAACAATAAAACAGCAAAACTATGTTATGGAAGAGCAATAGGACTTAACGGAAAACCAGAAGAAGCGCTAGATATTTTCACCCAATTAACTAAAGATTATACTAACGATTTTGAAATAAAATTGAATTATGGCGAAGCTTTGCTATGGAATAAAAATTTCGCATCTGCAAAATCCTATTTTTCTAATCTAATTAAAGAACAACCAAATAGTTTTCCTGCGCTTTTAAGTTATGCAAATACGTTATCTAATTTAAAAGAATACGAACAAGCCATAACCTATGTAAACAAAGCGTTAGAAGTCGAAGTAAATAATCCCAACGCGCTGACGTCTAAAAAATACATCTATTTAGGTTATGCGTATCAAAATCAACAAAATCAATCTTATAAAA
This sequence comes from Mesoflavibacter profundi, assembly GCF_014764305.1. Taxonomy (NCBI): domain Bacteria; kingdom Pseudomonadati; phylum Bacteroidota; class Flavobacteriia; order Flavobacteriales; family Flavobacteriaceae; genus Mesoflavibacter; species Mesoflavibacter profundi. Next base: position 840,112 of record NZ_CP061703.1, read on the forward strand.
AAGCCGAAAGTTTATTACTTAAAAACCTGGAACTTTTTGATAACGATAAAGACACTTTATTAAATTTAGCTAATCTGTATTTAATACTTAATAATTTAGAAAAAGCAGAAGCTACCTACAATCAATTAAAAAATAATACAAAACATACTTTAGAAGCCTTAAACGGATTAGCATTAGTAAACCACTTAAAAGGAAAAGAAAAACTAGCTTTAAACATTAGTAAAACTGCCTATCAAAGCTTAACCGATACAACACATCAAATTATAAGTAATCAAACTACCGAGCGTTACATACAAGCCTTAATTTGGAATAAAAAGTATAAAGAAGCTAATCGCTTAATAACTTCACTTAAAGCATCAAACCCAAATAAAAATTGGGTTTTGGCATTAGATGCTACATTAAATATTTATAAAAGTGACTTTAAAAACAGTTTAAAAGATTACAATTCAATTTTAAAAAACGATAGCACTTCTTTTGATGGTAATTTAGGCAAAGCCAATACATTAAAAGCGCTAAACCAAATTGATCAAGCTTATTATTATGCAGATCAAACATTAAAATATTATAACAACCAGAAAGATGCATTAAATTTTAAAACTACTATCGAAACTAATTTTACGCCTTACTATGAAGCAAAATCTTCTTATTCTTTTGACAACGGAGATAACAAAGCAATTAGTTTAAGTAATATTATTAATTTTCCTTTAAGCACAAAACTAAAATTAAACACTAATTACACCTATCGTCGCACCGACAATTCAATCACTAATTTTAATGCTACATCTAACGATTTTACTTTAGGCGTGTCCTATAATTTAACCAACACAATTGTAGCAAATGCAATTGCAGGACTTACTAATGCAAATGCTTCTACCGTAAATTATTCTGAATTTTTATCGGATGTTTCTTTAGATATTAAACCTTTTAAATTACAACAATTAAAAATTGGTTATAAGAGAGATTTACAAAATTTTAATGCAGAATTACTTAACCGAAAAATCATCCAAAACAACTATTATCTTAACTATAGTTTAAACACCAATTTTAATTTAGGATGGTTTACTCAATATTTTTATACTAGCCAAAGTGACAACAACACAAGGCATTTATTATTTACTTCTTTGTACTATAATTTACTAGCTAAACCTAACTTAAAAGCAGGATTAAATTACCAATATATTACATTTAAAAATCAAGTTCCGACCATATATTTTTCTCCAGAACAATTTAATGCTACCGAAGTTTTTATTAACCTTAATAAAGATGAATATATTACAAAACCAAAAACTTGGTTTTACGATTTAACTGCAGCAACTGGTTTACAGTTTATAGGCAATAATAAAAGTCAAAGCACATATAGAATTCAAGGAAAATTAGGTTACAAATTTTCTAATAGATGTTTAGCAAACCTTTTTGGAACACGAAGTAACATCGCATCTGCAACTGCTGCAGGATTTACTTATACCGAAGTTGGCTTACGATTTAAATGGTTACTATTTAATCATCCTATTTTTAAATTTAAGACCAATTAAAAAAGGGTAAAAACAATTGTTTTTACCCTAAATGTATGCAACCAAAATACGCTATTATTAATTCTTAGGTTACCATACAATTAACACCTAATTTTAAAATTAGTTCACTATTAACTTTACTGGATTAAATTTTTTGTAAATACTAGTAACTGTACAGATATACAATCCTGTATTTAGATTGTTTAAGTTTAAATTAATCGTATTTAAACCTTGTTGTCCTACTAATTCTTTTCTAAAAACACGCTTACCTAATTGATCGTAAACGTTAATATTTACTACTTGAGAAGTGTTTAGATTAAATATTAAATTAGTCTTATCTTTTACTGGATTTGGATAAACTTTTACAACATCAAGATCTTCAGTTAGATTTTTACTAATCGCTTCTTGCTTACTGGTAAATTTTAAATGGTTTACAGATAAATTAAATGCTTTGCTAGAACTGTAATCACCAATCACAGAAAAAACAACTGTTTTTATATCTTCTATATTTTCTGTTTGATTATTTGCGTTTTTAAATTCTGTAAAAGCAATATTATACGTTTTAGGATTTGCGTTTGCAGGTATAGTATATCTTAATCTATTATTCCAATCTGCCATATGTTTAGGCATCAAAACAATTTCAATTGGTAAATTGTTTTGTATTTCAAATTCTAAAGCTTGAAAAGGCAAAATATTTAACGTTTGATCACCTGGTAAAATATGTCTAAATAGGTTTACATTTCCTGTAACGTTTCCTGTTATTGTTGGTTGTCTTTCTACAAAATGTTCGTCTAATTGTGTTTCATCTAAATGGTTAGTAATTGTAAACGAATCTATAGATGCATAATCCTCTAAATAATCTATTCCCCAAGGTCCATCTGCTAAATAAAGTGCATCTATTTGTGCAGATTGCGATGTACTTAAAGAAAAACCTATGTCAAATAAACTACCTGTTTGTAAAGTTATGGATTGATGCCAATCACCATTAAGAGCAACCGTTTGCGAAACATCTTCTCGTTCATTAACTTCTGTTGGTGCAATACTAGCATTAAAATTTAACGAAGAAGCTGCAGTTTTGTTTATAAGATTTAAATGAATTTGACCATTAGAATAATAACCAGAACTTACAAAAACCGGAGGTAATACATCGTTAACCATTTGGCTAACTACTGGTTTATCTAAATTTAATTGATCCAACACGTAATTTGCTATGAAGAAAACCTGAGAAAATGAATGTCCCCAAATTTGAAAATTGTAATAATCACCTTCTGGATATTGGTCAATATTCCAAAAGCTAAACAGCTCATAATTATTCATTCCTTTTTTAACAGAAAAACTTAACGTGAATTCTGTTTCTCCTGTTTGTCTTAATATTTTAGAACTAATCATCTGATGTCCTTTAACCATTACAGTTCTTATATCTTCTAAAACCGAACTGTTTAACCTATCACAAATCACTTTTGAATGGTCATAAATAGAACCTTCTGTTTCTGTTGCAAGTACGGCTGCTAATCTTAGATCTTCTTTATAAAAATCTGCCGAAAAAATATTTACAGCGTTTGTTATTCCTAGTAAATCTTCTGGACTAGACTCATAAGCTTGTTCTACACCATACATGCCTGTATCTGGTATTAGATTAGCTAATACTAGCGCATTACTATTACGCAATTGCATATTACTAGACTTTTCAAATTTATTTTGTAATCTTTTAGTGTTATAAACTTCGCCTGTTTTAGTACGCTTAAAATTTCTTTTAGCTATTAAAGTTGCAAGATTACCATTACTTTCTAATCCGCCATCATTTGCAGAGGTAACATCTGTTGCACTTGCTACATCGGCATAATTAGTCGTTCTTAACGCTGTATAAGGATTGGCTGTTACGTAAAAAACAGCATCGTTAAAATCGTTATCACAAGAACCATAATCTCTTCTTATATCTTCAAAACCTAAAATAATTCTTTGATTATCTGGATCGTTTAATAATACATTATGGTGTTGTAATTCTGGTTGTGCTTCTGGATTAAATTCTGGATTAGAATATAATTGCCATAAACCATTACCAACAGTACTTGTATTACTATTCCAAGCATTGGCTAATAAAACCCAACCAATTCCTGTTCCTGCTGTAAAACTTCCTATTTTTACTTTATCTCCGACTAGTAATCCGCCACCACTTCCTAAAGCAGATACGTTTGGAAAAATTATAGTAATATCTTCTGGTTGCGGTGTTGTAGTTGGTGGATTATTTACATCATAGGTGTAATATCCTAATACATTTTTGTAACCTGCGCCTTCAGACACAAAAGTAACCCAAACATCTGCATTAGCTTCAATTTCTAAATTGGTGTCATATCCAGAAGTTATATAATGCGGATTGTATTCTGGTACAGGATAACTTTCTGGTAAAGAATTACTAATCATCTCTAAGGTTTCTACACTAACAACATCGCCAATTGGTTCTAAATAATTTGGTGTTCCATCTGTTGTGTAAGTACCAAGATATTGGTACGTCTGCGCTTGTAACTGTATTGTATAAGTCAGAATTAAAAGGGTAAATAACTGTTTCATAATCCAATAGGTTTGTTATACAAATTTAGATTTGAAACTAGTTCTAATGTGTTGATTTTCGACCAGTTGAAGTATTTGTGTAGACCAATGGTATGTATTTAAATTTTAAACAAAAAAAAAGAGACAAAAGAAAAATTCTTTTGCCTCCATCCAAACTATCAATCTATAATTCTTTGGGAGAATTACGAGTACAAATATATTTTACTTTACAAGTTAAACGGTTTAACTTTCGTTGAATGGAATTTTTGGTTAGACGAATGACATTAAAGCTACGACTAATAGTTTTACAAAAGGTTTAATCGCTTCATTAACTCTGGTCTATTAGACCTACTTACTGGTATAACATCTTTTTTTATTAGTACACTATTATCTTCTATATCTATAATTTTATCTACATTGATTATATAAGATCTGTGGACTTTTAAGAAAAGATTTTCTGGTAATTTTTCTTGTATTTTTTTTAATGTAGAATGTACGGTATAATTTTTTGTTTCGGTTTTAACGTGAATATAATCACCTTTAGCTTCGACTAAATAAATGCTAGGTATATCTATTTTTATTAATCGTCTATCTATGTTTACATATAGATCGTCTCCAGAAGAATCTTCTGTTTTAGGAGTCGCCTTTTTTGGTGTAGAAATAGACTTTGCATTTGCCTTTTGTATGGCTTTTCCAAAACGTTGAGGTGTAACAGGTTTTACTAAATAATCGACAATACAATCATACTCAAAAGCTTGAATTGCAAAATTAGCATCGGATGTTGTTAATACTATTTTTGGTGGATTTTTTAAAGTATCTATAAAATCAAAACCGGTAAAATCTGGCATGTGAATATCTAAAAATATTAAATCTACTTCATTTTGATTTAAATATTTTATGGCTTGAATTGCATTAGGAAATTCTTCTAAAACGTTTAAAGTTGGTATGTTACTACATAATTGACTAATAATTGCTCTTGCTGTAGCTTCATCATCTATAATAATACAATTCATTGGTGTAAACTAATTATAACTGTTGTAAATAATTAGTTATAACATTTAATAAAGCTTCAAACTCTTGTTTTAAATCTGTATTATCTTCTAATAAGTTTGCTTCGTAGTTTGCAGCGATGTCATAACTTTTTTCTAGGCCTAAAATACTAATTTTATGTTTAAGTTTATGCACATTGCTTGCTGCTTGCTTATAATTGCCTTTTTTTATGTTGGTAAGGTAAATATCCTTTTCTTCTGGATATTCTTTTTTTATAATATCTATAAGCTTTTGTTTAAAGTCTTTGTCTCCGCCAGAAAGACTATCTATGTAAGATAAGTTAGGTTGTTCCATTTAAATCTTTTTTTAAAGTGAAATAGAAGGTTGTACCAACACCTAAAGTAGATTCTAACCAAATTTTCCCTTCATATAAATCTATTATTTTTTTTACTATGGATAAGCCTATTCCTGAGGAATCTGGATTGTTTTCTAACTTTTCGAAGGTTTTAAAAATTTTATCAAAATAAGCCTGATCTATACCTTTACCATTATCTTTTACATAAAATTGCCAATACTGCTGTTTGTCTTCTGCGCCTATTTCTAATTTTGGAGTAGCCTTATCATTATACTTTATGGCGTTGCTTATTAGATTTTGAAATAATTGTTGCAATCTATATTTATCACCATTAATTACAGGTAAATTGTGTTTTATAACGGTTACTTGTTTTGGTGCTTGTATAATTTGCAACACATCGTCTACTATTAGATTTGTATCTACATCGTAAATTTGTTCTTGATTTTTACCAATGGTAGAATATTCTAAAATACCATTAATTAAGGTATCCATTTTTTCTACATTTTCTCTTATTAAATCAAGTTGTTTATTACCGTTTACATCAATACTATTTTTAAAATCTTCTTTTAGCCAAGCGGTTAATGTATCTATTGCTCTTAAAGGAGATTTTAAATCATGAGATACCATGTGCGCATAATCGCTTAACTCTTGATTTTGATAGGCTAATTCTGACAGCAACTCTTCTCTTTGCTTGTTAATCCTAACAATTTCTGTGGTTTGATTATCTATAAATTCTATTAATTTTAAACCGTCAAAATCCACTTGTTCTACCTTAAGTTTGTCTTGTAAATTATACGATTTTAAAGAGTCTAATACGCGTTTTAATTTATCTATTACTGCTTGCTGTGCAATTGCTTCTTCGCGTAATTGTTTGTTAGCCTCAAAAAGCTCGTCAGAACTTATAGTCATAGCACGTTGTTGCATTGCAAATTGATCTTCAAAGTTTAAATAAGAACTATTTATAGCTTCTAAAAACTTTTTTAAATCTTGACTATTAGCTAAGTCATCTGATAAATATTTGCGTACTTGACGTTTTAATAAAGAGTTCATTATTCGCTTATTAAAGTAATTGTCATGGTTTGATTGTGTAATTGGCAATTGGTTTCTTTATAAAATGGCGCTATTTCGCCATAAGAATAAAAGCCTGTTATTACTGTATCTTTTCCAACAACATTTACTACTTCTTCAATTTCTTCTTCTACACGTTGATCTAAAACCAACTTTCTGCCTATACAACTAACCAAAATTGCTAATTGTTGTTTGTTTTGTCTTTGTTCTAATGCTTGTTTAGCAGCCATTTCTGATGCATTTGCAATATTATCTACATTGGTCATCATTAATTGGACTCTAGAATTTTCTGGTATATCTCCTGCTAAAATCATTGCATTTTCTTCCTCGTTTATATTTAAAATTGTTCTAACAAAAGATTGTTTTTCGTTTTCTATTTTAACGTTTAAAGGATATAATAATGCTGCGCCTGGTAAATCTTTTGATTTTTCGCCTAAATATTTTTTGTATAAATCTAATGCTGGTTTTCCGTCTAATTCGTATAAAATATTAGAGGTAGATTTTGTGACAATACGTTCTGGTCCAAATGGTGTCCAACCGCCATAAATAGAGCAAGACGCTTCAAAAGTATCACCATAAAATCCTATTGCAATAATTTCTCCTGGTTTTGGATTTTCGTTATAAGAGGCTAAAGTTTTTTCAAATCGTGCAGCATCGCCACATAATCCGCCAGAAATTAATATGTCTTTTTGGATTGTGGCGTTTAGCCCTTTTGTTAAATCGCTACCATTTATAAAACTACCTTCAGATAATATAAATACATATTTTAATCTATCGGGATTAAACTGATTGATTAAATGTTCTCCTGTTTTAAAACTATCGTAACCCGAATCTAATAAGTTACAGGTTTTAATATTAAAAGTGGTATTTTCAAATTGTATTGCCGTTATAGTAATGGATTGATCGTCTACTTCTTTTGCTGTTATATCACCGCTTGTAGATCCAAACACCAAATGTCCATCAGGAAACATAGCTCTTATTTGGGAATAGATTGTTTGATTTTCTAACATATATCTATTACCAAATACTAAAACTAGAGGATTTACTAAAGTTATTTTAGGTGATAAGTATTGCCAATCTTGATGTATTTTTTTTTTAAGCTGAACAGTTTTCATCTTTATTTTTTTAAGGTGAAATAAAATGTTGTACCTATCTTAGGTTCACTTTCTAGCCAAATTTCGCCTTCATGTAAGTTGACTATTTTTTTAACAATAGATAAGCCAATACCTGTAGAATCTTTACTTTTATTTAAGGCATGAAATATTTTAAAAATCTTTTCATGAAACTTCTTTTCTATTCCTATACCATTATCTTTAATAGAAAATTGATAAAATGCACCTTTTTCTTGTACATCTATTTCTATTAAACCTTTTGGTTTATCTATAAACTTAATGGCATTGCTTAATAAATTTTGAAACAATTGCTGAAGCTTTGTCGCATCACCATTTACAGTAGGTAAGTCTTGTTTTACTTCTATCGTAATATGCTCCGGAATGTAAAGCATACCTAAAATATGCTTTACCATTTTGCATAAGTCGACTTGTTTTTTTTGAGAAATTTCTGATCCTACACTAGAGTAATTTAATACATCTGATATTAATTGCTCCATTTTCTCTAATGTGCCTTCTATTAAATCTATATTGTTAAGACTGGTTTGATCTAGTTTACCTTTATTATCTTCTTTTAGCCAACTAATTAATGCATGAATACTTCTTAAAGGCGATTTTAAGTCGTGCGATACAACATGAGCGTATTCTTGCAACTCGTCGTTACTTTTTTCTAATCGTTGTAACAGTTTTTCTTTTTGAAGCTCTAATGTTTTTAAATCGGTTATATCTAAAACCACATCAAGACTTCCTGTTTTGTTATTTTCTGAATCTAAATTTGAAGATCCACTTACAAACCAAAATCTTTTTTCACCATTTTTTCGTTTTACTTCAAGCTCAAAAGTAGTAGTTTCTGTATTATTTCTTTTATCTATAATCTGTTTTACTTTGTGATCGTTAGAATTTACAGGAAAAATATCTCGACCTCTTTTACCAAGAATTTCTTCTTCATTATAACCAGTCATTTTTAGAAGACTTTGATTTACCATAGTAATTCTACCGTCTAAATCAGACTCGATTAATCCTAAATCCATATTAGCGATTATGCTGTAGTATTTTTGTTTTTGCGCTTCTAATGTTTTACTGTATGTTCTTTTTAAAGTTACATCTCTATACGACCATAAATGTCCGCGATACTTATTGTTTTCTATAATTGGGATAAAATCTCTTTCTAAAATTTTACCGTCGCACATAATAAGCTCGTCTGCTAGTACAGTATCTTTTGATTTTAAAACATCGTTTATTCTTTGCACAAATTGCTCTGGATTTTTAAACAATCCTTTACTTTGTTGTGCTGCATTAGAACAATCTTGACCTATTAATTCTTCAGGCTTTAAAGGAATTTTAAATAACTCGCAAAACTTAGTATTTGTAAGTACAATAGATCTGTTTTCGTCTTCCAATAAAACACCACTATCTAGATTTTGAATTAGGGTAAACAGTCTGTTTTCAGATTCTATTAGCTTTTGTTTGGCGTGATATTCTTTAGATACATCTTCGATTGTAGCAACTTGATAATCTATATCTCCAGATGCATTTCTTACCGCAATAACATTTGTTTTAGCCCAAAGTATGCTTCCGTCTTTTTTTATATAGCGCTTTTCTAAATTAAAACGATCTATGTCTCCATTAAATAACTGCTCTCTATAGTTTCTAGATACTTCTTCATCTTCTGGATGAGTAATATCTTGTACTTGCATTTTATTAAACTCTTCTCTAGTATAACCTAACATATTGGATAAAGATTGATTTATAAGTAATAATCCTTTATCTTCTGTTCTGGATAACGAAATCCCAATTGGAGAGTTATTAATAATAATACTTAATTGGTTTTTTTGGTCTTCAAATTGTTTTTTTAGTCGTTTATCTTCTGTAATATCTCTAACAATACCTTGAGCTGCAATAGGTTTTTTTTGCTTATCGTAAATTATACTGGCATTAATGTGTACCCATTTAACTGCTTTAGATTTTGTGTATGCTCTAGCTTCATAATCTTTAAAAAAACCATTTGTATATAATTGAAAAAAAGAAGACATGGCATACTCATAATCTTCTTTATAGATTAAATCTACAACATTAACTTGCTCTTCTTCTATGTTATAACCAAATAGTTTTGTTGCAGCTTCATTAAATTTTAAGACATTACCTTGTAAATCCATTACAACGTAAGCGTCTATAATATTCTCGAAAACACCTTGTAGCTGATTAGATTTTTCGTCTAAAAGGTTTTGAAGTTGTTGTGAAGTGGTATAAAGTTCTCTTGATTTTTCTTCAAGGATTTTTTCAGCAGCTTTTCTTGCAGCTTTTTCTCTTTCTAAAGCGCGTTGTAGTAGTTTAAGCTGTTGATTATCTTGACTCATCAATTTTTATTAATAATAAACTTTACTTCTGTACCATCGTCTTTTATTTTTTCTAGAACAATGGTTGCTGTTTGATTAAAATGCTCGAAGGTTTTATTCATTAATCCTAATCCAAAATGATGCATAGCTCTACTTGATTTGTAGATCATTGTTAACGATTTGTCTGTTTTTTCTACAACTTCAAATTTAGGCAGCTCTGCATCGGGATAAATTTTCTTTACCTCGACATGTATGTGATTTTCTATAGAAGATAGCATTTCTATTGCATCTTTATAGGTTGCTAATAATCCTGGATAACTGTCTTCTATAACACCAAAAAAATGCTCGGCATAAACCAGCAATAAATTATCTATAGATATTCCTGTATTATCACTTAAATTTTGCAATAATTGCAGCATTTCAGAAAAACTGTAAGTACCTACAGCGGTATAAACTCCGTTAGATTCTAAGTTAGAATTAGCAATGATACTATCTACCATTTCTAATCCAAATTTATCTTCTACTAACTCTAAAAACTCTGTAAATACAATACCTTTCATTTTACACTACAATTAACTCGTTTACACTCCAATAGGCTAGTAATTTTTCTATTTTACTAACATAATCTTCGTATTTTAATGGTTTTATTACGTAACCTGCTACGCCTATTTTGTAACATTCTAACAAATCCTTTTGATTGTTAGATGTAGTTAAAATAATTGTAGGTATGTATTTTAAAAGATCGTCGTTTTTTAAAATGCTTAAAAACTCTATACCATTAATTTTTGGCATATTTAAATCTAATAAAATTATATCAGGTAAGTTGTCTTTTTTTTCTAAAATTTTTAATGCGTCTTCCCCGTTATTAGCCTCTATAATATTATGATCTAAGTTTAATGTAGAAATTGTTCTGTTCAATTTCATAATCTCTATCATGTCATCTTCTATAAGAAGCACGTTAAGTTTTTGTTGCATCACGAGGGTTTTTGTTATCAGACTGAAAATTAATTTAATGTTAGACAGACGTAGTGCTAATTTCGTTTAGACAATATTAAGTGTAGACGAGTAGCGTTTAAGTGTCGACGAATGGTTTTATGTGTTTATAAGTTAACTCTTACAATAACGAATAGAGTTAATGGTGTTTTGTTGTACCGAAAATTTTAATGCTTTTAACTCTAAAAGAAACTCTAAAGCATAATCTTTTTCTTTTCTTTTGTCTAAATGCTGTTCTAAACAATTTATAAATTCTAATTGCTTTAAATTGAAATGTAAGGTATTACAAATCTCTGTTTTGCACTGCTGTACAACATTATCCTTGGCTACAACTGGTGTTTTGCCATAATCTGGATGATGAAAGAATACTTTAAAAAATTGTTTTAAACGCATTTGACTATTAATTTACAGGACAAAATTAACAGCATTGTTTGAAGTGATTTTTATATTTCTTTAAAGTAAAAATAAGTGTCGACCAATGGACAATTTGTGTAGATTAATGAATTTTTACAACGTTATAGTTGCTTTTAACTTTTTTGGTAATTTACTTACTACCAATTTGTAGGAATGATCTATTAATTCTAACAAAGTTTTTATAGAAACCTGATTATCTTTAAGATAAATGGTATTCCAATGTGTTTTGTTCATGTGATATGCACCAACAATACAATCGTAGTTATCCCTTAATTGTAATGCTAATTCTGGATCACATTTTAGGGTTATTGAAGCGTCACCTGCTTCCCATTTGTCTAATGGCAATAATGCATACATTTTACCGCACACTTTAAATACTAAAGTATCTTGGTTAAAAGGAAAAGTTTCTTCTGTTTTTGGCTTGTTTAAGCAGTGTTGATAAATTTGTTCTAACACCATTAGGTTTTAAAAAACTTATTTTAGTTCTTCTAAATTAATTTTTTTTGAAGTTTTCCTGTAAGTACGTCTTATTTTTTTTGGTTCTTGCTTTACTATTGGAGGAATATCCAAACTTTCTAAAGTATCATTTAGGTAAAGTAATAATCGATTCATAGCTCTATTGTTTTGATTATTAATACTTAAAAGATAACGATAATTTAAGCAACCTCAAAAAACAGGACTGTTAATTTCGATAAAATGCAGATTAAATTTTACTGCTAATTTACTTTTCTATTAATGGTTTAGACGATTGATCTATCGTTATGGCTTGATAATTTAGTGTCCAACCTATGGTTTGAACAATATTTTCTACAAGCTGTAAAGACTCTATCGCTTCTTGTTTTGCTACATTATATAAACCACTTTCAGGCACTTTTTCAATAATATGTTGCTTAGCTTCTTCATTTAAGATGGTAAGATCTGCAGCTTCAAACTTATTAAAATAACCATCTTTTTTGTCGTAGTAATTTATATTAGTTTCTATTGAAAGTATTTCGGGTTGCGGAAAACTTTTAATAATCACTGTTTTTGTTTTTTGATCTGCTTCTAGACTTATTTTATTAAAATCGAATCCAACATGTGCTTTCGCATTAATTACAACTAATGCTTTTTTACGACTTGAGACTAGTTTTAAAAAGCGTTCTTTAACATCTTCGTAATGGTAGATTTCGGCAAAATCGCCTTCTACAGTAATAAATTTGCATACTTTTTTAATTTTATCTAAAAGTATAACCGATTGTGATGTTACTTTTTTCTTGTTTTTTAAATGCTTCACATAGGTAGTTATGCCTAAAACTACTAAACCACCAATAATAAGAGAGATAAAAATTTCCATTATAAATGTCCTAAATGTGTGTTTTTAAAATTATCGGCATATTTAAGACCATAACCAAAAACTCGGTCTAAAGCAGCGTGAGAAAACAGAATGATTCCTATTAATTGCATGACTTCGATTTCAAAATAAATTCCAATTAATAATATTAAAATTGCTAATCCTTTATGATGAAACACATTATAAGTTAATGCGCCTGTTTTTGTATTTACTAAATAGCCTAACATACCAATATCGGGTAGCAAAATTAATACCAAAAACCACCACCAAGCGTAACTTAAGGTAGAAAACAAATAAATACCTAATGCAAATTGTAATAACTCTTCTAGTTTTAAAATGGATTTCATTTTTATTCTATTTTATAAAGTATAGGTTTACTTGGTGTCGCGTCGTTTTCAAAAGAAGCAATTTGTAAATTTAAAATGTATTTACCGTCTTCTATTTTGTTTTTCACATAAATAAACTCGGTTATAGTAGCATTTTTTCTAATCTTACCGTCTAAATCCCAAAAGGCTTTGTGTGCTAATAATTTACCATCGTCTTTCTCTTTATCAATACTTGGTAAATCTATTAATAGATGTTGTACACCAATTTTTTTTATAAATTCTGCTGCATCTTCAGTTAAATATGTCCAATTGGTGTTAGAGTATTGCTTAGACAATTTGTCTTTAGTGTTTGGCATTGTACGAATCACTAAAGCTTCTGGCTTTCGCTTTTTTAACAAAAACTGAAGTTGCGTTTTAGATATCACGTAATCTTCGTCTATTTTTTCTGGTGCAACGGTAATGACTTCTGCTTTAAAAAAGAACTGTTTTAAGCATTTATTGATGCTGTAAACCTTATCTGTAATATGTCCAACACATTCGGTATGTGTACCATGCGCATGCGGATTAAACTGAATGTTATTAAAGTTTATTGCTGCACCTTCTTTTACGCTTGCTGTCCATTCGCCTATTTGCGCAGGCTCTATTTTAGGTTCTTCTATGTACCACGCGTTTGCATTATCTTTAGAAGCGCGAATTGGCATGGATATATCTAAAGGCTTGGATAAATCTATTGTATATTTTATGGTATTAATTGTAATTACTGCTTTCATTTAATTAATTTAACATGAATAGCTCACTTGCTATTCCGTCGGTTAAAAATTTTCCTTTTTTGGTAGCTTTTAAGCTGTCATTATCAATATACAATAAATGTTTGGTGATATAAAATTGTGCTTGGTTTAATAAGAAATCTTTATAATGATCACCAAAACGACTGCTAATGGTTTTTAATGAAATTCCCCAACTTGTACGCAAACCTGTCATGACAAACTCATTATACTTATCATTTTGTGATAAGGTTTCTATCTCTAAAGGCAATTGGTTGGCTTCTATTTTTTTTATATAAACAGAATTATTTTTCACATTCCAAGCGCGTTGATCACCGTTAAAACTATGTGCAGATGGACCAATACCAATATATGGTTTGCCTAACCAATAGGCACTATTGTTTTTACTGTAATAACCTGGTTTTGCAAAGTTGGACAGCTCATAATGCTCAAAACCTGCTTCTTCTAATTGTTCTATAAGTTGATGAAATTGTTGGTGTGCAACCTCATCATCAACATCGTCAATTATTCCTTTATCAATAAAATTTGCCAATGCTGTTTTAGGCTCGACAGTTAGTGCGTAACTAGAAATATGTGGCACACCAAAGCTTAGTGCAGTTTTAATGTTGTCTAACCATTCTTTTGATGTGCTATTTGGAATTCCGTAGATTAAATCTAAGCTAATGTTATCAAAGTATTGCGTCGCAATTTCTAAACATTTTTTTGCTTCTGCTACGTTATGAGCGCGATTCATTAATTTTAAATCTTTCTCGAAAAAAGATTGTATACCAATACTTAGTCTATTGATTGGAGATTGGGATAATTCTATAATTTTCTCTTCAGACAGATCATCAGGATTTGCTTCTAATGTAACTTCTGGTGAAGTTACAACTGCATAATTTTTATGTACCGTATCTATTAAAAATTGTAACTCTTCAATAGACAATAGACTTGGCGTTCCGCCACCAAAATAGATAGTTTCTACGGTTGTATTTTTAAATTCATCTTTACGAAGTTGAAGCTCTTTTGCTAAAGCAGAAATTAATTGATCTTTCTTTTTTAACGACGTCGAAAAGTGAAAGTCGCAATAATAACAGGCTTGTTTGCAAAAAGGTATGTGAATGTAGATGCCGGACATATCAGTTAATACTTAGACATTTTTACCATTTTATCAATTAAAAGAAATCTATTAAAATCTTTATGAATTGAATCTTGAAGAAGCTTCAATTCTTCCTGATTATAAAGTACTTTGGTGTCAGGCCAAGCAAGAGAATACTCAGCAATTACACCATATTTATTGTTAAAATAAAATATAGACTCATCATCAGAAAGGTTAGAAATGTTATATAAATAAGCTTGTATTTTTATTTCTTCTGAATTAAATTGATAATTATGAGAGCTTATTAATTTACAATTAGTTCCTGCCACTATCAAAACACTATCATTTTCAATTTCTTTTTCAATGAATTGGTGAAAAGTACTATCATTTTCAAAAGTTTTGTACTCGTATCTCTTTATATTCCCTTCAACTAAAGTTCTAAATCTCGCCGAATCTATATGTTGATTTTTTAGTCCAGATTTTATTGAAATAGTTTTAAATTCTGATGTTGTTTTTTTTATTTCATTATTACAACTAGACAGAAAAATCATTAAAAAAAATAGTCGCAAATATTTCATATCAAAAAAAATTAAAAGTGGATTTCTGCCTACGCAGGAATGACTGATCTACTTCTTTACTCTACCTTCATTCTGTTTTACAAAACTTGCCCAACCCGAATAGCTTTTACCAATTTCTACGCGACCTTGATTGTAAAAATGACAAACTGCTGCTGCTAATCCATCGGTAGAATCTAAGTTTTTTGGCAAACTTTTTAGCTTTAACAAGCTTTGCAACATTTTTGCTACTTGCTCCTTACTAGCGTTACCATTACCTGTAATTGCCATTTTAATTTTTTTTGGCGAATATTCGGTAACTGGTATTTCTCTGCTTAATCCTGCCGCCATAGCAACACCTTGTGCACGACCTAACTTAAGCATACTCTGTACGTTTTTACCAAAAAAAGGCGCTTCGATTGCAATTTGATCTGGATGATGCGTATCGATTAATTCTATTGTTCTTTCAAAAATTAATTTAAGTTTTAGGTAATGGTCGTCGTATTTTTTTAAGTCTAGCTCGTTAAGTTGAAGAAAAGACATCTTTTTATTTTCAACTTTAATCAAGCCAAAACCCATAATGGTTGTACCTGGATCTATACCTAATATAATTTGTTCTTTTGCCATTAATAACAAGTTGCACAACCACTTAAAGATACAGCAACGCCAACTGTAAAAGTTAATAGATTACCATTAAACGATCCATAACCGGTAGAAACTGGCTCAAATTCATCAGAAAAACCTAAAATATAAGATGCGTCAAAATATGCAGAAACAGTCCTACTTAAAGCATAATGAAATTCTGTTCCAGCCATAACATTTAAGTAAGATATTTTGTTATCACCGTAATCATTTAAAGGTTTAATCATAGAATATCCAGGACCAGCATGAAAAACAATACCTGTTCCGTAAGGTAAAAATGTAAAATCTGGTGAAGCATCGTAAACAAACTGTGCATTTATACGAGTGTAGTTTACTTTAAATTCTGGCGTGTTTTCGGCTTGTTCAAATCTATTATATCCAAAATCCAACTTTGCGCCCATTTGCTTATTAAACATGTGTTGCACACCTAAATTAATGGTAGGAAAATTAAGTCCGTTAGCTTCAAAAGGTTTTACAAATCCATCTTGACTTGGACTATTTACACCTAAAGCGATTAATGCTTTCCATCTACTAGTTTCTATTTGTGCTTTTGTTGTGGTTAATCCAAAAACAATAAAGCCAAATAAACAAATGATTTTAAATCTTGATAACATTATGTGTTTTTTAGTTTATTTTGCAACTACTTTCACTAAAATTAAGATGAATAGTAGCTTGCCTTACAAAACTAAGCAATTCTTTTTTGTACTTATCAAATTAAGTATAGTTGTTGGCGCATTTTACTTTATCTACCAAAAACTACTTAATAATCCTGATTTAAAATTTGAAGATTTCTTGCGTTTTTTAGACAAAAACGAACTGTTTTCAACTAAAAACATCATTATTTTACTTGTTTTAAGCGTATTTAATTGGTTTTTAGAAATCACTAAATGGCGATTTTTAATCTCGAAAATTAAAAGAATAACTTTTTTAGAAGCTACCGAACAAAGTTTAGGCGCACTTACTGCGTCTATATTTACACCAAATCGCATTGGAGAATACGGCGCAAAAGCGATTTACTTTGCAAAAACGCATCGTAAAAAAGTACTGCTTTTAACACTAATAAGCAATATGCTACAAATGAGTGTTACCGTTATTTTTGGAAGCATTGGATTGTTTTTTTTATACTCCAATTTTGAAATAGATATTAGTTATCGCATACTTAGAGGCATTGCTATTCTTGCGTTTATAACTTTATTTGGGTTTTTAGGCATCAAACAAAACCGATTTAAGATGAAAGGATTTTCTTTAGAAAAGGTCCTTGATTATGTTAAAAATTTAGGTGTACATTATTTAGGTTTTGGACTATTACTATCGGTGTTTCGATATGCTGTATTTTCATTCCAGTTTTACTTTATTTTGTCGCTTTTAGGTGTAGATTTACATTATTTTGATGCTATGATTTTAATTACATCCATGTATCTTTTAGCATCTATTATACCTTCCATTTCACTGTTTGATGTAGTAATAAAAGGTAGTGTAGCCTTATATATTTTCGGTTTAGCTGGTATTAACCAATTACCTATTTTAAGTTGTGTTTTACTAATGTGGCTACTTAACTTTGCTTTGCCAAGTGTTTTTGGTAGTTATTATGTGCTAAATTTTAATGTTTTAAAATCGCTAGATTAATGCTTGTAATTGCTGTTATTATATTGCTTTTGTATTTGTTTTTAATAGGAAAATTTGCTTTTGCTATTGATAAAGTAACTGTTTTTAAACTGAATGATAGTCCTGCAAAGACAACATTTACAGTAATTATTCCTTTTAGAAATGAAGCCGAAAATTTACCAGCGCTATTAAATTCTATTGCAGAGTTAAATTACCAAAATTCGCTTTTTGAAATCATCTTAGTTAATGACGATTCTGAAGATATTTCAAAAGAGATTGTTAGTAAGTTTATGTCAACTTCAGCTTTAGATATTACATTAATAGAAAACGAAAGACAATCCAATTCGCCTAAAAAAGACGCGATTTCTTCAGCAATAAAAATTTCAAAATACGATTGGATAATCACTACCGATGCCGACTGTGTTTTGCCAAAATATTGGTTAGATAGTTTGGATGTTTTTGTTCAGCAAAATGACGTTAAAATGGTTGTTGGACCAGTTACTTATCATCAAGTTAATGGGTTTTTACAACACTTTCAGCTATTAGATTTTTTAAGTTTAACAGGAAGCACCATTGCTGGTTTTGGGATTAACAAACCGTTTTTATGTAATGGCGCTAATTTAGGGTATAAAAGATCTTTTTTTAATGATATAAACGGTTTTGAAGGCAATGATACCATTGCAAGTGGTGATGATATTTTTTTAATGGAAAAAGCGTTGAAAACAGATAAAAATTCGGTTAAATATTTAAAAAGCAAACAGGCTACTGTACAAACGCTTGCGCAACCAAATTTTAAAAGTTTACTTGCGCAACGCATACGTTGGGCAAATAAAACGTCTAACTATAATAACAACTTCGCCAAATTAGTTGGACTGTTAGTATTGCTAGCAAATTCGGTTGTCGTTATAGGTTTTGTGTTGGTAGCTTTAGGGTTATTTCAGTTTAAAACGTTTACCTATTTGTTTCTTTTAAAACTGCTTATAGATTTTCTTCTAATCTATAAGACAAGTGTGTTTTTCAGCAAAGAACAAGCATTAAAATACTACTTACCGTCAAGTTTATTGTATCCCTTTTTTAGTGTTTATGTTGCTGTTGTTGGCTCGTTTTCAACCTACAAATGGAAAAACAGACGCTTTAAGAAATAGTTTTTAATTAAAAATTTCTACTTTAGCGTAGAACCAAATTTAATTATAGATGAAACACTTAATCTTACTACTTAGCCTATGTTTTGCTAGCTTATGTATAGCACAACAATCTTATACAATTAAAAACGAAACTTTAGAGCTTAATACCGAAGTTGATGGTACTTTAGATTTACTTTGGAATAGTTTTGATGGGCAATTTAGATACTTTGTTAAAGACGCAAATAACAAAATTACTGAACTAAAAAACACAAAAGGTACAGATAACAAATACCAAAACGAATACCAAGCAACTTTAACGGATTTAACCGGTATGAATGCTTCTAAAACTAAATTTACATTATTTAGTTTAAAGCAGTTTATCAATAAATACAATGTAAGTCAAGATGAAACTTATGTATCTACAGAACAAAAAGTTAAGTTTAAAACAAGACTTGGTGTTTTTGGCGGGTTAACCAACAATCCTTTTACTTCCAATCCAGAAAATGAAAGCGCGGTGTTTTTTGGTACCGAGTTAGAATTGGTTCAAGATAAATCACAACCAAAACATGCAGGTTTTGTTAATTTTAGATACACTTCTAAAACCGATAATTTTGATTATAAAGCTGCACAATTAGCTTTAGGTTATAGATTTAGATTTGTTAATACAAATGGCTTTAATATTTACGCTCAAACCAAGTTTGCAACCTTAACAAAGGTAGATGCATCATTTGTGATAGAAAACCCAGAAAACCCAGGAACTTTTGTAACTAATGAAGTGTCTAACACAGAATTTGATGCGCCTTTAATTTTTGGTCTTGGTGCAGACTTTAAAGTTGGCAACGGATATATTACATTTATTTACGACTCTTTATTTGCTGCCTTTATAGAAAACGGTGATCACTTTTCTACAGATTTTGCTCTTGGTTACAAATTTAACTTATAATGGCTTTTTTAGATAAAACTTCTAATCCTGTTTTTGACCGTTATTTTTGGGAAGACAACCAATCCAACCCTAAAAAAATGACAGTAACAGGCATAATGCTAAAAACTGTATATTGTTTAATTGTAATTACCGCAATTGTTGTTGGTATTTGGAAATTACATACGCAAGGAACAAACATAAAATGGTTTGCTCCTGGTGGCGGAATTGCAGCACTAATTATTAGTATAGTTTTATCTGTAAGACAACATTGGGCACATATTTTAGTGCCTTTATATGCTGTTGCAAAAGGTTTTTTTCTTGGCGGAATCACTGCATACGCGCAAGCTAAATTCCCTGAAATACCTTATCAAGCTGTTGGTGTTACGATAGTTACTTTTTTTGTCATGTTATTACTATATCAAACACGAATAATAGTAGTAACCAAAAAATTAAGAAGTATTATTATTACAGTTTGTGCCAGCATTTTTGTTACTTATTTAATCTCTTGGATACTAAGTTTTTTTGGTATTAAAAGCTTTATTTGGGGCACATCATGGTTTGCTATTGGTTTTAACATTTTTGCTGCTGTTTTTGCTTCTTTATCTTTATTACTTGATTTTGATTTTATTGAAAGACAAAAACATCGCGCTCCAAAATACAAAGAATGGCTTGCGACTTGGGGATTATTAGCAACACTTATTTGGTTGTATGTTGAAATTTTAAGACTGATGAAAAAGTTTGCTTTAAAATTTCCGAAGTGATAATTATAATTGGTAATTCTTAAAACTTTAAATGTCTTAAACTCACAAGACTGTGTTAATTAACCTGAAGAATAATAGGTAATTTAAATTGTGATTTAACTTGTTGACCCCTTTTTATTGCTGCATAAATTGGAGGTAAACTATCTAAACTAGTTTCTATAACTTGTTTTATGTTAGGTAATTCTGCAAGCGTTAAAGAATCTGCTGTAAATTGCTTTATTTGAAGTTGTCCTTTTTCTGTAATTAATAGTTCTAAAACAATAGTATCGTTAATATCTTGAGTTACTACAAAGGTTTGCTTAGCTAATTGTGTACTTATGTGGTTTGCTAAAGTAGTTTCAAAACACTGTTTTTTGTTGGATAATGTTTGTAAAGAATCACAAATAGGAAAGCTTGGATAGGTATCTACCTCATTCCAATTAAAGGTTTTTAATTCTTTTTTTAATATCGCGTCTTTAGATGTTTTTTTTGCTTCAAAATATTTACAAGACACCATTAAAAACGCCATTAGTAAAACAGCTATCTGTTTCATAATAAACTAGTATAGCCGAAAAATACAATTTTTTTAAAAAAATCTATAGTAGTCACTAATTTCTTTTAACAACAAATAACTTTGAATACGATTGATTGTTATGTGTAATTTTTAAAATATATACGCCATCATCAAACTTTTCTACATTAATGACTTCTTGTAGTTGTCTATCGCTAAGCTGTTTTTTATAAGATTTTACCAATACGCCATTATTCATATAAATTGAAAATTGATACGTATCTTGTATTACTTCTTTAAAATCTATATACAAATCTTTAGCAACAGGTACAGGATGAACATTAATATTATCGCTAGATAACGATGTAATTGTGTTGTCACAACATACTTTTTCTTGAACTATTTTTGTGTTTTTAGCTCCTAAAGTTATGGTTTTAATAAATGTACGTCCTTCTCTGTAAATTGTAAATCTAACCATATCAAATGGTTGGTAAGCAGCAATTGCTTTTATAGCATCGCCACGTCTATTAACTTCTAGATCGTTAATTTTAAGAACAATATCATAAGGTTGCAAGCCATTAGATTTTGCAGGTGTATGATCTACTACTTTTATAATTATTACACCTTTATCAATATCTCTGTCACATGGTGTACCAAACACAACACCTAAATATGCGTCTTCATATACCGTTTTATTTATAGTGCATATTGATTTACAATCTAAATCTTGTTGTGCAGATATTTGTATAGTTGTAGCGATGTAAATAAATAGAAATAGTAATTTTTTCATCTAATTAATTTTTACTTAAATCAAAAATAAGATTTATTGTTGAAAATGAAAGATTTAGACTTCATAATATACCACAACAAAAAAACCGAAGTCTAAACTTCGGTTTAAAACATTTATTTAAAAATTGTTATTTTATACTAAATGTAATTGGCAAACTATAAGGTACATTTACTACTCTTCCATTATGTATTCCAGGTACCATTTTTGGCAATAATTTAATTACCCTAATAGCTTCTGTCTCTAACTCAGGATGTGGCGCTCTAGCATTAACATCTACTACAGCTCCATTTACATCGATTTTGAAACTTACAAAAATGCGTTTTACACCTTTTTCTAAACCTAAATTATTAGCTAGTGCTATGTTGAAGTTTTTCATAACATGTTCGTTAATTTTGTTTGAAAAACATTCTTTTTGTTCTTTAAGATTATACACTGATTCGCAACCTTCTATTAATGGAACTTGTTCTATAACAGAGAATGGAACGTCTATTTTGTCTATATCGACATCTTCTTCATTTGGTTCTCTAACTTCAATTTTTATATGTCTGTAACCATCTGATATTACCAAAGTATGATACCATTCTTCGTTAGTAATCTGTGTTAATTTTGATTGTTTAAAAGCCTCTTCTTCATTAGTTAAATTGTCTAAATCTTCTACCAATAATCTTAAAGCACCTCTTTTGGGTGAGTTTGTCCATTGGTCTTTAGCTTTTTGTGTTTGTTTTCTATTTAAATAATCTTGGTAGGTTTCATTTTCAAAGTTATCAGCATATGTTGGTTTTTTACCATTTTTTTCTTCAAAATAATTATTCATCAAAATAAATGAAGCTTTTGTTTTTGCATAACTATCTAAAGTATTTAAGTAATTTTCACTTTTCAAGACTTCCTCTTTTACAATTGCATCCAAAGGATGTTCATACTTATTTTCAAATTCTTTCAAATACTTCTGCACTAACTCTTCTTCCGTTAATGTGGTTTGTTCTGTATTTACTTTATTGGTTTCGTCTTGAGAACATGAAGAATACACCAACATTGCTGTAATCATTGGTATAAGTAGCAAGTACTTAAATAAATAAACTGGTTTTGATTTTGATTTTTGTAACATAATAATTCGTTTTTTGATTAATGATTGTTTAAAAAATGGATTGATGAAAGGCAACGAGTTTACATCAAAAATTTGCTGTAATAAACGTTGATAATAGTCTTTTTTATTGACGGTTTTTATAGCATTTTGATCAGCAATATACTCGTGCACTTGGGTTAAATATCCTTTATAGATGTAAACTAATGGATTAAACCAAAGTGCAATTTTTAGTACTTCAAACCATAATAAATCTATACTGTGTTTTTGTTTTACGTGAATTAGCTCATGCGCTAAAACGCTTTCTTTTTGCTGGTTTGTTAACTGATTACCAATAAATACATAGTTAAAAAATGAAAAAGCAACTGTTGTATTTGGTAAGGATAAAATTTGGTAGCCGTTATATTTTACTTGTTTTGCATTAGACCATAATTTTAAAAGTTTTGAAAGCTTAAAAACAAAAAAAGCAAATGCGATACCACTTCCTAAAATAATAAGATTGTTTAGCGTTAATACTGATGATTGATTAGCAACACTTGTTACTTCTGTAGTTATTTGTGGTGTTTTTTTAACGGTACCTAAAACAACTTCTGGTAAAACAACAACATATTTACTAGGTATGGTTTTGGTAAAACTTTCAATTTTAATTAAAGGCAAGAGTAACGACAACACCGAAGTTGATAATAAATACCAACGGTTATAATTAAAAAACGTTTCTTTTTTTAGAAGCACTTCATAAACCAATAAAAATATAAATTGAAATGCTACTATTTGAATAATGAAAGTAACCATAACTATTTGCTTTTATCAATTTCATTTAAAATAGTTTCTAGTTCTTTTATATCTATATCATTTTTTTTCACAAAAAAAGAAACCATACTTTTAAATGAACCTTGAAAATAATTTTCCATTAACTTATTTAAACTTTGGTTGCTATAATCTTGCTTTTTAAGTATTGGAAAATACACATGACCTTTCCCCTTTTTTTCATAATCTACAAATCCTTTGGATTCTAAAATCCTAACAATTGTAGACACTGTATTGTATGCTGGTTTTGGTTCTGGAAGTACTTTAATTATATCTTTTACGTTGGCTTTTTGTAGTTGCCAAAGTATTTGCATGATATCTTCTTCTGCTTTTGTTAGTGCTTTCATTTTTATAACTAATCTTTTAGTTGAATAAAACAAATATAACTAAATATTTAGTTTGAACTAATTTTTTAGTTAAAAAATGTAACATTAAAAGATTATAGTCGTCTTATAAACAAAAACTTATGGATATATTTTTAACCATTATAGGCTTTGCTTTTATACTTTTAGGCTTAGTTGGTAGTGTGCTACCTATTTTACCTGGTCCGCCTTTAAGTGGGATTGGATTGCTTTTATTACATCTAACAGAATATGTACCAAATAATTCCTTATTTATAGGTATTACTTTACTAATTGCTATATTAATTTTTGCAATGGATTATATTATTCCTGCAATTGGAACTAAAAAATTTGGTGGCTCTAAAGCTGGAATGATAGGAACTACTATTGGTTTATTTTTTGGATTATTTACTCCTATTCCTGGCGGAATTATTATAGGTCCTTTTATAGGTGCATTTTTAGGTGAATTATCTAATAAAGCAGACACAAATACAGCTTTAAAAGCTGCATTTGGCTCTTTTCTAGGTTTTATTACAGGAACTTTTTTAAAGTTTACTGTCGCTGTAATTTATCTTGGATATTTTGTGTCCATTTTTTGGGAAAACAAACACTTATTATTTTAAAATAATAAAGCAACATCGGGCGATGTTGCTTTATACTGTGTGTAAATGTAAATGCTATTAATCAAACTAAGGTTTGAAAGGGAAAAATACTAAAATTAATAGTTATACAAATATAATTAATTGTAATTAAGACACTTACGGTTTTAACCGTATAATAATTACGGTAAAAACCGTAAGTCTTAGCTATAGCTTGAGTTTTGAGGCGTTTTTTTTAGATGAAAAAAATTAAAAAAAATTGTAATTAATATTATATGTAGCCTTTTTCTTTCGCTATATTAATTAGAGTTTCGTCTTTTCCATCTTCGACAAAAAATAGTTCTTTAAGGTTTTTCTTTCTTTTTTCTATCGCACTTAAAGTTAAATCTAAATGTTTTACTAAGTCTTTTGTCTTTATTCCTAAAGATAATAGATGTAGCATTTTATGATTAATTAAATCCAAAGAAATAGGATTTTGAAGACTTTTTCTTAAAACTTTGTTTACTGTACCGCTATAAAATGGTGGATTATTTTGAATGGCTTGAAACGCACTAGCTAATTCGCTAGAAGTTAAATCGCTTTTTATTAAAAAGCCTTCTGGGTTTATAGTTCTAATAATATCGTGTATTCTATAAACTTCTTCATACATTGTTAGTATAACAACTTTTGCATCTGGATCTGTAAGCTTAACACGTTTTGCTAGATCTTCTCCGTTTTTATATAATCCATCTTCAGATTCTGGTATACTTATATCAAAAAAATAGATATCATATGGTTGTCCTATGTTTTTGGATCTATTTATAGCTTTTAAAGCCGAATCACAATCTGAAGCTATATCTATTTCTAAAGTTTGCGATTCTTTTTTTGTAGCCATTAATGTATGCATATATCCTTCTATGATCATTGGATGATCATCTACCATTAATATTTTAAGTTCTTGATTTTTCATTTGTTTAGACATTTGGGACGTAAATGTGTATTGTTGTTCCTTGTTGTAGTTGTGTTTGTATATCTAGTTTTCCTTTAATTTCTTTAAGTCTATCACTAATGTTTTTTAATCCAATTCCTTTTTTGGACTTATTAGCATCAAATCCTACTCCATTATCAACTATGCTTAAATTTAATGTATTTTTTTCTAAACTAAAAGTGATATCAACTTTACTGGCTTTTGCATGCTTATAGGTATTTTGCATTGTTTCTTGCAAGATACGATAGAGATGAATTTTAATTTTATTATCTAAATTATCCCAGTTTATATTGGAGTCTGCATTAAAGGTATATGCTATACCGTAAGCCATCATTTGCGCATCAACTAAAGATTTAATCATATCTAAATAACCTGATTTAACAAAATCTGTATTTAACTCGTGCGATACTTTTCTTATATCTTCTTCAATGTTTTTTAATTCGTGTATATAATTACTTCTTTTTAATGTAGCTTCTTCTGTGTTTAAATTATTTAAACTGTCTAAACTTAGTCTAGCACCAAAAAGCCTACCTAAAATACCATCATGAATTTCTTGAGAGATTCGATTTTTTTCTATTGTTCTAGCTTCGTCTATTTTATCTTGTTGCGATAGCATAAGCCCATAAATCTCTTCGTTAGCTTGTTGTTGCTGTTTTTCTAATTGAAGTTCTTTATTTTTTTCTCTTTGAGATTTTATGACATATAAGAAAAATAGTGTTGCTAATAATCCAATAGATATAAAGATTAACCACTGTCTCTGTTTAGTGATTTGTTCTTTCTCTTGTAGTATAGCATCTGTTTCAAACTCTATTCTAGCAAATTTATTTCGCGCAACTCTTTCATTTAAAACTAAGCTGTCATTAAATTTTATGTGTTTATATAGATAATCTTTAGAAGAAGCTCCTGTTTCAGTTTTACTCTTTAGAATGAGTGCATTTAGAATATCTTGATTTTCGTCTGCTTTAATTGCAAATTTATAAGCTAGATCTGCAAATTTTTTAGCTGAATCTGATTGTTCCTTTGATAAATAAAATTCTGATAAAAATGCGCAGATACTTGATTGCTCCATATCATCGTTTTCGTCTGCTGCAGTTTGATAAGCCTCTTTTAAGGTGTTTTCTATTTGCGTAGTTGTTTCGCCTAACAAAAACTTGGAATAAGCTATATTAGATATTATTGAAGCATAACTAGATGGATCAGATAGTTTTAGTTGACCTATGTTTTTTATACTTTGTAAAATAGAAATTGCCTTACTGTATTCCTTTTTTCTGCGATAAGCTAAAGCAATATTCATTGTAGAATAATCCTGTAAATTTTGATAATCTGGATCTTTTATTTTGTTTGCATAACTTAAGGCTTTATCATGATATTCTATAGATCGATCAAATTGTTGTATTTGACTATTTACAATACCTACTAAATTATTTAACGCCCAAAGACTGTAATTTTTATTATCAGAACTTGGTAAGGCTTCTAAAATTTTAATTCCATTAATTGCATTATTTTCTGCTCCAATAAAATCTCGTTCAGACTCCTGTATGTTAGCCATACTTAAAATGGTACTAACCTCATTTACACGATCTTTTAAATTACTGTAAATTTTTCTTGCGTTATAAAAGTAATAGTATGAGCTATCGTTTTTATTATTATTATAATAATGAAACGCAAGATTATGACTTGCATAAGCCATTTTTATTGAATCCTGTAATTTTGAAGCTAACTTTAAATTTTCTGAATTTACTCGATATAAAGAATCGTAATTTTCTTCTACTAAAAATAAATACGATAAAGATCTATTACTTTCTAAAATAGTTGAATCTACACCTATTTCTTTTGATAAAGCAATAGCTTTTCTTGCATAGTTGAATCTGTCTTTAAGTTCTATTTGCGAATTTTTTGAAGCTTTCCTTAACTTAACAACAGAGTCTATTAATTCTTGATCATTCTGAGCAACAAGAGTTATACTAAGGAGGAAAAATGAAATTAAGATAAAATATCTCAAATTTTAATGGATTGATAATTTATTCTAAAAATAAAAAAAATAGTAAATAAAAAAACCCTTTTAAGTTTAAAAAGGGTTTTATATATCTATTTAAAAAATTCTATCCGTTTGTTGGTGGTGTTACTCCTTTTTTGTCCTTCATTGCTGTAACATTTACCTGTACTTTTTTAACCTCTTTATTTGTAAGCGAAGTGTCGCTTGTTAAAGCACTTACTCCGGTTAATAATACGATTGCTATTAATGCTATTATTGTGATTTTAAGGGATTTCATGTTCTGTATTTTTTATTGAATTAATTAATTGTTTAACCGTTTGTTGGTGGTGTTACTCCTTTTTTGTCTTTCATTGCTGTAACATCTACCTGTACTTTTTTAACCTCTTTATTGGTAGGTGTAGTCTCGCTAGTTAAAGCACTTACTCCGGTTAATAATACGATTGCTATTAATGCGATTATTGTGATTTTAAGGGATTTCATGTTCTTCATTTTTTTTATTGAATTAATTAATTTTTAACCGTTTGTTGGTGGCGTTACTCCTTTTTTATCTTTCATTGCTGTAACATCTACCTGTACTTTTTTAACCTCCTTATTGGT
This sequence comes from Mesoflavibacter profundi, assembly GCF_014764305.1. Taxonomy (NCBI): domain Bacteria; kingdom Pseudomonadati; phylum Bacteroidota; class Flavobacteriia; order Flavobacteriales; family Flavobacteriaceae; genus Mesoflavibacter; species Mesoflavibacter profundi. The sequence goes on from NZ_CP061703.1 coordinate 868,230, forward strand.
AGGTGTAGTGTCGCTTGTTAAAGTGCTTACTCCGGTTAATAATACGATTGCTATTAATGAGATTGTTGTGATTTTAAGGGATTTCATGTTCTTTATTTTTTATTGAATTAATTAATTGTTTAACCGTTTGTTGGTGGCGTTACTCCTTTTTTATCTTTCATTGCTGTAACATCTACCTGTACTTTTTTAACCTCCTTATTGGTAGGTGTAGTGTCGCTTGTTAAAGTGCTTACTCCGGTTAATAATACGATTGCTATTAATGCGATTGTTGTGATTTTAAGGGATTTCATGTTCTTTATTTTTTATTGAATTAATTAATTGTTTAACCGTTTGTTGGTGGCGTTACTCCTTTTTTATCTTTCATTGCTGTAACATCTACCTGTACTTTTTTAACCTCTTTATTCGTAGGTGTAGTGTCGCTAGTTAAAGTGCTTACTCCGGTTAATAAAACGATTGCTACTAACACGATTACTGTCATTTTAAGGGATTTCATAATTTTAGTGAATATTGATTTATGTTATTATACTTGTTATTAGTTAAATTGACGCATAACTGTTTACCTATATCTTAATAGAAATAGGTACTAATATTACATACAATGAGGGATATTGTATTTAGTATAATGGATAATTATTTAAGTGTAGTTTACTGATTTAGGGACACTTAAAAGCAAATGCGAATGTAAAATTAGTCTCTTAAAATTAGTAAATAAATCGATGAAATACAAAAAATGAAGATAAAGCGTGTATAAACAAAAAAGCATCCCTATTTTCTAAAAAGAAAAAAGGAAAGCTTTCCATCGGTTTAACTACTTAAACCACTGATAGAGAATTGATCTCTATCAAACAACACAACTAAATTTTATTGCCAAAAAAAGCTCCAATGAAATGGAGCTTTAAGCAATTTTTGCGGTCTGGACGGGATTCGAACCCGCGACCCCCTGCGTGACAGGCAGATATTCTAACCAGCTGAACTACCAGACCGTTGCTTTATTGCGAGTGCAAATATAAAATGCTTTTTTAATATGACAAACTTTTTTAAACTTTTTTTTAAATTAATTTTTGTCTTTCTAGTAAATAGGTTGATAAAATTGTATTAAAATCCCCATTAATATCTGCTTCAACATAATTAACTTTATAATTTAAACACTTATTTTTCAGTTTATTAATGTATTTCGAGAATCCAGAAATGTAATTTTGTTTTGCCTGATCTGCATATAAATTAACAAAGTCATTAGTTTCTAAATCTAAATATTTTTTGGGCGAATTTTCAAAATTAAAATTCAGCTCTTTTTTCAAATCTAATACATGAAATAATACAACTTCGTGCTTATTATATTTTAAATGACTTAATGCTTCAAAAAGATTTTCTTCTTCAATATCAGATTGTAACATATCTGTAAATACAAATATTAAAGATCTTCTGTGTATTTTCTCAGCTATTTGATGTAAAAATTTATACGTATTAGTGTTTGAATTAACAGGCTTTTTGTTAACCAATTCATCTAGTGTGTTCAACAACATTTGGTGATGTCTTTCACTACCTTTTTCTGGTGAATAAAACTCTAAAACATCACTATAAACACTTAAACCTACTGCATCTCTTTGCTTTTTTAAAATTTGCATTAAAGATGCACTTGCCAAAGCAGAAAATGCTATTTTGTTTAATCTTTTAATGGATAAATTTTCGATTAATGGATAATGCATTGAGCTACTATTATCAATTATTATATGACAACGTAAATTGGTTTCGTCGTCATATTTTTTTGTATATAACTTATCTGTTTTCGCAAATAGTTTCCAATCTATATGCTTAGTACTATCACCTAAATTATATATTTTATGTTCAGCAAATTCGGCTGAAAACCCATGAAACGGACTTTTATGCATACCTGAGATAAAACCTTCTACAACTTGTTTTGCTAAATGCTCAAGGTTTTTAAATCCTCCAGTTTTATTAAGCTCTTTTTTTATTTCCATTGGGTATTTTTTTCTAAAATAAAAAAGGTTTGCCTTTACGACAAACCTTTGAGTATAATATTTATTAAAATTCTATAGAAGAGAATCTAAAGCTTCAGCATATGCATTTTTAGGCGCAACTCCGACTTGACGTCCAACTACTTCTCCGTTTTGAAAAACTAATACTGTAGGTATATTACGTACTCCATATTTTGCAGCAAATTCTTGATTAGCATCTACATCTAATTTACCAACAACAGCTTTACCTTCATATTCTGTGCTTAATTCATCTATTATTGGACCAACCATACGACATGGTCCACACCAAGCTGCCCAAAAGTCTACCATTACAGGTTTATCACTATTTAATACTTGCTCTTCAAAATTTGCATCTGTAATTTCTAATGCCATAATCTTATAATTTAATTGAATTTTTTATCTAATTTATATACAAAATTAGTCAAAAATTTTGCCAAACCTTACAGTTGTACAATTTGTTTTACTTATCACTGTATTGTTTTAGATTATTTTAAATATTAATTTAGTTTAAAATAAACTTGCTCATTTTCTAATTCGTCAAGCAATTCTTGACTTACTTTCACTTTTTGCTTACGACTTGGCATAGTTAATTTAACTTGATCTCTATTATCGTAAACAACAAAATTTAACGCTTGATTACCTGGATGCAGTTGAATTAACTGTTGCAACTTATTAATTTTTTCCTCAGATAACTCTTTAATATTTAATTGAATAGATAATTTTTTAGCATAATTATCTAATACATCCTGTAACAATTGAAAACTATTAAACTGAAGTCTTGGATCACTTTTCTTACCTGTATCTCTATTAACCCAACCTTCTCTAATAAATGCTTTCACGTAAACGAAATTATTTTGAAGTAAAAAATGTCTAAATTTTAGATACTCTTCCCCAAAAATTCTAAACTCATAGGTTTCGTTATAATCCTCTACTGTAAATAATGCCCAACCTTTTCCTTGTTTACTAACGCGGTGTTGCACATCTGTAACTACACCACCAAAACTTAATTCTCTATTAACGTATTTTTCAAGATCGTGAAATACCGATAAATCTGCATTACAAAAGGTTTTCATTTCTATTTTAAAATCATCTAATGGATGACCTGATATATATACACCAACTACTTCTCGCTCTTTAGCTAGCTTTTCCATTGTTCCCCAAGTTTCACATTCGGGAATTGTTGGCTCTTCAATTTGAACTTCACTTTCACCACCAAAAAGACTTACTTGTGCAGAATTTTCGTTTTCTTGATGCTTTGCACCATATTTTATAGCTTTTTCTAAAAAGGTTAAATCACCGCCATCTTTATAAAAATATTGTGCTCTATGTGTATTACCTAATTCGTCAAATCCACCAGCTAACGCTAGGTTTTCGAACGCTTTTTTATTTGCAGCACGTAAATCTATTCGTTTTGCTAAATCAAATATTGATAAATATGGTCCATCTTCTTTTCTATTTTCTACAATTGTTTTAACAGCACCATGACCAACACCTTTAATTGCTCCCATACCAAAACGTACCGCATTATCTTTATTTACAGAGAATTTATAAAACGATTCGTTTACATCTGGTCCTAAAACCTGTAATTTCATTCGTTTACATTCTTCCATAAAGAAAGTAACTTGTTTAATATCGTTCATGTTATTAGACAGCACTGCAGCCATATATTCTGCTGGATAATGTGCTTTCAAATATGCCGTTTGATAAGCGATCCAAGCATAACATGTAGAGTGAGATTTATTGAAGGCATAACTTGCAAATGCTTCCCAGTCTTTCCAGATTTTTTCAAGTTTTTTAGCATCATGACCATTAGCACTTGCTTGCTCGATAAACTTAGGTTTCATCTTATCCAGTACCGCAATTTGCTTTTTACCCATTGCTTTACGAAGGACATCGGCTTCACCTTTTGTAAAATCGGCTAACTTTTGTGACAGTAGCATTACTTGCTCTTGATAGACTGTAATTCCGTAAGTTTCTTTTAAGTATTCTTCCATTGCTGGTAAGTCATACTCGATATCTTCGTCACCGTGTTTTCTTCTTACGAAGCTTGGTATATATTCCATTGGCCCTGGACGATATAATGCATTCATCGCAATTAAATCGTCAAAAACCGTTGGTTTAAGGTCTTTTAAGTGTTTTTGCATTCCAGGAGATTCGTATTGGAATACGCCAACGGTTTCTCCTCTTTGGAATAATGCGAAAGTTTTTTCATCATCTAAAGGAAAACTTTCTGGATCTAACTGAATATCATGTTTTGCCTTTACAATTTTTACAGTATCTTTTATTAAGGTTAATGTTTTTAACCCTAAAAAGTCCATTTTTAAAAGTCCTGCACTTTCTACAACCGAGTTATCAAATTGAGTGACGTATAAATCTGAATCTTTTGCGGTAGAAACTGGTACAAACTTGGTAATATCGTCTGGTGTAATAATCACACCACATGCATGTATACCTGTATTTCTTACAGAGCCTTCTAACGCTCTTGCTGTATTTACTGTTTCGGCTTCAAGATCTGATCCTTCAGAAATATTTAAAAGTTGTGTGATTTTTTCTAAATCTTCGGCTCTAAATTTTTGTCCCAGTTGTTTTTCATCTAAACCAAAAATCTTATTTAGTTTAGACATATTTGGAATAAGCTTTGCAATTCTATCGGCATCAAAAAGTGGTAAATCTAATACACGAGCTGTATCACGAATACTACTTTTTGCCGCCATAGTACCGTAAGTTATAATTTGCGCTACTTGATTTGCACCATATTTATCGATAACGTAATCCATTACTCGGCTTCTTCCTTCGTCATCAAAATCGATATCAATATCTGGCATACTAATACGATCTGGATTAAGAAAACGCTCAAAAAGTAGATTATACTTTATTGGATCTATATTGGTAATCCATAAACAATAGGCAACTACAGATCCTGCTGCACTACCACGACCTGGACCTACGGATACGTCCATATTTCTGGCCTCACGAATAAAGTCTTCTACAATTAAAAAATATCCTGGATAACCTGTGTTTTCAATAACTTCAAGCTCAAAATCTAAACGCTCTTTAATATCTTCTGTGATTTCGCCATAGCGTTTTTTTGCACCTTCATAAGTTAGATGTTTTAGATAGGCGTTTTCACCTCTTTTTCCTCCATCAATTTCATCTTCTTCGTGTTTAAATTGTTCAGGAATATCAAACGCTGGTAATAAGACATCTCTTGCTAAATCAAACGATTCTACTTTATCTATTACTTCTTGAATATTAGTAATAGCTTCTGGCAAATCTTTAAAGAGTTGCTTCATTTCTTCAGAAGACTTAAAGTAGTATTCTTGATTTGGTAATCCATAACGATAACCGCGACCACGACCTATTGGTGTAGATTGCTTTTCGCCATCTTTTACACACAATAATATATCGTGCGCATTAGCATCTTCTTTATCGCCATAATAAGTGTTATTGGTAGCGACAAGTTTGATATTATGTTTTTTAGAAAACTCGATAAGCGTTTGGTTAACACGATTTTCGTCTTCTTGACCATGTCGCATTACCTCTATGTATAAATCGTCTTGAAAGGTTTCTTTCCACCAAAGCAACGCTTCTTCAGCTTGAACTTCACCAACATTTAACACTTTACTTGGCACTTCACCATAAAGGTTTCCTGTAAGACAAATTACATCTTCTTTATATTGTTCGATTAGTTTTTTATCAATTCTTGGCACGTAATAAAACCCATTAACAAATGCATGAGACGATAGTTTTGCCAAGTTATGGTATCCGTTTTTATTTTTTGCCAACAATACAACTTGGTAACCATTGTCTTTTCTGGTTTTATCCAAATGGTCTTCGCAGACAAAAAACTCGCAACCAACAACTGCTTTAATCTCTTTAGCTACTGGCGGATTACCCTGTTCTTCTGCTTCTTTATTTTTTGCTTTTACAGATTTGTTATGCCCATTTACTGCTCTTACAAAATGAAATGCGCCCATCATATTGGCATGATCTGTAAGCGCTACAGCTGGCATATCACGTTTTGCTGCAAGATTGACTAAATCTGTTATACTTATAGTAGACTGAAGTACCGAAAACTGCGAATGATTGTGCAAATGCGCAAAATCTACTGCTTTAAGGTCTTCTATGTTTTCTTTTATTTCTGTGGAAGAAATTCCGCCTGATTCCTGCTTTTTTAATTGTTCACGGATTTTATCACTTTCTCTCTTAAGATTTAAGTGCTTTAATCCTATTAGCTTTATAGGTTGCGGATTTTCTTTATTGAAACGCTCAAAATAATCTGGCTGAACATCTAATTGTTCTTTAGTATATTCTTTACGTCTAACTAACTCTAAAAAACAACGTGTTGTTGCCTCTACGTCTGCTGTTGCGTTATGCGCTTCGGCAAATGGTTGGTCAAATAAAAATTGATGTAACTCTGTTAATGTTGGTAATTTAAATTTTCCGCCTCGTCCACCAGGAATCTGACAAAGTTGTGCTGTTGATTCTGTACAAGTATCTAAAACCGGTAATTCTTGTAATACATTATCTACATTATTACGCACAAACTCTGCGCCCATAATGTTTAAGTCAAAACCAACATTTTGACCAACAACAAATTTGGTTTTACTTAACGCGATATTAAATTTTTCTAACACTTCTGCTAAAGAAATACCTTGTTGTTGCGCCAACTCGGTAGAAATACCATGAATACGTTCGGCATCATAAGGAATATCAAATCCATCAGGTTTTACTAAATAATCTTGATGGTCAATACAGTTACCCATCTCGTCATGTAATTGCCATGCTATTTGGATGCATCTAGGCCAATTATCTACATCTGTAATTGGTGCGTCCCAACGCTTTGGTAATCCTGTTGTCTCAGTATCAAAGATTAAATACATATGATGTTATCTGATGTTTTTTGTTGAAAAAATAGAGCATATAAAAGTACGTAGAATTTTCTCTTTTTTAAAATGAAACTTGAATGAGTTTAATAAAAAAAGCCAGCATAAATGCTGACTTTTTTCAAACTATAATTAACTAAATTTAGTTACGACACTAATTCTTCATGTACTTTCTCTGTATTTATCGCTGCTTGTATTGCATTACGATGTCTAAAAATAAGCTCGTCTATTGTTGGTGGTAAATTATTTTCTTTCATTAATTTATCATACTCTTCTAGACTTGCTTCTTCACCTCTAATGGCTTCTTCTAAAATTTTTTCTTCATTGTTTGAAGAAAAAGTAGATTTTAAAGTCATCCAATTACGATGCATTGTTCCTTTAAAACTTTCTGAATCTTCAGGCACTTCACCGTATCTTAAAATTTCGGTCCTTAATTCTTTAGCAAATTGACTACGCTCTGATGCTCTTCTTTTGAAGAAAATCTTAAGATTTTTGTCTTCAACATTGTCCATTGCGTTTAGATACCCTTTTTCGGCATCATAATTTTTTACTAGTAATTCGTTTAACTTTTCTGAAATTTGTTCACTATAACTCATAATCGTTTCTTTTTAAATTTCATGTGTTTGGTTTAACATATTATAGATTTTAAAATCTAATGATTATTTAAATTATTAAACACATTTAAATAATTTAATAATCAGGTTGGTTTTGGTTAGATAAGGCGTGTTATTTACGTCTTACTTACCATTAAGATACTACACTAAACTAAGGTAACACAACAGTTTAACAAGGTTTGTGATAACCTTAAGAGCTTTTAACAAAAAAAGCTAGATAACAATTTATCTAGCTTTAAAATTTTAATTTTTTATTAAGTTTTAATTAGAACAGTCGCCTAAACTTGTGATAATATTTTGTAAAGTTCCGTCATCACCACATTCTTGAATTTGAATTTGAAGTGCAACTTTATAAGCGGTACAATATTGCGAATATTGTGACCCATTTACATCTACTGCATTAAGATTTGTAAGAGTTGTAGATGTTGTAGCTTGAGCTGCTAGACAAGCTAAGTCTTGCTGTCCATTATCTGGTTGAGCTATAAATAGTATTGGCACGTTATAAAAAAATCCTTTGTTAAAAACTACCGATTGCAATCCTGTATTATCAAATGCATGAAAATAAAAAGTACCTGATACTGTTTTTTCTATACTATTAAACTCTTCAATATTAATTTGTCCTTCAGATGGATATAATTGAATACTTGGATCTGGTATATTATTGGTTGAATAAGTTACACCATTTTGATCTTGATATACTGCTTGAGTTGCTGTATTACCTACTGTAAAAGTTCCGTTAGATGCGCCTGCAGTTTTAAGATTAATTATTTCTTCTCCATTAATTGCAGTAATGCTTAAAAACCCAAAAGCGTCTATTGACGCTTTAAAGTTAGTAGATTGCCAAGATACATCATTTTTATTTGCAGTAAAAGACGGATTGCTAAACACTAAGTCGTCTTCGCAAGCGATGAAGGTTAAAAAAAGAGATAACAGTACTATTACTTTTTTCATTTATAATGGATTATACAAACAAAAATTGTAATTAATATTGATAACTTGTAATAAAACGGTTTAAAAACTTGTAATATTAGACCAACTACAAATTTAGGGATATAAACGCATAAAAAAAGAAGCCTATTCTAGGCTTCTTTTTAAATAATTAGTTTGCATCTAAATAATCTGGAGCAGAATCTGCATCTGAATTTTGTGCATCATCTGGATTACCATCTCCGTTTGGATCTGGATTTTCGTCAATGGTTAACAAACCATCGTTGTCATCATCATTATCTAAATAATCATCCATACCATCTGAATCAAAATCTTGAGAATCTATTGGATTGCCATCTGCATTTGAGTCTACAAATTCAAATTGAGTTAGAATACTATCACCATCATCATCGCTATCTAAATAATTAACAATACCATCCATATCTGTATCTATAGTTCCTTCGTAAATAGAATAAATACCATCGCCATCATCATCATTATCTAAATAATTTGGTATTCCATCACCATCTGTATCATCATTTAATGGATTACCGTCGTTATCAACATCTTCATCTGCAGTTGGTATGCCGTCATTATCTTCATCTAAATCTAAATAATCTGGTATTCCATCCATATCTGTATCTGCTGGATTACCATTTGCATCAAGATTTAATTCGTCACTTGTTAATATACCATCATCATCATCATCATCATCTAAATGATTAGGATTTAAATCTGCATCTGTATCATCGTTGGATAAATCGCCATCATTATTTAAATCTTCTACCGAGTTTGGTACACCATCGCCATCATCATCACCACAATCTAAATTATCAATAATCGCTTGTAAATCTCCATTTGGATCACCACAAGTATCAATCTGCTCGTTTAAATATTGGATGTATCTTGTACACATATCAATTGTGTTTCCTAAAGTCGCATTGTTGTAATCTGATTGTGCAGTAGATGTATTAGAAGCTATTTGATCACAAGTTAATTGACAATTGTTGGCATTTACTTGATCTATTGTCGCTTGGATTGTACCATTAACATCACCACAATATTCTATTTGTGTGTATAACGCATTGACATATGCATTACATAATTGTTCAAATAATGCACTATCCATTAAGTCTGCATTATTATATGCTATCATAGCTTGCTGCACTTGGTCTTCTGCATCTACGCAAGTAAAATAATTGGTAGTTGGACCTGTAGTAAAAGGAATATTATAAAACACACCTTTAGTAATACTTATAGAAGTTAATCCTGTTGGGTTAAAAGCATTAAAATAAAAATGTCCTGACAACTTACCTTCTTCTAAACTACCATCAACTATACTAACTACTCCATCTGGTCTATACAATTGTACACTTTGATCTGGTATTTTATTTGTACTCCAAAGTACATTATTTTGGTCTGTAAAATTAGCAAAAGATGCATTATACTGCATATCATAACATACACCTTGACTATTATTAAAAAGATTAGAGCAACCACTTGCATCTTGTCCATAAGCTACAATTGTTATTGTCTCTAAACCAGTAGAACCTTCAATTGTAATTACACCATTTTCATCTACTTGAGCTGAGTAAAAATTTGCATCCCAAATAACACCACTTTTTTCAGCTTGAAAAGATGTTACATTAAATTCTTGATCATTACTACAATTAAACATTAATAACGCTAAAGATAACAGCGTAATTACTTTTTTCATTTTAATAAATTTATTGATTAATAAGCAGCACACTTGTTAAAGTATACTTTAGCTACCAAAAATAGAATATTTTTTCTATATAAATAATTGAAAATAAAGAATACTCATATAAAAAATTATAGTATCTTTGCGCACTTATTAATAATAGAGGTCGAGTACCTCACAAATTAATTTTTTATGCCTGTAAAAATTAGATTACAAAGACACGGTAAAAAAGGAAAACCTTTTTACTGGGTTGTAGCAGCAGATGCTAGAGCCAAAAGAGATGGTAAATACCTAGAAAAAATAGGAACTTACAATCCAAACACTAACCCTGCAACTATCGATTTAGATGTTGATGGTGCTGTAAAATGGTTACAAAATGGTGCACAACCAACAGACACAGCTAGAGCAATTTTATCTTATAAAGGTGCTTTACTAAAAAACCATTTAGCTGGCGGAGTTAGAAAAGGTGCTTTAACTGAAGAGCAAGCAGAAGAGAAATTTAATGCTTGGTTAGAAGAAAAAGCTGGAAAAGTTGACGCTAAGAAAGATAACTTAGCTAAAGCTGAAGCAGACGCTAAAGCAAAAGCTTTTGAAGCTGAAAAAGCAGTAAACGAAGCTCGTATCGCAGCAGCTGCACCAGTTGTTGAAGAGGCAGCTACAGAAGAAGCTGACGCTACAAACGAAGAAGAATAAAAATTATTTTTTTATACTTTTAAACTCCGATAATAACTATCGGAGTTTTTTATGTTTAAAACTTTCCTTATGGATATAAATGAATGCTTTTACGTTGGTAAAATTGTAAAAAAGTACAGTTTTAAAGGCGAAATACTTGCAAAATTAGACACAGACGAGCCTGAACAATTTGAAAATTTAGACTCGATTCTTGTAAATTTAAGAGGCAACTTAGTCCCTTTTTTTATAGAAAGCTCTCAACTTCACAAATCTGAATTATTACGTATCAAATTTGAAGATGTAGATACAGAAGATGATGCAGATAGCTTAATTAAAAGCGAATTATACTTACCATTAAGCTTTTTACCAGAATTAGAAGATGATAAATTTTATTACCATGAAATTATTGGTTTTAAAGTAGAAGATAAAAACTACGGAAACGTTGGGATAATTTCTGGTGTAAATGATAGCACAGCTCAAGCACTATTTGAAATTGATAGAAATGGGACAGAAATTTTAATCCCAATGAATGATGAGTTTATCATAAAAGTTGACAAACCTAACAAAACCATTATTGTAGAAACACCAGAAGGACTTATAGATTTATATATCAATGAATAACCCTTTCCAATTCAAGCAGTTTACAGTTAAACAAGACCAATGCGCCATGAAAATTGGCACAGATAGCGTCTTACTTGGTGCTTGGACACCATTAAAAGACAATCCATTTTCTATTTTAGACATTGGTGCTGGGACAGGAATTTTATCATTAATGTTAGCACAACGTAGTAATGCACAAGTTATTGACGGTTTAGAAATAGACGAAAATGCTTACGAACAGTGCGTAGAAAACTTCGAAAACTCTCCTTGGCCAGACCGATTATTTTGTTATCACGCAGATTTACAAGAATTTGCTGAAGAAATTGAAGATAAATATGATCTAATAATTAGTAATCCACCGTTTTACGCAGACCATTTTAAAACCGATAACAAGCAACGTGATATGGCGCGTTTTCAAGACGCGATGCCTTTTGAACACCTTGTGGTTTGTGCAGCTCATCTTTTGGAAGACAACGGAAGATTTTCAGTAATTATACCTTTTAGTGAAGAAGACCGATTTATCAATCTTGCTCAAAAAGTAGGTTTATTTCCTAACCAAATCCTTAACGTAAAAGGCAACCCAAACGCTGATATAAAAAGAAGTTTGATTGGCTTTAGTTTCCACGAAAGTGAAATACAAAAAGAAGAATTAATTATAGAAACCCAAAGACACCAATACACAGAAGACTACATAAATCTTACTAAAGATTTCTACTTAAAAATGTAGTTTTAATTGGGCAATGAAAACGATTTCGTTACTTTTGTTAACTATAAAATTTAAACAATTTACTGTTACATACATCATTAAGCAACAGTTTAAAACTATACTTATCTAATGAAACCAGATTTATTTGAAGCTCCAGATTACTTAAATCTTGACGATTTATTAAGCGACGAACATAAATTAGTACGCGATGCTGCTAGAGAATGGGTTAAACGTGATGTTTCTCCTATTATTGAAGAGTATGCACAAAAAGCAGAATTCCCAGAACAAATCATTGGCGGATTAGCCGAAATTGGCGCATTTGGTCCATATATTCCTATGGAATATGGCGGCGCAGGATTAGACCAAATCTCTTATGGTTTAATCATGCAAGAGATTGAACGTGGCGATTCTGGTGTACGTAGTACTGCTTCTGTACAATCGTCTTTAGTAATGTATCCTATTTTTAAATATGGTAACGAAGAGCAACGCAAAAAATACTTACCAAAATTAGCATCTGGAGAATGGATGGGTTGTTTTGGTTTAACCGAGCCTGATCATGGATCTAATCCTGGCGGAATGGTTACTAATTTTAAAAATATGGGTGACCATTATCTTTTAAATGGTGCTAAAATGTGGATTAGTAACGCACCTTTTGCACAAGTTGCTGTTGTTTGGGCTAAAAATGAAGAAGGTCGTATACACGGTTTAATTGTAGAACGTGGAATGGAAGGATTTTCTACTCCAGAAACACACAACAAATGGTCGTTACGTGCTAGTGCAACTGGCGAGCTTATTTTTGATAATGTAAAAGTGCCTAAAGAAAATTTATTACCTAACAAATCTGGTCTTGGTGCTCCATTAGGTTGTTTAGATTCTGCAAGATACGGTATCGCTTGGGGCGCAATTGGTGCTGCAATGGATTGTTATGATACTGCATTAAGATACAGTAAAGAGCGTATGCAGTTTGGTAAGCCAATTGGTCAATTTCAATTACAACAAAAGAAATTAGCCGAAATGATTACTGAAATCACCAAAGCACAATTATTAGCTTGGCGTGTTGGTGTGTTACGTAATGAAGGTAAGGCAACTTCTGCTCAAATCTCTATGGCTAAACGTAACAATGTAGATATGGCTATAAAAATTGCACGTGAAGCTAGACAAATGTTAGGCGGAATGGGTATTACTGGAGAATACAGCATTATGCGTCATATGATGAATTTAGAAAGCGTAATTACTTACGAAGGTACGCACGACATTCATTTATTAATCACAGGTTTAGACGTCACTGGATTAAACGCTTTTAAATAAAAACTATAGATTTTATATAAATCTAAATAGTTAATAAATATGAAATGCATCTTTTTTTAAAGATGCATTTTTTATTTTTGTAAAAAATGAAAAAGAAAATGTCTATAAAGAACGTAAAAGAAAAAATTGCTCCGCTTCAAAATCAATTATTAAATCATAGTTTATACCAAAACATAACAACAAATATAGATTTAGAGATATTCTTAAAGCATCATGTATTTGCTGTTTGGGATTTTATGTCACTTCTTAAAGCCTTGCAAAACAAATTAACTTGCACGACTTTACCATGGATACCAACAAAACATCCAGAAACAAGGTATTTAATAAACGAAATTGTTTTAGCCGAAGAAACAGATGTAGATATAAACGGTAATCACAAAAGCCATTACGAGATGTATCTAGACGCTATGAAAACTTATGGCGTATCAACCAATCAAATAGAACTATTCTTAGAATCTTCTTTAAGCTTAGGAAACATATTTGTTGCTATAAGAAACAGCAAATTACCTCAATCACTACAAGACTTTTTAGAATTTACGTTTAACGTTGCTATCGAAGGTCAACCACATCAAATTGCTGCTGCATTTACCTTTGGTCGCGAAGATTTAATCCCGAATATGTTTACAGAAATTTTAAAGAATTTTCAGCAAAATTTCCCTGAAAAAGACCTTTCTAAATTAGTGTATTACTTTGAAAGACATATCGAATTAGACGCAGACGAACATGGTCCTATGGCGTTGCAAATGATTGAAGAGCTTTGCGAAAATGACCAAAGAAAATGGAAAGAAGTAGAAGAAACATCTATACTAGCTCTAGAAAAGCGTATCGCACTTTGGAATGGTATAGAAAGTGAAATTTTAGAAAGTAAAGAAGTAGTATCTTTATAGTATGAAATTTCTATTTTATCTTTTTAGTATTGCAGTAATTCTATTGCTTAGTTGTACATCAACTAATAAAGTTTTAAAGAACGAAGCCAAATCGCAAAATAACAATTATAATATACTATCTCTTGGTGACAGCTACACCATTGGAGAAAGTGTTTGCGAAACGTGCAGATTTCCAGAGCAACTCAAAGACAGTTTGAGTAACAATACAAAAGACACTTCTTTCAATTTAAAGATTGTAGCAACAACAGGCTGGACTACGACCAATTTATTAAACGGAATTAGCAATGAAAATCTACCAAACAACTACGATTTAGTCACCTTATTAATTGGTGTAAACAATCAATATCAAGGAAAAGATTTTTCAATTTATGAAAAAGAATTTCCAGAACTTGTAGACATAGCTATAACTAAAGCGAAAGGCGATAAAAAAAGAGTTATTGTCGTTTCAATTCCTGATTATACTTACACTCCTTTTGGAAAAGAAAACACAACTATTTCTTCAGAAATTGATACTTATAACGCTTTCGCGGAAAATTATTGCAACGCTAATAACATTACTTTTGTAAACATTACAGATATTACTAGAAATGGATTAGAAGATACAGATTTGGTCGCTTCTGATGGTTTACATCCTTCCAAAAAAGCCTATAGTTTATTTGTTGAACGTTTATTACCTTACGCTTTAGAAAAACTTTAGCGTAAGATTATGTTTTCAGCAAAGAAAAGATTAGACAAAGCTTATCAAAATGCTCACGTTGTTCCTTTTGATGACAACTCCAAATTTATACTATTTAGCGATTGTCATCGAGGCGATAATAGTTTTGCAGACGATTTTGCCAATAACCGAAACATCTATTACCACGCATTAAAACACTACTACGTAGAAGGTTTTAATTATGCCGAACTAGGCGATGGTGATGAGCTTTGGGAAAACATATCTTTCTCTTCAATTTTAAACGCACATAAAAACGTTTATGAATTAATGCAACTATTTCACAAAAAGAATCGTTTGCATATGATTTGGGGAAATCATGATATGGTGTATCGTAATCCTGATACGGTTAAGAAAAATCTATCCACTTATTTTGACCCAAAAGTTGGCGAAGAAGTAGAACTTTTTGGCGATATTAAATATCATGAAGCTATAGTTTTAAAACACAAAGACACTAATCAAGAGATCTTTTTAACACATGGTCATCAAGCAGATTGGTGGAATTACAATTTCTGGAAATGGAGTCGGTTTTTAGTTAGAATTTTATGGAAACCATTAAATGTTATGGGAATAGCAGATCCAACAAGTCCTGCAAAAAACTACAAAGAACTAATTAAAGTAGAACGTCGTACCAAAAAATGGATTACAGACAACAATAATCTAATGACCATTGTTGGTCATACACATAGACCGCGTTTTCCAGAACCTGGTGACATTGCTTTTTTTAACGATGGTAGTTGCGTACATCCTAGAAGCATCACTGGTATTGAAATAGAAAACGGTTCAATCTCTTTAATAAAATGGCAAATTGCTACCAAAGAAGATGGCACACTTCAAATTGTTAGAGTATTGCTAGAAGGACCAAGAAGATTGATAGATTATAGATAAAAAAATTCCTGCATAAAGCAGGAATCTATTTTATAATTTTGAATCTCAAATAAGTATTTAACTTTCAGGAGCCAATTCTACTTCTAAGCCTTCTAATTCTGGCGTGATTTGTATTTGACAACCTAATCTTGAGTTATCTTTTACGTAAAAAGCTTCACTTAGCATTGCCTCTTCATCATCTTGCATTTCTGGTAATTCGGTATCACTTAAAACATAACATTGACAACTAGCACACATTGCCATACCACCACAAACACCAATAGTTCCTTCTGGAGCAAGCTCGTAACTACGTACAACTTCCATTAAATTCATAGCCATGTCTGTTGGCGCAACCACTTCGTGTGTAACACCATCACGATCAGTAATTTTAATATTTATGTCCTGTTCCATTTTATTCAATCTTTTTTACTACTGCTTTAGGTGCTTCTTTACGTGAACCATCAAAACCATCTACACCAGCAACAGTAGTATATTTTAATACATAACGTTTACCTGGATTAATAATTTGATAAGCAGATTGACACATTAAAGTAGCTTCATGGAAACCACAAAGTATTAACTTTAATTTACCTGGATATGTGTTTACATCACCAATAGCATATATCCCAGGAATGTTAGTTTGATAATCTAACGCATTGTTTACTTTAATGGCATTTTTTTCTATTTCTAATCCCCAATTTGCAATTGGTCCAAGTTTAGGAGACAAACCAAATAAAGGCACAAAATGATCACATTCTTTATTGTAAGTTTTTGCGTCTTGTTTGATGGTTACCGCTTCTACTTTACCGTTACCTTCTATGCCAATCACTTCTGCTGGAGTAATTAGATTAATTTTTCCTGCAGATTTTAATTCTTGTACTTTTTCTACTGAATCTAAATGACCTCTAAACTCATTACGTCTATGTATTAACGTAACTTCTTCGGCAACATCACTTAAAAAGATACTCCAATCTAAAGCAGAGTCGCCGCCTCCAGCAATAACTACTTTTTTACCACGATAGATTTCTGGTTCTTTAATCATGTACTCTACACCTTTATCTTCGTAATCTGCTAGATTATCAATTAAAGGTTTACGTGGCTCAAAACTACCTAATCCACCAGCAATAGCAACTACTGGCGCATGGTGTTTTGTGCCTTTATTTGTGGTAACAATAAATGAACCGTCGTCTTGTTTTTCTATGGTATCTGCTCGCTCACCTAACGTAAATCCTGGTTCAAACTGCTTACATTGTTCCATTAATTTATGCGTTAAATCTCCTGCTAAAATTTCTGGATACGCTGGTATATCATAGATTGGTTTTTTGGGATAAATCTCTGAACATTGTCCACCTGGTTGTGGTAATGCGTCTATTAAATGACATTTTAGTTTTAGTAATCCTGCTTCAAAGACTGCAAAAAGTCCTGTTGGTCCTGCGCCTATGATTAGTATATCTGTTTTAATCATCTTTTAAAATTGTTTTACACAAATGTAAAAGGTTAATCTGTTGTGGCTTATGATTTTTGTCAGCTTTACGCCTGCGTTAGCGATAGTAGTGGCATCCTTTTTTTGCTTCTAAAAATTTGATTGTCGTACAAATCTATTTGCAAAAAAAGATATAACGAATAGCGCGACCCTTGTGGTAACGCCTTAAGCACTAATATTTGTAACTTTTTCTATTTGAGGCGCGTATTTTTTTATTGTCATTTCTACACCAGACTTTAATGTCATTTGGTTGACACTACATGAGATACATGCGCCTTGTAGTTGCACTGTAACTTCGTTGTTTTCTATGGAAATTAATTCTATATCGCCACCATCATTTTGTAAAAAAGGACGGATTTCTTCTAATGCTTTTTCTACGTTTAGTCTTAACTCTTGTGTTGTCATCTATTTTTTATTTACTGCAGAGCAGCCTGCCATAGTTGTTATTTTAATTGCTTCGGTTTCTGGTAAATTTTCGTTACGATTTACCACTTCTTGCACCACATTTTGCGTTAATTTTTCAAAAGCTTTCTCTGTTGGTGTTGCTACTTGCATTGCTGCTGGACGACCAACATCACCTGCTTCTCTAATGCTTTGTACTAAAGGAATTTCTCCTAGTAAAGGCACTTGTAAATCTTCTGCTAAATGTTTTGCGCCTTCTTTACCAAAGATATAATATTTATTATTTGGAAGTTCTTCTGGAGTAAAATAAGCCATGTTCTCTATAATTCCTAAAACTGGAACATTAATACTGTCTTGTTGGAACATTGCCACTCCTTTTTTAGCATCTGCTAAAGCTACGTTTTGTGGCGTACTTACTACAACTGCTCCTGTTATTGGTAAGGATTGCATGATACTTAAGTGAATATCTCCTGTACCTGGTGGCAAGTCTAAAAGTAAGAAATCTAATTCTCCCCAAGCGGCATCAAAAATCATTTGATTTAAGGCTTTTGCAGCCATAGGTCCACGCCATATTACTGCTTGATCTGGTTTTGTAAAAAAGCCTATAGATAATATTTTTACACCGTAATTTTCTACAGGTTTCATTTTAGATTTACCGTCAACTGTAACAGATAATGGTTTTTCCATTTCTACATCAAACATAATTGGCATTGATGGTCCATAAATATCTGCATCTAAAACTCCAACTTTAAAGCCCATTTTTGCTAACATTATTGCTAGGTTAGCGGTAACTGTAGATTTTCCTACGCCACCTTTTCCTGACGCTACTGCTACAATGTTTTGTATTCCTGGAATTGGCTTTCCTTTTATTGTATTTGCTTGCGGCTTTTCTGGCGCATCTACTTTAACATTAACTTTAATTTTTGCTTTTTCATAAACGTGTTTATGAATAGCTTGTAGTATTTCTACTTCTGTTTTTTTACGTGCTTGTAAGGATGGATTTTTAATGGTTATGTCTACTATAACCTCATCACCAAATGTTACAATATTTTTTACAGCGCCACTTTCGACCATATTTTGTCCTTCTCCTGGTACTGTAATTGTTTCTAATGCTTTAAGTATATCTTTTTTTTCTAATTTCATAAGTCTATTTTATCGTCTTACGATTTTGTATGATTATTAAGTCGGAATTTATCTTAAAGATTTACTTTTCTTATTAGATTTTATAAATATTAATCTAAAAACCAGCTTATTAGTTTCTAATTTTATTTAGACTGCAAATATACTACTTATTGAGTGAAGATAAATACTAGTTTAAAAGAAGTTTTTTTATTGCCATATAAGCAATTTTTATAGGTGTTTTTGTGGATCCCAAAAGACTGTTTCAAAATCTCGAATTTGGTTTTCTTTTACCTTTATACCTTCACTTTCTAACAGCTGCTGCATTAGGTTTGTGCCTTCAAAATGATGTTTTCCTGTAAGTAATCCTTTTCTATTAACTACACGATGTGCTGGCACGTCTTTGTTGTGTGATCCATTCATGGCATAACCTACTAATCTTGCACTTCTTTTTGCGCCTAAGTAGCTTGCTATTGCACCGTAAGATGTTACTCTACCATAAGGTATTAATCTTGCGACCTCATAAACCTTTTCGTAAAAACTTAAGGTTTCTGGTTTCATAAATCTTTTAAAATATTGATTAGTGTTACTATAGCTATAATTGCTGTTATTGCTCCTATGCTATAATTCATGTTTTTTTGTGATTTTATTTTTTTACTTTTTATTTTTTCGAATAAAAACACATACACATATAGCATTACAAATGTACCTGTAGCTGCGCCTGCTACGTAAGAAGTGATACCTATATTATTAAAATTAAGCCAACCAAAACCTGCTAAAGTTAAACTCATATATGCTTGATATGGTATTGGAAACACATTTAATGCAGATAACAACATGCCATAAAAAAACCTACTTTGCTTACTACGTTTTGATTGTTCTATTTTTGGTTGTGGTTTTTTCTTTGCCAGTACAAAAAAATAAATTGCTATTAGAACAAATAATACAAATGCAACACGTTGCAGCACTTTAATTACCTCTGGATGCATGCTTAAGTATCTAGCAAATATTACAGCTATTAATGTTTGAAAAATAACGACAATACAAACTCCTAAAGAGAAAATTAATCCACGACTATATCCTTCTTTCAGGCTTATTTTAGCTGCTGTCATGTTAAGTAATCCTGGCGGAATTACACCAACTAATGCGATTAGAAGACTTAAAAAAAATGTGATAGTAAGGTCCAAAGGTTAATTAATTTTGAATCTAATATACGTAATTGGTTTGTTTTGTTCTAAATATTGACTCTCATAAAAGGTTTGTATCGCTGTAACTTCTTCTGGACTTCCTTCTTGTCTATACACATCGTTGTTAGCATATAAAACTTCATGACCTTCGCCATGTAATAGACCTAAGGTGTAACCGTGCATAAATTCGGAATCTGTTTTTAAATTCATTATACCGTCTGGTTTTAAAACATTTTTATAACGCTGTAAAAAAGCCGAATTTGTCATACGATGTTTTGTACGTTTATATTTTATTTGAGGATCTGGAAATGTTATCCAAATTTCGTCTACTTCATTTTTTGCAAAAACGTATTCTATTAATTCTATTTGTGTACGTATAAAGGCAACGTTAGGAATATTTTCTTCTACTGCGGTTTTTGCGCCTCGCCAAAAACGTGCTCCTTTTATATCTATTCCTATAAAGTTTTTATTTGGGAATTTTTGTGCTAATGCTACACTATACTCGCCTTTACCACAACCAAGCTCTAAAACTATTGGATTATTATTTTTAAAAACTTTTTCGTTCCAAAATCCTTTATACTGGTAGGTTTGATCTACTAACTCTGATCTTGTTGGTTGAAATACATTTGAAAAGGTTTCGTTTTCTTTAAATCGTTTTAGTTTATTCTTGCTTCCCACTTTTTAACTATTTGTTATTTATGGCGTAAAATTAAGGAAATATACCTTAGCAGTATTATACTTATCTTTGAAATTAGTCTTTTTGCGTTAAGGATGGTAGTGACATCCTTTTTTTGCTTCGATAAATGGCAAAAAAAGATATAACGAACAGCCTGACCCTTGTGGTAACGCCCAAATTTTTATAATGAAGAAAAAAATTCTTGTTGCACCTTTAAATTGGGGAATTGGTCATGCGACGCGTTGCATACCTATTATTAATGCACTTATTGATCAAAATTTTGAACCTATTATTGCTAGTGATGGCGCTGCTTTAAATTTGCTTAAAAAAGAATTTAATGCTTTAAAATTTATTGAGTTACCTAGTTACAATGTTACTTACAGTAAAACTAAAAATAGCTTTAAATGGCGCTTATTTAGGCAATTACCTAAAATAAAATCTGCTATATATAAAGAACAAAAAGTTGTTGACACCATTGTTAAAGAGCTTTGTATTGATGGTATAATAACTGATAACAGAATGGGTGTTTTTAGTAAATCTGTCCCTTCTGTTTTTATGACGCATCAATTAAATGTTCTTAGCGGTAATACTACAAAATTAAGCACATCTTTACATGATTATTATTTAAAGAAGTTTGACGAGTGTTGGGTCCCGGATTTTGAAAACTCACCTAATTTAAGCGGAAAACTTGGTCACGACTTTAATAAAAAAGTGTTGCCTATAAAATATATTGGCGTTTTAAGTAGACTTGAAAAAGAACGTTTAAATTCTGAATTTGATATTATGGTTTTACTTTCTGGTCCTGAGCCACAACGCGGATTATTAGAGAAGAAATTATTTGAAGAGTTAACTAATTTTGAAGGTAATATCTTATTTGTTAAAGGTAAAATTGAAGATAAGCAACAGATTGAAAAAAAACAGCAGTTTACTATTTATAATTTTATGACTTCCGTTGATTTGCAACACGCTTTAAATTGTTGTGATTTAGTTATATCACGCTCTGGATACACTACTGTGATGGATCTAGCCAAGTTGGGTAAAAAAGCATTTTTTATACCTACACCTGGACAATTTGAACAAGAATATTTAGCTGAAAATTTAGAAAAGCAAGGCATTATACCTAGTTGTAATCAAAAAGACTTTTCTTTAAAACAACTTGATAGGCTTAATAATTTTACTGGTTTTAATGCTTTAGATTGTAATACAGACTTTGAGAGTTTGTTTAAGCTTTTTCTAAAGTAAAAGAAAATTCGCTACCAACGTTTACTTCACTTTCTACATAAATTTTTTCGTCGTGTGCTTCTATAATATGTTTTACTATAGAAAGCCCTAAACCAGATCCGCCTTCTTTACGCGATCCACTTTTGTCTACACGATAAAAACGCTCGAATAATCTAGGCAAATGCTCTTTGCCAATACCTTCACCATTATCGGTTACTCTAACAATTACTTTGTTTTTTATTAGCTTTTCAATACTTATTTCAGTCGTTCCATTTTGAAAACCGTATTTAATAGAATTTACAACCAAATTAGTTAATACTTGCTGAATCCTTTCTTCATCACCTTTTACTAATATTGGCTGCTTGTAATCCATATCAAACGTTAGTGTGATTTTTTTCTTAGCAGCTTTCATCTCTAGTAGATCAAATACGCTTTTTACGAGCTCTACAATATCAAAGGTCGAAATATTTAATCTTAAATCACCAACTTCTAACTTGGTAATCATGTCTAAATCTTTAACTATATAGATTAACCGTTCTACACCTTTATTGGCTCTTTCAAGATATTTTTCGGCAACTTTTTTATCCTTTATCGCGCCATCAAGTAATGTTTCTATATAACCTTGAACAGTAAAAAGTGGTGTTTTTAATTCGTGCGAAACGTTACCTATAAATTCTTTACGATATTCTTCTCGTACTTTTAAAGTCTCTATTTCTAACTTTTTATCTTTTGCGTACTGATCTATTTGTTTAGTAAGCGTTGCCATATCTGTAGTTATACTATGTTTTCTAAAACTAGCAGACTCTAAAAGCGTTAAATCTTTATATATTTTGTTTATACGTTTGTATATAAATTTTTCTACTCTATATTGAATGATTAAGAAAGAAAATCCGTAAGTAAATATTGCAAAAAACAGTAAATGCTTAAAGTTTATTGTATAGAAGATATACAAAAAAACACTCATTAAGAGCGTTAAAAAAATGGTGATTAAAAACGATGTTTTTAATGCAAATTTGTATGTTTTTTTAAGTTTCAAATAAAAATATTTTATTCGACAAATTTATAACCAACACCTTTTACAGTTTTAAAGCTATCATCGCCTATTTTTTCTCTTAGTTTTCTTATGTGAACATCTATAGTACGTCCTCCAACGACTACTTCGTTACCCCAAACACGGTCTAAAATATCTTCTCTTTTAAATACTTTTCCTGGTTTTGAGGCTAGCAAAGATAAGAGTTCAAATTCTTTTCTTGGTAAAATAATTTCGTCTGTACCAAGTATAACTTTGTACTCGTCTCTATTAATAGTTAATTTTCCTATTTTAAGGATAGATTTGTTTGCCTCGTCTGGCTTTAATCGTCTTAATAATGCCTTTACTTTACTAATTAGTACTTTTGGTTTTATTGGCTTTGTAATATAATCATCTGCACCAGCATCAAACCCAGCTACTTGAGAATAATCTTCACCTCTTGCTGTTAAAAAAGTAATAATAGTACTGCTTAACTCTGGTACTTTTCTAATAGCTTCACAAGCTTCAATACCATCCATTTCTGGCATCATAACGTCTAATATGATAAGTTGCGGTTTTTCTTTTTTAGCTTTTTTTATGGCTTGTACACCATTTTCGGCAGTTACAACTTGGTAACCTTCTGCACTTAAATTATATCCAACGATTTCTAAAATATCTGGTTCGTCATCGACTAATAAGATTTTTATGTCCTTTTTATTCATTAGAATAGTATTGAGATTGAAAATTTTAACGTAAAGATAAAATTATTAATATTAAAAGCTGTTTTTTAATCATTGATAACAATAAAATAACATATATAAAACAACTTAATACAGTTTCAAGTTTTTAATAAACAGAAATATACAATATTTTACTAACCAATAAGTTAAGATTTAATGTTATATAATTGTAAAAAGTGTTATAGTCTTCACAAATGTTACTGCTATGCCAAAAAACTATGTATATTTGTAGTTCTAATTTTACAATTATAATTATGAAAAAACTTTACTTTTTATTATTAACATTAATATCTTTTAGCTTTGCTAATGCGCAAGGATTAGAAGATTTTACCAACAGTAACGCGACATCAAGTTATGCTGATAACAACTTTGTTGGAAATAACGGTATCACTTGGACTTATGTAGCTTCAAGAGATGGTAATAACGATACTAATGGATCTGGAATTAACTTACCTGCTCTTATGTTAAGAAGAGTTTCTGACGGTAGTAAAATAACTTCAAGTTCTATATCTGGAGGAATTGGTGATTTTTCTGTTAAACTTTATAAAGGATTTACTGGTGCTGGAGACAGACAAGTAGAATTATTTGTAAATGGAGTTTCTCAAGGATTATCTACTCCTTTTGATGATTTTAATGAACAAACTTTTACAGTAACTGGTATAAACATTGCTGGTAATGTTGTTATTGAAATTGCTAACGTTACTTCTAGACAAGTTATTATAGATGATATTTCTTGGACTGGATTTTCTACAGCTTGTGGAATCACTTTAGGAACATCTTCATATACATGTAACTCTAATACTGTTGGAGACAATAATGATGGCGTAACTATTAACATACCTTACACAGGTGTAGACGCTGCAATTACTGCTGTTACTACAACATCTGCTGGAACTGTTGGTGGAGATGATCCATCTACTGTATCTAATGGAACAATAACAATTTCAGGTTTATCTGAAGGTGATGCATGGGATATTAACTTTACAGGTGGAGATTGTGGTGCAATATCTACATCAGGAACTGTACCTGCTGCAGAATGTGATCCAATTCCTAATACTTGTTTCGATTTAAGTGCTGGTGCTGAATTATTTGAATTAGTTGCTGTTACTACAAATACAAGTAGTAATAATAATGGTACTTGGTCTGAATCTGCAGGAACTTATTCTGCTAACGCATATTGTGGTGGTGGATGTACAGAACCAGTAGAAAGCTGGTTAATCTTCGGTCCTTTAGATATGACAGGTGTAACAGATTTAGCTTTAGCTTTTGATGCTGCTGAAAGTTTTGGTATTACAGATTTAAATGTAGCTTATACTGCTGCTTATTCTGGTTGTCCTACAGGATCAACTTGGACTACAGCTCAAACTATATCTACTGCTGGATCTTACAGTGTAGATTTATCTGCTGCTACTGGTACAGATGTTTTTGTAGGAATACAATACTTAGATGATGGTACAGATGGATACTCTGGATGGAGTCTTTCTAACGTAGCTTTAGAAGCATTTGGTGCTTGCCCAACTTTAGGAACAAGACCTACATCTACATGTGCTGTTTGTGATGTAACTTTAGGTACTGAAAACTATGTATGTTTAGGTAACACTACTGGAGCTGGAAACGATATGGTAACTGTAGAAATTCCTTATGCTGGTGTTGAAGGAACAATTACTTCATTATCTACTACTTCTGCAGGAACAATTGGAGGAGATGATCCTGCTACAATTGCAGATGGTACAATTACTATTACAGGTCTTGGAGAAGGTGATTCTTGGGATTTAACAATTAATGGTGGTGATTGTGACGGAACTACAATTTCTGGAACAATTGCAGCTACAAACTGTGACCCTTCATTTTTAGTAATAAATGAAATTTTAGCAGATCCTGATGCTACAACTGGTGATGCTAACGGAGATGGTACTGTAAGTACTTCTCAAGATGAATTTATAGAACTTTACAACATTGGTGCTGCAGATATTGATTTAACAGATTATGTAATCGCTGATGGTGCTTCAGATAGACACGTTTTCCCTGCTGGAACAATTTTAGCTCCTAATACATTTATAACTGTATTTGGTGGTGGTACTCCAACTGGAATAGATTTTATGACTCAAGTAGCTTCTACTGGTGGATTAGGTTTAAACAATGGTGGTGACACTGTTACTATTAGAAATGCTAGTGGTGTAACTGCTGCAACTTACACTTATGGTAGCGAAGCTGGAAACAATCAATCTATTGCGAGAGAACCAGATTATACTGGTGCTTTTGTACCTCACTTATCTCATACTACTAATCCTGTACAATTTACTCCAGGAGCAGCAAATGATGGAAGTACTTTATCTAATGTAGAATTCAATAAAGCTAACTTCAGCATTTACCCTAACCCAACAAATACAGGTGTAGTTAACATTGTTACTACTTCTAATGAAGCTGTAAACGTAACAGTATTTGATTTATTAGGTAAAAAAGTAATCACTAAAACATTAAGCAACAACACATTAAATGTATCTAGCTTAAAGTCTGGTGTATACTTATTAAACATCGAACAAAACGGAGCTTCAACTACTAAGAAATTAGTTATTGAATAATCTTTATTAGATATAAATTTAAAAAGCGTTGCTAGTAGCAACGCTTTTTTATTTTACATACTTTTGTATTCCTATGAATCTCACAAAAGACATTTTTAACATTACTACAGAAGAAGCTTTTAAAACACAAGCATTAAACGTGTTTAAATTTCAATATGAAAATAATAGCGTCTATCGTTCTTTTTGTGATTTATTGTATAAAAATCCAAGTGATGTTAACCAATTACATCAAATACCGTTTTTACCTATTCAGTTTTTTAAATCTCGTGAGGTAATAAGTAGTAAAGCGCCAACTGAAATTACTTTTTCTAGCAGTGGTACAACAGGACAAATTACCAGTAAACATCATGTGACCGATTTAAAAATTTACGAAGACAGCTTTAAAAAAGGATTCTCTCATTTTTATGGTAATGTAGAAGAATATACCATCTTAGCATTATTACCTAATTATTTACAGCGCGAAGGCTCTTCTTTAGTCTACATGGTTGACCATTTAATTAAAGACTCTAAACAGCCTAAAAGTGGATTTTATTTAAACAATTTAGATGAATTAAAAGACACTTTACTTCAACTTGAAAATGAAGGTAAAAAGACGCTACTAATTGGCGTGTCTTTTGCGCTTTTAGATTTGATTGAACGTTATCAATTCAACTTAAAAAACACCATTATTATGGAAACTGGTGGCATGAAAGGTAAACGAAAAGAATTGATAAGAGAAGAATTACATCAACTACTAAAAACTGGTTTTGGAGTTGATCAAATACATAGTGAATATGGTATGACCGAACTTTTAAGCCAAGCCTATTCTAAAGGCAATGGTGTTTTTACTTGTCCACCTTGGATGAAAACTTTAACAAGAGATACCGAAGATGCGCTTACTGTGCATCACACCAAAAGAACTGGTGGAATAAATGTTATTGACTTAGCAAATATTAACTCCTGTTCGTTTATTGCGACACAAGATTTAGGAAGACTACTAACAGACTCCGATTTTGAAATTATTGGTCGTTTTGATAATAGTGATATAAGAGGTTGTAATCTTATGGTTTTATAATAAAAAAAGGCTTGTGTAAACAAGCCTTTTTTTTATACAATCTTAATAATAAATGTTTTTTTCTTACCTCTATTAATGACAACATATTTATCATTAATCAAGTCTTCTGTGGTTATCACATAATCTTCACCAACTTTGTCTTTATTTACAGATACCGAGTTTTCTTTTAAAGCACGACGTGCTTCACCATTACTTGCTAAAAAGTTAGTCTCGGCAGACAGCGCAGCAATCATGTCTAATCCTGCTTCAATTTTATCTTTACCAACTTCGGCTTGTGGCACACCTTCAAAAACCTCTAAGAATAAATTTTCATTTAATTGCTTAATTTCATTTTTAAAGTCTTTACTAAAAAGGATTTGTGATGCTTTTACTGCATTTTCATATTCCTCTTTACTATGTACAAACGTTGTTACTTCTTCGGCTAATTTTTTCTGTAAAGCTCTAAAACCTGGATTCTCTTTATGTTCTGCAATTAACGTATCGATTGTGTCTTTATCTAAAAATGTAAAGATTTTGATATACTTTTCTGCATCTTCATCTGTTGTGTTTAACCAGAATTGGTAGAATTTGTAAACGCTAGTTTTATCGGCATCTAACCATACGTTACCACCTTCACTTTTACCAAATTTAGATCCGTCTGCTTTTGTAATTAACGGGCAAGTCATAGCGTAAGCTTTTGCTGTATCATCACCAACATTCATACGTCTTACCAGTTCTGTTCCTGTAGTTATGTTTCCCCATTGATCACTTCCTCCCATTTGTAATTTACAATTCATGGATTTATGCAAGTGGTAAAAATCATATCCTTGTATTAATTGGTAGGTAAACTCGGTAAAACTCATACCAACGCTACCTTCATCTCCGCTTAAACGTTTTTTTACAGAGTCTTTTGCCATCATGTAATTAACGGTAATACGCTTTCCTACATCACGAGCAAAATCTATAAAACTAAAGTTTTTCATCCAGTCGTAGTTATTCACTAAAACTGGTGCGTTTTTTTCATCTGAATTAAAATCTAAAAATCTTGACAATACGTTTTTTATACCAGCAACATTATGATTTAAAGTTGCTTCGTCTAACAAATTACGCTCATCACTTTTACCAGAAGGATCTCCAATCATACCTGTTGCGCCACCAACTAAAGCTATTGGTTTGTGACCTGCTTTTTGTAAATGCACTAATAAAATTATAGGCACTAAACTACCAATATGTAAAGAGTCTGATGTTGGATCAAATCCAATATAAGCAGTGGTCATTTCTTTATCAAGTTGCTCTTCTGTACCAGGCATGATATCGTGTACCATTCCTCTCCAACGTAATTCTTCTACAAATGCGTTTGCCATTTTAATTCATTTTAATAGTGAATTCGCAAAGATAAAAATAGTGTTATAAAAAGTGTACAATATCTTATATTTATTACTTTAGTAGCATGATTTTAGTCACTGGAGGAACAGGATTAGTTGGCGCGCATTTGTTATTTCATTTATTAAATGAAAACCAATCTGTACGCGCTATTTACAGAAGCACTTCTAAATTTGAAAACGTTAAACGCATCTTTAGTTATTATACCAAAAATGTAGATGCTTTATTTGATAAAATTGAATGGGTTGAAGCCGACTTAAATAACATACCTCAACTTACAGAAGCTTTTAAAGATATCACCTACGTTTACCACTGTGCTGCATTGGTTAGTTTTGATCCAAATATGTTTGATTTACTTAAAAAAACTAACATTAAAGGTACTGCTAATATTGTAAATTTTTGCATTAGTAATAAGGTAGAAAAATTATGTTATGTAAGTTCTATTGCTGCATTAGGTGACACAGGAACTTCTAAAATTGTTACAGAAGATAACGATTGGAATAAAGAATTAGACCATAGCGGTTATGCCATTACTAAATACGGTGCAGAATTAGAGGTTTGGCGTGGTACACAAGAAGGTTTAAACGCAGTAATTGTTAATCCTGGAGTAATTATTGGTCCTGGTATTTGGCAAGAAGGTAGCGGATCTTTAATTTCTAAAACTTATAACGGATTAAAATTTTACACAACAGGCACAACAGCTTTTGTAGATGTTAATGACGTCGTTTATTCTATGGTAACTTTAATGAAAAGCGAGATTGTTAATCAACGGTTTATTGTAGTTGCAGAGCATTTATCTTTTAAAGATTTTTTTACAAAAACAGCAAATGTATTAGGTGTAAAACCACCAACTATAGAAGCAAAAAAATGGTTATTACAACTAGCTTGGCGATTGGATTGGTTATTAGGTAAATTGATAAATAAAAGAAGAATACTTTCTAGGCAAACCGCAAATAGCGCTGTATCTATCTCTAACTATAGCAATGCAAAACTTAAAGAATCTATTGATATATCTTTTAAACCTATAGATAAAAGTTTAGAGCTTACTTGTAATTTTTTTCTTAGTAATTAAAGAAGAGTCTTTAATAAACCTAGGTCTTTTCTCTTTGCTTGTTTTATTATTTTGTTTGCCTTTATTTTTAGCCTTTTGTTTGTCTTCTTTTTTCTGCTGTTCTTTGTATTTATCTCTTAATAAAGTTAGACTATCTTTTACTTTGCTGTAGATATTATCAAAAGTTTCTATATCGTAAGCATAGTAATTATTGCTGTTTACAAATTGAAGACTATCTATATTATGCTTTTTGTAAATAAATGCAACAGGAGTTATCCCTTTATTTTCTAGCGTTCTTTTGTTTATTCCTTTTCCTGCAGAAACAATTGCAATTTCTACTAGAACATCTACCATTTTATCTTCTGGTATTAAATTATCAGGTTTTTTAGGCTTTTCTATACCATAACAACCCAATAATATTAATGAGAGTAAACAGAAAACAACTAATTTAATTTTCATGACTAATCTCTATCAAAAGTTAAACGTTTTGCATATCTAGTATCATAAAACTTAAAGTTTTTATAAGCTAATCCTCCATTTACAAATGTATGCGTTATTCTTGACTTAAAAGTGGTTCCTTCAAATGGTGACCAACCACATTTATAAAGTATATTATCTTTATTTACAGTCCATGGATTATTTAAATTTACCATAACTAAATCTGCATAATAGCCTTCTTTTATAAATCCTCGTTTTTCTATTTCAAAAAGAATTGCTGGATTATGACAAAATTTTTCAACAATTTTTTCTATTGAAATATCGCCGTCATGGTACATTTCTAATAACGCAGGTAAAGCATGTTGTACCAATGGTCCGCCAGATGGCGCTTTAGTGTAAACGTTAGATTTCTCTTCAAAAGTATGCGGAGCATGATCTGTTGCTATTACATCTATTTTATCATCTAGTAACGCTTTAAGTAATTGATCACGATCTTTTTCTGTTTTAACTGCAGGATTCCATTTTATTAACGTGCCTTTATTTTCGTAATCTTTATCGCTAAACCAAAGGTGATGTATACATACTTCGGCTGTTATTTTTTTATCTTTTAATGGTGTTTTGTTATCAAAAAGCTGAGTTTCTTTACCTGTAGATAAATGAAAAACATGTAGTCTTGCTCCTGTTTTTTTAGCTAATTCTATTGCTTTAGAAGACGAAATATAACAAGCATCTTCACTTCTAATTATAGGATGAAAATGCACAGGAATATCATCTCCATAACGTTCTTTATAAATTTCAAGATTTGCTTTTATTGTAGCCTCATCTTCGCAATGCACAGAGATTAAAAGATCTGTGCTTTTAAATATTTTTTCTAAAACTTCTGGATTATCTACCAGCATATTTCCTGTAGAAGACCCTAAAAATAGTTTTAATCCTGCAACGTCTTTTTTATCTATTTTTAAAATTTCATCTAGATTATCGTTTGTACCACCAAACATAAACGAATAGTTTGCCCAAGCTGTTTTAGATGCTCGATCAAACTTATCGTTTAAAGCTTCTACTGTTGTAGTTTGAGGATTTGTATTTGGCATCTCGATAAACGATGTAATTCCACCAGCAATAGCTGCTCTAGACTCGGTTTCTATGTTTGCTTTGTGTGTTAATCCTGGTTCTCTAAAATGAACTTGATCGTCTATTGCGCCAGGTAATACGTATTGTCCTTCTGCATCAAAAACATTTACATCTGCAGATTTTGGGCTTATAGATTCGGCAATTTTTGATATATACTCGCCTTCTATTAGAATATCGCCATTAACAATTTTACCTTCGTTAACAATTTTTGCATTCTTAATTAAAGTGGTTTTTTGGTACATACTGCCTTATTTCTTATTAAATATACTTTTTAATTTCATTGTTATTACTCCAAAAATAGCTTCGGATATTATTCTTGAGCTAAGTTTGGATTCACCTTTTGTTCTATCTACAAAAATCACAGGTACTTCTACAATTTTAAAACGTTTTAGATAGGCTTTAAATTTCATTTCAATTTGAAATGCATAACCAACAAACCTAATATCTTCTAGATCTAAAGTTTCTAAAACTTTTCTTTTATAGCAAACAAATCCTGCGGTCGCGTCTTTAATTCGCATTCCTGTAATTAATCGCACGTAAAATGATGCGCCATAGGATAAAATTATTCTACCTAAAGGCCAATTCACAACATTAACACCTTTAACGTATCTAGAACCTATTGCTATATCTGCACCGTTATTGTGACAGGCTTGGTACAGTTTTTCTAAATCATTTGGGTTATGAGAAAAATCTGCATCCATTTCAAAAATATATTGATACTCTTTTTCTAAGCTCCAATAAAACCCATGTATATATGCTGTACCCAAACCAAACTTCTCTTTTCTTACCGTTAAAAAAAGTCGATCTTTATAAAGCTGTTGTAAATCTTTAACTTTTGCTGCTGTCCCGTCTGGCGAATTATCGTCCACTACTAAAACATGAAATTGTTTTGGTAAATTAAAAACAGCTTTTAAAATAGCTTCTATGTTTTCAATCTCATTGTAAGTAGGGATAATGACAATTGCGTCCTGCATTAATAGCTTTTAATTTTTTAGCAAATGTACATTTTATAGCCTTAAATGTTTATAAAAAAACCTTAATAATTAATTATTTTACCTATTAAATATAATAATTTTACCGCATGCTAAGACAAATTAATAATACAGATATTATTACAGCAATTTTTATTGCTTGTCTTTTATGTATTGCCATAAGTAAATTACTTTTTGGGAAACGCTTTGATATATTTTCTAATCTTATACTAACTAATCGATATATTAAAGCCTATATTAAAGAACAACACTTTTTTGAAACCTTTGACGCTTTACTATTTATAAACCTAATACTTAATGGCGGTATTTTTATTTATATAATTCAAAAAGCTTTGTCTAGCACTGTTTTAAGTCAACTTTTAATATTAAAATACGCTATTTTACTAGGTTCTTTTTTTATTGTTAAAGTATTAATTGAAAGATTGTTAGCTAGTGTTTTTAAAATAGACCATTTAATTAACAGCTACTTATTTAATAAAATTAGCTACAGAAATTATTTAGGACTTATCCTATTACCTGTTAATGCCATATTAATCTATTACGTTGACTATAGCGCAAATCTGCTATATATTTTAGGAATAAGCGTATTAGCGATTTACACAATTATTTTGTTAACATACTATAGCAAAAATCTTAATCTACTTAAGCAAAGCTTGTTTTATTTTATTTTGTATCTTTGCGCTCTCGAAATTGCACCATACATTATTGTTTATCAATTTATAGCAATAAAGTAGGTCTAAATAAATGATACGCTATATGAAAGTGAAAACAATTTTAGTCTCACAACCAGAACCTAAAATAGAAAATTCGCCTTATTTTGATCTTTCAGAAAAACAGAAAGTAAAAATCGACTTTAGACCTTTTATTCACGTAGAAGGTGTGTCATCAAAAGAAATTAGACAGCAAAAAGTAGATTTAAACAACTATACCGCTATTATCTTAACCAGTAGAAATGCTGTAGATCACTTTTTTAGAGTTGCAGAAGAAATGCGCTTTAAAGTTCCAGATACAATGAAGTATTTTTGTCAATCTGAAGCTGTTGCTTTTTACCTTCAAAAATACGTAGTTTACAGAAAACGTAAAATTTATGTTGGTAAACGTACTTTTGCTGAACTTTCTCCACTGATTAAAAAATATAAAGACGAGAAATTTTTATTACCAACTACAGATAAATTAAAACCAGAAGTACCAGAAACTTTAAACGGACTTGGTGTTAACTGGAAAGAAGCTATTTTTTATAGAACTGTAATTAGTGATTTATCTGATTTAGCAGATGTGTATTATGACATTTTAGTGTTTTTTAGTCCTTCTGGAATCGAATCTTTATTCCATAATTTTCCAGACTTTAAACAAAACAACACTAGGATTGCTGTGTTTGGAAATACCACAATAAAAGCTGTAGAAGCTAAAGGTTTAAGAGTAGATATTTCTGCTCCAACACCAGAAACTCCTTCTATGACTATGGCTTTAGAAAAATATATTAAAGAAGTAAATAAAGGAAAGTAATTACCTTTTTAAAATAAATTAAAAAGCGCTATCTAAAATTATTAGATAGCGCTTTTTGTTTAACACTTTATTTATTACTATTCAGCATAACGTTGCGGTCCGCCACGTCTTATTTCTTCGCTAGCATAAGATTCAAATTTCTCAAAATTTGATCTAAATGCATTAGCTAATTTAAAGGCTGTTTTGTAATATTCTTTATCATTATTCCAAGTTGCTCTTGGACTTAAAACTTCTGTTGGTACACCTGGACAACTTCTAGGTTGCGCTACACCAAATACAGAATGTATGTGATAATCGTTGTAATTATATAATCCTAAATCACCATTTAATACAGCATTAATCATAGCTCTGGTGTATTTTAGTTTTATTCTGCTTCCTACACCATAAGATCCGCCAGTCCATCCAGTATTAACTAACCAAACGTTTACGCCAGCTTCTTTCATCTTTTTGCTTAACATCTCTGCATATTTTGTAGGATGTAAAGGCATAAATGGTGCACCAAAACAAGCAGAAAAACTTGGTACAGGCTCTGTAATTCCAGCTTCTGTTCCAGCTACTTTAGCTGTATAACCAGAAATAAAATGGTATGCCGCTTGTGCTGGTGTTAGTTTAGAAATTGGAGGCAGAACTCCAAAAGCATCTGCAGTTAAGAAAAATATATTTTTTGGGTTTTTACCAATAGACGGTTTTTGGATGTTATCAATATGATAAATTGGATAACTAACACGTGTGTTTTGAGTAATTGAAGTATTTTCAAAATCTACAACGCCTTCATCGTCCATGATTACATTTTCCAGGATTGCGCCTCTTTTTATTGCTCTAAAAATATCTGGTTCTTTTTCTTCAGATAGATCAATTACTTTAGCATAACAACCACCTTCAAAGTTAAATACAGAGTTTTCTGATGTCCAACCATGCTCATCATCACCAATTAATTTTCTATTTGGATCTGCAGATAAAGTGGTTTTTCCTGTACCAGATAAACCAAAGAAAATTGCTGTTTCTCCATTCTCTCCTACATTTGCACTACAGTGCATTGGCAACGTGTTTTTAAATACCGGAAGTATGAAATTTAAAGCAGAAAATATTCCTTTTTTGATTTCGCCAGTATAACCTGTTCCGCCAATTAAAGCTATTTTACGTGTAAAATCTAAAATTGCAAAGTTATGTTGGCGTGTTCCATCTACTTCTGGATCTGCCATAAAACCTGGAGCATTTACAATGGTCCATTCTGGAGAAAAGTTAGATAATTCTTCTTCAGTTGGACGTAAAAACATGTTATAAGCAAACATATTACTCCAAGGATACTCGTTTATCACACGGATGTTTAATTTATAATTATCATCTGCACAAGCATAAGCATCTCTTACAAATACTTCTTTACCAGATAAATAATTAGTGACTTTGTCGTAAAGCTTTTGAAATTTATCAGAATCAAACGGAATGTTAATATTTCCCCACCAAACTTTATCTTCAGTAATACTATCTTTTACTATAAATCGGTCTTTAGGAGATCTTCCAGTAAATTCTCCTGTGTTTACAGCTAGTGCACCAGAAGACGCTTCTACACCTTGACCTTTTTCAATGGTTACGTCGTGTAATTGATCTGGAGACAGTTGATAATTAACTTGAGCATCTTTGATTCCGTATTGTTCTAACGAAATCGTTTTCGTAGATTGTGTATGGTTTACCATAATTTGTTTGTGTTGTTTAAAGTGCAAAGGTAAAATTTAATATAAATTAACG
The DNA here is from genome assembly GCF_014764305.1 of Mesoflavibacter profundi. Classification (NCBI taxonomy): domain Bacteria; kingdom Pseudomonadati; phylum Bacteroidota; class Flavobacteriia; order Flavobacteriales; family Flavobacteriaceae; genus Mesoflavibacter; species Mesoflavibacter profundi. Next base: position 903,807 of record NZ_CP061703.1, read on the forward strand.
CTAACTAAAAGCTATTTATTCTCTTTTAGTTTAAAAAAATTAAGTAAAATTATTATCCAAGAAGCAATTAATAAGCTACCACCAATAGGAGTTATAAAAGCTATTTTTTTGAAATCAAATCCTGTTAAATCATTTGTAGCAAGACCATAAATCGAACCTGAGAAAAAGATAACACCAACAAGTATTAAATAAAATATTGCTGATTTTGCTTTTAGTGTAATCTTATCTGTTAGTCCTATAAACAATAAAAATAAAGCATGATACATTTGGTAGCGTACACCAACCTCAAAGGTTTGTAATTGATCCGCATTTAATACTTGTTTTAATCCATGAGCACCAAAAGCACCAATAATTACACTAGTTAGTCCTAAAATAGCAGCAAGTATTAAAATTCTTTTATTCATAATTACTTAATCTTAACGCAAAAATACGGTAAGTATTTATTAAATTCGTATTAAAATACTATTTACTTTAAAAATAATTTACAAAAAATTACAATACAGTTTTTCTACATATGCGACATATTTTAGTTATAGGTTCCGGTAAATCAACCTCTTACTTATTTAAATATCTTTTGGATAAATCTGATTCTGAAAATTTACACATAACAGTTGGTGATTTGGATCTAGATAATGCAAAAAAAATGATTGGCAATCACCAAAATGCTACAGCAATAACGTTAGATGTTTTTGATAAAACCTCTAGAGAAAATGCTGTTAAAAATGCAGATATCGTTATCTCTATGTTACCTGCTAGATTTCATATAGAAGTAGCAAAAGATTGTTTGACTTACGGTAAAAATATGGTTACAGCATCTTATATAAGTGATGAGATGCAAGCACTAGACCAACAAGCTAAAGATAAAGGCTTAGTATTTATGAACGAAATTGGTGTAGATCCTGGTATTGATCATATGAGTGCTATGCAAGTTATAGATCGTATTCGTGATAATGGCGGAAAAATGATACTGTTTGAGTCCTTTTGTGGCGGACTTGTAGCACCAGAAAGTGATAACAATCTTTGGAACTACAAATTTACTTGGAATCCAAGAAACGTAGTTGTTGCAGGACAAGGTGGCGCAGCAAAATTTTTACAAGAAAACACCTATAAATATATTCCTTACCACAGACTATTTAGACGTACAGAGTTTTTAGATGTTGAAGGCTTTGGACGTTTTGAAGCTTATGCTAACCGCGATTCTTTAAAATATCAAAGCGTTTACGGATTAGACAATATTAGAACATTATACAGAGGTACAATGCGTCGTGTAGGTTTTTCTCGTGCTTGGCAAGCATTTGTTTTATTAGGTATGACAGACGATAGCTACACTATAGATGATAGCGAAAACATGAGTTATCGTGACTTTGTAAATTCTTTTTTACCATATAGTCCAACAGATTCTGTAGAGCTAAAATTTAGACATGCGTTAAAGATTGATCAAGATGATATTGTTTGGGATAAATTTGTAGAACTTGATATTTTTAACCCAAATAAAATGGTACAACTTAAAAAAGCAACACCAGCGCAAATCCTACAGAAGATTTTAATGGATAGTTGGACATTAGCACAAGAAGATAAAGATATGCTTGTGATGTACCACAAATTTGGTTACGAATTAGATGGTAAAAAACACCAAATAGACGCCACTATGGTTTGTGTAGGCGAAGACCAAACCTATACCGCTATGGCTAAAACCGTTGGTTTACCAGTAGCTATCGCAACATTAGCCATTTTGAATAAAAAAATTACAACACCAGGTGTACAATTACCAATACATAAAGAGGTATACACACCAATTTTAAAAGAATTAGAAGATTACGGTATTATTTTTAAAGAAACCAAAGTTCCTTATTTAGGTTACAACCCTTTAAATATCTAAAATTATTATAGCGTTACCGTACCGAACAAATCGGTACGGTCGGGCTATTCTTTACAATTCCTCGCTCTTACCTCGCTGTGGGATTTTCAATACTATCCCTAACGCGCTTGCCAAAGGTAATTACACAAAATAAAGTTTTAGTTTAAAACAAAATACTTACTTTTATCTTTTAAACTATAAGCTTAACTCTTTTGAAAACTTCAAATAACAACCTTATTATAGACGGTATTGATAAAAAAATACTTCGTGCACTAATGGAAGATGCGCGTACACCAGTATTAGAAATTGCTAGACAAGTTGGTATTTCTGGTGCAGCAATACACCAACGTTTGCGTAAGCTAGAAAAATCTAAACTTATTGCAGGCTCTAAGTTTGTTATTAATCCGAAAGTTTTAGGCTATACTACTATGGCGTTTGTTGGAATTTATTTAGATAAAGCTATTAGTAATCCGCAAGCCGTAAAACAATTACAAAAAATACCAGAAGTATTAGAGTGCCACTACACAACGGGTAACTGGAGTATTTTAATTAAAATCCTTTGTAAAGACAACTCGCATTTAATGCATTTATTAAATAGTCAAATTCAATCTATAGAAGGTGTATCTAGAACCGAAACATTTATTTCTTTAGATCAACAGATTGAAAGACAAATTAAAATCTAAAACGATACAATTTTAGAATAAATCGAATAAAAAAACACCTCAAAATTTTAATATTTTGAGGTGTTTTTTTGCGTTAAGGATTGAGCAACTGTCGGAGCACATCTTTGATTGCGACTTGCGAAAGCCTGACTCACTTTTGCCATTAAAAGCAAAAGTGGGTAACGCCCAAATTGTAATCTAGTCTCTTGACATAAATATTCTTAAAATGTACCAGAATAGTAACATTAATGAGGCAAATAAGCCTAATGCTGCTGGTATATAATCTTCGGTTGTGTATTTATTTACAATTTCTGAAGTTTGATACAGGATTGATCCACCTGCTAATAAACACATACCTACAGAGAACCATAATCCTAAATCAAAACCAAAAATCATTCCTGCAATAATTAATCCTAAAGCAATAAAAAATCCAATGGTTAATCCTGCTCTTAAAAACGAAAAGTCTTTTTTTGTTAATAAGACTACTGCAGATAATCCTGTAAATAAGGATAAGGTTACTAAAGCTGCTTGTTGTAATATTTGAGCGCCAGTTTCCATATAAAAAGCTGCAATATATATCATAGGAATAAAGATAATAGCTTGCGCTAATATGTATAAGCCATACATTAAATACTGTTTGTTTTTATCGGCAGTTTTCATTGCTGTACTTTCGGCATAGGTAGTAATTAACATAAATCCTCCAAGTACTAATAGCCATTTGTATCCATCTATCATAGATAACATAAATTCTACAATGGCGTCACTTTGTAATAGTAAATACTCAAAAAGTATAAATACTAAAACGCCACCTGCAACATGACTGTAAGTTTTCTTGTAAAATGCTACGCGATCTACTTCTGAAGCAGCACTAACCAATGCTCTACTTTCAAATTGGTTAAACGGACTTTCTTGATTGTTTTCCATAAAATTATAGTTTGATTGTTAGTTTAAAAGTAAACAAATAAGCCGAACAAAAAAGTATTTTATTCGGCTTATTTATAACTATTTTATTTTAGAATTCTAATCTCGACTTCCAAATACTTGTAAAGCCCAATACAATAGCGATGCTAAAGCACCAATAGCTGCAACTAAATAGGTTCTTGCTGCCCATTTTAAAGCATCTTCACTACCTGCATATTCTTCTGGTGTTACCATGTTTTTTGCTTTTAACCATGCTAATGCACGATTACTTGCATCATACTCTACTGGTAAAGTGATAAAACTAAATAGCGTTGCAAATCCCATCATAACAAGTCCTGCTATTGCTACATAAAAACCGCTACCACCTAAAGCGTTAGAAGCCATTAATGCTATACCACCAATAATAACCCATTGTGACATACTTGAAGTTACTTGCACAACTGGTACTAATTTAGATCGCATTGTTAAATATTGATATGCTGTTGCATGTTGTACAGCATGACCAACTTCGTGCGCTGCAACTGCTGCAGCTGCAGCATTGGCATGATTGTAAACCACTTCACTTAAATTAACGGTTTTATCTACCGGATTGTAATGGTCTGTTAACTGACCTCTTGTAGAAATTACTTTTACGTCTTGTATACCATGATCGGCTAACATTTTTTCTGCTATTTGAGCGCCTGTCATCCCATTACGTAAGTGCACTTTAGAGTAATGTGCGAATTTTCGTTTTAACTGGCTACTTACCATACCACTTACTAAAGCAATAACACCTATTAGTATGTAGTAACCCATATATCCTGTAAACATGATTTTTAAATTTTATATTTAGAATTTAAATATAACAAAAAGTAAGCCAATTTAGTGTTAGGTAATTTTGTCAGATTAGTATTTGATTAATTTTACTTTGCGGACAACCATAATAGGAAAGCTTGTCACTTCAAGTGAATTATTGTATCTATAAGTTTTTAGGTTGCCTCAACTATTGCGGAAAGTTCTCGATACAACGCTCCTTATGTCGCGTCACTCGAACTGACGTATTGGAATTAAAACTACCGTCACTTCGAGTGATTTGTGAGACACGAACAAATTGTATCGAGAAGTTTCATATCTTTTATACATGAAAATCTCTTATGTATATATTTTAAAATGTTCTGATAATACCTACTATACAGGAATTACTTCTAATTTAGAACAACGGATTACAGAACATAAGCTTGGAAAACATATTGAAAGTTATACCTATAAACGAAGACCTATCGAACTTAAGTTTTATGCTGAATTCTCCGATATAAGTATAGCAATTCAAACAGAAAAGCAAATTAAAAAATGGTCTAAAGCTAAAAAAGAAGCATTGATTAATGATGAATTTGAAAAGCTTCCTAATTTGGCTAAAAAGAAATTTAAATAAATAGTTCTCGATACAACGCTCCTTATGTCGCGTCACTCGAACTGACGTATTGGAATTAAACCTACCGTCACTTCGAGTGATTTGTGAGGTACGAGCAAATTGTATCGAGAAGTTTTATGACTTAAATATTTAAATAGTTTTATCCACTACAAAAGTTCTCTACACAACGCTCCTTAGGTCGCGCCACTCGAACTGACGTATTGGGATTAAATCTATCGTCACTTCGAAAGATTTATGAGACACGAACAAATTGTATCGAGAAGCAAAAAAAAGCCTTCAAAAATTGTTGAAGGCTTTTCTTTATAAAATGTTATTTTATTTAGGTTTTATCCTACGATATTCACAATTTTACCTGGCACAATAATTACTTTTTTAGGTGTACGACCTTGTAATTGTTCTTGTGTTTTTTCGTGAGCCATAACGGTTTTTTCTATTTCGTCTTTGCTCATATCTAACTGTAATTCTAGTGTAAAACGCATTTTACCGTTAAATGAAATTGGATAATTCTTACTACTTTCTACTAAATGTTTTTCTTCAAAAACTGGGAAAGGCGCTGTAGAAATTGACATTTCATTACCTAATTGGTGCCATAACTCTTCTGCTATATGTGGCGCGTATGGCGATACTAAAATTAGTAATGGTTGTAAAATATCACGACTTGTACATTTTTGCGCTGTTAGCTCGTTAACTGCAATCATAAAAGTAGATACCGATGTATTGAAAGAGAAATTCTCAATATCTTCTTCTACCTTTTTAATGGTTTTATGTAAGGTTTTCAGGTTGTCTTTTGTAGGTTCTGCATCGGTAATTTTTAAACCATTATCGTCTACGTATAACTTCCATAATTTTTTAAGGAAACCATGCACACCTGTAATACCAGCAGTATTCCAAGGTTTTGCTTGCTCTAACGGACCTAAAAACATCTCATACAAACGTAGGCTATCTGCACCGTAATCTTCACAGATTTGATCTGGATTAACCACGTTGTATTTTGATTTAGACATTTTTTCGACTTCGCGAGCAGCTATGTTTGTTAAAATTTTTGAATTAGAATTTTCTGGGTTCCAATTAAAATATTTTTCAAAATCTATTTCATTAGAAGAATTCACATATTCGACTGGAATTGGAATTTTTCTTAGGTCTTCCTTGGTAATTTCAGCATATTGAACTCCGTAATCTTTGAATAAATCGTGAAATTTTTCGTCGTTTTCCGTAATTTTCACAATATCTTCCTTAGTATAATTTCCTGATATTAATTTATTATATAATTCTTCTGATATTATATAAGTGTTTTTAACACCTAACTTTTTAAGCTTGTTGAAGTAATCTGATTTTTGCATTAATTCACTTACATCATGAACATCATTTGCTTGAAAATTAACACCTCTTTTTAAAACAAATGCATATGCACTAGTCCCAAGTATCATTCCTTGGTTTATTAGCTTTTTAAAAGGTTCATCTACGTTTACAAAATGTCTATCTTTTAAAAACTTAGTCCAAAAACGTGCATATAATAAATGTCCTGTCGCGTGCTCACTTCCGCCAATGTATAAATCTACATTTTCCCAGTAGTTAAGTGCATCTTCGGTTGCAAATGCATTACCACGATTAGCTTGTTCTTCCATATATCTAAAGAAATACCAAGAACTTCCTGCCCAACCTGGCATGGTGTTAAGCTCTAAAGGAAATACCGTTTTATCATCTATTTTATCGTTGCTAACCACTTGGTTTAATTGCGTATCCCAAGCCCAAACATCTGCACGACCTAATGGTGGCTCGCCAGTTTCGGTTGGTAGATATTTTTCTACTTCTGGTAAGGTAATTGGCAAATGTTTTTGGTCTATCATTTGTGGCATACCATTAACATAATACACTGGGAAAGGTTCTCCCCAATAACGCTGACGACTAAATACTGCGTCACGTAAACGGTAGTTGGTTTTTCCTTGTCCTTGTCCAATTTGTTCTAGCTCAAAAATAGCACGTTTGGTTGCTTTTTTATAGTTCATTCCGTTAAGGAAATCGCTATTAGCAATCACGGTTTTTTCTTTATCTGCAAACGCTGCTTCGCTTATATCTACACCTTCAAAAATATTTGGGATTTCGATATTAAAATGTTTTGCAAAATCGTAATCACGTTGGTCGCCACAAGGTACAGCCATTACTGCTCCAGTACCATAACTAGCTAGTACGTAATCTCCAATCCAAATTGGGACTGGTTCTTTAGTAAACGGATGCTCTGCATACGCGCCTGTAAATGCACCAGAAATGGTTTTTACATCTGCCATACGGTCGCGTTCGCTACGTTTTGCAGTTGCTTCGATGTAGGCATTTACCTCATCTTTTTGTTCTGGTGTTGTAATTTTTGAAACCAAATCGTGCTCTGGCGCTAAAGTCATAAAACTTACACCAAAAATAGTATCTGGTCTTGTGGTGAATACTTCGATTGTTTCGTTATGATCTTTTACGTTGAAAGTTACTGATGCTCCAACCGATTTACCAATCCAATTACGCTGACTTTCTTTTAACGCATCTGTCCAATCTATGCCATCTAAACCTTGTAATAATCGTTCTGCATAAGCCGAAATACGCATAGACCATTGTGTCATTTTTTTACGCACAACAGGATGACCGCCACGTTCTGAGACGCCATTTACAATCTCGTCGTTAGCTAAAACGGTTCCTAAAGCCGGACACCAATTTACTTCGGTTTCTGCTAAATACGTTAATCTGTATTTTAATAATATGTCTTGTTGTTTTTCAGATGAAAAGGCTTGCCATTCTTCAGCAGAAAATGTTTCAACTGTTTCGTCACAAACAGCGTTAACTGTTGCATTTCCTTCCGAAGAAAAAAGCGCTTCTAATGTTGAAATGTCTTCAGCTTGATCTGAATCTACATTATACCAAGAGTTGAACAGTTGAATGAAAATCCACTGCGTCCATTTGTAATATTCTGGATTACTGGTACGTACTTCTCTGCTCCAATCAAAAGAAAACCCAATTTTATCTAACTGTTTTCTGTACGTAGCAATATTGGTTTTTGTAGTAATTGCAGGATGTTGTCCTGTTTGGATTGCATACTGTTCAGCCGGTAACCCAAAGCTATCATAACCTTGCGGATGCAATACATTAAAACCCTTATGGCGTTTGTAGCGCGCATAAATATCACTAGCAATATACCCTAACGGATGTCCAACGTGTAATCCTGCTCCAGATGGATAAGGAAACATGTCTAACACGTAATATTTAGGTTTTTCGCTGTTGTTTTCGGCTTTAAAAGTTTCGTTTTTGGCCCAATACTGTTGCCAATGGTCTTCTATCTTTTTAAAATCGTATTGCATCTTGTTGTTTTTCGGCTTATAAAAGCGCAAATTTAAACTTATTATAACAATGTTGAAAGTTTAAACCTTGTAAACATTAAGCAATCCAAAATATTTATATTTTTACGGTATAATCTAACATCGTTTTATGAGTTCATCTTTTGACAGATATCAAAAAAGACGTTTAATTTCGTCTTACTTTTCAGTTGTAATTAGCATCGCTTTAGTACTTTTTCTATTGGGAATTGTTGGCTTTTTATTGCTTAACGCGAAAAAAGTAACCGATTTTATGAAAGAAAACGTAAACGTAACAGTTTATTTAAAAGATACTGCTAAAGATGTTGAAATTAAACAACTTGAAAAAAGTCTAGCGCTTGCAGATTATGTAAAAACAACCGATTTTGTATCTAAAGACGACGCTGCAGAAGCAATGAAATCTGAATTTGGTGACGATTTTATGGATCTTGTTGGTTATAATCCTTTACAAAATAGTATTGATGTAAAGTTGAAAGCCGATTTTTTAACTAATGAAAAATTAGAAGAATTAACTGCTTTAGCACAAGAAAAAAGCTTTGTAGACGAAGTTAAATACGACGAAAGTCTTGTTGAACTTATTAATAGCAACGTAAAAAAAATAAGCTTTTGGGTATTATTACTTAGTGCTATCTTCACTTTAATTGCTGTGCTTTTAATTAATAGTTCTATTAGATTATCTGTTTACTCAAAACGATTTACGATTAAAACTATGCAAATGGTTGGCGCTACAAAAAGCTTTATACGCAGACCTTTTGTTTGGAAAAGCATAAAACTTGGTATTCTTGGTGCAATTGTCGCGTTAATAGGACTTGGTTTTGTAGTGTATTACGTAGATAAAATGTTTCCGGAATTAGCACTTAGACAAAGTTTAATATTAATTGGCGGATTGTTTTTAGCGGTTTTCCTTTTAGGTATTATTATTACTTGGATAAGTACACACTTTGCTACACAGCGTTTTTTAAACTTAAAAACAGACCAGTTGTATTAAATAACTTTAACACCTTTTAACGTTAGCGTTAACAATACTTCACACTTTAGCACGTTATATTTACTTAACCAAAAAAATTAAGTGCGACTGACCAAACCATTACTTTAAAAAGTTTAATTAATCCCAAAAACTAATGATTATGAAACGAGTAACGTTTGTATTAATAGGTCTTATAGCAATTATAATATATATAGCTAAAACAAAACCAGAGCTAGATAATGAAGTAGCACAAGTTGAAAAGGTTAGTCCAAAAAAACATACCTTAAAACATATTTACGATTAATTTAAAAAAGTTTAAATTTGTCGTATCAACTTTAATTTAAACACCATCGTGAGCGAAAGTAAACACAAGAGTAAAAACAATCTTAAAACCGAATTAGTTTTTAAAAAACATAATTACAAGTTTATGTTTATAGGTCTTGCACTTATGGCTCTTGGTTTTATACTTATGTCTGGTGGCGGAAGTGACGATCCCAATGTTTTTAATCCTCAAATATTTAATTGGCAACGTATAAGACTTGCTCCTGCATTAATAATTGTTGGGCTTGGCGTACAGGTTTATGCCATATTATCTAAACCCAAAAAAGACTAATTACCTTACTTTCTAATTTTATGAAGTAATTTATCAAATTGGTAAATGGTATTTTATACATTTGCTTCATGGATATATTAGATTCGATTTTATTAGGAATTATACAAGGTTTAACCGAGTTTTTACCAGTATCTTCTAGTGGTCATTTAGAACTTGGAAAAGCTATTTTGGGTGATAAAAGTATTCCTGAAGAAAGCTTATTATTTACCGTTGTACTTCATTTTGCTACTGGTTTAAGTACCATTGTTGTGTTTAGAAAAGACATTTGGTTACTTATAAAAGGAATTTTAAAATTTGAATGGAACGACGATCTGCAATTTGCTTCAAAAATTGTAATATCTATGATTCCTGCTGTAATTGTTGGTTTGTTTTTTGAAGAACAATTAGAACAACTTTTTGGAGGAAACATCTTATTAGTTGGCTTTATGTTATTAGTTACAGCTATCCTTTTATTTTTTGCAGACAAAGCCAAAAACACAAATAAAAATGTATCGTTTAGTAATGCTTTTATCATTGGTGTTTCTCAAGCAATTGCAATGCTTCCAGGTATTTCGCGAAGCGGCGCAACAATATCTACATCTGTATTATTGGGTAATGATAAAACCAAAGCTGCACGTTTTTCGTTTTTAATGGTTGTACCTTTAATTTTTGGTAAAATTGCTAAAGATGTTTTAAGTGGCGATTTAAGTTTTGAATCTCAAAACATTACGACGCTTTCAATAGGTTTTATAGCTGCATTTATTTCTGGATTATTTGCTTGTACTTGGATGATAAGTCTTGTTAAAAAAAGTAAACTATCTTACTTCTCTATCTACTGTGCTATTGTAGGTTTAATTGCAATAATTTATTCAATTTTAAATTAAAAAATGACTGCAGAAGACTATAAAAACGGACAAGTCTTATTAATAGACAAACCTTTAACATGGACCTCTTTTCAAGCTGTAAATAAACTAAGATGGGAAATAAGGCAAGCTTACAACATAAAAAAAATTAAAGTTGGTCATGCTGGTACTTTAGACCCTTTGGCAACTGGTTTATTAGTAATTTGCACAGGAAAAATGACTAAACAAATTAATGTTTTTCAAGGTCAGATTAAAGAATATACAGGCACTTTTGTTTTAGGTAGTACAACACCGTCTTTTGATTTAGAAACCGAAATTGATAACACCTATCCTACAGATCATATTACCGAAGCATTAATACACGAAACAACCAAACAATTTATTGGCGAAATTGATCAATATCCGCCAGTATTTTCTGCGATAAAAAAGGATGGAAAACGTCTTTATGAGTTTGCTCGTGCTGGAGAAGACGTAGAAATCAAACCTAGAAAAGTGACCATTCAAGCTTTTGAAATCACTAAAATTGACGGTTTAAACCTAGATTTTAGAGTTGTTTGTAGTAAAGGAACCTACATTAGATCTTTAGCAAATGACTTTGGAAAAGCGTTAAATTCTGGTGCTCATCTTTCAGTTTTACGACGCACAAAAATTGGTGATTTTGATGTGAAAAATGCACTTTCTATCGAAGATTTTATTAAAAAATTGCCAAAAAAGGACTAAAACACAACTTTTTATCGTTTTGTAATCGTATATAGATTAAACATAAATTAGCCTTTTCTATTACATGACTTTTAATAATTCTCATAAAGCGGTAGCAATAACGTTTTTAATAATTTCAACCTTAGTTTTAACCTTGTTAAATGCTACAGTTTTTAAAATTGAAACTGTTACAGAAGCAGATTATTATCAAGTTGAAACTATTGAAGAATTAGAGGAAGACATTGCTAAACATGAAGAACAAATAAAAACTTCAAAATCTACAAATCAAGCTTATAACAACACCGAAAATTATAAACATTTTGCCCAAGCCTACAAACCTATTACGCCACCAAAGGATTATGCCAATCCAAAATTAGAAACGTATAAAAAGGACATTGTTAAAGAAACGACCTCTTCTAAAAGTGATGGTAATTCTTCCATTTCTGAAGAAACAATGACTAGTTACAACAGTATTAATAGTGTTTTAGCAAAACGAAGTCAAAATCAAAGTGCAGCACAAAGCAACGTTGCAAATACCAATAGTACTGTTTACTATTCTTTAAAAGAGCGAACAGACCAATACTTGCCAATTCCTATTTACTTATGCGATGCAACTGGTAAAATTGTAGTAAACATTACGGTTAACCAAAACGGAACTGTAATTAAGACAAGCTTAAATTCGGCTTCTACATCTTCAAATGGTTGTTTAGAAGAACACGCTTTAAAGTACGCCAAAAAAGCTAGGTTTGATCGCTCAAAGTTAGCGTCTCAAATTGGTACGATTACTTTTGAATTTCAATAAAAGTTCTTAATACAATTTTTATTACCACAAAATCAATCAAACTGACGTTTTTAATCGATCAATTCAATTAAATCTTTAATGACGTTTTGTCCTTTATCTTTATTGTACCAACGCTGAAGATCTTCTTTAAATTCGGCAGTTAATGTACCATGTTCTGCCTTAAAATTGTTGACCATTTTTGTAGCTTCAGTTGGTCTTGGACCGTAACTATTTAAAACCGTTTTTGAAGCATTATCAAATTGAATTAATTTAGGTATAGATTTACCACCATTGGTTAAGAATAAATCCATTAACTGCTCATTTTCATCTCTCATCACCAATCTTAAATCTATTCCAGGATGTAATTCAGCTACTTTATTTATCACCGGTATAACATGTGCTGCGTCGCCACACCAACTTTCGGTAAGTACAATCCACGTTTGATTAACGGTTGTGTTTGTAATAGCTATTTTATCGGTTTCATTAATTTTTACTGTTTTATCCCAACGCTTCATACGTTTATCGTTAAGCATGGTGTAATTTATTAACGATTTTGATTGATTAGGTCCAGTTGTAGATTTATCTGCTACAAGCTTACTAACTAAAGCTCTATAACTTTGATAATTCAGGCTATTTTCCAGACTTTTTTCTATGATAGTGTTTATATCTATTTGTGTTGTTTCCATACTATAAATTTACTGCAACCTTTAGGAATTTTTAGTAACAGTTGTTACATTAGTAGGATAATTTTTTAATCCTTACAATGACTAAACACAGATGCGGTTGGTGTGTTGGCGATGCACTTTACGAAGCTTACCATGACCAAGAATGGGGAAAACCTGTTTACGATGACGATACCATTTTTGAATTTTTAATTCTTGAAACGTTTCAAGCTGGATTAAGTTGGATTACTGTGTTGCGTAAACGCGAAAATTTTAAAGCAGCTTTAGATGCTTTTGATTACAAAAAAATAGCCTCTTATGACGAAAAGAAGCTTGAAGAATTAATGCAAAACGAAGGTATTATTCGCAATAAACTAAAGATTAAAGCTACAGTTACCAATGCACAAGCGTTTATGAAAGTGCAAGAAGAATTTGGTACGTTTAGTAAATATATTTGGGCTTTTGTAGATGGAAAACCTATAAAAAATAAAGTAAAAAACTACAAAGAAGCTCCAGCAAATACACCTATAAGTGATGCTTTAAGTAAAGATTTAAAAAAACGTGGATTTAAATTTGTAGGTAGCACAGTAATGTATGCGCATATGCAAGCAACCGGAATGGTTAACGATCATGAGGTTGATTGTTTTAGGTATAATGAAGTGTAATTCATGAATGAAATAGTTGGAATTATATTCTACTTTTTAATTAATATAATTGGAGCAATTATACGATGGATCGTTGGAAGCATCATTAGGTTTCTTTTTAAAATGAATACTTATAACTTTAAAAACTACTTTTCTGGATCAAAAAGTTTTTATAACAGTGAGAAGACACAATTTTACAATGTGATTTTAGGGTTAATTTTTACAATAATATTTTTTGCCACAATAACTTAAAACTTATAAATACTTTAAAAACTCATCTCTAGAAATATCTTCAGCGCCTAAACTTTCTAAGTGATTGGTATAAACTTGACAATCTATTAATTTGTAATTACTGTTTTGAATAAAGGTGATAAAGCCTGCTTTACTAGCATTACTAACTTTGGTAAACATACTTTCGCCACAAAACACACCATTATTTAAATCGATACCATATAAGCCTGCAACAAGTTTTTGGTCTTGCCAAACCTCAACAGATTTTGCGAATCCCAATTGATGTAGTGTATTATAGGCTTTTATCATTCCGTTGGTAATCCAAGTGCTATCTTGTCCAGATCGTTTTGATTTAGCACATTCGGTGATCACTGCATTAAAATCTTTATTTACGGTTACTTCAAAATCACAATTACGCAACACTTGTTTCATACTTTTAGATACTTTTAACCTAGAAGGAAATAAAACAAATCTTGGATCTGGTGACCACCATAAAATGGTATTATCATCTTCAAACCAAGGAAAAATTCCGTTTTGGTAAGCTGCTAATAATCGTTCTGGACTTAAATCACCACCAATTGCTAATAATCCATCTTCTGTAGCTTGATTTACAGGAGGAAAAAATTGATGTTGATTAATATATTTCATTTATAAAATTTTAGATATAATTTAAAGATTTATTGTGAAAATGACAAAAAAGTGATTTTCCGAAAACGTTTTAGTTAATTTATTGCATTAAATCTCAATACTTTACTTTGTTTTTAGCAATATTAATTTGAAATTTAGGAAGGTCTTTTTTTAAAAGATAATTAGTTGAAAAATTTCTTGTTTAAAATTTGTTTGTAGAGACCTATGCTAAAACCACTAAAACTTAAAAACCTCAAAACAGTTGTTTTGAGGTTTTTTGTGTCTTTAAATGTCTTTATAAATTAAAACGGTAAATCGTCGTGATCGTCTTCGTTTACATTTGTAGCAGGCTCAAAAGCTTGAGCTGGTGGCACATCTGGCATACCTTGTGGCGCTCCAGTTTGTACAGCTTCTATACGCCATCCTTGAATAGAGTTAAAATATTTAGTTTCTCCTTGTGGATTAACCCATTCTCTACCGCGTAAGTTTATGTTTACTTTTACATCTTGACCTACTTGATAGTTATCTAATAAATCTGTTTTATCTTGAACAAACTCTATCATGATATGTTGTGGATACTGCTCTTCTGTAGTTACAACAATTTCTCTCTTTCTAAATCCGTTACTTCCAAAAGTTTGAGTTGCTCCTATTAACTTTACTTTTCCTTGTACTTCCATTTCTCTATATAATTATTAAATATTCGTCGTTTTTATTTGAATTAATTTACAATAATAGTGTTTTCCAAGCACTTAGCACATCATTATAACTTAAAAAGTCGTGTGCTTTTTTATGCTTTTGCTCTTCTGTTAAATTCTGTAAATTATGTTTTATTTTAAATTCGGCTATTTGATTTGGTTCTGGTAAAGTTTCTACATTACCTAACAATCCTAAATCATTTCCTGTTAATATGTGGCTATTTTTTACATGATCTGGTAATGCATCTACACCTATTCCTAATGTGCTTAACGGTTTAGGAATTTCAAAAAAACCAGATTTTGCTCTACTATAATAACTACCGCCAGCTCTAGATACTAAATCTAATTTAACTTGATCTATGCTTTCGTTTTCATCTAATACATCTTTATTAATATGCATTTTAACGACCTCGCATATTACTAAATTACCTGCGCCACCTTGATCGCCTAATGTAACAACCTCGTTTACTTTACATTCCATTTGAATAGGACTTTCAGCAACACGAAATGGTTTTACAATATCAGATTTTAGCATGGTTAATCCTGCTTTATCAAATTCGTTTACACCTTCAGGATACTCTGTACTACTTAAAGACATTTGTTGTACAATATCATAATTAACAACATTTATAACAACTTCTTTTACCTGCTGTACGTTTTCTAAAGTATGCTTTGTTGTATTATCTCTTACACGTCTTGCAGGAGAAAATATTAAAATTGGCGGATTAGCACTAAATACATTAAAAAAACTAAAAGGCGATAAATTAGGTTGACCTTTATCATCTATTGTACTAGCAAATGCAATTGGTCTTGGCGCTACTGCACTTAACAAATAACTATGAAGTTTTGGAGTTGCTAAATCTGATGGCAAAAAGGATAACATATCTTGAGTAATTTTAGGCAAAAGTACATAATCTTAAAACCAACTAAAAGCAATTTAATACCTATCTCTAACAATATTATTAACAGAATTGCATTATATTAACAACAAAAAAATATACTATGTTTTTTACAAAACATCGTCAACTTATACGTTGGATTATTATAATTGCGTCTTTTGGAATAATCTCTTTAATACTTTGGAATACCTATGTGTTTTTTCAAAAGTTTAAAGCCGAAGAACGTATAAAAATGCAAAATTGGTCTTTTGCACAACAAGACATCATTCAAAATATGGATTTAAATGGTGACATTGGTAATTTGCCATTAAAAATTCTTGAAAGTAATACTACTACTCCAATGATTAAACTTAATGAAGATGGTAGTATGGATTACAATAATATAGATGAAAAAAAAGCAAAAGACAACGCCTATTTAAAACAGCTAATAGAACAATTTAAAAATGAAAATAAACCAATAGAGATTGTTTACGATGGTAAAGTTTTATCAACCTTATATTATGGTAATTCTCCGCTTTTAAAAAAGTTAAAATTTTATCCACTAGCTTTACTACTAATTATCCTGTTATTTGGTGCAGTGGTTTACTTTTTTTATAGAAGCAGTAAAATTGCTACACAGAATAAGTTATGGTCTGGAATGGCAAAAGAAACTGCACATCAAATTGGCACACCGTTATCTTCTTTAATTGGCTGGACAGAAATATTAAAATCTGAAAACACCAATCCAGAATATATCCTAGAAATTGAAAAAGATATTAATAGATTACAAACTATTACCGAGCGTTTTAGCAAAATAGGCTCTTTACCTACTTTAGAAAAACATGATATTGTAAAAGAAACTATAGACGCTTATAGTTATTTAAAATCAAGATCTTCTAAGCTAATAAACTTTAGTATAGATGCTCCAGATAATAGCATTTACGTTAATCTAAACAAGCAACTTTATGGTTGG
Organism: Mesoflavibacter profundi; assembly: GCF_014764305.1. Classification (NCBI taxonomy): domain Bacteria; kingdom Pseudomonadati; phylum Bacteroidota; class Flavobacteriia; order Flavobacteriales; family Flavobacteriaceae; genus Mesoflavibacter; species Mesoflavibacter profundi. The sequence goes on from NZ_CP061703.1 coordinate 920,624, forward strand.
ACTATAGAAAATTTAGTAAAAAATGCTATAGATGCTATGAAGGGAAAAGGCAATTTAAAAATCCAAATATTACCCAAAGATAAATTTGTAGAAATTACTGTAAGTGATACAGGAAAAGGTATCTCTAAAAAAGAATTTAATAGTATTTTTGAACCTGGATTTACTACAAAAAAACGTGGTTGGGGATTAGGTTTATCTTTAGCAAAACGAATTGTAGAAGATTTTCATGAAGGAAAAATAAAAGTTCAGTTTTCTGAGATTGGTGTTGGCACTACCATGTTAATCACCTTAAAAACCGTTTAAAATGCACAAACAATATCTAACCATAAAGGAAGTAAGCTTAAACAACAATTGTCCAGAATGCTATAGCAAAACCGGATTACAATTAACTTTTAAACAAGAGTTTATTGAAACCAAATTGCATAAAACTTTGACACAAAATGTTAGGACAAGTTTGCGTTGTGACACTTGTAATACCGAGATTTTTCCTGTAAGATGGACAGAAGATATAGAACGTGTTTACGATTACCAAATGCGTGCTTTTAAACCTAAACGTAGTTATTTAAAACTAAAACCTTTAACCTTTATCCTGCTATTAATTGGTATAGCTGTAATTGCAGCAATAGTTACTTTTTTGCTTTATAGGTAAGATTGAATTGCTTTAGCTGTAGCTTCAAAGTCTTCTTTAGTTAAGGTTTCTTTTCTAATAAATCGTGCATCTTCCATAGTATTTAGCGGTATTAAATGCACATGCACATGTGGTACTTCTAGACCAATTACACTAACACCAACACGTTTGCAAGGTATTGCTTTTTCTATAGCTATTGCTACTTTACGTGAAAACTGCATTAAGCCCGTATATGTAGCTTCGTCTAAATCAAAAATTTTATCGACTTCTTTTTTTGGTATACATAATGTATGTCCTTTTGCGTTAGGATTAATATCTAAAAACGCAAAAAAATCTTCGGTTTCGGCAATTTTATAGCATGGTATTTCACCATTGATAATTTTTGTAAATATGGAAGCCATACTGAAAGAATTTATGATTTAAATATAAAAAAGATTCCTGCTAAACTGAAAATTTTTTCAGAATAAACAGGAATAAATATTTAGACGTTTCCGCGAAAGCGAAAATTTATTATCGTGATATTTCTATGATATCAAATTTCATAATACCACTTGGCACTTGTATCTCGGCAACATCGCCAACAGATTTACCTAATAAGCCTTTACCAATTGGACTGTTTACAGATATTTTTCCTGATGCCAAATCTGCTTCTCCATCTGCTACTAAAGTGTACACCATTTCCATACCATTGGTTTGGTTTTTTATTTTTACTTTAGATAGCACTAAAGCTTTTGATGTGTCTAATTGTGACTCGTCAATTATTCTGGCATTGGATAAGGTTTCTTCTAGTTTAGAAATTTTCATCTCTAATAATCCTTGAGCTTCTTTTGCAGCATCATATTCTGCATTTTCACTCAAATCACCTTTATCTCTAGCTTCTGCAATTGCTTGCGATGCTCTTGGTCGCTCTACATCTTTTAAGTGATTTAATTCATCACGTAATTTTTTTAGTCCTTCGGCTGTATAATAAGATACTTTACTCATAATAATTTCGTTTTAAATAAAAAGACGCCGAAATTTAAAATACTTTCAGCGTAAAACGCAAAAATCTCGCAGACACGAGATTTTGTTCTACAAATATATAAAATATTTATTTCAACTAGGTTATTGTTGTAAATTTGCTATTGAAAAACATTTTTTATTGCTAATGAAAATCAAGTTATTACCACTTTTAGTTTTTATTTTATTAATATTCTCTTGTGATAAAGATGATGATAATAATAACAACAATTATATTCCAGATATTGTTTTTGACACGCAAAACTCTATAGACACGTCTTTACCGCAGTATAACGATTTACAGTTTGATGGTAATCACTTAGTATTAAATGCTTTTGGTTACAATGCTATTGTAATTTACAATGTTGGAAACGGAAATTATGTGTCTTTTGAATTAACAGATCCTAACCATGCACCTTCTAACTGTTCTAGATTATCTGTAGATGGTATTACTGCCTCTTGTAATTGTGATGATAATAACAGCTATAATATTGTTAATGGTGGCGCTTTTGATGGTACAACCGGAAACTTTAGCCTTAAGCAATATTTTGTAGAAGTTAACGGTAGTGTTATACGTGTGTATAACAATTAATTGATTTTGAAATAAAAAAAAGCATCACAAAAAGTGATGCTTTTTTTATTAACTTTTTCTACACTTTAAAATTTTAAAGTAAGCCCTAATAAAAAGTTAGTTGTTGCTTGAGGATAATATCCTGCATAATCTAATGTTGTTGTTTCTCCTGGAACAGACCAAGTATCATCATAAGTACCATAGTAACCATTAGACACATATTTTTTATTAAATACATTATTTACTAATCCAGATACTATTATTGATTTAAATATTTTATTAGGATTAATTTGATAGTTGATATTGAAATCGTTTACAAAGTAACTATCTAATTTAGAACTTTTTCTATCTATATTACCCATATATTGCTCACCAACATATTTACTTAAAAATGAAAGCTGTAAATTTTCTGTAGGCATAAAATTAATAGCATTACCTATAACTAACTCTGGAGAGAAAGAAATATTTGTATCTCCAAGATTTACAAATTCTCCGTCAAGTGACGCTGTAAAATCTTGATTTTTATTTTGGCTAACAGCTACGTTTAAAGAGGTACTAAACATTTTACTAAAAGCAATGTTTGCATCAACCTCTAGTCCTAATCTGTAACTTTTTCCGCTAGTTGCTCTTATTGGGCTACCAACATCATCTAATTCTCCTGTTAACACTAACTGGTTTTGGTAAAACATGTAATATAAATTAGTGCTAACATTTACTTTATTACTTGCATAACGCCAACCTAATTCTATATCGTTTAAAGTTTCATTTTCTGTTACACCAGCTTTAAAGTCGTCACGATTTGGCTCACGATTAGCTCTTGCGTAAGAAACGTAGTAGCTATTTTTTTCTGAAGATTTATAAGTTAACCCTAATTTAGGATTGAAAAAACTAAAGTCTGCATCGGTTACAAATTCATTTAAATCTGAATTGATTCCGTTTGTTTTATAGCTTACAAAACGTCCTTGTAAATCTACAAATCCTGTTAGTTTAGGAACAATATTAAATGTTGCTTTAGAGAATATACTAAAGTCGTTTTTAGTTGCATCTCCATCGTAATAACGATCTCTTATTTGTGTGTTTGGTGCTAAATCGCTTCCCCAAATTACTTCTCCAAAGTGATCACTTGTATAAGTGTTATAAGATAATCCTGTGACTAATTCTAAATTCGTATTTTGATAAACCACGTTAGCATTTAAAACATAAAAATCGTTATCTAACCAACGACGGACAATTACATCAGAATCGTCTTCGATTAAATTAGAAAAATCTGCAGCAGATTCTCCTTCTTTAAATTGCTCAAAGTATCCTTTTCCTTTTGTATAATTTAACCCTAAGTTAGTAGACCAATTGTTATTAAATCGCTGATTCCAGTGTAATTGATAATGATCTTGCCAGTAATTATCTGTTTCGTTATCATAAGTATATGGGTTTTGACGACGATCTTCTTTTAATTGATCTTCGGTTAAACCATACCAAGATTGATATGTACGCTCATAATTACCAAAAGTTAAGGCTTTTATTAAAGTGTTATTATTTTTATAAACACCTTGTAAAAAGTAAGATTTTAAATCTGTAAATGCTCTATCTACATAACCATCTGAATCTATTTTAGAGAATCTTCCTGATACTTCAAAGTGATCGTTTAGCAATCCAGAACTTACCTTTACTGTATGTTTTCTTGTATTATAACTACCAAAGCTGTTAGATATTTCAGCCATAGCTTCTTCAGAAAACACGTCTGTTAATAAATTTAAACTTGCACCAAAAGCACCAGAACCATTGGTAGATGTACCAACACCACGTTGTAATTGGATACTTTCTGTAGAGGACGCAAAATCACCTAAATTAACCCAAAATGTACCTTGACTTTCTGGGTCATTATAAGGTATTCCATTAATAGTTACATTAACTCTAGTTGCATCTGTACCACGTACTCTAATCCCTGTGTAACCAATACCAGCTCCAGCATCACTTGTTGTTACAACAGACGGTAAATAATTAAGTAAAATTGGAATATCTTGACCTAAATTACGCTTTTGAATTTCTGCTTTGTCTACATTACTATGTGTAATAGGCGAATCTGCATCTACACGTACTGCTTTTACTAAAACTTCGTCTAATTTTTGAATTTTTGTAGTGTCTTGCTGCTTGTCTTCTTGAGCATTAACACTGACTGACAACACTAATAGTGTTAAAAAAAGAAATAAATTTTTCATTACGATTATGAAATTTATAATCGAATAAAAAGAGGTAATTATTCTTTACTATTTATAATTAATTTGTTGAATGTCAATCATACATTTTTACTTGTAAAACTGTCCATTCTTTGTCCCTAAACAGCATTACCTGTTCTAGGTTCGTTGGGTATGATCTCAGCCTGTAAGATTTAAGTTGACTAGTATATCTTAAATCAAAAAAAGCACCCCTTTTTTGAGAACGGTGCAAAGATAAATATGATTTTTTAGAATCAAATTGAATTCCTAAAAAAATAACATTCTAAATTAACCTGCAAAAATAACATTGCTAAACTACGATTAATAACTAATTTATATCAGGTTTACGTCTATTGGCTTTTTTTTCTGAATTTAGACGTTTAGATTTTAATCGTTTTTTTATGACTGCTTTTGGGATTTTTGTTGGTTTTCTCTCTGGATTTATAACTAAAGCTTCCTCAATAATTGATATTGCTTTTTGTATTGCAATTCTTTTATTTTTTAATTGACTTCTTGTTTCGCTACATTGTATAATTAACACATTTTCTTTTGTTAGTCTTTTTGCTAATTTGTCAATGATTATCTCTTTTTGCTCTTGTGTTAAAGACTGTGATAATTCTACATTAAAACTTAATTCAATTTTTGTAGCAACTTTATTTACATGTTGTCCACCACTTCCAGAACTGCGAATGGCTTTTAAATTAAACTCTTTTTCAATCTCTTTATCTAACAACATTAATTGGTTTGGTGACTAGGTTTTAATAAATCGTTTACATTTTTAACCGGATTAAAAGTTGCTAATGGAACTTCTACAAAAACAGTATTCCAGTTAGACATACTACCATTCCATAAACCAGGTAACTCCAATGCTTTTATAGATTTACCGTCTATTGTTTTTTGTGTTATAAAAGCTGCTTTTGGATCTAAAAACTGTTGTAAATCATACACTTCGCCTCTATGATTTTTTATGCTACAAACAATATCTACAGGATTAAAGTGCGTTGCTTTTTTTAGGATTTTTTTCTGTGATTTTGCTTTAGTATCTATTTGAGCTGATTCTACAATTTGAAGTGAAATGTTTGCAGCTTCATCTTTTACCCAAAATGGTCCGCCTCCAGGTTCACCTTCGTTTTTTACCATTCCGCAAACTCTAATTGGACGGTTTAATTTTTTCTTTAAATATTCTATTTGATACTTCTTTGCATATTTTTCAAATTCTGCAGAAATCACAACATTTAACTTATTTTGCAAGAAGGTTGCTATTTGAATGAGTTGGGCTTCATTTAAATCTTTTTCATCTAAATCTTTTGCATGCTTAAACGCTGTGTTTTTTATATCTATTAATAATCCTGCAAGAATTTTCTTATGTTTTCCTACTGTTTTTTTATACTTAGACACGACTACATTATCTATGTTCTTAATAAATATTAGGTCCGCATTTAAGTCGTTAAGATTAGACAATAAGGCGCCATGTCCAGAAGGTCTAAAATAAATGTCGCCTGTGTTAGTTCTTACAATTTCGTCTTTATTTGTTACCGCTATTGTATCTGTAGATTGTTTTTGAAATGAAAATGAAATATCAAAACTAGTCTGTGTTTTTTCTTCTACAGCAGATTTTATTTTATTAAATTCTTCTTCAAAAAGTGTCTTATGCTGATCTGAAATGGTAAAATGGATTTTTGCATTATCCTTTGAAGCCGAATACATTGCTGCTTCATATAAATGTTCTTCAAATGCACTTGCAGTATGTGTTTTATAGTTATGAAATGGTAAAATCCCTTTTGGATAAAAACTGTAATTTAATTGATCTTCTTCTAAAAGTGCTGTTATAAACAATATTCTTTTTTCTTCTAAACTTAATTCTGAATAATTAGAATGTTTCTCTTTTAAATAACTAATTACTTTGGTGAAAAAAGGTAATTTTTCTAGTCCTATAAAAAAGATTGAAAGATCTAACGCTTTTTTACGATTAATATAAGCATTTATGCTTTCTTCTTTAGATCGAAAAGAATCTAAAAACTGAAACAAAAATTTAAACATCCTTGTTGCTGCTCCAGAAGCTGGCACAAATTTAACAATGTCTATGTTTTCTTTTTCATTATCATACAGCTTAATATATTCATTTTCTTCTTTAGCAGTAAGTTTTATTATACCATCGTCTACAGTAGCTGCACGCTTTAGGTTTATAAAAGGTAATCCATTTTTAAACAATTGCATTTGTTGATCTATTGTTTGTTTTGAGATTCCTTTTTTTTCAAGTAAATCTAGATCTTTATCACTTAACTTCATCATTCTTCTCTAGTAGTTGATTAATATGTTTGGTAGCAGTTGCTAACCTTGTTTTTTTATCGCCTTTTAATAAGACAAATGGTCTTTTATATTTAATTAAAGCTGCTTTAAACGCTTCAAACATTTCTTGTCTTTCTTCAGGCTTATCTCTTAAATCATCTGCTTCCCAAGGTGTATCAATATAAGTTAAAAAGTACAAATCATATGTATTTTTTAAAGCATATTTTTCTAATAATGAATCGCATGTCCCAGAATAATATTCTTCTGAATACACTTTAGTTTCTAACAAATCTGTATCACAAATTAAAACTGAATCTGTTTTTTGGGCTAGTGTGTTTTCTAATTCCATTTGACCAATAGCTATTGGCAAAAGGTCTTTAGGCTCGCAAGTTTTACGCTCGTTATTCCATTTATTTTGAAGGTAATCGCGTGCATATTCTGGTACCCAAACCGAATTATAATATCGTGCTAACTGAATAGATAGTGTTGTTTTACCAGTGCTTTCTGGTCCAAAAAGCACAACTTTTATACAGTTACTTGGTTGTTGTTTAAGAGCTTCTTCCATGCTAAATATCCATAAATTGCTATTACCGTAAACCCTAAATATTGAAAACTGGTAAACGTAAACCCTTTATAGAAATATAAAGGTACAGAAATGATATCTCCGATAATCCAAAAAATCCAATTTTCAATTTTTCGTTTTGCCATTAACCACATTCCAACAAAGAAAATTGCAGTTGTTAATGCATCTACATAAGCAACCCAACTTGTCCATTTATCAAAGGTTTTATAAACAGCAAAAACAAAAATTAAAGTTGCTATAAATATAGCAACACTAGCTTGTTTTTCTTTAGTGGTTGTTGTAGAAATTGGCGTTACATGAGTTTGATCTACCTTTTTTGTCCAAAAATACCATCCATAAACACTCATTATAAAATAATAAGCGTTAATCATCATATCGCCTAAAAGTTCCCATTTAAGCAATAGATACACAAAAATTATTGTGCTAATCATACCTGTAGGAAATACAAGAACTTTATTTTGTTTAGAATACCAAACAGATAAAAAACCAAAGATTACAGCAATAATTTCTAAAACAACATCTATGGTATTATAAGTTGCATATTGACCAAAAAAGAAATCAAAAATGTGGCTCATAATCGCTTCTGTTAGTTTTTACAACCTTCATGGTTAACACACTAATATCTGCATTTTCAAAAGACGTTTTGATAGCTTGATTTAAAAATGGCATAAGCGTTTCAAAATCTCCAAATATTTGCGTGCTTAAAGGGTTTTCAAGCACTTTAAATTCAGAATTTCTTAGTGTTTTAATAAAGTCTATAATATGTGCCTCATAATCGTTTTGTAACGGAGACAAGGTTAAATCTACTGAAATTTGCATACTAATGTTTTAATTGTTCAAAAAACTGTTGGTCTTCTTCAAAAGCAGTACCAATAACTACCAAATCTGCACCTGCAATAAAAGCGTTTTCTATTTGTCTTTTTGTTCTAATGCCGCCACCAACAATTAACGGAATATCTATTTTATTTTTTACTGAAGAAATTACCTCAGCTGGCACTTCATAAGTTGCGCCGCTACCAGCTTCTAAATAAATCAGCTTTTTACCTAGTAATTCTCCTGCTTTTGCTGTGTTTGTTATAGCATCTACGTCTGTTCTATTTAGAGGCAACGTATTTGTAACGCGTTGTACAGCTGTTGTTTTACCAGATTCTATTAAAATATATCCTGTTGAAATAACTTCTAATTGTGTTTTTTCTAATAATGGTACAGCTTGCACTTGCTTATCTATTAAATAGTCTGGATTACGACCAGAAAGTAAAGACAGAAACAGAATAGCATCGGCATCTTTTGAAATTTGAGTCACATCACCAGGAAATAAAACTATTGGCAAATCGGTTAGCATTTTTATAACCTCAACTAATTGTTGGGTTACGTTTTGCCCTACTTCACTACCGCCAATAAAAATATGTGTTATTATAGATTTATTGACTTTATCTATAAATTGCAATGCATTTTTAAGCTGAAACTTGTCCGGATCTATTAAGACTGCTAATAGTTTATTTCCGTCGTTTTTAGCTTGTAATATATGGTTGTAAATGTTCATTATTCAATAACGTATGCGCAAGTAAATCCTTCAAATTCTAAGAAGTGCGAGTTGTATCTTTTTTTAAGTCCATTGTAATCAATCCAACACACAGTTTCTTCATCTTTAATAGAAAAAGGAATAACTAAAAAGTGTTCTCTAAACAACATTCCTGGTGTTGCAAATAATTTATATAAAGATTCTTTTATGCCCCAAACTACGGTTAGTTTATTAATATAATCTTCAGCTTCTGTATCTAAATACTCAAACTCGTATTCGACAAATTTCTTAGCGATTTTAGCTATTTTTTCGCGCTGCATTTCTATATCAATACCAACTTCATTATCACTAATAATAACTCCAGAAAACGTAAAACTATGGGTTATAGAAATATGCTTTCCGTCTTTTAAATGAGGTTTACCGTTTTCATCATAAAACAAATCTTGATCGGTGTAACCAAACTCACGTAACAAATGTCTAACACTTAAAAAACCACGTTGATGCAACTCGCTTTTCATTCCTAAAACTCTACTTAAACTTTCTGTTTTTAAGTCTAAAGGCGCAATTAAATCATCGTAAGATTCTTCAATTTTCCAAATTTTAACAACAGTTTGGCTATTAGCAGTAATGGATTTATAAAGAGGCATTTAATATTCTAAATGTTATTAGTTATCTTTGCAGCGCTTAAGGCTATTTGGATTTTTTTACAATAGCGAATGTAATTAAATTTTAAGTATAAGCCTATTTTAGCTTATTAATAAAAATTGAAACAAAAATATATGAGTACAAAAACAGTCCCATACGTTCCTAATAAAGTAAAAGATATGTCTCTTGCAGATTGGGGAAGAAAAGAAATTGAATTAGCCGAAGCAGAAATGCCAGGTTTAATGAGCTTACGTGAAGAGTATAAAGACGAACAACCTTTAAAAGGTGCACGTATCGCTGGATGTTTACATATGACGATTCAAACTGCAGTTTTAATCGAAACTTTACAAGCTTTAGGTGCAGAAGTTACTTGGAGTTCTTGTAACATTTTCTCTACTCAAGATCAAGCTGCTGCTGCTATTGCTGCTGCAGGAACTGCTGTTTATGCTTGGAAGGATATGACTGAAGAAGAATTTGACTGGTGTATCGAGCAAACTTTATTTTTTGGTGAAGATCGTAAACCATTAAACATGATTCTTGATGATGGTGGAGATTTAACTAATATGGTTTTAGATAAATATCCAGAATTGGCTTCTGGTATTAAAGGTTTATCTGAAGAAACTACAACTGGTGTACACCGTTTATACGAGCGTGTTAAAAACGGAACATTGCCAATGCCTGCTATAAACGTAAACGACTCTGTAACAAAATCTAAATTTGATAATAAATACGGTTGTCGCGAAAGTGCTGTAGATGCTATACGTCGTGCAACAGATGTGATGTTAGCTGGAAAGCGCGTTGTTGTTTGTGGTTACGGAGATGTTGGTAAAGGTACTGCTGCATCATTTAAAGGTGCTGGAAGTATCGTAACAGTAACTGAAATTGACCCAATTTGTGCGTTACAAGCTGCAATGGACGGTTTTGAAGTTAAAAAATTAGAAACTGTAGTTAGTAATGCAGATATCGTAATTACTACAACTGGTAACAAAGACATTGTACGTGCAGAGCACTTTAAAGCAATGAAAGATAAAACCATAGTATGTAACATTGGTCATTTTGATAACGAAATACAAATGGCTTGGTTAAACGAAAACTACGGTAATACTAAAAACACGATTAAACCTCAAGTAGATAAATATACTATTGATGGTAATGATATTATCATTTTAGCAGAAGGACGTTTAGTAAACTTAGGTTGTGCAACTGGTCATCCAAGTTTTGTAATGAGTAATTCTTTTACTAACCAAACGTTAGCACAAATAGAGCTTTGGAATCATTCTGATAAGTATGAAAACGAAGTATATATGCTACCAAAACATTTAGATGAAAAAGTAGCAGCATTACACTTAGAAAAAATTGGTGTTGAACTTACTGAGCTTAAACAAGATCAAGCTGAATATATTGGTGTAACAGTTGAAGGTCCATTTAAACCTGAACACTATAGATATTAAAAACAGAGCGAAAAGTTTCTAATGTTTTTAGTAAGCTTTGCTTTTATAACATTCAAAAAATCCCAAACTATAGTTTGGGATTTTTATTTTCTATGCTAAACTAAAACAATAAAAAAAGCACTTTCTAAAGAAAGTGCTTTTTTTTTATTTAAATAATAAGTTGCTTCTTAAGCTTTAAAAGGCTCTATAGAAACATAAGACTTGTTATCTTTTTTCTTTGTAAACTGTACAATACCATCTACTTGAGCGTGTAATGTATGGTCTTTACCTTGGTATACATTTTCACCTGGATGATGTGTGTTACCTCTTTGTCTAACGATAATATTACCTGCAATAGCAGCTTGACCACCAAAAATCTTAACACCTAATCGTTTCGATTCTGATTCTCTACCGTTTTTAGAACTACCAACTCCTTTTTTATGAGCCATGATCTTATGGTTTTATATTGTTATACTTAAGTGATAAATTATGCTTTACCACCATCTAATTCGTCTTGCCATTTCTTTAATTCATCCCACTTACCTTCAGCAGCTAATTCAGCTTGCTTTGGCCAAGTATCTGTAACGTGGTTACCACGAACACCAGAGATAATTTCAGAAATTTTAGCAGCATCCGTTTTTGCTAATTCAGCAAAAGTTGAAATTCCTGCTTCTACTAATGTAGATGCGATTTTAGGTCCAATACCTTCAATCTTTTTTAAATCGTCTGCCTTTCCAGTAGATTTTACTGCTTTAGCTTCAGATTTTTTTTCTTCTTTTTTTGGAGCCGCTTTTTCAGCTTTCTTAGCTGGTTTAGCTCCAGAAGTTACGATGTTTTCAATAACAATTTCAGAAAGGTATTGTCTGTGTCCATTCTTTACACGGTAACCTTTTCTTCTTTTCTTTTTGAAAACAATAACTTTATCACCTTTAAGGTGCTTTAAGACTTTTGCACTAACTTGTGCTCCGCCTATAGCTGGGGCGCCAACAGTTACATCGCTACCATCTGCAATTAAAAGAACGTTATCAAATTCTACTTTGTCTCCTTCTTCTACTGCTAAACGGTTAACAAAAACTTTTTGGTCTTTCTCAACTTTAAATTGATGCCCTGCTATCTCTACAATTGCGTACATAGCGTAACGTTTTTATTAAATTAATTTAACTTTTTGCTTCCAAATTCTTAGAAAGCGGATGCAAATATACTTCTAATTAATTAATCTACAAACGTTTTAAGCATTTTGAAGCATATTTCTACTTTTTTTAAACACTTGCATACAGGTTAATGTTAAAACTACTGTTGTTGCAAAACCCATTATGGCAACAACAAAAGACACTAATCCTATGTGTACATTATAGTCGTTAGCAAAAACCGTTAGTAATTGTTCTAAAAAATTCGGATTAATTTCTGTAGCATAAAAAGTAAAAAATATTGTAAATAAAATTGCTGCTATAAACCCGGAAACAATACCTACGGTAAATCCACCGGTGTAACTAAAGGTATGTCCTTTTTCGTCTTTATAATGTTTTATTGCTTCATATATACCAAAACCAGTTATAAATCCATTAAATAAACTAAAAAATGGATTTGTGTGCCATCCAAAAGCTGCTAGTAGTAAAAAATAAGCGATTAAACCTGCTGTTATATACAGCCCATATTTTATGGGTAAAGAGATATTTTTCATAGTTTTTTTATTTTATTGGTTATCAACATTATAAGTTCGTGATTTTCTTTTAAAATTTTAAATATTTGGTGTTAATTTTTTCTCAAAACTTAAAACAACTAGTTACTATTATTATTTTTGTTAAAAAGTGTAACAAAATTTATTTTTTGATACATATACCTTAAACTGATAATAAAATAATTTAAACATGAAAAAAAGTTTATTTTCATTAGCTGCTTTGGTATTAGCTGGTTTTACTACTAATGCACAAGAAGTTAAGTATGAAGAGTATGATTTAGATAACGGTATGCACGTTATTTTACATCAAGACAATTCTGCTCCTGTGGTAACTACATCTGTAATGTATCACGTAGGTGCAAAAGACGAAAATCCAGAACGTACTGGTTTTGCCCATTTTTTTGAGCACCTTTTATTTGAAGGCACAGAAAACATTGCTCGTGGCGAATGGTTTACTATTGTGACTTCTCAAGGAGGAAGCAACAATGCAAACACAACCGATGATAGAACTTATTATTACGAAGTTTTCCCTTCTAACAGTGTCGAATTAGGACTATGGATGGAATCTGAAAGACTTTTACATCCTGTTATTAATCAAGATGGTGTAGATACACAAAACGAAGTAGTTAAAGAAGAAAAACGTTTACGTGTAGACAATTCTCCTTACGGTAAATTCTTTGAAAACGTAAAGAAGAACATGTTTAAAAAGCATCCTTACCGTTGGACTACAATTGGTGAAATGGAACATTTAGATGCTGCAACATTAGAAGAGTTTCAAGCATTCAACAAAAAATTCTATGTACCTAATAACGCTGTTCTAGTTGTTGCTGGAGATATTAATGTACCAGAGGTTAAAAAAATGATCAAAGATTACTTTGGACCAATTCCAAGAGGTGAAGAAGTAACAAGAAACTTTCCTAAAGAAGATCCTATAACGCAGCCTATTACTGCTACTGCTTACGATGCAAACATACAAATACCTGCAATTGTAGCTGCTTACCGTACGCCTTCTATGAAAGATAGAGATGCTTATGTTTTAGACATGTTATCTACTTACTTAAGTAGCGGAAAATCTTCAGTATTATATAAAAAATTAGTTGACGAGAAAAAAATGGCTTTACAAGTAGGTGCATTTAATAACAGTCAAGAAGATTACGGGACTTACATTTTATTTGGTCTTCCTTTAGGTGAAACTAAACTTGAAGATATAATGAAAGAAATTGATGAAGAAATAGTTAAAGTACAAAACGAGTTAATTTCTGAAAGAGATTATCAAAAACTACAAAACATCTTCGAAAATCAATTTGTAAACTCAAATTCTAGCGTAGAAGGAATTGCTAGCTCTTTAGCAACTTACTACATGTTATATGGTAACACAGATTTAATTAATACTGAAATTGACATCTACAGATCAATTACAAGAGAAGAAATTAAAGAAGTAGCAAAAAAATACTTAAATCCTAATCAAAGATTACTTTTAGAGTATTTACCAGAATCTGAAAAAGCTAGCGAATAATTGACATAAATTAGTTTAGGCTATTTTACAAAATATAAAAACACATGAAAACAAAAATAACAGCACTATTAGCCGTATTGTTCATATCAATTACTGCAACAGCTCAAATTGATAGATCTGTACAACCTAAACCAGGTCCAGCACCAAGTATTACACTTGAAGTTCCTGGAGAATTTGAATTAAAAAATGGACTTAAAGTTTTAGTTGTAGAAAACCATAAATTACCTCGCGTTTCTTACTCTTTAACAATAGACAATAAACCTATTGTAGAAGGTGACAAAGCTGGAGTTTCTAGTATGCTTGGCGCTTTACTTGGTAACGGTACAACATCAATCTCTAAAGATCAATTTAACGAAGAAATAGATTTTTTAGGAGCTAGATTAAGCTTTGGATCAAGTAATGCTTACGCGTCGTCGTTATCTAAATACTCAGAGCGTATTTTAGAATTAATGGCAGATGCTGCAATCAATCCTTTATTTTCTGAAGAAGAATTTCAGAAAGAAAAAGATAAGATGATTGAAAACATTAAAAGCTCTGATAAAAGTGTAGATGCTATAGCAGGTCGTGTTGGAACCGCTTTATCTTACGGTAAAAAACATCCTTACGGCGAGTTTGTTACAGAAGAAACAATAAATAATATCACATTAGATAATGTTAGAGCTTTTTATCAAAAGTACTTTAATCCAAACAACGCATATTTAGTTGTTGTTGGTGATGTAGATTTTAAAACAGTAGAAAAGCAAGTAAAAAAATACTTTAAAAACTGGGAAAAAGGAATAGACTTTACAACTAACCTAATTAACCCAAGTCCAAATGTACCGTCAACTCAGATTAATTTTGTTGACATGCCAAACGCTGTACAATCTAACATTTCTCTTACAAATAATGCTGATTTAAAAATGAATGATGAAGATTATCATGCAGTTTTAATCGCTAACAAAATTTTAGGAGGTGGATTTAACAGCTACCTTAACATGAATTTACGTGAAGAGCATGGTTATACTTATGGTGCAAGATCTAGCGTAGGCACATCGCGTTATGGCGCTTCAAGATTTACTGCTGGAGCAGCTGTAAGAAATATGGTTACAGATAGCGCGGTTGTGCAAACATTAAAAGAAATTAAAAGAATAAAAACAGAACCTGTAACTGCACAAGAGTTAAAAAATGCTAAATCTAAATACGTAGGTGATTTTGTATTAGCTTTAGAAAGTCCGCAAACTATAGCTAGATACGCTTTAAACATTAAGTTAAACAACTTACCTAAAGACTTTTACAAAACCTATTTAGAAAAAATAAATGCTGTAACTGCAGAAGATGTAAATCGTGTTGCAAACAAGTATTTTAAACCAGAAAATGCAAGAATTGTAATTGTAGGTAAAGGAAGTGACGTAATTTCTAATTTAGAAAAAACAGGTTTACCAATTAAATATTTTGACACTTATGCAAATCCAGTAGAAAAACCAGTGTTTTCTAAACCAATTCCAGAAGGTGTTACTGCGCAAAGCGTAATAGATAATTACATTAAAGCTATTGGAGGAAAATCAAACTTAGATGCTGTTAAAACAGTATTAATGTCTGGAGATGTTAAAATAGATGGTGTACCAATTCCTTTAACTGCTGAAGTTAAATACATGATTGCTTCAAATAAAGAATCTGTAGAAATTAATGCAGAAGGTATGGGAACAATCATGAAACAAAAGTGGAATGGAACTACTGGTTATGCAGAGCAACAAGGTATGAAAAGACCTTTAACTGAAGATCAAATTGCTGAGAAAAAAGCAGAACCAGGTTTATTTGCCGAAACTAAATTTGACATGAATAATGTACAATTAGAAAGCATAGTAGATATTAATGGTAAAGACCACTATAAAGTAAAAGTAATAATAGGAGAAGATAACGTTTACAGGTTTTATGATGTAGAAACTGGATTACTAACTCAAGTAGAGAGCAGTAAAGAAGTACAAGGTCAAGAAATTAAATCTGTGGTTACTTACAACAATTACTCTCCAGTAAATGGTGTACAAATCCCTTATGGACAAACTGTAGTTACTGGACCACAAACTATTGCAATGAATTTTAAAGCTATTAAAGTAAACGAAGGTGTTACAGACGCAGACTTTGAATAAAAATTGTTTTTAATCAGTATTAAAAATCCGGAGTTTTTAACTTCGGATTTTTTTTGGCTTTTTATTAGCTAAATATACACCTAATAAAATTATAATTGTACCCAAACCTTGTGTCCAACTAAAGGTTTCATTATCTAAAAGTCCCCAAAATAAAGCAACAATAGGCATAATATATGTCACAGAAGACGCAAAAACAGGCGTAGACATTTGTACTAACTTATTAAATAAAACCTTAGCCAAAGCTGTCCCAAAAAAGGATAAAACAGCAACAAATCCTATAGACGTTAAAAATGTATTGTTTTTAAAATTTTCTACTTTAAAAAAATCTGTAAAAGCCAAGATTACTAAAGCAGGTAAAAATATTACAACATAATTTCCTGTAGCGATACTTAGCGGCTTAACATCTTGTAAATATTTTTTAATAATATTTACATTTATTGCATACATAATCGTGCTTAAAATAACAAAAGTCGCATACAAATAATTTTGATTTGGGTTAAGCTCTGCGCCTTTCATTATTAAAATAGATGTACCAATAAAACCTATAATTACACCCAAAACTTGTCTGGTATTTGTAGCTATTTTAAAAATAGCAGCGCCAAGTAACACTGTATTTAATGGCACTAAACTGTTTAAAATAGAAGCAACTGCACTATCAATTTCGGTTTCTGCGATTGCGAAAAAAAACGAAGGAAAGAAAGAACCCATAAATCCAGATAAAGCTATCCATTTCCAAGATTCCTTTTTAATAGATTTTATAGATTTAAATCCAGCAATAAACAAAAATAAACCTGTAATTATGGTGCGCAATGCTCCTAATTGATAAGCATTTAAACCTAATAAAGACTTTTTAATTAAAATAAAAGATGTGCCCCAAATTAAAGAAAGTAGTATTAAATAAACCCATTTTAAGCCGTTAGTTGTTTTCATAGTTAGTTATTACGGCACAAAAATCGGACTTAAATACAAATAAAGAAACATATTTATTAGTTTTGTATTTATCAATTTATAAATAAATACTATTTAATATGAAATCTTTAAAAACTATAGTAACCGTTTTTACTATTATGCTTTTTGCTTTTAGTTGTAAAAAAGAAACTCAACCAGAAGTTGTTACATCTCCAAATAGCGAGGTTAGCACAGCTACAGAAGTTGCTAAATTAGATACAAATGCTACTTATGCAAAAGCTGAATTTACTATCGAAGGTATGACTTGCGCAATGGGTTGTGCAAAAACTATCGAAAAGAAAATGGCTAAAATGGAAGGTGTAAAATCTGCAAAAGTAGACTTTGACAAGAAATTAGCTATGGTAGAGTATGATGAAGCTAAAGTTAATACTACTAGCTTAGAAAACACTGTTACAAGTGTTGCAGATCAATACAAAGTTACAGACATGAAAACTGTAGAAAACTTCTCTTCAGATAAAAAAGAATGTACTGCAAAATGTAAATCAGACTGTACTAAAAAAGATTGTAGCGATTGTGCTGCAAAAAAAGCGGCATGTAAAGAAAAATGCGCTAACAAAACAGAAGCAGAAAAAATGGCTTGCGCTAAAGATTGTAAAAAAGCGTGTTGTGCAAAAGTTGAAAAAGCATAATAAACAACTTATAATCATAAAAAAAGCCTCGAGACATCGAGGCTTTTTTTATTTCCATTCTATGGTTTCCATAATATGTTTTATGTCCTTTTGCAAATAGTGTGCAGCTGGTAAAATTGAGTCGTAATTTGGTTTAGCATAAAAGTATAAAGAACCTGTTAAGAAATGTTTTATACTATCTGTTACATAAAATTGCGATTGGCTAGCAGCATTACCGCCAACTTCATAAAACATTCCGTAAACACGTCTTTCTTTGTTTTCGTAAACTTGTTCTGTAATTTCGTCTGCTTTTCTTGTATGCTCTTGTGTAAAGTTTTGAGCATCTTTTAAAAACTTAGTAAGTTGTTCTTTACTATTTACTGTCTTATAGGTTAAATAAATAGTTCCTTTAAGTTTACTGTATTCTAAATTTAATCCAAAACTTGTAGGATCGTTAGGTATTCTTTTAATTTTTACCGTATCACTTATTTGGTTTTTTTCAAAAGTAAACGGTAATTGCTTGATGTATTTAGTATAGTTTGCTTCAGGATATTCTAATCTTAAATATCCTTTTGGTTTAGGTATTGGATCGCTACCGCAACCCATAAATGTTAGAATTAGTATCGCAAATAAACAAACGTTTTTAATTTTCATTTTAATAAGTAAATGCATTAAGGCAAGGTAACCTTAACTCGTTTAATTCTTTTTTTATCTAAAGACTCTATGGTAAAAACGTAATTTTCAAATTTTATTTTACTATTTCTTTTAGGAAATCCACCTGAGTTTTCTAGAATGAATCCTGCTAAAGTTTCGGCTTCTCCTTTATTGTCTTCAAAAATAGATTCGTCTTCGAGCTTAACTATTTTATAAAAGTCTTTTAATGCTGTTTTTCCTTCAAAAACATAATTGTTGTTGTCAAGTTTAGAGAATATTAGATCTTCATCATCAAACTCGTCACTAATATCACCAACAATTTCTTCTATAATATCTTCTAAAGACACTACACCAGACGTGCCTCCATACTCGTCTACCACAACAGCTAAATGCACTTTTTTCTCTTGAAACTCTGACATTAAATCGTCTAATTTTTTGTTCTCTGGCACAAAAAATGGATCGCGTAATAAAGATGTCCAATTAAAATCTGTTTCGTTTATATGTGGCAATAGATCTTTTACATATAAAATCCCTTTTATATTATCCATATTGTCTTGATAAACCGGAATACGCGAATATCCATTATTTACTATATCGTCAACAATATCTTTATAGGGCAATTCTATATTTAATGCAAACACATCTATTCTAGGTTGCATAACTTGTTTGGTATCTGTATTACCAAAACTTACAATACCTTGTAATATTTTTTGTTCTTCTTTTGTGGTATCATCTTCACTTGTTAATTCTAATGCTTGTGATAATTGGTCGATACTTAAATTAGATTTTTGTTTCCCTAATTTGTTGTGTATTCCAATAGTTATACTTCGCATTGGCAAACTTAATGGTGAAAATACAACGTCTAAAACACGTAGCGGATACGCCATAAAAGTGGCAAATTTTAAATTATTACGACTTGCGTAAATTTTAGGTAAAATCTCTCCAAATAGAAGAATTAAAAAGGTAACAACTACAACGTCTAATATAAATTTTACAATAGCAGAAGATATACCTGCAAACATAAACTCACTTAAAAAAGCAAACAGTATTACTATACCTATGTTTATAAAATTATTTGCGACAAGAATTGTTGCTAATAACTTTTTAGGTCTTTCTAAAAGCTTTGTTATAATTTTTATTTGATTTTTTGCAGCTAGATCTTCGTCTTCAAGATCTGTTCTTGTTAAAGAAAACATTGCTACTTCTGCGCCAGAAATTAATGCAGAACCAATTAAAAGAACTACTAATAGTGCAAAACCAAGCGCAATATTAATATTATCGCTGGTATTTAATAAAATTAGGCACAAGGGTTCAGGATCCATATATTATTTTAATGCTTAAAATGGAAGATCATCGTCTACTTCCGGTTGTTGTGTTTGTTGTGGTGTAGGATTGGTACTTACTGTTTTGTTTTGTGCATTTGCTGCATTGGTTTCAGATTCTTTTTTTGTACTTAAAAATGTAAAATCTGTTACTTGGATTTCAGTACTATATCTATCATTTCCAGTTTCGTCTTGCCACTTTCTAGTTTTAATACGTCCTTCTACATACACCTTATCTCCTTTTGTAAGGTATTTTTCGCAAATTTCAGCAGCTTTATTTCTTACAACTATATTATGCCATTCTGTATTTGTAACACGCTCGTTAGTTTGCTTATTTGTGTAAGTTTCGTTAGTTGCAAGGGGAAAACGTCCTACACAACCACCACCTTCAAAATAGTGCATTTTTACTTCATCTCCCAAATGCCCAATAAGCATAACTTTATTTAGTGTTCCAGACATAGTATTATTGTATTAAGACACAAAATTAAAGATTTGTGCTTCACTGTTACTAAAATTAATAATTTTTTTTAAAGTGATTGTATTTAGATTTTAAAAATCAAACTTTTCAATAAAATTACTTATTAAAATTGGTACAGGAAAGTCATGTAATTTAGTTGTAGAAATTGCATTTTTTAGCGATTGCTGTGTTGTTACAATCCAAAATTTAGTATGTAAATGCTGGTGTGAAAGTTTATGTATAATATCTTCTGTATTATATAAACTTATCTCGAAATCATTATTAGGTATTACGCCCAAATCATTTATTTTTTTGGTAATTTCTTGCTCGTTAACAGCTGCTTTAGTTTCTATTAACGGGAATTGATATAAATTTTGCCAAATTCCATTTCCTTTTCTTTGCTCTAAAATCGTATAACTGTTGTTTGCAAGTACTACTATAAAATTAAAGTACTTAATAGACACTTTAGTTTTTTTAAGTTTTACAGGTAATACATCTACTTTGTTAGAAATTAATGCTTGACAATTTTGATTAAATGTACAACTATTGCAATCTGGATTTTTAGGTTTACAATGCCTAGCGCCAAACTCCATTATAGCTTGATTAAAAATTGCAGGACGATTAGGATCTATCAAATCTTGAGCTAATTGTTTAAATTGTTTTTGACCTTGTGTACTATTTATAGGAGTTTCTATCCCAAAATACCTTGACAAAACTCTATACACATTACCATCTACAACAGCTGTTACTTCATTAAAGCAAATAGACGCTATTGCGCTTGCGGTATAATCACCAACACCTTTTAACTTCAAAATCTCTTTATACGTGTTAGGAAATTCACCGTTTAACTCCTCGACGATATATTTTGCAGACCAATGCAAGTTTCTAGCTCTTGAATAATAACCTAAGCCTTGCCATAATTTTAAAACTTCGTCTTCTTTAGCATTTGCAAGATCAAAAACAGAAGGAAAATTAGTTGTAAAAGCATGGTAATACGGTGTACCTTGAATAACTTGAGTTTGCTGTAAAATAATTTCTGAAAGCCAAATATAATAAGGGTTAGATGTATTACGCCAAGGTAAATCGCGTTTGTTTACTGTATACCAATTAATTAACTTTGCAGAGAAATTCATAGGGTTAAAAAAATAAAGAAATGCAAAAGTAAAGTTTATAGCATTAAATTTTAATGAATTAGGTTTGAAATATTGAATATTAAATGCCTATATTTGCCAACCCTAATAAAAAATTAATAACACAAACAATAAAAGAAAATGACTAAAGCTGATTTAGTAGCAAGAATTTCTGAGAAATTAGGAATTGAAAAAGGTGATGTACAAGCAACTGTTGAAACTTTTATGGAAGAAGTAAAGACATCTTTAGAAAGCGGAGACAACGTATATTTAAGAGGTTTCGGTAGCTTCATCATTAAAACTAGAGCTGAAAAAACTGGAAGAAATATTTCTAAAAACACAACAATAAAGATTCCAGCTCACAATATTCCAGCATTTAAACCTGCTAAAGTATTTGTAGAAGGTGTTAAAACAAATGTTGACGTAAAGTAAAATTTAAACGAATTATTAATTAAAAAACATTAACCTATGCCAAGTGGTAAAAAACGTAAAAGACACAAGGTTGCTACGCATAAGCGTAAAAAACGTAGACGCGCTAACCGTCACAAAAAGAAAAAATAATTCCAAAAAGTAGTTTTTTAACTACTTTTTTGGTTTTTTAAAATTTCGTTCTTTGAAAACTAAGCTTAACAACTAATTACGTATAACCTTGCGTAATTACTAAGCTTAACCGGATTTAAAAATCCTGTGAAAAAATGTATAATCCATCTATACTTAATTGTATGGATAAAAATTAACCTTAATGGATAAAGAATTAATCATTAGATCTAGTCCAGATGCTGTTGATTTTGCCTTATTAAAAGATGGAAAATTGATTGAATTACATAAAGATGAAGACGATAACAAGTTTTCTGTTGGCGATGTGTTTATTGCCAAAATAAGGAAAGCTGTTCCAGGACTAAATGCTGCTTTTGTAAATGTTGGGTACGAAAAAGATGCCTTTTTACATTATCATGATTTAGGTCCTAAAATATCTTCTCTTTTAAAATTCACAAAAAGTGTAAGCACAGGTAAACTAAAGGATTTTTCTTTAAAAAATTACCCATTTGAAAAAGACATTGATAAAGACGGTAAAATTACAGACGTCTTAAAATCAAATCAGTCTATTTTAGTACAAATTGTTAAAGAACCTATATCTACAAAAGGTCCTAGAATAAGCTCTGAGCTTTCTATTGCTGGTAGATATATTGTTTTAGTCCCGTTTTCTGATCGTATTTCAATTTCTCAAAAAATAGAAAATAAAGAAGAAAAAGATAGATTAAAACGCTTGGTAAAAAGCATAACACCGCCAGGTTTTGGCGTTATTGTACGAACAGTAGCTGAAGGCAAAAAAGTAGCCGAACTAGATAAAGATTTACAACACTTATTAAGTCGTTGGAACACAATGTGTAAAAAGTTACACAAAGCCCATCATCCAACCAAAGTTTTAGGAGAATTAAATAAAGCCTCTTCAATATTAAGAGATATATTTAACGATACCTTTACAGGAATACATGTAGATGATGAAGAACTATTTTTTCAAATAAAAGATTACTTGCAAGAAATTGCACCAAACAAAGAATCAATTGTCAAACTCTATCAATCTAATGTTCCAATTTTTGAAAAATTTGGAATAGAGCGACAAATAAAAACTTCTTTTGGTAAAACTGTATCTATGGCTAAAGGAGCTTACTTAGTTATAGAACATACAGAAGCCTTACACGTAATAGATGTAAATAGTGGTAATAGATCTAATAAATCAAACTCTCAAGAAGATACTGCTCTAGAAGTAAATTTAATTTCTGCAAAAGAAGTTGCAAGACAATTAAGACTACGAGATATGGGTGGAATTATTGTTGTGGATTTTATAGATTTAAATTCTGCTGAAAACAGAAAAACACTGTACAATTATTTACGTGAAGAAATGAAAGATGATAGAGCCAAACATAAAATATTACCTCCTAGTAAGTTTGGATTGGTTCAAATTACACGTCAAAGAGTTAGACCAGAAATGAATATTAAAACCAGAGAGGAAAATCCTAATGGTAATAATGGAGAAGAGGTTGAAGCACCAATAGTTTTAGTGCAAAAAATAACTCATGACCTGGAACAATTATTTAAAAAAGACTATAAGAAGGTGACTTTAAACACACATCCTTTTATAGCAGCCTTTTTAACAAAAGGTTTTCCATCTATTCGTTCAAAATGGTTTTTTGAACACAAAAAATGGGTTAAAATACAACCTAGAGATGCTTACACTTATTTAGAATATCATTTTTACGATAAAAATGGTAAGCTAATAAAATAAAACATAAAGCCTTGTTATCTAATAGCAAGGCTTTTTTTTGTACAAAAAAAGCAGCTAGTTATAGCTGCTTTTTTAATTAACACATTGTATTTTGAATAGTTTTACATATTCTTAGGGTTACCACTAACGATTAAGAATTGGCTTCTTCTGTTAAGTTGGTGTTGTTCTTTACTACAAGGGTTACAGTCTACAGCTGGTTGCGATTCTCCTTTACCAGAAGCAGATATTCTGCTAGCATCAATACCTTTAGATATAATGTACTGTCTAGTGGTTTGTGCACGTCTTTCTGATAATCCTTGGTTATAACGATCAGATCCTCTAAAATCTGTGTGTGACGTTGCTTCTATTACCATATCAGGGTATTTGTTCATTACTTGTACTAAGTTATCTAATTCAAACGCTGCTTTTGCAGTGATGTTTGATTTATCAAACTCGAAGTAAATTGGGTTTAATACCACTTCTATTGGTGTAATTATTTCTTCTATTGGTGTTAATGGTACTTCTACTGCGACTTCTTCTTCATTTGTACCTTCTACAGTAACTTTATTACTTTCGTAACCATCCATAGTTACTTGTAATTCTGTATCTGTTTCACATTCTACAATATACTCTACAACACCTTCTGCGTTGGTTGTTTTTGTTGCTAATATGTTTCCATTAGCATCTGCTAAACTTGTTGTTGCTCCTGCTAATACGTCTCCTGTTTTTTCGTCTACTACAGTTCCTGTAATTAACACATCGCATAATGGTTGTAGCTTTTTAATCGCATAGATATCATCATTTCCTTTTCCTCCTTGACGGTTAGATGATATAAATCCTTCGCCTGTTGCTTCGTTCATTCTAAATGCAAAATCGTCTCCGTTACTATTTATTGGAATTCCTGCATTTCGGATTGGTGCCATTTTTCCGTCTATTTCTTTAGTATGGAATACATCCATTCCTCCAAGTCCTAAATGTCCTGTTGACGAAAAGTATAGTGTGTTATTATCACTAATATATGGGAACATTTCTTGTCCTTCTGTGTTTACCTTTTGTCCCATGTTTACTGGCGCTGTTAATGTACCGTCTGTATTTATGGTTGCTTTGTAGATATCAAATTTACCGTATCCTCCTGGCATATCACTAGCGAAGTATATCGTGCTTCCATCTGCACTTACACTTGGGTTTTTTATAGAATAGTTTGGACTGTTTATTGCTAAGGCTTCTACTTTACTAAAATCGTCTCCTGTTTTTGTTGCTTTAAATAGGTGTAGTACACTGTATTTAGTGTTTGACAGACTGTCTTTTTCATATATATCTTCATAAAAGCTTTCTCTAGAGAAGTACATTGTTTTTCCGTCAGGAGAAAAGCTTACGATACCTTCGTGGTATTTAGTGTTTATTTTACCATCTAATAGGTTTTCTCCTTGGTATGTACCATCGTCTGCTACAGTATATTCGTAGATATCTAAAAATGGTTCTTCATTCCATCCGTACTTCTTACGATTGGCGTTTCTTGAGCTTGTTAGGTATAATTTACCATCTTGTAATGTTCCTCCAAAGTCTGATCCTGCAGTATTGATATCTAAGTTTTGTACGTTAAATTTTTTCCCGCGATCTAATATTTTAGATAAATAATCTGGATTGGATTTATACATCATTGCTCTATCATCTGATGGTTGCATAGCTGCAAACTTATCCATTTGTGTATTAGAAGCTTCGTACTTACCGTTTGCTTTTAACATCTCTGAGTACTTGTAATACATCTCGGCTTGATTTGCTCCTGCTTCAAATGCTTTTGCGTACCATTTCTCTGCTGCTTCTGTGCTATAAATATTGTAATTGGCTTCTGCTAATTGACTATACACATAGGCATCTGCTTCTCCTTTTTCTACAATTTTATTGTAGGCTTCTATAGCGTCTACAAATCTGTATTTTGCAAAGAGTTTATCTGCTTTTTGTGTGGCACTGCTTTGTGCTAAACTTATGGTGCTTATTAAGGCACAAACTATAAATAATTGTATATGTTTCATTGTTCTGGTTAGCTTATCTGGTTTAGAAATAACGTGGTGATCTTGATACTTTTCTTGGTAGATTAATATCAAAGTTGATAAAAATCTCATGTGATGAGTTGGTGACTACATCTAATTGAGAGTTTACACTGTCATAGGCATAACCTATTCTTAAGTTTGGTGCTACTAAAAAGTTTATCATTCCGCTAAAAGAATCGTCTAATCTATAGCCTGCGCCTACTTCTACAAAATCATACATAAATAGGTTTAAATTTGCATCGTAAGTCACTGGTGCATTAAAGGCTACCTTTGTCATTACATGTGGCTTAAGCTTGAAGTTTTCTGATAAATCAAATACATAACCTGCTGCTACAAACGCGTGTTGTATTTCTGAGCCTATTTTAAATCCATTAGCATCTAAGTGTACAGATTCTAAAATATTTGGCATCGATGCAGAGATGTAATACTTGTTTGGTTTATAAAAATATAAACCTGCTCCTATGTTTGGTGTAACTTCATTGATGTTTTGTGAATAGAAAGGATCGTTTGGATCGATTAAATCTAATCCTACTAAACCTATATCATGAAAGGTTGCTCCTGCTTTTAAACCAAATGCTAATTTTGTAGATGTTCCTACTGGTAAGGTATAAGAGAAATCTACATAAGCATTTGTCTCGTTTACTGGACCTACTTCGTCACTAATTAAAGAGAGTCCTAAACCTACACGATTACCTACTGGCGAATGAATGGTTAAGGTTCCTGTTGATGGTGCGCCTTCTAATCCTACCCATTGGCTTCTATATAATGCGCCTATTGATACGCCTTCATATGAACCTGCATAGGCTGGATTTACCACATTCATGTTATACATGTATTGTGTGTATTGTGGATCTTGCTGTGCTTGTGCTTGCATTGCAAAGAGCAAAGCGAATAGGATGTATACTTTTTTCATGTGTTATTGTTTACTGTGTTTGGATAGTCACATGTAACAACCAAAATAGCTCTTGCTTTATTGGCTATTTTGGTTGTTTCCATAGTATCTGTTTTGGTTGTGTTTATTATTGATTAGTTGTTTATCTGTTTATGTAAATCCAAGCCGCTTTTTGTTTGCTTCCTTGATATTTCATAATATAGTAATAAGTTCCTACTGGTAACTCGTCTCCATTATTAGATTGTCCATGCCACTCATTAATATAATTGTCTTTTGAGTAGACTAAAGTACCGTAACGGTTATAGATCTCTAAGCGTTGTACATCAAAACTACTTAAATCAAATGTGTCGTTTTTACCATCTTTTAATCCTGGTGATATCCCTTGTGGTATAACGCAACTCTCTAACTCTTCTACTAATACTTCAGCGGTGTTTGAACATCCTGTATCGGTAAAAGTAACCTCTATTGTATAAACTCCTGCGGTTAATACGGTATCTAAATCTAAACTTGTAGCGCCTGAAATTACTGTATCGTATTGATCATACCATACTACACTTACTTCACTTGATGTGTAATTATCAGGTATTGCTGTTACTGTAATTGGTACTGTAGCGTTTGGACATACCTCGTAAACTACATCTCCAAATGTGGTCTCTGGCAGAGGATTTACTATAATTTCAAAACTTGAAGTTTTATAACAGTCTGATGCTGTTAAATTTTCTAATCTAACATAAATAGTTTGACTAGATACTTCGGTATTAGTAAATGGCGCTGTAATTGGATTACTATTAGTTTCAGCATCTAATTCTGAAACATGATAAGAAACACTAAACTCTGAAGAGTCTTGTCCATTTAATACTTCATCATCTTTTGTAGATAGATCAAACGTTTCATAACCATCATTTAAACTATCATCACAAACAATAAAATCAGATATATCTGTAATTTCTGGTAAAGCACCTAAAACAGTAAGCGTAAAAGATGTGTTAGTACTAGCACAACCTGAACCAGAACCTACTGCATTAACGTCTTCTGCTCTAACGTAAATAACAGTTCCATCTACTGCAGAATAAGGGAATGTTATAGCATTAGTACCTGATTGCGCATCTGATAAGGTCTCGTGATACGTAACCACGAAATCGTTTGGATCTTGACTTACATCATCTAAAATGATACTTGATAATGTACTAAAATCAAATTCTTCTACACCATCACCAGACTCGTCATCACAAGTAACAATAGAAACTTCTTCTGGCGGAACTACGTTTACAATTGGATCTTTGTAAAGGTTAACAATTACAGTCGCATCTGCTACACCCATACATTGGTTATCATAAGCATAAACTGTTACAGGACCAGATTCTGAAACTGTAATTGACGATGAAGTTAAATTTGGTTGGAATATATTATTAATATACCACTCAAAAGTATCTGCAAATGGAGAATCTGCTTCAATTGTTATTGAATCTAGACCGCAAGGCTCTGCTACCATAGGTGTAGTATCATCATTATCGTTATCGATAAAAGTTACATCTACACTAGATAATTCTACATCAATATCTGCACTTAAAGTTCCTGCATTTGGATCTGGGTTATTAGGATCTAAATTAGTTTGAGTAATTTGAATTACACCTGGTTCTTTTTCAAAGTTTGTAATCATTACAATATAAATTTCACCAGCTATAGCATTGTTTATCGTAAAACTTTCAACTGGAGCTGCAGAGTAACTACAAGCTGTAACAGGATCTGATGGATAATCTCCACCACTACAATAATCATCGCCAGGAGCATATGGTCCCCAAAGAGCAAAATCTACATCTAATTCGTCTCCAATTGGATTACCTGCTGCATCAAAAGCAGTATTCTGTACCATTTGCACTTCAATTGTTCCACTAGTTCCAATTTCTAACACACTAAATGTAGGATTAGGAGAAGTAAATAAACAATCTATTTGTCCAAGACCTGGTTCTACACCTACGGTATTAAAAGTATATAAATCATCTCCTCCTGGACATAAGTTTTCAGTCGCATCACAAGTCACGTTTGTTGGTGCTTCATAAGGAGTGATACATAAATCAAATGTTGTTGTTTCAGAATTACTTGACCCAGAAAAGATTCTTATAAAGTAAGTGTTTCCTACTACTAACTGAGGTGTTATACTTGATAATAAAGCGAATCCGGAAGTACAATCAATTTCTACAAGCGCATCACAAGCACCTTCATATAAAGCAAAGTCAATATCTCCTGTATTACTTCCTTGTACATTTGCTAAAGAAATTAAATGAAAATCTGATGTTGCAGTAAATTGATACCAAACATCATCATCTGGATCTCCTCCACAAGAAGGGTTAGGAACACCAGAACTAGTCGCTTCTAATAATGTACCAGGAGTACTTACTTCACATAAGAAAGCATCATTTACTACTGCTGTTGTAGCATCACATGGGTTATCATTATCTGGAGGACAACCTGCTAAAGAAATAGCTTGACTTGTAATAACACAGTTTCCATCTTGTTCGTTAGAAATTGTGAATATTATATCTGTATTAAAAGGATAAGGTCCAAATAAAGGAGTTACTGAACCTGTTGTTGAAACACTTACAGGTGAGTTTCCTTGATTATCTTGAACTGATAATGATGTAGCATCACCTAAAGAAGTTATGTTAACATCTACTAAAAATTGATCTCCATTTGCACAATCATCAACAATTGCAAAAGTAGCTGTAGGATTTATACAAGTTGCACAACTTACAGTAACATCTATAGATGTATAACCATTACCTTGACAATTTACACTTCCATCTGATTGAACTTGAAAAGAAATTGAAGATCCTGTAGATTGATAAGTTATACCACTTACATCACCATTGTTTCCATAAGGTGTTGCAGCGTTTAAGTCTGTTATTCCATCTGAGTCTAATACGATTAATTCATCCCAATTCTGTTCTACTTGACCTGCATTAAATGTAATATTTAAAGGCGTTGTACCGTCAGAACTAGTAAATGTAAAGACATTTGTATCATTATTTTCGTAACAATAAACAAGGTTTTGTGGTCCTCCATTTGTACAATCTAAAACAAAGTTTGTTTGTGCTGTAGTAGAAAAACTAATTGGTCCAGCCCAAACACTTGTGTTTGCTCCACAAATGGCTTGTACATAAACTTCATAGTCTGTTAGTGGTGATAAACCGGATTCTGTTAGAGTTGTTGTTCCAACTGTTGTTCCTGATGTTGGCACACCAGTTCCTGCAGGTTGTACAACGTAATTCCACTGTGATTCTGATCCACTTGGTGTCCAAGAAATATCTGCAGAATCATGTGTAATTCCTGCTATTGTAATATTACTTGGTGCAACACAAAAGTTACCACAAGTTTCAACTCGTACTTGATCTATAGACATGTCTCCTTCCCAAGTAGCTCCAGTACCAACATAGCTAAATTCTATATATATTACCTGACCTAAATAAGCATCTAAGTTAATTCCAATTGGAACCCAAGGATCTGAAGCAGAAGTTTGATATTCTCCAATCCAAGTATATTCTGTAGTAAATGGTCCAGTTGCTGATGTACTAACACCAACATTTAAAGTTCCCATATCTACACCATAAGCATGCATGTAAAAAGATAATTCTGCACCATCTACAGCTGTAGATAAATCTATAGCAGGAGTAATAGCAGACGCAACATTTGTGGTGTTACCAGAAGCTTCATATTCTAAATGTGTACCAGCATTTCCATCCCAAGTCACATCTGGTCCTGTACCAGTTGAGTTACTTGAAGGAATTGTAATATCCCAATTTCCGTTAGAATCTGCAAAGGTAGTTCCTGTCCATCCAGTTGGAACGTAGTTAGTATCATTACCAAAATCTTCTGTAAAGATAAACGTAGAAGATCCACTAGAACAAGTGACACCAACTGGTGCTGGTGGCGGTACATTAAATGTTGTAAAATTAACAGGCCCAACCCAATTACTGTAACCATTTGCGTTACAATTAGCTCTTACATATACCTCATAGGCTGTACTAGGTGTAAGACCAGAAGCTGGATAAGGATTATTATTAGAAGTTACAGTACCATCTGTAGTTGGTAAACCAGTTCCAGCTGGTTGCACCCAAATTTGCCAATCAGATTCTGATCCTCCTAAAGACCAAAATATATCTGCAGTACTATCTCCTGTTGTAGTCGCGGTAAGGTTTAATGGTTCTGGACATGTAACGTCAAAAATTGACACATCATCAAAAGCAAAACCTTCGTCTTGTACAGATCCATCAGATCCAAAAGCTATTCTAAATTGCACACTAGATTGACCTGCTAAACCTACTAATGCATGTCTAGCTGTAACCCATCCGTTAGAACCAGAACCATTTCTTCCTGTCCAACCTTCTTGTTGTCCTCCAGGATTACCATTAATGGTTCCGTCTGTATACCAATTATTAGGATCGCCAACTGCTCCTACATTTTGCCAAGTAGCTCCTCCATCTATTGATGATTGTAAAACAGTACCGTCCCAACTAAACTCTGATTCCCACCAAACGCTAAATTCTATACTTGGGTTAGTTAATGAAGTTAAATCAAATATAGGACTATTTACAAATGAGCTCTCGCCATTGTTGTAATTACCTGTTAAATTAGTAACCCAAGAATTTGCTCCAGAAGCAGCACTATTTATTACTGCCGAAGCTGGTGTACCCAATGCCCAAGTTCCGGAATTTGTATTGTCTGCAGTCCATCCGCCATCTCCAGATTCAAAATCTTCAGAATAGGGATAACTAGTAATTTGAGACAATGCTTGATAACCTGTAAATAAGGCTATTAAGCACATGAGAAGAGTAGTTTTTTTCATTTTATATTTTGAGATGTTTAGTTTTTGTTACATCTAAGCTATGAAAAAAACAAACTACATGTTATTTGTTATTGTTAATATAGACTAAATACACTTATTTATCGGTAAAATACTTCATGCGAATATTTACTTAGTGATAACCGATTAAGGAGCAGGATTTGGTATAACCGAATGAATTTGGTTTATTTTTTCTAATATAGAATCTGATAGATTTACTTCAATACTTTTAATATTTTCTTTAAGCTGCTCTAAATTTGTTGCTCCTATAATATTACTTGTTACAAATGGTCTTTGATTAACAAATGCTAAAGACATTTGAGCTAAAGTTAAATTATTTTCTTCTGCTAATTCTAAATACTTTTTAGTGGCAATAGTGGAATTTTCACTACTATATCTTGCAAATCTTGGAAACAATTTTAATCTAGAATTTTCTTCAGCTATTCCTTTTATATATTTACCAGACAACACGCCAAACGCCATAGGCGAATAAGCTAATAATCCTATATTTTCTCTTATTGAAACCTCAGCCATATCACCTTCAAAAACTCTGTTTATTAATGAGTATGCATTTTGGATAGTTATTGGTCTTATTAAATTATGTTTTTTAGACTCTTCTAGATAACGCATTGTTCCCCATGCTTTTTCATTAGAAAGTCCTGCAAATCGGATTTTACCTTCTTTTTTAACAGCTTCTAACTGCTCTAAAACGTCTTTAAAATTATCTTCCCATTGGTCGTTAGGATTATGATTATAATCTCTTACTCCAAAAGTATTGGTTTGACGTTCTGGCCAATGTAATTGAAATACATCAATATAATCTGTTTTCAGTCTATTTAATTCTTTTTCTACTGCATCTTTAATTGATCCTTTTTGAAATCCTGATGTACGTATGTGCGCTGTATAATCTCCTGGTCCAGCTATCTTAGATGCGATAACAACTTTTTCTCTATGTCCAGTTTTTTTAAGCCACGTTCCTATTATTTTACTAGTTCTTCCTTGTGTTTCGGCAGTTGCTGGAACTGGATACAACTCTGCTGTATCTATAAAATTTACGCCTTGTTCTAACGCATAATCTAATTGAGCATGTCCTTCGGCTTCTGTGTTTTGATTTCCCCAAGTCATCGTACCTAGGCAAATTTTACTCACTTTTATATCTGTATTTGGTAAAGTTGTGTATTTCATTTTTGATTGTTTACTTTTTAACAAATATAAAAAGACCTTTAATTAATTGTTTTAACTAAAGGTCTAAATGTTTGTTAAGATATTTTTATTGAAAGTTGGCTGAAAATTTTAGTTCTATTTTTTATGAAGAACCCTTTGCTTCAACCTGTACTTCGACTGCGCTCTGTATGGTACGTTAGGGATTATTCGTTATTATTTATTTCAAATTAAAGTACTCATGATTACTTCGTAGTTAAGCAATTGTTGGAGCACATCTTTGATTGTGACTTGCGAAAGCACGACACTTGTGGTAACGCCTTAATTATTTAGCAACTCTGTAATTTTGTCTAATTTTGGTGTTAAAATAACCTCTATACGACGGTTTTTGGCTTTTCCTTCAGCTGTATCGTTACTTGCTACAGGAGCATACTCGCCACGACCTGCTGCTGTTAAACTTTCTGGATTGATGTTTTTATTTTCTTGAAGTATATTTACTATTGCTGTTGCACGTTTGGTTGATAAATCCCAGTTGTCTTTTACGTTTCCGTTACCAGAAAATGGATCGTTATCTGTGTGACCTTCTATTAATACTGAAATCTCTGGATTATCTGCTAATACAGCTCCTAACTGTTTAACTGCTTGTTTACCTTGTGTTCCTACTGCCCAACTACCTGATTGAAATAATAGTTTATTTTCCATAGACACGTAAACTTTTCCGTTGCGTTTTTCTACGGTTAATCCCTTACCTTCAAAATCTACTAATGCTTTTGAAATAGCATCTTTTAAGGCATTCATCTCTGCTTCTTTTGCCGAAATTATTGCTTCAAGATCTGCTACACGTTGCGATCTAGCTTCTAGCTCTTGCTTTAACTGTTCTAGTCTAGCGTTTTCTGTTGCTAATGCTTGCTCTTTAGATTCTAATTGCGCTAATAATTCTCTGTTTTTTTTGGTGTTTGCTGCAATTGCAGAACTACTATTTGCTTCTAAAGCGTCATAGGATTCTTTTAATGCATCGTAATTTTTAGATAATGCCTTATATTCTGCTTCCCATAGTTTTTTGTTTGCATCTGCATCTAGATAGTCGTCTTCGGTTTCTTTTAACTTATTTTTAGCTTGATTTAATGCTAATTGAAGTTCTTTATTTTCTTCTTTTAAGGCTTTATTTTCTTTTTTTAAACCTGCATATTTACTTTCTAGTTCTTTGTACACTTTTGGCGATACGCAACTTGATAATACAAAAACTGAAAGCATTAAAGTTAAAAAGGTGTTTTTCATTTTTTATTTATTTGGGATTGTTGTTTATTAGTTTTCTAGTTCTAGCAAAATTGGACAGTGATCACTATGCTTTGCTTCTTGTAATATAACTGCTCTTTTTATTTTTTGTTGTAATGGCTCGCTAACCATTGCGTAATCTAAACGCCAACCTTTGTTATTTGCTCTTGCATTGGCGCGATAGCTCCACCAAGAGTATTCTTGTTTTTCGGGATGAAGATATCTAAAAGAATCTATAAATCCGCTATCAATAAAGCTTGATAACCATTCGCGCTCTTCGGGTAAAAATCCAGAAACGCCTTTCATTTTTGGGTTATGAATATCTATTTCTTCATGACAAATATTGTAATCACCACAAACTACAAGGTTTGGTCGTTCTTGGCGTAATTCATTTAAATATTGATGTATCATGTCCATATATTCAAATTTATGAGACAATCTTGCATCGTTTGTTCCTGATGGTAAATACATGCTCATTACTGATAATGGACCAAAATCTACACGTATGTTTCGACCTTCAAAATCCATAGATTCTATTCCTGTACCAAATTCTATATGATCTGGTTCAGTTTTACATAAAACTGCTACACCGCTATACCCTTTTTTTTGTGCGCTAAACCAATAATTATAATGGTAACCAGCATCTTTAAACAAGTCTAAATCCAGCTGTTCTTCCATTGCTTTTATCTCTTGTAAACACAAAATATCTGGATTTGCACTTTTTAACCAATCTATAAATCCTTTGTTAATTGCGGCTCTAATTCCGTTAACGTTGTACGAGATAATTTTCATCTTAATTATTAATTTCTGCTAAAATAAATAATGCTTTACTTTTACAAGATGAAATACGGCATTTTTAAACAAAACATATTAACAAAATAAACCGTAAATTATACTGTTATTGTTTTAGATGAAATTTATACTTTGCTTTTTATTTAGTTTATCCTTTTTGTTTTGCTACAGTCAAAATCAAAACGACTTATTGGTTACTAGAACCTATAAAACAAAAGACACTATAACTATAGACAGCGTAAGTATTAATGCTAATTTTTTTGAATTAAAAACTAAAAATAATCAAACTATAGATTCTACATATTACAGAGTAAATTTTGCTACCTCAACGCTACAGTTTTTAAAACCTATTGAAGAAGATTCTGTAATAATAAGCTACCAAAAATACCCGGATTTTATTACCAAAACCTACAAGCAGTTTGACACTAATATTATTGTAGAAAATAGCGAAGGTGCTAATAAATTAATCCAACTTTCTAAGCCAAACATCACTAACACTTTTACGCCTTTTGATGGGTTAACAACTACTGGAAGTATTAGTCGTGGCGTAACTATTGGAAACAACCAAAACTCGGTTTTAAATAGCGAATTGGATCTACAAATTATTGGAAAATTAAATGACAAAGTGTCTTTAAGAGCTAGTATACAAGATGCTAATATTCCGTTACAAGAAAGCGGTTATTCACAGCGTTTAGACGAGTTTGACCAAGTGTTTTTAGAGCTTTTTAGTGACCAATGGTCTATTCGTGCTGGAGATATAGACTTACAAAATGACAATTCTTATTTTGCTAATTTTTCTAAGCGCGTACAAGGATTACAAGTTAAGGCTAATTTAGGAAGCGACTCTAATCCAACCAACGTTTTTGCATCTGGCGCATTAGTACGTGGGCAATTTACCAACTATCAATTTACAGCACAAGAAGGTAATCAAGGCCCTTATAAATTACAAGGTCCAAGTGGCGAATTATTTGTACTTATTGTTTCTGGAAGTGAAACTGTTTACGTTAATGGAATTGCTTTAAAAAGAGGCGAAAACGAAGATTATATTATAGATTACAATGCTGGTGAGATTATCTTTAATCCTACTTTTCCTGTCACTTCAGAAATGCGAATTAGTATTGATTTTCAATATTCTGAACGAAATTATTCAAGAATTGTAGCTTTTGCAGGCGGAAATCACTCTGGCGAAAAACTTACAATTGGCGCTTCTGTCTATTCTGAAAATGATGCTAAAAACAATCCTTTACAACAAAATTTATCTGAAGATCAAGTTACCATTTTATCTCAAGCTGGAGATGACCCATTGCTAATGGTTGCTCCATCTGAAGTTGAAGAAACCTATAACGAAAACAGAATTTTATACAGAAAAGAATTAGTAAATGGTAATCCAATTTATATTTTCTCTAATAATCCTAACGATACACTTTATAATGTAACCTTTACTTTAGTTGGCGAGAATAATGGCGACTATATTTTATCAACATCTAATACCATTACAAATATATACGAATATATTGCGCCAATTAACGGAATTAAACAAGGTAACTATGCACCAGTTGTTCAATTAGATGCACCTACTTTATTACAAATTGCTGTGGTAAATGCTAATTACAACCCAAATAAAAACACTAGTATAAATTTTGAACTTGCAGCAAGTAAAAATGATCTAAATTTATTCTCTACCATAGACGATAATAACAATAATGGATTTGCTAACAAATTAAACGTTACGCAAAACATTATAAAAAATGATAGTCTTTGGTCTGTAAAAACAATTGCAGATTTAGACTACATACAACAGGATTTTAAAACCATACAAAGACTATATCAACCAGAATTTAATCGCGACTGGAATTTAAGTCAAAACACTACACAACTACAAAATAGCAACTTAGGCAATCAAGCATTATTATCTACTGGTTTTGAGGTTTTTCATCCTAAAAAAGGGTTTACCAATTACACATTTCAGCATTTAAATTATAGTGGTACTTTTAATGGTAACAAACACAATTTATCTACCAACTTAAAATTAAAAAAACTGCGATTTGTATCGCAAACTAGCTACTTAAAATCTAATGGTTTAGAAAATTCGTCTAAATTTATAAGAACATATAACAAAGCACTTTATAGCTTAAAAAAACAATGGATTGGCGCAGGATTTTCTTCTGAAGAAAATAAAGAACGTGTTAAACAAACCCAAGCATTTACAGATCTTACACAGCGGTTTTCTGCCTATCAAGTATTTACAGGAGTTGGTGATAGCACAAATATTTTTGCAGAAGTAGGTTATAAATTTAGAGTTAATGATAGTGTTCAAAACCAAAAATTAACAAGAGTAAACACTTCTAACACATATTATTTAAATTCTAGATTAATTAAAACCCAAAATACAGATGTGTCTTTGTATGTTAATTATCGTACTCTAGATTTTGAAGACGAAACAATTAATAAAGAAAACTCTTTAAATTCCAGATTGTTATTTAATAAAAAAATAGCAAAAAATGGGATAATTTGGAATACTGCTTTCGAGACTAATTCTGGTGCGTTACCACAACAAGATTTTACTTACGTTCAAGTAGAATCTGGTCAAGGC
Source organism: Mesoflavibacter profundi (assembly GCF_014764305.1). Classification (NCBI taxonomy): domain Bacteria; kingdom Pseudomonadati; phylum Bacteroidota; class Flavobacteriia; order Flavobacteriales; family Flavobacteriaceae; genus Mesoflavibacter; species Mesoflavibacter profundi. The sequence goes on from NZ_CP061703.1 coordinate 957,834, forward strand.
GCATACACATGGATAGATTATAACAATAATAATATTCAAGAATTAGAAGAATTTGAAATCGCGCAATTTACAGATCAAGGCGATTATATTAGAGTGTTATTACCTAATCAAATTTATATTAAAACTCATCAAAATAGGCTAAGTCAAAATGTAACTTTAAATCCAATACAATGGATAAATTCTACATCCAAAATAAGGCAAGTTATTTCAAAATTTTACAATCAAACCAGTTATCTAATCGATAGAAAAATAAAAAGAAACGGAAACAATTTTGATCTTAATCCATTTAAAAAAGACGAAACCAATCAACTTGGTTTAAATCAAAACTTTAGAAACATCTTATTTTTTAATAGAGGTAAGCAACATTTTACAACATCGTACACCTATCTTAACACAAAATCTAAAAACACATTAAGTTTTGGTTTTATAGAAAACAAATTAAATAGTCACCAAATAAATTTTAATCATAAAATTGCCAATAGTTGGTTAGTAACATTAACCTCTACTTTAGAAAATCAATTTAGCGAAAGTGAAAATTTTACAAGTAAAAATTTTGATGTAGACGCAACAATTTTAAACCCTAAATTATCCTATTTACTTAACGATAACGTTCAGTTTGATGTGTTTTATCAATTAACTAATAAAGACAACACTATTAATAATGAAGAGTCTTTAAAACAGCAAAAATACGGACTATCCTTTGCGTTTTCTCCTAAAAACAATGCGCAATCTGGTGCTATTTCGGCTGAGTTTAATGTATTTAAAAACGACTTTACTGGAAACGCCAATAGTCCTGTAGCTTATCAATTACTTGAAGGTTTACAACCAGGAAAAAACTTTACATGGACACTTTTAGCGCAAAAAAAACTTACCAAGTTTTTAGATTTAAATCTTAATTACTTTGGTAGAAAAACCGAAACTTCTAATACAATTCACACAGGAAGCGTACAGTTAAAAGCTTATTTTTAACATCATAAAAAACGCCCAAAACATAAAGTTTTGGGCGTTTTTTATTTATAAATTTCTGCTTTTACAGGAATTTTACATCTTCATTAACCATTCTTTTACATCAACTTCTTTTTTAATGATGTCGCGTAATTCTTCAACTTTAACACGTTTTTGTTCCATAGTATCTCTATGACGTATCGTTACTGTATTATTCTCTAGACTTTCGCCATCTACTGTGATACAAAATGGCGTACCTGCTGCGTCTTGACGACGGTAACGTCTGCCAACTGCATCTTTCTCGTCATAAGTAACGTTAAAGTCCCATTTTAAATCGTCTACAATATCTTTTGCCATTTTAGTTAAACCTTCGTCTTTTTTAACTAATGGTAAAATTGCTGCTTTTGTTGGCGCTAAAACTGCTGGTAATTTTAAAACGGTTCTTTCGCTTCCGTCTTCTAAAGTTTCATCTTGTAAACTGTTAGAAAACACTGCTAAAAACATACGATCTAAACCTATTGATGTTTCTAAAACATAAGGCGTATAACTTGTATTATCTTCGTTATCAAAATACTGAAGTTTTTTACCAGAATACTCTTCGTGTTGTTTTAAATCGAAATCTGTACGACTGTGAATGCCTTCTAATTCTTTAAATCCGAATGGGAACTTAAACTCGATATCTGTAGCAGCATCTGCGTAATGTGCTAATTTTTCGTGATCATGGAAACGGTAATTATCTTCGCCTAAACCTAGCGATTTATGCCATTTAAGACGTGTTTCTTTCCAGTAATCAAACCATTCTTTTTGAGTTCCTGGTTTGATAAAGTATTGCATTTCCATTTGTTCAAACTCGCGCATTCTAAAGATAAATTGTCTTGCAACAATTTCGTTTCTAAAAGCTTTTCCTGTTTGAGCAATACCGAAAGGAATTTTCATACGTCCTGTTTTTTGCACATTAAGGAAATTTACAAAAATACCTTGTGCTGTTTCTGGACGTAGGTATAAATCCATTGCGCTGTCTGCACTTGCACCTAATTTGGTACCAAACATTAAGTTAAATTGCTTAACGTCTGTCCAGTTTTTACTTCCGCTTAATGGACAAGCAATTTCTAATTCTTCAATTAAGGCTTTTACGTCTGCTAAATCTTCATTTTCTAAAGATTTACCAAGACGTTTTAGGATGGTATCAATTTTTTCTTGATAGCCTAAAACACGACCGTTTGTGCTTAAAAATTCTTCTTTATTAAAAGCTTCGCCAAAACGTTTTTCGGCTTTTTTAACTTCTTTATCAATTTTAGCTTCGATTTTTAAGCAATAATCTTCAACTAAAACATCTGCTCGGTAACGCTTTTTTGAGTCTTTGTTATCTATTAACGGATCGTTAAAAGCATCTACGTGTCCAGACGCTTTCCAAGTGGTTGGATGCATAAAAATTGCAGCATCTAATCCTACAATATTATCGTGCATTTGCACCATTGCGCGCCACCAATAGTCGCGTATGTTTTTCTTTAATTCTACACCGTTTTGTGCGTAGTCGTAAACTGCGCTTAGTCCATCGTAAATTTCGCTACTTTGGAACACGTAACCATACTCTTTTGCATGAGAGATTACTTTTTTAAATTGATCGTCGTTGTTTGCCATAGTGTAGCAAAGATAATCGATTACAAAAAGTTTGCAATATTTTTTATCGCTGTTTTTAAGCTAATTTATAGAAGTTAAATTACAAGCTTAATTTTGTATTGCGTATTATTTTAAAGTGATAGATGTTGTAGCTACTCTATTTTGATTATTAAACACATTTACAAAATAAACACCGTTTTTAATAGGCTCTTCTTTTGTAGTTTCGATAAATGTACTGACGTTTAAATCTTCTTTTTGATAATTTACCTTTATTTTTTTTGTGTAGATTAAAGATTTATTGTCAAATACTGTGTTACCTTGATCGGACACTACATTGTTATCTGGATTAAGTATTTGGATGTAAAATTCTTTTTCGCCTTCTTCTACTAACATATTTTTTGGGACAATAAATTGTACTACAAATTTATTGGCTCTGCTAGCTCTTTCTGTAGTTATAACTTTAGATTTTGTCACTCTTTTTACTGCACTTGCTTCTAGCATTGTTGCTTGTAATTGGCTAGCTTTTTCTACTTTTTTAGATAAAGCATTTTGGTTACTTGACAGGTATCTATTATTTTGTTTTAAGTTTTTAACTTCTGAGTTTGCTTGATCTAGCTCTTCTTCAGTTTTTTCGGCTTCTAAAGTTAATCTTCTATTTTCTTGTTCTAATTGCTCTACTAAATCAAGAAATGTTTTTCGTTCTTCTTTTAAAATTTGAAGTCTAGATTTGTAATACGAAAGTATCTCTGTACTAATAGATAAGGTATTTAAAGAGTCTAAAGTTTTTTGTACTTTTTGTCTAGACGCATTTAGTTTTTGTCTTAGTTCTATGTTTTTAACCTCTAAAGTATCAAAACGCGAAATCATCTCTGATAACTCATTTTGAATTAACTTTTTTTCTTGTACTAAATACGATTTATAATCTTGTAACGTGCTAAAACTATAAATACTGTAAACACTAAGTATAGATAAAGCTACTATTAACCAAACAATTATTAACCTGTAGTTGTATGTTTTAGGGAAAACTATCATTGCTAATAAATTATATACCTAATTAACAATAAATAGTTTTTAAAAAGAATTAAAATCGTTTAAACGATAAAATAATTGATAAACAATAACTATTTAAGTACTAGGTTTGTATTTGCTATTAATTTGTTTTTATAATATAGATTTACAAAATAATTTCCTTTATAAAAGGTCTTTTCTAGATATGGTTTTATGTTAACCTTAAAGGTATTTTGATCTGTATTTAAAACTTCTATTTTTTCGCTGTATATAATAGATTTTTCATCTATTATTTGTTCTTTTTTTAGACCCATTACATTATTTTTTGGATCTACTATTTGAACATAAAAATTATCTTTTATGTTATGCTTAACTTGATTATTATCTAATGTAAAACTTACATTAATTAATTTTGTTCTTGAAGCTTGACTAGTTAGTTTTAAATCGCCAGTAGTTGTTGTTTTTTTAACTGCAACTGCTTCAAATTTTGAAAGAGATACAAGTGACGTGTTAGTGCTTTTGGTTTGTACTTGTGCTGTTGCAACTTCTTTTTTAGTCTCTTTTACTTTTGAAGTCTTTATGTTGTCAACCTCTATACTAGGTTTTAAACTTGCGTCTACCTTTTCTGCATCGATTTTATTGCTGAAATTTTGCGCTAAAGTATTAGTTATTTTAGCTTCTATTACAGAATTAGAATTAAGATTGTTTTTTAAATATCTATCAGACTTTACAAGTAACTGTAGTTGTTTTTGAAGGTTTGCATTTTGTTGATTTAATTGACTTACCTCCTTTTCTAACAATAAGTTTTCGTTGGTTAGATAACGATTATCTTGACTTAAATTATTTAAGCTAAAATAATTGAAACCAACTAAAATTATTACTAGAATTACTAGCAACACATTAGTTAATTTTAGATTATTTATTTGGGGATTTATAATCATAAAATTTTCTTAAAATGTCTGCAAATCTAATTTTAAATACTGAAAAATTAACATTTATTCGATGAAACGATAATTTTTTGCCTTATGTGTAAAATCGTTCGATGTCAAAGAATTTTTATTAAATTTAATCGATAAAACTTATAAACCATTCAACGTCAATCGATAAAATGCTTACTAATCTTTTAAATATATTTTTTCCTCCTGTATGCAACCATTGTAAAAACACATTAACAGATCATGAATCATTTTTATGTATTTCTTGCAGACATTTATTGCCTGTCACAAATTTTCATTTTAAAAATGATATCACAGTTAAAAATGTACTTTATGGTAGAGCAAACATACAATCTGGAACTGCTTTGTTACGATTTAGTAAACACGGTATTGTTCAACATTTATTACATCAATTAAAATATGGGAAAAATCAAGAGGTTGGTATGTTTTTAGGATCTTGGCTTGGTGAAGAATTAAAATCTATCAAAGATTATTCAACAATAGATGTTGTCATACCTGTTCCTTTACATACTAAAAAACTAAAAAAACGAGGTTATAACCAAGTCGCCAAATTTGGAGAGCAAATTGCAGTTAAACTTGAAGCTAATTATGACGACAATACATTAATTAAAACTAGTGTTAACAAAGCTTCTCAGGCTTCTAAAAAAAGAATTGATCGTTGGTACAACAATAAAGAATTATTTGATATTGTTAATGTTGAGCATCTAGAAAACAAACATATTCTTCTTGTGGATGATGTAATAACTACAGGAAATACAATTGAAGCGTGTTGCTTACAACTACAAAAAGCAAAAAATATCAAAATAAGTATTGCATGTATGGCAATAGCATAAATGATGTTTCGTTAAACCATAAATTAGTTGTTAATTTGTGATACTATTTACGTCTTTATGCAAAAACATTGGTTAAATATTAGTTTTTATTTTTTAATAGCACTTACTATTATTAATTGTGCTAATCGTGGATCTATTGGTGGCGGACCAAAAGATGTAACTCCGCCAGAAATTGTAAAAACCGAACCTGCTAATTACAGCACTAATTTTAATGCAAATGAAATTAGAATTTATTTTAACGAATACATTAAAATAAAAAACCTGCAAAAGCAATTAATTATTTCTCCACCAATGAATAATCAACCTGAAGTAACACCTTTAGGTAGCGCAAGTAAATACATTACTATTAAAATTTATGACACTTTAAAACCCAATACTACATATGCTTTTAATTTTGGAAATAGCATTGTAGATAATAATGAAGAAAACCCATTTACGTATTACAAATACGTGTTTTCTACAGGAGATTACATAGACTCTTTAACCGTAAAAGGTAGTGTAAAAGATGCTTTAACCAGAACTACAGATCCTTTTATATCTGTTAATTTATATGAAGTAGACTCGACATATACAGACTCTATTATCTATAAACAAAAACCTAAATACGTTACAAATACGCTAGATAGTACAACCAATTTTACTATTGAAAATTTAAAAGCAGGAACCTATAGATTAATTGCAGTCTTAGACAATAACTCTAACAATTTGTTTGATCAAAAAACAGACAAAATTGGTTTTTACGAAGATTTTATTACTGTTCCAGATACGTCTGCTAATTACGAATTACAATTATTTAAAGAAGACTTAGATTACAAAGCATTTAAACCTAGATTGGTTGCTGGAGAGAAGATTGCTTTTCCTTATCAAGGTGATTACACAAAAACACAAATTGAGTTATTAAGCAAAGTAACCGATAGTTTTAATTACCGTATTGTAAAAGAGCAAGAAGCAGATACATTAAACTATTATTATTCACCTAAGCTAAATAATGACTCTTTGGTTTTTAAAGTCACAAATACTAAAATTATAGATACATTTTCTGTTAAGCTAAAGGATAATTTAAAAGACTCTTTAAACCTAAAAGGACAACCAATAAACACTATAGCTTTAACTCAAAATTTTAAATTAAAAGCTAACATACCAATTAGTAAAGTAAGTAAAAACAAAATCGCAATAATAGATCAGGACTCTACAAACATAGATTTTACTACATCTGTAGACAGTATTTTAAACCAGCTAGACATTGCTTTTGATAAAAAAGAAAATAGTCAATATAACATAAAAATACTACCAGAAGCAGTTATTGATTATTTTGAAAACACTAACGATACTTTAAATTTTAATTTAAGAACACCAAATCCTGAAAATTTAGGTGATGCTCGTGTGCTATTACAAAATGCTACTTATCCTGTTATTGTACAGTTAGTAAATGAAAAAAGTGAAGTTAAATACGAAAAATACAGTACCAAACCAGAACCTGTAGATTTTTACTATCTAACTCCAGGAAAGTATTACGTTAGAGTAATCTTTGACGAAAATAAAAATGGTAAATACGATACTGGAGATTTTTTAAGAAAAATACAACCAGAACGTGTTAGCTACTCTAAAGACGCGCAAGACATAAGAGTTGGTTGGAGTAATGTTATAGATTTTATTCTAAATTAAATCTATCCCTATCTTCCAAAAACTTTAATTTTTGTCTAAAATTATCAATATGATTTTTGCTTAAAGTAACAATTTCTACAGATTCTGTATTAGGTTGTATTTTTGATATTTTTTCGCCTAAAACATCATAAACTGCACTATGACCAGAATATTCATAATTATTTGCATCTAATCCAACACGATTAACGCCAATACAATAACTCATATTTTCTATTGCTCTAGCTTGCAAAAGCGTATTCCAAGCATGTATGCGTTGTTTTGGCCAATTAGCAACATAAATTAAAACATCAAAAGGATGTGTTGAAGTGTATCTTGACCAAACGGGAAAACGTAAATCATAACAGATTAGCGGTCGTATTGCAAACCCTTTATAATTAATAATTACATGCGAATTTCCGCCTGTGTAAACCTTATCTTCATTTGCTAAAGTAAATAGGTGTTTTTTATCGTAGAATTCTATTTGCTTATTTGGCTTTACAAAAAGCAATCTATTGTAGTAAGCATCAGCTTCTTTTATCACAACGCTTCCCATTATAGCTACTTGTTTTTTTTCGGCTAAATTTTTAAGCCAAGTAACTGTTTCTCCTTCCATAGTTTCGGCAATAGATTTAGGAGACATAGTAAATCCTGTTGTAAACATTTCTGGCAAAACAATAAGATCTACTGGATTAGATATTTGATCTATTAGTTTAGTAAAGTTTATCCTATTTTGTAATGGATGTTCCCAAACTAAAGTTTGCTGGATAATAGCAACATGCAATAAAGTATCTGGCATTATAATTTTTTTAGTTTCTTTTCGGCTTTGTCTACTTTTTCAATCAATTTTTCAAGCTTGTCTTGCCATTTAAGCTCATCGTCTGCATCAATCTTATCCTTTCGTTTTAATTTATTGTATTTATCTTTTGCTTTATCTAATTCTTTAGTTGCTTCTTTTAGTTGCTCTTCTGCTTTTTCCTTTTTTGCTAAAGTCTTTTCTTTTTTCTTTAAAGCAGCATCTGTTTTCTTTTGCGCTTTTTTTATTCTTTTTAATTCTTTTTCTTGTTTTTTTGCTGCTTTTGCATCTTTTTTCGCTTGTTTTAAAGCTTTTTCTTCATTTTTAAGTTGCTCGCGTTTAAGTTTTGCAAGCGACATAATTTTTTCTTTTTGTACTTGATTTAAATCGTTAGTTACATCTATTCCATTTAGCAATACTGTATTTTGTTTTACTTGGTAAACTTGACTATCTACAGTTACCTCTTGAGACATACAAATTGTAACAAAAAACAGAAGAATTATGGTTAATTTTTGATTCATAATAATAGTATTAATTAAAATTAAATATAATCATTTTGACCAGTACTACTAATGCCTTTAACTTATTTTTTATATTTGAAAACTTGTAAATAACAAACTATGAAATTTTTAAAAATTCTAATTCTATTTTTCTCCTTAAATGTTACTGCACAACAAGGCGGAATGTGGATTCCTTCTTTACTTGATGGAATGAACGAAACTGAAATGGCTAACCTTGGTAGTATGCTTACTGCAGACGACATCTACAGCGTTAACAACTCTAGCTTAAAAGATGCAATTGGGCATTTTAATGGCGGATGTACAACAGAAGTTATTTCTCCTAAAGGTTTAATACTTACCAATCATCATTGTGGTTATGGTCAAATACAATCACATTCGTCTTTAGAAAACGATTACATTAAAAACGGATTTTGGGCAATGAATCTAGACGAAGAATTACCTAACGAAGGTCTTTTTGTAGAGTTTATTGTACGTATTGAAGATGTAACCAACGATGTTTTATACGGTATTACAGATGCAATGACAGAAAAAGAAAAACAATCTATAATCGATAAAAATAGTAATGCTGTTTTAAAACTTTACGATAAAGAAGATTGGCAAGACGCAAAAGTAAAAGCTTTTTATAAAGGCAATCAATATTTTTTATTTATCACAGAGCGTTTTGAAGATATAAGATTAGTTGGTGCGCCACCAACAAGTATCGGTAAATTTGGTAGCGATACAGACAATTGGGTTTTTCCTAGACATACAGGAGATTTTTCACTGTTTCGTATTTATGCAGATAAAAATAATAGACCAGCAACTTACAGTAAAGACAATGTACCTTACACACCAAAACACTTTTTACCAATTTCATTAGATGGTATAGAAGAAAATGATTTTACCATGGTATTTGGTTTTCCTGGTCGTACTAACGAGTATCTTCCTGCAGTTGCCATACAACACATTACACAAGATTATAACCCAAGTAATATTGCAATTCGTGAAGCTGCCTTAAAAGTGATTGACGCAAATATGAAAGCTAGCGACGAAGTACGTATTAAATACGCCTCTAAACAAGCTAGAATTGCTAACGCTTGGAAAAAATGGATAGGCGAAAATCTTGGAATAGATAAAAGTAATGCAATTGCACAACGTCGTGCTTTTGAAGCCAAATTTACACAAGCCTTAAAAGACAAAAATCTAGAGAATAAATACGGTCATATTTTACCAAAACTAGAATCACTTTACAAAGATTTTGCATCTATAAATATAAAACGCCGAAACTTTATTGAAGTTTTTATTGTCACAAACGAATTAATGACAATGACTTTTAGAGCTTACCAAATGGAACAAGCCATTAATCAAAATCCAGAGCATTTTGAAAATGCCAAAGCTAAATTTGCAGCGACTTTAAAAGGAATACACAAAAATTATGATGTAAATGTAGATAAAGGTGTTTTTAAAAATGTAATGCCTTTTTATACTAAAAATGTAGATGCGTCTATTTATGATAAAACATCATTTACAGATTTAAATGAATCCTTAAAACTTCTAGAAGGTAAACCTAAAGATGTATTAAAAAAACTAAACAAAGATGCTGCATACAAATTTGCAAAACCAATTATAGATGAGTTTTATAGTAGCATAAATGAGGAATTTAATTCTAAAAATGAGCCTATAGTAGCACTAGAAAAAGAATACATGAAAGCTTTAATGGAAGCGCTTCCAGACGAGCGTTATTTCCCAGATGCAAACAGTACTTTACGTGTAACCTATGGCAAAGTAAAAGGCTACTCGCCAAGAGATGCAGTATATTATTTACCTGTTAGTTATTTAGATGGCGTGATAGAAAAATATGTTCCTGGTGATTATGAATTTGATGTTCCGCAAAAGCTTTTAGATTTACATGAAGCTAAAGATTTTGGTCCATACGCAGACGCTAACGGTAAAGTTCCTGTTTGTTTTTTAGGAACCAATCACACCACTGGAGGAAATTCTGGTAGTCCTGCAATAGATGCTCACGGAAATTTAATCGGACTAAATTTTGACCGCGTTTGGGAAGGTACAATGAGTGACATGAATTACGATCCAGAAATTTGCCGCAACATTATGGTAGATGCTAGATACGTCCTATTTATCATAGATAAATTTGCTGGTGCCAAACACTTAATTGACGAAATGAAATTGGTTCATCCAAAAACAAAGTAATTACAACTTAAAAAAACCTTCCTTTATACTTTATTTAGGAAGGTTTTTTATTTTACGTGTAATCTTTTAAGCAACTCTTGTTTATAAGTACGTCCAATAGGCAATCTATTAGACTCTAAATACAGTTCGTTTCCTGTAATTTTATTTACAAATTTAGAATTGATTATATACGATTTATGGATTTGAATAAAGTAATCTTGAGGTAATTTTTCTGTCCAATTTTTTAGTGCATCCAAAAAAGATAACCGTTGTGTTTTGGTAACTAACGTTATGTAGTTTCTATCAGATTCTAGATATAAAATATCTTCTAGAATTATTTTATGAAGCGTTTTGTCTACATTTAAAAAAATTGAATTTTGTTCAGTTTTATGGTCTACTTCTAATCGTTGTTCTGCTTTATTTACAGCTTTTAAAAAACGATCAAAACCAAAAGGTTTAACCAAATAATCTACAATTGTATCCAGCTCAAAACTATTAACTGCATAATCTGGATAAGCAGTTGTCATTATTATTAATGGCGGATTTTTTACTGTTTTAATAAAATCTAAACCAGAAATGTCCGGTAAATTTATATCTAAAAAAATAATATTAACCGTGTTAGTTTTTAAAAAATGATGTGCTTCTATGGCTGCATTAAAAACACCTTTTAATTTAAGATTAGGCAACTTACTTAAATAGTTTTTTAGCAGGTTTTGCGCAGGAATTTCGTCTTCTATGATAATGCAATTCATGATAAATCTATTTTTAAAACGACTTTAAATTGATCTAAGCTGTCTATTGTAAGCGTATACTTATCTGGATATAATAATTGTAATCTTTTTTTAAGGTTTACTAATCCTATTTTTAAGGAAGATGCATCTGTTTTGTTTGGACTAAAATCATTAATACACGTACATGTTAATTGCTTGTTTTCTTCATTAATTTCAATTGAAATTTGACTATGTAAACTACTATGTTTAAACGTGTTTTCAATAATTGTAATTAGCAATAAAGGTGCAATATTTGTTTCTGCATTTTGCACATACGTTTCATACTTGATTTGCTTTACACCTTCGGTTCTTATCTGTTGAAACTTGATATAATTATCTAAAAACTGAAGCTCTTTTTTTAAACTAACAAAAGGCGCGTTACTATCGTATAAGACATGTTTTAGATTATCAGATAGCATTAAGATAAGTTCTGGTGTTTCAGTAGGTTTTTCAATAGAAAAAGAATAAATCGTATTTAAATTATTAAACAACACATGTGGATTAATTTGCGATTTTAAAAACTTTAGTTCCATTTCGGTATGTTGTCTTATCATATCTTCTTTATGCTGTTGTTCTTCTAAAAAACGATATAACATCCAAATAAACGAGAAGAAAATTAATGGTACCAAGGTTTGCCAAAGGTAATCGCTTAAACATTTCATTATAGAACAACCACATTTTGCAAAAACATTACAATATAATTGGGTTGCAAAAAAGGATATTGTGATAAAAATAAGTCCGTAAAGTATATACCATTTTCGTTTTACAAAAAATGGCAACAGCACAAAGTAATTAACGTAAACGATTATAAATAGGATTGACAAATACTGTAAAAACGGATTTTCTGCCCAATAATATCTAGAAAATATAAATAGAGACACAAAAATAAATAGTGCCCAAAATAGGATATGAACAAGTATTTGCGAGGTATGTTTTTTAAAATCAATCATATTAATGCTGAAAGTAATTTAAAAACCTAACACCATCAAAAAACAACGTACAAAAACACAAAAAACCAATACAAACGACTAAACCTGTTGTTTGTATTGATTTTAATGCTGTTGGTTAAATAATTTAAAAACACAATTACTAAGTAGCTAGATTTGAAATAATTAAAACCATTTAATATGAAAAAAATAATCACACTTATCGCTTTATTTATTTATACTTCTAGCTTTTCTCAAACCCTAAATCAAGAGGTTAAAGATGATAATGGTTCTACAAAACTTTTAGGAGTAATCGATAAAAACGGACTTACAAAAACGCCATACAATGATTGGTTTACTAAAAATTATGACAATTATAAAGTAAACGAAGCACTTGTAAACAGCTACAAAGATTCTTTAAACACTTATACCATAAAAGCATTTTTAGGTACTTGGTGTGGCGATAGTAAACGTGAAGTACCAAGGTTTTATAAAGTTTTAGAAACTGTAAATTTTGACATGAACAATCTTAAAGTATTTGCATTAGACAATACAAAAGAAAATTATAAGAAAGGTCCAAATGGCGAAGAAGACGGTTATAACATACACAGAGTACCAACATTTATCTTTTATAAAAACGGAAAAGAAGTCAACAGAATTGTCGAATACCCAAAAGAAACTTTAGAACGAGATATTAAAAACATTGTAACCAATCAACGTTATTTTCCTAATTACTTTGTGGCAAACACCATGTTTTATAACATTTTAAATAATCCATTAGAAAATTTAAAACAAACGGAAGCTCAGTTTTTACCTTATTTTGCTGAATATGTAAATGGCAGTAAAGAGCTTAACACCTTAGGTTATGTACTTTTAAGAGCAAAGAAAACAAAAGAAGCATTATTTGTTTTTGAATTTAACACCAAATTATTCCCTTTAAATTATAATGTTTATGACAGTTTAGCCGAAGCTTATTATACCACAAACAACTACAATGAGGCAATAAAAAACTATTACAAAGTATTAAGCATGAATCCTGACAATGAAAATGCTAAAAACATGATTGAAAGGATTAACGCTAAAAAACAAAAAACCCATAACAACTAAGTTATGGGTTCAAAAAACTTACTTAATTAAAAAAATGACCTACTTTTTAATTAACTTTTTAGTGATTGTTTTACCTTCAGAATTTATTTTTACAAAATATAAACCATTGTTATAATTTGATACATCTAAAGTAAAACTGCTATCAATCAATTCAGCTTTTTGTTTACTAAATACTTGTTTTCCTAATACATCGTATACAGCAATATCTATGTTTTTTGATGCATTTGAAAATGATAAATTAACATAATTTGTTGTTGGGTTTGGATACATAGAAAACTCTAATAAATTAAATCCTTCTACACCTAATGTAGGACACGTTGGATTACCACCAGTATTAGAACTGTACTCATCAAAAGAAGATCCTGGAGGAATTATAATTACTGTAAATGACTGTGTTCTATCAGAACCATTCATACCGGCAGCAGAAGAATCTGGATCAACTCCATTTTCAAACAATCTTAATCCATCAACACAACCTCCATCTGAAGCAGTAAAAGTTAACCAAAGTGTTGGTACACCTGGTTGTACAACTCCTATCATAGAATTACCACCAACATCAGAAAATGTAAAAAAATCACTTTCTGGTTGTGCTGCAGGACTAGTTATTTTATTTGATTGAGTATAAGAGCCAATAGTCTGACTTGTTAAGGTTAAAGTTCTGCTAGTATTAGTTGGTGCAACAATTGTAAATTTAGAAGTTCCAGTATTTGTAACTGGTGGCGTTGGAGCTATATCTCTTGTGATATAAATTTCATACTCCATTGTAGAATTATTCCACTCTAAAGAATAGTCTATATTCTGAGCAAATAAAAAATTGGTAGCTACTAATGCTAAAAAAAGTAAAGTTTGTTTCATTTTGAAATTTTAATTTAGGTTAAATACCTAGCTAGACTACAACTAGCTAGGCATAGAAGTTTGGGTAATTTATAATTATGGTAATTGTTCTATGAGTAAATCATATTCTGAATCAAAAGATGTATTTAAAGGATATAATAAAATAACTAGCTGAATTTTATTTATATCTGAATTTGATGCTGAAAACGATACTTTTCCATCTAAATCCATATCTGCATCAAAGTATCCAAAGCCTTGATCAAAATTGATATCAAATGTTGAATTATTAGGATGAAGTAACACATCTATTTGTAATTTATTTAAATCAGAATTTCCGTTTTTAAATCCAACTTGATTATCACCATTAAGATTACCGGCGTGTAAAGCTTTAACTGAACCAACTGTAATTTGTTCGTTTCCATCGTAATTTACACTACCTGGTATATCATATAAGAAAGCTCCGTTAGCTATTGTAAAATCTACAACGGTATTATTAGCACTTAGCTGAACAGGTGAAGCTGTCATTACACCTAAATGATTTCTGTGTTTAATAGATATAAAATAGTTACCTGTAACACCTTCAAAAGTTACTGGAGAAACACCATCTAAAGGACTTACTACATCTCCATCACTTTGTAATAATGCAGCTTTAGTTTGTTCTATAATTGTATTATCATTTTCATTTCTTAATTCAATAAAAATCCAATCTACAATTGCGTCTTGTGTTCCGCTATTGGCATTTAATACTTGAGTAGTTGTTGTTTCTCCACCACCATTTCCGTAAACAGTATATTTTGTGTTGCCACTAGTAGAATAAGGTTCTGTTAATGGTAAGTAACCTGCATCTAATAAATCTGTTCTCATTAAACCATTGGAAGTATTTAATAACGCACCTTGTAACATCACTTTAACTGATAGCACACTAACTGAAGGATCTCCAAAGTTAGCATCGTCGTTGTCTTCGCTATCTGCTATTCCATCGTTGTCCGCGTCTACTCCTGTGTCTGATACTACACCTGTTCCTCCGCTGTTTGCATCGGTTGGATCACTTACATTGTTTGATGGTAATTCTGTATTACCTGCATCTCCAAAATTGTTGATGTCTTGGTCTACACCATCTACTATTCCATCTCCGTCTGTATCTGGTCCGTCTAATACGCTATTACCATTACTGTCTGATGCTGTTGTTCCTGCTTCTTCTATATCATTCACACCATCATCATCACTGTCTAAATCTTGATAATCTGGTATGCCATCTGCATCGGTATCTTGTGGCGATGGATTACCTGCATCTCCATAAACTGTTCCGCCATCACTGTCTAATACATCCGTTACTCCATCATTGTCATTGTCTGTTCCGCCTGTATCATTACTGTTTATTGTACCGTCATTATTGGTGTCTAATGTTGCATTACCGCCTTCTATAACATCATTGATTCCATCGTTATCACTATCTAAATCCAAATAGTCTGGTACAGTGTCTCCATCGGTATCTACTGCTTCGCCTGATGCTCCTGACTCATCTTCATCATTTAAACCATCATTATCACTATCTAAATCTTGGTAGTTTGGTATACCATCTCCATCGGTATCTGGATTGGTATTTACCGCTGCATCTGGTGACCCATTGTTGTCGTTGTCTGTGTATCCGTTGTCGTTGGCATCGATTACGCCATCGTCGTTTGTATCTAAATCGCCGTTTCCGCCTTCTACTACATCTGGGATACCATCATTATCACTATCTGTATCTTCTGTGTCTGGTATTCCGTCACCGTCTGTGTCGCCTGGTCCTTCTGCTGTATCTGGTATTCCGTCGTTATCATCGTCTTCATCAAACTCATCAAATACGCCGTCACCATCGGTATCTTTTGGATCTCCAAAGTTAGCATCGTCGTTGTCTTCACTATCTGCTATTCCATCGTTGTCTGCGTCTACGCCTGTGTCTGATACTACTCCTGTTCCTCCGCTGTTTGCATCGGTTGGATCACTTACGTTGTTTGTTGGTACTTCTGTATTACCTGCATCTCCAAAATTGTTGATGTCTTGGTCTACGCCATCTACTATTCCGTCTCCATCTGTATCTGGTCCGTCTAATACGCTATCACCATTACTGTCTGATGCTGTTGTTCCTGCTTCTTCTATATCATTTACGCCATCATCATCACTGTCTAAATCTTGATAATCTGGTATGCCATCTGCATCGGTATCTTGTGGCGATGGATTACCTGCATCTCCATAAACTGTTCCGCCATCACTGTCTAATACATCCGTTACTCCATCATTGTCATTGTCTGTTCCGCCTGTATCATTACTGTTTATTGTACCGTCATTATTGGTGTCTAACGTTGCATTACCGCCTTCTATAACATCATTGATTCCATCGTTATCACTGTCTAAATCCAAATAGTCTGGTACAGTGTCTCCATCGGTATCTACTGCTTCGCCTGATGCTCCTGACTCGTCTTCATCATTTAAACCATCATTATCACTATCTAAATCTTGGTAGTTTGGTATACCATCTCCATCGGTATCTGGATTGGTATTTACCGCTGCATCTGGTGATCCATTGTTGTCGTTGTCTGTGTATCCGTTGTCGTTTGCATCGATTACGCCATCGTCGTTTGTATCTAAATCGCCGTTTCCGCCTTCTACTACATCTGGGATACCATCGTTATCACTATCTGTATCTTCTGTGTCTGGTATTCCGTCACCATCTGTGTCGCCTGGTCCTTCTGCTATATCAGGAATACCATCATTATCATCGTCTTCATCAAACTCATCAAATACGCCGTCACCATCGGTATCTTTTGGATCTCCAAAGTTAGCATCGTCGTTGTCTTCGCTATCTGCTATTCCATCGTTGTCTGCGTCTACGCCTGTGTCTGATACTACACCTGTTCCTCCGCTGTTTGCATCGGTTGGATCACTTACGTTGTTTGTTGGTACTTCTGTATTGCCTGCATCTCCAAAATTGTTGATGTCTTGGTCTACGCCATCTACTATTCCATCTCCGTCTGTATCTGGTCCGTCTAATACGCTATCACCATTACTATCTGATGCTGTTGTTCCTGCTTCTTCTATATCATTTACGCCATCATCATCACTGTCTAAATCTTGATAATCTGGTATACCATCTGCATCGGTATCTTGTGGCGATGGATTACCTGCATCTCCATAAACTGTTCCGCCATCACTGTCTATTACATCCGTTACTCCATCATTGTCATTGTCTGTTCCGCCTGTATCACTACTGTTTATTGTACCGTCATTATTGATGTCTAATGTTGCATTACCGCCTTCTATAACATCATTGATTCCATCGTTATCACTATCTAAATCCAAATAGTCTGGTACTGTATCACCATCGGTATCTACTGCTTCGCCTGATGCTCCTGACTCGTCTTCATCATTTAAACCGTCATTATCACTATCTAAATCTTGGTAGTTTGGTATGCCATCTCCATCGGTATCTGGATTGGTATTTACCGCTGCATCTGGTGATCCATTGTTGTCGTTGTCTGTGTATCCGTTGTCGTTGGCATCGATTACGCCATCGTCGTTTGTATCTAAATCGCCGTTTCCGCCTTCTACTACATCTGGGATACCATCGTTATCACTATCTGTATCTTCTGTGTCTGGTATTCCGTCACCATCTGTGTCGCCTGGTCCTTCTGCTGTATCAGGAATACCATCATTATCATCGTCTTCATCAAACTCATCAAATACACCGTCACCATCGGTATCTTTTGGATCTCCAAAGTTAGCATCGTCGTTGTCTTCACTATCTGCTATTCCATCGTTGTCTGCGTCTACGCCTGTGTCTGATACTACTCCTGTTCCTCCGCTGTTTGCATCGGTTGGATCACTTACGTTGTTTGATGGTACTTCTGTATTACCTGCATCTCCAAAATTGTTGATGTCTTGGTCTACGCCATCTACTATTCCATCTCCGTCTGTATCTGGTCCGTCTAATACGCTATCACCATTACTATCTGATGCTGTTGTTCCTGCTTCTTCTATATCATTTACGCCATCATCATCACTGTCTAAATCTTGATAATCTGGTATACCATCTGCATCGGTATCTTGTGGTGATGGATTACCTGCATCTCCATAAACTGTTCCGCCATCACTGTCTATTACATCCGTTACTCCATCATTGTCATTGTCTGTTCCGCCTGTATCACTACTGTTTATTGTACCGTCATTATTGGTGTCTAATGTTGCATTACCGCCTTCTATAACATCATTGATTCCATCGTTATCACTATCTAAATCCAAATAGTCTGGTACTGTATCACCATCGGTATCTACTGCTTCGCCTGATGCTCCTGACTCGTCTTCATCATTTAAACCGTCATTATCACTATCTAAATCTTGGTAGTTTGGTATACCATCTCCATCGGTATCTGGATTGCTATTTACCGCTGCATCTGGTGATCCATTGTTGTCGTTGTCTGTGTATCCGTTGTCGTTTGCATCGATTACGCCATCGTCGTTTGTATCTAAATCGCCGTTTCCGCCTTCTACTACATCTGGGATACCATCGTTGTCACTGTCTGTATCTTCTGTGTCTGGTATTCCGTCACCATCTGTGTCTAATGATGCACAAAAACTCATATTAGTTAACGCTACTGCTTGGACATTTTGTGGATTGTTAGAGTTATTTGTATATATAAACTGTAATTCTGTAATCCAGTCTTGAATTCCTAATATAGATAAATTACCATCTACACCGTTTCCTCTAAACGTATTTGGAGCAATAAACTGCTGAGTAGTTGTTGTAAATTCTGCAGCAGTAAAAATATGTGTTGATCCATCTATTACAGTTGCAATTATTTGAATATTATCTATAAAATCTGAGCTATCTCCAAATCCTGTATCTGGTTCAAAATCCAAGTCTAATAAATCAAAACTTAAGTTATAAATTGGTCTTTGGAAAGTAAACGTATGAGTGGATACTCCTGTTGTTGTAGAACTTTGATATAAATAATAGTAAGGATTTGCACTTGCTGGTCCAGCTGTATTAATATGATACTCTTGCGTTGGTAGATTACCTGAAACGGTTCTAGTTAACTGTATACCTAATCCATCTACATTAATGTTAGAATTTACTAAAATTGGATCGTCTCCTGAAGTTTGGTTACCAGTACCTTCGTTATATTGATCTGCCCAACTTAAAATTGAAAGGTTACCTGTACAACTTCCTAGTTCTTCTGAATCTGGAATACCATCATTATCATCATCTAAATCATTAATATCTGCAACACCATCGTTATCGTTGTCTGGTAAAATATGTGATGCTTGTAGAGTATATCCAATTCTAGCGTTTGGCAAAGTACCTCCAAATTGTAATGTAAATGTAGATCCTATTGTATTTCCGTTAGTGAAAATAGCACTATAATTACCAGTTGCATTATTAATCATTGAAGCCGAAACTTGATTATTAGCAGAACAGTCTACAGTTACACCTGTAGCATTTGTACCATTATCATTTAATCCTTGACAGTTTTGAAAACCTGCATTTAAAGTAAATCTATCATCAAAACCTCCATTTTGATCATCAAAATCGATATCTGAAATTATAAAAGTATCCAACCTAACTTGATGACTAAAATTGAAGACAATGGTTTGATTTGCTGCACCATTTAACTGTCTATTTTGAGTCATTTCCCAAGAGTTAGAAAATCCTCCATTATTTGTATTATCTGTATTACCTGTAGTAGCTGGTAAAGTTATAGACGTTCCTGCTCCATTTTGAATTGTAGCTGTAACGT
Source organism: Mesoflavibacter profundi (assembly GCF_014764305.1). NCBI lineage: Bacteria > Pseudomonadati > Bacteroidota > Flavobacteriia > Flavobacteriales > Flavobacteriaceae > Mesoflavibacter > Mesoflavibacter profundi. The sequence continues at coordinate 977,737 of NZ_CP061703.1, forward strand.
TTACTAACTGTCCAGTTGTTGCATCTGTAAAATTACCTTGAACAGTAATTGGTGTGTTAACATCGTTTCCATTAGTATCGGCTGATGTATTCCATCTAATAGTATTTTGAGCATAAATACTATTACTAAAAAGCATTATTACAAATAATACTTTTAATAAAGTAGGTTTTTGCATAATAGTTAATATTATTACATTATAATTATTTACAATTTTGTTCTTTTGGTTTGGGAGAGGATTAATAGCTTTTAGACACTAAACTATAGTATCAATTTGCGCCAAATATAGGAGAAGACTTAATAAAAAAATAATTAATGTTACAAAACCAACTAATAATGTTCTAAAAACTTATATGCTAGATTTTAGAATTATGCAATGTTAATTTTTTGAAGAAGATTTTCTTTATATTTTTTTCCTAATGGTATTTCTAAACCATTAATAACAAGCATGTTGGTTTGAATTTTTTCTAAATGGTTATAATTAACTATATAACCTCTATGTACTCTAATAAAGTTATCTGGTAGTTTATGAATTATATCGTTAAGACTAATTCTTATTACATGTTTTTTAGCATTATATAAAATAATTTCTACATATACATGATCACTTTTTATATATAGAATATCTTCAAAATTAAGCTTGATAAACATACCTTTTTCTTTAACAAATAAAGAGCCTTTATTTTCTGCTTTATTTTTTATTGAAGGGCTATCCTTTTTATTAAAGTTTGAAATTGCTATTTCTATAGAAGTAAATAATTCTTCTTGTGTAAAAGGTTTTACTAAATAGGCTTGCGGTTGTACTTGCTTTGCTAAACCAACAGTATCTTTATCTGTGTTTGATGTTAAAAACACGAATGGGATTTGGTATTTTTCATTTATTTCTTTTGCAATATCAATACCGGATTTTGCACCAGATAGATTAATATCTAATAGTGCAATATCTGGTTTTTCTGTTTTTAAAATTGTTATTGCTTCTGTGTAGTTTATTGCTGGCTCAAAAGTGTAATAACCTAAATCTTCTAACGTATCACAAATATTATCTGCGATTAATATTTCGTCTTCAACTACAAGAATTTTAACTTGACTCATTAGAAATTTTATTTTTCACAAATTATTTAAATTATCATTAAACCTGTAATAAATGTTCTAAGCTTACTGATTTCTGTTCTGAAAAAAAATTAATGAGTTTGCTTTCTTAAAAATAAGTCTTTGAAGGTGATTTCAAATTTAGCGCCATTATCGTATTTATAAATTAAATCTCCTTGTAATTGTCTTGTTAATCTAGTTATTAATTTTAAACCTAAGCTTTTTGCTTTTTTAATATCCAAACCTTGTTTTAAACCACTTCCATTATCTGAAAATATCATGTTATATATTCCATTTTCTTGTTGGTTAACCTCAATTTGTATGATATTTTTTTGATTGTCCTTTAAACCGTACTTAAATGTATTTGTTAGCAGCTCGTTTACTATCAATCCAAGTGGTAATGCTGTATCCACATCAAGATTTAAATCTTCAGCATTTAAATGTACTTCTACCTCTTGTTCTCCTGTAAATAAAGTTTTTATTTGATTGACTAATATTTTTAAATAGTCTGAAAAATCTATTAACCCATCTTCTTTTTGATATAGTTTTTGATGAATAAGCGCCATAGATTTTATACGATTTTGCCCTTCTTTTGCAAGTTCTTTAGCTTTTTCATCTTCAATATCTCTAGTTTGTAAATCTAATAGACTTGATACCATTTGAAAGTTATTTTTTACACGATGGTGTATTTCTTTAACCAACAATTTATTTTCATTTAAGGCTTCGTTAATTTGTTTATTCTGACTATTAAGTTGTTTTGTCTGCTTTTTATTTTTTATTAATAATAATGCTGTAATGAATAATGCTAATCCAATTAAAGAAGCTATTACTATATAAAAGGTAGATTTTTTTTCTGCAAACTCTAATTCTAATTCTTTTTCTTTTATTGCTTGTTGTGTTTGAAAATTAGCTAATGCTTTGGACAAATCTTCAGAATATATCTGCCTATTTAAAGCTACTGCATCTCTTTGATATACAATTGCCTCTTTTAAAAAACCGTGTTGCTCTAAAGCTTCACCCATTTCATAATAGATATAATAATAATCATTAGAGTTTAATTTGTTTTTTGCAAGCACTTTAATTTTTTCTCCAAACTCAATTATATTATCTACCTCAAATTGTTTAAAAATTTTCTTTACCCTTTCACTTTCTAAAGGTAAATAGGTAAGATATTTTGCATAAAATGCATAACTATCTTCTCTTGTTTTTGGATTGCTGTATAGTTCTAATAATAATTTATCTACTTCGTTTTCATGATCACCTTTATATATGTAAGCATCTAAAGTATTCATAATAGTCCCTTTATAATACTTAGAATGTTCTGGCAATTGTTGTTCTAAATCTAAAATTGCTTCACAAGTATTTATATACTCTTGAAGGTTTTTCTTATTCAAATAATAATTACATGTATAATATAGCGTAGCTATTTGTAACTTTTTATCATTATATTTTTTTGCAATGTTTAAATTTTTATCTAATATTTTTTTTGCTTCTTCATTTTTAAACTGAATGAGAAGTAATACAATTTTGTGAAAATCTAAATACGTATTAGCAATTGCTATTTCTTTTTTTGTTTGATCAAATTTTAGAAGGTATTTTTCTAATTCTTTATTAATTATAGTAGATTGATCTATGGTTTTTGAATCGTCACGTAATACAGATATCTGATCTAATTTTATTTGAAAATAATTTTGATTGAAATTATCTGAAGTTGGTTGATCTATTGAATTATTTATAAAATTTGAAATTAATCCATATTGATGATTCCCAGAATTACTAACATTATCAATAAATTTTTTATAATTAGAATAATCGGACTGATTGTTTGTGATTTTTCTTAATACTGAAATATACGGTGTAGTTTCTTTAATTTTTGAAAGATATATTGAAGCCGAATCTTTTTGTTGATTTAAGATAAAATTCTCTATCTTTTCTAATTCTGCGTTATTAGTTTGCGCATTTAACTTAAAAGCTGTTAAGCTTAAAAGGATTAATAAATTAAAAAATTTCATAAGTATTTACATTTACACAATATTCATCTTCTTTAACAAGAAGCTAGCATTCATATTTTGACATATTCCTTGTTTAAAGGTGTAATCAAAAAACAGCTCGTCATTTACAATTTGGGCATCAAAATAATAATTTTTTACTTTATCTAAATCCTTTTCTATTTCGCATAGACTTAAATCATGCGTTGCTATTATACCTGTTGCGTTGCTAGCTACTAATTTTTCTACAAACTTCCTGCTACCAATTGCTTTATCTGTACTGTTTGTTCCTTTTAAAATTTCATCTAAAATGATAAAATAATCGTCTGTTTTAATAGCTTCAACTATATATTTAAGTCTGGTTAATTCGCTAAAAAAGTATGAACTATCATCGGTTAAAGAATCTGTTGTGCGCATACTTGTAATTAATTTTACAGGACTATATTCACTTGATTTTGCGCATACAGGTAAACCTATGTTAGCCATTACAATGTGAAGTGAAACTGTGCGTAAAAAAGTACTTTTACCTGCCATATTAGCTCCAGTGATAATAAAAAACTGCTGATTATTAATCTCAAAATCATTATCTACTCGTTTTTCAGCCTTTAATAAAGGATGACCTAATTGCTTTACACTTGTAGATTGTTTGGTATCTAAGATTTTAGGGTAAATAAAATTAGGATTATTAAAAGCATAATTACCAAAACTATTGTAAGCATCAAAAAAACTAACGACTTCAAACCACTTGTTAACGTTTTGATTATAGGTATTAATCCAAGCTTCTATCTTAAAACTGTTTTTTACATCGGTTAGAAAATAGCCATTACCAAATATGGCAGAAATAAAGTTATTACGATTATCTAAAGCATCCATTGCTTTGGATAAATCTGATAATATTTGAGATGCTTTTTTTCCTTCAGAAGTTATTAATTGCTGTTGTTGTTTTAATAATTTAGAAGAAAATGACTCGGATTCAATTAAGTCTAATAATAATGCATACTGCCTAAAAGTATCTCTAACTTTATCTGTTATAGCTGCTAAATTGCTTATTTTTTTTAAATACTTTCCGGTTACAAAAAATCCAACAAACAACCAGTAACCTAAATATTTAGCAGACACTACTTTTGCTATAACTAATCCAAGAATTATTACACTAATAACCGAAACTATTAAAGGTATATACTGGATATATTTTGGCAAAAATCTTTTATGTTGTTGTAATAACTTTACAACAGTTTCTGTATTAGTTTCTACATGTATTAAACTTGCTGTAGCCTGATAAACTTGTCGCCAATTAGGTTTTTGCGATAATTCTTTAATCGCCTCTTGCCTATCAATTATGTGATTTATATTATTTGCTTTTAAAATAGAAGCTAATTGATCCTTTCCAGATGCAGTTGCTGTACGATCTATACATTGAAAAAAAGAGCCTCTTCCAAACAAATCGATATCTAAAGCATAATTATGATTTGGATCTTGATATTGGATACCATCGGGTTTAAAATAAAAATTATCTAATGCTATTTTTATTTCATCTTCGTTAATTACAGCTAATTTCTGTTTTAGTTGATATTGCTTTTTAATATTGGTATATTTAGATAATAGTCTAATAAAAAGGACTAAACCAACAATTATTATAAGCGATAAAACTAACCAGTTTTCAAAATAAATATATACACCAATTGCTGTTAAAGCAAATACAATTATACGTAAAACACTTAGTGTTACTAGTTTTTTATTTAATTGAGATAGTTCTTTTTTATATAAATCTAAATGAGTTTTGTAAAACTGAATTGGTGTTTGCATATTGAATTTAAAATATAAATAAACAAAAAAATCTCAAGAATAATCTTGAGATTTTTAATATTTGTACGATTAAAATACGCTAGTATAATTAACCTTTTAAGCTAGCTTTTAAATATTCGCTATTCATACGAGCGATGTTTTCTAAAGAAATTCCTTTAGGACATTCTACCTCACAAGCTCCTGTATTTGTACAGTTACCAAATCCTTCATCATCCATTTGCTTAACCATATTTAAAACACGGTCTGTAGCTTCTACTTGTCCTTGTGGTAATAATGCAAATTGAGACACTTTAGCACCAACAAATAACATAGCACTAGAGTTTTTACAAGTTGCAACACATGCACCACAACCTATACAAGTTGCTGCAGAGAAAGCATCGTCTGCATCATGTTTATTTACAGGAATTGCGTTAGCGTCTATAGTGTTACCAGAAGTATTTACAGAGATAAATCCTCCTGCATGCTGTATACGATCAAATGCGCTTCTATCTACTACTAAGTCTTTAATCACAGGAAAAGCTTTTGCTCTAAATGGCTCAATAAAAATTGTGTCGCCATCTTTAAACTTTCTCATGTGTAATTGACAAGTAGTAACACCTCTATCTGGTCCATGAGCTTCACCATTAATATACAAAGAACACATACCGCAAATTCCTTCACGACAATCATGATCAAATGCTACAGGCTCGTCTCCTTTTTCAATTAATTGTGTATTTAGTACATCTAACATTTCTAAAAATGACATATCTGGTGATACATCTGAAATGCTATATTCTACCATTTTTCCTTTATCGTTAGCGTTTTTTTGACGCCATATTTTTAATGTTAAGTTCATAACAATTATTTTTTATTGTTCTAAACGAGGGTTATCAGATCCTATTTGAGAAATCCCTAATCCTACTTTTTCAAAATCTATATCTAAACCACCAGTTTTCTTAAGTATAAAATTTAAGATAGCTGTAGTTATTAAAGTAATAATAAACACCAACACACCGTAAAAAATTGGTGCTAATATGGTGATAAATAATCCTCCACCAAAAATTGCTGCTCCAGATCCTAGATCGTCACTTGCAACACCAATCGCAGAGAATAATAACATCATAGGTACAAAAATGACTAACATAATTAATGCTGTTGCTACTGCTGCTATAGTAGCATACTTTACAGGATCTACACGCATTAATTTTAATGTAAACTTATTATTGTTCATTGTTAAATAAGATTATTTGTAACTACGTTCTTTAACTTCAATATTTTCATATTGTAAGTCTTCTTTGTGTAAAACCGCGTCTTTTGGTTCGCCTTTATATTCCCAAGCAGATACATACTGAAACTCTTTACGTCTCATTGCTTCTCCTTCTTCTGTTTGGTACTCTTCTCTAAAGTGTCCTCCAGCAGATTCTTCTCTTTGTAAAGCATCTTTTGCAAAAAGCTCTCCTAATTCTAAGAAATCTGCAACACGACCTGCTTTTGCTAACTCTTCGTTAAATTCAGTTTCTGTACCAGGAACTCTTACATCTTTCCAGAATTCTGCTCTTAATTCAGAGATTTCTGTAATTGCAGATTGTAAGTCTTTTTCGTTTCTAGCCATACCACACTTATTCCACATGATTTTTCCTAATTTTTTATGGAAATAATCTACTGGTTTAGTACCATCGTTATTGATTAAATGAGCAATACGTTCTTTAACATTCTTTTCTGCTTCATCAAATTCTTTTGTTTCAGTAGAAATTGGTCCTGTTCTAATATCGTTTGCTAAATAATCACCAATGGTGTAAGGTAATACAAAATATCCGTCTGCTAATCCTTGCATTAAAGCAGATGCACCTAAACGGTTAGCACCATGATCAGAGAAGTTGGCTTCTCCTATTGCATATAATCCTGGAACCGTTGTTTGTAAATTGTAATCTACCCAAAGTCCACCCATTGTGTAATGTACAGCTGGATAAATCATCATTGGTGTTTCATACGGATTTTGATCTACGATTTTTTCATACATCTGGAATAAGTTTCCGTATTTAGTTTTTACAACTTCTTGTCCTAATTTTTTAACTAAAGCAGCATCATTCTCGTCTAAACCTTTAATGTGTGCTTGTTCTTTACCGTAACGTGTTATTGCAGAAGCAAAGTCTAAGTATACTGCTTCTCCGGTTGCATTTACACCATAACCTGCATCACAACGTTCTTTTGCTGCACGAGACGCAACATCACGAGGTACAAGGTTACCAAATGCTGGATAACGACGCTCTAAATAATAATCTCTATCTTCTTCAGCAATTTGAGTTGGTTTTAATTTCCCTTCTCTAATTGCTAAAACATCTTCCATTTTCTTTGGTACCCAAATACGACCATCGTTACGTAATGATTCTGACATTAACGTTAATTTAGATTGATGATCACCTGATACCGGAATACATGTTGGGTGAATTTGTGTGTAACATGGATTTGCAAAATAAGCACCACGTTTATGAGCTTTCCAAGCTGCTGTAACATTACTTCCCATTGCATTTGTAGATAAGAAGAAGACGTTACCATATCCTCCTGTACCTAATACAACTGCATGTGCAGAATGTCTTTCTATTTCTCCTGTTACTAAATTACGTACAATTACACCACGTGCTTTACCATCTACGATTACAACATCAAGCATTTCGTGACGGTTGTACATTTTTATTTTTCCACGTCCTATTTGACGGTTCATTGCAGAGTATGCTCCTAACAATAACTGCTGACCTGTTTGTCCTGCTGCGTAAAATGTACGAGATACTAATACACCACCAAAAGAACGGTTATCTAAAAGTCCTCCATACTCACGAGCAAAAGGAACACCTTGTGCTACGCACTGGTCAATTATGTTAGCAGATACTTCTGCTAAACGGTAAACATTTGCTTCTCTAGAACGGTAATCTCCACCTTTTACCGTATCGTAAAATAAACGGTAAGTTGAGTCTCCATCACCTTGGTAGTTTTTCGCTGCGTTAATTCCTCCTTGTGCTGCAATAGAGTGCGCACGTCTTGGAGAATCTTGAAAACAAAATGCTTTTACATTATATCCTAACTCTGCTAAAGTAGCAGCAGCAGATCCACCTGCTAATCCTGTACCAACTACAATTACATCTATTAAACGTTTGTTTGCTGGGTTAACTAGGTTGATTGTATTTTTATGATTAGTCCACTTATCTGCAAGTGGTCCTTGAGGTATTTTTGAATCTAAACTCATAGTCAACTATTTTTTAGTGATTAAAGTGATGGTATAAAGCAATAAAAATAAATCCTAAAGGAATTATAATTGCATAAGCTTTACCAAAACCTTGTAATCCTTTTGTGTATTTATTGTTAGCTCCTACAGATTGAAAAGCCGAGCTAAACCCATGAAGTAAATGCAATGCTAAGAAAACAAATCCTAGACAGTATAAAGCTACTCGCCAAATAGGAGCAAATTTATGTACTAATTCTTCATAGTATCTGTATTCTCCATTTGGTAATAAACCAGACATATCACCTACGATATACTTTGTGTTAATTTCTGGAAACCAAAAATCTATAAAGTGAATAATTAAAAACACTAAAATAAATCCTCCACTCCAGATCATATTTCTACTCATCCAAGTAGAATTAGCATTTCCATTAAATTTAGCATAGCTAATTTGCCTTGCTTTGTTGTTTTTTATTTCTAAAACAAATCCCATAACGAAGTGAAAAATCACACCGAAAATTAAAACTGGTTGCAACACAAATTGTATTAGCCAAAATGTACCCATAAAATGTGATACTTCATTAAAAGTATCTGGGCTAAAGACTGATAAAATATTAATTGCAAAGTGTTGAAGAATAAAAATCATAAGAAAGAATGCTGAAAGTGCCATAGCAATCTTTCTTCCTATTGAAGAATTTAAAATTCCGCTCATTGTGTATATGGTTAATTTTTTCTTTCTACAAAGATACGCCTCAAAGCATATTCTAACAAATTTTAAACTGTATTTACGTTATTTAGAATGAGTTTAAGTTAAAAGAAAATTATTCTAACTTAAATCCTTTTTTAGTTTTGTTAATTTTTACAACATAGTCTCCTTTTGGCAAGTAAAAAATCCCATTATTTGCTTTTTGTAAGACTAAATCTGTTCGATCTTTTTGTAATTGTTTTTTTCCTTTTTCACTTAAATTTAAGCCATAATTTAAAGCATTAAACCCTTTATCTAGTTTTACATTAAATGTATTTAAAACAGAATTATTTTCAGAAAGAATCTCAACAGTAACTTCTTGTTGTTTAGCGCTATATAACTGAATTTCTAGATTAGGTGTATTTGCGTCTTGCCATTTACTCCATGAAGTTCCCCAACGTGAGGAGTGACGAATATTTTGAATATCAAAAATTAATATTTCTTGTGAAGCATTTTCATCTTGATTGAATTTCTGAATATTAGACATATTAGTCTTATAAATACTTCTACCATGTGTTGCAATTAACAAATCGTTAGTTTCTTTTTGTATAACCAAATCATGAACAGCTACTGCAGGTAAACCATTAGAAAATAATTCCCAATGTTTTCCTTGATTTAAAGATAAATACGCCGCATTATCGGTTCCTAAGTAAAGTAAATTAGAATTAACTGGATCTTCCTTTATTACATTAACTGGCGACATTGGTAAGTTAGAGGTAAGATTTATCCAAGTCTTACCATAATCTTCAGATTTATATACATACGTATTAAAGTGATCCCAACGGTAACCGTTAAGAGTTACATAAACGCGTTCTTTTTTATGTGAAGACGCTATAACGCGACTTACCCATAAATCCTTTGGTAAATTTGAAGAAATATCTTCCCATGTTGCACCGCCATTTTTTGTTACATGGACTAAACCATCGTCACTTCCAGTATAAATTAACCCAAATTGAAAAGGTGATTCACTGATACTGGTTAAAGTACCGTAGGCAACGTTTCCTTTTTTTCCACCATTAGTTAAATCGTCACTAATGGCTTCCCAAGTATTTCCCTGATTTAAAGATCGCATTAATTTATTTCCACCTAAATACAAAACATCTTGATTGTGACTAGAAAGCTCGATTGGTGTTTGCCAGTTAAAACGATACGGACTTTCACCTAATTGATGTTTTGGTTGTATGTAAGTTTGATCTTTAGTCTCTAAGTTTAAACGGTAATAATTTCCAAACTGATAACCTGTGTAAACAATATTTGGATTACGGTTATCAATTTCTATTTGCATTCCATCTCCGCCCATAATCATTTCCCAAGGATATTGCCCATATTGTTGCCAACTTCTGTCTTCTGGTGCATTGTTTGCACCTTTCCACACACCATTATCTTGTAAACCGCCGTACACATTATAAGGTGTTTGATTATCTACATTTATCGCATAAAATTGCCCAACTGCTGGCGTGTTATTTTTAATCCAAGTTTCACCATCGTCATAAGTTACATTTACGCCTCCATCATTACCATTAATTAAATGATTAGGTTGTTTAGGATTTATCCAAAGTGCATGATGATCTGCATGTACATTTTCTGCAGAAATTGACACAAACGTTTTACCGCCATCTTTAGATTTTAAGATAGGAACACCGTAAATATACAAATGTTCTTGATCAGCAGGCGATACATAAATATGCCCAAAATAATAACCATAACTATAATATAAATCGTCTATATAATCGTCATGTGTTTTTTGCCAAGTTAATCCACCATCTGTACTTTTATAGACTTCGGCTCCAATAACTGGTGTATCAAACAACATAGAATTAGCATCTTCTAGATAGGTTGCTATATCGGCAGGTTTTACATTACCGCTACGTACCATTTGTTTAACATTTTCTGCTCTGTATTTTTCTTGAAAACCATTTGTCTTCAAAAAACTATTTAGTTTTTTATCTTCTAATTTTAAAAACGCATTTGTACTCATCGATTTAAAATCGTCTTTCTTCAAGCCATTACTTTCATCTTTCTTAGCTTCAGAAGGTCTTCTAAATTGACTATCGTGTATCGCATAAACAATATTGTTATCGTAAACTGCCAATCCTATACGTCCAACACCATTTCCTGTAGGAAAACCGCTTTTATCAGTAGATACTTTTTGCCAAGTTTCACCTGCATCTGTACTTTTATAGATTGCCGAGTTATTTCCGCTTCCATCAAAATTCCAAGCTTTTCTATCTTTAGTCCATGAAGATGCAAACATAATATTGTAATCGTTTGGCGAATGTTGTACATCTATAATCCCGCTAACCTCATCTATATATAAGGTTTTAGTCCATGTTTTTCCGCCATCTTTAGTTTTATAAATTCCTCTATCTTCACTTTTAGAATATAAGCTACCAGTAACACCAACAACAACTTCATCTGGATTATTTGGATTAATTAAGATGCGTCCAACGTGTTGCGAGTTTGATAAACCAACATGTTGCCAAGACTGACCATTATCACTAGATTTTAACAATCCAATACCAGCATAAGAAGAACGTGATGCATTGTTTTCTCCTGTTCCAACCCAAATAGTTCTAGTTTTCCAATCTACTGCAATATCACCTACATTTTGGGTTTGAGTATTGTCCAAAATTGGAGTAAAAGATGTACCATTATTTGTCGTATGCCAAACGCCACCAGAAGCATAACCTACGTAAAATTCGGTTGGATTTTCTGGATTTACAGCTAAATCTACAACACGACCACTCATTACTGTTGGTCCTATATTTTCAAATTGAATATTTTTCACCAAAGAATTATCAATTAATTTGGCTCTATCTATTACAGCTTGTTTAATTTTTTCTTTAGACGTAGGATTTTGTTGCGCTTTTAACGAGGCAGAATATAGAATAATAAAGATTAACAGAAGTTTAAGTCTCATAGTAATGTAAATTTTCTTTAAAGATAATTAATCTTCTTATTTTTGAAGGACTAATTAATTATGATAATCTAATTTTCTGCTACCAGAAGATTAAAAAAAGTAAAAATGAAATACCATAAAATTGACTCTCAATTATTTATAAAAAATCGTAAAAATTTTGCAGCAAAGATGCCACCAAGTAGTTTGGCTGTTTTTAATTCCAACGATATTTACCCAATTAGTGCAGATAGCACAATGCCTTTTCAACAACACAGAGATATTTTTTATTTAAGTGGTGTTGATCAAGAAGAAAGTATTTTGGTACTTTTTCCTGATTGCCCAAACCCAAAACATCGTGAAATCTTATTTTTAAAAGAAACTAATGCACATATTGCTGTTTGGGAAGGCGAAAAATTAACTAAAGAAGCAGCGTTTGAAACTAGCGGTATTAAAACTGTGTATTGGCTACAAGATTTAGAAAAAATTATGTTTGAAATTATGACACAATGCGATACTGTGTACATAAATACTAACGAGCATTATCGCGCTAATGTAGAAACCGAAACACGCGAAGACCGTTTTACAAAATGGATTAAAGATCGTTATCCTGCACATCGTGTTGCAAAAAGCAATCCCATTTTACAACGTTTACGCTCTGTAAAAGATCAAATTGAAATTGACTTAATACAAAACGCATGTAATATAACTGAAAAAGGCTTTAGACGTATCTTAGATTTTGTAAAACCAGGTGTTTGGGAATTTAATATCGAAGCCGAATTTATGCACGAGTTTTTAAACAACCGATCTAAAGGTTTTGCTTACACACCAATTATTGCATCAGGAAACAATGCTAACGTATTACATTATATAGAGAATAACCAAGAGTGTAAAGCTGGCGATTTAATTTTGCTTGATGTTGGTGCAGAATATGCTAATTACAGCAGTGATATGTCACGTACAATACCCGTTTCTGGTAAATTTACAGCACGTCAAAAAGACGTATACAACGCTGTAAATCGTGTAAAAAACGAAGCTACAAAACTACTTACTCCAGGAACCATTTGGGCAGATTACCATGTAGAAGTTGGTAAATTAATGACTAGTGAGTTATTAGGTTTAGGTTTATTAGATAAAGCAGATGTACAAAACGAAAACCCAGATTGGCCAGCTTATAAAAAATACTTTATGCACGGTACATCTCACCACATGGGATTAGACACGCATGATTACGGTATTTTAACCGAGCCTATGCAAGCTAACATGGTCTTTACTGTAGAGCCAGGTATTTATATACCAGATGAAGGTTTTGGTATTAGACTAGAAGACGATGTAGTTATCCAAGAAACTGGAGAACCTTTTAATTTAATGAGAAATATCCCAATTGAAGCAGATGAAATTGAGGAGATTATGAATAAATAATAGTCTTTAAAAGAGATTAAAAAAGCGAACCGTTTGGTTCGCTTTTTATTTAAAACAACTTAAACTAAAACTTGGTTATTTTCAAAGACATAGCGTTGTAGTTTTTTTAAGGTTTCTACTTTATCGCTAGTGTTAATTAATAGTGAGATATTATTATTACTTCCGCCATAAGAAATCATTCTTACATTAACATCTTGTAAAATCTGGAATAAATTTGGCGTATCTGGATGATACACTATCGCATTACCTACCAAACACACAATACTCATATAATCATCCACTTCTACATGCGCAAAGGTTTTAAGTTCGTTTACAATTGCGTTTAAAGCTGTCGTATTATCTATGGTTAAAGACACTGCAATTTCAGACGTGGTAATCATGTCTATAGAAGTTTCGTAACGCTCAAAAATTTCAAAAACTTTCTTTAAAAATCCGTGTGCTAACAACATTCTAGCCGACTTAATTTTGATAGCCGTAATACCATCTTTTGCAGCTATTGCTTTAATACCTTCGCCATGTACTTGATTGGTAATTAATGTACCATGCGCATTTGGTGACATCGTGTTTTTTAATCGCACAGGAATATCAAAAGCACTAACAGGCATTACCGTTTGTGGATGTAAAATTTTAGCGCCAAAATAAGCCAACTCTGCAGACTCGTCAAAAGACAGATTAGAAATTGCTTTGGTGTTTTCTACAAAACGCGGATCGTTGTTATGAAATCCATCAATATCTGTCCAAATTTGCACTTCTTCGGCTTTTAATATTGCACCAATTATAGTTGCTGTATAATCGCTTCCGCCACGTTGTAGATTGGCTATATTACCATCTGCATCACGACAAATAAAACCTTGTGTGATATAGATTTGAGATTCGGAATTCTCAAAAAGGATACGATTTAAATTTTGTTGAATATAAAAATTATCAGGCTCATTAGTTTTATCAATTCTCATAAAATCTAATGCCGAAATCAAACAAGCATCTATACCTTCTTGATGTAAATATCTAGTAAAAATATAGGTTGATAATCTTTCGCCTTGCGCCACAAATGTATTATATGTTAAATGGTTGTAATTGTTATTGGTATGTTGCGTTAATACATCAAAAATATTAGACACATAAGCGTTAACTTCTGCATTAAATGTTGGATTAGTTAAGAGTTGATTTATAGTTGCTCTATAAGTTTCTCGTAATTGACCCAACAACAACAATGCTTGAGAAGTATTGTTTTGTTTTAGTTGCTCTGAAATATTAACTAACGCGTTTGTTGTACCCGACATTGCTGATAAAACAACCACTTTTTTTTGACCATCATTTATAATGTTTTTTACATTAATCATGTTTTCTACACTACCTACAGATGTTCCGCCAAACTTTAATACTAACATTTTTTTATTTTTTTAGACCGCTAAACTACTATTAACCTTAACGATAGCCTTAAAAATGAAAATATTATACTACTTTTACACAAATTGTTAAATAATTAACAGAATGAAAACTATTTCATCTTGTGTTGAAGATATTTTAATCGCACAACCTTTTTTAGAAGAAGCCTTAACGCGAAGTATTATAAACTATTCTGCTTTAGCTGAAGAACTACGCGAACCCATTAGCGATATGTTAAGAAAACCTGTAAAATCTGGTGCTATCATGATGGCGTTAAGACGCTACAACACACCAAATAATTTACGTCATTCTTTAAAACTGAAAACGACGCTTCAAAAATTGGGTGATATTACAGTACGTTCTAACCTTAGTGATTTTACGTTTCAAAACTCTGAAACCTTAATACAATGTCACACCAAAATTTTAGAACAAGTCGAAACCAATAAAGATATTTTTTATGCGTTTACAAGAGGAATTTACGAGAGTAACATTATTATTTCCAGCTCTGAAAATAAACAAGTTTTAAAACGCTTTAAAGACGAAATCCAATTAGGATTGCAAGAAGGTTTATCTGCTATTAGTGTACGATTACCTAAAGACAACTCTAAAGTATCTGGTTTGTATTATCAAATCTTTAAACGTTTGGCTTGGGAAAACATCCCAATTTACGAAGTTGTCTCTACTACCAATGAGTTTACTGTATTGGTTGAAGATCATGTGGTAGACAAAGCGTTTTCTGTGATTAAAAATTTAAAAAATGGATAAAAAAACCTCAATTTAAAATTGAGGTTTTTGTTTTACTTTATTTTTAATTCTCCAGCTTCTATGGCTTTATTATAATTGGCTTTTACTTTTGTTTTTAATCCAAAGAATTTGCTGCCATCTTTTTTAGACAACACGACATAAGTATCGCCATTTGATTTTGTTTTTACATCTTGAATAACAACTTCAGATTCAAACTCTGATTTGTAACTTGCAATTTTTCCTCTTTTTACTAAAATATTCAACTTAGGAAAATCTACATGATTGTAATATTGATTTGAAGGTTGTTTAACAATTAAAACATCTCCAACTTTAGGTTCGGTTTGTGCATTAACCACAAAAGACATGGTTAAAAAGCTTAATAATAATAGTAACTTTTTCATTGTAATACTTTCATTTGTTAGTATTACAAAAATTAAATTTTTTTTTGAATTTTAAAGCCTTTTTGGTTTGTATTTAACACAAAACGTGTTGTTTTTAATCTGTTTTTGTAAGCTTTAAATCTTCAAAATCGTAACTAAAATCTGTAATTGGCGCTATTGGTTTTAATGTTGCGCTTATTGCATTACCATTTTCATCAAAGGTAAATTGTATAAAACAATCGGCATCATAACTTCTATTATCCCATTTTACAACATAAGTTGTTGCATTATAAGGCATTAAATTTGCTTTTAATGTTTTAGAGTTTTCTGCAAATAACCTAATCGTATTTAATTCTTCTTTTATAATTATATTTCCAAACCAAGGATCGTTATATGTTCCTAAAATCTGACTAGGTTTTGGTTGTAATGGACTTAATTTAAAAGCGTTTACTTTATTAAAAACTTCGGTCTTAATGCTATCGTTATATTTATACCAGTTTACATTACTTTGTCCTAGTTTTGTTAACCAATTTCTGTTTTCATATCCTAAATAACTATCTTTTATTGTGTTTGTTATGGTAGTAAATGCAGATCCATTCATTTGATTAGTTAAGACAACTATTCCTAGATTTAGTTCTGGAATGATAGTAAATTGGGTCACTGTACCTAATAATCCGCCAGTATGATACACTTGTTTGTAACCGCCTTTTACATCACAAACAAACCAGCCTAAACCGTAACCCTTAAAATGCGATTGATAACTATCGTTTTTGCCAACTTTTAATGGTGTTTGCAATTGCCAAAGCTCGTGTAATTGCTCTTCACTTAATAATCGTTCTCCTGTTTGGGTTACGGCATTATTCATTAAAAATTTTGCCCAAATTAACATGTCGCTTACGTTACTTACTATTCCTCCTGCCGCATTTGCTGTATCGTCCCAATCATGCGGAATCTGAGTTAGTTTACCGTCTGCCATAGTATGCGCTTCGATAATATTGGATTTATCGGTCACACGACTGTAAGCTGCTTTACTATTTGTCATACCAACTGGTATTAGTATTTTAGTTTCTATAAAATCTTCCCAAGATAATCCGCTAACGCGCTTTAAAACTTCTCCAGCGACAATAAACATATTATTGTTATATTCAAACGTACTTCTAAATGATGTACTTGGCTTGATATACTTTAAATTACCTATAACTTTTTGCACATCAAAATGGTCGTTTTCTGGAAAAAACATTAAATCTCCTGCGCCTAAACCAAGTCCGCTTCTGTGAGTTACTAAATCTCTAACCGTAAAATTTTGGGTTACCCAAGCATCGTACAGTCTAAATTCAGGGATGTATTTTGTGACTTTATCATCCCAATTTAACTTACCTTGATCCACTAACATTGCCAAAGCAAAACAGGTAAAACCTTTACTATTAGAAGCTATTCCTACTAAAGTGTTTTCATTCATTTTTTCTTTAGTAGATAGTGCCTTTACACCATGTCCTTTTGCATAAACAACTTCTCCATCTTTAATTACTCCTACAGATATTCCAGGTACATCAAAGGTTTTTAATGTGTTTTTTATTAAATCGTCTAATTGTCTACTATCTATTTGTGCATTAACACCAAAACTGGTTAATACCGAAAAAAGGATAAAAAGTTTAAAAAATTTCATTGTCGTATTTTTTATTGAAAGTATGCCAAATATACTAAATAGTTAGGCTAAGCAATAGGGTTTAATTTATATTTGCCAAATGATATTAGAATACAAAAATATTGCAGTAAATTATACTATTGAAGGTAAAGGCGATCCTATAATTTTAATTCATGGTTTTTTAGAAAACAACACGATGTGGTCAAGTGTAATTGATGTCTTTAAATACACACATCAAATTATTACTCTAGATCTATTAGGACACGGTAAAACAGACTGCTTAGGCTATATACATACCGTAGAAGAAAACGCTAACATTATTTATGAAATCATAAAAAAACATCAGATAAAAAAAGCAACCTTAATTGGTCACTCTTTAGGCGGATATGTTGCTTTAGCTTTTGCAGAGTTACACAAGTCACTTGTAGAGAAAATTTGTTTGGTAAACTCGACGCCTTTTGCTGATTCCGATTTAAGAAAAGAAACAAGATCACGAGCCATAAAAGCAGCTCAAAAAAACTACAATAATTTAGTTAGTATGTCTATTAGCAATCTTTTTTACGAAAAAAATAGACTAAAATTTAAAGAACAGATCGAGTCACTAAAAATTGAAGCTCTTAAAACACCTTTACAAGGTTACATTGCTACTCAAGAAGGAATGAAAATTAGAAAAGACCGTTCTAAAATCTTAAATGATTTACAATGTGACAAATTAATTATTAGTGGAAAAAACGATCCCATTTTAAACAATGAAGATCTTAAAAAACTAAATCAAATTAATAACCTGAAAATTAGCATTATATCAGGCGGACATATGTCGTATATTGAAAATAGAAGTGATTTCCTACAAGAAATAATGCATTTTATCGAATAATTTAATCTTTTTAACCGATTTTATTTCTTATTGCTTACATTTATTAACACTATTTTAAGATGTTAAAATAATTATCCCTAAGTTAAACTTAACATTAATAGCAATGAGAAAAGCAAATGTTACAACAAACAAAACCAATGGTTTGTTTTGCAACTTGTTTGGTCACCATTTCGAAGTTAGCAAAAACGTAACCTATCACGTTAAAGAGTACAAATGCAGTAAGTGTGGAAAAGAAATGACCACAAACAGCAATGGATTTTTAACAGAATTAACACCTAAATTTAGAGAAATTAATAAAGTACTCTCTAAAATACACAACAACAAGCTTACAAGATTGGCTAAGCAAAAAAAGCTGTTAGTTAATTAATCCTCAGAATTAAAACTTTTCCAACCTTGAGCTTGTAATTCTATTTTTTGCTCTGCTCGAGTAACTAAATGTGCACCAGAATTTTCTTCTGTAATATAACCTATTACAGTTAAATTTGGGTTGGCTTTAATTTTAGGATAATCTTCTTGACTTATAGTCATTAATAATTCGTAATCTTCTCCTCCATTTAAAGCAATAGTTGTACTATCTATATTAAACTCTTCACAAGTAGAAATCACTTGTGGATCTAAAGGTATTTTAGTTTCGTATAAATCACAACCAACTTTACTGTTTTTACATAGATGAAGAATTTCTGAAGATAAACCATCACTAATATCTATCATAGACGTAGGCTTAACATCAAGATCTTTTAAAAGCTTTACAATATCTTTTCTAGCTTCAGGTTTTAATTGTCTTTCAATTAAATAAGTGTATTGGTCTAAATCTGGCTGATTTTGAGGATTTACCTTAAAAACTTCCTTCTCTCTTTCTAACACTTGCAAACCTAAATACGCTGCACCTAAATCACCAGTTACAACAAGTAAATCATTTGGTTTTGCTCCACTTCTATATACTTCTTGACCTGGTTTTATGTGTCCAATTGCTGTGACAGAGATTACTAATCCAGAATTAGAAGATGTTGTATCACCGCCAATTAAATCTACATTATAAATATTACAAGCTGTTTGTATACCAGCATATAACTCTTCTATGGCTTCTAATGGAAATCTGTTAGAAACAGCAATAGAAACAGTAATTTGAGACGCTTCTGCATTCATCGCAAAAATATCTGACAAATTTACCATCACAGATTTATAACCTAAATGCTTTAATGGCATATAAGACAAATCAAAATGAACACCTTCAACTAAAAAATCTGTAGATATAACAGTTTGTTCGTCTTTAAAATTTAAAACAGCTGCATCATCTCCTATTCCTTTAATAGTAGAGGAATTTTTGATTTCAAAATTTTTAGCCAAATGATCTATTAATCCAAATTCTCCTATTTGACTTAAATCTGTACGTTGTTGGTTTTTATCTTCTATCATATTGCAAAAATAGCAAGGTTATTTTAAAGCTTATTTAAAAAGGGTTTAATTTTTTCATTTTAACAGAATATCCTTAAAAAGATGTTTTAAATTCTATTAAATTTGCTAAAATCTCAAAACAAGAACTTAACCCTAATGAATTATCTAAAAAAACTACTATTAACAACATCTTTATTTATTTCCGGATTTATTTATGCACAAAGCCCATGTGTAAATGGATTTGCTACACATACAATTGGTGGCGTAACTACTTCTTACCCATGTGATGATTACGATTTAATGTCGCGCGTTCCAATTTCTACACTTGCAACAACTTTAGGTACTGAAGAAGGAAGCGATATTTGGGGATGGACAGACGCATTAGATGGCAAAGAATATGCTATTGTTGGCACAACTAACAGTACCGCATTTGTTGACATTTCTGATCCTGTAAATCCTATTTTTCTAGGTAGAATTGAAACTTCTAATGGTAACACGTCTTATTGGAGAGATGTTAAAGTATATAATGATTATGCATTTATTGTTGCTGATGGTGTTGGAAATCACGGTATGCAAATTTTTGATTTAAAAAATTTAAGAAATGGACCAAATCCAGATTTAACTTACACAAGTGCTTTTAACGATGGAAACGTAGTTGTTTTTTATGGCGATAACGGAATAAATATCGGTAGTTGCCATAATGTAGTTATTAATGAAGATGACGCCACTGCGTATTTAGTTGGTTGTAATGCTGCAAGTGGCGGACCTATTTTTGTAGATATTTCTTCTCCTACTTCACCAACAGTAGCAGGAAGTTATTCTTCTAAAGGATACACACACGATGCTCAAGTTATCACTTACAACGGTAACGATACTAATGCTTCTAATTTACCAACTGTATCAAGTTACGTTGGAAGACAAATCTTATTAGCAAGTAATGGAGGATCTAATGATAAAGTTGTTATACTAGATGTAACAGATAAAAGCAATCCATTGTTTATTTCAGAAATTACCTATCCCAATCCAGGATATGCTCATCAAGGTTGGTTTACAGAAGACCATAGATATTTTATTTTTGGTGATGAAACAGATGAACAATCTTACGGTAGCAATACAAGATCGTTTGTTTTTGATATGGAAGATTTAGACAATCCAGTATTGTTATCAATTTACAACGGTCCTACAGCAGCAATAGACCATAATGGTTATGTAGATGGAAACAAATTTTACTTAGCTAATTATCGTGCTGGAATGAGAGTTGTAGATATTTCTACAGTAGGAACTCCATCTAACACAATGACAGAAATAGGATATTTTGACACTTATCCTACAAGTAATTCGACTGCTTTTAATGGTGCATGGAGTATATATCCTTATTTTGATAGCGGCAACATAATTGTAAGCGATATAGAAAGAGGATTATTTGTTTTAAGACAAACCAATACGCTTAATACAACTACATTTGAAAAAGATAAAGGATTTTCATTATCACCTAACCCAACAAACAATATAGCTAAAATAAAAAGCAATAATAATCAACCTATATCAAGTGTAAAAATTTATGATGTTTTAGGTAAATTGATATTTAGCAAAAACAATATTAATGCTACTAGTTTCGTTTTACCAATTAGCGATTATAATAACGGGATATATCTTGTAAAAATTAATAACACTAATTCTAAAAAATTAGTTATAAACAAATAATTAAAATGAAAAATAAATTAAGTACAGTAAACGCTTTTAGTAAATTATTTTTTACAACATTAGCCATGTGCTTGATTATTTTAAGTTGCTCTAAAGAAGAAGAAATAACAAATCCAATTCCAAATCAAAATCCAGTTATTATATCTTCTCAACCTTGCACTAATGGCATGGCTGGACAATATCCTTGTAATGGAATTGATCTTATGTCTGTAATAGATATTTTAACTTTAAGCGGATCCAATGCTGCGAACGGAAGCGATATTTGGGGATGGACAGATCATATTTCTAATAAAGAATATGCAATTGTAGGTTTAACAAACAGCACAGCTTTTGTTGATATATCAGACGCTAATAACCCTATTTTTTTAGGTCGATTAAACACAAATACTAACGCTAGTAATTGGCGAGACATTAAAGTCTACAACAATTATGCATTTATTGTTGCAGATAATGCAGGTCCGCATGGTATGCAAGTATTTGATTTAACGCGATTAAGAAATTTAGATAATATCCCAACAACATTTTCTCCAGACACAACTTTTAATGGTGTTAGCAGTTGTCATAATATCGTGATAAACCAATCTGAAGCAATAGCTTACTTAGTTGGTTGCAACGATAATGGTGGCGGACCTATTTTTGTAGATATTTCAGATCCATTAAATCCAACTTACATCAATGATTACACATCAGCTGGATATTCTCATGATGCGCAAGTTGTTACCTATAATGGACCAGATACAGATTATACAGGACACCAAATTTATGTTGGAAGTAATGGTAACTCAGACCAAGTAGTAATTTTAGATGTTACAGATAAAAACAATGTAACTCAAATAAGTAGTTTTTCTTATCCACAAACAGCATATGCACACCAAGGTTGGTTTACAGAGAATCAAGACTATTTTATTCTAGGTGATGAAGTAGATGAAATCAACTACGGTTTCAATACAAAAACAATAGTTTTTAATTTTTCAGATTTAGACAACCCAACTCTACACGCGACATATTTTGGTCCTTCGGCAGCAATAGACCATAATGGATACGTAAAGGATTCAGAATACTATTTAGCAAACTATAGAGCTGGATTAAGAATTTTAGATATAACCAACATAAACTCTACAAGTAATCCTTTAACAGAAACAGCTTTTTTTGATACTTATCCAGATAATGATGCGGCTAATTTTAATGGTGCTTGGAGTGTTTACCCTTACTTTGAAAGTGGTAACATAATTATAGGTGATATAGATAGAGGATTATTTGTAGTTAGAAAAAGTAATTAAATGAAAAAACTATACACCTTATTAATCCTAACACTATTAATTTCTTCTTGTAAAAAAGATGATGCTGTAATTATAGAAGAACCTAACACTTCTACTTTTGAAACTACAGGTGCTTTAGAATCTGTATTAGTGTTTGGCGGTTCTTTAAATGAAAGTGCTGAAACCGTAATAAAAACTAGCGATGGTGGTTATGCAGTATTAGGATTTACGCAATCTACAGATGGCGATATTACAGATAAAACAGACTCTAGTTACGATGTTTGGTTATTAAGATTTGACCAAGACAACAATCTATTGTGGAACAAAACTTATGGTGGAACAAATGACGAAAAAGGTCATGATCTTATACAAACAGAAGATGGCGGATTTGCTGTAATTGGATACACATTTAGTAATGATGGCGATGTAGATAATAACGCTGGACAACAAGACTTTTGGTTATTTAAAACAGATGCACAAGGCAATTTACAATGGGAAAAAACCTATGGCTATTCTGGGTTAGATTATGGTTTATCTATCAAACCCGCAAATGATAATGGTTTTATACTTTCTGGAGTTTTAGACGTAACTAGTTCTGGCGGAGAAGGCAACACAAGACAACAACAAACCTTACACGCTGGAGGTGATTATTGGGTTTTAAAAGTAGACCAAACAGGAAATCTTATTTGGAGTAAATACTTTGGTGGTTTGTTTACAGATACAGCTTACGATGTAATCCCAACCAATGATAATGGATTTATTATAATTGGCTCTTCAGATAGTGAAGATACAGACATAAGCAATAACATTGGATCCTACGATTTTTGGGCAGTAAAAGTTGATAACCAAGGTGTTTTACAATGGGAACAAAATTATGGTGGTACGCAAATTGATGAAGCTTATAAAATTATAAAAACCAACAATAATAACTATCTAATTGTTGGTGACACAAGAAGTGAAGATGAAGATATTTCCAACACATTTGGAGCTGCAGATGTTTGGGCAATAACAATCTCTGAAGACGGAAATTTAATCAATCAAAACTCTTATGGAGGTGAAAATTTTGATGTCTCAAGATCTGTAATTTCAGATTCAGAAAATGGCTTTTTAATTTGCGGTAGTAGTCGTAGTGGTACAGGACAACTCACACAAAATAACGGTCAAAACGATATTTGGGTACTTAAAACAAATGCTACAGGTCATTTAAAGTGGCAAACATCTATTGGCGGATCAAACGTAGATTTTGCTTACGGAATTACACAACTTAATAACAATAAAATTATAACTGTTGGAGAAACTAGCAGTGACGATTTTGATATACCAGAAAACAAAGGATTTACAGATTTAATAATTGTTACTTTAAATTAAAATGAAATATTTATCAATAACCATTCTATTAATTTCAATACTATTTTCGTGTTCAGAAGATATAGACGATAACATATCGCCTACTTACACGGTTCAATTTAACTTTACCCATCATTGGAATGAAACTTTGGTTACTCCAGATAATTTTCAAAACTTAGAATTAACCAACCAAAATGGCGAAGTATTAAACATTCAACGATTTAGATATTTACTATCTAAAATCGCTTTAGTAAATGTTGTTAATAACAATACCTATACGTTTGATGGATATAAATTTACAGATCTAGAAAACGAAGACTCTTACAACTTTACTTCCTTAAGTAATAGTGTACCGTCTGGCGTTTACAATGTAAGCTTAATTTGGGGATTTAATGAAGAAGAAAATATAGACGGTATTTACCCTGATCTTAATTCTGCATCTTGGAATTGGCCAGCAATGCTTGGTGGCGGATATCACTTTTTACAATTTGACGGCATGTACGATGTAAATACAAATTCACCAAAACCTTTTAATTACCATTACGGAACAGCAAGAGTTGAAGAAAATGTATTTGAACAAAATTTTGCAACCATAACAATTAATCAAGATATCGCAATTTCTAACAATACGATTATAGAAATTGAATTAGATATTGCTGAACTTTTTAAAAACCCAAACACATGGGATTTAAATGTTTATGACACACCATTAATGCCAAATTACGAAGCCCAAAAGATGATGCAACAAAATGTAAGTTCAGCATTTAATTTAGGTGAAATTACGCAGTAATTAAAATGAAACATTGGATAACATATAGTCTTTTAGCTATCATCGTTTGGTCGTGCTCTAAATCTGAAGACGCGCCAGCTAATAGCGATTATGTTCCTATACCTTATCAATTAGATATTCCATCACATTTTGATCAACTATTAATAGACCCAATAATTCCGTTTGACAATCCTTTAACTGTAGAAGGTGT
The DNA here is from genome assembly GCF_014764305.1 of Mesoflavibacter profundi. Lineage (NCBI taxonomy): Bacteria > Pseudomonadati > Bacteroidota > Flavobacteriia > Flavobacteriales > Flavobacteriaceae > Mesoflavibacter > Mesoflavibacter profundi. The sequence goes on from NZ_CP061703.1 coordinate 1,002,590, forward strand.
TGCATTAGGTAAACGCTTGTTTTTCGACCCAATTTTATCTACAGACAATAGCAAAGCCTGCGCAAGTTGCCACATGCCGCAAAATGCATTCTCAGATCCAAACCAATTTAGCGCTGGTGTATCAGGTAATATTGGTACAAGAAACAGTATGCCTTTATTCAATTTAGCTTGGAATTTTGATGATAGATATTTTTGGGATGGACGTGCTTTAGGATTAGAACACCAAGCTTTAGAACCCGTTACAGATCCTGTAGAATTAGAGAACACATCATGGAATGATGTAGAAAATAAACTTAATAATCATCCCGAATATCCAACACTTTTTAGTCAAGCATTTGGGACATCAACAATATCTCAAGAGCTAGTAACTAAAGCAATTGCTCAGTTTGAACGCACATTAATCTCTGGTAATTCAAAATTTGATCGTTATTTATTAGGATTAGAAACTTTAACTGCTGAAGAAACAGATGGTTTAGATGTATTTATGAATGAAGAACGTGGCGATTGTTTTCATTGTCACGGTAATCCAAATAATCCACTTTGGACAGACAATCAATTTCACAACAACGGTTTAGATGCAACTTTCACAGATTTAGGTTTAGGCGCAGTTACCGGTAATCCTAACGACAACGGAAAATTTAGATCACCATCATTACGTAACCTTTCATACACAGCACCATACATGCACGATGGTAGATTTGCTACTTTAGACGACGTAATTAACCATTATAGTGAAGGCTTACAAAACTCTACTACAATAGATCCTTTAATGAAAAAAGTAGACGAAGGCGGTGTACAATTATCTGAAGTAGACAAAGCCAATCTAAAGGCATTTTTACTAACCTTATCAGATCCTTCTTTTTTAAACAATCCTAATTTTTTACCGCAATAAAAAAAATCAATCTACATATTTATTAATATAATGTTTCTAAATATGGTAAACAGCGACTTAAATTGTATCTTTGCATTTAATTTAGAAAATTGCTAATATACAGGTATGATAAAAGTTTCTGAAACAGCAAAAAAGAAAGTCATCGAACTAATGAATGATGACGGATTTAACCCAAGCACAGATTACATTCGTGTTGGAGTTAAAAGTGGTGGTTGCTCTGGATTATCTTACGATTTAAAGTTTGACAAAACTAAAGCAGAAGACGATAAGGTTTTTGAAGATAACGATATAAAAATTATTGTAGATAAAAAGAGTTTTTTATACCTAATTGGTACCACTTTAGAATATTCTGGAGGATTAAACGGAACTGGTTTTGTGTTTAATAACCCAAACGCTAACCGTACTTGTGGTTGTGGTGAATCGTTTTCACTATAAACTAGTTTTAAAGTAGAAAGTAAAAAAGTTTAAAAGTAAATGGCAAAATTTAGTTCTTTTGAAGAGATTATTTCTTGGCAAAAATCTAGAGAATTAAACAAAGACATTTACAACATAACAAATAAAAACAGCTCTTTCTCTAAAGATTTTGGATTAAGAGATCAAATTAGAAGGTCTAGCATTTCTATTTCTTCAAATATTGCTGAAGGATTTGAAAGAGAGACCACAAAAGAGTTCATCAGGTTTTTGTATATCGCTAAAGCTTCTTCTGGAGAGTTTAGATCTCAGTTATATTTAGCTTTCGATTTAGATTACATGACTAAAGATGAGTTCTCAAAATTAAATTTAAAAGTAAATGAAGTTTCTAAGTTAATAAGTGGTTTAATTATATACTTGAACTCAACTTTATAACTTTAAACTTTATAACATTTATACTTATATATGAGTAAATATACTGAAGACGATTTAAGAGAAGAATTAAAAACCAAAGAATACGAATATGGTTTTTACACAGATATAGAATCAGATACATTTCCCGTTGGTTTAAATGAGGATATAGTTCGCGCTATTTCTGTAAAAAAAGAAGAACCAGAATGGATGACTGAATGGAGATTAGACGCCTTTAGAATTTGGAAAGAAATGACAGAGCCTGATTGGGCAAATGTAAACTACGAAAAACCAGATTTTCAAGCTATATCTTACTATTCTGCGCCTAACAATAAGCCTAAATACGAAAGCTTAGACGAAGTAGATCCAGAATTATTAGACACGTTTAATAAACTTGGAATCTCTTTAGACGAGCAAAAAAAATTAGCTGGCGTAGCAATGGATGTTGTAGTAGACTCAGTATCTGTAGCAACAACCTTTAAAAAGACATTAGCAGAAAAAGGTATTATTTTCTGTTCTATCTCTGAAGCTATTCGCGAGTATCCAGATTTAGTAAAAAAATATATTGGTACCGTTGTGCCTAAAACAGACAACTTTTATGCGGCTTTAAATAGTGCAGTATTTAGTGATGGAAGTTTTTGTTACATACCAAAAGGAGTAAGATGTCCAATGGAATTATCTACCTATTTCCGTATTAACCAAGCAGGAACAGGACAATTTGAACGCACATTAGTTGTAGCAGACGAAGGTAGTTATGTAAGTTATCTAGAAGGTTGTACAGCACCAAGTCGTGACGAAAACCAATTACACGCTGCAGTTGTAGAGCTTATCGCTTTAGACGATGCCGAAATAAAATACAGTACTGTTCAAAACTGGTTTCCAGGAAATGCCGAAGGAAAAGGTGGCGTTTACAACTTTGTAACTAAACGTGGATTATGCGAGAAAAACTCAAAAATCTCTTGGACTCAAGTAGAAACTGGTAGTGCTGTAACTTGGAAATATCCAAGTTGCGTATTAAAAGGAGATAATTCGGTAGGAGAATTTTATTCTATCGCAGTAACCAATAATTACCAGCAGGCAGATACCGGAACTAAGATGATTCATCTTGGTAAAAACACTAAGTCTACCATTATCTCTAAAGGAATTTCAGCAGGAAAATCTCAAAACTCATACCGCGGATTAGTACAAATTAATTCTCGTGCAGAAAATGCACGTAACTTTTCACAATGTGATAGTTTATTAATGGGTAACGAATGTGGTGCACATACATTCCCGTACATTGAAGCAAAAAACAAATCGGCACAAATCGAACACGAAGCAACAACTAGTAAGATTGGTGAAGACCAAATCTTTTACTGTAATCAGCGTGGTATAGATACCGAAAAAGCAATTGCTTTAATCGTAAATGGATTTAGTAAAGAAGTATTAAATAAATTACCTATGGAATTTGCAGTAGAAGCTCAAAAGCTTTTAGAAATTTCATTAGAAGGATCTGTAGGTTAAACACATTCAATATGAAAAAAATAGTCATTCTTTTATTTACAGTTTTAAGTGTTGTGGCTTGTAAAAAAGACGCAAAACAAGAGCAAGACGTTGTAGAAGAAAATAAAAAAGTACCATTAAAACTATACATGTTTGATGGTGGTACAGTACAAGTAAATATGCTTGGTATTTTTGCGCAAGACGATGCATACAAAGACCAAAGTAAAACATTTGCAGATGCCATTTATTTAATACAACATCCTAAAGGAAATATATTATGGGATGCAGGATTATCAGAAGATTTAATAGATCAAAAACCATTTACAACTTCAGAAGGAGCATTTACAGTAAGTCGTAAAGCAGGAATAGAAGAACAACTAAAGTCTATAGGCTTAACACCAAAGGACATTGATTATTTAGCGTTATCGCATACACATTTTGATCACTCTGGCTCAGCTTCAAAACTTACAGATGCTACTTGGATTGTACAAGAAGAAGAGTATAACTATGTAACTAGCGAAGAGCAACAAACTGCTAATAAAGCAAACTATGATGCTATAAAAGACTTAAAAAACATTAAAAAAATCAATGGTGATTTTGATGTGTTTGGAGACGGTAGCATTGTTATAGTATCTACACCAGGTCATACACCAGGTCACCAATCTTTATTTGTAGATTTAGATATGACTGGACCATTATTTCTAACAGGTGATTTATATCATATGGAAGAAAGCAGGACACATCACAGAGTTCCTGTGTTTAACCATGATGTTGACCAAACATTAACTTCTATGGAAGTTTTTGAAAAATATGCAGAACAAAAAGGTGCAAGAGTTATAATACAACATTCACAAAACGATTATAACACTTTAAATCCTGCACCAGAACCAAATTTATAACCATGAAAAAATTATTTTTAATCTGTACGCTTTGTATAGCGTTAGCTTGTAAAGAAGATAGTAAAAAAACATCTAACCAAGAGAACACGACTATCGAAACAAAAAGATTAGTAGGCGAATTTGTTTATTATGCAGATGCAGCAGTGTTTCAGGTAAAAAATGATATTTATGGTGTAATCATAGACGACCAAATGCAAGCTTTAAATAATGAAGCTAAAGCATTTAAAAAAGAAGCTACAGATATGGTCATTGCAGATGTAGAAGCACAAATTCTTGCAAAAAACAAAGATGAAGAAGGTTGGCCATATAAACTAAAAATTGAAAAAATATATAGTGTTAAAGCACTAGACCCAAATAAGAACGACGTTATTAAACTAGGAAAATAAATAGTATGTTAAAGATAAATAACTTACACGCAAGCGTAGAAGAAAAATCTATATTAAAAGGAATTAACTTAGAAGTTAAACCAGGAGAAGTACATGCCATAATGGGACCAAATGGTTCTGGTAAAAGTACATTAGCTTCTGTAATTGCTGGTAAAGAAGACTATGAAGTAGAAGATGGAGACATCTTATTAGAAGGCGAAAACATAAACGAATTAGATGCAGAAGAACGCGCACACAAAGGTGTGTTTTTATCATTTCAATATCCAGTTGAAATTCCAGGAGTTTCTGTAACAAATTTTATGAAAACTGCTATTAACGAAACTAGAAAAGCAAAAGGTCTTGAAGAAATGCCTGCTAACGAGATGTTAAAGCTAATTCGTGAAAAATCAGAATTACTAGAGATAGATCGTAAGTTTTTATCTCGTTCTCTTAACGAAGGATTTTCTGGAGGAGAAAAGAAACGTAACGAGATTTTCCAAATGGCAATGCTAGAACCAAAATTAGCTATTCTTGACGAAACAGATTCTGGTTTAGATATTGACGCTTTACGTATCGTAGCAAACGGTGTAAACAAATTAAAAAGCAAAGACAATGCAGTTGTAGTAATTACGCATTACCAACGTTTATTAGATTACATTGTACCAGATTATGTACACGTGTTATTAAATGGTCGTATCGTAAAATCTGGAACTAAAGAATTAGCTCTAGAGCTTGAAGCAAAAGGTTACGATTGGATTAAAGAAGAAGTTGGCGCGTAAGCACAAATTTAAAGTGGTTAAGTAATAAAAACTTTCCGCTTAACTTAAATTATGTAGAATAAGACAGCTTCATAACGCATAAAGCGTTAAAGAAGACTGAATACAGAAGACTTAAAAAATGAGTTTAAAAGAAAAATTAATTTCATCTTTCATGGCTTTCGAAAATCAAGTGGATGTAGACACAAAAATTCACGATATTCGAACAGAAGCTATTAAAGCTTTTGAAGATCAAGGATTTCCTACCAAAAAAGATGAAGCTTGGAAATATACCTCGTTAAAAAGTATCTTAAAACACGATTATAGCGTATTTCCTAAACAAGAAAACGCATTAGATTACAAAGATGTTAAGCAATATTTTATCCATGATATAGATACCTATAAAATTGTATTTATCGATGGTAAATATTCCTCACATCTATCTCAAACAACACATGAAGAAATAGATGTTTGTTTGATGTCTGCAGCATTAACTAAACCTAAATACCAATTAGTTATAGAAAACTACTTTAATAAAGTAGCACAAAAAGACGGTATTTCATCATTAAACACTGCGTTTTCTAAAGAAGGTGCTTACATCTATATTCCAAAAAACAAGGTAGTAAATAAGCCTATACAAATAGTACATTTTTCTACAGGAAACGAATCTTCTTTAATGTTACAACCGCGTAACTTAATAGTTGTTGAAGAAAATAGTCATGTACAAATTATAGAAAGACATCAATCTTTAACAGATAATCCAGTATTTACTAATAGTGTTACAGAGATTTTTGCAAATAAACGTGCTATTGTAGATTACTACAAAATCCAAAACGATAATGCTAATGCATCGTTAATAGACAATACGTTTGTAGAACAAAAACAAGAAAGTCACGCTTCAGTTCATACTTTTAGTTTTGGTGGTAAATTAACTAGAAACAATCTTAACTTTTACCAAAACGGAGAGCGCATAGATTCGACTTTAAAAGGTGTAACTATACTTGCAGAAAAACAGCATGTAGATCACAATACATTAGTACATCATATAGAGCCTAATTGTGAAAGTCACCAAGATTACAAAGGTATTTTTGACGATAACGCAACTGGTGTCTTTAATGGTAAAGTAATAGTTGAAAAAGAAGCGCAAAAAACAAATGCATTTCAAGCAAACAATAATATTTTAGTAAGCGACAAAGCTACAATTAACACAAAACCACAATTAGAGATTTTTGCAGACGATGTAAAATGCTCTCATGGTTGTACGATTGGACAATTAGACGAAAGCGCTATGTTTTATTTACGTTCTCGTGGTATTCCAGAAAAGGAAGCCAGAGGATTATTAATGTTTGCATTTAGCAACAATGTACTAAGCTCGGTAAAAATACCAGAACTTAAACAACGAATTACAAAACTTATTGCACTTAAATTAGGTGTCAATATAGGATTTGATTTATAAAAAAAAGCAGCTAATTAATTAGCTGCTTTTTTTTTACACCAATTTAAAAATACGACAATTGCCTAATGTTATATGATATTATCGTCACTTAAATTTGACAAAAAACAATATCATGAAAAACATAACCACTTTTCTTTGTCTATTTATCACGACGTTTTTAATAGCACAAAACAATCCGCCTATTAAAGAAGCTCCTGTAAACCCAATAATCTTAAAATATAAATTAGAACATTTTAATCTATCAGGAACTATTAATACAGTTACCCTTAATAACTCTTGGCAATTACAATTTAATGAAGAAGGATTACTTGTTAAAGAATACAATAATGTTTACGATGCAAATAAAAAGCTAATTAAGGAATATAAGTATCCAGATAATACAACAATATTAGAAACAAAATATGAAGGCGAAAATGGTGTGATAAAAGCTAAATACACACTTAACAACGATAAAAACATCATTAAATACGAAGTATTAGACACTAAAGATATTCCTGATTATTATATTCTAGACCCGATTACATACGAGTATAAAGACCAATTACTTGTAAAAGAATCTTCAGATAAAAGTAAATATAACTATAACTACAAAACTGAAACAACAACATATAAATACGACAACAAAAAAAGACTAATACAAAGTAGTTTGTTTTATGATAATAAGGAACACATCGATTTTAGAAACACTTATGATTACTCTAAATTTAACGAAGGAAAAATTCTATTTTTAAAAGACAATGGGTATTATGAAATTAATCAAGACTACAATAGTAAAGGAACATTAACCTACGAAGTAGTTAAAGAAAACGGCTATCGTGCTAATCCATTATCTAAAGTCTATCGTAATCCTATGTATGATGAACATGGTAATATATCTACTTTTAGTGATGGAGAATTTAGATATACGTATTTCAAAAAATAATCACTAAATAAATTATAAAAATTCCATTTTAAGCGTTACAAGTAGTAAATTTGTAACATGTTAGATATAAATAAAATTAGAGAAGATTTTCCAATACTTAAAAGGCAAGTAAACGGTAAACCTTTAGTGTATTTTGATAATGCTGCAACGTCGCAAACACCACAACAAGTCATAGATGTAATAGTAGATTATTATTCTAATTATAATGCAAATATACATCGTGGTGTACATGCTTTAAGTCAGGAAGCGACAGATAAATATGAAGCTGCTCGTAAGACCATTCAAAATCATTTTAATGCTAAGCATGCTTACGAGATTATTTTTACTTCTGGGACTACAGATAGTATAAATTTAATTGCAAATGGCTTTGCTTCACTTTTAAATGAAAAAGATGAACTTATCGTCTCTGCATTAGAACATCATAGCAACATCGTTCCTTGGCAAATGCTTTGCGAAAAAACAGGAGCTACGCTTAAAGTGATACCTATGACTTTAGAAGGAGAATTAGATTTGGAAGCCTATTCTAATCTACTTTCTAAAAACACTAAACTAGTCTTTGTTAATCATATTTCTAACGCATTAGGTACCATTAATCCAATTGAAACAATTATTGATAAGGCACATCAAGTTGGCGCTGCTGTTTTAATAGATGGTGCACAAGCTTGTCCACACATAAAACCAGATGTACAAGCATTAGATGTAGATTTTTACGTAACATCTGCTCATAAAATATGTGGTCCAACAGGCGTTGGAATGCTTTATGGTAAAGAAGAATGGTTAAAAAAACTACCACCTTATCAAGGTGGCGGAGAAATGATTGACCAAGTTACTTTTGAAAAAACCACGTACGCAGGTTTACCTCATAAATTTGAAGCAGGTACACCAAATATTTGTGGCGGAATTGCTTTTGGAGCTGCTTTAGACTATATGAATGCTATTGGCTTTGATAATATTGCTAATTATGAGCATGAACTTTTAGAATATGGCACTAGAAAACTTCTAGAAATTGAAGGCTTAAAAATCTACGGAACGTCTAAAAACAAAACATCGGTAATATCTTTCAATTTAGAAGGTATACATCCTTACGATGTTGGTACATTATTAGATAAAATGGGAATTGCTGTACGTACTGGTCATCATTGTACGCAACCAATTATGGATTTTTATAAGATTCCGGGAACTGTAAGAGCATCGTTTTCGTTTTACAATACTAAAGAAGAAATTGATAAACTTGTAGAAGGCGTTAAAAAAGCAAAACTAATGTTAAGCTAAAGTTTGGCGTCTTTTTTGTATTATTATATTAAAATTAAATACAAAATAGAATGAAAACTTTTACCCTAATCGTAATAACCATTATTTTAAATGCTTGCGGAGCATCTAAAAATATAACATCAGATGTAGAAAATGCTACATCAACATCATCAAAATTATTACAAGAACAAGTTACAGTTATACAATATCAAGCAACATCTAGAGGATTATATAAAATGGTCGAAGCCAACAAAAACACCATTAATTATCAAAACTCTAGAACAGAAAAAGCAACATCAAAACCTTGTAGCGAAGCAGATTGGTCAAATGTATTACAAAAGCTAAACACTATAGATGTATCTAAATTGGACCAAATAGAAGCGCCAACTAAAGCCCATCAATACGATGGTGCAGCATTAGCTACATTAACAATAATTAAAGACAATAAAACATACACTTCAACAACGTTTGATCATGGTAATCCTCCAAAACAATTAGAAGGAATTGTCAATCAACTATTAAGTTTTATGCCAGAAAAACAATAACAGTTTTACTATACTTTTAGAATAAAACTTAAGTATATTGTTTAATTTTGCAGCTAATTAAAGTTTAGAAAAATGCCAAGTATAAAAGAAATTCAAGACGAAATAATAGATGAGTTTTCAATGTTTGAAGATTGGGAAGAGCGTTACCAATATATGATTGATCTTGGTAAAACCTTACCATTAATTGACGAGCAATTTAAAACAGAAGACCATATAATTAAAGGTTGTCAAAGTAAAGTTTGGGTACATGCTCAAATGGAAGACGATAAAGTAACCTTTACTGCAGATAGCGATGCAATTATTACCAAAGGAATAATAGCTATTTTAATTCGTGTATTTTCAAATCAACATCCAAAAGATATTATCGACTCTGATACCGATTTTATAGATAAAATTGGATTAAAAGAGCATTTATCACCAACAAGAGCAAATGGATTAGTAAGTATGATTAAACAAATTAAAATGTATGCGATTGCTTACCAAACACAATTAAAATAAATTTTGCTTACGCAGAAATAAAACATTAAACACACAATGAGCACAATAGATACAGCAGAATTAGGAGAAAAAATAGTTAAGGTTTTAAAAACAATTTACGACCCAGAAATACCAGTAGATATTTACGAATTAGGATTAATTTACGACGTATTAGTAAACGAAGACTACGAAGTAAAAATCCTAATGACCTTAACTACACCAAACTGTCCAGTTGCAGAAACTTTACCTCTTGAAGTAGAAGAAAAAGTAAAATCTCTTAACGATATTAAAGATGCAGAAGTAGAGATTACTTTTGATCCACCATGGTCACAAGACTTAATGAGTGAAGAAGCTAAATTAGAATTAGGAATGCTATAAAAGCAATCAAGATGTCAGACCAAATTATTAATCGCGTAGCCAATAGCAAACTGCAAGTAATAGATCTAGAAGACTTCTATCCACCTGGTAAGCGTATTACTTTTGATATTAAAGATTGGCTTTACGAAGGGTTAGTTCTTAGAGAAAAAGATTTTAGAGCAAATATAAAAGCATACGATTGGTCACAACACAAAAACCAGTATGTAGCTATAACATGTAGTACAGATGCTATAATTCCTGATTGGGCATTTATGTTGTTGGTCGTTAATTTAGAACCTTTTGTCGAAAAGTGCCATATTGGAACTTTAGAGGATTTAGAAACCTCAATCTACCAAGACAAAATCAACCAAATAGACGCAACAATTTACCAAGATAAGCCAGTAATTATAAAAGGCTGCAGTAACAAGCCAGTGCCTATAAACGCTTACACAATGCTTACTTCTAAGCTTAAAAAACACGCAAAATCTATCATGTACGGAGAAGCGTGTTCTTCAGTACCATTATTTAAGCGTTAACAATTCTGTTAATTACTTATTTAACTGAATAACAACACTTTAACTTATATTTGTAATTTTAATTAAATGAAAGCTAAAGCGTATCTTTGCATCCGCTTTATTAAAAACTTAAATTTTATGAAAAAAGTATTACTTATCGGAGCATTTGTATTTGGAATATTTACAGTAAACGCTCAAACAAAAGAAGAATTACAAGCTCAAAAAGCTGAAAAACAAGCACAAGCAGATAAATTTCAATCAGAAGCTAACGCTATCCAAGCTCAAATAGATGCGTTACCAGGTTGGAGAGTTGGTGCTTTTGGTACTATTGGTGGAAGCATCTCAGAATTTAATAATTGGTATGCACAAGGTGCACCAAATAATGCATCTGGTAACATTGGTTTTACAGTAAACGGTTTTGCTAATTTAATAGAAGAGAAATTTTTCTGGCGTAATAACCTAAACGTAAACTTAGGTTGGGTAAAATTAGACAATAAAGATATTGATACAGATAGCAGTAAATTTCAAGAAAACACAGATGTTTTTAATGTTACTTCGCTTTATGGTAGAAAAATAAGCGACAAATGGGCTGTATCTGGATTAGGAGAATACAGAACAACATTATTAAACAACTTTAATAATCCAGGTTATTTAGATCTTGGTGTTGGTGCAACTTGGACTCCAATAGAAAATTTAGTAGTTGTGATTCACCCATTAAACTACAACTTTGTATTTGCAGATGAAGGTACTGTTTTTGAATCTTCTTTAGGTGCAAAATTTGTTGCAGATTATACAAGACAAATTGGTAAAATAAACTTTAAATCTAACTTTTCTGGTTTTGCTAGTTACAAAAGTAGTGACTACTCTAACTGGACTTGGATTAACAGTTTTGGTTACACATTATGGAAAAAAATCGGAGTTGGTTTTGACTTTGGTTTAAGAAGCAACAAACAAGAAGCTGCTGCTTTCCAAGGTGTAAGTTTAGATAACGCAGATAACGAATTACAATCTTATTGGTTATTTGGTTTAAACTACAAACTATAATTACTAATCTAGATTTAGATATAAAAAAAGAGCTTCCAAACGGAAGCTCTTTTTTATTTATAATATTTATAGTTTACTCTTCTTCTCCTAAATTTTCATAATCGTAATCTGGATACAAGAAGTGATTATAAGGAAAACGAGTAACGTGTATTTCTCTAACCTCATCGTAAACACGCTTTTTAAATTCTTCTAAATTCCTTTTATTTAATGCCGATATAAATAGAGCATTGTTCTCTCCTACGCGATTCATCCAAGTACGTTTCCATTCATTTAAAGAATAATGGTCAGATGTACGTTCTGCAGTTAAATCGGTTTCATCAAATGGCTCTGCTTTATAAGCATCAATTTTATTAAACACCATGATTGTTGGCTTATCTGCACTATCAATTTCGTCTAAAATCTTGTTAACCGATGCAATATGTTCTTCAAAATTTGGATGCGAAATATCTACAACATGAAGTAATAAATCTGCTTCACGTACTTCATCTAACGTACTTTTAAAACTTTCTACCAATTGCGTTGGTAGCTTACGGATAAAACCAACGGTATCGGTAAGCAAAAACGGTAAATTTTGAATCACAACCTTTCTAACCGTAGTATCTAAAGTTGCAAATAGTTTGTTTTCAGCAAAAACTTCAGACTTACTAATAGTATTCATCAAAGTAGATTTACCAACGTTAGTATAACCAACTAAAGCAACACGTACCATTTTACCACGATTACCGCGTTGAACTGCCATTTGCTTGTCTATGGTTTTAATTTTTGCTTTTAGAAGCGCAATTTTATCACGTACAATACGTCTATCGGTTTCAATCTCGGTTTCTCCTGGTCCACGCATTCCAATACCTCCTTTTTGACGTTCAAGGTGCGTCCACATTCCTTTAAGTCTTGGTAACAAGTATTCGCATTGCGCTAATTCTACCTGCGTACGTGCATAACTGGTTTGCGCACGTTGTGCAAAAATATCTAAGATTAAGTTGGTACGATCTAATACTTTCACGCCTAAAATCTTACTAATATTGCGTTCTTGCGCAGCGCTAAGTTCGTCATCAAAAATAGCGGTACCAATTTCATTATCTTCTATAAACTGTCTAACCTGTTCCATTTTACCTGTTCCAATAAAGGTCTTTGGATTGGGCATTTCCATTTTTTGAGTAAATCGTTTTTTTACTTCTCCACCAGCAGTATAGGTTAAAAACTCCAACTCATCTAAATATTCTTTAGATTGAGCTTCGTCTTGATCTTTGGTTACTACACCAATTAATACTGCACTTTCTAATTCTATGTCTTTTTTCTCTAGCATATAATAATTTATACTACAAATTTACATAATTGTAACCACAATAAATTTGCTATTTTTAGGCTTTTAAAATAATTCGCTTTTGAAGTTTAATATATTTAAATCTAAAACCAATAAACAAACTGTTGCTTTTTATAATATCGAAAACCTTTTTGATATTTATAATGACGATTTTACTCGCGATGATGATTATATTCCAACATCTGAAAAACGTTGGACTGTAAAAAGATATAAGAATAAATTACGTAAAATAGGCTATGCTATTTCTAATATTGGAAGAAAAGAAACCAACAGTCATCCAGCAATTATAGGCTTAGCCGAAGTAGAAAACGAAGCAGTTATTAAAGATCTTATTACTTCAAAACATTTAAAAGAATATAATTATAGCTTCGTACATTACGATAGTCAAGATGAACGAGGAATTGATGTGGCGTTTTTATACGATTCTAAAAAATTTGAAGTCACACATTCAGAAATTTTCACCTTTACTTTAACTGATGAAGTTGGTTTACCCGATTACACCAGAGATATTTTATTAGTTTCTGGTTTATTTTTAGATGAAAAAATTCATTTTATAGTTAACCATTGGCCTTCTAGAAGAAGTGGCGATGTTGCAACAGAACATAAACGAATAACAGCTTCTAACCAAGTACAGTCCATAATTAATCAATTAAATACCACATATAATAATCCTAAAATTGTGGTTATGGGAGATTTTAACGACGATCCTTTTAGTAACAGCATCAAACAGCTAGTAAACAATATTGGCTTATTTAATCCTATGGATACCTTATTATCTATAGATCGTGGTACGACTTGCCATAATTTTGAATGGAATTTATTTGACCAAATAATTATAACTCATAATTTTTTTGAACGAAAAGCTAAAACTTTACGTTTTGTCAAAGCAGATATTTACGACGCCGATTTTTTAAAACAATATGATGGAAAATATAAAGGTTTACCCTATCGTACTTATGTTGGTAAATCTTATAAAGGTGGATATAGCGACCATTTTCCTGTGTATATGATTTTAAACAAAAAATAAGTTTTTCAATATTTTGTAATTTTATTATACTTAAAAACGCAGATTAGTTTTTAATGAAATTTAAAACCATAATATCAATCCTATTTGCTTTTACAATTAACATTGTACAAGCACAGTATACGCCTTATTTTGAAAACTATTCTTTATCAAAATACAATGCTGGAAATCAAAATTGGGGAATTTCAGTTGCTACTAACGGTAAAGTTTATGTCGCAAATAATAAAGGATTACTGGTATTTAATGGTTTAAATTGGAAATTACACACGTTACCTAATAAAACTACAATTAGATCTGTCTTAGCTGTTAAAGATAGAATCTATACAGGTTCTTATGAAGAATTTGGATATTGGAAATTCAATTCTAAAGGCGAACTTTTATACACGTCTCTAACTTCAGAAAACACAAAGTTTTCTGCTAGTGAAGAGTTTTGGCAAATTCTTAATCTTGATCAAAAGATAATCTTTAGGTCTTTTCAAAATGTATATATTTTAGAAGATGAAACCATTACAAGAATACGTCCTCAATCTACCGTAATAACTTGTAATATTATTAAAGATCAACTTTATATATCTACACTTAATAGCGGAGTTTATAAATTATTAAAATCAAAACAGTTAATACCAGTTATTAATGATAATGAGTTAAAAAACACAAAGATAGTATCAGTTTCAGCTTATAAAGACAAACTACTAATTACTACTGCTTTAAAAGGTTGTTTTTTTTATGATAATGAAAAACTAACACCAGCTAATTTTAATATTAATGATGATTTAAAAAGATATCAGCTTAATAGTTTTTCAGCTTTAAACAATGGTAACTTAGTTTTTGGTACCATAAAAAATGGTGTGTTTATAACCAATAATTCTGGACAATTATTATATAACTTAAATAAAGAAAATGGATTGGCTAACAACACTATTTTAAACACAATAGTAAGTCAAGACACTAATATTTGGTTGTGCTTAGATAATGGGTTATCAAAAATAGATTTAAGTAATAATATTTCTTATTACAATGATGTAACAGGAAAATTAGGTGCTGTATACGATGTACTAACTCATCAAAATACGATTTACATTGGCAGTAATACCGGATTGTATTATTTGGATAATGACAATAAATTAAACTTTATAGATGGTACGCAAGGACAAGTTTGGGATTTAAAAATAATTGACAATCAATTATTTTGTGGTCATAACGATGGTACATTTATTATCGATGGTACATCTGCTTCACTAATTTCAAATTATACTGGTGGATGGACTATAAAAAAAGTCCCAGAAAAAAATATTTACATACAAGGTACATATGCTGGATTAGTAAAATTTTCTAAAAACAACTCCAACTGGACGTCAAGTCACTTAGGAAAAACTACAGATCCAATACGGTTTTTAGAGTTTGAAGACAAACAAAACATTTGGGCTGCAAATGCCTATAAAGGGTTAAGTAAAATTAAACTTAATACAAATTTAGACTCTATTGTTACGGTTAATAATTATATAAACAAAGGATTACAAAGCGATTATAACATTAAAGTTTATAAAATAAAAAACAACATTTGCTTTAAGACTAATAACGGATGGAAAAAATACGAACCCTTACAAGATAGTATTGTTTCTTATAAATTTTTAAACTCAAAAATTGGGGAAAACTCAGATTTAATTTCTGCAACCAACCTTAACGATCTATTTTTTAAAAATGAAACAGGAATTATAAAACTAGATCAGCAAAACAACATTAGGCAAATATTAACTAGAAACTATTACGACAATCGTGTAATTGTAGGTTATGAAAATATTTCAAAACTTAATGATAGTACTTACGCATTAAACCTAAACGATGGGTTTTTACTATTTAACGCTAATAAATTATTAAATAACTATACACCAAAAGTTCCAACAATAGAGCAAATTAAAGTTAACAACGTAAAAGTTAATTTAGACTCTAGCATGGTACAAATACCTAATAATGGTAAAGTACATATTAATATTGCATCGCCGTTATCTAAGAATCACTATTTTGAGTATAGCTTAGATACAGATAATAACAAATGGGAAAAGGTAGATAATGAGACGTTAATATTATCAAACCTTAAAAACGGTGATTTTTATGTTGCATTTAGAACAACAAATAAAGCTGGAGAATCCTCTAAACCCAACCTATTAAAATTACATGTTTTACCACCTTGGTATAAATCTAGTACTGGATTTTTATTGTATTTGTTAGCTGCGTTAATGCTAACCATGCTATTTTACTTACTACATAAAAGAAAAATAAAAAAAGAACAACGCATACTACAAATACAACATAAAAAAGAACAACAGCAAATACTAAAAGAAAAAAACATTGAAAATGAACGAAAACTTGTAGAACTTAAAAATGAAGCTTTAGAAAACGAAATCAAACTTAAGAGCAAACAATTAGCAAACACTGCTATCGCGTTAGTAAAGAAAAACGAAGCTTTATTAGAAATTAAAAAAGATTTACAAGTAAACGAAGGACAGTTTAGCAACAAATTAATCAATAAAAGACTGCAAAAAAA
This sequence comes from Mesoflavibacter profundi, assembly GCF_014764305.1. Lineage (NCBI taxonomy): Bacteria > Pseudomonadati > Bacteroidota > Flavobacteriia > Flavobacteriales > Flavobacteriaceae > Mesoflavibacter > Mesoflavibacter profundi. Next base: position 1,019,262 of record NZ_CP061703.1, read on the forward strand.
GATAGATCAAACCATAGGCAACAAAGACCAATGGGAAATATTTGAATACAATTTTAATCAAGTTCATGAAAAGTTTTTTAACCAATTAAAAGACAAACATCCTAAACTATCACATAAAGATTTAAAGCTTTCTGCCTACATCAAAATGAATTTGACTACAAAAGAAATTGCGCCACTTATGAACATTTCAACAAGAGGTGTAGAAACTCATAGATACAGATTAAAACAAAGATTAGACCTATCTAAAGAAGATAGTTTAACAGATTACCTTAATAGTTTTAACTAAAAAAATACGTTATTCTGCTATACGTCAATACTACGTCACGATAACGTTGTAGTTGCATTATTACTATATTTTTAACGGTTTAACAGTACGTCAATACTGGTATTTATTAATAAATGGTTAACATGACGTAATCAAAATGTAATACGATTTATAAATTTTAGTTAAATAGCTGTTAATTTTACTTCACTAACATTCTAAAATAAAAATACATGAGAACAAAAATTAATTTTTTATTCTTCTTGTTATTGAGTGTATGTATGTATGCTCAAGACAAAACCATAACAGGTACCGTAACAAGTTCTGACGATGGTTTACCCTTACCTGGTGTAAATGTTGTCGTTCCTAATACAAATAACGGAACAAGTACAGACTTTGACGGTAACTATAGCATCACAGTAAACCAAGGTGATGTTTTAGAGTTTAGCTACTTAGGCTTTAAAACTCAACAGATAACAATAAGTAATCAAACTACTGTAAATGTAGATTTAGAAATTAATGCTTCAGACTTAGAAGAAGTTGTAATTATTGGATACGGATCTCAAAAAAAATCTGATCTAACAGGTGCTATTACTACAGTAAAATCTGAAGAAATAGAAAAAACACCAAATAGTAATGTAATGCAATCATTACAAGGTAAAGTTGCAGGATTACAAATCACCAGTAATGGATCTCCAGGAGATTCGCCTAATGTTAGAGTTCGTGGTGTAAACTCAATTTTTGCTGGCGGAAATCCTTTATATGTTGTAGATGGTGTTTGGTATGATAACATCGATTTTTTAGACAATAGCCAAATAGAATCTGTTTCTGTATTAAAAGATATGTCTTCTACTGCAATTTTTGGTCAAAGAGGTAGTAACGGTGTAATTATTATAGAGACTAAAGGTGGAAAACAAAACAGAAAACCTGTTATTACTTACAATGGTTATACAGGTATACAACATGCACAAAATGTTGTAAAAATGGCAAATGCAGAACAGTTTGTAACTATGGCTTACGAGTCAGGATCTGAAGCAGATATACAATACGTACTAAATGCTATGCAACGCTATGGTAGAAGTCGAGTTAACCCAAATATTCCAGATGTAAACACAGATTGGTATAAAGAAGTATTAAGAGATGCTCCAATATCAAGTCATAGTATTGGTGTTTCTGGTGGAGGAGAACACACTAATTACGGTTTAAATACAAGTTATTTTTCTCAAGAAGGTATACTGGATATGAAAAATGAATACGAACGTTTTAATATTCAAGGTAACATAGATGTAGAAGTATCAGATCGTTTTAAAATTGGAGTAAACAGTGCGTTTAGTAATGCTACAAAATATAATCCTGAAAACGGAGCTTGGTTCCAAGCGTATTTTGCAGTACCTATTTTACCTAAATTTGATTACCAAAATGAAGAGGCGTCTCCTATTCCATTTTCAGATGCAACTCAATTAGGATATAGAGGATCTCAAAATCCATTTCCTGTTATGACTTTCAACAACAATCAATTAAAGATTAGAAAGTTACTAACAAGTATTTATGGAGAATATTACATAATTCCTGATAAGTTATCGTTTAAAACAACTTATTATAACGATTACTCTACTATTTTAGAAAGAAATGTAAGATTACCGTATTTCATTTCAGAAAATTCTCAAAGAGAAACCTCTTCTATTAGAAGAGCTAATTTAACCACATCAAATCAAATGTGGGATAACCTTTTAACTTACTCGGACACATTTAACAAACATAGTTTAAAAGTTATTGCTGGTACATCTTATCGTGACGAGCAATATAACTCGTTTGCAGCTACCGGAAACGATATTCAAGCGGTTAGTTTAGAATCTTCATGGTATTTAAATTTTGCAGATCCTACAACTTTTAGTAATCAGGTATCAGAAATTGGAGATCGCTTCTATTCTATGTCTTATTTAGGAAGAATCGAATATAGCTTTGATGATAAATACTTATTTAATGCTACTTTAAGACATGAAGGTGATGGTAGATTCCCTAAAAAAATATGGGAAACAACTCCTCAATTTGGTTTAGGTTGGGTAATATCTAATGAGCAGTTTTTAGAAAACAATTCAATTATAGATTTTTTAAAGGTTAGAGGTACATGGGGACAATTAGCTAATGGTGCTTTAGGAGGAAGTTCTGGAGAACGTACAATTAATCAAATAGTTACAGCTATTGGCGATGTTGCAACAAACGGTATAGTTAGCACAAGTACATTTAATGACTTACAAAGAGAAATTATTGAAGAAACCAACTTTGGTATTAGCGCTAGATTATTTAATAATAGTTTAAGTATAGAGGCAGATTATTACATACGTGACACTAAAAATTTAGTAGTTTCTAGAGAAGTTCCTATTACTGGAAACACCATTTTAGATAATGCAGGAGAAATGAGAAATAAAGGTTTTGAATTTGCTGCAAATTGGAATCATACTATTAACGATAACTGGAATTTTTCTATTGGAGGAAATATTGCAACCTTACATAACGAAGTTACTAGCGTAGATACAGAAAGAGGTTACATAGATACAGGAAGTGCAGAGTTTAGACAACGTGTAATGGTTGGAGAACCTGTAAATGCATTCTTTGGACTTGAAGTAGCTGGTGTCTATCAAAATGAAACCGAAGTTGCTAACGATCCAATTGCTGTAGATAATAACTTAGAACCTGGTGATTTTAAATACGTAGATCAAAACAACGATGGAATAATAGATGATAATGATAGAACAGTAATTGGTTCTTACTTACCTACGTTTAATTATGGTGCTAATTTAAAAGTAAGCTATAAAAACTTTGATCTTTCTGTAGATGTTCAAGGTCAATCTGGTAATCAAATCCTAAATCGTAAACGTGGTGAAGTCATTTTTACTAACGACACTAATATAGATGCAGATTTTGCAATTAATAGATGGCATGGTGAAGGTACTACTAATTCTTATCCGTCTTCTGCTGGTAGACGTAAAGGATGGAATCAAAGAATGAGTACATTTTTTGTTGAAGATGGCGGTTATTTCAGAATTCAAAATATTCAATTAGCATATAATATTCCTAGTGGAACATTTGGCAAAAACATGCCAGAAACAAGAGTGTATTTTACAGCAGATAGACCATTTACATTCTTTAATTACAATGGATTTAGCCCAGAAGTTTCTAATGGTGTAGATAGACAAACTTATCCTATTCCTGCTGTATATTCAATAGGAGTTAATGTAAAAATTTAAAAAAAGCGCAACATGAAAAAAACACATTTAAAATTACAACAGCTAGCGCTACTGTTAGCAATATCAATTACACTATTTAACTGTAATGATAAATTAGAAGAAAACGACGGACAAGTAGGTACTGCAGATCTAGATTACACAGTTTCTGAAGACATGATTTTACCTCTTGTTGGTGCATACTCAACTACATATACTCGCGGTTGGGAAGATCCATTATTAGTTGGCGTAAGAGGTGACGATGTAAATGCAGGCGGACTTGGTGACCAACCACTTTTTGCAGAAACAGACCTTTTTAATTATGATAATGGGTTTTGGATGTACAATCAAGTTTGGAAAAACTTTTATGGCGACATCGTAGATGTCTTAAATGCAGGAGAAGTAATTGCGCAATACAAACAATTTGCAACTGGTCAATATGTAGATTTAGCAGATCAATACATTGCAGAAACTAAAGTACTAAGCGGTTTCCAACACTTACAAATGTCTAAACTTTGGGGAGATATTTTTATTATAACAAACTCAGATCCTAGAGCAGACTTAGAAAATGGAGTTGCTACAAAAATGCAAATCATGCAATACGTTTCAGATTTAATGGACGAAGCTATTCCTTACCTTCCAGATATGAGACCAAACGAGCGTCAAGATATTCCTGGCGGAGTAACAAAATACACTGCTTTAGCTGTAAAAGCATTAGCTAATCTTGAAATGGAAAATTATCAAGGTGTAGCAGAAGCGACAGAACAAATTATAAGTTCAGATAAATTTAGCCTTCATCCAGACTACTATCAATTATTTAAAAAACCAGGAAAGCTTAGTGATGAGAACTTATTTGAACTTCAATTCTCAGATTATAATACAGAATCTGGAGACGTAAACAATCACCTATTTGCGCCTTTTGGTCCTACAAGTTGGACACCTGTTGTATCTACAGCATCTGGCGGTTGGGGATTTTATGAACCAAGCTTAAAATTTATCAAATTTATGTTAGATAGAAATGATGAAACTAGGCTAGTTACAAGCGTATGTTTTACACCAAGAGGTATTGACGAGATAATGGAAGACCCAAATTATGCAACCTTACCTAGTTACATCTCAAACACTACACTATCTGGAGATATTTTTAACGATTATCCTAGAGCAATGTTTGCTAGTGGAAAACATTATTTACCATCAATACAATTAACACCAGAAAGAAATAGCTACGGATCAAGTAAAAACTTAATCGTGATTAGATATGCAGAAATTCTTTTAATGTATGCAGAAGCTTTAACTCAAGGTGCAAGTGGTACAATCATGACCGCAGATCAAGCAGTAAATACCGTAAGAAGCAGAGTTGATATGGCTCCATTAACAGGTGTAACTCTAGATGATGTAATGGACGAAAAATTTGCAGAATTAGCAATGGAATGGGGCGTACGTTATTTTGACATGATACGATTAGATAGATATGACGAGCTTAGTTATGAAGGCAGAACTTTTACTGCAGAAGACGAGTTACTACCATATCCTCAAGCACAAGTAGACTTATTACCTCTTGAATAAAACAATTAGATTATGAAAAATTTATATAAAATAATAAGTGTTTTTGCAATTATACTTTCAATAACATCTTGTGAAGATGGTATAGATCCAATAACACAAATTAATCCAGGACCAGATGCTGGTGCACCAGTTGTAGAAATAGCCTATCCAACAGATGGTACAACTATACAAGATTTAAATTTAGAAAGTACTATAGACATAGAATTTGAAGTACAAGATGATATAGAAATATCAAGCGTTATAGTTAATGTAGACGGAAATCAAACCGCTAGTTTTAATTCTTTTGTAGACTATAGAATATTTCAAACAACTGTAACAAAAGACGGTATTACAACAGGTGATCATACACTAGAAATCATAGCAACAGATATTTCTGGTAATCAAACCATTCAAATTGTTACTTTTAGCAAAGAGCCACCTTACACGCCTTTATTTAACGGCGAGTTTTTATACATGCCTTTTGATGGTGTATATACAGATTTAATTTCTATCACAAATCCAGAACAAATAGGTAATCCTCAATTTGCTGGTGTAAGTTATGATGGTTCTAATGCATTTAAAGCAACTACAGATTCTTACTTATCTTTCGAGTTAGATCAATCTAACCTTGGTGACGAGTTTACAGGTGCATTTTGGTATAAAGTAGATGCGTCTCCAGACCGATCTGGTATTCTAACAATTGGTGATGATGCTGCAGACCGTTTTCAAGGGTTTAGGTTATTTAGAGAAGGAAACTCTTCCAGTCAAAGAATAAAACTAAACGTTGGAACTGGTACTGGAGAAAGTTGGAATGACGGTGATGTAATAGATGTAACAGCAGAAGAATGGGTACATGTTGCGTTTACTATTTCTCCAACAGAAACAGTAATCTATTTTAACGGTTTACCTGTTAATACAGCAACACCTTCTGGTGCAATAGACTGGACTAACTGTACAGATTTAGTAATTGGAGCTGGCGGACCTACTTTTGACTATTGGGGACACAATTCTGATAATAGTGTAATGGACGAATTAAGGTTGTTTAGTGTTGCAATGTCTCAATCAGAAATTCAAAATTTAATAGACGTAACAAGTCCTTACGAACCTCTTTATCAAGAAAAATTTTATATGCCTTTTGATGGTAGTAATTTCGATTTTGTTGGAAGTACAGATGCAACTGTAATAGGTAATACACTTTTCGCTGGAGAAAGCTACGAAGGTTCTAACGCCTTTTTATCGGCAACAGACTCTTATTTAACCTATCCTATATCTAACATTTTTGGCTCTACTACAGCCTTTAGTGCAACATTCTGGTACAAAGTAAGTGCTACACCAGATAGAGCTGGTATACTTACAGTTGGTGATGATGCTGCAGACCGTTTTCAAGGATTTAGATTATTTAGAGAAGGAAATGCTACCGAACAAAGAATAAAAGCAAATATAGGAACTGGTACAGGTGAAAGTTGGAACGATGGTGATGTAATTACTGTTGCTGCTGGAGAATGGGTACATATTGCCTTAACCGTTTCTGAAACAGAAAGCAAAATATATTTTAATGGAACTGAAGTTAATACTAACGCCTTATCTAATCCGGTAGATTGGACTAATTGTACCGAAATAGTTATTGGTGCTGGCGGACCTACTTTTGATTATTGGGGACACGCATCAGATAGTAGTCCAATGGACGAACTAAGATTATTTGACAGAGCGTTAACTTCAGAAGAAATTAATAACATGATAGACTAGAATAATTAATAGCAAAATTTCATATTTAGATTTAGTCTAATACTCACGCTTTAGCTGTATTTATACTATTTATAAATGCAGCTAAAGTATTTAACCCTATCCATTAAATGACATTATTTAAGCAAAATACGGTATTTTACCTTATTGTTTGTACACTTATTATTAGTTGTAAAAACAATAATCAAAACAAAACTACAGACACTAATAACACGACCAAAACCTTAAGTGATAATGAATTGTTAGACACCATTCAAAAACAAACGTTCAATTATTTTTGGGAAGGTGCAGAACCTAATTCTGGACTTGCTAGAGAACGTATTCATATGGATAATGTTTATCCAACGTCTCCAAAAAACACAGTCACAACAGGCGGAAGTGGTTTTGGTGTCATGGCTATTCTAATTGGTATAGAAAGAGGCTGGATTACTAAAGACGAAGCCTTAAAAAGATATACTAAAATTGTTAATTTTTTAGAAAAGGCAGATCGTTTTCATGGTGCTTGGCCTCATTGGATAAATGGAGAAACAGGTAAAGTACTTGCATTTAGCAAAAAAGATAATGGTGGCGATTTAGTAGAAACAGCTTTTTTAATTCAAGGTCTTTTAACAGTATCAGAATATTATAAAAACGGTAATAAAGAGGAACAAGAACTTGTATCCAAGATTAATAAACTTTGGAGAGAAGTAGAATGGGATTGGTATACTAAAGGTGGAGAAGATGTGCTGTATTGGCATTGGTCACCAGAGTATAAATGGGAAATGAATTTTCCTGTTGGTGGCTATAATGAGTGTTTAATAATGTATGTTTTAGCTGCAGCATCTCCAACACATTCTATATCTAAAGAAGTATATGAAAAAGGTTGGGCTAGAAATGGACAAATAAAATCTCAAGACAGCATGTATAACCACGAGCTTGTTTTAGATTATTTTGAACATGATGAAGCTGCTATTGGTCCATTATTCTGGGCACATTACTCCTATTTAGGCTTAAATCCTAAAGGATTAAAAGACCAATATGCAGACTATTGGAAACTTACTCAAAACCATGCAAAAATTCATTATAGTTATGCAAAAGATAACCCTAAAAACTATAAAGGATATGGAGATAGTCTTTGGGGATTAACTTCAAGCTATTCCTTTAAAGGATATTCTGGACATAGACCTGGTGCAGATTTGGGTGTTATTGCTCCTACTGCTGCACTTTCATCTTTTCCATACACGCCTAAAGAAAGCATGCAAATGCTAAGGTATCTATACACTAAGCAAGATACATTAATTGGTAAATATGGTCCTTACGATGCGTTTAGTTTAGAACAAAAATGGGCTTTACCTAGATATTTGGCTATAGATCAAGGACCAATTCCAGTAATGATAGAAAATTACAGGACTGGTTTATTCTGGAAACTATTTATGCAAAATGAAGACGTTAAAAAAGGATTAGAAAAATTACAATTTACCGTTAATAGTACTTTATAATGCAAAGAGTATATTTCATCTTTATATTAATAGTAATGTCTTGCTCTTCCAGCGAAGGTCCAGGCTATCAAGAACCTTATAATCCTGATAACAATCCTGAAGTAATTCCTATTTCTAACGAAGATTTACTAAATCTTACCCAACAATTAACGTTTAAATATTTTTGGGATTTTGCAAATACACCTTCGGGCGCTGCAAGAGAACGTTACCATGTAGATAATCCAAATTTAAATAGTAATGTAGTAACTACTGGCGGTAGTGGTTTTGGTCTAATGGCTATACTTGTAGGTATAGAAAGAGGTTACATTACCAGATCTAAAGCAGTTGTTAGATTACAAACCATTTTAGATTTTTTTGAAAACGCAGATAGATTTCATGGTGCATGGTCACATTGGATAGATGGTAATTCGGGAAATACAATTCCCTTTAGTTCTTTAGACAATGGTGGCGATTTGGTTGAAACAGCTTTTCTAGCTCAAGGTTTAATTTGTATAAAAGAATATTTTAAAAACGGAACTCAAGAAGAACAAAACCTTGCCAATCAAGCAGATAATCTATGGAAAGGTGTAGAATGGGATTGGTATACACAAAATCAAGAGACGCTATATTGGCATTGGAGTCCAAATCACAATTTTGATATTAATTTAGAATTAAAAGGCTATAACGAAACTCTAATAACATATATACTAGCCGCAGCATCGCCAGATTATCCTATAAACCCAAATGTATACACAAATGGTTGGGCTAACAATGGTGCTATTGTAACTTCAGAAAACCAATATAATACGCCTTTAATTTTAGATCATGCTGGTGCAGGAACTGGTCCTTTATTTTGGGCGCATTATTCCTATTTAGGCTTAAATCCAAATAATCTGTCAGATCAATATGCTGATTATTGGAGTTTAAATAAAAATCATACAACTATCAATTATCAACATTGTGTTTCAAATCCAAATAATTTTACTGGTTACGGTTCAAATTGTTGGGGATTAACCGCAAGTTATTCTAGAAATAATGACGGAAGCGTTGGCTATAATGCTCACGATCCAGAAAACGATACTGGCGTAATTTCGCCAACTGCAGCAATAAGCTCCATACCTTATACACCAGAAAAATCTCTAGCTGCTATGCAATTCTTCTATCAACAAGGCGAAGACTTACTTGGTCCAGCTGGATTTTATGATGCTTTTAGTCCGCATTATAATTGGTACACAAAAAGATACTTAGCAATAGATCAAGGTCCAGAAATTATAATGATAGAAAACTATCGTTCTGGTTTACTTTGGAATTTATTTATGCAAAACCAAGACATCCAAAACGGTCTAAATACGTTAGGATTTTCATATTAAAAAGATAAAATAATGAAACTTTTAAAAAACAAATTCACTGTATGTTTTTTCCTTTTATCGGTAATTACAGTTGCTCAAAATGATGCATTTGAAGAAAAATTTCATATTAAAAACAGTGATACACTTAAGTATCGTATAATGTATCCAGAACATTTTTCAAAAGACAAAAAATATCCTGTCGTGTTATTTCTTCATGGAGCTGGAGAACGTGGTAACGACAACCAAAAACAACTTACGCATGGTAGTAAATTGTTTACAGATAAAATAAATCGTGGTGCTTTTCCTGCTATTGTTATTTTCCCTCAATGTCCAACAGATAGTTATTGGTCAAATGCAGAAGTAGATAGAAGTAGTTATCCAATTAGTTTAACGTTTCCAAAGGAAAAAGAAGCGACAATAGCTTTACAATTAGTAATTGATTTAATGCAAAACATTACTAAAAACAACTATGTAGATAACTCTAAAATATACGTTGGAGGATTATCTATGGGCGGAATGGGCACATTCGAAATTATTTCAAGACAACCCAATCTATTTGCAGCTGCTTTTGCTATTTGTGGTGGCGGTAATACAGAAAATGTTACAAACTTTGCAACAAAAGTCCCTATGTGGATCTTTCATGGTGCAAAAGATAATGTTGTAAAACCTCAATTATCTGTACAAATGGTAAATGCCATAATTAATGCTGGCGGAACACCAAATTTTACATTATATGCAGAAGACAATCATAACTCTTGGGATAGTGCTTTTGCAGAACCTAAACTTCTAACTTGGTTATTTTCAAACACAAAAACTAATGAATAAAAAAACAATTAATCCATTATATACTATAGTACTTTTTATTACAATTTTTAGTTGTAATACTAGCACTAACACATCATCAACAAGTTCAAATAATCCCTTTGAAGCTAAAGTAGATTCAATTATAAAATTAATGACTTTAGAAGAAAAATTAGGACAGTTAAACTTGCCTTCTTCAGGAGATATAACTACTGGTCAAGCCCAAAGCTCTAACATTGCTAAAAAAATAGAAGAAGGCAAAGTTGGTGGACTTTTTAACATTAAAACCGTAGAAAAAATTAGAGCTGTTCAACAAATAGCTGTAGAAAAAAGCAGACTAGGAATACCTTTAATTTTTGGTATGGATGTTATTCATGGTTATAAAACTACGTTTCCAATTCCGTTAGGATTATCTACATCTTGGGATATGCCTATGATTGAAAAAACTGCTAGAGTCGCAGCTCAAGAAGCTAGTGCAGATGGTATAAACTGGACATTCTCGCCAATGGTAGATGTATCTAGAGATCCGCGTTGGGGAAGAATTTCGGAAGGAAATGGTGAAGACGCTTATTTAGGCAGTCAAATTGCAAAAGCTATGGTAAAAGGTTACCAACAAGATAATCTTAGTGATAATAATACTTTAATGTCTTGTGTAAAACATTTTGCATTATATGGCGCTTCAGAAGCTGGTAGAGATTACAATACCGTAGACATGAGTAAAATTAGAATGTATAATGAATATCTTCCGCCTTACAAAGCAGCAATAGACCAAGGTGTTGGATCTGTAATGGCATCGTTTAACGAAATTGATGGTATTCCTGCAACTGGTAACAAATGGTTGCTTACAGACTTATTAAGAACCGATTGGAAATTTAATGGTTTTGTAGTATCAGACTATACAGGTGTAAGCGAAATGATAGACCATGGTATGGGCGATTTACAGCAAGTTTCGGCTTTAGCTTTAAGTGCTGGAACAGATATGGATATGGTTTCAGAAGGATTTTTAAACACATTAAAAAAATCTGTTGAAGAACATAAAATCTCTATCGCAGAAATTGATTTAGCTGTTAAACGCATTTTAACTGCAAAATACCAACTTGGTTTATTTGATGATCCTTACAAGTATTGTAATGAAGAACGAGCTAAAACAGAAATATTTACAAAAGAAAATAAAGATTTTGCTAGAAAAGTATCTGCAGAATCTATGGTTTTACTTAAAAACGAAAACGAAACTTTACCTTTAAAAAAATCTGGAACAATTGCCCTAATAGGTCCATTAGCCAATACTGCTGTAAATATGGCTGGTACTTGGAGTGTTGCAACAGATCAAGAAAAATCAATAACAGTTTTAGATGGATTAAAATCGGTAATTGGCGATAAAGCAAACATAAACTATGCTAAAGGTAGTAATGTGGATTATGATTTGACGTTAGAACAAAGAGGAACCATGTTTGGTAAAGACATACCAAGAGATAACAAAACAGATAAACAGCTTTTAGACGAAGCGTTAGCAATTGCTAATAAATCGGATGTTATTGTTGCTACTTTAGGAGAAGCAGCAGAATACAGTGGAGAAAGCAGTAGTAGAACAAATCTAGACATTCCACAATCACAAAAAGACTTATTAAACGCTTTACTAAAAACAGGAAAACCAGTAGTTTTAGTATTGTTTACAGGAAGACCGTTAGTTTTAGTTGAAGAAGACAAAAATGTTCCTGCAATATTAAACGTATGGTTTCCTGGTAGTGAAGCAGGATTAGCAATTGCAGATGTACTATTTGGAGACATTAATCCATCTGCAAAATTAACAACTACTTTCCCTAGACATGTTGGCCAAATTCCTCTTTTTTATAACCATAAAAATACAGGAAGACCTTTAGGTAATACAGATGGAAAATTTGAGAAATTTAGAAGTAATTATTTAGATGTGCGTAATGAGCCTTTATACCCATTTGGCTACGGTTTAAGTTACACAACGTTTAAATATAGCCCAATAAAACTTAGTAAAAACAACTTAAATTCAACAGACACAATTACTGTATCTGTAGACGTTAGTAATACAGGAAATTATGATGGTAAAGAAGTTGTACAATTATACATTAGAGACCTAATTGGTACAGTAACAAGGCCTGTAAAAGAATTAAAAGGGTTTCAAAAAATATTTATTAAAAAGGGGGAAACAGTAACTGTAGATTTTAAAATTTCAATTGAAGATTTAAAATTCTATAATTACGACTTAGACTATATTGCAGAAGATGGAGATTTTGAGATATTTGTAGGAACAGATTCTAATACAACTAGAAAAGCTGTAATTACATTAACTCAATAATTTTAAAATGAAACACTTAACATATCTAATATTTTTTATTTCGTTGTTTTCTTTTTCTCAAAAAAAAGAAACTTATATCTATGCCATAAAAGGTAAAGACACATTAAAATTAGATATTTATAAACCAAGACGTGTAAAGAAAAACCAAAAACTTCCTGTTTTTGTTTGGATGCATGGTGGCGGATTTTCTGGAGGAACAAGAGATAATAAATATGAAAAAAAGCTAGCCAAATATGTTGCAAAAAAACAAGGCTATGTTAGTGTTTCCATTTCATATAGGTTATTAAGAAAGGGAACTAAAACAGGATTTGGCTGCAATTGTTCTAAACAAGAAAAACTAGAAACATTTAAACAAGCTGCAATAGATTATTTAGATGCAGTAAACTATTTAATAACGCATTCAGACAAATTTAATATAGACACTTCCAAAATTATTGCTGGAGGAAGTAGTGCTGGCGCAGAAGGTGTTTTAAATGCAGTTTACATGAAACCATATTTTATAGAAGATTTAGAACCATATAATCAAATAAAATTTGCTGGAGTAATGTCTTGTGCTGGCGCTATGGTAGATGCAAATTACATTTCAGATAAAAACGCAATTCCTACAGTTATGCTTCATGGAACAAAGGATCCATTAGTACCTTTTGACAATGCACCGCATCACTTTTGTAAAAAAGATCAGCCTGGTTATATATTTTTAGATGGCTCTAATGTTATAGCAAATAAATTACATCAATTAAATTCCTCGTATTATTTTAAAGTTATTAATGATGCAGGTCATGAAATAGCTGGTATACCTTTTAAAGATTTAAAAAAAATATTCGAATTTTTTAATCAAACCATAATCGAGCAAGACATTGTTCAAACCAAAATTTTTAAAACAAAAAAATAATGAAATTCTTATATTTTATTTTAACCACATTACTAATATTACAATCATGTGTTAATAATAAAATTCCTGAAACAAAATCTTCTGTAAAAAACGTAATTGATACCACACAAACCTACATCAATCCGCTAGACATCGATTATACCTATATGGTTTATAATTCTGCCAGAAATCAATCGTATCGTTCTGGTGCAGATCCAGCTGTAATTGAGTTTAAAGGCGAATATTATATGTTCGTCACACGATCTTTTGGGTATTGGCATTCCACAGATTTAGTTAACTGGAAATTCATCAAACCACAACAATGGTTTTTTGAAGGTAGCAACGCACCAACAGCGTTCAACTACAAAGATTCTTTAGTTTATTTTGCTGGCGATCCGGCAGGTTACGGAAGTATTTTATATACCGACGATCCTAAAAAAGGGTTATGGACACCAACTGCTTCCATTTCAAATAACATTCAAGATTCCGAATTATTTATTGATGACGATGGTAAGTCGTATTTGTATTGGGGAAGTTCTAACGTGCATCCTATTCGCGTAAAAATGCTGAATAAAGACGACCGTTTTTTAGAAACTGGCGATAGAGAAGAGTTGATAAATTTAGATGAAGAAAAGCACGGTTGGGAACGTTTTGGCGAAAACAACTTTCATCCAACTTTAAAAGAAGGTTATATGGAAGGCGCGTCAATGACCAAACACAATGGAAAGTACTATTTACAATATGCAGCGCCAGGCACACAATTTAATGTCTATGCAGATGGTGTGTATGTTGGCGATTCGCCACTTGGACCTTTCACCTATATGAAAAATAATCCAATGAGTTTTAAACCTGGCGGATTTACCAATGGTGCAGGACACGGTATTACAGTAAAACAAACCAACGGTCAATACTGGCATTTTGCGACAATGGCATTGGCATCTAACGCACAATGGGAACGTCGTTTATGTATGTTTCCTACCTATTTTGACGAAGATGGTTTAATGTACAGCAACACATCGTACGGCGATTATCCTCGTTATGGTGCTAATCATCCATCAAAAGCTGGACAACATAATGGCTGGATGTTATTATCGTATAAAGGCAATGTAACTGTATCGTCTTCACTTCAACAAATCATGAAATTTACGTCTAATGATGATGAAGTTGAAGTCAAAGAAATCCCAACAGAAAAAAATTCTGAAGGACAAATAACTTCAAAAGTTTTAACCGACGAAAACCCTAAAACCTTTTGGGTTGCCGAAGCTAACGACGATAAACAATGGATCACAATCGAATTGTTAAATGAAGGAACCGTACACGCCATTCAGTTAAATTATCACGATCACGAATCAGGAATTTACACACGTGTTGAAGGTTTAAAACATCAATTTACTATTGAAACTTCAGTAGATGGTAAAAACTGGAAAACGGTTGTAGATAGAAGTAAATCTGATATTGATGCACCAAACGCTTACCTAGTTTTAGATGAACCTGTAAAAGCAAAATTCGTTAGATATAACAATATAAAAGTACCAGGAAATAACTTCGCCATGTCCGAAGTTAGAGTTTTTGGTTTAGGCTTAGGTGAAGCACCAAAAAAGGTCGCTAACATTAAAATTAGTCGTGAAAAAGACCGTAGAGACATTTCATTTTCTTGGGATAAAGTTGAAGGCGCACAAGGTTATAACATACGTTGGGGAATTGCACCAGACAAATTGTACCAATCTTGGCAAGTTTACGATACTAATTCACACTTTATGCGCTGCTTAGATAGAGATACGCCGTATTATTTTACCATTGAAGCTTTTAATCAAAATGGAATTTCGGAACTTAGTGAAATACAATATATCGAGTAAAATGAAATATCTTTTTCTTATCCTATTTTCAATTTCAACATTAAGTCTTGCTCAAGATTACACTGCAATGACTTATAATATTAAATTAGATTTTCCAAAAGAAGGCGAAAACAGTTGGCAAAACCGTAAGCCTTTTTTTATTAATCAAATCAAGTTTTACGAGCCTGATGTTTTAGGTGTACAAGAAGCTATGCCAAACCAGATGAAAGATATGGATAGCTTATTAACAGATTACAGTTATATTGGTGTTGGTCGTGATGATGGTAAAAATAAAGGTGAATTTTCAGCAATTTTTTATAAAAATAAAGAGTTAAAAGTACTTCAATCGTCAACTTTTTGGTTGTCCCAAACTCCAGACAAAGTAAGTATAGGTTGGGATGCAGTTTGTAATCGTGTTTGTACTTATGCTTTATTTCAACATAAAAAAACAAAAGAAACATTTTGGGTATTTAACACGCATTTTGATCATGTAGGTGAAGTTGCTAGAGAAAAAAGTGCGGCGTTAATTCTAAAAAAAATAAACACATTAAACACAAAAAACTATCCGGTTTTATTAATGGGCGATTTTAATTTAGAGCCAAAAAGCAGTCCTATTTTATCGATTAAAGAAAAATTAAATGATAGTAATTCTGTTGCCAAATTAGTTTTTGGTCCAACAGGAACATACAATGGTTTTAATTTTAATATCGCAGTAAAAACAAGAATTGATTATGTATTTGTATCAAAATCATCTATTTTAGTCAAAAAATATGCAGTTTTAAGTGATAATTGGGAAACAAAATATCCATCAGATCACTTACCTGTTTATATCAATTTTAAACTAACTAAAACTAAATAAACATGATTGGAATAATCTCCTTTGTAGGATTTACAGCGTTGGTTGCTGTAATTTCTTACTTTGCTACAATTAAAACCAACGAAAATACATCCGATGGTTATTTTTTAGGTGGACGAAGTCTTACTGCTGGCGTTATTGCAGGATCATTACTTTTAACTAACCTATCTACAGAGCAAATAGTAGGTTTAAATGGTAGTGCTTATAAAGACGGACTATCTGTAATGGCTTGGGAAACATTAGCTGCAATTGCAATGGTAGTAACTGCTATATTTTTATTACCAAGATATTTAAAAGGTGGACTAACTACTGTACCACAATTTTTGGCAAAACGATTTGATGTCACTACAAAAACAATAACTTCTGGTTTATTTTTAACTGGTTATGTAGTAGTACTATTACCGGTAATTTTATATTCTGGATCTGTAGCAATTAGTGGTATGTTTGATATTCCAACACTATTAGGTGTTTCAGATCAATCTGCAATTGTAATTTGTATTTGGGGAATTGGATTAATTGGATCTGTGTATGCGGTTTTTGGAGGATTAAAAGCTGTAGCTGTTTCAGATTCTATAAATGCAATTGGTTTATTAATTGGTGGTATTTTAATTCCTGTTTTTGGTTTAATAGCTTTAGGCGAAGGTGACTTTTTCACTGGATTAGATGCTCTTGTAAATACTCATCCAGAACGTTTTGACTCTACTGGCGAAAGCTGGCAAGAAGTACCGTTTGTAACAATTTTTACAGGAATGATGCTTGTTCAGTTATTTTATTGGGGAACAAACCAACAAATTATACAACGTGCTTTAGGTGCTAAAAACTTAGCTGAAGGACAAAAAGGTTTATTATTAGCTTCGTTTTTAAAAATATTAGGACCAATTATTCTTGTTATACCAGGTATGATTGCCTATCAATATTTTGATGGAAATCTAGCTTCTAGTGATTTAGCTTATCCAGAATTAGTAAGAGCTGTATTACCAAAACCACTAATTGGTTTTTTTGCAGCAGTTTTATTTGGGGCAATCTTAAGCTCGTTTAATAGTGTTTTAAATAGCTCGGTTACTTTATTTGGAATTGATATTTACAAACAACACATAAATCCACAAGCTCCGGAAAAAACCATAGTTAAATACGGAAAAATATTTGGTGTTTGTCTAGCTATAGCTGCAATGTTTATCGCACCATTAATTGCTAATGCTGGAAGTTTATTTAATTATTTACAGCAAATAAATGGTATTTATAGTATTCCAATTTTTACTATTATAGTTGTTGGTTACTTAACAAAACGTGTTCCTGCAATTGCTGCAAAAATTGGGATTATTTCTGGTTCGGTCTTATATATTATAAGTCAGTTTTGGATTGGACCAAGTCGTGTAGAAGCTGCATTAGAAAAAGCTAAAGCTACAGGCATTACAGATCCACAAGCCTTAAGAGTTGTTGAAGCAGATGCTTATCCTCATTTTTTACATATTATGGCAATTTTATTTATCGCCAACGTGATAATAATGTTAATTATAGGAAAAATAAAACCAAGAGAAACTCCTTTTGTTTTAGAATATACTAAACAAGTGTCTATAGAGCCTTATAAATATGTAAAACAATTTGGGCTAGTAATATGCGCAATTGTAATTGCTATTTACATTTTATTTGCTAAATAATAAATAAAAAAGGCTCGCTTAAAGCGAGCCTTTTTTATTTAATTTGATACCTATTTACTAAGCATCAACAACTCGTTACATACTACTTCTGTAACATAACGTTTATTTCCATCTTTATCTTCCCAAACACGATTGGTTAATTTACCTTCTATAGCAATTTCTTGACCTTTAGTTACATATTCTTCAACTACTTTTACTAAACCATTTTTAACAACTATATTGTGCCAATACGCACGTTCTACTTTGTTGCCATTTTTGTCTTTGTAGCTATCGTCTGTTGCAAGACTAAATTTAGCCATTTTGTTTCCGTCGTTAAAGGTTACAATTTCTGGATCTTGTCCTAATCTACCAATCAACTGTACTTTGTTTTTTAATGCGTTCATAATTTTAATTTTTAATGTTAAACAGTTAATACTATCGAGTTCTTATGTTTCGACAGTGCAAAGATGAGACAGCTTGCAAGTTTTATTCGGTTGTTACCTATTTAATGTCGAATGTAATCGTTTGTTGTCGTTTGTAAATGTTTTTTATTTGAAACAAAAAGGCTACTTTTACCAGTAATGAAAAGACTTTTAAGCTACCTCTACCCGATTACTAAAAAAATAAAATCTAAGTATAGCGATACTTTAGAAATTACTTGGTACAACGGAAAAAAGCATTTAAACACTAAAAATGCTAACTATTCTTACGGTAGTTTACAGCTCATTTTAAAGGTTGGATTAAAGCAAATCAACCTAAAAACCGTAGAGAATATTTTGGTTTTAGGTCTTGGTGGCGGAAGTGTTATAGAAACATTACGAAAAGATTTCAACTATAAAAAACAGATTTACGGTGTAGATATTGATCCTGTAATTATTGATTTAGCTAAAGAAGAATTCAGCTTAAAAACAGATCAAAATCTTAAGATAATTTGTCAAGATGCTGTTGATTTTTTAGATGAAACTCATTTGAATTTTGACCTCATCATCATAGATATTTTTATTGATACCGAAGTGCCAAACTTTGTTTTAGAAGAACATTTTTGGACAGCAATTTTAAAAACAGCTTCGGCAAAACACCAAATCATTTTTAATGCTGCTTTACATCAAAATAACGACCAGAAGTTAGCTAGCATTATTTCAATTTTAAATCAAAACAAGTACAAAACTGAAACTTTAAATAAATTAAATGGTACCAATACGTTATTAATTGCCCAACGTAACCATTTGTAAATGAATAATTTTTGTACCTTAATCTCTTTAATTTCATTGTTATGAAACAACTTGCTATTATCTTTTATTTATTCTTTATTTCGTTTACCTACGCGCAGAACAACACATTAAAATTTACTGAAAACTCAGTGTCACCAGAAGCTAAATTAAGCGATGTGTCTTGGATTGCTGGTCACTGGAAAGGTGAAGCTTTTGGAGGCATTACAGAAGAAATTTGGAGTCCGCCATTAGGAGATTCTATGATGTTTTCTTTCAAATTAGTTGTAGATCAAAAAGTAGTTTTTTATGAAATAGGTGGCATTAAAGAAGTAGACAATACCTTACTTTTTCAACTAAAACATTTTGGAGCCGATTTTAAAGGTTGGGAAGAAAAAGACGAAACTGTTGATGCTAAATTGGTGAAAATTGAAGGTAATCGCGTGTATTTTGATCAATTTACTTTTGAAAAAATTAGCGATAACGAAATAAATATTTACGTCGTTATTGCAGATGAAGGTGACGTAGATGAAGTAAAATTTAATTACAAAAAATAAATGACCTTTAATATTGAAACCGAGCGTTTACTACTTCGCGAAATGCGTGACGAAGATCTTGATGGCTTATTTACTTTAGACAGTAATCCAAACGTACATAAATATTTAGGCAATAGACCAATAAAGACCAAAGCAGAAGCGCAAACCGTAATAGATAGTGTAAAACAACAATACAAACAACGTGGTATTGGCAGATTTACAGTCATAGAAAAAGCAACTGGCAACTTTGTAGGTTGGTCTGGTTTACGTCTTAACACCGAATATAATATGAATGGCTTCACAACATATTATGACATTGGCTACCGCCTAATTGAAGACTATTGGGGAAAAGGCTACGCTACCGAATCTGGTAAAGCTGCTGCAAAATACGCGTTTGAAGTTTTAAATTTAAAACGTCTTTATGCTACAACGCACATAGATAATCAAGCATCACACAATGCGTTATTAAAAATTGGTTTACACTATTTAAACGATTTTTATTTTCCGCCAGAAAAAATGACTTTACGTTGGTATAAAATTAATAATCCAAAACTATGAGTAAAACCTGTCCAGAATGTGGCGACAAAATAGTTGGAAGAATTGATAAAAAATTCTGTTCTGATGGTTGTCGTAACTCGTATAACAATAAATTAAACAAAGACGGAAAAAATTTAATTAGAAATATAAATAACCGTTTACGTAAAAATTGGCGCATATTAGAGGCTTTAAATCCTGAACAAAAAACAAAAACTACGCGTACAAAATTGATAGAAAAAGGATTTGATTTTAATTACTTTACTAGCATTTACACAACAAAAGCAGGAACCATATATTACTTTGTGTACGACCAAGGTTATTTACCTTTAGATAATGATTTTTATGCACTTGTAAAACGACAATAAAAAAAGCCTTAATGCAAAAACATTAAGGCTTTTCTATAGTAATTATAAGTGTTTATTTTAAAGTCACTTTTAGTTTAGCTCTTCTATTTAAAGCTCTTCCTTCTTTTGTATTATTTGTTGCAGCAGGATTTTCTTCTCCATAGTTATTTGTTGTAAATAAAGACTTATCTACACCTTTAGATACTAAATAATCCATTACACTATTAATTCTTTTTTGTGATAGTGATTTGTTGTAATTATCAGAACCTATACTATCTGCATAACCATCTACTTGGATGTTTACTTCACTTCTATCTTTAGCTTCTTGACTTAAAATATCTAAAACTTCTTTTGCATTATTATTTAATTCAGAACTATCAAAATCAAAGTAAATAGCACTAGAAATTTCTTTAGGAGCAACAGTAACAACAGGAACTGTTTCCTCTTCCTCTTCTACAACTACAGGAACTGGACAACCGTTATCTGTACCTTTTTGGTTAGGACATTTATCTAATGTATCTGGATAACCGTCTCCATCTGTATCTGCACAACCAGCATATTCTGCTAATCCAGCAACATTTGGACATAAATCCATATCATCTGTTACGCCATCTCCATCTGAGTCTGGTTTTTCAATAATTTTCTTTTCCTTAATATGGTAAACAAATCCAACTGAGTGTTGGAAGTGCTTTGTAAGATAATCTTTAAAAGCATGTTTATAAGTACTTTCTGCTTTTAGAGAAATATTATCAGATAAATTAAACACTAATCCTAACGATCCGTTTAATGTACCTGCACCAACAAGATTGTCTGTACCTTGCGCATTAGAAAACGTATTAAAAGGACCTTCTTCTATCCAAGTATATCCACCACCAATTCCAATTACAGGAGAAATAACTGTGTTGTCTAAAAAGGTATATTTTAAAGATCCGTCTAATCCAATGTAATCTAAATTGTCTACAGGTATTCTGTCTACAGTATTTGTTTCTCCCCATTTAGATAATTGGGTATAAGTCGCTCTAGCGCCTAAAGCTAATTTTGAAGTTAAATTTTTAGAAACATCAACGTATAGACCTAAATTCCAATGGTCATTTACATTAAAATATTCGTCAAAGTAATCGCCTTGAGGTGAATTTTCACCAACAGGATAAACATCTATTGCACTTACACCAAAACCTACAGACCAATATTTTGAATCTTCTTGGGCAAAAGCGCTTAATGTAATAAATGTAAACAGTGTAAAAAGTAATTTTCTATTCATAATTTTTTAGTTTATTGGGTTAGTGCAAAGCTACTTTACCTTTGGTTAAAAAATTATTAAAGCTTACATAATAAGCCATAATTTTAAGTTAATATTTAACATGTATTTGTAACTTTAGTTAAAAAAAGGCACTAATAATTAACATTTCACTTTATGGAAAAAATTACTGTTATATCTATTATAATTGTTGTTATTGCTTTAATTGCGTTTTTAGTTTACTTTTTTAGCGCAAAAACTATCATATTAAGACGTTTAAAAAAATTACGCTTTAGTAAAATTGGTAGTTTACAAAATCATCATTATTCTAAAGTTGAAGGCAATGCACTTAACGTTAACCAACCTTTAATTGCACCTTTAAGTAAACGCGAATGTGTGTTTTATCAGATTTTAATTGAAAAGAAAGTAGGCAGCGGTAAAAATTCGCGTTGGAAAACTGTTGTTGATGAGGAAAAGATTCAAGATTTTTTTGTGGAGCAAACAGGCGAAAGATTGCTAATTTTCCCAAAGCAAAATCCCGAAAATTATTATGCCTATTTAGTGTCTGATAAAAAGGCAAATTCAGGTACATTTAATGATCCAACACCAGAATTTAAATCACTTTTAGATAATTATGGTATAGAATCTACCGGACTTTTTGGTTTCAACAAACAATTACGTTACCGCGAATCTATCATAGAAGTTGGCGAGCGTATTACTGTTGCTGGCTATGTAAAATGGGTAGAATTAGAACAGCCTGTTTCAGACTACAACTATTCTCGTGTAGCAACATTAGTGGCAAAAGACAAAAACAAGATTTTAATTACAGATACTACAGAAGCTTTAAAACCAAAACACGGTCGTTAAGGTTTCCAATTATGTCCTTTTAATTGCATCGCAGCTTTTAAAATATCTTTTTGGCTTATTTGACCAACTAACTTACCGTCTTCTACAATAGGAAAACGTCTACGTTTAGCACTTAAAAACTTATTGGCAGCATCAAAAATATTTAAGTTTCCATCTATAGTTTCAACATTTTTAATCATGTGATTTTCTACCAAACTATCTTGTGTTGGTGCGTTGTAGTATCTACTTTCACTAATTTGTTTTATGCAATCACCTTCAGAGATTATTCCTATCAATTCGTTATTATCGTTAATAACTGGTCCACCAGAAATTTTATTTTTTATTAACGTTTCTACGACATCTTCTACAGTTTGATTAGGTTTAAAAGTTATTAAATCTTTAGTCATATAATCTTTCACCTTTAACGATACATCGTCAACCATTTGCTGTCCTTTTTTAGGCGCTTCAAAACTTTTAATTCCCATAGTTTTAAGTATTTAGTTTAACTAAAGTTACTTATTTTCAGTCACTTATCCTAAGTATTTATTCCACTATTATTTTATTACTTTTATATCACTAAACAAAAACCACCAAAAATGTTTAAAAAATTAATAGCAGTTTTAATTATATGTGCTTCTGTTTATTTAAGTTTTGAGGCTTTACTTCCTAATAAAATTTCAAATTTAGACACACCATTAACACAATTCTCTACAGATAGAGCTTTGGTGCATTTAGCCGAAATTTCTAAAGCGCCACATTACACAGGCAATAAAGAAAATGAACGTGTTAGACGTTATATTATTTCTGAACTTGAAAAACTAGGTTTAACTACCCAAACTCAAGAAGGTTACATAAATAGTAAATGGAATAATTTTACTAAACCTGTAAATATTTTAGCCCGAATTAAAGGCGAAAGTAATAGCAAAGCTTTAATGCTGTTAACACATTACGATAGTAATCCGCATTCGTCCATTGGAGCAAGTGATGCTGGATCTGGCGTTGTTACCATTTTAGAAGGTTTACGTGCGTATTTAGCTGAAGGAAACACACCAAAAAACGATATTATTGTTTGCATTACAGACGCTGAAGAATTAGGCTTAAATGGTGCCGAATTATTTGTAAATAAACATCCTTGGGCAAAAGATGTTGGTTTAGTTTTAAACTTTGAAGCTAGAGGAAGTGGCGGACCAAGTTATATGCTTATTGAAACTAATGGCGGAAATGCTAATTTGATGAAAGAATTTGTGGCTGCAAATCCGCAATATCCAGTAGCCAACAGTTTAGCCTATAGTATTTACAAAATGCTACCAAACGATACCGATTTAACCGTTTTTAGACGCGATGGCGATATTGAAGGTTTTAACTTTGCATTTATCGACGATCATTTTGATTATCACACAGTAAAAGATAATTACCAAAGGTTAGACAGAACAACTTTAGAGCATCAAGGTACTTACCTTATGCCATTACTAAAACACTTTAGTCAAGCCAATTTAAATACTGTAAAAAGTACTGAAGATAACGTTTACTTTAACATTCCGTTTTTTAAAACTATCACTTATCCTTTTAAATGGATTATGCCAATGTTAATAGTGGCTATACTACTGTTTTTTTCAATAGTAGTTTATGGATTTAGACAAAAGCAACTTAATACAAAAGATATTGGTAAAGGATTTGTTGCTTATAGTTTTTCTTTAATATTTTCTGGACTTTTGGTCTTCTTTGGTTGGCAATTAATTTTAATTATTTATCCAGAATACACCGAAATTTTACATGACTTCACCTATAATGGTCACACCTATATTTGGCTATCTGTTTTAATAACTTTAAGCATTAGTTTTTGGGTATACAGTAAGCTTAAAAAAGTAAACAATCTTGGTAATTTACTAGTTGCTCCACTAACGTTTTGGATAATTATTTGCTGTTTAGTGGCTTTAAAATTAAAAGGAGCAAGTTTTTTTGTAATTCCGTTATATTTTGGGTTATTAGCCTTATTTGTTCTTGTAAAACAATACAAACCTAATCTTGTTTTATTAGCCATTTTAACCATGCCCGTATTACTAATCATGTCTCCTTTTGTTAAAATGTTTCCTGTTGGATTAGGACTTAAAATTTTATTTGTTTCGGCAATATTAGTTGTACTTATTTTTGGATTATGCTTACCAGTTTTTGGACATTTAAAACATAAAACTAGATGGAGTTTTTCATTTTTAATACTTTCAATAATTGCATTTTTAAGTGCACATTTTAATTCTAGCTTTACTGAAGATAGACCAAAACCTAATAGCTTAGTCTACGCAATAGACTCTGATACAAAAACTGCTTATTGGGCTACTTACGATAATAATTTAGATAGCTACACTAAAAACTTTATAGATACTACTTCTAATAATAACACACTATTTAATGCTAATACATTTGGAAGTAAATATGGAACAGGATTTAGTTTTACTAAAAAAGCGCCTTTAAAAAACATAGCAGAACCAACCATACAAATAAGCAAAGACACTATAATAGATAAATTACGATCTTATACCATTTGCATTACACCTAATAGAGATATACAACGATTAGAAGTGTTTGCAGACAGCACAATGGTATTTAAAAAAATGGTCTTAAATGGTGTAGAAATCACAAAAGAAAACAAAGAAGACAATACTGTATTTAAACAACGAAAAAACAACCGTTTGTTTTGTTATTACACAACAGATCAAAACTATCTAGAGCTAGATATTACTGTACCAATAGATCAAAAAACAACACTTCAACTATACGAAGCGTCTAATGATTTGTTAGAAAATAATCTGTTTACAATACCTAAACGATTGTCTTGGATGATTCCAAAACCATTTGTTTTAAATGATGCCATAATTATAAAAAAAACCATTACAATAGATTAAAACCTTATTTGGTTTATTTTAAGATAAATAACAAATTAATTTTTTAGTTTTGAAACTCAAAATTTTAATACAATGAAACACTTAATCTACGCAGTAATTGTCTTGTTTTCTTTAAACATAACGGCACAAAACAACAATGATTTAATCGCGCATTACGAAGCGTATTATAAACAAATGAAAACACAAGGAGATGTACAAGGTATTATTAACGCCTTAACACATTTAAATGTCTTAAAACCTTCTAAAGAACGAAAAGATACTTTAGCCTATGTGTATTATAAGAATAATAAATTTAATCAAGCCTTAAATACTATTGGAATAGAAGATAATGCTAACGATTCTGATATGGCTTTAGAAGTTAAAGCTGTAGCTTTAAAAACATTAGGAGAATTAGAATTAGCCTTACCATTTTATTTAAAGATTTATAATAAAACTGAAAATCCGCAAGTGGCTTATGAAATTGCAGAAATTAATCTGAATCTAAATAAATTAACAGAAGCTAAAAACTATGTAAACCTTGGATTATCTAAAGTTACAGACAAACAAGGTAAAACTTATTTTGAAACGCAGCAGCCTTATACTGTACCTTTAAAAGCTGGTTTTTACTATTTAGACGCCTTAATTATTTACAACCAAAATAAAGAAAACAACCTTGGATTAGCTGTAAATAAATTAGACGAAGCAATTGCTCTAGCTCCTGCATTTAACATGGCAAATATTGCAAAAAACGCCTTAATGCAACAAAAAAAGGAAAGTACTACAACTAAAGAATAAACCTAAGTAGTTAACTATAAAAAAAGCCTTCAGATGTCTGAAGGCTTTTTTATTATATGAAGGTGTTGCTTACCAAATTCTAACTCGATCTTCTGGAGCAATATACATTTTGTCTCCTTCTTTAATTCCAAATGCTTCATAAAAAGCATCTACATTTAGTAAAGGTTGTACAGCTCTTGTCATTCCAGGAGAATGTGGATCTGTTTTTATTCTTGTTTTTAAAGCATCGTCACGCATTTTTGTACGCCATACTGTTGCCCAACTCATAAAAAAGCGTTGTTCTGGTGTAAATCCATCTATAGTTTCGGTTGGTCTACCATCTTGCTCATAGCTTAACTGTAAAGCATCATAAGCAGCTAAAACACCACCTAAATCACCAATATTTTCACCTAAAGTAAATTTACCGTTTATATTGGTTTCTGGTAAAACTTCGATAGCAGAATATTGATCTGCAAGATCAGAACCTAACTCTTCAAATTGTTTTAAATCTTCGTCTGTCCACCAGTTATTTAGGTTTCCATCTTTATCATAACGTGCTCCAGAATCGTCAAAACTATGAGATATTTCGTGACCTATTACAGCACCTATTCCTCCATAATTCACAGCATCGTCTGCATTAAAGTTATAAAATGGTGGTTGTAAAATTGCAGCAGGAAATACAATTTCGTTGTATGCTGGATTAAAGTATGCATTAACAATTTGAGGTGCCATATACCATTCTGACTTATCTACTGGCTTGTCTAATTTATTAATATCTTCTTTAAAATTCCATGCTCTTGCATTAAGTGCATTTTGTAGGTAAGATCCACCTTCTTCAACACTTTTTATTTCTAATTCAGAGTAATCTTTCCACTTGTCTGGATAAGCAATTTTTACGGTAGTTGCTTGAAGTTTTTCTATAGCTTTTTGCTTAGTTTCTTCACTCATCCACTCTAAATTTTTAATTCTATTTTCAAAAGCAAGTATAACGTTTTGAATCATTTTTTCTGCTTTTGCTTTTGCTTCTGGCGGAAACTTTTTGTCAACGTATAATTTACCTAAAGCTTCACCAATAGTACCGTTTAAAGCACCTAAAGCTCTTTCTTCTCTTGGTCTTTGTTTTTTAGCTCCGTTAAGTTCTTTTCCGTAGAATTCCCAATTAGCTGTTTCTAATTCTGTGCTTAAAAATCCTGCAGCATTATTAAAAGTTTGCCATTTTAGGTAAGACTTCCAATTATCTACGTTGTTGTCTGCTAATACTTCATGTAATCTATTAAAATATCCTAAATCGCCAACAATTACTGTATCTAAGTCTTTTAGTCCTACGCCAGATAAAAATGCTTTCCAGTCTACTTCTGGAACCATTTTTTGAACTTGCTCTATAGATCTTGGGTTATATCTTTTACGAGCATCACGTCTATCTACTTTATCCATTTTAGCTTCTTCAAGACGCGTCTCAAATGCTAATATTTGTTCTGCTTGCTCTTTTGCTTCTTCTTCAGTATCTCCTAAATATTGTAGCATTCTTGTAATATGAGCTACGTATTTTTCTCTTTTTTCTTTAGAGTCTGCATCGTCTTTAACGTAATAATCTCTATCTGGTAAACCTGTACTTCCGCCACCTAAGTAAGCTACATTACGATTACTATCTTTTGGATCTGCTCCAACGCCAACACCATATAATCCTCCACCACCAACTGGTTCCATTTCAATCATATAGTTTTGTAAGTCTTCGATAGTGTTTATAGCTTCAATTTTTGCTAAATATGGTTTTACTGGATCTAATCCTGCTTTATTACGACCAACGGTATCCATGATAGTTTGGTAGTAAAAAACCGCCTTTTCTTGATCAGAACCTGGAACTACATTTATAGATTTGATGTCCTTATCATTAGACATTGCATCTTTTAAAATTGATAATGCGTCTGCATCTGTTTTTTTTCTTAATTCGTTAAAGCTTCCCCAAACGGTTCTGTCTTCTGGAATTTCGTTAGTTTCTAACCATTTACCGTTTACGTATTTAAAGAAGTCTTCGCTTGGTTTTACAGATGTATCCATATAATCTGTATTTATTCCTGGAACTACTTCTAGTTGTGCTGTTTCTTCTACAGGTTGTTTTTCTTCTTTACAACCAACAAGAACAACGCCTCCTAAAGCACTTAAGAGAGCTAATTGTTTAAAGTTGAATTTCATTTTATAAGTATATTAAAAAAGTTAGTTTTATGATTTACAAGATATAAAAAAAGCGCCTATATACTTGATATAAGACGCTTTTTTTAAGTTTATATTAACTGTTATTTAACAATTAGTTTTTTAAAGATTTGACTGGTTTTAGATTGTAAACTTAACATATAAATACCAGTTTGATATTTACTTAAATCTATTTGTACACCTGTGTTATCTATAAATTGTTTTTCTTTATTTAATACTACTTTTCCTGTGATATCAGTAATTGTAATTTTAAACTCATCTTTCACTTGAGTCTTAATATTAAAAACACCTGAAGATGGATTAGGGTAGATATTAAAACTAGGATTTTGGAATTCAGAAATACTTAAAGGCGAACCTTCTATCACTGGATTATCTATAATTACTCCTTCCTGAGTTACAGATTGATCGGAATGAAATACAAATCTGTACATAAAACTTGTTTCTGAATTAAATGCAGTCAAATCATATGAATATTGAGTCATAATTGTATTAGATCCAGTCCATTGTGCACCAGGACAGTTATAACAAGTACCATTTTCTCCTGAAGTTGTATCGCTATTATACCAATTTGTATCTAATGCTGTACCTAACACATTCCAGTCTTGACCTTGATTAATCGAATATTCTACATACATTATATCCCAATCTTGTTCTAGTTGAAACGCTAAATCAAACTTTAAAATTGGTGCTACTAATGTTGTTAAATCAAAACATTCTGAAACTAAATAACTTTTTGTGTTATTAGCATATTGTCCTGACAAATTAGTCCCGTAAACATTTGTACTGTTTACAAATGCGTTTAATACAGTACCACTTGCTAAACCTCTTTCCCAGTATTGAGATGATGCGCCTTCATCATAAACAAGAAGTTCTTCTTGTGGTGTCTCAAATGTGTTTACTACTAAAGTTGTTCCTGTAGATGTAGATTTAATATTTACCGTTTCAGAATCATTATTTTGTGCAAACGCATCATTAGCAATATTAGAAGTAACATTAAAGGTATGTAACCCTTTATCTAAAGTAAATGAAGGCAGAGCAATTGTTAACGCTGTTTGACTTGCTAACGTACCTGTCCAAGTAAATGAATTTGGTGTACCATCTATTGTGTAAACAAAATCTATACTTGTAATTGTATTTTGTCCATTATTAAATACTTCCACATCTGGAGCTAAAGTAGCATTACATTCTATTAATTGACTTATTCCATTTACAGCTACTAATTTTATATCGTCCATTGGAACTTCAAACGGAATTGCAGATTGCCATATACCTCTACCATAAGTTGCAGCAGTAATGTTATTATCGTTTAAATTAATTTCTAAATCTCTTACCGATACATTAGGTAGACTATTATTAAATAATTGCCAAGTTAAAGTATCATCATCATATCTATAAACACCTAAACTTGTTCCTAAAAATAATGGGTTTTTAGAATGAAGTGCTTGATGCTTTATAATATTTTTTGTTACCGCAGGTAAACCACTTGTTATGCTAGTAAAATTATTTCCTCCATCTGTAGATTTAAACACTTGACCTAATGGACCAGAAGTTGTTACATAAACAATAGAATTATCTGTATTATTAACTTCGATAGATGTGATATTTGAAGAAAAAGTATTTATTGTAGAAAAAGTAATACCATTAGTTGTACTTTTTCTTAGTGTAGAATTAGTTGCTACGTAGATGTTATCTGGATTTATTTCATCTATTTCTAACACGTCTATATTTGTTCCAAAAGAAGAAGAAACAGCAGACCAATCGCTACCAACTAATTTATAAAGACTAGAATATCCTGCAAATAATTCGCCATTATTACTCATTGCAAGCGGTGTAATCCAATTACCATTTTCTCCAGTAGGCGCTCCAATTGCACCAGTTAAATTAGATCCAGCGTTGGTAGAATAATACAAACCGCCACCACCTTGAATAAATCCGTAATAGTTATTAGAATTATTTGGATCTATTGCTGTTTCCATTCCATCTGCTCCGTAATAATTTTTCCATTGTCCGTTTGAATAGGCATGACCACCATTATCTTGTAATCCTCCAACCATCTTAGTAGAAGTTTGTTTAGATACTGCTATTCTATAAAATTGACTTATTTGCATACCAGCGGTAAGATCTGTAAAACTTGTACCTGCATTATCAGATTTATAAAAACCACCATCTGTTCCGGCAAATAATTCACCATCAAAAAATCTTAAATAATGAATATCTGCATGTGTATACGTACTTGAAAAAGGAGAACTCCAATTATTTAATTTTGTAAATGTGTTACCGCCATCACTGGTTTTCCAAATATTTAAAACACCAGTATAAACTTCATTTTCATTGGTATCTGAAACAGCCATAGCCATATCAAACCAGGTTTGAGTTGATTCAAAAATATCACCAACAGATGCTTGATTTGCTACTGTTGTAAAACTTGCACCAGAATTTGAAGATTTATATAAGCCTAAAAAAGAATATCCGTTATCTGAAGCTAAAACATAAACTACATTTGGATTAGCTGGAGTAACATCTAAAACATATCTTGAAATATTACTAAAAGGCAAACCGCTAGTCACCACATTAAAGCTTTCTCCACCATCTAATGATCTATAAAATCTATTTGCTGAAACAGCGTATATCGTATTTGGATTTGAAGGATTGATCTTAATATCTGTTATATTAATACCTGCAGTCCCGTTACTAAATCCACTAGAATTTTGATTAGACCATGTTACACCTGCATCTGTAGTTTTAAAAACACCATTATTTGTAGCAACCCATAGAATATTTGAATTAGTAGGATGCATATAAATATCGTTCATAGAAGTTGGAGAGTTTCCTGGATTTAATCCAGTGGTATTCCATGTTTGTCCTCCATCTGTAGATTTCATTACTCCAACACTGTAAGAATCTCCAGCATCATCATCTCCAGTAGCAATATAAATTATATCTGAATTATTATAATCTACAGCTATTCCGGATACTCCTATTTGAGGTAAATCATCTGTAGTTGTTGCCCATGTACTACCAGAATCTGTAGATTTCCAAATTCCACCAGCTGGTGCACCTGCATAAAGAGTATTTATATTATTAGGATCTTTAACTATTACATTAACTCGTCCTTGACCAGAAGACCATGAACCTGTATTTGTATGTGTAAAAGGTCCTACAGGTTGCCAATTACTTGCATCTGCAATACTGTTGCTTCTTTGTGTATTAGACTGATTCTTTACTTCAAGATAAGTATCCCATAATTCTTTAGCAGTTGGTAAAGTCCCATCTTGTTTAACGTAATTAGACCAATAAGATTCCCATCTTTTAAAAGGTTTATACCCACTACCTCTTGCAGTATAATCTTTATCTAACCAATAGTCGTTAAAAGCATTAACAATTTGATTAAATGTAAGTTGCTGCTTACTATTTTCAGAGCTTGCTTTAAGTTGTTTTAGCCAAGGTGCTTCTTGGTTAAATTGTGAATAAACAGATGTAATACTTAAAAGTAGAGTTAAAAGTATAATTTTTTTCATGAGGCAATTTTTTACAAAAATAATGTATTTTAGATAACAAACTGATAAACAGAGCTTTTTTAACGTCAAATGAGATTTTTTAGAGTATTTATTCGGTTTTATTTAAAAGCTTTTCTTTGTAAATACTATCTGCTTCTTGTTTAATTCTTACAACTTGTTTTACATCTGGATTAGGAATGGTTATAGATAACACATAATGTTTTACTTTCCATCCATCATTTGTAAGTTCCATTATTCCAGATCCTCTACAAATTTCCATTTGTGTATCTAGCAGCTCGTCAAACCATGCTAAATTTTCAGATTTATTTAAATACACATTTCGTTGTAAAGCTTTAAAAGACCATGCTTTTCCTTTTTCAAAATAAGGTTTACAAAATGTTTTAAATTCTTCTAATTGCCAATTTTCGGAAGCATCTGTACCAATAAATACAGCATCTTCTGTCATTAGATTAAAGTAAGCGTTAAAATCGGCTTTAGATGCAGCGTTATGCCAATCGTCAATTATATTATTTATTTTATGTTTTAAAGTGTCTTGTCCATGAACGATTATTAAAAAAAAAGTAAATAAGATTGTTAAATAGTGTTGTGTTTTCATAACTAATAAGGTCTTTCTATGTTTTGACTATCTTTTTCTACTTTTTTATTTATTTGAAGATTTAAATTAGAAAAAGCGACAAAAACTTCTTTTACTGCCAGTAACTTCTCTTTTTTGGATATTGCTTGAAGTGCAACAAGTCCTTTTAACTTTAATAATTGAGTTTTTAAAGCTAATACACGTGCTTGTATAGATTGAGTTTTTATTGGTTCTGGAATTGTGTTTTCTAAATCTTTAATTGCAGAATTAAACACTTCTATATCCGCTGTAAAAAAACTAAAATCCGCTTGCTTTAAACTCTCGACAGCATCAGCTATAGTAATATATGGCTGCCAAGATGCCATTACTTTATCTGTTTTAATATCTAAACCAATATCTGTAAAATTAATTTGTTTTAAATCTTCTTTTGAAATTGAAGTAGAATCTAATATTTCTGTAGTTATATCTTCATTTACTTCCTTATTATTTTTTTTACAACTAACACTTAAAATGCAACAAATTATACAGATACAAATAGTTTTCATAAACAAATAATTATTATCAAAACAAATATAACTGATACTAATTGTAATTCTTAATTATTAACTAATCTTTTGTTGTAATTTTTAGCATTTTTTTATTGAAATATCTTTAAAAATGTTCTTATTTTTGAACAAAAATTTGCATAATTCATTACTAAATGAGTGAAAAAATATTAATTATAGGAGCTTGTGGACAAATTGGATCTGAGTTAACCTATAAACTTAGAGAAATATACGGCAACCAAAATGTTATTGCTAGTGATATAAATTACAATAATCTTGAATTAGTTAACTCTGGTACTTTTGAGATTATAGATGCTATGGATTATGCTTCACTTAAAATATGCTGTGA
Organism: Mesoflavibacter profundi; assembly: GCF_014764305.1. NCBI lineage: Bacteria > Pseudomonadati > Bacteroidota > Flavobacteriia > Flavobacteriales > Flavobacteriaceae > Mesoflavibacter > Mesoflavibacter profundi. The sequence goes on from NZ_CP061703.1 coordinate 1,052,729, forward strand.
AAAACATAATATAGATACCATTTATCTTATGGCTGCAATACTAAGTGCAACCGGAGAAAAATACCCAATGAAAGCATGGGATTTAAATATGCAATCCTTATTTCATGTTCTAAATTTAGCAAAAGCTAAAGCAGTTAAAAAAATCTTTTGGCCTTCTAGTATTGCTGTATTTGGACCTACAACACCTAAACAAGATACGCCACAACGTACAGTTATGGAGCCAACTACTGTTTATGGTATTACTAAACAAGTTGGAGAACGATGGTGCGAATATTACCACGAAAAATACGATGTAGATGTTAGAAGCTTAAGATATCCAGGATTAATTAGTTGGAAAACCTTACCTGGTGGAGGAACTACAGATTATGCTGTAGAAATTTACCATGAAGCTTTAAAAACTAACAGTTACGAGTGTTTTTTATCTGAAGACACAGAACTACCAATGATGTATATGGATGATGCGATAGATGCTACAATTAAATTAATGACCGCAAATCCAGAACAAGTAAAAATAAGATCTTCTTACAATCTATCTGGAATTAGTTTTACACCAAAACAAATTGCTAATTCTATAAGAAAACAACTACCAGAATTTAAAATAACTTACAAACCAGATTTTAGACAAAATATAGCAAACTCTTGGCCTAGTAGTATAAATGATTCTAATGCAAGAAAAGACTGGAATTGGAAACACAACTTTGATTTAGATAATATCACAAATCAAATGCTTAGCAATCTTAAATCTAAAAGAACTGATTAACAGTGTTTTATTTCTGTTTTTAAAGAAAATTTATAATTCTGCACTAAAATTTACTAAAACGTTTTCGTGTTTAAATAACCAAGTTTAAACTACGTAGTTTGTTTAATTGAGAGCTATTCAATTAATTTAGCCTTAACTAAACAAACTAACTATGAAAAGTAAAACAACCTTTTGGTCGTTAACTGTTGCTATTGCTGGATTTTTATTTGGCTTTGATACAGTTGTAATCTCTGGAGCAAACGAACCAATCAAAGCACTTTGGAATACCTCTCCTTTATTTCACGGGACATTTATTATGTCTATGGCGTTATGGGGAACAGTAATTGGCGCTTTACTTGGCGGTATTCCTGCAGATAAATTTGGTAGAAAGAAAACATTATTCTGGATTGGAATTTTATTTCTAGTTTCTGCTTTAGGATCTGCGTTTGCAGTAGACAAATACTCATTTTCATTTTTTAGGTTTATAGGCGGAATTGGCGTTGGAGCATCGTCTGTAGTTGCACCTATGTATATTTCAGAAATTTCAAGTGCTAAAAACAGAGGTAAACTAGTTGCTTTATACCAGTTTAATATTGTCTTTGGAATACTAATCGCCTATTTTTCAAACTTATGGCTACAAGGTTTTGATGGAGCAAATGATTGGCGATGGATGTTAGGTGTAGAAGCAATTCCTGCTTTAATTTATTGTGTTATGATTTTAGGCGTACCTCGAAGTCCGCGTTGGCTTACAATAACAGCTAATAATCACGAAGAAGCTTTAAAAATCCTTAAAATAACTCACGATAATAACGAAGCAGAAACCAAACTAGATGAAATAAAAAAAGAAATAAACACAACGGAAAAAAACACAACTAGTGTCTTTAAGAAAAAATATAACTTTCCTTTATTACTAGCGTTTCTTGTTGCCTTTTTTAATCAATTATCTGGCATAAACTTTCTTCTATATTATGCACCAGAAATTTTTGGTAGAGCAGGCATAGAAAACCCATTTTTAGCATCAGTCTATGTTGGTGTAGCCAATCTAATTTTTACAATATTAGGCATGTCCTTAATTGATAAATTTGGCCGAAAACAACTATTAATAATAGGATCTATAGGTTATATAATTAGTCTATCTGTAGTAGCTTGGGCTTTTAAAGTTAGTGCAGATGCTGTAATCCTACTTACATTTATTATTTTATTTGTGGTTTCTCATGCAATTGGTCAAGGTGCAATAATTTGGGTGTTTATTTCAGAAATTTTCCCTAATAAAGTAAGAGCTATGGGAAACTCCTTTGGATGTGGCACACATTGGGTTTTCGCAGCAATAATAACATTAATCACACCTGTATTTTTAGATAAAAATGAAGGCATCTTTAACGATAATCCTTGGCCAATATTTGCATTTTTTGCCTTTATGATGGTATTACAACTTGCATTTGCATTGTTTATAATGCCTGAAACTAAAGGAATCTCTCTTGAAGATTTAAGTAAAAAACTTGTCAAAGATGAAACTAATTAAATCGCTTCTTTTTTTATCATTAATAATCATGTCTTGTAAAGAACAAACTAATACTAAAGAATACCAAGTTATGTCTTTTAACGAAGAACAATTATATAGACCAAATTTTCATTTTACACCACAAAATAACTGGATGAACGATCCTAACGGAATGTTTTATTTAGATGGCGAATATCATTTATTTTTTCAATACTATCCTGAAGATAACATTTGGGGACCAATGCATTGGGGACACGCAATTAGCAACGATTTAATTACTTGGGAAGAGTTACCAATTGCGCTTTACCCAGATGATTTAGGGTATATTTTTTCTGGAAGTGCAGTTGTAGATATTAATAATACAAGCGGATTTGGTAAAGATGGCAAAACTCCAATAATCGCGATGTTTACTTACCACGATGCTATCGCAGAAAAAAAAGGCAAAATAGATTACCAAACTCAAGGTATTGCTTATTCTTTAGACAAAGGAAGAACTTGGACAAAATATAGTGGTAATCCTGTATTACCTAATCCGGGAATAAAAGATTTTAGAGACCCAAAAATATATTGGGACCAAGATCACAACCAATGGTTAATGACGTTAGCAACCTACGAGAAAACATTTTTTTACAGTTCTAAAGACCTAAAAAAATGGGATTTACTATCAGATTTTGGTGAGTTTTTAGGTAATCATGATGGTGTTTGGGAATGCCCAGATTTTTTCCCTATTACTATTAACGGTACAGATACAAAAAAATGGGTTTTACTTCAAAGTATAAATCCTGGTCATATAAATGGCGGATCTGGAACACAATATTTTGTAGGAGATTTTGATGGAAAAACTTTTAAATTAGATACTATTTTTCAAAATCAACTAGAAAAAAAAGAAGCAATATGGTTAGATTTTGGTAGAGATAATTACGCTGGTGTAACTTGGTCAAATATACCTAAAGAAGATGGAAGAAAACTATTTATTGGTTGGATGTCTAATTGGGAATACGCGCAACAAGTCCCTACTAAAAAATGGCGAAGCGCTATGACAACAGCTAGAACTTTAGAACTAGAATTAATAAATAACCAATACTTTTTAACGTCTAAACCTGTTAAAGAATTAAACACATATCTAAATAAAATATCTACTACAAAAGACGTCAAATTAATAGGTAACAAAAACATTATAAATAATAATAGTGACCTATTAAATAAAGCGTCTGTGTATTTAAAAATTTCAGATTTAAAGGAAGATGTTTACACCCTAAAATTATCTAACTCTAAAAATGAAGTGGTAGAATTTGGATTAAACAACATAAACAATAACGTTTTTATTGACAGGTCTAAATCTGGTGATTTAAGCTTTTCTAATAAATTTGCAAATAGTGTTTCTAAAGCGACGTTAGATGAAACATTGACTGAAATTGATATTCACATCTTGATTGATAAAACTTCGGTTGAAATATTTTACAATAATGGTACTACAGTTATGACAGAAATATTTTTCCCTTCAATACCTTTTGAAAATTTAGATTTATATACAAAAAACAAGTCTACTTCAATTATAAAAACATTAGAAATAAGCCAAATAAACTCAAAATAAATATGAAAACCTTTACTTGTTTTGGCGAAGTCCTTTGGGATGTATTTCCTGATCACCAAATTATTGGTGGCGCACCATTAAATGTTGCATTAAGATTAAAATCTTTCACAAAAAATGTTTCAATTATTAGTGCAATTGGTAATGATAATTTGGGCGAGCAATTATTAACCTACTTAGATAGTAATGATTTAACCTCAAAATATATACAAACAAACAATAATTATCCAACAGGACAAGTTTTGGTGACTCTTGATCAAAATGGATCTGCAAGTTACGATATTAAAAATCCGTCTGTATGGGATTTTATATCTACTAACCAAAGTAATATTGACTTAGTAAAAACTAGTGATGTATTTATATATGGTAGTTTGGTCTGTCGTAATTCCACTTCAAAAAACACATTATTTACTTTGTTAGAACATGCAAAATTTAAGGTTTTTGATGTTAATTTAAGAGCGCCTTATTATGAATTTGAAACACTTTTTAAATTAATGGATTTTGCAGATTTTATTAAGTTTAATGATGAAGAATTAGAACTAATCTCAAAAGAAATAAATACAGGCTTTTCAACTATAGAAGATAATATGAAAGCCATTTCTAATACATTTAATGCTTCTCATGTTTGTGTAACAAAAGGAGATAAAGGCGCTATATTATTAGTAAATGGTAAATTTTATGAAAGCAAAGGATATAAAGTAAAGGTAAAAGATACGGTTGGTGCTGGCGACTCATTTCTTGCTACACTAATTTATCAAATACAAAGCTTTGGTAATTATGAAAAAGCTATAGATTATGCCTGCGCAATTGGTGCGTTAGTAGCAGGATCTAATGGCGCAAATCCTAAATTAAATCAAGAAGAAATAAATAACTTAATGCTTTAAAGTAGAGTCTCTAATAATTACTTTTGTTGGTATTTCGACAGTTTCGTAGATAACATTCCTGTTATTTTTGTGATCATCAATTTCTTCTAAAAGCATCTTAAAAGCTGCTTCTCCCATTTCATAACCTGGTTGATTTACAGTAGACAATCTTGGTGTTGTAATTTTTGTTAAAAACCAATTACTAAAACCTATAATCGAAATATCTTCAGGTATGCTTAACCCTAATTCTTGAAGTCTAACTAATGCGCCTGTTGCTAATAAATCTGTCATAGCAAAAACACCGTCTATATCTTTGTGATTTCTATAAATATCTTCTGCAATCTCTTTACCATCTTTAAAAGACAAGTTTTTAGTTTCAAAAACTAAATTATTATCAAACTCAATATTAAAATGTTTAAGAGCTCTTTTATACCCTTTAAATCTGTCAATTGTAGTTTGTGGTTTTAATGGTCCTCTTATATGAGCTACTTTTTTACAACCACTTTCAATAAGGTGTTTAGTGGCATCAAAAGCAGCTTTTTCGTCATCTATTACTATTTTATGACAATTAATTAGTTTAGATATTTTATCATATAAAACAACTGGTACGCCACTATCTTTTATATGTTTAACATGTTTGTGATCTACGGTATTATCTGCTAAAGAAATTAAAATTCCGTCTACATTTTTGTTAAGTAATAATTCTATTTGTTTTTTTTCAACCTCATATTTCTCATCAGATTGTAAGGTAATTACTAAATAACCTTCTTTTTCTGCAGCTTTTACAACACCTAAAATAATATTAGCAAAAAAATGATGTACGATTTCTGGAATAATTAAGCCTATAATTTTAGACTCTTGGTTTCTTAAACTTTGTGCATAAGAATTTGGCGTGTAGTTAAGTTTTTCTGCCAATTCCTTCACCTTCTTTTTAGTTGCAAAACTTATGTCTGGATAATCTTTTAAAGCTTTAGAAACTGTTGCTACCGATAAGCCTAATGTAGCAGCAATTTTACTTAATGTAGGTTTAGACATTTATTTTAAGAAAAATTTAAAGTTTAACATATTAGCAATATATCAATAAAATAATACTAATTCGCAATAAATTTCATTAAATATTTATGCAAATCAAACTTTTAAAGCCTTATAAATACTGAAATGACAACACCGAAAACTTTTCGATAACGTTTTCGTTAAAAAAAAGAGGTGTTTTTTTGAGAATATCTTTTTTTAATGCCGAAAAAAAATAAAATTCGTAAATTGATTAACATTAAATTAACAATAATGTTTATCTTAATTAAAAGAATTAGTAACTAATTAACTAAATCAAATATGAAAAACAAATTACTTAAACAAGTTTGGCTGCTATGCCTATTGCTTTTTGGAGGTTTTGTTTCGGCGCAGACAGTTACGGGTACTGTATCTGAGGCAAATGGACCTTTACCTGGTGTTAACATCATTGAAAAAGGGACTTCCAATGGAACTCAAACCGATTTTGACGGTAATTATTCTCTTGATTTATCATCAAGTAATGCCACATTAGTCTTTAGCTATTTAGGGTATACAACTCAAGAAGTTGCCGTAAATGGTCAAACAAGTATTAACATTACCTTACAAGAAGATGCTGCACAGTTAGCAGAAGTTGTTGTAGTTGGTTATGGTAGTACAACAAAAAAAGAAATTACTTCGGCTGTAACCAAAGTAGATGAAGAGTCTTTTAACAAAGGTACTATTAATAGTCCTTCAGAGCTTTTACAAGGTAAAGTTGCAGGTTTAAGTATTTACAACAAAGGAGGAAATCCTAACGAAGATGCTGTAATTAGATTAAGAGGTATCTCTACAGTAGGATCTAACTCGTCTCCTTTAATCGTTATTGATGGTGTAATTGGTGCATCATTAAACAATATTGACCCAAGTGATATCGAAAGTATGACGGTATTAAAAGATGGATCTGCTGCAGCAATCTATGGTTCTCGTGGTTCTAGTGGTGTTATTATTGTAACTACTAAAAAAGGTAAGTCTGGTGCTACTCAAATTAGTTATAACGGATCTGTAGCTTCTGCAACTATTGCAAATACAGTAGATATTATGAGTGCTGATGAGTTTATTGAAGCTGGTGGAGTAAATTTAGGAAGTAAAACAGATTGGTTAGATCTTGTAACAAGAAATGCCATTACTAACGTACACAACTTTGCAGTTTCTGGAGGATATGACGATACTAATTTTAGAGTATCTACTAACTTTAGAGATGCACAAGGTATATTAGATGGATCTGGATTTAAGCAATTTAACACAAGATTTAATGGTAAAACTGCTTTTTTAGATGACAAATTAAAAGTAGATTTTAATGCATCTTACACAAAGCGTGATAGTGATTTTAGTTTTAATGATGCATTACGTTATGCTATATTATACAACCCAACAGCTCCTGTATTTGGAGATGATTCACCATACGACTTTAACTCACCTCAATACGGTGGATATTTTGAAACATTAGGTTTATTTGACAGTTTTAACCCTGTTTCTATTATAAACCAAAATTCAAACACTGGAAGAAGAACAGAGTTTACTTACAGTGCAAACTTAAAATATTTACTTACAGACGATATTACTCTTAACGGATTATATTCAGAACAAATTTCAAATTATACAAACCAAGAGTATTACAGAACTACTTCTTTATATAGAGGTAATGCTGCAAGTCCAGACAGAAAAGGTCGTGCAAGAAAATACACTGGTGAAAGTAGATTTAAATTATTTGAGATCTATGGAGATTGGAATAAAGATTTCTCTGACAAGTTAAATGTTAAATTAACTGGAGGATATTCTTGGCAACAATCAAACACTAGTGATTACTTTATTAGTGTTGGTGGATTTGCTAATGAAGACACTGCAGGTTTAGACTTTGATAATGCTTTAGAATTTTCTAATGAATTAATAGTACTATCAAGTGATTTAGATATAAACAGTAATAAATCTCCTGACCAACGTATTATCGCTTTCTTTGGTAGATTAAATGCTACTTGGGACGATGCTATATTCTTTAACGCTTCATTACGTCAAGAAGGTGCTACTATTTTAGGAGAAAACAATAGATGGGGATTATTTCCAGCTTTAGGTTTAGGTGTAGATTTAAATAAGTATTTAAATTTAGACGGTACAGATTTATTTAAAGTACGTTTAGGATATGGTGTTACAGGATCTTTACCATCTACATATGGTCGTTCTCAAAACCAATACGGTTTATTAGGAAGCGCAGTAAGTTTAACTGTAGCAGGAAATCCTGATTTAAAATGGGAAGAAAAAGCTGAAACCAACTTAGGTATCGAATATAACGCTGGTAGATTTACTTCTACATTAGATTTATATACTAGAAAAGTATCTGACTTCATATTAGAAGTACCAGCAGATATTGCTGTATACGGTGTTGGAACAAGAGTAGAAAACGTTGGAGATTTGTCTACAAAAGGTTTAGAATTAGCTGTTAATTATGACATTATTAAAAAAGACGATTTAACTTATAACTCTGGAATAGTATTTTCAACTTACAAGTCTACTTTAGATAAATTTAATGGCGCTAGAACTTTAAGAGGTAACTTAGGTGCTCCAGGACAAAACGATACAGCTGTGATATTAGTTGCAGAAGGTGAAGAGATTGGTCAAATTTATGGTGCACTATGGGATGGAACTGTTACTAATGGTAGCCAAAACTTTGTAGATGTAAATGGTGATGGTAGTATAGATGTAAACCAAGAAATTGGAAATGTAGGAGACGGAGATTTAACTAAGTTAGGTAAAGGTATTCCTGATTTTGAATTAGGTTGGTCACACTCTTTACAATATAAAAACTGGGATGTAAATGCATTTTTTAGAGGTGCTTTTGGACATAGTTTAGTAAATAACTTTAGAGTATTTTATGAGCCAAGAGTTGGTTCTCAAGGATCATACAACTTAGTTAATACAGAATATGCAGATCCTAATATTACTAATGCTAAATTCAGCTCATTATATGTTGAAAAAGCAGATTTCTTAAAATTAGATAACATTTCTGTAGGATATACTTTTGATATTAAAGAAAACAATTATATAAAAGATGTTAGATTATCTTTAAGTGCTCAAAATTTATTCACTATTACAAATTATTCAGGTGCAGATCCAGAACCATCATTAACAGATAGAGGATCTATAGATAACGGAGGTTTCTTAACTCAAGCTCCAGATCCCTTAACACCTGGTATAGATAGAAGATATAATTACTTCGCGTCAAGAACAGTAACTTTTGGCGTTAATGTTAATTTTTAAAATAAAACACTATGAAAAATATTTATAAATCAATTTTATTCTGTGGCTCTCTTCTATTATTAGGAAGTTGTACAGATTTAGATGAAAATTTGGTAGGAGACCCAAACTCGGAGTTTACAATTCCATTACCAGAATCATTTGATGGTGGTGGACCTGGACCAAGTGATGCTTTAAGTAATGCATTTAACCAATTAAGAGAATCAGGCTCTGCAAACCATGGTGGATACTGGTCTGTTCAATCTGTATCTACAGATGAAATGGCAGTAACACAAAAAGGTGGAGACTGGTATGATGGTGGTATTTGGATAGATATGCACAGACATACATTTACATCTACTAATGGACCAATAAATGGAGCTTGGGGACAACAGTACACAGCAATTGCTGCTTGTAACTCTTCAATAGCTGATGGCGGATTAGATGCAAATCAAATGGCTCAAGCAAAAACTTTAAGAGCATTTTTCTATTACAGATTATTAGATATGTATGGTAGAGTAAAATTAATTACTACTCCTGGAGTAGATGCTCCACAATCTACCAGAACAGAAGTATTTGATTTTGTAGAGAGCGAATTGTTAGATGCCTTAGGTATTTCATCGGTATCTGCAACTATGGACTTATCATCTAGTCCATTGACTACAGCTCAAGATCCATACAGAGTAAACCAGTTTGCAGCGTTAGGATTATTAGCTAAATTATATTTAAATGCTGAAGTTTACACAGGTACAGACAGATATTCTGAAGCTTCTATTGCTGCTAGTTATGTAATTGATAATGGAGGTTATATGCTTTGTGATACTGGTTGTACAGTAGAAAATGTAGGAAAAAGACCTGGTGTAGATACTGATCCTGATATGTTAGAAGGATATGCAGCAGTATTTGCTCCTAACAATTTCAACAATCCTGAAATAATTTGGTCAATACCTTATGACAATGTTGCAGGACCAAATATGAACTTTGCGCAAATGTCTTTACACTATTCAAGTCAATTTACTTGGAATTTAGCAAATCAACCTTGGAATGGTTATTCTGCATTAGAGGATTTCTATAATTCTTATGATGATGCTGATGCTCGTAAAACAGCTAACTTTATCGTAGGTCCTCAATTAGATGCTGGTGGATCTGCTATATTAGATTATGCTGCAACAGATGGTCAACTTGAATTAGACTATACTCCAGATATTAACGAGTTAGAGCCAAATGCATCTAGAAAAGGTGGTGCAAGATTAGGAAAATTTAGCTTCCGTCAAGGACAACAGGATAATATGGATAACGATTTCCCTATAATCAGACTTGGTGATTTATACTTAATACGTGCTGAAGCAGACGCAAGAGTTGCAGGTAACTGGAACATGGCGTTACCTGATGTTAACACTATTAGATTACGTGCTGGAGTACCTGTATTAAATACTATTGATGCTGATGAATTCTTAGCTGAAAGAGGTCGTGAAATGTTTATGGAAGTTACTAGAAGACAAGATTTAATCCGTTTTGGAAAATGGGGAGATTCTTGGTGGGAAAAGACAAACTCTGATAACTTTAGAACTGTATTCCCAATACCTCAAGAACAAATTGATGCTTCTGATGGTAGTTTAACACAAAATCCAGGATACTAACAACAAATAACTAACTAACAAACTAAGTTTTTGTTTATATTTAAAACGGGTTAACCAGCTTTTGGCTAACCCGTTTTATTAATTAATAAGTATAGTTTATAATTGAAATATTTATCATACATAATCATAGTATTTACACTTTATTCTTGTACTAAGAAAAATGAAGTGGAATCTAATTCACCTTCATCTTTATTTAAAATTAAAGATAGTACTAACATTACTTTTGCAAACACACTTATTGAAACCGAAACGTTAAACCCTTATACTTATAAAAACTTTTATAATGGTGGCGGAGTTGCAATTGGAGACATAAATAATGATGGATTAGAAGATATATTTTTCACAGGTAATTTGGTAAACAACAAACTTTATTTAAATAAAGGAAACTGGAAATTTGTGGATATTACTAATAAAGCCAAAGTAGCAAGTGATGATGTATGGTCTTCTGGAGTTACTTTTGTCGATATAAATCACGATGGGTTTTTAGATATATATGTTTGTAAAGCTGGTCCACCAAGTAACAAACCTAACAGACATAACGAATTATTTATTAATAATGGTGACCTGACCTTTACAGAACAATCAAAAAAATATGGATTAGACTTTGTAGGTTTAGCTGTACAAGCTAATTTTTTTGATTACGACAAAGATGGAGACTTAGACTGCTACCTACTTAATAACTCAATTAGATCGGTAGGAAATTACGATTTAATAAAAGACCAACGTTTAAAATCTACTACATCGGGTAATAAATTTCTTAAAAATGAAAATGGTGTATTTGTAGATGTAACAGAAGAAGCAAATATATATTCTAGTGCAATAGGATTTGGATTAGGAATTACTGTAAGTGATTATAATAATGACGATTGGCCAGATATATTTATTTCTAATGATTTTTTTGAAAGAGATTACTTATACATCAATCAAAAAGATGGTACGTTTAAAGAAAATCTTCAAAACCAATTTAATTCAATTTCTATGGGATCTATGGGCGCAGATGCTGCCGATTTAGATAACGATTCTAACATAGACATAATGGTTACAGAAATGTTACCAAAATCTTTAAATAGACAGCGTACTAAGACATTATTTGAATCTTGGAATAAATACGACTTGGCAGTAAAAAAAGGATATCATCATCAATTTTCAAGAAATGCACTACATAAAAATTTAGGAGATAGCACGTTTCTAGAAATAAGCAGATTTTCTAATGTTGCAGCTTCAGAATGGAGTTGGGCATCTTTGTTATTTGATGCCGATAATGATGGTTACAAAGATATTTTTATAAGTAATGGTATTGTAAAAGATTTATTAGATAGAGACTACTTAGTTTATATGGCTAATGAAGATCAAATAAGAGAAATGATTAAGAATGATAAAAATGTAATGGAAAAACTTATCAATCTAATGCCTTCTCAACCAGTATCTAATGCGGCTTTTAAAAACTTAGGTGATTTTCAATTTGAAGACGTTGCTAAAAAATGGGGATTAGAACAACCTAGTTTTAGTAATGGTAGCGCTTACGGAGATCTTGATAACGATGGTGACTTAGATTTAGTAGTAAACAATATAAATAGTGAAGCGTTTATTTACGAAAACACAACAGATACAACAACCAACAAAAGCATAACAATAAAACTTAAAGGTAGTAACCAAAACACAAAAGCGATTGGCGCAAAAGCAGAAATTTATTACAACAATACTTATAGCGTATTAGAAAACTATCCTTCACGAGGTTTTGAAAGCTCAATTTCAAACCACTTATTATTTGGAGTCAACAATTCCAACAAAATAGACAGCTTAATAATTACTTGGCCAAACAATACGGTTACAAAAGTTTCAGATTTAAAAACCAATAAAACTTATGAGTTTTTTCAAGATGAAGCAAATACAACTACACAACAAAACAACACTAAGGACGATCAAATATTAAAATCTGTAACGCCAATATTTAATTTCATTCATAATGAAAATCACGCAGTAGATTTTAATCGCGAACAGTTATTACCAGAAATGTATAATAACGAAGGTCCAAAAATGATTACTGCAGATATCAATAACGACAACATATTAGATATCTATATTTGTGGTGCTAAGGGACAATCTGGCAAGCTATTTATATCCTCAAAAAACAATATCTTCAAAGAAGTAACACAACCATTTTTAGCAAATGCTAAATCGGAAGATACTAACGCTATCTTTTTAGATAGTGATAATGATGGAGATTTAGATCTTTACGTAACTAGTGGAAGCAAAGAATTTTCAAAATTTGATTTTTCATTAAATGATAGATTATACGTAAATGATGGAAATGAAAATTTCACGATATCAAACACAGTTTTACCATTTAAAACACCTATAAGCACATCGGTTGCAACTGCTTACGATTACGACCAAGATGGAGATTTAGATATATTCTTGGGCGAACGTTTTAAAGTTGAAACCTATGGCTTACCAGCAAGCGGTTATATCTTAAAAAATAATGGTAAAAATAATTTCGAATTAATTCAACCTAAAGCATTACAAAACATAGGTTTAATTACAGATGCTGCTTGGGAAGACTTTAATAATGATGGTGTTAAAGACTTGATAATAGTTGGTGAATGGATGCCAATTTCAATATTTATAAACCAAAACGGAACATTAGTCAATAAAACCGAAGATTATGGCTTTAAAGACACAAATGGATTCTGGAAAACATTAAAACTAGCAGATGTTAATCATGATGGTAAAACAGATATAATTGTTGGTAATAAAGGGACTAATACATTTTTTAAAGAAGGGCTAAAAATGTTTGTCTCAGATTTTGACAATAACGGTAGCGCAGAACAAATTATTTGTCATCAACTAAACGACAAATACTATCCTATATTGGATAGAGACGAACTTATTGCACAACTACCAAGCTTAAAACAAAAGCTTTTATATTATAAAGATTATGCTAACGCAGATATTAACTCTATTTTTTCTGAAGAGCAATTAAATAAAGCTTATAAAACACGTATTAACCGTGTTAAAACAAGCCTATTTTTAAATAAAAATAATACATTTAAAGAGTTTAAGTTACCAAGTCAAATACAATACTCTAATGTAGAAGCAATAGAAGTTTTAGATGCAAATAATGATGATTTTAATGATATTATTTTTGGAGGAAATCAATACTTAGTAAAACCACAATTTGGTCGACAAGATGCTTCTAAAGGCTGGATCGTTTATGGAGATAAAAAACAACCATTTAAAACAGCCAAATCATTAAATATTAATGGGCAAATTAGAGATTTTAAAACTTTAAGATTAAATAATAAAAACTACATTCTAACAACAATTAATAATAGCAGCTTAAAATTTTATGAAATTCTACACAACTAAATTTACGTTACTTTTCTTAATTCTAGTAAGTGTTTCTTGTCAATCAGACTACACCAAATTAGTAAAGTCTGAATTAAACAGTGGTAAAGAATATAACACCATTTTTCATGGGTTAAAATTTGGTCAATCTCAAAAAGAATTTTTTGAAACCTGTTGGAATCTAAACAAAAAAGGATTGGCTACTCATGGTGGAAACAACCAAAATGTAAAAATTGTTTTACAACCAGAAGACAGTACAAAAACAACAGAAAAAATAAACATGTTGTTCTATCCTAAATTTAGTCCAGAGAATAACATTATTGCAATGGATGTAACGTTTACTTATGTAGCCTGGTCACCTTGGAACGATAATTTAAAATCAGAGCAATTATTTCCGGTAATTAAAGACAGTTTATTAAAATGGTATCCAGGTAACGATTTTATAAACGTTAAAAATGTACTAGTTAAAGTAGATGGCAATAGACAAATTCAACTAAACAAATCATCAGACAAAGATGTTTCTGTTGTAATAGAAGATTTAGCCTATAAATATAACAACATGAAAAAGTAATAAATTTCCTTATGAAATTAAAAACTATAATATATACACTTTGTACAGCTTCTATCCTATTTTCTTGTAAAAATAAAGAGGAAAACACAAAAAACGAAACCCAAAACGAAGCACCACAATTTCAATTGTTAGATGCTGCTACAACAGGTATTAATTTTGAAAACAACTTAGTATCAACAGACGAATTTAACGTATACCGTTACCGAAATTTTTATAATGGTGGCGGCGTATCTATTGGAGATATTAATAACGATGGTTTACAAGATATTTACCTAACCTCTAATCTCAATCAAAATAAACTTTATCTAAATAAAGGTAATTTTAAATTTGAAGATATTACAGACAAAGCAAAAGTTGGAGGCACAAAAGCATGGTCTACAGGAGTATCAATGGTAGATATAAATGCAGATGGATTTTTAGATATTTATGTATGTAACTCTGGAGATGTTAAAGGAGATAATAAACAAAACGAATTCTTTATCAATAACGGTGATGGCACATTTACAGATAAAGCCAAAGAATTAGGATTAGACGACAAAGGATTTTCTACACACGCATCGTTTTTCGACTTTGATAACGATGGTGATTTGGATGTTTATCTTCTTAATAATTCCTATCAATCTATAGGATCATTCAACTTAAAGAAAAACGAACGACCAAAACGTGATGTTTTAGGTGGTGATAAACTATTTGAAAACAAAGAAGGTAAATTTATAGATATAAGCGAACAAGCTGGTATTTATGGTAGTGTTATAGGATTTGGTCTTGGTGTAACTGTTGGAGACATGAATAATGATGGCTGGCAAGACATTTATGTTTCTAACGATTTTTTTGAGCGTGATTACCTTTACATAAATCAAAAAAATGGCACGTTTAAAGAAACACTAACAACCTCTTTAAATTCTATTAGTGGTGCATCAATGGGAGCAGATGCTGCAGATATTAACAACGATGGATACAATGATATTTTTGTAACCGAAATGCTACCTAGTGAATACGAAAGACTTAAAACAGTTACCACTTTTGAAGATTGGAATAAATATCAATACAACGTAAAAAACGATTATTTCCATCAATTCACAAGAAATATGCTTCAGCTAAACAATAGTAATTTAACCTTTAGCGAAGTTGGTCGATTTAGTGGTGTAGAAGCATCAGACTGGAGTTGGGGCGCATTATTTTTTGACATGAACAACGATGGTTTAAAGGATTTATATATCGCTAACGGTATATATAAAGATCTTACCAATCAAGATTACTTAAAGTATGTGTCTAACGAAGAAGTTGTACAATCCATAGTATCTGGAAATCAAGTAAATTATAAAAAATTAATAGACATTATTCCTTCCAATAAGGTTAAAAATCACGCCTATATTAATCAAGGCGATTTACAATTTAAAAGAACTTATAACGGATTAAATACAGAAAGCTTTTCTAACGGATCTGCTTATGGCGATTTAGATAATGATGGCGATTTAGATGTTGTAGTAAACAACGTTAACATGCCATTATTTGTGTATCAAAACACATTAGAAGACACTAAAACCAACTATTTAAAAGTTATTTTAAAAGGTGAAGGAAAAAATCTAAATGGTATTGGTGCAAAATTAAAATTAACTACAAAAAACAGTACTATATTTTTAGAACAACAACCTGTTAGAGGTTTTCAATCCTCTATGGACTTTAGGCCTAACTTTGGATTTACAGATACCGAAAATTTAATGCTAACCGTAACATGGCCAAGCGGAAAAGTTTCAACAATTAAAAATCCTAAACCAAATACTACCATTACTGTAGATGAAAAAGATGCGGTTAATAACAATCAAATTACTACAGCAACAGATGAAACTGCAGTTTTTAGTCCTTCTAAAAACATAATCGATTTTAAACATAACGAAAACAATTATGTAGACTTTAATGTTGATAGACTTTTACCTTTTATGAGAAGTGCCGAAGGACCTAAAATGAGTTTAGGCGACGTAAATGGTGATGGACAAACAGATATTTACATTGGTGGATCTAAAGGATTTACAGGCTCATTATACCTTCAAAACAACAACAGTTTTAAACGAAGTAATACAACTGTTTTTGATAGACAAAAATCTTCTGAAGATGCTGAAAGCTTATTTTTTGATGCCGATAATGATGGAGATTTAGATCTTTATGTGTGTAGCGGTAGTGTAGAAACTTCAAAGTATAGTTCTAACTATCTTGATAAATTATATATAAACGATGGTAAAGGTAATTTTACGGTTTCACCTCAACTTTTACCAACGTCTGAAGGATTTCATAGTACAAGTACAGTTACATCTGCGGATATTGATAATGATGGAGATTTAGACTTATTTGTTGGCGAAAGAACAATTCCTAATGCATACGCGCAACCAGGATCTGGTTATCTTTTAATTAACGACGGTAAAGGTAATTTTAAAGAATCTTCCTCTACTCTAGCCCAAGATTTTAAAGATTTAGGCATGATTACAGATGCCATTTTTGTTAATCTTAATACCGATGAATATCCAGACTTAATAGTTATTGGAGAGTTTATGGGTATTCAGATGTTCGAAAACAAAAAAGGCTCATTCCATAAATTAAAAGACCATAAACTAGCACAACTAAAAGGTTGGTGGAATACTATTGAAAAAGCAGATCTTGACAACGATGGTGATTTAGATTTAATTGTTGGTAATCACGGATTAAACAGTCGTTTTAAAGCTAGTAAAACACAACCTATAAAACTATATGCAAACGATTTTGATGGTAATAGTTACGTAGATCCTATTTTAGGATTTACAGCAGATAATGGTAAAGAATATCCTTACGCACTTAGACATAACTTGGTAGATCAATTAAAGTATTTATCTAAACGTTATCCAGATTACGAATCGTTTAAAAACGCAACAATACAGGATATATTTTCTGCTTCAGAGCTAAGCTCTAGTGTGCAATTAGAAGCAAACACGTTAAGTTCTGTGATTCTAATCAACCAAGGAAATTTTGAATTTGATGTTAATCCATTGCCATACCAAGCGCAATTATCTCCAATCTATGCTATTTCAACTTCAGATTTTGATAAAGACGGTGATTTAGACATAGTTTTAGGAGGAAACTTATTTGGTGTGATGCCAGAGTTTGGTCGTTACGATGCCTCTTTTGGTAATTATTTAGAAAATCTAGGAGATGGTAATTTTAAACAGTTTAAAACTGGTAAAGGATTAAATGTAAGAGGTCAAATAAGAGATATTAAGGTTTTAAACAATAAAGTATTTATCACTAAAAATAACGACTCTTTAGAAGTCTACAATTATTAATTATGGTTAAAAAATTAATCTTTATTTTCTTGATAATTGTTAGTTGTGCAAAAGAAAACAAAAAAGAAACACAAAACGAAAGCACAACCAAAAATGCACCATTTAACGTTGTAAAGCCTGAAAATTCTGGTTTAAAATTCAATAATCAATTACAACAAAATGGAAATTTAAATATCATTGAATACTTATATTATTATAATGGTGGCGGCGTTGCAATTGGAGATATAAACAACGACGGACTTGAAGATATTTATCTAACAGCCAACCAAAAAGCAGACAAGTTATTTTTAAATCAAGGAAATTTAAAATTTAAAGATATCTCTTTAAATAGTGGTATTAGTAAAGATAGTACTTGGTCTACTGGAGTAACTATGGCAGATATAAATAACGATGGTTTATTAGATATTTATGTTTGTAAAGTTGGTAACTACAAAGGGTTAAAGGCTAAAAACGAACTTTATATTAATCAAGGAAATAACACATTTACAGAACAAGCAAGTAAATACGGATTAGATTTTAGTGGTTTTTCTACACAAGCATCTTTTTTTGATTACGATAACGACGGAGATTTAGATATGTATTTAATGAATCATTCAATACATACAACACACTCTTACGGTAATATCAAATTAAGAGAAAAATCTGATGAGCAATCAGGTGATATTTTATTTGAAAACAAACAAAACGCAGGTCAAATAAAGTTTGAAGATGTAACAAAATCTGCAGGAATTTATAATAGCGCGTTAGGTTACGGGCTTGCGCTATCTACAGCAGATGTTAATAATGATGGCTATTTAGATATTTACGTTGGTAACGATTTTCATGAAAACGATTATCTGTACATTAACAATAAAAACAAAACATTTACAGAAGCTAGTACAGACTATTTTAACAACACTTCAAGATTTACAATGGGTGTAGATATAGAAGATGTAAATAATGATTTATTGCTAGACATTTTCACCTTAGATATGATGCCTTACAATTCTGAAATATTTTTAAAATCTGGCGGAGAAGATACAGATAAGATCAATCAGATTAAAGAGTCTTTTGGATTTCAGCAACAATATGCGCGTAATCATTTTCAACTTAATAACGGAGATCATTTTTCAGATGTCGCACTAATCACCAATACTTATGCGACAGATTGGAGTTGGTCACCTTTAATTTTAGACTATAATAACGATGGTTTAAAAGATATTTACATAACAAACGGTATTTACAAAAGACCTAACGATTTAGATTATATTAAATACTTAAGCACTGTAGATTTTGCAAAATATAAAGACACAGAAGCAGATCAAATTGAGTTTAAGTTAATTAATACAATGCCTACTTTAAGCTTACCAAATGTTCTTTTTACTAATAAAGATCAATTAAGTTTCGAAAAAACTAAAGTAGACAATAACAACTTAGCAACCTATTCTAATGGTGCTGCTTATGCAGATTTGGATAACGATGGAGATTTAGATATTGTAGTTAATAATTTAAATGAAAACGCTACACTTTTAGAAAACACAACTACTAATAGTAATTTTTTAAATATTGAATTAAAAAACTCAGAAAATAACTTAAACACAAATGGTGCTAAAGTTTATGTTTACACTAAAGACAACACGTATTTAAAACAACAAATAACAGTAAGAGGATTTTTATCAAGTTCTTCAAGAAATGTTCATTTTGGATTAGGTAAAAACAATACTGTAGATTCTGTAGCAGTAGTATGGTTAGATGGATCTAAAACAGTAAAAAAGAACATTAAAATTAACGCGAACACTACTATTTTTAAAGAGAATACAACTAATTTTAGTGTTACTACAAAAGACAGTAAAACAGCGTTAATTCCTTTTAATTATACCCATAAAGAAAATACTTACTTAGATTATGATCGCGAAAGTTTAATCCCTGAAAACTTATCTAAAGAAGGTCCATCTGTTGTAAAAGCAGATTTTAATAAAGATGGTTTAGAGGATTTATTTATTGGCGGAGCAAGAGACCAACAACCTTCACTATATTTTCAAGATAAAAACGGAGATTTTAACTTACAAAACGTAGAGGCTTTTATAAAAGATAATATCTATGAAGATGTAGATGCTGTCGCATTAGATATCGATAATGATAAGGATCTTGACATATATGCTTTAAGTGGCGGAAATGATTTTCCAGAAGGTGATCCATTATTAGAAGATCGTGTGTATATAAACGATGGAAAAGGGAATTTTACAAGATTACAGTCTAAACTATTAGCTACCAATGGTGGATCTGTCTCTAGTGCAGATTTCAATAAAGATGGCTATCCAGACTTATTTATTGGTAACAGGTCTATTCCTGGCGCATATGGATTAACACCATTTAGTTTTATCTTAAAAAACAAAGGAAATAACACTTTTGAAATTGTAAGTAAAGCTAGAATGGGAATGATTACAGATAGCCAATGGGCAGATCTAGAAAATGATGGTGACGTAGAGCTTGTTCTTGTAGGAGATTGGATGCCAATACGCGTGTTTAGTTATACAGAAGAGCAAAAATTTATAGACAAAACTATAGATTATGGCTTAGACAAAACTAATGGGTTATGGAATACTGTAACATTAACAGATCTAAATAACGATGGAAAATTAGATATTCTTGCAGGTAATGTAGGTTTAAATTTTAAATGGAAAGCTAGTCTTGAAAAACCTGTTTTAATGCATTTAGATGATTTTGATAAAAATGAAACCTTAGATCAAATAATTTTCTATGACTATTTTGGAACATATGTTCCTTTTGCTTCAAAAGATAAATTGATGCAGCAATTACCAATGTTAAAGAAAAAATTCACGACTTATAATTCCTTTTCTAACGTAAAATCTATAACCGATTTATTTGATAAAAAGGAGATATTAGAAACTAAAAAGTTATACGAATTAAGAAGTATGATTTACTACAATCAAGGTAAATCGTTTAAAGCTGTTTCGTTACCAAATCAAGCACAATTAAGCAGTATAGAAGACTTTACTGTTAGTAATAATAACATTTATTATGTAGGGAATACAAATAGTTTTGTAACAGAACTTGGACAAAATACAGCAAATCCTGGTGGAATAATTAACTATCAAAATTCATTAAATAATAAAGCTATTAATTTACCAAAGGAATTTATTGGCAGAAAAATTATTAACTTGGATAATCATCGCTTTTTAACAATTTCTAATAACAATAAATCTTACATTGTAAAACAGAATTAATTAACAATGAAAAAACTACTTAACAAAAATTATATACGTCTAGCTTTAATTACACTAATTGTTTCAAGTTGTAGTAAACCAGAACCAATAACTATAACTACAGATCAATATCATGCATCTGTAAATAAGGTTATAGACATCATGATACATGATATATTTTCTCCACCTGTTGCTAGTCGTGTATTTGCATATCCAAATATCACAGCTTACGAAATCTTAGCGCAAAATAGTAACAAACACAAATCACTAGAGGGAAAAGTTACAGGTTACACAGCAATACCAAAAGCAGATGCTAATTCTGGAGTTAATTTAAAATTAGCTGCATTAATGGCTCACTTAGAGATTAGTAGAAGTTTAATTTTTTCTGAAGAAAAGCTAGATGTTTTAAAGGATAGTTTATACACTAATTTTAAAAATACAAATTTAGAAGAGTTTGAAGTCACGCAAACTTACGCCAATAAAGTAATAGATCACGTCAAAGCTTGGATGGATAAAGATAACTACAAACAAACTAGAACAATGCCTAAGTTTACTGTAGATATAGACGATTTATCACGTTGGCAACCAACACCTCCAAATTATATGGATGGTATAGAGCCACATTGGAATAAAATTAGACCATTTTTATTAGATTCGGCAGCACAATTTAAACCAGTTCCGCCACCAACCTTTTCGTTAGAAAAAGATTCTAAGTTTTACGAGGAATTAATGGAAGTCTATAATGTAAGTCAAGACATCACAAAAAAAGGAGATGATTCAGAAGAAATTCAAATAGCACAATTTTGGGATTGTAATCCGTTTGTATCAGTAACTAGAGGTCATTTTATGTTTGCCACAAAAAAAATATCTCCAGGAGCACATTGGATTTTAATAACTCAAATAGCTACAAAAAAGACAAATTCAGATTTTGAAGATACTGTAAATGCGTATGCAAAAACATCTATTGCAATAGCAGATGCGTTTATTAGCTGTTGGGATGAAAAATATAGAAGTAATTTAATACGTCCAGAAACAGTAATTAATCAACATATAGATCCAGATTGGTTACCAATATTACAAACACCACCATTTCCAGAATATGTTAGTGGTCATTCTGTAGTTTCTGGAGCAGCATCTGTAGTTTTAACTGAAATATTTGGAGACAACTTTGCTTTTGATGATGACTCTGAAGTGCCATACGGAATTCCTGTACGTAGTTTCAACTCCTTTTACGACGCTTCTACAGAAGCAGCATTAAGTAGGTTATATGGAGGAATTCACTACAGAGCAGCTATAGACAATGGTTTAGACCAAGGTAAAAAGCTTGGACATTTTGCAGCAAATAAGTTAAATCTTTAATTAGTTATCATGAACATTAGCAAACCTAGATTAAGTTTTTGGCAGATATTAAATATGAATGTTGGTTTTCTTGGAATTCAATATAGCTTTGGACTACAACAAACAGCAATAAATCCAATATTTTTATTTTTAGGAGCTAAAGAAGAAATGCTTCCATTGTTAAACATTGCAGGACCAGTTACCGGACTAATTGTACAACCTATTATTGGTGCTATGTCTGATAAAACTTGGTCTAACCGTTGGGGAAGACGTAAGCCATATTTTCTAATTGGTGCATTACTAGGTAGTATTTGTTTATTTATGTTTCCTTATAGTCCTTATTTATGGTTTGCAGTAGGTTTACTATGGATTTTAGATGTAGGAAACAATATGGCTATGGAGCCTTACCGTGCATTTGTTGGTGATAAATTACCAGAAAAGCAGCTTAGTTTAGGCTATCAAATGCAAAGTTTATTTGTTGGCGCGGGAATACTACTTGCAAATGGATCTATTGTATTATTTCAATATTTATTTGGTAACGATACAGTAGAACAAACTGGTAGCATACCTCAATGGTTATATTATTCATTCTTTATTGGTGCTTTTTTATCCTTGGTAACAATTCTTTGGTCGGTTTTAAAAACTCCAGAAATTCCACCAACAAAAGAAGAAATGAAAGAAATTAACCAAATAAAAAGATTTTCTTTTATAAAGCGTTTAAAATTACCTTTTGTTGAAATTTTTGAAGCTGTAAAAACAATGCCAAAATTTATGTGGAAAATAGGCGGAGTTTATGTGTTCCAATGGTACGCATTATTTATTTATTGGCAATTTACTACACCTCTATTTATGAAGACAATGGGTTATAACATTTCTGAAGCTGGATCTCAAGCTGCTAAAATGAGTTTAACTTATAACACAGTAACTATGTTGGTAGCACTAGCATTAGTACCATTAACATTAAGATTTGGAGGTAAAAAGATATATTCATTAAGTCTAATAGGAACTGCTTTAGCACTATTTATAATTCCTTACATTACAGATCCTTATTTAGTATTACTACCAATGGTTTTATTTGGTATAGGTTGGGCAGCAATGATGGGTATACCTTACACTATGGTTTCTAAAATTGTACCACAAGAACGAAGAGGTGTTTATATGGGAATATTAAACATGATGATTGTAATTCCAATGTTTATACAAACCTTAACTTTTGGTCCTATTTACAAATATCTATTAAACGAAAATGCAATAAATGCAATGCTATTTGCTGGTGCCTTTTTTGGAATAGCAGCAATTTTAGCAATTCGATTAAAGGAAAAAAATTAGTTATTTTTTTCCTTTAATTTCAATTTAGTCCATTTAATGGCGTCTTCTAGATTATCAAAATCTAATATCTGATTTTCTAAAAAACTATTTTCTATTTCTATGACAGATTTTTGCATAGAGGAATGAATCACTGCTGCTAAAGAATTTATTGTAGGAAAGACTTCTTTAATTTTTAAATAGTCTGTAGGAGTTACAGCATAAGAATTAATTCTATTCGAAATGTAACCAAAAGGTCTATCTTGAAAATAATCAGGAATTAATTTTGAGATTTTATAGGCATCATTAATATTAAAACATGCGCCTTCTTTTAATTCGGTAATTAAAAAATCTTCATAAAACCTTACAATACCAAATTCAAAATTATGACGAGCCTTACAAGAATATTGTTCTAAAAAATTTGACATTTAAATATTAAAATAAAAAAAGCCACTTAAAAAAGTGGCTTTAAAATTGCTCCCCCTCTTGGGCTCGAACCAAGGACCCTCTGATTAACAGTCAGATGCTCTAACCAACTGAGCTAAGGAGGAGTGTTTTTTTCGTCGTTGCGAGCGCAAATATATATGTTTTTTTAATTTCTACAAACAATATTTTTAAAAATTTTAATTAAAAATTGCTTTTACAATATCATTACCGTTTGCAAATAATACTAAAGCTATTAAAATAAAGAAACCTACCATTTGGGCTTTTTCTAAAAACTTTTCACTAGGCTTACGTCCAGATACGATTTCATATAATAAAAACATAACATGACCGCCATCTAATGCAGGTATTGGCAATAAATTTAAAACTCCTAACATAATCGATAAAAAGGCTGTTAAACTCCAAAAAGCTGGCCAACTCCAAGTATCTGGAAAAATGTCATAGATAGCCTTAAATCCTCCTACACCTTTATAAGCACCAGTTTTAGGATTAAAAATAGCTTTTAATTGACCAAAATAAGAACTTATTTGACCAGTAAATTTGTTTAAACCTACACCAAAACTTTCTGTAAAAGAATATTCTTTTCTAATAATTTTTAAATAACCTAAGTCTTCAAGTGTCTTTACACTTGTAATGGTTTGGATATCTAATTTTGCGTTATTATCTACTTCTAATGTCCTTTCTATGGTTGAATTATCTCTAAGCAAAACTGCACTTACAGATTGTCCTTTATTTGCCTCTAAAATTGGTTGAATTTGATCAAAATATTGAGCTGGTTGCCCATTAATTGTTTTAAAAATATCTCCCTTTTTTAAGTCTACACTTTTGTTTAACGAAGTATCCAAGACTTGCTTTACAATAAAAGGTTGTCTTAAATCAAACAAACTACGGTCTTTACTAGAAGATAATTGACCTAAAAAATCTACTGGTAAATCTATAGTCTGTTGTGCTCCGTCTCTAGAGATTGTCACGTTATTAGCGCCTATAATATTTTTTCTTATATCAGATTCAAACTCAATTGCTTCTCCATCTATCTTAACAATTTTATCACCTGTTTTAAATCCTATATCTTTTAAAATTTGATTTTCGATTAAAAAACCATCTTTTATACTTGTTGCAGAAATATCTGAATCGCCATAAGCAAAAGACGCTACAATGTAAATTATTAAAGCCAATAGAAAGTTTACAAAAACACCGCCTAACATAATAATTAAACGTTGCCAAGCTGGTTTAGATCTAAATTCCCACGGTTGTGGCTCTTGTGCCATTTGCTCGGTATCCATACTTTCGTCAATCATTCCAGAGATTTTAACATAACCTCCTAACGGTAACCATCCTATACCGTAAACCGTTTCGCCTATTTTCTTCTTGAATAAAGAGTATTTTACATCAAAAAAAAGGTAAAACTTTTCGACTCTAGTTTTAAACGCTTTTGCAGGGATAAAATGTCCTAATTCGTGAAGGACAATAAGTAAAGATAAGCTTAATAAAAATTGCCCTATTTTTATGATAAATTCCATTTAGTATAATTATTCTATAGTAGTCGGCAAAAGTAAGTATTTAACCTTAGTATTAAAAACTTATACCTCTATGGTTTACGTTTATTAACAAATTTTATGAGCTTTATCATAAAGTTAATCGTCTAATTAGTCGTATTTTTGTAATCTCAATTTAAAATCTTAGTCATGCTTTCGTTTTTTAAAGCGTATAAAAAATTTGCTATTGTTTTTGGTATAATTTCAATTATAATTATTTCAATATTTTACAGCATTTTAAATGTAGAAAAACCTTTACCAATTTATCAACCTGCAATGGTAAGTACAGAGTTGGTAGATAGCACCATTCAACACCAAATAAAATATCATAAAATAGCCGATTTTAGTTTAATCAACCAAAACGGAGATACTATTACCCAAGCGACTTATAAAGATAAAATTTACGTTGCCGATTTCTTTTTTACAACCTGTCAAACCATTTGCCCAATTATGACAGATAACATGGTAGATATTCAAAAAGAAATTAAAAATGACGAAGAAGTTTTGCTTCTATCACATTCTGTAACACCACAAATTGACAGTGTAGCACAGCTAAAACGCTACGCTATTAAAAAAGGCGTTATTGATAGTAAATGGAATTTAGTAACCGGAGATAAAGGCGAAATTTACCGATTAGCAAGAAAAAGTTATCTCGCAGTTAAAGACGATGGAATGCCAGACGATTACGGCATGGTACATACCGAAAACTTTATGCTAATAGACAAAAAAAGACAAATTAGAGGCTATTACGATGGTACTAAAAAAGATGAAATTAAACGCCTTTTAAAAGATTTAAAAACGCTAAAAAAAGAATACCAAGATTAGTTTTTAGCTTTCAATTTTTTTAGGCTAAAATTTTCCATTACTTTTGCTTCTTTAAAATCAATCTAAATAAGCTTGAATCATACACTTGACACATTAAAAAAAGGAGAAATCGCTACTATAATAGATGTCTCTTCTAAACATATTCCTCTAAAACTTTTAGAAATGGGATGTTTGCCCGGTAATAGTGTTCAATTGGTTCAATTAGCGCCTTTTGCAGATCCAATGTATTTAAACATTAACGGTAGTCATCTGGCAATTAGAAAAGAAACTGCTATTCATATTTTAATTGAAAAAGAAACGGTATGAGTAAGCAAATTAATGTCGCTTTAATAGGTAACCCTAATACAGGTAAAACTTCTGTTTTTAATGCCTTAACAGGATTAAATCAAAAAGTTGGAAACTATCCAGGAATTACTGTTGAAAAAAAAGAAGGTATCTGTAAATTACCAAGAGGCGTTAAAGCGCACATCATTGATTTACCAGGAACTTATAGTCTTAATGCATCTTCGTTAGACGAAAATGTAGTTATCGAACTTCTTTTAAATAAAAACGACAAAGATTTTCCTGACGTTGCTGTAGTAGTAAGTGATGTAGAAAATTTAAAACGAAATCTTTTACTTTTCACACAAATAAAAGATTTAGAAATTCCAACCATCCTTGTGATTAATATGGCAGATAGGATGAGTTACAAAGGTATTTCTTTAGATATTCCTTATTTAGAGCAAGAGTTAAATACCAAAATTGCCTTAATAAGCACAAGAAAAAAACAAGGTATAGAAGGCTTAAAAGATCTAATTTCTAATTACAAAGACATTTCTACAACACCTTGCTTACATGCGTCTGAGATTGATTCTGATTACTTTGACAAACTACGCAAAGCTTTTCCTAACCAATTACTTTATAAATTATGGTTGGTGATTACTCAAGATGTTAATTTCGGAAAAACTGATAGAAACGAAATTGAAGCTATTGCTAGTTTTAAAACCAAATCTAAAAGTGATTTAAAACGTTTACAGCAAAAAGAAACCATAAAACGTTACCAATTTATTAATAACACTTTAAAAATTGGACAAACCATAGATGCAAGTCAGGCTAAAGATTTACGTACAAGATTAGACCGTATCTTAACTCATAAAATATTTGGATACGCCATCTTTTTTATGATTTTGTTGCTAATCTTCCAAGCAATATACGATTGGTCTGCTGTACCAATGGATTTTATTGATAGTACGTTTGCTAGTCTTAGTGATTGGGTTAAAAACACATTACCAGAAGGCGCATTTACTAATTTATTAGCCGAAGGTATTATTTCTGGACTTGGCGGTATTGTTATTTTTATTCCGCAAATCGCATTTTTATTTCTCTTCATAGCTATACTAGAAGAAAGTGGTTACATGAGTCGTGTGGTTTTTTTAATGGATCGTATTATGCGACGTTTTGGACTAAGCGGTAAAAGTATTGTCCCACTAATTTCTGGAACTGCATGTGCCATTCCAGCAATTATGGCAACTCGTAATATAGAAAGCTGGAAAGAACGTCTAATCACCATTTTAGTAACACCTTTTACAACGTGTTCGGCTAGATTACCTGTCTATTTAATTATCATTTCTTTAGTGATTCCAGAAGGACGATTTTTAGGTTTAAGCTACCAAGCATTAACCTTAATGTTGTTGTATTTACTAGGTTTTGGTACTGCAATTATTTCGGCATACATTTTAAATAAGGTGCTAAAAATTAAAAGTAAAACGTTTTTTGTAGTAGAAATGCCAAACTACAAATTACCATTATTTAAAAATGTTGGATTAACAGTATTAGAAAAAACAAAGTCGTTTGTTTTTGGTGCTGGTAAAATTATTTTAGCGATCTCAATTATTCTTTGGGTTTTAGCGTCTTATGGTCCTGGAGAAAACTTTAATAATGCTGAAGACATTATAAAAACCGAATACGCGTCGCAAAATTTATCTCAAGACGAATTAGACCAAAAAATAGCATCTCATAAATTAGAACATTCTTTTATAGGATTAACAGGTCGCGCAATAGAACCTGTAATACGACCTTTAGGTTACGACTGGAAAATAGGGATAGCAATTGTAAGTAGCTTTGCAGCTCGCGAAGTGTTTGTTGGTACATTAGCGACCATTTATAGCGTAGGTAATGATGATGAAGACACTATAAAAAACCGAATGGCAGGTGAAGTAAATCCAATACTTGGCGGACCATTATTTAATTTTGCATCTGGTATTTCTTTATTATTATTCTATGCGTTTGCAATGCAATGTATGAGTACGTTGGCAATTGTAAAACGAGAAACAAACAGCTGGAAGTGGCCAGTTTTACAGCTTGTAATTATGACGTCAATTGCTTATATTACTGCTTTACTAGCTTTTCAATTTTTAAAATAAAATGAATACGTTACAAAATATATTAGTTTTTTTAACCTTTGGCTTTGCACTATACTTTTTAATAAAAAAATACTTCTTTAAAAAGAAAACAAAAAAGGCATGTGGAAGTGACAATTGTGGTTGTAATTAACTAATCAATCACATGTAACTGAAGCACATAATCTTCAGGTTTTGTTTTACTAGTACTTACAGGATAAGGCAATAAATCTACACCTTCTATAGAGTATTTAGCTGAAGACTGATCAACAACTATTGGATTTTTTAGATTAGCATAAGGTGTTATCGTGATGGTTTTTTGTTCTAGGACTTTTCCTTGTTTTAAAATAGACACTAAAACTTCTGCTTTTCCAGCCCAAACACAAGTAACATCTTTTGGACAACGCGAATCTGAAATCACTTTTATAAATTTCACCTCAACATCTTCATAACTAAAGGCTTTTCCAGACTTTAAATTAGTTACAATTTTTGGTGCTTTTACTGCTATTGCAATAGAGTCTTGTGCTTTAACAGTAGCACTAAAACATAGTATTAAGGCAAAATAAAATAGTTTCATAAAAATTAGCTTAACATGTTGTCAATATGATAAATATAACCAAAATCTTGCCAACTTATCCTAAAGCCACATCCAAGGTCATCATGACAATAAATCCACCAATAAATCCAAGGGTTGCTATGTCTGTATATTTATCTCTTTGTGTTTCTGGCACGACTTCTTCTACAACTACAAAAATCATAGCGCCTGCAGCAAAAGCTAATGCATAAGGTAAAATTGGAATAAAAAAGGTAACTGCAACAGCACCAATAACTGCAAAAATAGGCTCGACAATTGCACTCATCTGTCCATACCAAAAACTTTTAAACTTACTTACGCCTTGACGTCTTAATGGCATAGAAACAGCTAAACCTTCTGGAAAATTTTGTATTCCAATTCCCAATGCCAAAGCAACAGCGCCACCAATACTAGCTTCTGGTATTCCTGCAGCAACGCCTCCAAAAAGCACACCAACTGCTAAACCTTCTGGTATGTTATGTAATGCAATTGCTAATACTAATAAGGTTGTTCTGTGCCAAGGAGATTTTACGCCTTCTTTTTCGCTTTCTTTAAAATTGATATGTAAATGCGGTAATACTTTATCTAATCCAAAAATAAATAATGCGCCTAAAGCAAATCCTACCGCAGCAGGAATCACTTTTACAAATCCTTCGCCAGGACTCATTTCTATTCCTGGTGCTAATAAGCTCCAAAAACTGGCAGCAACCATAACGCCACCTGTAAAACCTAGCATACCATCTAACAAAGCTCTATTCATTCCTTTAAAAAGAAATACTAAAGAAGCTCCTGCAGCTGTAACTATCCATGTGAATAACGATGCATACAACGCTCCTAAAATTGGGTCTATAGACTCAAAATATTGTACAATACTATCCATTTATACTAGTTTTATGTAAATGTTATTTGAAATTAATTTAGAAATTTGAAGTGTTTTGTCTTCAATTTTTATAGTCATAGAGTCGTCAAACTTTTCTTTTCCAACCACTTCAATAGAAGTTCCTAAGGCTATATTATGTTTACTTAGATATTTTAAAAAATCTGATGAAGAATCGTTTACACCAACACAAACACCAACACTGTTAATGTTTACTTTAGATAAAATTGTTTTTTCTCTTGTAACCATATTTCCGTTTTTATCCGGAATTGGATCTCCATGCGGATCATGCGTAGGAAACTCTAAAAACGCATCCAATTGATTGACTAATTTATCAGATTTAATATGCTCTAATTGCTCTGCTACATCGTGCACTTCGTCCCAAGTAAAATTAAGCTTTTGCACTAAAAACACTTCCCAAAGTCTATGTTTTCTAATAATTGAAGTCGCTACAATTTTACCATCTTTTGTTAGGCTAACACCTTGATATTTTACGTAATTTACCAAGTTTTTTTCGGCTAATTTTTTAACCATATCGGTTACAGAAGACGCTTTGGTCTCCATTTGCTCTGCAATTGCATTGGTGCTTACTGCTGTTGTACCATGCTTACCAAGATGATAAATTGCTTTTAAATAATTCTCTTCAGATAAAGTCACTAGTTCATTTTTAGATAAACAAAGATACAAATTTTTATATTCAAAAACATATTTTTAGACAAGACTAAAAATATGTTTATATTTGCATAAAAATAATTAACTAATGAAGCTAGTTTCGCTCTTAATATCTCTTTTTTCTGTAATATGTGTAGCTCAAAATACATATACAATTTCTGGTACAGTTTCTTCAGAAAACGGAAGTATACCTTACTCTAACGTTTATTTGGAAAACACCAAAATTGGAACTACAACAAATGAAAACGGTTATTTCGAAATTAAAAACATCGCAAGTGGCAATTATACAATTGTTGCATCTTATGTTGGTTTTAAAACTGAAAAGAAACAAATTACAGTTGATAAAAACTTTAAAAACCTATCATTTCAACTTATAAATGACCAATCTTTAGATGAAGTCGTAGTTTCTGGAACATTAAAAGCGGTAAACCGATTAGAAAGTGCTGTTCCAGTAGAAGTGTATACGCCAACATTTTTCAAAAAAAACCCAACTCCAAATATTTTTGAAGCGTTGCAAAACGTAAACGGTGTAAGACCTCAACTTAATTGTAATGTGTGTAATACTGGCGATATACACATTAACGGACTTGAAGGTCCATACACCTTAGTAATGATAGATGGTATGCCGATAGTTAGTGGTTTATCTACTGTTTATGGTTTATCTGGTATACCAAACTCTTTAATAGAACAAGTCGAAATTGTTAAAGGTCCTGCATCTTCTTTATACGGTAGCGAAGCAGTTGGTGGATTAATAAATATTATCACAAAAAGTCCAGAGAATGCGCCAACGGTTTTTGCAGATAGTTTTATAAATTCTTGGGGCGAACTTAATGTTGACGCTGGTTTTAAAGCAAAAGTTGGCGAAAAAGCAACGTTACTGTTTGGAACTAACTACTTTAAATATGATAATCCAATAGATAATAACAACGATAATTTTACAGATTTGACGCTTCAAGACCGAATTTCAATATTTAATAAATGGGATTTTAAACGACAAGATAACCGCATATTTTCTATTGCTGGACGTTATTTTTATGAAGATAGATATGGCGGCGAATTACAATGGAATAAAAGTTTTCGTGGTGGAAACGAAGTTTACGGCGAAAGCATTTACACTAGCCGATTTGAAATTTTAGGTAAGTATCAATTACCAGTTAATGAGCATATCAATCTGCAATTTTCATATTCTGATCATGACCAAAACTCAGTATATGGAGATACGCCATACTTAGCAAAACAACGTATTGGTTTTACGCAATTGGTTTGGGATAAACCTTTAAAAAATCACGATTTATTATTTGGTGCAGCGTTACGATACAACTATTATAACGACAATACAACAGCGACTTTAAATGCAGATGAAGTTACCATACCTTCTCTTTTTGTTCAAGATGAAATTAAGCTAAACGACAAACAAAATTTATTGTTTGGGTTAAGATATGATTATGATAACCGACATGGATCTATTCTAACACCTCGTATTGCTTACAAATACAAACCAACCGAAGACGATATTATTAGACTAAATGCAGGAACAGGTTTTAGAGTTGTAAACCTTTTTACCGAAGATCATGCTGCATTAACTGGTGCAAGAGATGTAATAATTGAAGAAACTTTAGATCCAGAACAATCGTACAATATTAACCTTAACTATCTAAAGAAATTTTACACTAAAAAAGGTATGATTTTCACTTTAGATGCTTCGGCTTGGTATACTTATTTTACTAATGCCATTTTACCAGATTATGATACTAATCCTAATCAAATTATTTACGATAATTTAGATGGACATTCTGTTTCTAAAGGGTTAAGCTTAAACTTTGATGCTATTTTTGCAACAGGTTTTAAAGCAAATATTGGTGCGACAGTACAAGATGTTACCCAAACTGAAAACAACATAACGACACGACAAATTTTAACCGAACGTTTTACAGGAACTTGGGGAATATCATATAAACATTATCCAACGCATCTAACCATTGATTATACGGGTAATGTTTATGGACCAATGCGTTTACCAACTTTAGGCGATTTAGATCCAAGACAAGACTACTCGCCTACTTGGAGCATACAAAACATACAATTAACCTACGATAAGTTTAAAAACCTTGACATTTATGGTGGCGTAAAAAACTTACTAGACTGGACACCAAATAAAGGCAACCCTTTTATCATTGCTAGAGCAAACGATCCTTTTGACGAGAATGTTCAATTTGATAATAATGGTAATGTTGTTGCAACACCAGATAACCCTTATGCATTAACCTTTGACCCATCTTATGTCTATGCACCAAACCAAGGAATTAGAGTGTTTTTTGGGATGCGTTATACTTTAAAGTAATTCTATTGTTTTTCTAAAGTCATACCTTTTACCCAAAACAAGTTAGATTGATAAAAACGTAAGGCTGTTTTAATAACTCTATCCGATGTGTCTCTTGGTGATTTAGATATGTATCTTGCTTTAGTTTCATTAAAATCTAAAGTGAAAGTATCGTCTAAAGATGTAGATGAAAAAGAAACAACCTTTTTATCTATTTGCCAATGTCCTTTACCGTAAGTGTTGGTTTCTTTAGGTATTCCGTTTTCATCTCTTTTATAATTATGAAAGCTGAAAGTTCCGTCTTGATGTAACGTTAAGGTACGCTTTAATTCAAATTGTTCAGAATTTGTATGCAAAAGGTACACGCCAGAAATATCTTGCGCTGTGCTTGAAACACTCCAAATAAAAAATAAAAGAGCAATGCTATATTTCATATTAAAAAAATTGAAAAGTTGACTTCTATATTAATCACAGGAAGACAAATTAAAACCCACGTTCTTTCTGTAACTGTTCGTAAGCTTTTTGTACTTGTCTAAACTTCGCTTCTGCGCCTTGTTTGTGTTCGTCGCCAAGATGCTCTACACGATCAGGATGATATTTCATCACCATTTTACGATACGCTCTTTTTATTTGGTCTACAGTTGCAGTTTTATCTATTTCTAAAATTTTATACGCATTATCTGATTGATTATAAAACATCGCTTTTATACTATTATAATCACGACTGCTAATTCCTAAATAACCTGCAATGGTATAGATTTGACGCTCTTCTTCATCTATAACAATCTCATCTGCTTGTGCGATACCAAATAAAAAATGAAGCAGTTGTAAACGCGCTGCATGATCCATCATAGTTTTGATTTGCAAACAAACTTGACGCGTATTTATACTTTGATTATTAATTTGTTTAAATAATCTAAAGGCTTTGTTAGCTCTGTCCTTGCCATACATTTCTACAAACTTCATACGAACATAATCAAGCTCACGTTGGTCTTGACTACCATCTGCTTTTATCACTACAGAAGCTAAGATTAGTAAACTAACTTCAAAATCTCCTGATGTTGTTTGCGCTCTTTTTTGTTGTTGTGTACGGTAATCTGGTCGTGTTCTGTATTTTGGTCTTTGTTGTTTTGGTTGTCCGTCACCTAACAAAGTTCCTTTACCATCTGCAAATGCGTCGCCAATACTACCTAATGCTAATCCGATTATTGCACCAATTGGTCCACCTAAAGACCATCCTAAAGTGGCACCAATCCATTTTAATCCGCTCATTAATTTGTTTTTGTTGTAAATATAACACTTTGTAAGTATACTTTTTGTTGGTTTTGTTACTGGTTTTGGCAGATAAGACGCGTTAAGGATAGAGGCTTTGTTGGAGCGCCTTGCAAAGCGCGACTGCCGATAGCCTGACCTTATGACACCATAGGTGTTATCAGGTAACGCCAAAATAACTTTTGCATGGTTTTTGTTTATCTTTGCACAGAATAGATTTATAAATAAAAAAATTTCATAAATATGTATCCAGCAGAATTAGTAAAACCAATGCGCGAAGACTTAACAAACGTTGGTTTTGAAGAATTACATACACCTGAAGCTGTAGAAGCTGCATTAGCAAAAGAAGGTACAACGTTAGTAGTTGTAAATTCGGTTTGTGGTTGTGCTGCTGCTAACGCACGTCCAGGAGCAAAAATGAGTTTAAACAATCCTAAAAAACCTGACTATGCGGTTACGGTTTTTGCTGGTGTTGATAAAGAAGCTACTAATGTTGCTAGACAACATATGGTACCGTTTCCTCCAAGCTCACCAAGTATGGCGCTTTTTAAAAATGGCGAATTAGTACACATGTTAGAAAGACATCATATTGAAGGTAGACCAGCAGAACTTATTGCTCAAAACCTTATGGATGCTTATAACGAGCATTGCTAAGCCTTTATAACGATAAAGTATTATTTAAAAGCCACGATTTTTTATCGTGGTTTTTTTATTTTTGAAACTTAAAAATCACTACAAATGAGAAAACTTTTAGCTTATCCGTTAACTTGTATTTACTTCCTATTTTTTGGGTTAAGCTTACTTGTTTTTCATCCAATACAATGGTTTTGTTTTAATGTGTTTGGCTATCAAACGCATAAAAAAAGTGTAGATTATCTTAATTTTTGCTTGACACGTTGCTTGCATTTCTTAGGCTGTAGCTATCAGTTTAAAGTGCCAAGCGATTTACCTAAAAATGTTCCAGTAATTATTGTGGCTAATCACCAAAGCATGAACGATATTCCGCCAATAATCTGGTTTATGAGACGTTTTCATGTTAAGTTTATTAGCAAAAAGGAATTAGGTAAAGGTTTACCAAGTGTATCTTATAATCTACGACATGGCGGATCGGTTTTAATAGATCGTAAAGACGCCAAACAAGCACTTAGTAAGATTAAAGAAATGGCAAACTATATAGAAACTCATAATCGTGGAGTTGTTATTTTTCCTGAAGGTACGCGTAGTCGTGATGGACAACCAAAACCATTTCAAACTCGTGGATTAACCACATTAATTGAGCATGCACCAAATGCATATATTTTCCCTGTTACGATAAATAATTCCTGGAAAACATTGATTTACGGGAAATTTCCTATGGGAATTGGTTACCGTCTAAAATATACGATTCATAAACCATTAAAGGTGAGTGATTTCGATACTCAAACACTTATTGAAACCACTGAAAACACCATTAAAAACGCCATCACTTTTGAAAAATAATCAAATTATTGAAGCTACTAAAACCTTTGTAAAAACCACTTTAAAAGATGCTGAAGGCGGACACGATTGGTTTCATACAGAACGTGTTTACAAGAATGCGTTATTAATTAGTAAAGGTGAAACGGTAGACGAGTTAGTTGTTGCACTTGGTGCCTTATTACACGACATTGCAGACAGCAAATTTAACAATGGAGATGATACTATTGGACCTAAAATAGCTGGAGAATTTTTAATGAAACAAAACGTATCTACCAAAGTAATTAATCACGTTATTAAAATTATTGAAAACGTGTCTTTTAGTTCTAATATAGATAAGACTGATGCATTTAAGTCTAAAGAATTAGAAGTGATACAAGACGCAGATCGTTTGGATGCGCTTGGTGCTATTGGTATTGCACGTACCTTTAATTATGGTGGATTTAAAAATAGAGCACTTTACAATCCTGATATTAAACCTAATTTAAACCTTACAAAAGACGAATATAAAGCATCTACTGCACCAAGTATAAATCATTTTTACGAAAAATTATTATTGTTAAAAGACAAAATGAATACCAAAACTGGTCGTAAAATTGCTGAAGAAAGACACAATTACATGGTCGATTTTTTAAAGCAGTTTTATGCTGAATGGCATGGTGAGAAGTAGTTTAAAATAACTTTAATTGTCCGTCTTTATAACTTTCGTGTAGGTTTGTATTTAATGTTGGCATTGCTTTATCCTTAAAATATTTAAGTTTAGCTAATTGCATTAAATCTGAAACTTGTTTTGCTATATTACCTTCACCTTTCATGCGAGTTGCAAATCTAGAATCGTTTAAATTTCCGTTGTGACAATCTTTAATTTGATTAAGTACTTTCTCTGCTTTATCGGGCATTTTTTTCTGTATCCAATCTGTAAATACTTGCCCAATTGCACCGTTAAGCCTTACTATAGTGTGTCCAATACTTAATGCTCCAGCTTCACTTACTGCTTTTGCTAATGGTAAAATTTCATGACTGTTTATAGATGGAATTATTGGTGCCAACATAACATTAACAGGTATATTATTTTCGCTTAAAATTTTTACAGTTTCAAGTCGTTTTTTTATGGTAGCTGTTCTTGGTTCTAATACACGTCGTGTTTGCTCTGATAAAGATGTAATCGAAATATTTACACTTATTAACTGGTCTTTTTGTAATGCTTTTAAAAGATCTAAATCTCTTAAAACCAACGCATTTTTAGTAATTATAGATACTGGATGTTTGTATTTTAAAAATAACTCTAAACATTTTCTGGTTATTTTAAATTGCTTTTCGGCTGGTTGGTAGCAATCTGTATTGCCAGACATAACTATGGTTTGCGCGTTCCAAGATTTCTTTTTTAAAATAGTTTCTAATAATTGTGGTGCATTTTTTTTTACCAGAATACGTCTTTCAAAATCTAAACCTGCGCTATAGCCCCAAAATTCATGACTATTTCTTGCGTAACAATAAATACATCCATGCTCGCAACCTTGATACATATTCATAGAATACGACATACCAACATCTGGAGATTTTACTTTATTTACTATGGTTTTTGGATAGACTTCTAAATATTGTGTTTTGTCATTATCTGCTAATTCGCCTTCTTTTTCACAATACTCTAAAAAATCGGCTCTAATTTCATGTGACAATTCAAAAAAACGATTGCTTATATTTTGCTGCGCGCCACGTCCTTTTTTAATCGAATTATTCAACATATTTTATAATTTTTTGTAAAATTACAAAACATAAATTCGTAATTAATCATTTTACAAATTAATTATCAACATCATGTTTGATTAACCTATAAGATGTTGCATTTCGCTTCTGTAATGCGAAGCGCTTTTACCTGTATTTTCTTTGAAGATTTTATTAAAATGAGAAAAGTTATTAAA
Source organism: Mesoflavibacter profundi (assembly GCF_014764305.1). Taxonomy (NCBI): domain Bacteria; kingdom Pseudomonadati; phylum Bacteroidota; class Flavobacteriia; order Flavobacteriales; family Flavobacteriaceae; genus Mesoflavibacter; species Mesoflavibacter profundi. Next base: position 1,090,694 of record NZ_CP061703.1, read on the forward strand.
TCCAGACTCAAAACAAATATCGGTTATACTAATTTTACTTTCTAACAGCAATTTTGTTGCGTGTACAACTCTATATTCATTCACTAATTGCGTAAAAGTTTTTCCTGTTGCTTTTTTAAAATACCTACAAAAGGCAGGAACTGTCATACTAACTTGGTCTGCAACTTCTTCTAAACTTATATGATTTTGAAAATTTGCATTAATGTGTTTAAATATTTTATCAATTTTTAAACTGTCTTGTGGCTGAGTTTCAAAAGCATAACCATCTGCATTTAAAATAACATAATCTTTGGCTTGAGATAATAAGTGTAATATTTCTAATAGTTTAATTACACGTTTTGGACCATTATGTTTTGGCAACTTTTCTATCTTTGGTCCTACTATCTTTTTAGTTTCTGGTTTAAATAAAATTCCTTTTTTTGCTTTTTCTAACAAAATAGCAATGCTAGCCATTTCTGGAATATTAAAAAATTGATCACCCAAAAACTCTGGTCTAAATTGAATTAATGTTTCTTTACCTTTAGATGTTAATCGATCTGTAAATCCATTATGAGGTAAATTAGAACCAATTAATATTAATTGACTGTTATTAAAATAGGATAAATGACTTCCAATGTGACGCTTCCCTTTACCTTTATTTACATAAACTAACTCTATCTCTGGATGAAAATGCCAAAATGCATCACTTCTTTTACGCTTTTTTGTTTTTTGTACAGCTGTAATAGAACTTCCAAAGTCTGGTGTAATTTTTTCAAATGTTGGTTTTTGTAACACTTAATTAAAGTCGTTTAATTAGATAGCAAATTTACAATATTTACTTTTTATAATCTATACCAAATTACCTCAGAAATATACTATATTAACCTATATCGTTTTCGTAGCACTTATTGAGGTTAAAATAGTATATATTTTGACCAATATAGATGTTTTTTAAGGTTAGCTTTGGGCATACATTTGCATCATAACCCTCATAAAAAAGAAAAATTATGAAAAATCTAATTAAAAAAAGCGCCTTAGTAGTTGCTGTATTAATTACTACTTTAAGTGTTGCAAACGAAGACAAGACATTTAGCGTTAATGCAAATGCAGAAAAAACGACGGTTACTATTAAAAATGTAGATCAAGGACAACAATTATCTATTATAGACAACAACAATATTGTTATTTATAAAGAGAGAATAACTAAAAAAGGTTTATACCACAAAGTATTTGATTTAACTGCTTTACCAGATGGTAATTATTATTTTGAATTAAATAAAGATTTAGCAATTCACACAATACCGTTTAATGTGATTTACAATCAAGTTACTTTTGAAAAAGCTAAAGAAACTATTGTTTACAAACCATCTGTAAGAGTTAAAGACAATTTAGTTTTAGTGTCTCAATTATCATTAGACAAGTCACCATTAAACATCGAATTATTATTTGACAAAAACAATACTGGCAACTTCGAACTTATACATGAAGATAAGTTAACAGATGCTGTTTCTCTTGAAAAGATTTATAAATTATCTGAAAATGAAAAAGGGAATTACAAATTAATATTCACCACTGAAGGTAGAGTATTTGAAAAGAAATTTAACTTCTAGTTAGTTAGATTTAGTTGAAAAATAAAAAGTGAGCTTGTTAGGCTCACTTTTTTTATGCAGTTAATTTTACTGTTTATTTACCAGGAAAATCTGCTTTTCTTTTTTCTAAAAATGCTGTTGTACCTTCTTTAAAATCTTCGGTACCAAAACAAGCTCCAAATTGCTCAATTTCTACTTCAAATCCATTTACGCCATCTTTGTAATTTGCGTTAACCGCTTGTATAGCTTTACCAATAGCTACGCTAGAATTTTTCATAATTTTTCCAGCAATTTTTTCTGCTAGAGGCAATAATTCGTCTTGAGTTACCACGTGATTTACTAAACCATAACTTAACGCAGTTTGTGCATCTATCATTCCTGCAGTCATTACCATTTCCATAGCACGACCTTTACCTATTAATTGTGGTAAGCGTTGTGTACCACCATAACCAGGAATTACACCTAAACTTACTTCTGGTAAGCCCATTTTTGCATTATCACTTGCTATTCTAAAATGAGCAGACATAGCTAATTCTAATCCGCCACCAAGTGCAAAACCGTTAACAGCTGCAATTACAGGTGTACTTAAATTTTGAACAAAATCGAATAAAATTTCTTGTCCTTTGGCTGCTAATTTTCCGCCATTTTCTATATCAAAATTAGCAAACTCACTAATATCTGCACCAGCAACAAAAGCTTTTTCGCCACTACCAGTAACTATAATCACTTTAGTGTCTTTGTCCTGATTTGCTGCGTTAAAAGCTTGATGAAGCTCTTCTATGGTTGCTTTATTTAAAGCATTTAACTTTGATGGTCTGTTAATTGTAATGGTAGTAATACCTTGATTGGTTGTACTTAATATATTTTCAAAATTCATAATAGAAATGTTTTTTATCCTTTAGGAAACAAAACGCTAAACGTTGTTCCTGTGTTTTCTTGAGTGACAAAGGTAATGTTTCCTTTGTAGGTTTCTACAATGTTTTTTACCATTGCTAATCCTAATCCCATACCGCTTGACTTTGTGGTAAATTTAGGTTCAAAAATTTTATCTTGATTCTCTTTTGATACACCAGATCCATTATCTGATATATTAATTTGTACTTCTGTATCTAAATCTAATACCTGTACCACTATTTTTGGTTGTTTACCTTCTGGTATGGCTTGTATACCATTTTTTACTAAGTTGGTAACTACACGTATTAACTGTGTACGATCTAACTTTGCAATAATTTCTTCTTTTTCTGGTAAAAATTCTATGTAATCTTCGTTAAAAATATCTAACGCTAAGTCTATAATTTTTACAACATTTAATTGTTCGTTTTGTTGAGCAGGCATTTTTGCAAAATTGGAAAATGCACTAGCTATAGAACTCATAGTATCTATTTGCTGAATTAGAGTTTTACTATACTCGTCTAATTTTTGGTGTATATCTGGATCTTCTGGATTAAATTTTCTTTGAAAACTTTGTACTGTTAATCGCATTGGCGTTAACGGATTTTTAATCTCGTGCGCTACTTGTTTAGCCATTTCGCGCCAAGCTTGCTCACGTTCGCTTCTTGCTAATTTTACAGCACTTTCTTCAAGCTCGTCTAGCATACTGTTGTAAGATTTTACCAGTGTATCAATTTCAGAAGAAGAAGATTTTATGACAATTTTTTCGTTTCGTTTTTCTAATCTAATCTGCTTAATTTTTTCACTAATTGTTTTTAGTGATTTGGTGATATACTTAGATATTAAAAACGCTAGTATTACTGCTATAATTAGCATTAAAATATAGGTGTAACCTAAACGCTCGAAAAATTCATTTAACTCGCGAGATAAAAAATCGTCATTTTCTAAATATGGTAAATTTAAAATCGCTAAAGGCTTAAACTTTTGATCTGTAATGTAAGTGTAAGACGACCTAAAACTTTGTCCTTTTACATCTCTTTTTTGGACATATCGATGGTCTACTGTAGAGTTTAAAATATTTAAAATTTCGGCATCTAAACATTTTTCTTTTACATCTTGTGGCAATGCTGCTTTAGACGAAATTAATAGCGTTCCTTCTAAATCATATAAATTAACTTGTAATCCATGTACGTCTGCTATTTTATAGATTTCTTCTTTAAAAATGAAAGGAATTTTCTCTGGAACAACTTCAAAAGACGTTTCTCTAATAACAAAATTAATGTGACGTTTTATGCTAGTTTCTTTACGTTCTAAACGTTGTTTATGATAATCTTGAGTTTCTTCTCTATATTGATATGCTGCAACCAATGCTATTAATATGGAAGCTAATAGCACTAAAGAAATCATTGCTATAAATATGCGTACACGAAGAGAAAGTTTTGCGATTTTCATTCCTTAAATATAGCAATAATCAAACCAAAATAGGAATAAGGTTTTAAGCGTTAGGATTTTTTTCGCGAATGCGTTTGTAAATTTTAAAACCAAGCATTAATAACACACCTAATACAATAATTCCTATTACTCCAAATACCCAATTTATGGCACTTTTTAAAATCACTAAAAACACAACAGCAAAGAGAATAAATGTAGCGCCTTCGTTCCAAAGTCGCATAAAATTAGATGTCTTTTTAACAATATCTTTTTGTAATTGCTTGTAATAAACGTGCGTTTTAAAATGATAAAGAAACAATAAAACTACAAATGTAAGTTTTACATGCATCCAAGGTTGTTCCAGCCAAAAAGGCTGTAAAACAAGTAACCAAACAGCAAATAGTGTTGCTAAGATTGCACTTGGCCAAGTAATGATAAACCATAACCGTTTTGCCATTAATTTTAATTGTTTTCCTAAAATTTCTTTTTCTGGCGATGGTTTATAAAAAGCTTCTATTTGATATACAAACAAACGCGGAATATAAAACAAACCTGCAAACCAAGTAACAACAAATATTAAGTGTAGTGATTTAATGTAATTATAATACTCCATTAGACGGTTTTGTTAGGTTATTTTTTACTTCGCGATATAAAAAATATGCGGTTACTAAAGTTGATAAAATATCTGCAATTGGAAAACTAAGCCATACTCCAAGCTCACCAAACATATTAGGCAAAACTAAAAGTAAAGGTATAAAAATAAAACCTTGACGAGTTAATGTTAATAATAATGCAGGAACTGCTTTACCAATTGCTTGAAAATAAGCTGCACCAATTAACTGTATTGCTATTATTGGCGTAACCGCAAAAACCCAACGCATTGCGTTAGGTGTTTGTTTTAAAACTTCTTGATCTGCTGTGAACAATCTTGTTATGTAATCTGGAAACACCATTAAAAGTATAAACACTAAAGTCCCTAAAATAACAGCATATTTTATTGCTGTATAAATGGTTTGCTTAACACGTTGGTAATTTTTTGCTCCGTAATTAAAACCAGCTATTGGCAAAAACCCTTGAGTAATACCATACACAGGAAATAATGCAAACATTAACATACGTCCTACAATAGCGTAAGCTGTAACAGAGTTTTCTCCTCCTAATTTGTATAAAATATTATTTAAAAATAAATAGGTTACGCTAACCACAGCTTGTCTAGATAAGGTTACAAAACCAAGACTAGCTATTTCTGAAACTATAGGCTTGTCTAACCTAAATTGATTGGCTTGAATTTTTAACGTTGAATATTTTGAATAGAAATACCATAAAATATAAACAAAACAACATAAATACGATCCAGTTGTTGCCCAAGCAGCACCAGCCATTCCTAAGTCTAAAAATTTAATAAATATAATATCCAGAAAAAGATTACCCAAAGATGGGATAAGCATAGCATACATTGCAAATTTGGGATTTCCTTCTGCACGTATTACGGTGTTACCCATCATACAAAGTGCTAAAAAAGGAATACCATACAATACAATAGTATAGTAGATTTTTGCGGGTTCAAAAATATCACCTTTACCTCCAAAAGCTGGTATTATTTGATTTACAAACAACAAACCAAATACCACAAAAACTATTGTAAACAACAGTGTTAAAGTAATTTGATTACCAAAAACGCGTAGCGCTTTTTTGTAATTATCTTCTCCTAAAGCTCTAGATATGATAGACGATCCACCAACACCAATACTCATCCCTAAAGCTGCAATAAAAAACGAAACAGGAAGCACAACATTTATAGCCGCAATTGCAATAGATCCTATCCATTGCCCTACAAATATTGTATCTACTAAAATATTAAGCGACATAACAAGAATACCTATAGATGCAGGTACAGCTTGTTTAATCAAAAGCTTTGGTATTGCTTCTGTGCCAAGATTAGCAGAATTACTTTGTTTCATTTAAGCGTTTTGATTGGCATTAGACCAATTATTAATCCAACTTACTAGATTATTTACCCAATTTTGATCTGTATTTAAGCAAGGTACTGTTGTAAATTCTTTACCACCAACTTCATGAAAAATTTCTTCACCTTCCATAGCGATTTCTTCTAAAGTTTCTAGACAATCACTTACAAAAGCTGGTGTGACAATTGCCATATTTTTTATACCACTTTGTCCTAATTTTTCAATGGTTCTGTCTGTATATGGTTGTAACCATGGATCAAATCCTAATCTAGACTGGAAGGATGTAGAATATGTTCCTTCTTCTAAATTTAAATACTCTGCAACTAACCGTGTTACTTCTTTACATTGGTGTTTGTAACAAAACTCATGCGCTTTACTTGGTACTTTACAACATGCGCAGTCTACTATATCACTTGGTTTACAATGTCCGTTGGTGATATCACTTTTTCTAATGTGACGTTCTGGAACACCATGATAAGAAAACAATAGATGCTCGTAGTTTTTACCTTGTAAGTGAGATTTTATAGACTCTGCTAAGGTTTTAATATATTCTGGTTTATTGTAAAATGCTGGTAAGCTTTCAATTTTTAAATTAGGAAAATGTTGTTGCCTAATTTCTTCAGCTAAGACTAAAATCGTTTCTGTGGTAGCCATAGCAAATTGCGGATAAAGCGGAATTAAAAACACCTCTTCCACACCTTTATCAACTAAATCTTGTAAGCCTTTTTTTATCGTCATGCTACCATAACGCATGGCTAATCCAACAGGAATATCTAATTGTTCTTGTACTTTTTCTTGTAATTGCTCACTTAAAACAATTAAAGGCGATCCATTTTCCCACCAAATTTTTTGATAGGCTTTGGCACTTTGTTTTGGTCTAGTGTTTAATATTATACCTTTTACAAGCAAGGTTCTTGCCCATTTTGGCACGTCTATAACACGTGGATCCATTAAAAATTCGCCTAAATATGTTTTTACATCTTTTGGGTTTGGACTATCGGGTGATCCTAAGTTTACTAAAAGTACTCCTTTTTTCATCTACAATAATTTAAGTTGCAAAAATACAACTCTAATTTATAATAAGCATTAAAATATAAATCTAGCGTATACTAAAAGTCTATCATTAGATAAGTAAAATCTTTTAGTTATAATTTAGTTTAATATATTTACTGTATAGATATTCAGTTTTTTATGAAAAAAATCATTGTTGTACTACTTTGTACAATTTCGCTATCATCTTTTGCTCAACAAGACAATCAAAGTTTATTATGGGAAATTACAGGAAATAATCTAACCAAACCTTCTTACATATATGGCACCATGCATGTTAGCAAAAAAGTTGCTTTTAGGTTAGATGATATCTTTTTTGAGGCTTTAGAAAATACCGAAAGTATTGCTCTAGAATCTGATCCTTCTACTTGGTTACCTTACAATTATGAATCGTTAATATTAACGCCTCAAAACTATACCTATGGGGATTATGACAAGAATTTTTATTCTTACATGTTTAATCTAAATCATCCTAAAGAGCTAGATATTAGAGGTAGTATTAGGTCTAATAATAGAATGATTAACGGGTATTTATACCGTAAAGATGGTGCTTCAGATAATTTTGAAGAAGAAACTTATCTAGATATGTTTATCTATCAAGCAGGAAAAAAACAAAACAAACCCATTCACAGCTTGGAAGACCTAGAAGAATCTAGATATCTAGTAACAAAAGCACAACATAATGCTAGAAAACCTAAAATAGATCCTTGGCTGCAAAAATTATATGAAAAAGAAAGTCCGTATTTACTTCAAGAAAACACTTATAGAGACAGAAATTTAAACCTTTTAGACTCTATTGGTGCTGCGTCTAATACAGAGTTTTTTAGACAAAATATGCTTTATACAAGAAACTCAAATATGGTTAAAGTCATGGACAGTATTATGAAATACCAATCTATGTTTGCAGGTGTTGGCGCTGCCCATTTACCCGGAAAAAAAGGCATGCTACAATTATTAAAAGATAAAGGTTATAAAGTAAAAGCGCTAACTTCTTTACAATCATTAACAGGAAAACATAAAAAAGAGGCATTAGAAGATAAAATGATACCTCAACCAACTAGTTTAAATAGTACGCCAGATCATTTTTTAACCTTAAATACATTTACACCTTTATATGAATTTGCTTATGGCACACAAAAATATTACATATCTCCAGATATGACTAATGGTGCTTACCTTACCATTAACAGATATAACACATTTGAATTTTTACCAAACGAAAAAGACATTACACTAGAACGTTTAAACGATTTTCTTTTTGAAGATATTCCAGGTGACATTATTAAAAAGGAACAGCTTAACCAACCTTATCCTGGCATTAGTGTATTAAACAAAACTAAAAAAGGTGATTATCAAAAATATCATATTTACAAAACTCCTTTAGAAATAATAATTATTAAGCTAGCTGGACAAAAGGAATATGTATTAAACAAAGAAGCCGAAATTTTCAATTCAATCTCCTTTAAAACACCAAGTAATTCAACTAAAAAATTCACATCACCATTTAATAAATATAGTGTTGTATTTCCGGAATTTTATGTAACAGAAAACTTAGAAAATGCAGGTCAAAAATTAATACAAGGACTTACAAATAATGGTTATTATTTTTTAAAAGAAGCTGCTTTTAATGACACGTATTACATAGAGGAAGATAAATTTGAAGCTAAATTTATTGTAACTAATTTTTTTAAAGATTTAGAATTAGAAAATACTTCTGGCCAATTTAAAAATTTCAACAATTACTATAGTTATCAAGGAGAAGCAAAAAAAGATACTATAGACAAACAACATATACACCTAAAAAGTATAGTAAAAGATGGTAGTTATTATCTATTAGGCTTTGTAGGTAAATCACCTGAACATGCAACTACTTATTTTAATTCGTTTTCATTTTTAAAAACCAAACACGAAGGCTTTAAAAAAGTGATAGATACATCGCTACATTTTCAAGTAATTACAAACACAAAAGCGCCAACACAAAGCGATTATTATAATTACGGATCAAAGAAAAAAGACTACGAACAAAAACGTACAAATACAACGTATTTTTCTAAAGCTAACGAACAGATTGACATCACAAAAACAAAATTTCATGATCTACAGATGTATAAAAACATAGACAGCTTATGGAATGAAATTACAGAAGAATATAAAACACATGAAGATATAGACGACTATTCCAATAGCTTTAAACCTTATAATATTGTAAAGCCAAAAAAATATAAAAAGGACGACAAATATTATTACGAATATTCCATAAAAGACTCCTTTAGTGCAAAAGAAATCTTAGTAAAAAACATTTTAAAGAAAGGTGCATTATTTCAACTAAAAACATTAACAGATACTATTTCTGGACCATCTAAATTTATAACAACGTTTTATGATACATTTGATCCATTAGATACCTTGTTAGGAAAATCGGTATTTACCGATAAAACAAATATATACTTTGAAGCATTAAAAAATAACGATAGTATTATACTTAAAGCAGACTCTAAAATTAAATTTAGTAAATCTAACGCAAGTACAATAATAGATATAATTAAAAACTTTGATTTTCCGGATAACAAGAAGGACATTAAAACCTATTTAATAGAGCAATTAAGCACATTAGAAGATTCTAGAACAAATGCATTTTTAAAGCAATTATATATAGACTCTTACTCCAATCCAGATATCCAGACTACAATATTAAAGTCGCTAATAAAAAGTAAAACAAAAAAATCTTACGATCAGTTTTTAGAATTATTAAGTAAAGATTTACCGTTAGATAATAGTGTAAATTATATGTTTTACTCTTATAAAGATTCATTACAACTTAAAAAATCTCTATTTCCAGATGTGTTACAATACACAACAATAGAAGAATATAAAGCACCAATTTACAAGCTATTAACACGCTTAAAAGACAGCAGTATTGTCAAAACAAAACTTTATAAAAAATATAAAAAACAAATACTTACCGACGGGAAAATAGAAATTAAACGAAGTCTAAGTACTAAAAACAATTACAGTTACAGATCGCACACATCTTTGCTACCAGAATACATAAAATTATTATTTCCTTACAGAAAAGAACAAAACACTAAAACATTTTTTGACAAGTTATTAGATACAGAAAACAATAACGCCTTAACAACATACTACGTATTTTTAGAGCAAGCAAACGAAACAATACCAGAAAAGTTAAAAGAGAAGACCATAAACGAATTTAAAAACCAATCTACTTTAGTAGAAAAAATGTATAAACATAAATTATACAAGCCATACTTAAAATCTCAAATCACTCAAGAGATGTTTGCAAAATCTTATCTTTTTGAAAACAAAACCATTCAAAAAGACAGAGATTCAATTCACTTTTTAGGAAAAAAAGAATTCACCACAGACGACGATCAAAACGGAGACATCTATTTTTACATGTTAGTAAAAAAACGAGATAAAAGAGAAGACAAGCGATTTTATTATGCTGCATTTTTAAAACCAAAACATCCAGACAGATTACAAACTAAAGTCTACTATAAATCTGGTTATAGTGGAGATTATATAGACCAAAATAAAGAAAACAAAGATCTTATTCAAGATGTATTAGACCTTGTAATACATAAAAACAGAAAACGATTAAAAAGTAGCGGTTACTAAAAAAAAGGATGCAATTTTGCATCCTTTTTTCACTTAGATTGAATGTATTTTTTTGGAGTAATACCGTATTTTTTCTTAAACGCTGCTATAAAATGACTAGCAGTACTATAGCCAACTTTTAAACCAACTTCGTTAACATTATGCGCACCACTTTCTAGTAACTTACGCGCAACTTCCATTTTGTAATCAAATAAAAAACTAAATACAGAATCGCCATAAATTTGTTTAAATCCTTCTTTAAGTTTTTTAAGTGGCAATCCAATGTCTTCAGATAATTCTTGTAGCGTTGGTGGCTCTGACATTTTCGCGATAATAATATCTTTTGCGCGCTTTATTTTTGCCACATTGGTTTCATCTACTAAAAACGGACATTGTTCTGTATCTGCATCTTCTGCCCTATTAAAATACAAGCTTAAAAGCTCGTAAGCCTTTCCTTTAAAATATAGATTCTTAATAGACGAATTCAAATTATAATTCACAATTTGATTTAAAGTAATAGCCATAGATGGCGAAATTTTTCCGTCTTTATAATATTTTTTATCGCGATTATCTTCACTTAAAAACGTTACATAATTGGCTTCTTGAGAAAATAAACTATGAAATTTTTCTATTGAAATTATCAACGTCACCAACCAACAATTAGGATTAACCTCTAAATGAATGGGTAAATCGCGTTCTGGATTATATAAAAGTAAAGAGCTTTCTTCTTTAATATCCAAACGGTAATTACCATTATTAAAAACAAAGGTACTTTCACCTTTTAAACAGAAATGAAATTGAATATAACTGCTATCAATGTAGCGTTCAATGACTTGATTTTCAGTAGATTCATTTTGATAAGATAACACAAAAACGTGATCGTCTACTTGCGTTTCTTCAAAAGAACCTTTAGCGACATTTTTATTAGAGGTTGAAAGTGACATAAATACAATTTTATTTAGAATGATTCTAAACAAAAACGTTCAAAACCATTGCTTTTACTACAAAAATATGACTTTTGTCATTGTTTTTAAAAAAACGCGGCTAAAAAACGCTAATCGATATTAAAAGTTCTTTCAGCGTTATTTTTTACTAGTCTTCCTGCATAAATTTGTAATCCTAAAAGTCCCAGTCAGGTAAACATGGAGCAATATCAAAAAACATTAGGCACATATTTTTATGCCTTAGGTTTAAGTTACAAAAAAGCAGATGCAGAAATTAGAGGTCATTTTAGTTTAGATGACAACTCTAAAACTGCACTATTACAGCAAGCTAAAGCTAATGGTGTAGAAAGCTTAATTGTAACATCTACCTGTAACAGAACCGAAATTTACGGTTTTGCGCAACATCCTTACCAATTAATCCAGTTGCTTTGTGACAATTCTAAAGGTAATATAGAAGAGTTTCAAAAATATGCTTACATCTATAAAGGTAACGATGCTGTATCGCATTTATTTAAAGTTGGCTCTGGTTTAGACAGTCAAATTTTAGGTGACTTTGAAATTATAGGACAACTTAAAAAAAGTGCGCTAGCCTCTAAAGAATATAATCTTTTAAATCCGTTTTTAGAACGATTACTTAACTCGGTAATACAAGCTAGCAAACGCATAAAGACAGAAACCGATATTTCTACAGGTGCAACAAGTGTGTCTTTTGCTTCTGTGCAATATATTCTTAATACAGTTGAAAACGTTTCAGATAAAAACATTCTTTTATTCGGAACAGGAAAAATTGGTCGTAATACGTGTGAAAATTTAGTAAAACACTCTAAAAATTCGCACATCACTTTAATTAACCGTACAAAAGATAAAGCCGAAGCTATTGCAGGAAAATTCAATCTAATAGTAAAAGATTATGCAAACCTTCAAGAAGAAATTAATAAAGCAGATATCTTAATTGTAGCTACAGGCGCACAAAACCCAACAGTTGATAAACACTTAATTCAGTCTAAAAAAGAGTTATTAATTTTAGATTTATCTATACCAAAAAATGTAGATAATAATGTAACTGAATTAGATCAAGTAAAATTAGTACACTTAGATCATTTATCACAAATCACTGACGAAACATTAGAACGCAGAAAACAACACATACCTTTAGCCGAGGCTATTATCGAAACCATAAAAAGTGATTTTGATGCTTGGATAGCTACAAGAAAATTTGCGCCAACAATTAAAGCTTTAAAACATAAATTATTAGATTTTAAAGCAGCCGAGTTAGATACACAACGCAAAAAAATAGCTAATTTTAATGAAGAACAAGCCGAATTGATTAGCAACAATATTATACAAAAGATTACAAATCACTTTGCGCATCACTTAAAAGATAATTTAACATCTACAGACGATAGTCTAGAACTTATAAAAAAAGTGTTTCAATTAGAAAACACCACAACAAATGTCTAAAACAATTAGAATAGGAACTCGTGATAGCGAGTTAGCATTATACCAAGCCAAAGTTGTCCAAAAATTATTAGAAGAAAAAGGTCATAAAACCATATTAGTACCTGTAAAATCTACAGGAGACATCGTTTTAGACAAACCACTTTACGAGCTTGGTATTACCGGGATTTTTACCAGAACTTTAGATATTGCAATGCTTAATAACGATGTAGACATTGCAGTACACTCTTTAAAAGATGTTCCTACTGTATTACCCAAAGGTATCGTACAAGCTGCAGTATTAAAACGCGGTAATATTCGTGACACATTGGTATTCAAAAAAAATGAAGAATTTTTAGCTTCAAAAAAAGGAACCATTGCAACAGGTAGCTTACGTAGACGTGCACAATGGTTAAACCGTTATCCTACACATAATGTAGTAGATTTAAGAGGTAATGTTAATACGCGCTTACAAAAGCTTGAAGATAACGATTGGGACGGAGCAATTTTTGCAGCAGCAGGAATAGGCAGACTTAACATTAGACCAGAAAACGCTGTAAACTTAGATTGGATGGTACCGGCACCAGCGCAAGGCGCTATTATGGTTGCTGGTTTAGAGGAAGATCAAGAATTATTAGATATACTATCGGAAATTAATCACGAAGAAACCGAAATTTGTACATCCATAGAGCGTAAGTTTTTAAATACTTTAGAAGGTGGTTGCACTGCTCCAATTGGTGGAAATGCTTACATAAAAGATGACGAAATTCACTTTCATGGCGTTTTATTAAGCAAAGACGGAACAAAAAAAGTTGAAGTAAAAAGAAGTAAACCATTAGGAGAGCATCATGATCTAGCTGTTTGGGCTGCCAATTACATAATAGATCGTGGCGGAAAACGATTAATGGATCAACTAAAAAACGAAGATAAAGAAGTAAATATTTACTCAACCAAATCGTTTACAGAAGATCAACGATTATTATTTAATGAAAAAGTTACAGCAGAAAGTAACGATTTTATAAAAATAAGCCTAAACCGTATTCATCCAAGATTTGTAAAAAACAAGATTGAAAACGTAGTTATTACTAGCAAAAATGCAGTCGAAGCCTTATTAACAAGCTTCTCTCCTATCGAGCTTCAATTTAAAAACATCTATTGCGTTGGAAGACGTACTAAAAAACTAATAGAAAAACGCATTGGAAAGGTTAAGCAAAGCGAAAAAAACGCAAAAAAACTAGCCAATTATTTAGTTGAATATATGGAAGGTACAGAAGTAACTTATTTCTGTAGCAACTTACGCTTAGACGATTTACCAAGCATTTTAGAAAACAACAATATTAAGGTAAACGAAATTGAAGCCTATCAAACAAAATACGATAGCTTAAAAATACCAGAATCTGTAGAAGGCGTAATGTTTTACAGTCCTTCAACAGTACAGAGTTATAAAAAAGAAAACGTTGCTAATGGTATTGCATTTTGTATTGGCGAAACTACAGCAAAAGAAGCAAGTAAACATTTTAAAGATGTACGTATTGCCAAAGTACCAACTGTAGAAAGCGTTATAGAACTAGTAAATGATTACTTCCTGCAAAAGCAGGAATCTTAATAATTAAATTAAGATAGCTGTCATTCCTGTATATGCAGGAATGCATAAAAAGAAATATAAATTAAATAGGTTCCTGCTTTCGCAGGAATGACAAAAATATGATTAAGAACGATTTATTTTTAAGAGCATTAAAAGGAGAAACCGTAGAACGTCCACCAGTTTGGATGATGCGTCAAGCAGGTCGTTACCTTCCAGAATTTATGGAAATTAAAGCCAAATACGATTTCTTTACACGTTGTCAAACACCAGAATTAGCAAGCGAAATTACCGTACAACCTATACGTCGTTACGGTATGGATGCAGCTATTTTATTTAGTGATATTTTAGTGATTCCTCAAGCTATGAATATTGAGGTACAAATGAAACCTAATTTTGGTCCCTATTTACCAAATCCAATACGCACACAACAAGATGTAGACAATGTAATTGTACCAGACGTTACAGAAGCATTAGACTACGTATATCAAGCCATAAAAGCAACCAAAGAAAAACTTAATGATGAGATTCCGTTAATAGGTTTTGCAGGTTCACCATGGACAATTTTATGCTACTGCGTACAAGGACAAGGCAGCAAAAACTTTGATAAAGCCAAAAAATTCTGTTTTACAAATCCAGTTGCAGCGCATCAAATGCTTCAAAAAATAACAGATACAACCATTGCCTACTTAAAAGAAAAAGTAAAAGCAGGTTGCAACGCTGTGCAAGTGTTTGATTCTTGGGGCGGAATGCTTTCTCCTGAAGATTATCAAGAATTTTCATGGAAATACATTCAACAAATTATAGATGCTTTAAAAGATGATGCTCCTGTAATTGCATTTGGTAAAGGTTGCTGGTTTGCGTTGGACGTTATGGCAAAATCTGGTGCATCTGCTTTAGGTGTAGACTGGACGTGTTCTCCTAAAAATGCACGTTATTTAACTGGCGGAAACATTACTTTACAAGGTAATTTTGATCCAACACGATTATATTCTTCACCAGAAAAAATTAAAACTATGGTGACAGATATGATTAACCAATTTGGAAAAGATAAATACATCGTTAATTTAGGTCATGGTATTTTACCAGACATACCTTTAGAAAACGCAAAAGCATTTATAGATGCTGTAAAAAACTATAAAGCTTAAAATTTTTAAGGCGTTACCTACTTTTTTAGTAACAACTAGTCATAAATTTAAACTAATAGATGTAAAAAAGTAGGTCGCGCTTTCGGCAGTCGCTTTTTATTTGCTTTTAGTAGCAAATAAAAGAGCTTCAACAAAGCCTCAATCGCTAACGTGTCAAGCAGAGCGTAGTCAAAGCACAACTTTTAAACTAAAGTTATGATAAAAAACATACTACAAGGGTTACAAGGTTATACAGGAGCTTTCGGCTTAATTTCAAAATTAAAACTCTGGAAATATTTTTTCGTTCCCATCATCATTAGCTTTGTAACAGCTTTAGTTATTGGTGTTTCGGCTTACGGATTATCAGATAATATTGGTAATTTTATCGCTAAAGTTTGGTTTTGGGATTGGGGAAAAGAGACCTTTACAACCATTTCATCTTTTATTGGTGGTTTTGTAGTTGTTGCTTTGGGCTTAATACTTTACAAGCATATTATTATGGCGCTTTCTGCACCTTTTATGAGTCCTGTATCAGAAAAAATTGAAGCACATTTAACAGGCATTCAACAACATCAACATCGTAATACATCGTTTTCAGAACAATTATCAAGAGGTATCAAAATAAACCTTAGAAATTTAACTAGAGAATTATTACTAACCCTACCAATATTATTAATTAGTTTTATTCCTGTAATAGGCATAATATCAAGTATATTACTATTTTTAACACAAGCCTATTACGCTGGTTTTGGTAATATGGATTACACCTTAGAAAGACATTTTAAGTATAACGAAAGTATAAGTTTTGTTAGACGTTATCGTGGTATTGCAATAGGTAATGGTATTGTTTTTATGTTACTACTTTTAATCCCTATTTTTGGTATCATACTCGTATTACCTTTGTCGGTTACTGCTGCGTCTTTAAAAACGGTACAAGTGATTAATGCCGAAAAATTAAGCCATTAAAATGAATTTAAGATTTGACAACTTTGAAATCAATCCAATCCATAACGGTGACGCTTGGAAATTATGTGATTTTATTGTAGCAAATCAAGATAGACTAAAACGCTATTTTCCTAAAACATTAGCTCAAAATTTAACTCCAACCTTATCTCAATTATTCGTAGATAAAAAGGTAAAACAGTTTTATAATAAAGAAGAATTTCTATTTACAATAAAACAATCTGAGTCAAGAGAATTAGCAGGTATAATCTATATAAAAGAGCTAAATTGGAACACAAAACAAGGGGAATATGCATACTGCATTGGTTATCCTTTTGAAGGAAAAAACATTACCTCTAAAGCGGTTAAATGTTTAAGCGAATTTGCATTTACCCAATTACAATTAAACACCTTACAAATTATAGTTCATAAAGATAATATTGGAAGCGTAAAAGTCGCTAAGAATACTAATTTTAAATGGATTAAAACTTTAAAAAACGAATTTACTCCAAATGGCGAAAAGCCATTAGATATGGAATTATATGAATTACATAATGAAACATAAATTTTACCAATACATACAAGACTTACAAAACACAATTACTGCTGGCTTAGAGGCTATAGACGGAAAAGCCAAATTTGAAGAAGATATTTGGGTTAGATCAGAAGGTGGCGGCGGACGTACACGCGTGATCCAAAACGGAAATGTGTTTGAAAAAGGCGGTGTAAATATTTCTGGTGTACACGGTAAATTACCAGATAGTATGCAAAAGTATTTTGGTGTAGAAGATGCCGATTTTTTTGCATGCGGTTTAAGTCTTGTTATTCACCCGAAAAGTCCAATGGTGCCAACGGTACATGCCAATTGGCGCTATTTTGAAATGTATGACCAAGATGGAAATATTGTAGACCAATGGTTTGGTGGCGGACAAGATTTAACGCCTTATTACCTTTTTGAGGAAGATGCTTCACATTTCCATCAAGTGTGTAAAACCGCTTGCGATAAACACAATCCAGAATTTTATCCAAAATACAAAGCACGTTGTGACGAGTATTTTCATAACACACATCGTAACGAAGCACGAGGTATTGGCGGATTATTTTTTGACTATTGCAAAGCAACAGAAGAAATGAGCATGGAAAACTGGTACGATTTTGTAACCGAAGTTGGCGATAGTTTCCTTGAAGCCTATCTTCCTATAGTTGAAAAACGTAAAGATTTACCATACACAAAAGCACAACGCGATTGGCAAGAAATACGTCGTGGTCGTTATGTAGAATTCAATTTAGTACATGATAAAGGCACATTGTTTGGTTTAAAAACTAACGGACGTATAGAAAGTATTTTAATGAGTCTTCCACCACATGTACAATGGGTTTACGATCATAATCCAGAAGACGGTAGTGACGAAGCTAAATTGTTAGACGTATTAAAAAACCCTAAAAACTGGGTATAACTTATGGATTGCTATTGCGGATCACAAAAATCCTATAAAGAGTGCTGCGAAATCTTTCATAAAAATGGAGGTAAAACAGAAACTGCTGAACAATTAATGCGTTCAAGATATTCTGCTTTTGTATTAGCAAATGGTGATTATCTAATGCAAACACATCATAAAAGTACAAGACCTACAAAAGACAAGAAAAATATCGAAAAATGGGCAAAATCTGTTCAGTGGATAAAATTAGAAGTATTAGAAAGTACTGTAGATACAGTAAAATTTAACGCATTCTTTTTTGAAAACGGAAAACCAGATGTTATCCATGAAAATTCTAAATTTGTAAAAGAAAATAACCATTGGTATTATCTAGGTTTTGCAAAATAAATCATTTAAGTAAATACTTAAAAAACACAATTACATGTATCCTTTAAGAAGAAACAGAAGACTAAGAACTAACGAGGCTATAAGAAGCTTAGTTAGAGAAACCATTATATCTCCAAACGATTTTTTAGTACCACTTTTTGTGGTAGAAGGTAAAGGCGTAAAAGAAGAAATTGCATCTATGCCAAACTATTATCGCTACAGTTTAGATTTATTAGAAAATGAAGTCAAAGAACTATGGAAGTTAGGCTTAAAGTCGGTATTACTATTTGTAAAAGTACCTGATAACTTAAAAGATAATAAAGGAACAGAAGCTTTAAATCCAGATGGACTAATGCAACGCGCCATTAAAACGGTAAAAAATGCCTGTCCAAACATGTTAGTAATGACAGATGTGGCTTTAGATCCATTTTCGTCTTACGGTCATGATGGTATTGTAGACAACGGACAAATTATTAATGATGATACTGCTGAAGTTTTAGCAGAAATGAGCGTCTCTCATGCAGAAGCAGGTGCCGATTTTGTAGCGCCAAGCGATATGATGGATGGACGTATTTTAACCATTCGTGAAGCATTAGAAGACGAAGGTTTTATCAACACAGGTATTATGAGTTATTCTGCTAAATATGCATCTGCATTTTATGGACCATTTCGTGATGCGTTAGACTCTGCTCCAGTAGATATGGTTGATGTACCAAAAGACAAAAAAACCTACCAAATGGATTATGCAAACCGTTTTGAAGCCATAAGAGAAACCGAAATGGATATAGACGAAGGTGCAGATATTGTTATGGTAAAACCAGGATTATGCTACCTAGATATTGTACGTGAGATTAAAAACGAAGTTGATGTTCCTGTAGCAGTTTATCAAGTCTCTGGTGAGTATGCCATGCTTAAAGCTGCTGCCGAAAAAGGTTGGCTAGATCATGACGCAGTAATGCTAGAGCAAGTTACAGCAATAAAACGTGCTGGCGCAGACATTATTGCCTCTTATTTTGCTAAAGATGTCGTTAAGATTATTAATCATAGTTAACTATTTAAATAAAAAATAAACATAGCTAGTCATCCTGAGCGCAGTCGAAGGATTGCTAAAGATGTTGTAAAATTATTATCGTAACTTAGCACAAACTAAAACCAAAAACAACCTATGGGATTACTCCTTTTTTACGCGTTTGTATCGATTTTCTTTTCGTTTTTATGCTCTATTTTAGAAGCTGTTTTACTTAGTATCACACCAACATTTATTAATGTTAAAAAACAAGAAGGTAAGCTTTATGCAGAAGATTTAGAGGCTTTAAAAAAAGATGTAGATCGTCCATTAATAGCTATTTTAACTTTAAATACTATTGCTCACACAGTTGGTGCCATATTGGTTGGTGTACAAGCAAAAGCTGCATATGCAGAACTTTTTGGTTCTGAAATAAAATCGTTTTTAGGCATTAAATTTACAGAAGATGTTATGGTTGGTGTAGTATCATCAATTATGACGGTTTTAATATTAGTAGCTTCAGAGATTATTCCAAAAACCATAGGCGCAACGTATTGGAAAAAGCTAGCTAACTTTACTACAAAAGCACTTCATATATTAATATTTCCGCTTAAATGGACAGGAATATTATGGATCTTACAACTTACCACAAAGTTAATTGGCGGTAAAGGTCATCATGGAAGCGTACTAAGTCGTGAAGATTTTCATGCAATGACAGATATGGCTCACGAAGAAGGTGTATTTCAAGAAAACGAAAGTAAAATCATAAAAAATCTTTTAACCTTTAAAGATGTAATGGCTAAAGATGTCATGACGCCAAGAACCGTTATGAAAACCGAAAGCGATGCCACATCTGTAGAAGACTTTTTTAATAAAAACCTAAACCTTCGTTTTTCAAGAATTCCTATTTATACCGATGCAGAAGACAACATTAAAGGATTAGTTTTAAAAGACGAAATCTTCAAGGAAATGGCTTTAGGTAATGGTACAAAAAAGCTAGCAGATTTAAGAAGAGATATTATTATTGTAGAAAGAAATTTACCAATACCAACACTTTTTGAAAAATTAGTAGAAACCAGAAACCACATGGCTTTAGTTGTTGACGAATACGGAAGTGTTAGTGGTTTGGTAACTATGGAAGACGTTATAGAAACGCTTTTAGGACTTGAAATTATGGACGAAAGTGATAACGTTTCTGATCTTCAACATTTAGCAAGAAAAAGTTGGGAAGCACGTGCTAAAAAACTAGGAATTATAGAAAACGAAAATTAATGGAAACCTGCTACATCAATTCGCCTTTAGGAGTCACTAAAATCGAAGGTGATGTAGATGGTATAATGTCTATTTCGGTATTAAATAATAATGAACTCGCCGAAACTAATGAAGGCGAAACCGATAGTTTGTCATTCCCACGAAAGTGGGAATCTCAAGAAAAACTAACCGATATCATTCCAGAAGTCTTACAAGACTGTGTTTATCAACTTAACGAGTATTTTGAGGGTAAACGACAAACCTTCAGTTTAAAATTAAATCCGCAAGGCACAGATTTTCAACAAAAAGTTTGGGACGCTTTGCAAACTATACCTTTCGGTACAACAACAACTTACCTTAAATTATCACAACAATTAGGCGATGTAAAAGCTATTAGAGCTGTTGCAAACGCCAATGGTAAAAATCCGCTATGGATTGTTATTCCGTGTCATCGCGTTATTGGCAGTGATGGAAGTTTAACAGGTTATGCTGGCGGATTGCACCGCAAACAATGGTTGTTAGAGCATGAAAGTCCATACAAACAACAAACTTTATTTTAATGTATAAAACAGCGACACAGATTTTAACCCGTTTTTTAAAACCTTCAACCATTTACAAATATGGTTTTAATTGGTCGCCAATGTATAGACGTACTACAGCAAAAATAATTTCTGTAAGTGATAATTTACATTACGTAAAAATCAAAATGTCTTTAAATTGGAAAAACCGAAATTATGCTGGTTCTATATTTGGAGGAAGCATGCTTGCAGCAACAGATCCAATTTATATGATTCAACTAATTCAAATACTTGGTAACGATTACGTTGTTTGGGATAAGGCTGTTACTGCACGATATAAACGACCAGGAAAAGGGACCATTTATGGCGAATTTATTTTTGATAAAAATGAAATCCTTGATTTAAAATCTCAACTAGAACAAACGCCTCAAGTAGATATTATAAAGACCATGCAATTAGTGAACGATAAAGGAGAAACAATTGCCGAATTTGATAAAACACTTTACATAGCTACAAAGACGTTTTATAAAGAAAAAATAGCGTCAAGAAACGCAAAAAAAGAAAACTAGCCATAATTTCATTATATTTAATTACCATAAACTAACTTAAAAATGAGATTGATTAAAAAAACTTTTAAAGTACTAATCATACTTTTTGCCCTAATAATCGCAACCCTTTACATAACAGATACAGACTATTTAATAAAAGCGGTAAGAACAATTTACCTTAGAGGTTATACTACAGCATTTTTGGACGATTATAAAAAATTTGATAATGCAACAATAGATATTAGCCAACCTCAACCATGGAAAAATCATAAAAATTACAATAGGGTAAAGCCAACAAATAAGTTAGAAACCACCAATAAAGATCTTGGTACAGTTGCTTATGTAATTATTAAAAATGATAGTATTTGGTTTGAAAAATATTATGATGGTTATAATGAAAACTCAAAATCAAACTCCTTTTCTATGGCAAAAAGCTACGTATCTGCAATGTTGGGTAAAGCTATAATGCAAGGTCATATAAAAAGTTTAGATCAACCTGTTTGCGATTTTTTACCTGCATTTTGCGATGGTAAAGCAGCAAAAATGACGGTTGGAGACTTATCTTCAATGAGTTCCGGAACCAATTGGGACGAAGCTTATTATTCGCCATTTTCCATCACAACACGTGCTTATTTTGACGATGATTTAGCCAAAGTAATGAATGGCTTAAAAGTGGTAAATACTCCAGGACAAGCCTTTAAATATGCAAGTGGTGACACACAAATGTTAGCAATGGCTATAGAAAAAGCAACAGGAAAAAAACTATATGACTATTTAGAAGAAAGTTTTTGGAAGCCTTTAGGTAGCGAAAACCAAACCCTTTGGCAATTAGACAGCGAAGAACACGATTTGGTAAAAGCCTATTGTTGTATTGCAAGTAATGCTAAAGATTTTGCACGTTTAGGAAAACTATACAAAGATCATGGTAAATGGAACGGAAAACAAGTGTTAGATTCGGCATTTATTGCAAAATCGATAACACCAAGATTTAAAGAAAGTCCAGAATACGGTTACGGTTGGTGGTTAAAAAACGCAGGAGACAAATCCTTTTTTATGATGCGTGGTCATTTAGGACAATATGTTATTGTTGAGCCAGAAGACAACGTAATTATTGTAAGACTTGGACATAGCAAAGGACCTGGTGACGCTGTAGCTACTTTTACACCAGATATTTCAATTTACATTGAAGAAGCTTATAAAATGTTGGAGAATGATTAACAAACTCAATCTAGAACACATATTATTTTTAGATATTGAAACCGTTCCAGAAACGCAGCATTTTTCTGATTTAGATGCTACTAAACAAGCACTTTGGGAACACAAATCGCAATACCAACGTAAAGACGATTTTACCGCAGAAGAATTTTATGAACGCGCAGGTATTTGGGCAGAGTTTGGTAAAATTATATGTATTTCGGTTGGATATTTTAAAATTCATGGTGATACAAGAGTGTTTAGAACAACCTCTTTTTATGGTGAAGAACAACAACTTTTACAAGATTTTAAAAACCTACTTACTACACATTTTAGTCATGCAAAACATTTACTATGTGCACATAATGGTAAGGAATTTGACTTCCCGTACATTGCAAGGCGAATGATTATAAACAATATGGAATTACCATATAAACTTAACCTTTTTGGTAAAAAACCTTGGGAAGTACCTCATCTTGATACTTTAGAATTATGGAAGTTTGGCGACTATAAAACCTTTACTTCTCTTAAATTATTAACTAATGTTTTAGGCATACCTTCACCAAAAGATGATATTGATGGTAGCGAAGTATTTAGAGTGTATTATGAAGAAAATAATATAGACAGAATTATTACCTATTGCGAAAAAGACACTATTGCTGTAGCGCAAATATTATTGCGTTTAAGAGGTGATAATTTATTAGAAGAAGACGAAATTCTTCATGTTTAAAATCTTTATTCAAAATTAAAGTTGTCAGGTCGAGCGCATTGTCAGGTCGAGCGCAGTCGAGACCTAATTCTTTTAAGTCTAAACCACATTTGAGGTAACTGAAAATTAAAAATCCAGAGCTTTCACTCTGGATTTTATAGTTTAATGGTTGGTTGATTAGTTAAGGGATTATTCTTTTATAAATCGTTTGATTTTAGATTTTTCACCAATGTTTACTTGTAAAATATAAACACCAGCATCAAACTTAGCCACATCAATATTAGATGTAAACTTACCTTTTAATACCGTTTGACCTAACATGTTTTTAATTTCGTAAGTCTGAGCTTCAAAACCAATTAGTTCGATATTTAAAGATTGTTTAACTGGATTTGGGTATACCAAAAATTGGTTGTTAGATTGGCTTGAAGATGTTACAGTACTAGTAAATGACTTAGCATTATTTGTTAAACAGAAGTTTGTAGTTTCACTACTAGTAAACGATCCACCAGAAGCTAATGTAGCACCAGTATCTGTGTTTGTTAAGGTATACGAACCATTTCCGTATGAACAGCAAATACCATCTCCGTAAGCATCTGTAATCGTAAAGTTATAACAACCATCATCTAAACATCCAATAGGAATATTTAAAGTAGATCCATCTGCTTGCGAACCGTAAGTACCGCCAGACGCAACTGTTTGACCAGAATTATTGGTTAATGTCCAAGCGGTTTCTTCTGGATAGTTATCAAAAGTAATTGATAATGTTACATTAGAACAACCTGCATTACCGCCACCAGAAGTAGATAGGTTAATAGCATCTACCGCCATATCACCTTGCCAAGTTGTGCCAGTTACACCATTAAAACGCAATTGAACAGTGCCACCAACATAAGCACTTAAATCTACAGTAGCAGTTTGCCAAGAATTACCTTGGTTACCCGATTGGTTCCAAACGTTAGTCCAACTTGCACCGTTATTATCACTTGCTTGTAACGCTAAACTTCCCATAGAAGTTGCACCGTACATATGATAATCAAAACTAAAAGTTGCTTGAGATTCTGCACTTAAATCAAAACAAGGTGAGTTTAAAATTGCTCTTTTTGTCGAGTAATTTGGTGAAGAAGACTCCATATACACATAATATGTTCCAGCACTTGCGCTAGATGGTCCAGTGTTGCTTGAAGGCGTTCCGTTGGCATCAACAGTCCAGTTAAAGTCATCTGATGTTGATTGCGTCCAAGCACCTAAAGTATTTTCAAAACTTTCAGAATAAGGGAATGCACTAATACCACCAGAACAAGATCCTGTTGTTGGTTGTGTAACAATTACTGTTCTTGTTACTTGTGAAGCAGCGTTTCCTGCTGAATCACTTACGTTATAAAATCTTGTGTATGTTCCGGCTGCGTTAGTATTTACAGTTCCTGTTATAACAATGCTCGAAGAAATATCTCCATCTTGATTATCTGTAGCAGTTGCACCTAATTCTGTATAAGTGTCTCCAACTTCTAAATTAATTGTAGATGCTCCAGTTAATGTAATTACTGGTGGCGTTGTATCTGGTGTTCCTGTTATAATATTAACCGTATAATCTTCAACTTCACCATAAGAGAATGCCTCACAAGATGTTGGTATTCCGTTATATTTCATAGAAACTCTCATTCTTGTTGCTCCGTTAGTAGCTGAAGCTGGTACTGAAAAACTTCCGCTAACTGGTGAAGTTTGTGTTGCTGCATTTGTCCAAACTTGCTCTCCAGAATCTGTAAAATCACCATCTTGGTTATAATCAATCCATACAGAATACCCTTCTGCATAAGTAGTTCCTGTCCAAGTTGGAGTTACTGTTACCGTGTAACCAGAACCTTTAGATAAGTCTGTAGAAATACTTGTAAAATCTGAATACGTTTGAGCTCCAGAAGCATTATCTATACTTGCTAATTGTACTCTAGAAATATATTCGTCATTAACATTATTTCCTTGTGATGCACAATATTGTGGACCTGTTTGACAAGGCGCGCAAGATCCGCCACAATCTACACCAGTTTCGTCTCCATTTTGTACACCATCGTTACATGTTGGTTGAGGCGCTGCACCACATTTATCTGATAAGGCAAGGCTTCTTCTTACTCCGCCAGCTTCTAAAACAGCACGCATACGGTTTTTTTGACCTTGCGTGAATAAGTTCATACAAGAATCGTCTGAGTAATCCATGTAGTTTTGTGGCATATCTGTAGATCCACAAGACGTTTGTCCAGTTGGACAACCATAATTAGCGGTTTGGTGCGTTGGTGTGTCACTTACAAAATCGTTACCACAATTAGCATCTCCCCAAATGTGTCTTAAATTTAAGTAATGACCAACCTCATGTGTTGTTGTTCTACCACCATCAAAAGGTGCAGAAACGCTACCTACACGACCAAAATAGTTATATGCCATTACAACACCATCTGTTGCAGCATTACCACCTGGAAATTGAGCGTATCCTAATATAGTACTTCCTCCACTTGTCATTCTTGGAACAATCCACATATTAAGATATTGACTTGTGTCCCAAGGATCTACTCCGCCAGTAGAAGAACGTTTCATATCATCACTTGTTCCCCAATCTTGTCTAGTTACTTGTTTTCTGGTAATACCAGTTGTAGCATTTCCGTTAGGATCTACAGTTACTAGACAGAATTGAATCTCGGTATCTGCAGCTTGTGACCAAGTGTTATCTGCATCTGGATTTGTTCTTCTAAAATCTTCATTTAAAACATCTAACTGAGATTGAATTTGTGCAACACTAATATTCTCGGTAGAATTTCGATACAAAACATGTACTACTACTGGCAATGTAATGATGCTTCCATCTACTCTATTAGAATTGTTTTGCATTTGCTCAATTTTGGTTTGTGTAAATGCTTCAATTTGAGCCATTCTTTGCTCAAGTTTAGGATCTTGTTGTTTTCTGTACTCTAGATTTTCCATAGTAGCACATTCGCGTTGTTGTGCATACGAGAAAACCACAAAAAACAAACTTAAAAACGATAAAGTAATTGTTTTTTTCATACTTAAAGTTTTGGTTTTTAATTAATTATTTTGCTAAATTTTTGTTAATGTATTAATATATTAAATACATAAGTGAGATTTTATTAATTATTTCGACTAAAAACGATAAAAAAAATTTTATTCGAATTATTGTACGGTTTTAACCACAATCCATTGCAAGAAATTAGTTACTTTTACATATAATGAGCAAGCCTTTACTAAAAATAGACAACTTATCGATTGGGTTTAAATCTGATAAACATTTCATTTCAATTATAAAATCAATCTCTTATTCTATTTATGAAAATGAAATAGTTGGTGTAGTAGGAGAATCTGGATCTGGAAAATCTGTTTCATCACTTGCTATTATGGGATTATTACCCAAAACAACAAGCAAAATTACTTCTGGAACAATTACATATAACTCGTTTGATCTAACTTCTATTAAAGAAAAAGCGTATCAAAAATTAAGAGGTAATGAAATAGCAATGATATTTCAAGAACCTATGAGCTCTTTAAACCCTTCTATGCGCTGTGGTAAACAGGTAGAAGAGGTATTAAAAAAACACACTTCTTTATCTAAAACAGAAGTAAAAAAAGAGGTATTATCACTGTTTGAAAAGGTAAAATTACCAAATCCAAATCGCGTATTTAATGCTTATCCGCATGAAATTTCTGGCGGACAAAAACAACGTGTTATGATAGCTATAGCTATTGCTTGTAAGCCTAAATTATTAATCGCAGACGAGCCAACTACAGCACTAGATGTTACAGTACAAAAGGAAATTATTTTATTATTAAAAGAGCTACAAGAAGACACTAAAATGAGTATTTTATTTATTACTCACGATTTATCTTTAATATCTGAAATAGCGCAACGTACTTTTGTAATGTATAAAGGTGAAATTGTTGAACAAAATACAACCGAAAATATATTTAATCATCCAAAAAACGAATACACTAAAGCTTTAATAAAAGCAAGACCTTCTTTAAACGAAAGACTAGAGCGTTTACCTACAATACAAGACGTAATGCAAAATAATATCGATAACAAGATAATTACTGCATTAGAACGCGCAAAAAAACATAAATCCATTTACGGTAAAAACCCTATTTTGGAAGTAAAAAATCTTGAAAAAGAATACATTTCTAAAACTGGACTTTTTAAAACAATAGAAAAGTTTAAAGCTGTAGACGATGTGAGCTTTAAATTATATGAAGGCGAAACTCTTGGATTGGTTGGAGAATCTGGTTGCGGAAAATCTACTTTAGGTAATGCCCTTTTATTATTAGATCAAGCTACTTCTGGACAAATTTTATATAAAGGTAAAGATATTACCAACCTTACTAAAAAGGAAATAAAATCTTTACGTAAAGACATTCAAATTATATTTCAAGATCCATTTGCTTCTTTAAATCCACGTTTAACCGTTGGTGAAGCTATTATGGAACCTATGCAAGTACATAACCTTTATACTTCTAAAGAAGAAAGAAAAGAAGAGACATTAAATTTATTAGAAAAAGTAGGATTAACAAAAGCTGCTTTTTACAAATATCCTCATCAATTTTCTGGAGGACAACGACAACGTATAGGAATTGCTAGAACAATTGCTTTAAGACCAAAATTAATTGTTTGTGACGAATCTGTTTCTGCTTTAGATATTTCTGTACAAGCACAAGTTTTAAATCTTCTTAATGAATTAAAGGAAAACTTTGGCTTTACTTATATTTTTATTTCTCATGATTTAGCAGTTGTAAAATACATGAGTGATCAATTATTAGTTATGAATAAAGGTAAAATTGAAGAGCTAGATGATGCAGATGTTATTTATGCTTCACCTAAAAAAGAGTATACAAAAAAATTGATAGACGCAATCCCAAAAGGATTATAACATAAACAGCTTTTTAGTAAGTACAAAAAGATTTTTAGTTAATCTAAATGTGTTTTTTACCGAAATAAAAAACTTGCTTATTGAATTTGTAGGTTGTTCAGATAGATTTGAAGCAAAAGACATAAGCAGTTGTTTATGGTAGATTAGGGATATGTTATTTGGTTAAATTTGGGATTGTAAATATGCGTAAAAAAATTTATTTTATCGGTTTAAACGCATTATTTTTCGACTAAATACATATTTTTTTAACATTTAACACGGTTTTAACAGGATTTTAAAACAATTTTTTAGCCTTTTTAGTAGTTAAGACATGTCTTGTTGGATAGTAACTTCTACCGTAATTAGAACGTCTATCTTCACCTAATCTAGCTGCAACTTGATTGGTCATTTTTATTACAAAAACTTCTTCGGCATTTGGAAAAGATAAATCGTTACCATCTTGATCTATCTTTTTTCCTCTTGAGGTAAAATCTTGTTTTCTATTTAAATAGTCTTCGGTATCATATAATTCGTTATAACAATGGATAAGCTCATGTGCTAATAACGATACAGGAGAATTATATCCTTTATTACTTCTAAACCATCTTTTTTTATGATTTTTTCTAAATACAACACCATGTGTATCGTAAAATTGTATAGTATTATATTTTGGACTATATGCATTTTTATTAGAAGGTACTATTGTGATATTATTTGTAGTATCTGCAACTAAAATATCTATAACATCAAATCTTTGTAATATATCATCTTCCTTAAAAGAAATGGTTAACACACTAGTTCTAACTAAAAAATCTAATGCAATAGTAGTGTTTCTAACAAAACGATCTGCTATTGCATTATGATTTCTGTTTTCTATATAAGTGTATTCTATAAATTGCTTATCAAGAGATTGAATACGCATATATGTATATAATTAAATATTCATTTCAGGAATTTCACCTTCAATGATTAATGTGCCTTCTGTTGCATTTTTTATGTCCTCAACGGTTACACCAGGTGCACGTTCTAATAACTTAAATCCTTGTTCTGTGACTTCTATAACAGCAAGGTTAGTTACAATTTTTTTAACGCAGCCAACACCTGTTAATGGTAAAGAACATTTTTTAAGTAGTTTAGATTCGCCAGCTCTATTAGTGTGCATCATAGCAACAATTATATTTTCTGCACTAGCTACAAGATCCATTGCTCCACCCATTCCTTTTACCATTTTTCCTGGTATTTTCCAGTTTGCAATATCTCCGTTTTCTGCCACTTCCATTGCGCCTAAAATGGTTAAATGTACATGCTGACCTCTAATCATAGAAAAACTCATAGCGCTATCAAAAAAACTTGCGCCTGGTAATGTTGTAATGGTTTGTTTTCCTGCGTTTATAATATCTGCATCTTCTTCACCTTCAAAAGGAAATGGTCCCATACCAAGTACTCCATTTTCACTTTGAAATTCTACTTCTATATCGTCTCTTACAAAATTAGCCACCAAAGTTGGTATACCAATACCAAGGTTAACGTAGTAACCATCTTTAACTTCTTTTGCAATGCGCTTTGCTATTCCGTTTTTATCTAACATTTTTAGTTTAAATTATAAGTGCCTTAACTACTTAAATTTGGGCACAATTAATATTTAGGATAAAAAGTACTTCCTGTTATTTGGTTAAGTTAACTTTAGACAGTTTAAATACTTTTAACTTTAGATTTCTATCTAACTTTTTGATCTTACTGTACGTTGTTCTATACGTTTTTCAAAAGTTTCACCTTTAAAAATACGTTGTACAAAAATACCTGGAATATGAATTTGATTAGGATCTAATTCTCCTACTGGCACCAACTCTTCTACCTCTGCAACTGTTATTTTTGCTGCGCCACACATTACTGGGTTAAAATTACGCGCTGTACCTTTAAAAATAAGATTTCCTGCTTCGTCACCTTTCCAAGCTTTTACAAAAGCGAAATCGGCTTTAAATGCGTGTTCTAACACATACATTTTACCATCAAATTCTCTTGTTTCTTTACCTTCTGCTACTTCTGTACCGTATCCAGCTGGTGTATATATTGCAGGAAAGCCTGATTGTGCTGCGCGACATCTTTCGGCAAGTGTACCTTGAGGAATAAGCTCTACATCTAATTCTCCAGATAACATTTGTCTTTCAAATTCGTCGTTTTCTCCTACGTAAGAAGATACCATTTTTTTGATTTGCTTTTTTTGAAGTAAAAGCCCTAAACCAAAATCGTCTACTCCGGCATTATTAGAGATACAAGTTACGTTTTTTACATTGCGTTTTACTAATTCTGCTATTGCGTTTTCAGGTATTCCGCTTAATCCAAATCCACCTAACATAAACGTCATATTATCTTCTACACCTTGTAAGGCTTCTTGAACTGATTTAACCGTTTTTTTAATCATTTTTTCTTGATGTTTTAGTGGTTTAAATTTAAGAAATAAAAAAGCCATTCTAAAAAGAATGGCTTTTAAAATTTATTCCGGAATTTTAAAAAAGTTCTAACTCATCTGGCACATCATCTTCTGGCATATCTAAATCTCCGTTATTAGTTGCATTATCTTGTACATAACCATCACAGTCTACAACAATAGAAAGGTCTTTAGGTTTTACAAAATCGTTTTTTGAAATATTTAAATCTTCATCTTCATAACAGCTTTTCATATACATTCCCCAAATTGGTAGGGCCATAGATGCACCTTGACCATAAGTGATGGTTTTAAAATGCGCTGCTCTATCTTCTGCTCCAACCCAAACACCAGTAACTAAATTTGGTACCATACCCATAAACCAACCATCGGATTGATTTTGCGTAGTTCCTGTTTTTCCTGCTATATGATAATTAAGGTTGTAAGGATAACCTGTTATTATTTCTTTATATACTTGAACGTTTTTTGCCCAATTATGTCTTAATCTTGCACCAGATCCAGATTCTACAACACCTTGCATTAATTTTACTGTTACATAAGCTGCTTCTTCACTTAAAACATCTTTTGTTTCTGGAACAAATTGGTATAAAACAGTTTCGTTTTTATCTACGATTGAAGTAACCATTACTGGTTTTGTGTAAACACCTTGATTTGCAAATGCAGAATAGGCTCCAACCATTTCATATAAGCTAATGTCTGGCGTACCTAATGCTATAGATGGTACAGCAGGTATTTCTGACTCTACACCTAAATCTCTTGCTAATTTAGATACTGGTTCTGGACCAACTTTATCCATTAATCTTGCTGTAATAGTATTTACAGATCCTGCTAAGGCTTGTTTTAAAGTTAACTCACCACTGTAATCACCATCTGAGTTTTTTGGAGCCCAAGGTTCTGGATTTCCAAATTTATTAGCTTCGATAGTTATTGGAGCTTTTGGTAATTTATCACAAGGCGACATGTGTAACTGGTTTATCGCAGTTGCATAAACAAAAGGCTTAAATGTAGATCCAACTTGTCGTTTACCTTGTTTTACGTGATCGTATTTAAAGTGTTTATAATTCATACCTCCAACCCATGCTTTTACATGTCCTGTTTGCGGATCCATACTCATTAATCCAGGTTGTAAGAAATGCTTATAATACCTCATAGAATCTATAGGTTTCATTATGGTATCTATTTCACCTCTTTCCCAAGAAAAAATAGACATCTTTGTAGGCTTATCAAATGAGGCTATAATTTCTTTTTCAGATTTTTTTAAATCATACTTCATATGTCTCCAACGTTCTGATTGTTTCATAGAACGTTGCATTAAGCTATTAATTTCTTCTTTATCTAAATCTAAAAATGGAGCTGTTGGATTACGATCTGGTGTATTTTGATGAAAAAATTCTGCTTGAAGTTTTTTCATATGGTTAATTACAGCATCTTCTGCATAGGTTTGCATTCTAGAATCTATAGTCGTGTATACTTTTAATCCGTCTTGGTAAATGTTATATTTTGATCCGTCTGGTTTTTTGTTTTTAGGATCGTTTGCCCAGTCTTTTAAAAAGGCTCTTAAATATTCTCTAAAATAAGTAGCTGTACCATCATTATGTGACTCTGGATTAAAATCTAAATCAAGTTCTGTTTTTTGTAAAGAGTCTTTAACTTTTTCATCTAAAACTCCATATTTAACCATTTGAGACAATACTACATTTCGTCTATTTTTTACACCTTCTGGATTTCTATCTGGTCTTGGATTGTATAATGAAGAATTTTTAAACATTCCTACCAACATGGCAGATTCTTTTACATCTAATTCTTTAGGTTCTTTACCAAAGTAAATTCTAGCTGCAGATCTTATACCATCTGCATTATTACCAAAATCGTAAATATTAAAATATTGAGCGATAATTTCTTCTTTTGTATACTGACGCTCTAATCTTACAGCGATAATCCACTCTTTAACTTTTTGTATTAAACGCTCTGCTATATTTTTTGATCCTTCACCATGAAATAATTGCTTTGCTAATTGTTGAGATATTGTACTTGCGCCACCACTTCCTGGTTTTAATACTGCTCGTAATAATCCTCTTCCATCTATTCCAGAATGCTCGTAATATCTTGCATCTTCTGTCGCTACTAAAGCGTCTATAAGATTTTGCGGTAAGTCTTCGTAAAACACTGGCGTTCTATTATCGTTTAAATAGAATTTTGCTAATGTTTTTCCGTCTGAAGAGACAATTTCTGTAGCTAGATTTGTTTCTGGATTTTCTAACTGTGTATGATCTGGCATTTCACCAAAAGCACCTAAAGAGGCTAAGAAAAATATTAAACAAATAAATAGAATACCTCCTAAAAAAAGCATCCAAAACCATCTTATGTACTTGTCAAAACTTGTAGTTTCTTGTTTTTTAGTTTTTGCCATACGTAGCTATTTTATTATTCTGTTTTTTCTATTCTAAATCCAACATCTGTAATGCCTTCTAGGTTTACAACGCCATTTACTTCTCCGTTTTGACGCATTGCATGTTGAATATTTACTTGATACTCTCCTTTTTCGTTAAATACTACACCTTCTTTATACCATAATTTATTTTCTTTTACGGTAGATAGTCCTTCACCTAACCACTTACCTGTTGGTGTTGTCATACGGTATTGTAGTGTGTCTGTTATTGATTTTCCGTGAGGAAATTTCATTTGAACTATTAGGTATAGATTACTAAATTTATAGGTATTAGTGTTTCTAATATTTACAAATAAATTGTAAGGTTTTATTGAGTCTGGCGGATTGATTTTAAAACTAACTACATCTTCTTTATTCCAAGCTGTAGATACTGTTTTATACTCATCAAAAACAGCTGAAGAGTCGCAAGACATCACTAAGGTTAACAATAATAAAATTAGTATTTTATTTATTTTCATTGGTTTTATTATTGTTTGGTTTTTTTTTGTTTGGTCTACGTCTTTTTGTACGTTTATTTTGAGCGTTTGGATTATTTGACTTAGAATTTGTTTTAGCTTCTACTTTGTTTGACTTATTGTTTTTAGTTCTGTTTTTATTGTTTTTGCGTTTTTTATTACGCTTAGGCTTATCAAATCTTGTTAAACTATCTTGACCAACAACGTTTTCAAACTCGGTTTTAGTATCAATTTCTACATCTATTGTGTACTCTTCAAGACTAATTACTTTTTTCTTTTGTTTGTTTATTTGTATGATTTCGTTGGCTTGCTCTGTAGTTATTAAATGCCAATTCATCCATTCGCCTTCATAGGCATACCACATATGACCTTTAAAGATGTCTGTTTTTTGACAAACTGCTGTACCTTTTTCTGTATATAATTTTACGTCTGTTTTAGGAAACGATTTTAAAGCATCTAAATACGCATCTAGCTCGTAATTTAAACAACACTTTAATTTACCACATTGACCTGCTAATTTTAAAGGGTTTAATGATAATTGTTGGTAACGCGCTGCGCTAGTACTTACGGATCTAAAATCTGTTAACCAAGTAGAGCAACACAACTCGCGACCACAAGATCCAATACCACCAAGTCTTGAAGCTTCCTGACGGAAACCTACTTGCTTCATCTCTATCCTGATCTTAAATTCTCTAGCGTAAACTTTAATTAATTCTCTAAAATCTACTCGTTCTTCTGCTGTGTAATAGAATGTTGCTTTACTACCATCGCCTTGAAATTCGATATCAGAGATTTTCATTTTTAGATTTAAATCTATAGCAAATTGACGCGCTTTAACCTTCATTGGTTCTTCACGGTCTCTTGCTTCGCTCCAAATATCTATGTCTTTTTGTGAGGCTTTACGATAAATTTTTAATATATCGTTTTTGGTGTCTATTTTTTTTCTTTTAAGTTGAACTCTTACTAACTCTCCAGTAAGTGTAACCATACCAATATCGTGACCAGATTGAGCTTCTGTTGCAACAATATCTCCAATACTTAATGTTAGTTTTTCTGAGTTTTTGTAGTAATGTTTACGTCCATTTTTAAATCTAACCTCAACCCAATCAAAAGGTTCTTCTCCGTTTGGAATAGACATGTTTGCTAACCAATCGAAAACTGTTAATTTATTGCAACTATCTGTACCACATGTTCCGTTATTTTTGCAACCTTTAGGCTGCCCATCTTTTCCTGTAGCGCAACTTTGACAAGCCATATTATTTATGTATATATTGAATCTAAAGGTGTTAACCTTAGATGACGATTAATAATTTGCGACTTTTATACTATATAGAATTTAAGTCACTTTAATTTGTAAAGATAAGATTATTCTTATGACTTTAAAATAATAAAAATCGAGTTAAGTTTTTGATGCTTTTTTAGGGTTGAAAATCTACGTTTTAAAATTAAAAAAGCTTCTTTACAACATCTAAAACACTAGTGTTTATTAGATTAAGTTGTAAAGAAACTTTTAAAGGTATCTTTTAATTTATTATTTGACTAAATACTTTTTATTCTAATTGTTTTTAGTCTTGTGTTGGATTTAAATTTTCGAAGATGTTACGTAAATCTTTTTTATATGGTAAATAATCTGCACGTCCTTTTTTAAAGATGTCGTTACTATTACCTTGTCCCTTACGTAATGCTTTTTGCTCTTCATATGGTAAAGCATGTATATCTTTACAGGTTGAAGAACAGCAGTTATTCATTTCGGTTTTACAAGATTCACATTGTATAAATAGTAAGTGACAAGCATCGTTAGCACAGTTTACATGCGTATCACAAGGTTCGCCACATTGGTGACATTGCGCAATTACATCGTCACTTATTCGTTCGGCGCGACGCTCGTCAAACACAAAGTTTTTTCCTATAAACTTATTTTCTAAAGCTTTTTCGTTGACTTGTCTTGTGTATTCTATAATTCCGCCTTCAAGTTGATAGACGTTTTTAAATCCTTTGTGTTTAAAATATGCGCTAGCTTTTTCGCATCGTATTCCTCCTGTACAATACATGACCAGGTTTTTGTCTTCTTTATGTGCTTTTAAATCGTCTTCGATTATATCTAATGATTCTCTAAAAGTATCTACATCTGGTGTCACTGCGTTTTTAAAGTGACCTATTTCACTTTCGTAGTGATTACGCATATCTACTAGTACCGTGTTTTTGTCTTCGATTAAATCGTTAAACTTTTCGGCATTAACGTGTATTCCTTTGTTGGTAACGTCAAAAGTTTCGTCGTTTAATCCATCTGCAACAATCTTGTCACGAACTTTTACTTTCAGCTTTAAAAAAGACATATTGTCTTGCTCTACTGCAATGTTAAGTCTAACATTTTCTAAAAAATCAATGCTATCTAAATGCGTTTTGAAATTTTCAAAATTATCTGCTGGAAGTGATAATTGTGCGTTAATACCTTCGGTAGCAACATAAATTCTACCTAAGACATCTAAACTGCGCCATTTAATAAATAATTGGTCTCTAAATTCTTGCGGATTGCTAATGCGCGCATATTTGTAAAAAGATAGTGTAAGACGTTCTTTTCCTGCTTTTTTTATAAGCTCAGCACGTTCATTAGCGCTTAATTTGTTGTACAGTTGCATGCTATACTTTCGATTTAAGTGTTAATAAATGCTGCAAAGGTAGAATTTATATTGGGTATTGCAAGATTTGGAATACACATTTAGCACTAAACCTATGAAAAACAAGACACTAAGCTTTTAAAAAGAAAAAAGTCCTTTGCGATTTACAAAGGACTTTAAGTATTCTAAAACTTTTATTTTAAAGAATCTTTATTCTTAAAATTCAACTTAACATGTTTATCAATTAAACTATCTATAAACTTTGAACCATCATCGACATTGGTAATATCTATGCCTTGTTTAGGATTTTTACTTCTGTCTAGTTCTATATCTGGGTTTTTGTCATGTCTAAAGATATACTCTAATTCTAACATTACTAGTAATTCCTTTTTTGTATATCTTTTTTGGTAAAAGGAATCTAATCTACGTTCTAACCGTTCTGGTTTTACAGAGTTTTTCAAAGATTTTGTCAACAAGAACAAAACAGAGTCTTCTTTTTTTATTTGTTTTAATTGATTTTTACTAATATTTAATTCTTTTTTGATTAAAGCCATACTATTTCTTTGATCCTTAACTGATTTAAAAGGTTGTACAGGCTTACAATTGATAAAGAGTAATACTAAAATAATATAAGAAAATTGTTTATTGTGTTTCATTAAAATAAATGAGTGATCCTTCAATATGTTACAAATAAAACAAATAATTTTTTAAAAAGAAAAAAGTCCTTTGCGATTTACAAAGGACTTTTAACAGACTAACTCGTTTATTAATTTTTTAATTGATTGTATTAAAAAAATATAACGAGTTAACCACCATCGGTTTTACAACTGCTATTTATTAAAATAGAGATTGAAACACCTAATGCTTTAATCAACACTGTTTTATTTAAATATTTCATTCTACAGCAGTTTTAAGAATTAATATTTTATAAAAAGCGGTAAAATTTTTCTTTTTCATAGCATATCTTTTCCACTTTATTAAGTAGATGCAAAAACATTAAAAAGGTTGCGTGAGAAAATGAAAAAGGTTAAAAAAAATAGTATTTTAGCATTAAATTTTTATAAAAAGAACTGATAATGAGTAAAGAAAACGAAGCAAAATTAAAAGCCCTACAATTAACCTTAGATAAATTAGATAAAGCTTACGGTAAAGGTACTGTAATGAAGATGAGTGATGCTGCTGTAGTAGATGTAGATGCAATTGCATCTGGATCTTTAGGGTTAGATATTGCATTAGGCGTTGGTGGTTACCCAAGAGGTAGAGTTATTGAAATTTATGGACCAGAAAGTTCTGGTAAAACAACTTTAACTTTACATGCTATTGCCGAAGCTCAAAAAAGTGGTGGAATTGCTGCTTTTATTGACGCAGAACACGCATTTGACCGTTTTTATGCAGAGAAATTAGGTGTAGATATTGATAATTTAATTATTTCTCAACCAGATAATGGTGAGCAAGCATTAGAAATTGCAGATAACTTAATTCGCTCTGGTGCAATAGATATAGTTGTAGTAGACTCTGTTGCAGCATTAACACCTAAAAGTGAAATTGAAGGTGAAATGGGTGACTCCAAAATGGGATTACACGCACGTTTAATGTCTCAAGCCTTAAGAAAACTTACAGCTTCTATTAGCAAAACAAATTGTACCGTTATTTTTATTAACCAATTACGTGAAAAAATAGGTGTAATGTTTGGTAACCCAGAAACTACAACTGGTGGAAATGCACTTAAATTTTACGCTTCTGTACGATTAGATATTAGAAGATCTACACAAATTAAAGACTCTAATGGAGATGTAATTGGAAATAAAACCAGAGTAAAAGTGGTTAAAAACAAAGTTGCTCCGCCATTTAAAACTGCCGAATTTGATATTATGTATGGTGAAGGTGTTAGTAAAGTAGGAGAAATTTTAGATGTAGCTGTAGATAAAGGTATAGTAAAGAAAAGTGGATCTTGGTTTAGTTATGAAGACACAAAACTAGGACAAGGAAGAGATGCAGTAAAACTAGTTATAAAAGACAATCCAGAACTGTTTGAAGAATTAGAAGAAAAAATTAAAGCA
Source organism: Mesoflavibacter profundi (assembly GCF_014764305.1). Lineage (NCBI taxonomy): Bacteria > Pseudomonadati > Bacteroidota > Flavobacteriia > Flavobacteriales > Flavobacteriaceae > Mesoflavibacter > Mesoflavibacter profundi. The sequence goes on from NZ_CP061703.1 coordinate 1,129,208, forward strand.
GCAATAAAAGAAGAACAATAAAAACAAAATCCCGAAAAATTCGGGATTTTTTTATTTATAGACGCAACCATTTAAAACATAATGCATCTATAAAGAAATATAGCACCAAATTAAGATGAAAAAAGTATTAATTTTACTACTTAGCTTAGTTGCATTATCGTGTAGTTTAGACGATGAGAATAATGTAATAGAGAACTATCATGTTGAAATATTACCAATAGAATCTGCAATTGTTCCAGAATCTTTTAACTATGGAGAAGAACACGAAATAACTGTAACTTACTTGAGGCCTAACTCATGTCATGCTTTTAATGATTTTTATTATGTTAAAGATAATAATGAACGAACAGTAGCTATTATGAGCACAGTGCTTGATAATAACCAAAACTGTTTAGAATTAAATGACGAACAACAAAGAACATTTACATTAGAAGCCACTCAAACAGAAAACTATGTGTTTAAATTTTGGCAAGGTGAAGATGACAGCGGAAATGACACATATCTAATTATAGAAGTACCTGTAAATCAATAAAAAAAAAGACTTTTGAGTCTAGAAAAACTTATACATAATTGTAAAAAAAATGATACAAAAGCGCAAAGTGAATTGTATAAGCTATTTTCAAGCAAACTATTCTCTTTATGTCTAAAATACTCGCGCAATTATGCAGAAGCAGAAGATAACTTACAAGATAGTTTTGTAACCATTTTTAAAAATATAAAACAATATAATCACAAAGGAAGCTTTGAAGGTTGGTTAAAAAGAATTACAATAAACACCGCTTTGCAATGTTATCGAAATCAAAAAGTATTTGAGATAGTAAATGAAGAAGTTATAGAAGATCAAACTGTTGATATTGATGAAGAGAACATTAAATTAGATTTTCTATTAAAATGTATACAAGAATTACCTGATAGATATAGATTAGTATTTAACCTATATGTTCTTGATGGATATTCTCACAACGAAATAAGTAATTTGTTAAAAATCACATCTGGTACAAGTAAATCAAATCTTGCAAGAGCAAGACTAATACTTAAAGAAAAAATTAATGCTTATAAACAAATAAGTAACAAACAATCTTTATAAATGAATAAGAAAAATTTAGATAGACTGTTTCAAGAGAAATTTAAAGAATTTGAAGTTAAACCCAAAGACTACAATTGGGATAAAATACAGTCTAAATTAAAAGAAGATGACAAAAAAATTGTTGTCATACCAATTTGGATAAAATTTATTGGTGTTGCTGCAAGCCTTATACTAATGCTTGGTTTAGGATTAAATATGTATATAAATAATAATACAAAACAACCTAAAGTAGTAAACACAGTAAATAATCCTGTAGATACAACAAACCAAAAAACTACTAATACTACTAGAGATACCAAACCAACAATTAAAAATAATTCAACTTTAGAGCTGGACAATAATAAAAATATTACCAACTCAGAATCAGAAACTAAATTACAACAACAAAAACTAACAAAAGTTTCAAATAAAGTTGTAGTAAATACAAATCAAGAAACTAAGAGTGAAAGACCTAAAAATCAAAACACAATTATTAGTTCTAAAAAATCGAATAAAAATAACCTTAGTATAAACACCCAAAACAGTAATAGCACTAATAATTACGCATCAAATGCTAATTCTGGTTTAAAAAATCCTAATAAAATTAAAGTACAAGACTTAATTACTGTTTTAGATACAACTTTACACTCTACAATAACTACAAACTCATTAGAGACAATTAAGTTAGATGAAGATAAAAAAGAAAATAGTATTGAAGAAGCAATAGCAAAAGAAGAACTTGAAGAAATAATTGAAGAAGAAAATAACTACAACAGGTGGAGTGTAAATATTAATGCTGCACCTGTTTACTACAATTCTTTTGGAAATGGTTCTCATATTGACGAACAATTTAATAAAAATGATAAATCGGGAGCAATTAATACAGGCTATGGTGTAAAAGTAGGTTATGCATTGAATAATAAAATTAAAGTAAGAACTGGTATTAACAAATTAAACTTAAGCTACAACACCAACAATGTTATTGTATATCAAAACATAAACAACAACCCAAAAACCTTAAGAAATTTAAATCTTAATACAATTAATAACAACTTAAATATTAATGTTATAAGTGGTAACGAATCGTTTTTACAAACACCTAACTTAGGATTTGTAAAAAGTGTTTCTCTTAATCAAGAATTAAGTTATTATGAAATCCCTTTAGAGTTTGAATACACGTTTATAAACTCTAAATTTAGTATAAATTTAATTGGAGGATTTAGTACATTCCTTTTAGAAAATAATAATATAATTTCAGAATTTGATGGTGAAGAGATGGAAATTGGGAAGGCAAATAACATTAATAATTTAAGCTTCACTTCCAATTTAGGAGTAGGTTTTAACTATAATTTTTCTAAAGCTATTCAATTTAATTTAGAACCTACTTTCAAATATCAAATAAACGCTTATGAAAATACACCAACAAACTTTAACCCATATATAATTGGTTTATATACAGGTTTAAGTTATAAATTTTAAGTTTAGGTTTTAGTTAATTTTCTAATAATAGAAAATTGTTAAGTTTAAAAGCTGCTCTTTGCCATAGAGTAGCTTTTTTTGGTACAATAATTGATAAGAATTACCAACAAAACCAACTCATGAAAAAAATCACCAAACTAATCGCTCTATTAATTTCTATTCAATGTATATCTCAAGACATTGATAATCTTTACTCTAATTACTTTCAAAATACAAGAGAAATACCTTATTTACATCTTAATAAAACATCATTTTTAAAAGGTGAAGAAGTTTGGTTTCAATCTTACCTAATTGAACAAAACTCTAATAAACTTCACCCAACCTCATCTAATTTATATGTATCCGTTTTTGATGAATCTGGACAACAAAAAGAACAACATTTAATACAAATAAAAAACGGAATTGGATATGGTAGTATACCAATTGACTCAACATTTACTCAAAACAACTATTACATTAAGGCCTCTACAAACTGGATGAAAAACTTTAGTGAAGATAATTCCTTCACTCAAAGAATCTCTATCCTATCTGATCAAAAAAATACTAGTGCTAAAACTAGCTCTCAAGACGATTTTTATGAATTTAAACTCATGCCTGAAGGTGGTCATTTACTTCAAAATACAGTTAATAATATTGCCATATTGATTAAAAATCAAAACAATGAAGGTGTAAAAATTAAATCGGGGAAAATTATTGATAGTAACAGTAAAAACATTGGTTCTTTTAATACTAATACACTAGGTTTTGCAAATGTAAACTTACCAATTAAAAATAATGAAATTTATACGTTTGAAGCTACACTTTATAATGGGACTACTATAAAACAAAAAACCAATATACCTAAACAAATTGGTATTACACTTAATACTAAAGTGTTGGATGATTCTTTTGTGTTAAATATACTTACCAATAATAAATCTTTAAACGTACTTAATGGTAAAAAATATAGAGTCTTTATACACAATACCAGAAGTTATAAAAGCATTTTCTTTGACTTTAATAATATAGATAAAAACTACGTTTTATTACTTAAAAAGCAAGAACTATTTAAAGGTGCAAATATTATTACATTATTTAACGAAAAAAATCAACCTCTTTTAGAACGATTAATTTTTAACGATCTTGAAGATAGTTCTAGTAACATTAAAGTTACAACCTCTAAAATTAATTATGATTCTATTCGAGCTACAGTAATCAACTACTCTAAAGAAAAAATATTTTTAAGCTCAAGTTTTTTGCCTTCTAGCACTAAAGCTTATGAACCTAACAATAATATTAAATCACAAATTTTGCTAAAACCTTATGTAAAAGGGTTTATCGAAAACGCTAATTATTATTTTAACGCTTCAAAAAATAAATCTAAAGATTTAGACCTATTATTACTTACACAAGGCTGGAGCAAATATAGCTGGAATAATATTTTTAATAATCCTCCTAAAAACAACTTTAACTTTGAAAACGGAATAGATTTAACATTAACCATTAAAGAAAAATTAAGCCCTAAAAGAGCTGTTATGATGTTTTCAAAAGAAAATAATTTAATTAAAGAGTTTAAAAGCAACCAAAATCCTATAGTATTAAAAAACACTTTTATTAAAAAAAACAGTTCAGTAGATTTTGGTTTAAAAATTAATGACAAGCTTCTAGAAATATTACCTTATATTACTTATAGTAATTATTCAATAAAAGAAACTTTAAATAAAAAACACTTAATTAATTATAATAATTTTGAATTAGAAGTATCAAATTTTAAAGACCTATCAAAAGATGTTACAGTATTAGATGAAGTAATCTTAGAAGCACCTAAAAAAAAGATTAATAGCGAACCTTATGGAGCTATAACTATGTTAAATAGTGTCAAAATGAAAAATATGATAATTCCATCAGGAGAGACTATCATTGATTTTTTACAGTTTAAAGGATTTAAATATACAGGTTTCAAGTTTCTCCCAAAAGGTATTTCACAAAGAGGAAGAAAATTTACAAAGTATGATTCTGAAGGTGAAATAATAGAATCTACTTCTATGTCTGAAAAGAAAGACGAATTGCTAAGTCCAGAAGTTCGTGTGTTTTTAGACAATAATGAAATAACTTTTAATCTTTGGATCATTGAAAGTATGTATACAAATACTGTAAAAGAAGTGTTTTATGGTAGAGATCCTGGTAAAGTTGCTCAAGTAATATATATTTACACTCTTTCACCTCAAGAATATGCATCTAAAAATAGTCTGTTTTCAACAGTCAAAATACCTATAGGCTTTAACCAAGAAAAGGAATACTACTCTCCAAAATATCCTTCTTATACAAACTCAACCTATAAAGAATTTGGCGCTATTTTTTGGAAACCAAACATCATATTAGAACCAAATAAAGCTATAACTTTTAGTGTCCCTAAAAACTATCAAAAGGATGCTATAATTTTTATTGAAGGTATTTCAGAATCTGGTCAACTAATATCTAAAAATCAATTGTTAAGCTTTAAATAATTGTAACTGATTTAATATAACCAATCTAGCCTGTTCGTTTAAAGTTTTGGTTTCATTAATACTTAAATGCGAAGTCGGTATAAATGGATGCATCGTAGCTCTTAAAACACCTGGTCCACCACTAAACAAAGTATAAGAAAATCGTTTTTTATTATCTGCAAATGTTAAAGGCACTATTGGTATTTTATGGTTTATTGCTAATCTAAAAGCACCATCTTTAAAAGGTGCTAAATCTATATCTTCTTCTGGTACTAATCCTTCAGGAAAAATACATATACTTAATCCTTGCTTTAATCTTTTTTGTGCTCTTATAAATACTTTTTTTCTGCTTTCGGCATCACCACGATCAACTAAAATACACGTACGTTTATAGAAAAAACCAAACAAAGGTATTTTAGCTAACTCTGCTTTACCTACAAACACAAAAGGATTTTTTACCGCTACTAACATAAGCATAATGTCTATCATAGACGTATGGTTAGCGATAAACATATAGCTTTTTTTAGGTATAGGTTTTTCTAAGTATTCTATCCTTGTAGGCATGCCCATTCCTAATAGAATAAACCTTGCCCAAAACCTTGCTAACTTAAAAAAATAAGGATACCAAGCTTCTTTTAAAATAGAAAAAAACAAAAAAGGAAACAATACAATAATTGGTAAACCAACCAGTATATAAAACCAAACACGGTATAAAACCCAAAATATATATTTAAATATTTTCATTCATGCCAAAACTAAATAAATTAATTGAGCAATTCTGTTAAAAAAATTACCTTTGCTAATTCAATTTAAAAAAACTATGGCAAGAATATTAACAGGTATACAAAGTACAGGAACACCACATTTAGGTAATATTTTAGGCGCATTACAACCTGCAATTGCATTAGCAAACGATAATAAAAACGAATCTTTTTTATTTATAGCAGATATGCACTCTTTAACCCAAATTAAAGATGCTAAAACACTACGTCAAAACACTTATTCTACAGCTGCAACTTGGTTAGCGTTTGGTTTAGACATAGAAAAAACAGTGTTTTATAGACAAAGTGATGTGCCGCAATGTACAGAGTTATCTTGGTATTTAAGCTGTTTTTTTCCGTATCAAAGATTAACACTAGCGCACAGTTTTAAAGATAAAGCAGATCGATTAGAAGATGTTAATGCTGGTCTTTTTACATATCCAATGCTAATGGCTGCAGATATTTTACTTTACGATGCCGAGATTATTCCTGTTGGTAAAGATCAATTACAACATATAGAAATGACTAGAGATGTTGCGTCTAGATTTCATGCTAAAATGGGAGATACATTTGTTTTACCTGAAGGAAAAATTGAAGAACACACAAAATTAATTCCTGGTACAGATGGCGCTAAAATGAGTAAAAGTAAAGGAAACATTATCGACATATTTTTACCCGAAAAAAAATTACGCAAACAAATTATGTCTATCCAAACAGATAGTACTCCTTTAGAATTACCTAAAGACTGGAGCACTTGTAATTGCTTTGCTATTTACAGTTTGTTAGCTTCTGAAAATGAAATTGAAACCATGAAAGCCAACTACGAAAACGGAAATTATGGTTATGGTCACGCTAAACAAGCCTTATATGAGCTAGTTTTAAGCACTTTTAAAACGCAAAGAGAAAGCTATAATTACTACATGGATAATTTAGATAAAGTAGATGAAGCTTTAGCAATTGGAGCAGAAAAAGCAAAAAAAGTAGCAGACCAAGTTTTAGACCGTGTTAGAAAAAAAGTAGGCTATTAATACTAAAAAAACCTTGAAAAATAATTTCAAGGTTTTTTTTATATGGCTTCAAATAGTTTGCCTGGTAAAGGTCTAATAACACCTTTTAATTCCATAGTTAACAATATACCTACTAACTTATAAGTTGGTATTTTACAATCTATAGCAATTACATCTAATAAGACCTTATTTTGTTCTTTTAAGTAATTATAAATTACTGTTTCTTCTTCTGTTAATTCTATAAATAATTCTTGCTGTATAGGTTTCTGCTTATAATCTTCTAACTTCCAATCCAATAAATAAGGAATATCTAAAGGTGTAGATAATAAATGTGCTTTTTGATGTTTTATTAAATTATTGCATCCAACACTTTGTGTATCTGTAATACGACCAGGTACAGCAAACACATCTCTATTGTAAGAATTAGCTATATCTGCAGTGACTAAACTACCACCTTTTTCTGCAGATTCTATTACAATTGTAGCTTGACTAATACCGGCAATAATTCTATTCCTTTTTAAAAAATTATTACGGTCAAATGTATGACTACTCCAAAAATCTGAGAAAAAACCACCATTATGCTCTACATCTGCCACATACTTTTTATGTGTTTTTGGGTAAATTTGATTTAAGCCATGTGCTAAACAACCTATAGTTTGTAAATTGTGTTTTAAAGCTGCTTTGTGTGCTGTAATATCTGTACCATATGCAAATCCAGAAACTATTATTGGATTATAAATTGCTAGTTCTTCAATTAAATTTTCGCAAAAAGCAATTCCCGCAGTTGTTATTTTTCTAGTTCCAACAACGCTAATTATGTGCTTATTGTTTAAATTAATATGTCCTGTAGAGAATAATAAAATAGGACTATCTATACAATGCTTTAAGTTTTCAGGATAAGTATCGTCTGTAAAATAATGGTATTTAATCTCATTATCTTTTATAAATTTTAACTCTGTATTTGCAGCTTCTAGATGGTTTGATTTAAAAATTTCGTTTAATAAAATTTGACCAATACCATCAATTTTAAGTAGGTTAGATTTTTTCTCTTTAAATACAGCTTCTGCACATCCGCAATGATTAATTAGCTTTTTAGCTGTAGTATCTCCTACTTTAGAAACGTGTTGTAAGGCCAATATATATAAAAGCTGATCTTCGTTTATCATTTTATAAGACTGATAATTAGACTACAAGAAAAGAAAATTATTGCTGTTAATAAATAATAGGCTTAAAATTTTATTGGTTTTTAAAAATTTATAAATTTGTTTTTATGCAATTAGAAACCTACATAAGCGATTTATTATACCGTTACGATTGTGTTACTGTACCAGAATTTGGTGCATTTTTAACACAACGTAAATCGGCAGAAGTACACGAGACTACAAATGCATTTTATCCTCCAAAAAAGATGTTATCTTTTAACGAGCAAATACAAAATAATGATGGTTTGTTAGCAAAGTACATTGCAGATGTAGAAAAAATTCCGTTTGAAATTGCTACGCAAAATATAGCCATGCGCGTTAAATCATTAAAATCTTATTTAACAGAAGGTGAAACACTAACTTTTGAAAATATTGGTGATTTAACATTAAATAGTATTGGTAAAATTGAATTTACGCCATCTTACCATTTAAACTATTTAACAGATGCATTTGGTTTATCGCAATACGTGAGTCCTTCTATAACAAGAGAAGTTTACAAAGAAGACGTTACCACTTTAGAAAAAGAAGTACCAACAATTGCTATTACTACTCAAAAACGTAAGAGTAAATCTTATTTAAAATATGCAGCAGTAGCAATAATAGCTTTAGGACTTAGTGGTTTTGGTGTAAACAACTATTATAAAAACATAGAAAATCACAACCAAATAGCACAGGAAGAAGCTAACAATCAACTAGAAGATCAAATACAAGAAGCTACATTTGTAATTAGTAATCCATTACCAGCTGTTACTTTAAACGTTAGTAAACAAGCAGGAAATTTTCATGTTGTAGCTGGCGCTTTTAGAGTAGAAGAAAATTCTGATAAAAAAGTTAATCAACTAAGAAATTTAGGTTACAAAGCAAGAAAAATAGGTACTAACAAATTTGGTTTACACCAAGTTGTTTACGGAAGCTATTCTACAAGAGAAGAAGCTATTAAAGTTTTAAATACTGTAAGAACTTCTAGCAATAAAGACGCTTGGTTGCTTATCAAACAATTAGACTAACATCTTAAAATTTTATATAAAAGAGCTTATTTGTTTTATACGAATAAGCTCTTTTTCTTTTAATAAAATATTAATTATTTGTAAAAAGCTAAAACAAAAAATACAATTCGCCTTACCTTTGCAAAAAATTAAAATTATGACTCCTAAAACTGCAGAAAACTCTAAAACCACATTAACAGATTTAGTATTACCTAGTGAAACTAATCCCTTAAATAATCTTTTTGGAGGCGAATTACTAGCGCGTATGGATCGTGCTGCAAGTATAAGTGCAAGACGCCATAGTAGACGTATTGTTGTAACTGCGTCTGTTAATCACGTAGCGTTTAATAGAGCTGTACCTTTAGGAAGTGTTGTAACTGTAGAAGCTAAAGTCTCTAGAGCCTTTAAAAGCTCTATGGAAATTTATATTGATGTATGGATTGAAGATCGCGAGTCTGGAGAACGTACAAAAGCTAACGAAGCCATTTACACCTTTGTAGCAGTTGATGAAACTGGAAGACCTGTAAATGTTCCAGAATTAATCCCTGAAACTAAATTAGAAAAAGAACGTTTTGCTGCTGCTTTAAGACGTAAACAATTAAGCTTAGTGTTAGCTGGTAAAATGCAACCCAAAGATGCTACAGAGCTAAAAGCATTATTTGAATAGTTACATCTTATAAATCCACTCTGCTGGATTTTGTGAAGCGTTATTTTTATAAATACTAAACTTAAGCATAGTCTCTCCTTCACTATCGGTAAAGACTTCGCCTATCTCCTGTTTTGTAGAAATTTCGTCACCTTTTTTTACAAATACTCTTTGTAAATTACCGTAAGCTGTGATATAATTACCGTGTTGGATTAAAACAACAGGATTACTTGTTTTTTGTACCATAACTGCAAGAACTGTTCCTTTAAAAACTGCTCTTACTTTAGCAGCTCTTTCTGTAGCTATTCTTACACCATTACTTTGTATTTCTAACTTAGGATCTATTAAGGAGCGTTGCTTACCATAACGTAATCTAACAACACCTTTTTCTACTGGCCAAGGTAATTTTCCTTTATTGTTTAAAAAGTCTGCTGCTACTAATTTTGCTTCTGCAGTTAGTGCAAAACCAGATTCGTAAGTAGAAGTCTTACCTGCTTTTTTGTTAGATTTAGCTATTTCGGCTTTAATAATTCTATCTATTTCTTGATCTATTTTATTTACTTCTTTTTGTTTGTCTTTAATTTGAGAAGCGTATTTACTTAGATCCTTTTTTATGTCTGCCATAACAGATTCGTGTTGCTTTCTGTCGGCTTCCAATTGCTTTTGGATTACTTTATTTTCTGCAATTAACTTGTCTTTTTCTTCTTTTTGCTTAACTAATCCTAAATTTAAATCTTGAAGCTTTTTGGCTTTTACTTTAATATCTTCGGCTTGTTTTTGTTGCACTTTTGCGTATTGGTTCATATACTGCAAACGCTTATAGGCTTGTCTAAAATTTTCTGAAGACAGTAAAAACATCACACGACTTTGCTCGCTTTTATTTTTATAACTTTTTTGAATGGTTTTTGCGTAATTTTCTTTTAAAATTGAAAGCTCGTCACGCAATTGCGTGATTTCTTTTTGATTATTAGCTATTGATCTAGTTAACAAATTAGCTTGCTGATTGGTGACTTTAATTAAGTTATTGGTTACGCTTAATTTGTAATTTAGATCTTCTATTAAAGCAGTTTGACTTTTCTTTTTACTTTGATTAGAAAATAATAATGAATTTATTTTTTCTATTTCTTTTCGTAATTCTATTCGTCTTGCTTCTAGTTGGTCTTTTTTGGTAGTTTGTGCTTGCGCCAAAGTTATGCCTAGTACGAATAATAGCGTAATTGTTGTATTTAAAATGCGGCGTAACTTCATCATTTTATAATTCTATTTTTTTGTAACCAGAAGGTATTGTAAACGGAAATCTTACTTCTTCGTCTAACTGTACAGATTTTAATTCTAAATTGATTTCTAATTGATCTTCGTTTTCTACAGCTAATATTTTTGTTTGAGAAGGAAAGGTTTGATTTTCTACTTCTTGATACGATAGATAGTCTATTTGCAATATACGGCGTTGTTCTGGTTGTGCTATTTGTTGAGAATCCATTTTAAAATGTGCTGGATTTATCATTAAAAATAACTCGAATAATTCGCGCTGTTTTTTTGGTTGTAATTGATAGGATTTATCAAAGATATCTAGCTTATAATCTTTATCGTTTAAAGCAAATAATGATTGACCTAATAGCATATTTTGTACTTTTTGAAAATCTAATTCTGTTCCTAAAAGGTTGCTTAAATATGTAAAATCGCCATCAAAATATGTATTATCCCATTTGTTATAATAAGCTACTCTTTGTGGTGTGATTAACACTTTGGCTATGCCTAGCTTACTCATCCAAATGGTTTTATCTTTTTCTATCCTTAAGCTTACTGTTGTACCTTCAGATCGATCTTGTTGGATATACTCTACTTTTAACTTTCCTACTAAGGTTTTAAAATTAGCATCTACTTTTTCTATCTGTTTTACTAATTGTTTAGTAGTTAATTTACTGTTTAATTCTCCATTTGCTGTAATGGTCTTAGTAGATTTACAGCTAATGGTTAGTGTTATAAAACATAGTGCTATTAAAGCAAATTTTAACGTATTACTCATTAATTAGTGTCTTGTAGTTGTAACGCTTTTTCTTTAAACGCTTTTGCTTTTGTTAAATTGTTTATTGCTGTGTAGGCTTTTGCTAATTGATTGTAAAAATCTTTTTCCATTGCAACGTCTTCTATAATATAATCCAAGCCCATTTCTAAGGTTTGTATGGCTTGTTCTGGCTTATTTAAATAATTTAATGATACGCCATGTGTTAAATATAACACTGGTTGCGATGGAAATATTTCTAAACCTTCTTGGCTTCGTTCTTTAGCTTGTTCAAATTGTTTTAAATCTATGTGTAATAATATTATGTTTCTTAAAATACCATAGTTTTCTTCTTCTATTTGTAATGCTTTTTCGTAAAACGAAATTGCTTTTTGTTTATCGCCTTTTACCAGGTAATATTGTGCTAATTCTACTAATGTTTTACCACTTGATTCTATTTTTGTTAACATACTTGTTATTTCTACCAAGTCTTTTTCGTATTGCTGATTTGCGCTTACAAATTTTACAAAATCTGCTAACACTTTTATCTTAGAATCTGGATTAATCTTAGAGCTTTGCAGTGCAATTTTCATAGACTGTATTGCATTATCATAACTACCTTCATCAAGGTAATATTTGTATAATGCTAAGTGAACTAATTCACTTTTTGGATGAATCTCTAATAGTTTTTTGGCAGTTTCAAAAGCTTTTTTCTTATCGTTGTTCTCGCTGTAACGATAGATTAATTTTAGATAATTTTCTTCAGATTCTGGATTTTTATCTACGCGTTCTTCTAGGTTTTCTATTTGTTCTTTTTTTCTTCCTGTCGCGTTGTAAATACGGTTACGTAGTAAATCTCTATCGTCTGTAATACCGTATTCTTCATCCAATTCGTCTAGAATTTTTAAAGCGTCTTTAAAATTTCCTGTTTGCACATAAATGTTTGCTAAATCCTCTTTATAATCTTGATGGTATTTTACTAATTGCCTAACTGTTTTTATTGCTTTATTGTACTCTTTTTGCTGTATGTATACATGGTACATTTCATCTAAAACCCATTCATTACCTGGTTGAATTTTTAAGGCTTCTTTTAAGGCTTCTTCTGCTGCTCCAAAGTTTTTTAATTGATTGTAATTTTTTCCTAATTGATAATGAATTACAATTTGCGAATTGTCTAACTCTAAACACTTTTGAAGGTTTTGTACAGCACGATCATAATTTTCTATACCGTATTGCTTCATTGCTTCGTAGAAATACTCTTGAAACTCATCTTCAAAGTTACCTAAATCGTCATCTGGTGCTTTATTAAAATCTATTTGGGCATAATTAATCTGCGGAATGCATAACATACCGAAAAATAAGTATAAGATGTAAAGCTTTATTTTCATCTAAATAACCTTTTTGCAAAGGTTTAAGTGATTGTTTTAGTTTAATTAGGACAATTATTATTCCAAAACAGAATAATCGCCAATACTAATTTTGGTAAACTTACCGTCGTACTTAACGTGGTTACCAATCATAGCTTCGTCTAAATTAGCATTTTTTATACTAGTATGGTTTTGTATTAAACTATTTTTAACGGTTGAATTTTCGATAACACAATTATTACCAATTGAAACAAAAGGTCCAACCGTTGTGTTTTTAAGCACTACATTTTCTCCAATATAACAAGGCTCTATAATTGTTGAATTTTCATTTTTAACAGAATCAGAAACAAGTTGCTCTTCTCCATCTGCTTGTAAAAAGCCTAACATACGTTGGTTTGTATCTAATGTAATGGTTTTGTTTCCGCAGTCCATCCACTCGCTAACTTCGCCTGTTTTAAAGACTTTTCCGTCTGCCATCATGCCTTTAATACCGTCGTTAATTTGATATTCGCCACCATTAATAATATTATTATCTAATACTTTTTGAAGTTGATCTTTTAACTGGCTTACTTCTTTAAAATAGTAAATACCTATAACTGCTAAATCGCTAACAAATTGTTGAGGCTTTTCTACAAGTTCAACAATTTCCTTTTTGTCGTTTAATTTAACAACACCGTAAGCTTCTGGTTGATCTACTTGCTTTACCCAAATTACTGAGTCTGCTTCTGGATCTAAATTGAAATCTGCACGAATTAAAGTATCTGCATAAGCAATTACTGCTGGTCCTGATAAACTATCTTTAGCACACATAATGGCGTGACCTGTTCCTAAAGGTTGATCTTGACGATAGATTGAGGATTTTGCACCTAAACTAGTTGCTAAATCTGTTAAACTGTCTACCACATCGTCTCCAAACCAAGCTGGATCACCTAAAACAAAAGCAACTTCGGTAATTGGCTGTTTTAAGACCTTTGCAATATCTTTTACTAATCTGTGTACAATTGATTGTCCTGCAACAGGAATTAGTGGTTTTGGAACTGTTAAACTATGTGGTCTTAGACGAGATCCTCTTCCCGCCATAGGTACTATTATTTTCATTTTTAAAGTTAATTTGTTTTTTGTCTAGTTGTTTATTTGATTTTCTAGAAATAGTGAGTCTTGTCCTTACTTTGTCCCTGTACTTCCAAAACCGCCTTCTCCACGAGATGTTTCAGAAAGAGTTTCTACTTCAATCCATTCGGCACGTTCGTGTTTTGCAATTACTAACTGTGCAATACGCTCGCCGTTTTCGATCGTAAAATCTTCGTTAGAAAGGTTAACAAGGATAACACCTATTTCTCCTCTATAATCTGCATCTACTGTTCCTGGCGCATTTAAGACAGTTATTCCTTTTTTTGCGGCTAAACCACTTCTTGGTCTTACTTGCGCTTCAAAACCTATTGGTAACTCTATAAATAAACCTGTTTTAACTATAGTACGATCTAAAGGTTTTAAGGTTATTGCCTCTTCTATATTTGCTCTTAAATCCATTCCAGCAGACGCTATAGTTTCATAATGCGGTAAAGCGTGATTGGATTTATTAATGATTTTTATTTGCATGAAATGTTATTTGAGTAGTTTTTTGATTTCATTTTTTTCAAGTTGAAAAACTATGCCTAAAAGTACAATTATTGCAGTAAAACCAATAAAATAATTACCTCTAAAATTATAAAAATAGATGAAAGAGAAACTAATCGACACCAATAAATAAATGACTATTTTCTTTAAATTGTAAGGAATTGGATAGTATTTTCTTCCATAAAAATAAGATAAAAACATCATCAAGCTATAAGCACAAAGCGTTGCAATTGCAGATCCTTTAAACCCTATTTTAGGTATTAAAATGTAATTAATTAACAATGTTATTACTGCACCAAAAACCGAAATAAAGGCTCCATATTTAGTCCTATCTGTAATTTTGTACCAAACAGATAGGTTATGATAAATACCAAGACAAAAGTTGGCTAATAGTATAAAAGGCACAATCCACATGGCGTCATAATAAGCTTCACTTCTAATAATTATAGGCTTTATTATATCTGCAAAAACAACTACTGTTACTAAAATTATTGCTCCAAATGCAATAAAAAACTCTAATATTTTGGCATAATTTTTTTGTGGATCTTTAGTTTTTGAATGGCTAAAAAAGTAAGGCTCTATGCCTAATCTAAAAGCTGTTGCAAAAAGCGTCATAAACAGCGCTAGTTTATAACATGCAGAATACATACCTATTTGGTCATCTGCTATATTTTCAGGCAATAATTCTTTTAAAAGAATTCGGTCAAAGGTTTCGTTTATAGAATACGCTACACCTGCAATAAGTACAGGTAAAGCGTAGTTCATCATTTTTTTCCAAAGTTTAATGTCTATTTTAAACTTCACTTTTCTATAAAATGGTAACAACCAAACCAACGTTAATGCGCTAGCAATGACGTTAGAAATGAAAATATAATTGATTTCGAATTTAGGCTTATAAATAGAATTGAAAATGGAGTTAATTTCGGCTAAATCTTTTAAATAAACTAATAAAAAGACATTAAGTCCTAAGTTTACAGCTACGTTTAAAATCTTAATTATAGCGTACTTCATAGGTTGACTTGTAGCTCTTAACCAAGCAAATGGTATAATTACTAATGCGTCTAAAAGCAATATTAGAAAGACTAAGTTTAAGTATTGTAAGTCAATTTCTATTATAGATGAAATTTGATTTCTGAAAAGAAAAGCAATACCTAAAACAGCGAAACTACTTACTGTTAAAGATGTTGCAGAGGTATTTAAAACACTTTTTTGATTTTCTTCTTTATTAAAAAATCTAAAAAACGCGGTTTCCATACCATAGGCTAAAACCACATTAAATAAAACGAAATAAGCAAAAATAAAGGATACTTCGCCATATTCAGCTCTTGATAACACTGAAGGATCTGTGTATAATGGCACAAGTATAAAACTTAACATTCTTGGTAAAACTGTTGCTAAACCATAGATAAATGTTTGCTTAAAAAGAGATTTAAATCCGCTCAAAAAGGTGTGTTTAATTTAATCTAAATGTATTGATTTTGTTAAAGTAAAAAAAAATTAATTGTTTGGCGGTCCATCTGGATAATAAACACCTTCTTTTTCTTTTATATTACTTACTTTATAATATTTTGTGGTTCCTTCTTCTGTATAACTTATTACACATTCTCTATTATTTAAATCAAAAGGAAAATAGCCATTTGTGGTTAATGCATTGCCTTCTTTATTAGATAACATCCTTGTTAGTCTTGAAAAATATTGTCCTTTTATGGGTTTTAATTTTCCCTTCATTTGTCTAAAATAAACACTGTCTAACGTGATTCCTTCATGATTTGGATATAGATTAGCAAAATATAAATTTACGCCAGAGCTACCTATTGCTACGCCTGTAGTCCAATGTTGTAAATAGGTTTGCGTTAATTGAATTGGTGCTTGCTTTTGTAATGTATACTTTGAGGATGTACAACTACAAATGCAAACAATTATCACTAAAAGTGTTATTTGAAATTTAAGGGCTTTCATTATGTAAGTAGGTTAAAAATTAATTCTGTTTTGGTGGCGCACTTGGAAAAAACTCCGCTTGTTTTTCTTTAATATGTTCAATTTTGTAATACTTCTTTATATCATTTTCAGTATAAATGATAACTGCTTCGTTTTCTTTTACATCAAAAAGACTATTTGCATCTATATTTAGTTGAAAATCTTCATTTTGATTCGCTTTAGTTAAAATACGTCCTATAAATAGATTTGGATTATTTGGTTTAGTGTTTAATTTAACAGTTTGTCCTCTAAAATATAAACTATCTATGGTTGTTGAATTTTCAATTTTAGAAAGTGAAATAAACACATTAATTCCTGATCCTCCATTTTTTACTCCAGCTATCCAATGTTGATAATATGGATTTTGTATCTCAAAACTAGCAGTTTTAGATAGTTTTTGTGCAGAAAAACATTGAAAAAACAGTATAGATAATACTGAAACTATTAAACCTTTAATAATATTTTGCATAACTGTTAATTTGTATAAATATAATCAAAACGTATTCCATAAAAAAAGCCCTATCAAATTTGATAAGGCTTTTATATGTTGTAAAACAAGCTATCGCTTAATTGTTTAGTGCTTCGCTTTTTGAAAACATTTAGCTTTCGCTTAATTGTTTAGTGCTTTGCTTTTTATAAACATTTAGCTTTCGCTTAATTGTTTAATGCTTCTGCACCACCAACAATTTCTAAGATTTCGTTAGTAATTGCTGCTTGACGTGCTTTGTTATAAGTTAATTTTAATTGATCTCTTAACTCAGTTGCGTTATCTGTTGCTTTATGCATTGCTGTCATACGCGCACCATGTTCGCTAGCAAAGCTATCTCTAACACCTTTGTAAAGTTGAGTCTTTAAAGATTTAGGGATTAACTCTTCTACGATTTCTGCTTTAGAAGGTTCAAATATGTAATCTAAATTAGCATTTTCTTCTCTTTGTACTGGTACAATTGGTAAGAACTGCTCTGTCATTACTATTTGTGTTGCAGCGTTTTTAAATTTGTTGTAAACGATTTCAATTTTATCAAATTGTCCTGTTACAAATTTATCCATTAAAGACTGCGCAATTAATGCTACGTTATCAAAAGTTAAATCATCAAACACATCACTTTGATTGTCTATAACTATACCTCTTTTACTAAAAGCATCGTTAACTTTTTTTCCGATAGCTAAAACAGAAACTTCTTTATTAGCGTAAACATGATCTACTAAATTATTAGTTTGCTTAATAATATTAGAGTTAAAAGCACCACATAATCCTCTGTTTGAGGAGATAGCAACTATTAATACTTTGTTTACTTCTCTTTGCTCTGCAAATTTGCTTCCTGTATCTGCATCTAAAGTAGCACTTAAACTTTGTAAAAGCTCTGTTAACTTATCGGCATAAGGACGCATTGCAGTAATAGCATCTTGAGCTTTCTTTAACTTTGCAGCAGATACCATTTTCATAGCACTTGTAATCTGCATCGTTGAAGATACTGAAGATATTCTATTACGTATTTCTTTTAAATTTGCCATATTTAGTAATTAGTATTGAGTATTCAGTAGTGAGACAATTTATAATCTCACTACTCAATACTAAAATCTATTATTATGCTTTGTATTTAGCAGATAATTCTTTAGCTACAGTAGTTAATGTATCTGTAACCTCATCTGTTAATTTTCCTGCTTTTAAAGTATCTAAAATACCTCTATGTTTTGCGTTTAAGAATTCGATATAATCTCTTTCAAATTCTTTTACTTTTTCTACAGGCACATCTCTTAATAAGTTTTTAGATCCAGCATAGATTATTGCTACTTGATCTTCTACTGTATAAGGATCGTTTTGTGCTTGCTTTAAGATCTCTACGTTACGTTTACCTTTTTCAATTACATTTAATGTTGCAGCATCAAGGTCTGATCCAAATTTAGCAAATGCTTCTAATTCACGGAACTGAGCTTGGTCTAACTTTAATGTACCAGATACTTTTTTCATTGATTTAATCTGAGCCGATCCACCTACACGAGAAACCGAGATACCTACGTTAATTGCTGGACGTACACCAGAGTTGAATAAATCTGATTCTAAGAATATCTGTCCGTCTGTAATAGAAATTACGTTAGTTGGGATATAAGCAGAAACGTCTCCAGCTTGTGTTTCGATAATTGGTAATGCTGTTAAAGATCCACCTCCTTTTACTACAGATTTTAAAGATTCTGGTAAATCGTTCATATTCTTAGCAATATCATCATCAGCGATCACTTTTGCAGCACGTTCTAATAATCTTGAGTGTAAGTAGAAAACGTCTCCTGGATACGCCTCACGTCCTGGTGGACGACGTAATAATAAAGATACCTCACGGTAAGCAACTGCTTGCTTTGATAAATCATCAAATACAATTAAAGCTGGTCTACCAGTATCTCTAAAATACTCACCTATTGCAGCACCTGTAAATGGCGCATAAACTTGCATTGCAGCAGGATCTGATGCATTTGCAGCTACAATAGTAGTGTAAGCTAAAGCTCCTTTTTCTTCTAAAGTTTTAGCAATGTTTGCAACTGTAGACGCTTTTTGTCCTACTGCTACATATATACAATATACAGGTTGTCCTGCATCGTAAAATTCTTTTTGATTTAAGATAGTATCTATACAAACTGTTGTTTTACCAGTTTGACGGTCACCAATTACAAGCTCACGTTGTCCACGTCCTACAGGAATCATGGCATCTACAGATTTAATACCTGTTTGTAATGGCTCGTTTACTGGTTGACGATAGATAACACCTGGCGCTTTACGCTCTAATGGCATTTCATAAGTATCACCAGAGATCGGTCCTTTTCCGTCTATTGGATTACCTAATGTATCTACAACACGACCAACAATTCCTTCTCCTACTTTAACAGATGCAATACGATTTGTACGTTTTACTGTAGATCCTTCTTTTACTCCTGTAGATCCACCTAATAATACGATACCAACGTTATCTTCTTCTAGGTTAAGTACAATACCTTCAGATCCGCCTTCAAACTCTACTAACTCACCGTATTGAGCGTTTGATAATCCGTATGCACGTACAATACCATCTCCTACTGTTAATACTGTTCCAACTTCGTCTAATGAAGCACTTGCTTCAAAACCTGAAAGTTGTTGTTTTAAGATTGCTGATACTTCAGCTGGTTTTACTTCTGCCATCTTTTTTAGATATTAGACGTTAGATTAACTTCTAACTATATTTAATTTATTGTAAATTCTCTTTTTAATTTGCTTAATTGGTTAGCGATACTTGCATTGTATTGTGTATCTCCAACTCTTAAAATGAAACCACCTAAAATGTTTTCATCTACAATATTTTTAATTGCTGCTTCTTTACCTGTAAGTGCTTTTACTTTGGCTAACACTTTAGCTTCTAAATCACCAGATAATGGTACAGCTGTAGTAACTTCTGCTATTTGATTTCCTTTTTGTTGTTCAAAAAGTGTTACAAAGCTTGATGCTACTGCTGGTAATAACGATGTACGTTTATTAGCAATAAGTACATCTATTAAGTTAACTGTTGCTTGATTTGCATTTTTAAATACTTCTAGCAATGCAGATTTTTTAACAGATGAACGTATTACAGGACTGTAAAGCATATCTTTTAAATCTTTACTTTGCGCAACTGTATTTACTATTAGCTGCATATCTCCATTTACAACTTCTGCTGTATTGTTGTCGTTTGCTAAATTTAATACTGCTTTTGCGTAACGTATTGCTGCTCTTTCTCCTGCCATGATATTTTGACTAGTTTAATTTTGCTTCACCTAACATAGACTCTACCAACTCTAATTGTTTGTCTTTGTTAGATAATTCTTGACGTACTACTTTTTCTGCAATATCTACAGATAATCCTGCTACTTGACTTTTTAATTGAGCCATAGCAGATTTCTTTTCGCTTTCTATTGCAGCTTGTGCTTGAGCTATCATTGCATTTGCTTGCTCTTGCGCTTCTGTTTTTGCGTCTTCAATCATTTTTGTTTTAAGCTCGCGTGCTTCTTTTAACATTGCTTCACGTTCTGCACGAGCTTCTTTTAATAACTTATCGTTATCTGCTTGAAGGTTTTGCATTTCAACTTTTGCATTTTCTGCTGCTTCTAATGCATTTTGGATACCATCTTCACGAGATTGTAAAGCGTCTAAGATTGGTTTCCAAGCAAATTTTCTCATTAATACGATAAGTATTAATAAGATTACCGCTTGCATTATAAATAAACCTACTGAAAAATCGTTTAATAAAGTTTCCATTTGATATTGATTACTTCTTTGTGTTTGTTTAATTTAAAACAGCTTCTGTAACCAACCGTTACAGAAGTTGTTTTTGTTTTGTTTTAGGATTATTTTCCTAAGATTAATGCACCGAATGCTAAACCTTCTAATAAGGCACCGATGATGATCATCGCAGTTTGGATTTTTCCAGCTGCTTCTGGTTGACGAGCAATACCTTCCATTGCTTTTCCACCGATTTGACCTAAACCGATTCCTCCACCGATTACGATTAATCCTGCTCCAATTAAATTGTACATACTAATTGATTTTAAATATTAATTAAACAAATTCTTATTAATGATGGTCATGTTCTTCAACCGCCATACCTATAAATAACGATGATAACATCGTAAAAATAAACGCTTGTAAAAAGGCTACCAATATTTCGATAACCGATATAAATAATGCTAACACTAAAGACATACCTGTAGATGCTACTGGTCCAAATGCTTCTTTCATTGTTATCATTAATGCTATAAGACTCATTACCACAAAGTGTCCTGCTGTCATGTTTGCAAATAAACGAACTAATAAAGAGAATGGTTTAATTAACACAAATCCTATTAATTCTATAACTGCTAATATTGGTCTTAATATTACTGGTACTCCTGGCATCCATAATGTATGCATCCAGAAATCTTTGCTTCCGCTAAATAAATAGATTACTGCTGTAAATATTGCTAAACATACTGTTACAGCTATTTGTCCTGTTACGTTAAAACCTAATGGTGTTAATCCTAATAAGTTTAATATCCAGATAAAGAAAAATACTGTTAACAAGAAGCCCATAAATTTACGGTACTTTTTCTCTCCAATATTTGGCTTAGCTATATCATCTCTTACATAGATTACTAATGGTTCTAACACACGACCAATACCTGTTGGGATATTTTTTCCTTTTTTGTAACCTTTTGCTAAACTACCAAAACCTAAAATCATTAATAATCCAGCTAGTAACATACCAAACACACTTTTAGTTATAGAAAAATCTAAAACTTTGTGTGCATTTGTTGGATGATGTGAATCATCAAAAGCAACAGTTGTTGCACCATTGTCTAACTCGTATATTTTACTGTGTAATTTTACTAATCTAGTGTCTCCTTTTTCTACGATTACTTGACCGTTATCGTCATGATGAAACTCTGAAGACATAAACACTTTTAATCCATTACTTGTCCAAACAATTACAGGTAATGGCATGCTCCAATGTTTTCCTGTTTTGTTGTTTGTAAATAGATGAAAATCGTGAGAATCTTTTAAGTGATGTTGGATATACTCTTTAATTTCTGAAGGTGTATCAATTGTATTACCCTTTTGATCTTCTTGGTGAGATTTATCAGTGTCTGCGAAAGTCACCGAAGTTATTAATACACAGAATAATGCTATAATTAATTTGATAGATTTTTTTGCAATCATCATTTTTTACGACTAATTAAAGTTTTGCCTCTAAATTTCGTGCAAATGTAAGCATTTATTTAAATATCTAAAGCATTTTTTTCATTTTAAAAAATTGCTTTTAATTTATAGCTAATTATCTGATTATTTTAACCTTATTTACGGGATAATAATTTACCTATAATTACTCCTTCTGTAATTAGAAATACAAACAATGGGATTACTAAACTTATTCTTGAAGTCATCTCTAATGTTTCTAATGAAAATATAGACTTTTGAAAGATAAGTACAAATGCACCTATTTTAAAACAGATTAGCATTAGATAAGCATATCCTACTTGATTTGGCAATTTTTCATTTAGTGTTTCTACGATAAGATATATTATAATTGTAGCTATTGCATGAAACAAGTAAACACTTAATAATGAAAATGGTAAAGCTTGACCGATAACATAGTTGTTTAGTCCGTAACTAATAAAAAAAATGGCAATAATAATTGCTACAGTTGTTAAGATGCGTTTTGGCATTATTTTTTGTTTGTAATTTTTATAACTTGATAAATCACCGAAAACATCGCAACTCCAACTGCTATTAAGGTTATTACTTTGTAATAAATTTGGTTAGTCGTATTATATTTTTGATCAAGCCATTCTCCAAGTTTACTTCCAAAATAGATAGTTAATCCCATTTGCAATGCAATTGAGGTAAACCTGATGTACTTATTAGGCTGTTTTTTGTTGCTTTGACGTGCCATTTATATCTTTTACAGAAGACTTCATTACACAAGACACATTAAATGTTGCGCCTGGCTCTACTGCTAATTTTTCTATTACAACATCACCTTCTATATGTGCTGTAGATTTTAGCGTTAATGTACCTGTTAATTCTAAGGTTCCTTTTAATTGTCCTTCAAAATAAGCATTACTACAAGATAGTTTTCCTAAGATAACTCCTTCTTTTCCAACCACTACTTTTCCAGCTGTTTCTATATTTCCTTCTACCGTTCCATCTACACGTAGGTCGCCTTCACTAAAAAAATCACCTACAATTTTGGTGCCTTTAGCTATAATGTTTTGTATTGAAATTTGATCTTGATTTTTACTTTTCTTCATAATTTGGGAGATTATTGACTTGCTAAGTAAGTATCTAAATTTTTATGTATTTGTACTGTTTGATAATTGTCTTGAGAAATTGCAAAAAATGGCTTTGTTATCTTTTTTGATTTTTGCTTTTCTTCGTTAATAATTTGAGCAAATCCTTTAGCGCCATCTATACTTTTTATACCGTGAACTACAACAAAAGTTTTGTCTGTATTGTAAACATCTACAGATGTTGCTAAATCATAATAGGAGATTTTTGTAATTGCTGAATCTAATTGCTTTTTAAATTCGGTTATTTGATCCTTATTTGTTGTATCAAATTGATAAACTACTTTAAAGTTTTTTGAAATATCGTTAGATTTAAAACTACTATCTCCTAAAGTTTGTAGACTATTTACTAATGCTTGTGCTTGTTTACCTTCTTCTGTATTGGCATAATCTAAAGCTATTTGATTTAACCCATCTACATAGGTTTGATAACCATATAATCTACCTTTTGCTGTCGCTTTTAATAATTCAAATTTTGGTTGTATTGGATCGCCATCAAAATAGTTTAAATAGGTATCACTATCACTTATTACTTTTTCAAATTGCTGCTTTTCTAACAACAAATAGGTTTGTTTGTATAAATTCTCTGGACTATCTTGATTATCTGCAACTGCTTGATTTGGGTTTTGCAAAATAAAAGCATATCTAGAATCTGCGTGATTTTCTATTATATCTTGCTTTGCTATTTCAGACGCGTTAGTTTCACCTAAAATTTCATAAATTTTATATAGATTATATTTTGAAGGAAGTACTAAACGTTCTTCTGGCGCACTTTTTAACAAGGTTGTAAACTTTTGTTTAGCCAGTTGATACTCTTTAAACTTTTCTTTATAAATTAATCCTAATTGATAGTAGGCATAATTTCTATCTTTTATTAAACTATCAATTTCTTTTTCTGTTTGTGGTAATTGATCAATATAATATTGTGGATTATATTTTTGATCTTCTGTTGCATTTTCTACTACTGAAGTTGTTGAGTTTTGTGCAGAAAAATTGCCTCTTCCAGAATTTGACCATCGCCAATTATCTTTATTCTCTCTTTCTCCCCAAAGTTGCTCAAACTCGTTTTTACCGTAAGCTACTGTAGATGGATTATAAAAGTAAAAACTTGATGTTGCTCTAGGATTAGATACACTTGGTGGACCAAATCCTTTATTGGTTGTATTTGTGGTTTGTTCTAAACCTTTTTTACGTTGGGCAATTTCTAAACGTTCTTGCTCTGCAAGCGCTTCCTCTTTTAAACCATTGGTATAAGTTGTAAAGTACGATAGCTGTTCAGATTTTGGCATTGCTACCAACCTTAAAATACTATCGTTAGCATCTGCAATTCCTTCGTATAAGATAACATCTTCTAGATTGTCGTTTTTCTTCTTTATCGTTCTATATGGTTTGCTGTTTTCTACCATATTTGTTAACGTACTATCGTAATATGCGCCAGCTAATTTATATTGTGCATCATCAAAATAATAATCTCCTAATGTTTGGTAGTTTTTGGCTACTAAAATCTTGTCTTGAGAATTTGTACGAAGCGATTTGTTGTAATATGCTATTGCTAAAGAATCGAATTTATTTTCTAAATGAAACTGGGCAATTTGATGATAAATTTTATCTAAAAAAGGTCTGTTTTCCCTATTCTTTTCAAGTTTTGTTAGATGCTCTAAAAATTCGATTTTATTACCGTTTTCGTAATCAAAATTTTTGGCTTTTTCTACTTCGGCAGCAATAAGATATTGTCTAGGAATTTTACGATTTAAATCTATAACTTGATCAAAAGCCATGTTAGCACTGTCTTTATATTTTAAAGCATTGTAAAGCTGACCTTTTATAAAGTTAAATCGTCCTTTTTCTTCATTTTTTTTAGTGGCTTTAGAGGCTGTTTTTATATGGACAATTGCAGTATCTAATTGCTCTAAATTAATGTATGCTTGTGCTAATGTAGATGTTGCATCTGCTAGTTGTTGATCTTCTAATTCTTCTTGATCTAGTAAACGTTTAAGGTTTTCGATAGCAATTTCATTATTATCTAAACGCATATTTGTTTTTTCTCTCCAAACTTTTGCAGTATTAATCTTGTCTGAAGCAGCATAACTTGATAATATTTTATTAAACGCATTTAGTGCTGGTACAAAACGTTGATCAAAATATCTGGCTTGCCCTAAAAGTAAATACGCTTCGTCTATTTGCGGATTATATTCTTTTCCTTGAATATTCATCCCGTGTTTTTGTATTGCTTTTACAGCTTTTTCTTCTGCTCTAGTAAAATCTGCATTTTTAGATTGTCCTGGTAAGATAATTTCATCTGTTACCTGCATACGCTCTACAGGTAAAATCTCCCAATAATTATCAAAATAAGAAGAATTAAGGCTATTACGACCTTGATCTAAAGCATTAAAACCGTTAAAAAGTGTGTTATACTCTGCAGTTACAGCATGAAAGTTTCGGTTTATAAAACTGTCTTTTTTACGCGAACAACTAGTAATTGTTAGTGCAAAACATAGAGTAACTAAGGTTATTTTTAATGCTATTTTCAATGCTTTTGTATTTGTGTAATACATAACTGTGTACAGCCTAAATTATTATAATTTATGGTTGTAAGATGGTAAAAATAAGCATCTTTTTTGAAATAACTTAAAATTGAAGACATTCCGCTAAAAAAAGTAGCCTTTATTGCGCGTATTCTTTTATAAACTATAGAATTACATTGCTTCAAACCATTTGATCTGTACCAGAAAAATGAGCTTCTAATTCTTTTAAAGTAGCTTCACTAGTTTGTATATCTTTAACAACTTGACCTTTTTCTAAAACTACTATACGCTCGCAAACATCTGTAACGTGCAATAAATCATGACTTGACACTAAAACCGTTACACCTTGTTTTTGTGCTAAATCTTTAATTATTTGTTTTAAACGAATTTGTGTTGTTGGATCTAAATTTGCAAAAGGCTCGTCTAGAATAATCACATCTGGATTACCAATTAAAGCAGCTACAATTCCTGCTTTTTTCTGATTTCCTTTACTTAAATCACGAAGATATTTTTTTTGATTCAAAATTTCGCCATGAAAAAAATCTTCAAACTGTGCTAACAAATTATCTACGTCTTGTTTATTTTGACCACGTAAATCGCCAATAAAATAGAAATATTCTTCTGGTGTTAAATATCCTATTAAAAAGCTTTCGTCAATAAAAGCAGAAGTAAATGGCTTCCAATCTTCGCTTTGACTAACAATAACTCCGGTATTTTCTATTTGCCCAGTTGTTGGCTTTATTAAATCTAAAAGTAAACTAAAATAAGTGGTTTTTCCTGCTCCATTATTACCTACCAATCCAAAACTTTGACCTTTTGGTATTGATAAATTAGAGATATTTAAAACTTCTTTAGAATTATATTTTTTTGATAGGTTGGTTGTTTTTATCATGATTAAAAGAGTATTATTTATTAATTGTCTTGACTAAAAGCGTTGATCATTTGGTACTTAGAGGCTAAGTATTTTTGTGTTATTAGTTTCATTAACTTTTGATGAAACACAATGCCGGTTAATCCTAATAGGATTAGTACAAATAAAGCCACATTAAAGTTGACAAAATAAGACGTTAATCCAAAAATTGCTGCTGGTAATAACATTAATGGTATACCAATTATCCACTGTACAGCGCCTGTACCTTGATAATTAAAAGCTGCTCGTTGATTTAAGTCTATTTTTTTACGGTTAAAGCTTCCGCCAAGCATTATTACATAACTGTTAACGCCAATATTATAAATGGCTGCTGCAAAATGAGCCGCTAAAATTTTCCATCCAAAATACACATAAGGAATGCTTAAAATAAACATGATAATTACGCTTATTATCATTAGTGTATATTTAGATTTTAAGTATTGTTCGTATTTTATATTTTGGCTCATTAGCATTTTATAATAACCACTATCCCAAGCTGGAATAAACTGACCAAAATTGATTAAAAATATACCGGTAACAAAAATACCTACAAATCCATATATCATTGGAGAATCTTGAAATTGCGGATTTGGATAAAAAAACAAACCATACAATAAGCCTATTACCAAAATAAACACTGACGATTTTGGTCTTTTATTTCGCCAAATTAATCGTAAATCTAATTGCATAAAAGGTGCTATATCGCCAAAGTTTTTTGTCCAACCTAAATTAGAGCTATTTACTTCTTTAATTTTAGTTTTTAAAGCATGATCTAAAAATAGTTTTTGCTTTAATATCTTATAATTAGCCCAATAACATACCGTTAATATGACAACTAATACTAATAAATAAATTGGTGTGTTTGCTATAGTTAATATAGCGGTAGATAATGCTCCAGATATATCTATTAAGCCAAAATGATTTAACCCATATAAACCACTTGATATAGCTATAATTGGAAGATAAGACAGCTCGGTTTCGGCGGAGAAACTTTCTATAATAAAGTTTACAAAGTTACTTATTAACGATATTAAGATTAATGCTACTAACCAAGATAAAACAACACTTGTATCGTAATCTTTAGCAATTAATACCACGCTAAAAGGTACTAATGCAAATAATGGTAAAAAGTTAAAAAAGGATAAAAGCGATTTACCTAAGACATAATGAACTATGTTTTTTTTAGCAATTGGTACTGTTAATAACGGTTTAACACTTAATACTGGTAGTTTTTGAAAAAAAAATCTAATTAACAGATCCATTAAAACCCAAAAAAATATGGCTTTATTAACTATTAAAAAAGGGTCTTGTTCTGGGAAAAGTTTTTTTAATGCAGGATAAAGTCCGATACCTAAAAATAAAAACATGACAATAAAATATAAGGCTAATAAGCCCATAACTATTTTAATGCCTAGACTTTTTCCAAAATTTGCCGATCTAGTAAATTGCTTCCATTCTAGCTTTATAAATTGAAAAATCATAGATTGTTTGGTTTGGTTAATTGTATTAGTAGCAATGTATTTTAATTTGTTACATACTATATTCGGGATAAGTGGTATTAAGCAAAGTTTCTGCTTTTTCTGGTATTAACTTAAAACTTATATAATTAATAAGATAAAACAATGTAAATACAGCTGCGGTAAGCACTACTAATTTAGAGTTAGAAATAAACACATCGCTCCAAGTAAAAATGTTGTAAAACTGAGATAAGAAAACAATTCCTACACTTCCGGCTTGTTTAAAGATTAGCTCTTCTAATAACCATTTTTTGTTAGACAACTCACTTCTTCTTCTAAATTCTCTATTAAGCTGAATACTTTTATACAATGTCCAAATTGCTAAAACACCAAAAGTTATGAAGAAAAAATACTGAGCAAACCTTGAAGTAAAAGCTGTATAAAACATTAAAAACATAGTTAATGTTATCACTATTTTTGGGATAGAAAACCATTGCTTAAGCTCTGATAACAAATAGTTGTAATAGCGTTTATTCATTGCTTTTTGACGCTGCTCTACAACATCCATAAAACCAAAAACGCCAAACTTTTTAAAAGACTGGTCTCTTGCATCTTCAAACGACAAGTTAGGTTGTTCTTGCAATATAGTTTCAATATCATTAGCTAAATGGTCTACAAGTTCGGTTTGTAAATCGTAATGATATACATAATGATTTCTTGTAAACGCGTATAATTCTTGTATGTGTTCTTTTGTCAACTTCAAACTAATTAATCATTTTATAATAATTTGATATATCGTTCTTTTTCTTTAGTAAAACCATTAATCCAGACACATTAAACAATAATGCTATGTAAAAGTAAATTACAAAAAAAATAGGCTGTTCTAATAACGGTGTTTTAATAATATTAGATAAATAAAGAAATAAAGAAGGCAATGCCATAATGGAGTATAATGGTTGTGCTATTTGCAATTTTTTAAAGTCTTTTTCTTTGTAAGATCTTTTAGCAAAACCTACCATATTTATAATAAAGATGGTTAATAGCAGACTTATAAATCCATTTTTTAATTGAGAAAAATTTACAAATGAATAAACGATTAAAAAGATTAATACATTAAAAATTATAAACTTTGGTTTATAATAAAACTTAATTACTTGTTTTAATAATAATCGTTGATAGCTCCAATGGATAGATTTTTGTCTTTTAGTTTCAAAATCTTTAATAAATCTAACCTTAGTTTTTAGAAAATCTTCAAGTAAAATGTACTTACTCTCTTGTTCAAACTCTGTTGCTAAATGGTCTGTTAATTCTAACCTTACATCTATAAACTTAATATTAAGTTTTAGTAAAAAACATTCTATAAACTGTATGTCTTCTTTACTTAACGTCTGCATTATTCTAAACTAAAATTAGGATTAACCAAAATTTGCATGGTTTTAATATACTCTTGTAATTCGTTTAATTTATTTACAGTTTCTGTAGTTCCTTTTTCTGTAAGTTTATAGTATTTACGTAAACGATTATCTACTTTTTGTACCTCAACTTCTAATAATCCATCTGCTTCTAATTTATGTAATGCAGGATACAATGCACCTTCGGTAATTTTAAGTTCGCCTTTAGTAATTTCTTTTACTTTCTGGGTAATCTCATAACCATACATCTTGTCACTTTCATTTAAAAGCTTTAAAATAATGGTAGTTAAACTACCTTTATATAATTTGGAATTTGCCATAAGTCAAATATACATAAAATTCTTATGCATAATAATCTTATGTATTAATTTTTTAATAATTCTACCTTAAGACAATTTATGCTTCATTATTTTTGCAAAAAACAATACAATTATGTCTCAATTTAATACCCTAACTATACAAGATATTACGCGTCAAACCGATAAATGTGTTGCAATAACTTTTAATGTGCCAGATCATTTAAAGGATTATTATCAATTTAAAGCAGGACAATACATTACTTTAAAAACCACGTTAAATGGTGCTGAAGTAAGACGTGATTATTCTTTATGTACATCGCCTTCTAGCGGAAAATTAACCGTTGCTGTTAAAGAAGTAGAAAGCGGTACATTTTCTAAATACGCCAATCAAACTTTAAAAGTTGGAGATACTTTAGACGTTGCAAAACCACAAGGTCGATTTACTTTTACGCCAGACACTTCAAAAACTAGAACCATTGCTGCATTTGCTGCAGGAAGCGGAATTACTCCAGTTTTAAGCATTTTAAAAACTGTATTAGAGGAAGAACCAAATAGTAAATTTGTGCTTGTCTACGGTAACAAAACATTAAACGATACCATTTTTTTAAATGAACTTTTAGATATTCAAAATCAATATAGTGACCGTTTGACTATACAATTTGTTTACAGTCAATCCCAAGAAACAGACGCTCTTTTTGGTAGAATTGAAAAAAGCACAGTAAACTTTATTGTAAAAAATAAATACAAAGAAGAAGTTATAGATGCTTTTTACCTTTGTGGACCAGAAGGTATGATTAACACAGTAAAAGACGTGTTAGCAGAAAATAATATTGAAGATGATAACATATTTTTTGAATTATTTTCTTCTAAAACCGAAGTTCCTGTAGAAGAAGTTGAAGCTATTAGCAACGGTAATTCTAAAATTACAATTATTGTAGATGATGAAGAGAAAACTTTTACAATGCCACAAACTCAATCTGTTTTAGAAGCTGCTTTAGATCATGATTTAGATGCACCTTATTCTTGTCAAGGTGGAATATGTAGTAGTTGTATAGCAAGAGTTAAAGACGGTAAAGCTACAATGCGACAAAACAACATTTTAACAGATAATGAAGTTGCAGAAGGACTAATATTAACTTGCCAAGCACATCCAACATCTGCATCGATTATTGTGGATTATGATGATGTTTAATCGCTTTATCGATTAAATGTGTATTTTGTCGATTTTACTAACTTAACTAATCGTACTTTTTAAAGTAAATCATTAATCTGTTACTTTAGCAGCAGATTATAATGCTACAATGTGTTAGTTTAAGGGATAATATTAATATTTATTAGTAGTTACAATCTACAAGCCTCAAAGTCTTTTTTGAGGCTTTTTTAGTTATTAACAATGGTATTTATTGTATTTACAATTGTTTTCACTTCAATATTACCAGCAGCATTTTTATAGTTTAACGGATATTTATTCCCATAAATAGAAGTAGGTATTTTAGGATAAATGGTTCTATCTGGTACTAAATGATTTTTTAAAGGTGTATTAAACGCTGTAAATCCAGCATACGGATGTGTTACGCCCCAAATTGTAACCACTTGTATTCCGTACATGGCTGCAATATGTGCGTTACCAGAATCCATTGCAAGCATAAGATCTAGATTAGAAATTAAATCTAATTCTTTTTCAAAAGATAATTGTCCAGCTATAACATGAGTGTTTTGTAAATTTTTAGCTAAAGTGTTTAGCTGTTCAGCTTCATTTTTTGCGCCAAATAAAAATACTTCAAAATGCATATTTAAGTTAGAAACAACCTCTTTCATCTTAGATAAAGGATACATTTTTGAAGGGTATTGTGCAAAAGGCGCAATACCAATCCATTTTTTATTAGATGGATGGATTTGTTTTACAATTACTTCTGGTATTGGTTGTCTTTTAGGAAATGTTGGATTTGATAAGTCTAAAGAATAGCCCAATTTTATAAACACATCGGCATATCTTTGGTGTGTTGTTTTTAAAGGTGTAAAATTTTCACCTTTAATTAATGCCTTCTTCTCTGCTCTTCCTTTATCGATTTGCACAAACGTCTTATTAAAGAAAAATAACTTTAAAATTTTAGTACGTAAAACATTATGTAAATCGGCAACTTTATCAATGTTTAGCGCTTTTAATTCTTTATACAGTTTATACAACCCAAAAATGCCTTTA
Organism: Mesoflavibacter profundi; assembly: GCF_014764305.1. Taxonomy (NCBI): domain Bacteria; kingdom Pseudomonadati; phylum Bacteroidota; class Flavobacteriia; order Flavobacteriales; family Flavobacteriaceae; genus Mesoflavibacter; species Mesoflavibacter profundi. The sequence goes on from NZ_CP061703.1 coordinate 1,161,411, forward strand.
TGCTTTTGTTTATCGTCAAAAATAAATACCGAAGTATTGGGTAAATCTTTAAAAAAAGGCGCAAAAAAAGGTCGCGTTAACACCGTTAACTTGACCTTTGGATGTTGTTGTGTAAATGCACGTAACACAGGAACTGTCATAGCAACATCGCCCATTGCAGAGAGACGAATAACTAATATATGCTGTGTTTTTGGCATTTCAACTTATATTTTAAGTGAAATTATTTTTGATTTCTTAACACAGGATTAAGCTCGTCGTCGTTATACATTTTCATTTGCTTGTATACTTTCATATACTTATCTCCTTTAGAAATATCGTCTAAAAGTGTATCTATAGCTGTGCTTAAATCTACACGTTGCTCTAATAATACGTCAAGTTTTTTCTGGCAAGCATCTCTATGTGCTTCAGTTGCATCTTCACGTGTTGCTTCCTCGTGCATGTGATAAATTTTTAATGCTAAGATTGATAATCTATCAATTCCCCAAGCTGGACTTTCGGTATTTATAGTTGCGTCTGCTTTAGGTGTAACGTCTTTATATTTTTCTAAAAAGTAACTATCAATATACTCTACCATATCTGTTCTGTCTTGGTTAGAGGCATCAATTTGTCTTTTTAATTTTAATGCTGCTACAGGATCTATTTGCGGATCTCTAATAATATCTTCGTAATGCCACTGTACAGTATCTATCCAACATTTTCTGTAAAGTAAATGTTCTAATAAGTTAGTTTTTTCGTCATAAATATTAGTAAACGGTTGATCTACTGTATTTATAACATGGTATTTTTCAATTACATCTTGAAAGATTTTATTCGCTTTATCTGTAAACATAGTTTGTTATTTAAGTGCGTAAAATTACGCATTTTAAAATAAAATAGCCTTATCCTAAAACGGCTTTAATAAATAATAATAAATTTGCATTTCAACTTAATAGTTTTCTAAAATGATTGTTCATAATTTATCTGAAAAAAATTCGATTATTAATCAATTTATCGCCGAGTTAAGAGATGTAAATGTCCAAAAAGACAGCATGCGATTTAGACGAAATATAGAGCGCATAGGTGAAATATTAAGTTACGAAATGAGTAAGACTTTAAACTATACAAACAAAACCATCACTACGCCATTAGCAGAGATGGATGTTAAAACTTACGTTAACGATCTTGTATTATGCTCTGTCTTACGTGCTGGCGTACCTTTACACAATGGATTATTAAACTATTTTGATGCTGCAGAAAATGCGTTTATTTCTGCATACAGACATCACAAAGACAATCCAGATTCTTTTGAAATTGTTGTTGAATATTTAGCTTGTCCAGATTTAAATAACAAAACTTTAATCTTGGCAGATCCAATGCTAGCTACAGGACAATCTTTAGTTGCTACTTATAAAGCTTTACAACCTTTTGGAGTACCAAAAAACTTACACATCTTTGCTGTTCTTGGCGCGAAAGAAGGTGTAGATTATTTAGAAAAGCACTTGCCAAAAGATGCACATTTATGGATTGCGACAGTAGACAAAGAATTAAACAGTAAAGGCTATATCGTACCTGGTTTAGGCGATGCAGGAGATTTAGCTTTTGGCGAAAAACTACAACATTAATAATAGTATTGGTACAACTACAATTAAAGCTAAAAAGGTTTCTTTAAACCATTTTTCTTTGATTGTTTCTATATAATTCATAAAAATAACAGCAAGTGGCGAAAACAGATACAAAAATTCGCTACCATTTTTATTTGGCGCAATTACAACAATACAACTAGCCAATATACAAGCGGCAAACATTATTTTATATGATGGTCTATAACTACGCATTTTCTTTTTAATGTCTGCTAAGTAAAATAAAGACGACCATAACCCAAAAGACAACAGCAATGTTATTGCACCAATAAACTGAAACGAATTATAAGCCGTATAATTAAAATTTACACTAAAATTTTGAGGTAATAATGAAGTAAAATCTTCATGCAAAATTACTGATAATGCTACCAAAATTATCGCAACACATAAGAGTCCTAAAAATGGAATAATGTATAATTGAAATTTAGTTTCAGAAAAAAATAATAATGCAATAATTATTAGCGGAAAAAACAAAATAGACCAGAAATAAAATACCGAAGATAAACCAATTAAAAATCCTGCATCAAATACTTTTTTAATTAAATCTTTTTTAGACCTAACACTTATAATTCGTCTTAAAGCCAATAAAATAAACAGATTAGACGCAATAATTTTTATTGACAAAAATGATTGAGGTAATGCAAGAAAAAATAATGCAACAACTAAAATCTCATAATTATTTTGTTGCGATAGTCCATTTTTTAAGACAATAAAATTTAAAATAAGCACACTAAAAAAAGCGCCAAGAAAAGCAAAGATATGCTCCACTAATCCATTAGAATTATTGCTAAAAAAGTTAAACTTAAAACCCAAAACTAAGTAAGCAATTAACATAATACTAAAGACTATTATGTAATTAATTGGTTTTGATTTACTAAAAATTGTTGTAATCATTAACTCTTTTTGTATTTTTGCTGTATAAATATACAATCATGAAAGATTTTTTTAACGCAATACAAGATTTATTTGTTAACGTATTATTTGCTCCTTTAGATGCATTAAGAAACTTAGAACTTGAAAATTGGTGGGCAGCCAATATCATGAACTGGTTATTTATGATTATAGGATTTGTTGCTTTTGTTTACTGGATGAAGCAATTAAAAATATTTAACGATAACAACGAAGAGGATAAAAGTATCTCGTCTCATTCTTTTTTATAAGTCGAAACCAATATCCTTACGATAATACATCTTATCAAACTTTAGATTATTTTCTATAGTTTGGTAAGATTTTTTTATGGCCTCTTGATACGTTTCTCCGTAACTTGTAACTGCCATAACACGTCCGCCAGACGTTACTATTTTACCGTCTTTTTCTTGTGCTCCAGCATGAAATAAAATAGACTCTGTTGGCTTTTCTACTCCAAAAATTTCTTTTCCTTTTTCGTAAGCTTCAGGATATCCGCCAGACACTAACATGATTGTTGTTGCTGCTCTTTGATCTACTTCTAAAATGATTTTATCTAAAGTTTGAGTCGCTATAGCATCCATCAAAACGACAAAGTCGTTTTTAAGTCTTGGTAGAACTACTTCGGTTTCTGGATCACCCATACGCACGTTATACTCTATCACTTTAGGATCGTCACCAACTTTAATTAAGCCAATAAACACAAACCCTTTGTATGGCAAATTGTCTTTTTGTAAACCTTCAATAGTTGGTTTTACAATTTGGTTTTCAATTTTATCTAAAAACGCTTGATCTGCGAATGGTACAGGAGATACTGCACCCATTCCGCCAGTATTTAAACCTGTATCACCTTCTCCAATACGCTTATAATCTTTTGCTGTTGGAAGTATTTTATAATTTTTACCATCGGTTAAAACAAAACAGCTTAATTCTATGCCGTCTAAAAACTCTTCGATAACTACTTTGGTACTAGCATCGCCAAATTTAGCATCTACAAGCATACTTTTTAGTTCGGCTTTAGCTTCATCTAAATCATTTAAAATCACAACACCTTTACCTGCTGCTAATCCGTCTGCTTTTAAAACGTAAGGCGGATTTAAAGTCTCTAAAAACGCATAGCCTTCTTCTACATTTTGCGCATTAAAACTTTGGTATGCTGCAGTAGGAATGTTGTGTCTAAATAAAAATTCTTTAGCAAATTCTTTACTACCTTCTAATGTTGCTGCTGCTTTTTGTGGTCCGATTACAGCTACATTTTTAAGCTCTTCGTCTGCTAAAAAATAATCATGAACACCTTGCACTAAAGGATCTTCTGGTCCAACAATAACCATTTCTATATTGTTGTTTAGTACTACGTCTTTTATGGCTGGAAAATCGGTTACCGAAACTGGTACATTTTTAGCAATTTTTGCAGTTCCAGAGTTTCCTGGTGCTACAAAAAGGTTACCACATTTTTCGCTTTGCGCTAATTTCCAAGTTATTGTATGTTCTCTTCCACCAGAACCTAATACTAAAATATTCATGAGTTGATTGTTGTGTTGTTTGGCACAAAAATAATTATTTAAAAGAATTCTGTTAGGATTTAATCAGATAGTTTTTATTTCTTTATTTTACAGTTTAAAATTCAACCTTTTGAAACGATTTGAATGGTCTTTACGTCTTAAAGGTTTCCCGATAAAGGAAGCTAAAAAAACCTTGCGCTTAATTGAAAGTTATGACGAGAAAGCGTACGCTAATTTTTTAAGCAGACAATTACGAAGTATCGTCCAATTTCACTTAGAAAACACGCCATTTTATCAAGAGTTATGTAACGGTGTTGACTCTAATAATTGGAACGAACTACCTGTGTTAACCAAAGCCAATTTACAGCAACCTTTAAAAGACCGTTTGTCTAACAAATACACCGAAAAAACGGTACATCAACATAAAACTTCTGGTTCTTCGGGTACGCCTTTTAGCTTTGCTAAAGACAATTTTGCACACGCAATGACTTGGGCTACGTTTATGCAACGTTACGCTTGGTATGATATTGATTTAAACACGTCTAAACAGGCGCGTTTTTATGGCATTCCGCTAGATAAAAAAGGGTATTACAAAGAGCGTTTAAAAGATTGGTTGGGTAATCGTTTTCGGTTTTCAGTGTTTGATTTGAGTGATGCTGCTTTAGAAACTGTATTGAAAAAGTTTAAGCATACTAAATTTGACTACATTAACGGTTATACCAGTAGCATTGTACAATTTGCTAAGTTTTTAGAGCGAAAAAATATCATTTTAAAAAATATTTGCCCAACGTTAAACGTATGTATTGTAACTTCTGAAATGCTTTTTGAAGCTGATAAACAATTACTTGAAAGACAATTTAATATCCCAATTGTTAACGAATATGGCGCTGCGGAATTAGGTTTAATCGCTTTCCAAAACAAAGACAAGCAATGGTTAGTTAACAGCAACCATTTATATGTTGAAATTTTAGACGATAATAATCAACCTTTACCTTACGGAGAGACAGGAAAAGTAGTAATTACTGATTTGTTTAATCGTGCGCATCCGTTTATACGTTACGAGCTTGGTGATATTGGACGTTTATCTAAAGCTAGTACATTGCAACAACCCATTTTAGAACAATTAACAGGTAGAACTAGTGACATTATTAAATTACCTAGTGGAAAAATGGCAGCAGGATTGACCTTTTATTACGTTACTAAAACCGTGATGGATACTAAAGCCAACGTTAAAGAGTTTGTAATCGAACAAACCCAATTGAACACATTTTTAATTAGTTATGTTGCTGAAAACTCTTTAACCAATGAGCAAAAACAAGCTGTGCAACTCGCGGTTGATAAATACTTAGAACCAAATCTTAAGCTAGTTTTTGAGCAAAAAGAAGTGTTACAACGTCAAAACAGTGGAAAGTTGAAGCAGTTTATTTCTTCTCTGTAGAAACAATCAACTTAGATTTTACTATTAAGCCTTTAATGGTGGAAAACTCCAACAGTGGCGAATAATTTCATACACTATTTGTTTTTTTGTATTTTTTAGTTAAAATAAAGTTTTGAGCGTGTCAAATCTCCATTTAAAACAAATATAGCAGAAAAGAACTGAATTTAAAGTTTAGCTCCTACCTGCTATTTTTTATGTATGTGATTATGCAGCCTAATTTTATTAATTAAGTTAATTAGCCAGTAGTAATAGTCATTGTACAACTACTATTACCTTCAGAATTTCCTTCACATTTACAATAGAAAGTCATTTCTCCTGTATTTGTATTAAAATTGCCTCCAGAATAGCAACAACCAGACCCTGAACATCTGACTACGATATCGCCAGGATCTTGAACTCTACCATAAAAAGTGCTATTTATAGATATTTCGTCAGTATTATATTTATAATTATTAATGTTTCTAGCAAAAATTATATTTTCAGTATCTCCATTTTCATTTATATAAGTGATTTCTACAGCAAATCCTTCATAATTATTTGGTGTTTCTAAATAATTTAGGTCAACTATTTCAACTTTGTCATTGAATATTTTTTGATTTAAATTACTAATAGACTTACTTAACGATAATCCATTAGGTGCAGTTAATTTAGAATTCAATGGATTGTTAGATTTGTCGATTTGAGTCTCTGAAGAATCTTGTGAGCACGAAATTACACCTAACGTAAGAATGAATACTGCTAAAATTTTTATTAATTTTTTCATAATTTCTAAAATTTAAAACCAGTTATTTATTTTAAACCGGTTGGTTAATATTTTTTTTATTAGCCGTAAATTTTAGTCGTTGGGTTTAGTCGTAATGCTATTTTAATAGTTTAGTCAGGCTATTATAATAAAAAACAAGCGCTTGTTATAGATTAATCTTGTTACCTATAAAATAAAATAAATACGACTAAATTTTCATTCTAGTTTTAAAGGCAGGATAAAACTATAGGAAAAAACTTCATACTATTTGTTTTTAATCGTTTTTTTTTGCGGTTTACCGAATAACTGTAATATTCACTCTTTTTTGTTGTGGTAAAAACCGTAATTAAAAATCATACATGTAGTTTTTAATATTGGTTTTCTTAAATTCACTTCGACTTCGCTCAGTGACCAAGATTAATATTTAAAAAAATGTAGTTGTTTGTTTTAAAATAGTAAAATAGTTCTCGATACAAATTTGTTCATGCTTCACAAATTGACTCGAACTAACGTGTATACTTATTTTGTAGAAACGATTTACCTTTGTTGCTGTTTAATTAATAATTTACAAAATGTGAGATGTCTCGCTATGCTAGATGCTAGACATGACAAAGACTATTTTATTTTGGTTATCAGCTTAGATTTTACCATAAAATGTTCCCAAAGAAAAATAAGCATTCTATAAAGCGATTTTATAGTACTAAACCCTAAGCCTTTTTTATAGACTAGGTAATTGTATTTAAGTAATTCTATTTTATTAGAAGAAATTGAATTTTGCCTAACACGATAATACGCTAAAGATTCTTGTATACCTAATGCTGGTTTACCAGACTTTTTAATTGCAGCTAACCATAATAACCAATCTTGTCTTTTTCTTAAATCGGGACTTGTTATTTTGCCTAAAGTTTTGGCATTGTACATTCCTGTTAAATTGCCAATGTAGTTTGTTTTTAAGTATTTATTATACGTAAGTTTTGGTATGGCTTGTACTAATTTGTTTAGCGGTTTAACGTTTTCATCTATTTGCTCGTAACTAGAAAAACTAACGTCACAATTATGAGTTTGCATAAATTGAATTTGTAGGTCTAGCTTATTGGGTTTCCATAAATCATCTGCATCTAAAAATGCGATGTAATCTCCTTTTGCTTCTAGTATTCCTTTGTTTCTGGATTGTGCAGCACCTAAATTGGTTGGATTTTGAAGTAGTTTGATGTTAGTGTATTTCTGCTTAAAATCTTCAACTATTTGAATGGTATTATCGGTTGAACCATCGTCTATAAGTAACAATTCCCAATTAGAATAGGTTTGATTTATAACGCTTTCAATAGTTTTCAGAATAAATTTTTCTGAATTATACATTGGCGTAATTATAGACACTAATGGCTGCATTAATAGGCTGTTTTTTGTCCTTTAAAAATATTTAAAACGGTTTGAAATATGATTTTTAGATCTAAAACTAACGACCAATTTTCTATATAAAAATTATCGTATTTAATTCGGTTTATAATATCTTCATCACTTTTAATTTCTCCGCGATATCCTTTTATTTGTGCTAATCCTGTTACGCCAGGTTTTACATTGTGCCTAAAGATAAAGTTGTATTTGTCTATTTTTTTAGAATAATCGTCTGTATAGGATAACATATGTGGTCTTGGTCCTACAACACTCATATCGCCTTTTAAAACGTTGTAAAACTGCGGAATTTCGTCTATGCTTGTTTTTCTTAAAAACTTACCAATTGTGGTTAATCTGTTATCATCTTGTGTGACGTAAGTTCCTTTAATTTCTTTGTTTTCTCTTAAGGATCTAAACTTATAGCAATCAAATTCTTTATAATTAATTCCGTTTCGTTTGTGTTTAAAAAACAATGGACCTTTAGATTCTAGTTTTATTAAAATAAACAACAATGGTGTTAACCATGATAGTATAAAAAACATTACCATTAAGGAAAAAACTATGTCGAAAAAGCGCTTTAAAAACTTATTAAAACCATCGTTTAGAGCCACTTCTTGCATTGATAAAACTGGCAAATAGTTATAATAGTCTGTTTTTAGCCTTTTGGTAAATAACTTGTTTGTTTTTGGAATAAACTTAATGTTACAATGGTGTAAATTAGCATATTTTACATACTCGTTGACTTGTTTTTCTGAAAGCTCGTCTATTGCGCAATAAATCTCATCTACACCAGAATTTTTGTTTAGATAATCAAAACTATCCTTTATTGTTCCTGTGATGTCTGGATTAGTGGTTTGATCTGCAAACATGCCTTTTAGATCATACCCTAATTCTTTTTTTAAATTAAAAAGTTGTTTTAATTCTAATGCACCTTCGCTTTTTCCAATAATGATGACACGTCTTACGTTTCCGTTTAAGTAACTTCTATACGTTTTTAAGGCATAAAAACTAACCAGTTTAACAAAGCCAATACATGCAAAACAATATAACAAGTAGTTTAATGTCGTAAATGCCTGTACATCTATACTTCTAAACACACCAATAAACGCATATACTATTATTGAAAACGCAAAAAACTGCTTAAATAAGAGCGATACAATGTTTATTGCAGATGTATATCTATAAACATTGTAAAAGTTAATTAAAGAGGTTGAAATAAACCATAATACTATAGAATAGACTATGTATAATAGATGTTTATTATTTAAATACGCTGAAGAGAAAAAATATAGATTTTCTTCATTAAAATTGAACACATAAAACGCAAAGATATTAATGACAAATATGTCAAATACTACTAGAAAAGGTCGTAGTAACCAAGAGTATCTTCCGCGTATAAATTCCATAAATTATTTATGGTAGTTTGTAAAATCTTTGTGTTCGCTTTTATATAGTTCGTCTTCAGTTAAACTTTTAAAATAATCGAATGTTTTTTTCATACCTTCTGCTCTGCCAACTTTTGGTTCCCAACCTAAAATATCTTTAGCTTTAGTAATATCTGGTTGACGCTGCATAGGATCGTCTACTGGTAAATCTTTATAGATTACTTTTTGGTCTGTTCCTGTTAATTGGATAATTTCTTCTGCAAAATCTTTAATTGAAATTTCATGAGGATTACCAATATTTACAGGATTTGCATAATCACTTAATAAAAGTTTGTAAATACCATCTACTTGATCTGACACGTAACAAAACGAACGTGTTTGAGAACCATCACCAAAAACGGTTAAGTCTTCACCACGTAAGGCTTGTCCCATAAATGCTGGTATAACACGACCATCGTTAAGTCGCATTCTTGGTCCGTAAGTATTAAAAATACGAACTATTCTAGTTTCTAAACCATGAAATCTGTGATATGCCATAGTAATGGCTTCTTGAAAGCGTTTAGCTTCGTCATATACACCTCTTGGTCCAATGGTGTTTACATTACCATAATAATCTTCTGTTTGAGGATGTACTAATGGATCACCATACACTTCTGATGTAGAAGCAATAAGCATTCTAGCGCCTTTAGATCGTGCTAATCCTAAACAGTTATGTGTACCTAAACTACCTACTTTTAAGGTTTGAATAGGAATTTTTAAATAATCTATTGGGCTTGCTGGTGATGCAAAATGAAGGATATAATCTAAATCACCTTCTATATTGATGTAATTGGTTACATCATGCTCTACAAACCTGAAATTAGAGTTTCCTGTAAGGTGAGCGATATTTTTGGAATCGCCGGTAATAAAGTTATCCATACCGATAACAAAATAACCTTCGCTAACAAACTTATCACATAAATGAGACCCTAAAAAGCCTGCTGCACCTGTAATTAAAACTCTTTTTTGACTCATTTATCTACCTATTGAAATGTATTTAAAACCTTCGTTTTGTACTTCTTTAACCTCGTATAAATTACGACCATCAAAAATGGTGTGACTTGCCATTAAGTCTTTCATTTTTGAAAAATTTGGTGTTCTAAATATACTCCATTCTGTAGAAATTACTAATGCATCTACATCTTTTAACGCATCATACATATTATCTGCAAAGGTAATTTTATCTCCTAATTTACGCTTTACATTTGGCATTGCTTCTGGATCAAAAGCAACAATGTTACAACCTTGAGCTAAAAGCTGATCAATCATATATAATGAAGGCGCTTCACGAATATCGTCTGTTTCTGGTTTAAAGGCTAATCCCCAAATGGCAATAGTTTTTCCTTTTAAATTATTATCAAAATGATTTTCTATTTTTGGAATTAGAACTAATTTTTGCCTAGCATTAACATTGATTACAGCATCTAAAATTTTGAAATTGTAACTATTATCTAAACCTGATTTGTGTAAGGCTTTAACATCCTTTGGGAAACATGATCCGCCATATCCAATTCCTGGAAATAAGAATCTTTTACCAATACGCGAGTCTGTTCCCATACCAATACGTACTTTATCTACATCTGCTCCAACTTTTTCACAGAAGTTGGCTATCTCATTCATAAACGTGATTTTTGCGGCTAAAAATGAGTTTGATGCGTATTTAGTAAGTTCGGCAGATTTTTCATCCATTATAATAATTGGATTGCCAGATCTTACGTATGGTTTGTATAGCTTTTCCATTAGCTTGGTCGCACGATCGCTACTAGAACCTATAACTATACGTTCTGGTTTTAAAAAGTCGTCTACAGCAAATCCTTCACGTAAAAATTCTGGATTAGAAACTACATCAAAATCTACTGTTGCGTGTTTTGCTATTGTAGCTTTTACTTTATCTGAAGTACCAACTGGAACTGTACTTTTATCAACGATTACTTTATAGTCTTTGATTAGTTTTCCTATATCGTCTGCAACACCTAAAATATATTTTAAGTCTGCAGAGCCATCTTCGTCTTCTGGTGTTGGTAATGCAAGGAAAATGATATCTCCATGCTCTAATCCTTCTTCTAATTTGGTTGAAAATTTTAAGCGATTTGCTTTTATATTTCTTTCAAAAAGTACATCTAAATGTGGTTCGTAAATTGGGACTTCTCCTTTTTGCATTTTATTGACCTTTTCTTGATCAATATCTATACATAATACTTCGTTTCCTGTTTCGGCTAAACATGTTCCGGTTACTAATCCTACGTAACCTGTACCAATTACGGCTATCTTCATTGGGAATTATACTATTTTTTTATCAAAAATTTCGTAATCAGAATTCATACTTAAAAATTCTGGTACTATGTCTTTCATTTTTTTAACTATTGCATTTTTGTCTTCTTCTTTTGCAATAGCTATTAATTGATGAATATGGTTGTTGATTTCTAAATGCGAATAACTTTCTACTTTAGCAATCATTATTTTTTCGTTGTACGTTGGTAAAGTTGTGGATTTATCACTTAATAGTTCTTCATATAGTTTTTCTCCTGGTCTTAATCCTACTACTTTTATATCTATATCTTTATAAGGAACAAATCCTGCAAGTCTTATAATTTTTTTAGCTAAATCTATAATCTTAACCGCTTCACCCATGTCAAAAATAAAGATTTCTCCTCCATTACCCATTGCTCCAGCTTCTAAAACTAGCTGACAAGCTTCTGGAATGGTCATAAAGTATCTTATAATATCTGGATGTGTAATTGTTAATGGTCCGCCTTCTTCAATTTGTCTTTTAAACAAAGGAACAACAGAACCGTTACTTCCTAATACGTTACCAAATCTTGTTGTGACAAAGTGTGTTGTGGTGTTGTTCTCTTTAGATACTTTTTGTTGTAGTGCTTGAACATACATTTCTGCTATTCGTTTTGATGCACCCATGACGTTACTTGGATTTACCGCTTTGTCTGTAGATACCATAACAAATTTTTCGGCTTTAAAACGGTATGCTAAGTCTGCTACATTTTTAGATCCTAAAACATTTGCAAATATGGCTTCGGATGGATGTCTTTCCATTAACGGAACATGCTTATATGCTGCTGCATGATATACTACATTGGGTTGGTGAGTTTTAAAAACTTCTTCTAGTATATGTTCTTTCCTTACATCTGCTATTATTGCTTCGTAATTTAACTCTGGAAAATCTCTTTTAATTTCTAACTGAATGTTATATAAAGGCGATTCTGCTTGATCTAATATTAAAAGTTTACTTGGTTTATAGTTTGCAACTTGTCTTACAATTTCACTTCCAATAGATCCTGCTCCACCTGTTACTAATATACATTTATTAAAAATTTCTTTAGCAACTAATTTATTATCAAGTTTAATTGGATCTCTTTCTAAAATATCTTCGATTTGTATTTTTTGAATCTGAGAAGATAAGTTTGTATTAGTTTCTATATCAGAAATTAATGGTGCTCTAAATACTTTGTAATTATACTCTAAGCAGCTGTCTACGATATTAATGCTTTCTTCTTTTGTTATCGTATTATCTGCTAATATCAAAGCTTGCGCATTGTAAATTCTTAAAATCACAGCAATCTTTCGATTTATGTGAATTATTGGTAACCCTAAGATTTCTTTACTTTTATTTTTACCATCTCTATCTATAAATCCTAAAACATTATACCTAGCTGGTTTTTCAGACTTAAGCGCTGTAGCTATTGCTATTGCATTTTCGCCTGTTCCATAAACGAGTACATTTAACCTAGATTCGTAATCATTATATCTTTGGTATACTTCAAAAACTTGCTTTACTAATACTCTAAATAAGAATAATCCGCAAAAAGATATTACCGAGTATATTAACAATTTTGGAATAAAGAAAATCTCTTCTTCTACAAAGAAATAGTACGAATAATGAATTATAACTAAAGATGCTAATGTAGCTAATGTCGCCACAATAAATTTTGCTGCATCTATAAATGTAGAGTGCCTTATTAATCCTGCATAGGTCCTGAAAAGGATAAAAAATAAGATGTTTACTACTAATAGTATTACCTCTTGTTTAGTAAACGAAATGTCTAACAATATAGTTTTTTGGACATTACTAACTATTAGTTTTGTTACAAAAAGTGATAATACAAGTATTATAGAATCAAAACATAAAATAGCCCATCTTGGTAAGTAACCAATACTTTTAAAATCTATCCTTTTACGGCTAGATTCTATTACTTGTTTAAAGGCTTGTTTTAGCTTTCCCATTACAACATCTAAGCTTTTATTTTAAGCAAAGATGCTAATTTTTTGCTAATTTTTTTATGTTTTTGTGGTTTAAAAGGATATAAATAAGGCAAATTAACAATATTGAACCTATTAAATTTGCAAACAAAGCTCTTAAACTTCCTCTTAATAATATAAATTCAAATGGAAGAAGTATAAAATATATGAGTATAAATATGCTCTTTTTTTTGTTATTAGACCAAAACTTCTTGTCAATGTAAGCATTTAAAAATGCAATTAAAATAATAAATAAAATAACACCAATATATCCAAAATTTAAATAGCCTTCTGCAAAATAACCTATTGCAATGTTTGAAAACCCGTCATAATCTATTGATTTTACTAAAATTTTATTACTGTTTAAAGGTTTTGATGTCCATAAATCTGAAGGAACAAAAAACAAAATAATTGCTAGTAATTGTTCTCCATATGTTATAGAACAATGTTTAATTAAATTGATTGAATTTTGAAAAGAATCAAAATGCGCATCAATAAAAACATTGGTTTTAAAAGGATTATTATAAATATTGTGGTTATATCTATAGTGATGTAAATAAGGAAACACAATCATTAATCCAATAGAGAAAATATAATTAAACGTGTTTTTGATATAGATAGGTTTAAAATACACAAACAATAAAGGTAGATAGACAACAGCTACTTTAAATCTTGGTATTGAAGTAGGAATATTTAATAAAATGGTTAATAAGAGTAAAGTAACTTCTAGCTTAATATTGTTTTTATTAGATAGTTTCAAAAATAACAAACTAAATAGAGGAACTAGTCTTAATGTATTTACTATGGAAGTTAATGGTTTATAACTTTCTCTAGAAAAAAGAATTAATGATTTTCTAGATATTAAAATATCTAAATTGAAATTAAAATAAATTAATATTATTAAGGATGTAAATAAAGAAAGTAATAGTAAAATCTTTTTATCATAATAAAAATCAAAAGTCCGCCTTTTCTTTATAGACAATTCGTTATTGTTTTTATTGAATATTTTATTGTATAAGATATTATAAATCAATAAGATTACTAAATAAAAAACACCTCCTTTAATGTAATCTAAATCATTTAAAGAACTTAATTTATTTAAAAAGACAATATTATTTTTATACTGAATTACTGGAGCTATTCCAATAAAGAATAAAAAAAATAAATTAAAAATATTATGTAAAGAAAAGGGTAAGGCTTTATTAGAAAAGATTTGAGTTGTTGAAATAACAACGATAGAAAAATAGATAAAAATAAGTTCTAGATTATACCTATTCCCATTATCTAAAAAAATAATGAATGATAACAGGATCAGTACAATTAGACTATTTTTATTAATCATTAAATAAGCTTATTAATGTATTTTTAATTCTTTCTAATTCTTCATTTTCTAATTTTGAACCACTTGGAAGACATAATCCATTTTTAAAAAGTTGTTCTGAAATATTAGTTCCATAATAAGGGTATTTATTAAAAACAGGTTGTAAATGCATAGGTTTCCACAAGGGTCTTGATTCTATATTTTCTTCAAGTAATTTTGAATAAATATCTTCTCTAGTAATTTTAGATTTACTTAGATCTATTAATATACAAGTTAACCAATGATTTGACACAAACTGACTTGAAGGCTCTGCAAAGACTGATATACCATCAATGTCTTTAAATATTTCATTATAAAACTTATTGTTGTTTTGTCTTAATCCAATATGTTTATCTAAAACTTCCATTTGACCGCGACCAATTCCAGCAGAAATATTACTCATTCTGTAATTATAACCTATCTCAGTATGCTCGTAATGTGGTGTATTTTCTCTTGCTTGAGTAGCATAATATATCGTTTTGTTTTTTTGTTCTATTGATCTACAAACTAATGCTCCTCCACCAGAAGTGGTTATAATTTTATTTCCATTAAATGATAATATTGAAAATTCTCCAAAAGTACCACATTTTTGATTGTTATATGTAGATCCTAATGCTTCTGCTGCATCTTCAATAACTGGTATGTCATATTTTTTTGCAACGTCAATTATCTTATCAATTTGTGCAGGCATTCCGTATAAATGCACCACTATTATTGCTTTGATAGTTTTACCCTTAGATTTTCTATCAATAATGGCTTGTTCTAAATAATCAGGACACATATTCCATGTTTTAGATTCACTATCAACAAATACAGGATTTGCTCCTAAATATGTAATTGGGTTAGCCGTGCCACAAAATGTAAAGCTTTGACAAATCACCTCATCTCCTTTACTTACACCTAATTGTAATAATGCAAGATGAATAGCAGCTGTTCCAGACGATAAACAAGCTATAAAACTATTTTTGTTACTTAAATAATTCTCTAAGTCTGTTTCAAATCCTGTTACATTTGGTCCTAATGGAGCAATCCAATTGTCTTGAAAAGCTTCATTAATATATTTTTGTTCTGATCCACCCATATGAGGTGTAGATAACCATATTTTTGATTTCATATAATTATAAAAAGGTTTTAATTATATAACCTATATCACGTAATAATGAATAATTATAAATGTATTCTTTATTAATTTCTATTTTTTTAGGCCAAATTACATTTTGATTATAAGATTCTGGATTGTCCTGCTTTTGTAACAATTCTTCTTCATTTTTAAAATAGATAGAAGCTGGACCTGTTATTCCAGGTTTAATTGTTAAAATAATTCTATCTTCTCCTGTTAATTGGTCTGCAAATCCAGGTACATCTGGTCTTGGACCAACAAAACTCATATCTCCAAACAATACATTTACTAGTTGAGGTAACTCATCTATCTTGCTTTTTCTCCAAAATCTTCCTGCTTTGGTTATTCTTGGATCTTTATCTGTTGATACAGTTGTGGTATAACCTTCTATATTTTTCATTGTTCTTATTTTAAAAACATAAAATGGTTTACCATATTGACCGATTCGTTTTTGTCTAAATATACCACTTAGTTTTGTATCAAATTTTGCAATTATTATTGCTAACAAAATTAACCAACCTGCTAGTATTAAACCTATTAAAGACAGTATTATGTCTAAAATTCTTTTTGATATTTTCTGTAATTTAGTCAATGCTATAATTTAATTTTTCTAAAGTTGGTTTTAAAATTTTATTAAGATGTACTTGTTCTTCTTGAGAAAATTCTTTTTTGTAATTACCAACACTTTTTATACTCACTTTAGATACTGCTTTTTGTAAATCTCCTTTACTTTCAACTTTTAAAAATTTTAATATTTCTTCCAAATTTTTTTGAGGATTCAACACAAAATCTTCGTATCTAACATCTAAAATCTTTGATGTTTCTATTTGTTGTCTGTGTATTATTGTATTTTCTGCACAATGCATCCATTGTTGAGCACATAAATCCAACAATGTTAGGTTAACAACATCTTTATCTATGCCTTTATAAATAGGTCCCCAAAAAGATAAAGATTCTTCTTTTGTTACCGTTTTTTTTAACCTATTATAACCGAATTTCCAAACATAATAAAAGAGATCTTGTAAAGGAACATATCTTAATTTTTTTAATGTATACTTTAAATCAAAACTAGAGTTCCATCTTTTCATAGCGCTTGGTACAACATCTCTACCGTCTCTATTAATAATAATAAATTTAGCATCTGGGATAACTTGATGTACAAAATTTAAGCGTAGAGAATTTGCACAAGTTTTTTCTACTATAAATGGAGCATGACTTTTTTTATAGCGTCTTAAAAATCTTTTATTAATATATTTTTTTATCCTTTTTGATGCTAAATGTTCTGGTAGTTCATCTGTTGGATAATTTTTATTCCCGTATCGCCATATTGGATTAATTTCATCACAATCCCAAGTGTCAAATTCTGGTAAAGATGTAAGTATATCTCTTAACATATTGGTACCAGATCTTCCTGCTCCTATAATTATAACAGGTGTATAATTACTCATTATTTGCTATTTTAATTAAATTTTTTTCAATTTTATCTACACTAGATTCTATAGATAAATTTTCTTGATAGTACTTTTTACCATTAATCCCCATTTGTTTTATCTGATCCGGGTTTAGAGCTATCATTTTTTTTATTTTATCTTCTAAATCAAGGCTGTTATCTGGTTCAAAAGTAAATCCTGCTTTTGCTTCATTTAATATATCACTAGCATCTCCTTTTAAACCCATTAAAATAGGTTTTCCAGATTTTAAATATGCTAATATTTTAGATGGAATTGTAATACTAAATAAAGGATCATCTTTTAAATGCACCATTAAAAAACTAGCTGCATTTAAATATTTGCTTACTTCTGAAGAATCTACTCTTGGTATAAAAATTACGTTATTTAAATTTTCTTTTTCTTTATAATTAATTAGATTTTCTTGATCTGCTCCACCTCCAAGAAAAATAAAATTAATTTTATCTATTTGTTGATTTTGTAAGCTTTTAGCTGTTTTTAAAATAGTTGTTAAAGATTGTACTATTCCTAAATTACCAGCATATAAAATATTAATTTTTGAAGCGTCAAAATATCTATCTAAAGTTTCTTGAGGAAGCTTTGCGTTTTTAATTTGATCTCTACTCCAATTAGATACAATTTCTAATTTATTTTCTGGCACACCTTTACTTAAAAGACTTTTTTTAAATCCTGGTGTTGCTACTGTTATAAAATCTGCGTTTCTATAATTCCAATTACACCAAGAATTTATAATTTTTAATATTTTAGGCTTACTAAGCATTCCTGAAGCAGCTACAGTTTCTGGCCATAAATCGTTTATATCATATAAAAACGGAACTTTTTTTATTTTTTTTAAAATTATAGCTGGTATTGCAACAGGAATTGCACCTTGGTATACAAAACATACTTGCGGTTTTTTTACAAGCCACAACCCAATTAAACTAGCGCTAAAAGCATAAGATATATAATGCAATATTCTTTTGAATCCAGAGTTACTATGGTCTGGATAAATTGGCACTCTAATTACATTTATACCTTCTATATTCTCCCTTTTAAACAAGCTTTGCTTATACCCTTTATAGATTTTACCAATAGGATAGGAAGGAAATCCTGTTAAGACTTCTACCTCATGACCTCTAGAGACTAGTTCTTTAGCAAAATCTAAACTCTTGGCTGTTGGCTCTGGATTAAAAAGTTGTTTAACTATTAAAACTCTCATTGCTTTACTTTGACCAAACAACTCTATTAATGTAATCTGTGTACGAAATAATTATTCTTACCATTTTTTCGCTAACATTTGGCATTGAATAATCATAAACTTCTCTAAAATTTCTTTTTGGATTTCTTTCTTGAGCATTTAATGCTGCTAAACCTTGCATTATGCGTTCTGGATTTAATCCTACCATCATTACAGAAGCTTCTTCCATTGCTTCTGGTCTTTCATGAGCTTCACGAATGTTTAGTGCATGAAAATTTAAAATTGAAGATTCTTCAGATATAGTTCCACTATCTGATAATACTGCAAATGAATGCATTTGCAATGCATTATAGTCGTTAAATCCTAATGGCTTTAAAAACTGAATGTTTTTATGTGTTTTTACTTTTTTTGCCTCTAACATATTTCTTGTTCTTGGATGTGTAGAGACTATTATTGGGTAATTATATTTTTCTGCAATTAGGTTTAAAGATTCTATTAGACCATTGAAGTTTTTAGGGTTGTTAATATTCTCTTCCCTGTGCGAAGAAACCACAAAAAACTTTTGCTTTTCTAAACCTAACGTTTCTAATACATTAGAAGCTTCAATTTTTGATTTAAATTTATTTAAAACTTCATACATTGGACTACCCGTTTTAATCACTCTATCTGGAGATAATCCTTCTCTTAATAAGTATTCTCTAGCTATGGAACTATATGTTAGGTTTATATCTGCTACATGATCTACAATTTTGCGGTTAGTTTCTTCTGGTACTCTTTGATCAAAACACCTGTTTCCTGCTTCCATATGAAATACTGGAATTTGTCTTTTTTTAGCAGGTATTGCACATAAACATGAGTTTGTGTCTCCTAAAACTAAAAATGCATCTGGTTTTAATTGTTCTAATATAGGATCTATCTTGATTAAAATATTTCCAACAGTTTCTGTAGCGTTTTGTCCTGCAGCGTTTAAAAAGTAGTCTGGTTTTCTTATTTCTAAATCTTCAAAGAAAATCTCATTAAGCTCATAATCGTAATTTTGACCCGTATGAACTATTATGTGTTCTATTGCATCATTTTTATCTAATGCTTGCATAACACATGCTAATCTTATTATTTCTGGTCTAGTACCTACTACTGTTACTACTTTTAATTGTTTCATCTTTATTTTATACTATCTATGGTGTTTTTTAAAACTATACTTCTACAAAGTAAGTATCTGCATCTTCAGGATTATAAGGTTCATTTATCCAAAAAAGGGTAATTAACTCTGTGTCTCCTATGTTTTTAATATTATGTGTGTACCAAATTGGCATGTCTACATAAGCTGGATGTTTTCCATCTAAATCAAAACTATATACTTTATCTGTATTAATTTTTCTTAATTCTATTCTAGCTTTACCTTGTATTACTGCAAATCTTTCGATTTTTCTAGTGTGGTAATGATTACCTCTAGTTATTCCTGGTACTGTTGTTGAAAATGAGGATTGACCTGAAACGCCTGCACGCATTATTTCGACAAACGCACCTCGGTTGTCTTCATGCTTGGTGAATTTTCTAGGGAAATAAGACTGTAATGGAATAAAACTTGTAAATGTATTAAACAGGTTAATTTCAAAGCTGTTTATTGGTACATTTGGTACTTTTCCTTCTTGGACATACTCTTTATTAAAATGGTTTAATAGGTTAAGTATTTCAGAAACTTTTTTTGTTGCTGTATGAGGTACTGTATATTTTAATGCAGGTGTGTCTTGATTGCTAATTATATGTTTATAAAAAACTTCTGAAAGCTGATTGATGTAAATTAAATTTACTTCTCCGTCGTTTATTATATTAGGTGTTTCGCCATTAATTATTTGATGACTAAATGTCGCGATAAATGAATTATAAAATGGTTTACCAAATGGTCCAAATACATTAGGAATAATTAAAGATGCGACTTGGGAATTGTTATTTTTTGCCCACTGTTCTAATGCTTCTCTTCCGTCTCGTTTAGATTTACCATATAAATTATCTTTTTCTTCTTGAGATGATGATGAAAATATAATTTTTGGTGTTGAATTTGTGTCTTGACAAGCTTCTATTAATTGGTTTACTAAATTTACATTAGTGTTATAAATTACTTGTTGGTCTTCATGACGATTCATTGCAGCTATATGCAATATGGTATCACATTGACTTACAAAATTTGAAAGCTTTGATTTGTCTTCAAAATAAGATCTTTCAAAGTCAATTAACTCTATGTTTTCTTTTGTACCTAGATAATTATATAAATGACTTCCTATAAACCCTGCTTGCCCTGTTATTCCTACTTTTATTTTTTGTTCCAATTTACCCATTTTGTTTGTTCAAATCTGTAATGATCATCTTCTATTTCATTTAATGCATAATTTGACATTATCATTAATTTAGACTGTTCTGTATTTGCTTTAAAGCCATTTGCATAACCTTGTGGTATAAATAATACTTGAGGCTTGTCTTCTTCTAATGTAAAGTGATAAATTTTACAATTGTCTGAAGGATTATCCCAATTATCTATTTTAACAAGTTTTACTTCAAAACTTCCTTTTACACAGTAAAACCATCTACTTTCTATTTTATGTCCTTGCCAAGCCCTAATTGTTGATGTGTCTGGATGCGTTGTAAAATACATACGTTTTACATCTTTCATATCAAATGGATTTACAAACTGTAATGTTCCTCTATGATCTTGATATGTTCCTCCTTCTATTAATTTAGGCTCTAAAATCATGAATTATATATTTGAAATATCTTCTTTGATAAAGTCTAATTTTAAAAGCAATTTTTTCATGCCTTCAACATCTAATTGTTCTGTATTATGAGAATGATAATCTTCTACTTTATCCATATCTACTTCACCTTCAGAAAAATAATTAGCATAATTTAAGTCCCTATTATCTGCTGGCACACGGTAATAGCCACCTAAATCTTCTGCTTTTACTCTTTCTTCTCTTGTTAATAAGGACTCGTAAAGTTTTTCTCCGTGTCTTGTACCTATTACTTTAAGTTTACTGTTAGATTTATATAAATCTAATAATGCTTTTGCTAAAGTTTCTACAGTAGCTGCTGGTGCTTTTTGAACAAACATATCTCCTGGTTCTGCATTATTAAATGCAAATAAAACTAGGTCTACAGCATCTTCTAAAGTCATCATAAAACGAGTCATTTTAGGATCTGTTAATGTTAAGTCTTTACCTTGCTGCATTAACTCTACAAACAATGGTATTACAGATCCACGAGAAGCCATTACATTTCCATACCTTGTACCAGAGATTACAGTATTACCAGCATTTCTAGATTTTGCTATTAATACTTTCTCCATCATTGCTTTAGAAATACCCATTGCATTGATTGGATAAACTGCTTTATCTGTACTTAAAACTACTACGCTTTTTACGTTATATTTAATTGCTGCATCTAAAACATTTTCTGTTCCTAATACATTTGTTTTTACGGCTTCTATAGGGAAGAACTCGCAAGAAGGCACTTGTTTTAATGCTGCTGCATGATAAATATAATCTACACCTCTTACTGCTGTTTCTACAGATCTATAATCACGTACATCACCTATATAGAATTTTACTTTTGGATTAGATAATTGCCTACGTAATTCGTCTTGTTTTTTTTCGTCTCTAGAGAAAATTCTTATTTCTTTAAAGTCTGAATTTACAAATCGATTTAAAACGGCATTACCAAATGATCCTGTACCACCTGTTATTAATAATGTTTTGTCTTTAAAATTCATTTTTTTGTTATAAGTAAGTTTACGTATTCGTCTAATTTATTTACCACTTTAGATATTTGCTTGTTGCCTTCTAATTCGCCTTTTAAAAACAGTTCCATTTTATTTGCAATACTTTCTGGATCTGTAGGGTTAAAAGTTTGAACTTTTTCAAATACATCATAAGCATAAGGTAAATCTGAAACTAATACTTTAAGTCCTAAATCATGTGCTTCTATTAAAGGCATTCCAAAAGCTTCTGCAGTAGATGGAAATACTAAAGCTTTAGATTTTAAATATACTTCTTCTATTTTAGAATTATCTATGTATCCAACATTAATAATTGTATTTGGATAATTTGAATTAATAGTATTAACATATTCCATTAATCCTTCTTGATGACTAGGTATTGTTACAAGTAGATTTGTTTTAATGCCTTTTTTTAATAAAATTTCTAAAGCTTTAAATAATGTTTTATGATTTTTATGTGGTGCAGCACTACTTACATAACAAAAATCATATTCGGTTTTATAAATAGATTCGGTTTTGAATTTTTTATAAATTGGAATTGTTAATACGTTTTTACTTGAAGTTTTATTAAGTATTAGCTCTTCTATATGTTTAGATTGTACTAGGACATTATCTACGTTTTTATTAAAAAGTTTAAACCAATTACTAAATATAAAATACTTAATCCCAGCTTTAGATAGTAGGTTTTTTTTCTTGAAAAATAATTCGTTATAAAACACTAAAAACGAATCTTTGTTTTTTACAAAAGGTGGTAAATTACAAAGGTAAACAACATCTTTTCTAAATTTGAAATATCTAAAAAACGTACCTAATTTACCTGTTTTAATTATATTTAAATTAGGGTAATTCTCTGATTTAATATCATTAATTACGTGGTCATATCCTAAGTAGATTTGGATATCTATATCATATTCTTTTAGTTCTGTTAATAATAGCTTTAACAAAACTAATCCGCCACCAGAATAAATATTACTAGCTTCTAAAATTATTTTAGATTTCAACATTTAATTTTTGACAAAATTAATCAAATGTTTTAAATCTAATGTATTAATATTGTAAAAGGTATTTTCTAATAATTTAAACATTAAATGACCAAAAAAATCATTTTAGTAACAGGAGGTAATGGGTTTTTAGGCTCTAAAATTGTTGAAGAGTTAATTAGTCAAGGTTATTTTGTAAAAATACTTACTAGAAAAGCTAAGCAGAATATAAGTCATCAAAACATTGAATATATAATAGGTGATCTTAATGATTATTCTAGTCTAATCTTAGCTTTAGAAGGATGTTATGGTGTGATACATGCTGCAGGAGAAAAGCGAGATGTTAATAAGATGTATCAAGTTAATGTAGAAGGTACTAAGAATATAACTAAAGCAGCATTAACAAGTAATATTAAATATTTTTGTCTTTTAAGTAGCGTTGGTGTTATTGGATATAATTCTAAAAAAATATTAGATGAAACCTCAAAATGTTACCCGTTAAATGAATACGAAAAAACAAAATTAGAAGCCGAAGTTTTTTTTAAAAACAACTTTTACAAAACAGACTGTAATAGTGTTATTATTAGACCTACAAATGTGTTTGGTTATGATCACATCGATTTTAATCAATCATTTTCTAGTAAAATAAAAAGATGGATAAAGGGTAATGAAATTGCTAATTATATATACGTAAAAGATGTTGCTATTGCTTGTTCCTACTTTTTAAACACTAAAACGTTTTATAACAATGAGGTTTTTATAATAAATCAAGAAAAAGAAGCTTTAAAATTTAAAGATATATATTCGATAGTTAATAAAACTAAAACCAAATTTTATCCACCTATTCAAATACCTTGGTTTTTAAGATATATTAAACAAGGAAAAAACAATTTAGGGAATAAATATTATTCTATTAATAAAATTACTGATACTGGTTTTAAAAATAAGTATAACATTAATAAAGCTATTGAAGATTTATTATCATAAGTTATTAATCCAATAGGTGTTATTTTGTGTTGCTTGTTTTTGAGCTTTACTTAAAAAATACTTCACAAAATTTAGTGGTTCTTTAAAAACAACAACATCTCTTCTTAATGCTATATTAGTACTTTTTAAACCATTAGATTGGCTTATATGGCAACCTCTTACTGCTGTCGCGCAACTTTTATAACCAAATTTGTAGACTTGATTTAAATATGATTCTTTAAAAAATTTAAATTGGCCTCTTGGATAAGCATAATGCTTTATAGTTAACCCTTTTTCTTCTAACATTTTAGTACTTAAAGTTAGATCCTCTTCAAACTCGGTTGGGTTTAAGTGTACTTGTTCTTTATGATCGTAAGAGTGATTTCCAATTTCATGACCATCCTTAACTAAAGTATTAATATCTTCCCAAGTCATAATTTCAGTTAATGGTACTCCTAAACGCTCTGTACAAACTTTATTATGAAAACTTATATCTCTATTCTCTATAGTTTGAGGATTTATAAAAAAACAACAGCTTATGTTATATTTTTTAAAAATCTTTGAAGCAACTAAGTTGCTTTTTAATCCATCATCACTGCTAAAACAAATATAATAATCATCTATTTTATTGTTTAAGATCTTTTCTACAGCATCACTATAACTTATAACCTTAAAATTATTTGATATGTATTTAATTATTTTTTCGGCATTTTTTACTTCATCATCATAGATATAATGAAAGTACAAAAATTGTATTCCTTTAAAATCTTTTTTTACGCTACTATTTAACGATAGTAACTTTAATACAAAATCTCTAATATTTGTTTTAAGGTAATTTCCTCGCCATTTTAATACATTTTTATAAGTTGTAGTATATGTCATTTTACC
Source organism: Mesoflavibacter profundi (assembly GCF_014764305.1). Lineage (NCBI taxonomy): Bacteria > Pseudomonadati > Bacteroidota > Flavobacteriia > Flavobacteriales > Flavobacteriaceae > Mesoflavibacter > Mesoflavibacter profundi. Next base: position 1,186,420 of record NZ_CP061703.1, read on the forward strand.
AAGGAGTTTTAGGTATTAAAGTTTTTATTTTTAGAATTTCTTGTTGGTAATCCTCATGTAATTTTTTAATTATATCTTGATCTACATGGTCTGTACTTATTTTGGTCGTATTTATTTTTTTATATAATGGGCTTAATATGTTTTTTAAGTACTGACCTATCTTTACACCTAATTTTCCTTTATTTAAAAACTTTATATAAAAGGATCTAAAACCATTATAAGTTTTATTTAGAAGCTTACTTTTGGTTTTAACTGTTTTATTAAAGTGCGAAAAGTTATAGTTATTATAAAATTGTTTTTCAATATTAAGATTATCACTTAACTCTAGCATGAAATCTTGCGGATTAGAGGTTAAATCTTCATAGAAACAAATAATAATGTCTTCTCTTTTAAAGGCATCAAAAATTGTCTTTAAATAGTTTGAATAAAATCCTGTTTTATAAGCCATTAAACTAGGATTACTATCACCTAAATATTCTTTAGATTTTTTATAATAATCCTTAAAAGTAATATTTTGATCTATGGAGCCTTGTTGTTTTCCAAAGTTGTACCAAGATTTAAACCTTGATACTGGATGTCTTAGTATAAGTACAATTTTGGTATCATAAAGATTGGAAAAACTTTGTAATCTATATATTGTTTCTGGATAATACATATAATCAGGAGTTGCTTCTAGATTATATTTTTCTTGATTGTTAGAATTAAAATAGTTTTTATAATCTTTAAAATCTTTTGTATAACTATATGTAGAATGTAAACCTAAACTATCTTGTGTGTCTTGATTTAAAAAATAGTTTGTTTGCTTTATATGTGAACCACAAATTTTAGGGTGATCGGCTAAGTAATTAAATACAGATGTAGTTGCTGCTTTACTTGTACCTGCTAAAATAATATATTTGGTTGTTATGGACATTTTTATTAAAGTTTATCTATCCAACTTCTATCTTTTTCGTAACCCAAATCTATTAGGTTTTGTCCAGCATACTTATCAAACATAATAGCTGCTTCTTTAGTAAAATGGTTTTTCCAATCTCCAGATACGCCTTTTCTTAGAAAACTATTTTTATCTTCTTCACCTGGTTTTCGTTTTGTTTGATTTTTAAAATTATAAGCGTTTACTGTATCTTCTAATTTATTGTTGTCTATAGAGGTTTCTCCTAAAAAAATTAACGCTTTTTCTAACTCTAATGCTGTATTTGTTAACATGTCTTCGTATCTAACAATACATATTTTGTCTTTATGTCTATAATAATCCTCGTTTAATTGAGACCAACTAAATTTATTAAAACCTTTTAAGTAATCTGTGTATAGATATTCTATAAACAAAGGTAAATTTTGCTTAATATTATCATAATCCTCAAAAGGCAACTTATCTCTATTTTTCTTTGTTACATTTGGATTAATTCTAGAGTTTCCTATTACATAATGAAAATAATAAGATACCATAATATCTCTTCCGTCTCTTACTACATATACAATCTTGTTGAAAGAATCACTGTATTTATAATGTCCATGTATAACGGCGTGTTTAAATTTAGGAACTACATTTCTAGGGTAATATGTATCTAGATATTTAGAAATAAGTTGAGTCATCCATGTACCACCAGATTTTGGGTACTCTACTATTTGAAATAGATTTAATTTTTTTGAAAAATAGTGCCAGTATACATATCTAACTAAAGAGTTGTACTTTCTTTCTACAAAGTTCATATCCTTAAAATGGGTTTATTTTTAATTTTTTTAATTGCACTTTTAATGCTAAACTATTTAGCAAAACTAAATATATAATTGTATTTACACCTACTACGGTAATAGAAAAATAGTTTGTAAAAATATATGTAGATATTGTTAGATATAGAGCTGTTATAAGGGTTATTTTATTAAAGTCTTTTTCATGACCGGTAGCTTGCAATACAATTCCTACTGGTCCAGCATAATTATTAACTAACTGAGCAAATATTAAACTTAAAAACAACCACCAGTAATTATGTAGTTCTGGTTTATAAAATTCAGCAAACAGGTAGAAAAATAAAATTAAACCTAAGAAAATAGCAGTACTTGAGATAAATAATACTTTTGTGTTTGTTTTAAGATACTTTGTAAGATCTGTAATTTGATTATTGTTATAATACTTTGCTGCTACTGTTAAAACTCTACCATTTGTAGCTATTAAGGGTAAGGTTACAACCAATGACATTTTTAATATTGTGTCATAAATTCCTAAAACTTCTGTAGTATATTGGGACTCTATAATCACATACATAATTGTAACTGAAAAAATATTTATAGAGTTTGTAAAAACAAAATGGATTGATTTTTTATATATAGTAATTATTGTTTTAAATGTTTGTATTAAAATATTTATTACTTCTTTTCTATTAATTGTCTTAAAAAATCTTTTTACAACATAAATACTTACTAGAAAAGAAAAAACAATATTAATACCTACAATTACAGTTAAAAAATCTAAGTTTTTATTCAAAAAGTTACAAATAAGAAGGGATAATAAAACTGTAACTTGAAACACTACAAACTCAAAAAAACCATAAATTACCATGTTATTTTGACCTCTAAAATAATGACCAATAAAACGCCAAAAAGCCAGAACTATAACACCGCCTAATAATACTGAGTTTAATTCTAGAAACTGATTAACCACTAAAAACCCAAAAGCAAATAGTACCGTATTAATAAAAAAGGCAACAAACAACTTAAAATCCTGATTGTTATCTAGAGTTAAATTTGAAGCAACTTGCTTAACAATTAAGTAATCTAATCCAAATACAACAAAAACTTTTATACCTCTAGATAGCGCAACAAATTTTGCAAACTCACCATTACCTTCAAAATAATAAACTTCAAGAATAAAAATTAAAACAACATAATTTAAGGCTATTCCTATAAGCTTTAATAAAAATAAGCTACCAGAGTTTTTTAAAGCAAAATTTAAAAGCTGTTTATAATTACTACTCATTTTTTAATTGATTATTACTATTATTATAAACTAGCTTTGTATTAAATTTAAATATGATTGAAATTATTATAAATACAATGACAAACTTGGAAAAAAACTGATTTATTTGTCTTGGAAAAAAGAAAAAAGACGCTAAGAAAAAAGAGAGAATCATAATTTGCTTATAGGAGTCTATTCTTTTTATTTTACTAAAATATAAGTCTATTTTATTTGACAAAAACCCAATAAATATAGAGATTAATATTACTCCTATTTTCCCAAAATCTGAATATAATTCCGCTAAGTAACTACCAGGAGCACTAAATTTATCGCTAAATCCTTTTTGACCGCCTAAATACTCTCTGATAAACCAATAAGAAAATTGTGGTGGTTTATCATTCCATATTTTCCTTGGTACCCAAAAAAAGATTACTGCTAAGGAAGATTTTCCGTATCGATAACTATTTTCTTCTCTGTCGTAATAATCTACAACATAACTCATGTATTTTACTGTCTTATCTGTACTTAATTGACTAGTGTCTCTAATATATCTCTCTATCTTGTTACCTGTAATATAATTTAATAAACCATGTCTTCTAATATCAACTATTTTATTAGATATAAAGTAACCACTAATGATTAAAATAAAATAGACTATTTTAAATTTAAACTTAGTTTTATTTATTAATGCATAGGTACCTGCCAGACCTAAGAACGAAAATAAAATATGGTGTCTTGTACCAATGATTATGTACATTATCCAAATTATCGAAGAAGGAATTATGGCAAAAATAAAAGATAGAAATGGACTAAATTTTTTATTGAAAGCTATAAAAAATAAAGAAGGTAAAATATATCCTGAAAAACCAGAAATGTAATAAATAAAACTATTAATTAAAGATCTATTAGCGCCTTCTAAGCCACCAAATTCTTTCTCTTTAATTAAATCAAATCGACTATACAGAAGAGAATTAATAGTGTTAGGAAACTCAGAATATAAGAAAAACAAGTATAATACTATTACAATTATTAATGTAATAGGTTTTAAATAGTCTTTTATATCTATAATTACTTTTTCTTTTACATAATTTAAAGATGATTTTTTTTCAAAAAACCTATAAGTACAGATTATTATAAATTGACTTATTAAAAAGATTAAAGCTGTTTTATTATAATTATAAGTGCCTGTATCTTCAATTATAACATCCTTAGAAATAATACCGTCTAAACAAATTATAATTATAAATCCAATATTCCAGAATGTATAAGTAGATATAAAATGATCTTTTTTTATTTGGTCTATTATTTCTAAAACAGAAATTAAAATAATACCATGATAAAACGTACCAAATATTAGGTTACTTATTATGCAAAATAATAAGTAAAAAACAATTTTAACAGATAGTGTAACATTAATTTTCATAAGTTATTCTAGAAATAAATATTCCATAAAAGAAACAAAAAAAAGACAATCCTGCATAAGTAGTAAAAGCGCTTTCTGTTGTATATAACAGTAGTGTTATAATACTAAAAGTTATTGCAATCTTATGATTCGTATTATTTTTACTAACTAAAGCATAAATTGAAATTAAAAAAATAATAAACCCTATAATACCAATTTCTATAATAAATTGTAACATCATGTTATGGGCATCAATTTTTTTTAGTTGAGAAATATATCCAAAATCTCCTGTTAATGGATAATTAGATTCTAAAGACCTTTGTCCTTTTTTAACACCTATCCCCAATAGATAATCTGTAGAAACAGTTTTAAAGGCATTTGGCCAAATTATTAATCTATTGTCTAATTGTTCTAACTTTTTAGAAATTAAATTATTGTTTGATAAGCTACTAACTAATACAGGAATACTTATAAAACACAATATTGTTCCAATTAAAATTGTTTTTTCAAAATTCTTTAAAAAAATAATTAAGAAGATAATTATTAATGTAATAAAACCTATGACACTAAATATTTGTAAAACACCTAAAGTAAAAAGTACTACAAACAATTTATAATATTTAAAATATTGTTTATAATAAAACACTACATAAATAGCAAAACAAAAGTAAATAGACATAAATGTAGCATTCATGCTTTTAATAAAGTTATTTGCTAAAAAATGATTTTTTAGAAGTATAGAAACATTATCAAACTCTTGATTTAGTTCATTAGTAATAAAGGGATTAAAAGAAAATGGAGCAAAGTGTATTGAGTTATAAAAAGCTATTAAATTGTAGATAATAAAAGTTGTAAGGCAACCATAAACAAAAACTTTTAATACTTTAATAAACGTGTCATAATCTAGCTTATAAACAGAAAAAATTATAGGTATTGCAATTAAACTTGCTTTTTGCTCAAACATTACCATACCAAACTGATAACTATCCTTAAAGTATGCTATTGCATATAAAAAATATAACGCTATAAATGGTATAAATTTTTTAAAATTATTAAAACTAAAGCTTTTTATATTAATCAAAGATAAGGCAACCAAAAGTATAAGATTTATTGTTGACCATTTTTGATTTAATGATAATAAAAAAGCAAAACTCAATAACAAAAAATTTTTGTTATTGAGTTCTTTAAATAGTGTTTTTAATTTTAAAATATTATTCAAAATTAAATAGTCTTTTTATAAAGCCTTGTCTTAATGTTAAAATAGGAATATGTTTATTATCTATTTTGGTTGTAGTAAGTGTTTTAGTTTCTTTATTAAAAGATACAAACTTATTCATTGCAAAATATTTATCTAACTCTTCTCCTTTAATTATAACCTGTCTTTTATCAAATTTTAATGCTATTTGATCTACTATTAAATTTTTAGGTACTTTACCTAACTTTAATTGTACTAAAGTCACAATATAGTCATCAAACATTTGATAACTATACTCTTGCATAGGATTTTGAGAGCTTATTTTATCTGTAATTACATATTCTCCTTCTCTGTTATTTTTTAGTTCTATTCTATTAAAAATAACTTCTATTTTATCTGTCTTATCTGTTTTACAAGTTATAAATAGTTCTAATTGTTTTGGAGCTTCTTCAACAACTATTGGTTGCTCGTTTTGAATTGGTTTCTCTTCATTTTTACAACTAAAAACTAGTGTAATTACAGTAATTAACAATAATATTTTTTTCATCTTAAATGTTTTAAACAATCATTCCTGCAGCAACAGTCTCATTTGTAGCATCATCAACTAAGATTATGCTTCCTGTAGTTCTGTTTTCTCTATAAGAATCGATCATTAATGGTTTTGTTGTTCTAATTTTTACTTTAGAGATGTCATTCATTTTTAATTCTACATCATCATTTATTCTTTCTAAAGTATTTATATCTATTTTGTAAACAACTTCTTTTATCATCGCTTTTTGATCATTAGAAGTGTGTTTAATGGTGTATTTAGCTCTTGGTTTGGCCGGACTATTGTTTAACCAACATAACATCACTTCAATATCTTGTGAAGGTTCTGGTTTGTTGTTTGATCTTACAATCATATCTCCGCGACTAATATCTATATCGTCTTCTAATGTCATAGATACAGACATAGGTGCAAAAGCTTCTTTTAACTCTCCATCTAATGTGTCTATAGTTTTAATCTTAGAGGTGAAACCAGATGGCATTACTGTAACCTCATCACCTGGTCTAAAAATACCACTTGCTACTCGACCAGCATAACCACGATAGTCTATAAACTCATCTCTTTGTGGTCTTAAAACGGTTTGTACAGGAAAACGTGCATCTACTTTATTTATGTCGCTACTAATGTGCATAGTCTCTAAAGTATGAAGCATTGGTGCTCCTTGATACCATTTCATGTTTTCAGATTTATTAACTACGTTATCTCCTAATAGAGCACTCATAGGGATAAATCTAACGTCTTTCACTAGCATTTTTGAAGATATTTCTTCAAATTGAGATACTATGTTGTTATAAACATCTTCTGAAAAGTCTACCAAATCCATCTTATTAATACACACAATAATGTGAGGAATCTGTAATAAAGATGCTATAAAGGCGTGTCTTTTTGTTTGTTCTATTACACCATGTCTTGCATCTACTAATATTGTTGCAACGTTAGCTGTTGAAGCTCCTGTTACCATATTACGTGTATACTGTATGTGTCCTGGTGTATCTGCTATGATGAATTTACGTTTAGGTGTTGTAAAATATCTGTAAGCTACATCTATGGTAATTCCTTGTTCTCTTTCGTCTCTTAAACCATCTGTAAACAAGGCTAAATCTACGCCATCATGACCTTTTTTCTTACTTGTATTTTCTATCGCTTCTAATTGGTCTTCAAAAATTGATTTAGAATCGTATAATAAACGACCAATTAAAGTACTTTTTCCATCGTCTACACTTCCTGCTGTTGTAAATCTTAATAGTTGATTGTTATCTAACATTTTATAAGTCTTATTTGGTGTTTAATTAAAAATATCCTTGTCTTTTACGATCTTCCATTGCAGATTCTGATCTTTTATCATCACTACGGTTACCTCTTTCGGTTTGACGCATTGCTGAAACTTCTTGAGCTATTTTTTCTACTGTATCTGCATCAGATTCTATTCCTCCTGTAATGGTAATATCTCCTAAGGTTCTAAATCTAATCTTTTTGGTTTCTATAGTTTCGTTTTCGTCTAGAATTAAAAATTCTGAATTTGGTATCCATGATCCATTACGCCATACTACTTCTCTCTCGTGTGCAAAATATAAAGATGGTATCGCAATGTTTTCTCTTTTTATGTAATTCCACACATCCATTTCTGTCCAGTTACTTATTGGGAATGCTCTAAAATGCTCTCCTTCAAAATGCTTACCATTAAAGATATTCCATAGTTCTGGTCTTTGATTTTTTGGATCCCATTGTCCAAAATCGTCTCTATGAGAGAAAAAGCGCTCTTTTGCTCTTGCTTTTTCTTCGTCACGTCTTCCTCCACCAATTGCACAGTCTATTTTATTTGCTTCTATTGCATCTAAAAGTGTTGTGATTTGTAATGCATTTCGTGTTGCATTTTTTCCTTTTTCTTCAGCAACTCTTCCTTCATCTATAGATTCTTGTACAGATCCAACAATTAAGTTAGCGCCTAATTCTTTTATTAAATCATCTCTAAATTGAATGGTTTCTGGAAAGTTATGTCCTGTATCAACATGCATTAAAGAGAAAGGGATTTTACTTGGGTAAAATGCTTTTCTTGCCAAATGTGTTACAACTATCGAGTCTTTTCCTCCAGAAAATAATATTACTGGATTTTGAAATTGTGCCCATACTTCTCGCAATACAAAGATTGCTTCACTTTCTAATTCGTCTAAATAATTTAAATAATATTTACTCATCTTTGAGTTGTAATTTTGGTTGAATATATTTTAATACTTCGTTTACAGATTGCTCTATTGTTAAGTTTTCTGTTATAATTTCTAAATCGGGATTTTCTGGCGCTTCGTATGGCGCAGAAATACCTGTCATGTTTTTTATTTCTCCTGCTCTTGCTTTTTTGTACAAGCCTTTTACGTCTCTTTTTTCACATTCTTCAACACTAGTATTGACGTAAATCTCGACAAAATTACTGTTTTTGAGGATATTCTTTACATTTTCTCGGTCTTTTTTATAAGGAGACACAAATGCTGCTAATACCACATTGCCTGCTTCTACCATTAGATTTGCTATTTCGGCAATTCTTCTAATGTTTTCTGTTCTATCTTCTGGTGCAAAGGTTAAATCCTTATTTATTCCTTTTCTAATATTATCACCATCAAGAACATAGGTTTTTATTCCTTTTTTATGTAATTCTAGTTCTACTAGATTGGCTATTGTTGATTTTCCTGAGCCAGATAATCCAGTAAACCACATTAAAAAGGAATTATGATTATTTAGCTTATTTCTATCTGATTTAGTAACTTGATAATTATGTTTAATTATGTGGTTACTAATGTCTATGTTATTTTCTTCTTTCATTTAATCCATAATTTATCTTATACCATGTACGCTCATGCAGGTAATATAATATCATTTTTGTTATGACTTCTGCAAATCCAATTTTTAGTCCTGTTAATGGATCACCAGATATAATCCAAGCTAAAATCATTGTATCTAATGTTCCTATAAATCGCCATGTAATTGTCTTTGCAATATGTCTTTTGCGGCTTTCTAATATTCTACCATCTTTAGACAGGTTTATTTTAAACCATGCTCTTTCATGTAGATAATATAATAGCATTTTTGTTATGACTTCTGCAAACCCAATTTTTAGTCCTGTAAAAGGATTACCTGATATAATCCAAGACAGAATAATAGTATCTATAGTTCCTACTATTCGCCAAGTTATTGTTTTAGCAATATGCCTTTTATGTGATACGTCTTTCATCTATTTAGACACTAAAAACCAAGGATTTAATAAATTTTTCTTGTTATATAATAATGCTTCATTTGTTGCTTTAGATATTACTTCTATTCCAACTGCATTACATATGGCTTGCCCTGCTGCAGTATCCCATTCCATAGTTGGAGCAAAACGCGGATAAACATCTGCTTTTCCTTCTGCAACTAAACAAAATTTTAAAGAACTGCCTTTAGATACTATTTCTACATTTTTTCCTTGTTGTTTTAATTGTTCTACGTAATCAAGTGTTTCTTGACTCATGTGAGAACGACTTCCAACAACTTCTACTAATGTTGATTCTTCTTGTTTTGGTGTTAGTTTAACTGCTAAACTTAAAACTTCATCTATTGAAACATCATGAGCATTTAATTCTGCTTTAAAAGCTTGTTTGTTTTCTACATCTGCAAAATAGATAGTTTTAATTGCTGGGACATAAATTACGCCTAATTTTGGAATTCCTTTTTGTGCCAATGCAATGTTTACTGTAAACTCTCCATTACGTTTTATAAACTCTTTTGTACCATCTACTGGATCTACAATCCAACACATATCCCACAGCTTTCTAACTTCGTACTCTGTTTGCTTGTTTTCTTCTGAAATAACAGGAATTTTAGTTGGTACTAAAAAGGTGTTTATAATGTCATTAGCTCTTTTATCTGCTTCAGTTAAAGGTGATTTATCGTCTTTTACTTCTACAGCAAAGTCTGAATCATAAACATCCATAATTGCTTTTCCTGCATTTAAAGAGGCTTGTATTGCTGTTTTTAAGTTATCTGAAATGCTATTTTTGCTCATTGTTTTTGATATAATATTTTATTGTGTGTTCTATTCCTTTTAAAAAGGAGAACTCAGGGTTGTATTCAAAATTTGTTTTGGCTTTAGATATGTCTGCTAAAGAGTGCTTTACATCACCTTGTCTTTCTGGTCCATTCGTTATTTTGGAAGACGTTGAAATGTTTAAAGCTGAAAGTCCGTTTATAATGGCTTCAACTAATTCATTTAAATTAGTATTATCACCAAAAGCAACATTATATACTTGATTAACTGCGTTTGGGTTATCTGTTAAAGCCGCTTTTATATTGGCTTGTACTACATTTTCAATGTATGTAAAATCTCTAGAATGCTTTCCATCACCATTGATAATAACCTCTTCATTATTTAAAAAACGTCCTATAAATTTTGGGATTACTGCAGCGTAAGCTCCGTTAGGATCTTGTCTTTGTCCAAACACATTAAAATACCTTAAACCAATAGTTTCTAAACCATAGGTTTTATAGAATACATCTGCATAAAGCTCGTTTACAAATTTGGTAACTGCGTATGGTGATAATGGCTTACCTATGTTGTCTTCTACTTTTGGTAGTTGCTTACTATCGCCATATGTACTTGACGATGCGGCATATACTATTCGTTTTACTGTTGAAGACTCTTTAGCAGCCACCAACATGTTTAAAAAACCAGAAATATTGACAGCGTTAGAGGTTATTGGATCGTTAATTGATCGTGGTACAGAACCTAAAGCTGCTTGATGTAAGACGTAATCTACATCTTGCATTGCTTGTTTACAAGTATCTAAATCTCTAATATCGCCTTCTATAAACTCGCAATTAGATTGTTTGATAAAATCGCTAATATTGGAAAGTTTTCCTGTTGAAAGATTATCTAAAACTATTACTTTTTTCGCCTGATATTTTAGTAAATATTCTACTAGATTTGAGCCAATAAATCCTGCGCCACCTGTTACTAAAAAGCACAGGTTTTTTATTTCTTTTTTATGGAATAAAGTTTTATACATTTTAAAGGCGTTTGTCTATTAAAGAAGTTTTTAATGTTCCTTTTACGTCGTACACAACAGAATTATCCTTTTTAAAATTTATAAAATCAAACCCATTAAATTCATTATGAGAAACAACGTGAATTATTCCGTCGTATTTATTTTTAATATCAGAAACTAAACTAATATTATATTCTTCTTCAACTTCTTTTATATCTGCCCAAGGATCATAAACATCTACATCAATATTATAAGATTTTAAACTTTTATATACGTCTATTGCTTTTGTGTTTCTTATATCAGGACAATTCTCTTTAAAAGTTATACCAAGCATTAAAATCTTAGCATTTTTTATTTCTATATCCTTGCTAAGCATAAGTTTTACAAAATCTGATGCTACAAATTCTCCCATAGAGTCGTTAAGTCGTCTTCCTGCTAAAATTATTTCTGGATGATAACCTACTTCTTGAGCTTTTTGCGCCAAATAATAAGGATCTACACCTATACAATGTCCACCAACTAAACCTGGTTTAAATGGAAGAAAATTCCACTTTGTAGAGGCTGCTTCTAGAACTGCTTGCGTATCTATTTCTAGTTTATTAAAAATTTTTGCTAGTTCGTTTACAAAAGCAATATTAATATCTCTTTGTGCATTTTCAATAACTTTTGCCGCTTCTGCAGTCTTTATAGAAGGTGCTAAATGTGTTCCTGCTGTAATAATAGAGGCGTATAAATTATCTACAATTTCTGCTGTTTTTGGCGTAGAGCCAGAAGTTACTTTTTTAATCTTGGTAATAGTATGTTTTTTATCGCCTGGATTTATTCTTTCTGGTGAATATCCACATGTAAAATCTTTATTAAAAGTAAGTCCGCTAACTTCTTCTAAAATTGGCGCACAAACTTCTTCGGTAACACCTGGATACACTGTAGACTCATAAATTACAATGTCTTCTTTTTTTAAATATTCTCCAATGGTTTGCGAAGACTTTATTAATGGTGTTAATAATGGTCTATTATTAACATCAACAGGTGTAGGTACTGTAACTATGTATATATTACAATTGGCTAAATCTTCTTTTTGATTTGTGATTTTTAAGCCCAGTTTACTAGTCTTTAAAACAGCTTTAAGATCTTTTTCTTGAACTTCTAATGTGCTGTCTACTCCTGTATTTAACTCAGATACTCTATTGGCATTTATATCAAATCCAATAACTTTATATTTCTTTGAAAACTCTACAGCTAGAGGTAATCCTACATACCCTAACCCTATTACAGCTATTTTAATATTCATAATCAGCTATTTTGGTCAAAAGTAATTGCTTTTAAACACTTATCTAAACTTTTCTGCCAATTTACAGGTTTAAAATTCAAAAGTGTATGTATTTTTTTAGTATTTAAAACACTGTATGCTGGCCTAGTAGCTAATGTTTTAAACGTTTTTGAGTCTGTTTTTTTTAGCGTAATACTTGATTTTGTTAGATTAAAAATTTCTTTTGCAAAATCATACCAAGTAATTTCTGCTTGATTAGAATAATGATAAATACCAAATTGTTGTGATTTACTATTTATAATTTTTAAAATAACAGCTGCTAGATCTTTTGCATACGTTGGACTTCCTGTTTGATCATCAACTACACTCAATTCTTCTCTTTCTTTTGATAACCTCAACATGGTTTTTACAAAATTACTTCCAAATTCTGAATATAACCATGATGTACGAATAATAAAATATTGCGATAAAGTAGAGGTTATTTGTAGTTCTCCGTCTCGTTTTGTTTTTCCGTATACTGATATTGGATTTGTCTTATCTTCTTCGGTATAAGGTGTTTTTACTTGTCCATCAAAAACAAAATCTGTTGAAATATGTATCAAAGTCACGTTATTTTTAAAACAAGCATGCGCTAAGTTTTTAGCTCCAATTTCATTGATCTGTTTAGCTTTTTCTGTCTCTTCTTCTGCTTTATCTACTGCTGTGTATGCTGCGCAATTAATACAATAGTCAAAAGTATTATTTTTAAAATAAGCTTCTACTTCTATGTTATTAGAAATATCTAAATCGTTGCTGCCTAAAAACACAAAATCTAACGTTTTAAAGTCGTTAGATATAGATTGCAAACATTGTCCTAATTGCCCTTTTCCTCCTGTTACTAATACTTTTGTCATGGTGAAAACTGCTTTAAGGTTGGTAGTTTTAAATCTTTATCTGAAATTAACAATTCACCTTCATTTAGCAACCAATCTATATTTAAATCGGAATCATTATACATAATTCCAATTTCTGCATCTTTGTTATACCAATTATCACATTTGTAATTAAATACTGCTGTTTGACTCAACACTACAAAACCGTGTAAAAATCCTCTTGGTATAAATAGTTGCTTTTTGTTTTTAGAAGATAGTTTTACTGAAAAATGTTGCAAGTATGTAGGTGAATCTTTTCTAAAATCTATAGCTACGTCTAGTACTTCGCCTTGTGTTACTCTTACTAATTTAGCTTGAGCAAACTCATCTTTTTGCCCGTGTAATCCTCTTAAAACTCCACGAGAAGAAAAAGACTCGTTGTCTTGTACAAAATTTATATTTTGGTTGATCAGTTTATCAAACGATTGTTTGTTGTAGCTTTCAAAAAAATAGCCTCTTGAATCACCAAAAACAGTTGGTTCTAGAATATAACAACCTTGTAGCTTAGTTTCTTTAGCAATCATTAGTCTTCTTTTACTAAGCTTAATAAATGTTTACCATAACCACTTTTTAAAAGTGGCGTAGCAAGGTCTATTAACTGTTGTTTAGTTATAAAACCACTTGTATATGCAGCTTCTTCTATCGCTCCTATTTTTAACCCTTGACGTTCTTCTATAACTTGAACAAATTGAGAGGCTTGCATTAAAGATTTAAATGTACCTGTATCTAACCAAGCCGTACCTTTATCTAAAATACTTACTTGTAGCTTACCTTGCTCTAAATAAGCTTTGTTTACATCGGTGATTTCTAATTCGCCTCTTTGACTTGGTTTAATATTTTTTGCAATTTTTACTACCTCATTATCATAAAAATATATTCCAGGAACTGCGTAATTGGATTTTGGATTTTCGGGCTTTTCTTCAATAGAAAGTGCTTTGCCTTCTTTATCAAAATTAACTACACCATAACGTTCTGGATCTGTAACGTGATAAGCATACACAATACCTCCATCAGGATTATTATTTGCTTTTAACAGGTCTGCAAGTCCAGTCCCATAAAAAATATTATCTCCTAAGATTAGTGCTACTTTGTCTTCTCCTATAAATTCTTCTCCTATAATAAATGCTTCTGCAAGACCGTTTGGTGCGTCTTGTACTGCATATTGAAAAGTACAGCCTAAGCTTGATCCATCTCCTAAAAGCTGTTTAAAAAAAGGAACGTGTTCTGGTGTAGAAATTATTAGAATTTCATTTATACCAGCTTGCATTAATGTAGAAAGCGGATAATATATCATTGGCTTATCATAAATAGGCATTAACTGCTTACTTAATACTTTTGTCAATGGGTGAAGTCTTGTTCCTGATCCGCCTGCTAAAATTATTCCTTTCATTAATCAGTATATTTTTTTAGGTACCAATCTATGGTTTTTTTTATGCCTGTTTCAAAGTTTTCGTCTGCTTTCCAACCTAATTCGTTTTCAACTTTAGAAGCATCTATTGCGTATCTAAAATCATGACCTGGTCTGTCTGTTACAAAAGTTATTTGATCTTTATATGATTTGTCTGCAGGCTTTATTTCATCTAAAATTGAACAGATAGTGTTTACAATGTACAGATTATTTCTTTCATTTCTACCTCCAATATTGTAAGTTTCTCCAGCTTTTCCTGTTTTAAAAACTAGGTCTATACCTTTACAGTGATCTAAGACATATAACCAATCTCTAACATTTGTTCCATCACCATAAATAGGAATATTTTCTCCTGAAATAGCTTTTCTGATGATTGTTGGTATTAGCTTCTCGTCATGCTGTTTTGGTCCATAATTGTTAGAACAATTTGTGGTAACGACATTCATCCCATAGGTGTGAAAATAGCTTCTAATGATAAAATCTGAAGATGCTTTAGATGCACTATACGGACTATTTGGTGCATAAGGCGTGTTTTCTGTAAACAATCCTGTTTCTCCTAAGGAACCATAAACCTCATCTGTAGATATATGATGAAACCTGTTGTTTTCGCAACCGTCTTTGTATTTAAATGGTGCTTCCATCCAATTGGATTTTGCTACATCTATCAAATTAAAGGTTCCTGAAATATTAGTATCTACAAATGCACTTGGGTTATTAATTGAATTATCAACATGAGACTCTGCAGCAAAATGTATAACGCCATCAAATTGATATTTATCAAATAATGATTGAACTAAACTTCTATCACAAATATCGCCTTTTACAAAGCTATAATTCGGGTTATTTTCTACTTCTTTTAAATTAGAAAGCTCTCCTGCATAGGTGAGCTTATCTAAATTTACAACTTTAGTTGTTGGATTATTTTCAAGAAAATATGGGATGAAATTAGATCCTATAAATCCTGCGCCTCCAGTTACAAGTACCGATCTATTCTTCATAGTTTAATGTAAATGTTACTATTTTTTTAGCTACAAAAAATAATACTAATAAAACAAATGCTATAAAAGGAAAAATTATAGAGTATTTTTCTAACCAACTTGAAGAAGCATTTCCAACTCTTTGAAAGCTAGATATAACTTCGTAGATAACATCTTGTTCTATTTTTTCTTCCTCAAGTTTTTTAATTTGATTTCTTAATTTCTGTTCTTCTTGAAGTAACTCAAATTCCTTGGTTGTTTGTTTATCTTTTGTTGAAATAGAAAGCTCTCCCAAAGTAACATTACTTTTCTTGTTATCGGATTCTTTCTCTAATACATTAATATATACTTTTTGTAATTCTTTAACTTGTTCAAGCTGTTCTTCTAAGTTTTTCTTCTCTATTTTAATTAATTCGTCTCTTCTTTTAATTTCTTTATTTGTATAATCGTTTGTAAAAGATGAAAGTATACCTTCTTCTAGATCTTTAAAGACATCAGACTTATATGCATTTGCTTTAATTAAAAAATATTTACCCGCATAAACACTTCTATTCTCCAAAAACTGCTCATAAGTATATTCTTGAGCTCTTACAGAATCTAATTGTCTAATAAACTCTTCATAATGTAATAATCTATCATTTTCTGACTCAGGACCAGGCTCTATCTGAAATCCAACTAATTCTTTGATGATATCTTCTTTAACATCAAATATAGATTTAAGAGTTTCTGTTTCTTGACTTGCTATAAGCGCATTAAAATAATTAATGTTAGTGACTAATTGATATTTTGAATTAAAATAAGGTTCAACCAACATTTCTGTACTATAAATAGTTGGTTTAGATCGCTCTAGAGCATAACCTGCTATTGCTGCAATAAATATTACACCTAAAATCACTTTCCATTTTTGTAGTAAGAATTTTAAAGAAAGTACTATAACAGAAAAAATAGACTTAAAGATTACTTTAATGAAGTTAAAAAACTTATTAAACGCTTTTCCTACCAGGTTTAATAACACTATTAAATCTACTTCTTCGTTTTGTTTTTGGTTGTTTGGTAATTCTTTACTCATAATTATTTATTAAGCGAATATTTGTTGTAATATCTTTCTTGTTATTAAATATGTTGGTTTAACTCCTGATGTTCCTAATCCTCCAGAAGCAAGTGTACTACCTGTTTCTAATGGGTTATCACTTGCATAATAGGCATATCTAACTTTTACATCTGGGTTTATACTTCTTCTTACTTTTGAAGCTGCTTGAATTGCTTTTTGATAATGCGCACCTTCCATTTCTAATCCAATAACATTCCAAGTTGAATTATAGAAAAACTTTAATATATCTTTATTTTGAAGTGATGTACCAAGAACTGTAATCATAGAGCCTTCATAAACATCTACGCCTTGTCCTTCTAAATCTGTTTTACTTAACTCGTTTGTAAATGGATAGTTATCTGCTGTACCTTCAAATATATGTGCAGATGGAATCATGATGTCTCCTTTACCACCTTCTAAAATTCCTGCTTTACCCATTATTGAAACAGACTCTATGTTTAGATGAATTTTACCTGTATCTGTATGGTAAGGTTTTAAAAATTCATCTATAGTCTCATAAGCTTGCTCTCCAAACGCGTAATCCATAACGAATAGAACAGGTGCTTCTGTATTTTTAGTTGGTTTTGGCAAGTTTAAATCTGTTTTTAATAAATCTATTTTTGATGTATCAAATATTTGAACATCTATATTGGTTCCAGATTCATCTTTAATATATATCATTCCTTGCTGTAACGCCTTTTGACTTACTTTATTGCGTAAGCTTGCATTTTGACTTTGACTTAAGCTTTCATAAACCTTAAAGATGTCTTTTTTACTTACTTCTGTCTTTAATGCTATAGGCGCAAATAACGTATTCATAACGCTATGTAAATTGGCACTAATTATGTGTATTGGTCTTTCTAAAAGTCCGTGTTTTTGTAAGGTGTCTTTAATTGTATTAGCCCAAATATCACCATGTAAATGATGTCCTAATCGTTCTCTTAAAACTGGACTAAAAGTCACAGTACGTTTATTGTTATTTACAACTTCTTCTATTGCTAATTTACCTAACCAATAAACTATGTGTAACAAACGTTCTGGTTTGTTTGGTAATGCAAAGGTGTTATAAACTGTAGTTAACTCTCTAAAAGTACGACCTAATATATTTGCAGTATGCGTTATTGCTATTTCGCGCTCTTTTTGAGTTAATTTTTTTGTTTGTAAAACAGCTTGTTCTAATTTTTGCCAATCTCTTGTTGTAGCTCCATTTTCATCTATAAGTACACGTTTACTTATTTTATGAGACTCTACAAACATGAAGGTTAAATGGGTTAAAATATCGTAAATCTCAGATCTTCCTCTGGTAATTTCAATATTCATTTGCTCATCGTCTATACGATAGCAGTTTCTTCTTCTTTTTGGTGGAATTATAGCTTCGAAATGAGAATCTTTATAACCTTCATCACTGGTTAAGTTAATAAACCTACATTCTTCTATACCATGTGGTAATCGATCTATAACGTAAAGTAATCCTTCTAATTCTGCTTTTTCTTCTGAGATTGAACCATAAATTTCTGGTCTTAATACCAATAATGCTTCTCTTAAGGTTTCTCCAGATACGCCCATTGGTTTATAAAACCCACGATTAAACAAGTGACGCATTGTAATATACATGCGTTCAATTGCGCTAGAACTTTCTTGAGCTCTAGTTCTTTCATGTGGTTTTCTTTTACTCATACATTAATTTTATGGGCAAATATAATATTATTTACCTAATAAAAAGGGATTTAAAGCGTCTGCTATTTTGCGATCATTGGACAATCTTGGTATTTTATTTTGACCGCCTAATTTGCCTATAGATTTCATATAATTTTGAAATCCGTTTTTTTCAATTTTAGTAATTTTTAAAGGCTGAAGCACTTTACCTTCAATTAAATCGAAGTAATAGCTATTTTGTTGTTGTAAAGAATTGTCTATTTTTTTTACAAAATCTGAAACATTTTCTGGCTCATTTTCAAATTCTATAAACCATTCATGATAGGGTAATCCTGAATCTGGATTTATTTGCGGAGCAACAGTAAATTCATTAATTCTAATTGATGTATCTGCTGTTGCATCTTTTATAGCTTGTTCTACTTCTTTACCAATAACATGCTCTCCAAATGCAGATATGAAATGTTTTATCCTACCGGAAACAATGACTCTGTATGGTTTTGTACTTGTAAATTGAATAGTATCGCCAATATTGTACGCCCAAAGTCCTGCTGTTGTCGATATAATCATAACGTAATTTACACCAACCTCAACATCTTTTAAAGTGATTCTTTTAGGGTTTTTATTGAAAAAATCGTCTGCTTTTACAAACTCATAAAACATGCCTGAATCTAATTGCAGTAGCATACCTTTTTCTTCTTGTTTATCTTGAAATGCAAAAAAACCTTCACTTGCAGGATACAACTCTATACTATCTACTTTTCTACCAATAAGGTTTTCAAATTTAGCACGATACGGCTCGTAATTTACACCACCAAAAATGAATAGATTGAAATTTTTAAATACATCTCCAACCTTTTTTCCTGTTTTTTGCTGCAGTTTTTCAAAATACATTTGTACCCATGATGGTATACCGGAAATAACAGTCATGTTTTCTAGCAAGGTTTCATCTACAATAGCATCTACTTTGGTTTCCCAATCTTCAATGCAATTGGTTTCCCATGATGGCATTCGGTTTTTTTGAAGATATTTTGGTACATAATGCGCTACAATACCCGATAATCTACCTAATTGTATTCCGTTTTTTTCTTTCAAAATTGGGCTACCTTGTAAAAAAATCATTTTACCATTTACAAAATCTGCATTACCTGTTTGATGTATGTATAATAAAATGGCATTTCTAGCTGCTTTTACATGTGTTGGCATACTTTCTTTAGTAAGCGGAATGTATTTTGCGCCAGATGTTGTTCCTGAAGTTTTTGCAAAGTATAATGGTTTGCCTTTCCATAGTATATTTTCTTCACCTGCAACTACTAAATCTACGTAAGGTTTAAGTTGTTCATAATCTCTTATTGGAACACGTTTTACAAAATCTTGATATGTATTTATACTTATAAAATCGTGGTCTTTACCAAATTTGGTACTTGTTGCTTCAGATATTAAATGTTTAAAAACTTTTTCTTGTGTTACAAGTGGATTATTAGCCCATTTTTGGACTTTACTATGTACACGTCTAGCAAATGCTTTTGCTAATATGGATTTTATAACAGACATTACTTAAAGTCTATAAAATTAGTTGGGTTTACTGGATAACCATCGCTCCAAAGCTCGAAATGTAAATGCGGTCCAGTAGTTAATTCTCCTGTATTACCAGCTGTTGCTATGACTTCTCCAGATTTTACTAAATCACCTTGTGTTTTGGTTAAAGATGCGTTGTGTTTATACACAGAAATTAACCCAAAGCTATGTTCTATTATGATGACATGACCTGTTTGAGCTGTCCACTCTGCAAATATCACTGTTCCATCTGCTGCTGCTTTTATTGGCGTATTTTCTTCTACTACAATATCTACAGCATAATGTTTTGTTTTTACATTATATGGTTCGCTAATTACACCGTTTACTGGTGGAAAAAACACAAAATTAGCTTTTGATGTTGCGGTTTCAAATAAGCTGTATTTGTCTTCTTTATCTACTTTATCTCTTAAAATTGAATCTTCTTTTATTGGTGATAAGTCTACTTCACTAGCTTCTTGTCTTACTGCTTCTATAATAGAATCTTTGTCAAAATCTGCTACACTTACCTCGCCTTGCAGTACTTGTTTAATGGATGCAAAATACTTTTCGTTAAAATCTATTACGCGTTGTAAAGAATCTGTTTTAAAACTTAGTGCTATTGCTTTTTTCTTTAAAGCTGTAGACGAATATCCCGGAATATATTCTTTTAAAGGTGTAAATGCTATTAATAGTGTTGTGAATGCTATTAAAAATATAGCAGAAAGTGTACCTAAAACAAAGACATTAAGTCTATTTAAATTTAATGATAATCGCTCTTCAAAAGTATCTTCGTTTAGGATTACTAATCTATACTTATGAAGTAGTTTCTTCTTAATTTTCTTAGATTTTTTTTCGCTTTTTGCCATAGTAAAAAACAAAAGTAATTAAAATATTATGTTAACCGCTTTTAGTAAATGCTAAAGTTAGCATATAAACGTTATTATTAAACTTTAATTATTAACTTTGTATTCTAAATTTTAAAGTCATGATAGCTAACAGTATATTTTTAGGTGTTCCAGGTGTACCACAAATTATATTAATTGTAGTAGTAATATTATTAATTTTTGGAGGTAAAAAAATACCAGAATTAATGCGTGGTTTAGGAAGCGGTATAAAAGAATTTAAAGACGCTAGCAAAGAAGATCCTAAAGAAGAAAATAAATAAAACTTTTGTTTTAAAAAGTAAAAAGCCCAATGATTAACATTGGGCTTTTTACTTATATACTATTTAGTATTATTTAAATTTTATAGAGTTTATAATTGCTTCTAACTCCATCACAAAATCACGCTTATTAACAGATGGTGCAAATGTAAATCCTTCGGCAACAACATATCTATTATTTGCCTTATCTTCAATCATATAATTAACAAATGGTCCTGCGTTAAAAGTACCTTCTATGTCCCAAGTACTTCTTACTTCAAAAGCTGGCTTATCATCTATTGTTGTTGTAAATAAAAACGGTGAATAGGCTTCTTCTGTTTTCATGTAAGTATTATCTAATGGACCAGGAATATATTTTTTACCTATACTATCCCTAAATTTTACAGCTTGCTCTATAATATCTGCATTGGTATCTATAGAGTCAAAAGGTAGTGTGTAGATCATAACATTATTGGTTCCTGTACTTAGATTTTTTCTTATCCAATAAAAGTTTTTCTCTTGTTTAGCCATTCTATAAATCGAAGGAAAGTTAATTGTTATGCCTAAGTTTTTTTCTAAATCTCCTGTGTTTAATACCGATTTACTTATTTGGCTTTGTCTCCAATTAATTTCCTGAGTTTTAAAAGCAGAAATTATTTTGTCTTTATTTGCATTTAAAATCTCTAAAATCTGGTTATTATTTTGTCCTGTAATGTAGACTACTTTTTGCGGTTTTGCATAAACGTTGTTAGCTATTTTTAATCCAGCATCTTTGCCTTTTGCTATTTTTAAAACTGTTCTATTTTTAGTTGCAAAATCTTTAAATACTTGTGGCGGTATTTGATTAATATCAAACATTGGTTCGTTTTGCGGTAAACCTGGAACATTTGCAGTTACAACGTCTCTAATAGCGTCACCAACTTTTCCTTTCCATAAATCACTATCTATAACTACAGAAAGATTGTTTAAATTTCCTGAAGAGTCTGGAATGTATCTTTGATTACCTTTTTCTTTGTTATTACAAGCAAATGCTACAAACACTAGTGCTGCAAGTAAAATTATTTTTTTCATCGTGTGAGTTGTTTTAAATTGAAATTTAGCTTTTAGACAATTTTAATGTCATTCCTGGTTTTAAATTAGTACCACTAATACCATTCCAATCTTTAATATTTTGAACAGAAATTCCTGAAAATTTTTGAGAGATACTCCATAAACTATCTCCTTTTTGCACAATATATGTTTTTCCTTTGTAAGAATTATTACCAGAGCTACTTGAAGATGAAGCATTTACCTTTTGGATAGATGCGCCATTACGCGGGTAAATCGTAAGTCTTTGTCCTATTTTTAAGTTATTACTTCTTAAACCATTCCATTGCTTAATCTGACTAACTCTTACTCCAAATTTTCTAGCTATTTTCCCTAAATAATCACCTTGCTTAACTCTATATCTAGTTTTTGTATCAGATTCGAAAAATTGAGGTAACGGTTTTTCGCGTTTATCAAATTCGGCTTTTGCATAAGCATACATTTGGTCTTCATTATTTACAAATGCACCTACAACATGTCTTGGTAAACGTAAGGTATAATTTTCATCTTTTATAAATGGAATTATATCTAACTTATAAGAGGGATTTAAAAACTGTAAGGTTTCTATTTTTACACCAGTAAACTCAGATACTTGGTCTAATGTAATCATTTGTTTTACATGTATTGTATCTGTATCTATGTAATTAAATTCTGGTCTATGTTGTACAAAACCATGTTCTTTTGCATATTCAAAAATATACATTGTCGCTAAAAATGCTGGCACATAACCTGCTGTTTCACGTGGAAGATGTGGACGAATATTCCAATAGTTTTGATATCCTCCAGAACGTCTTATAGCTTTGCTAACGTTACCTGGTCCAGAGTTATATGCTGCCAAAGCTAAATCCCAATCGCCAAATAACTCATATAATTTTGCTAAGTATTTTGCTGCTGCTTCAGTAGATTTTATAGGATCACTTCTTTCGTCTACATAACTACTTACATCCAAACCATATTGTTTACCTGTAGCAAACATAAATTGCCAAAGTCCTGTTGCTCCTACTCTAGATTTTGCTCTTGGTTTTAAGGCAGATTCTACAATTGCAAGGTATTTCATCTCTAACGGAATATCGTAATTGTCAAACTCGCGTTCAAACATTGGAAAATAATAATTGCTTAATCCCATTAACCGTTCAAAAGATTGATGTCTATTTTTTAAAAACGATTTAATTACATTTTCTAACGACGGATTGTATTCTACATTAAAAGGTGTTTTTGCATTAAGCCGTTTTAATCTTGCTTTTAAAGTATCTGTTGGCAATTCTGGATAATAAACAGCAGTGTATTTTAAATCTGTTACATCTCTATAAATCGTATCAAAAAGTGTGTTGCTATAAAGCTCTTCTAACCATTTTTTATCTATTTGCGCCGCATAATCGTTATCTAAAAGCTGTTCTGGAATAGTACCAGAAACAGCTTTTATTGTTTTTTTAAAATATGTTTGTCCATCTATAATTGTATCTATTTCATAGCTTTCTCCAGAGACTAATTGGTCTTGACGCAGTCTTATTGTCTCTTGTAACGTATCTTGAGCAAAGATATAACCACTAAAAAGTGAAAATAATAATACGATTATATTGGAATTGTTTTTTAACATAAAAAGATGTTTAAATACTTAACGTAAATTATGCTTAAATTATTCTAAAATTGCAGCAATACCTGGTAAAGTTTTTCCTTCTAGACTTTCTAGCATTGCGCCGCCACCAGTACTTACATAACTAACCTTGTCTTCAAAACCAAATTGCTTTACAGCAGCTACAGAGTCGCCGCCACCAACTAAAGAAAATGCTCCGTTTTTAGTAGCTTGTGCTATATAATTACCCAATTGGATTGTCCCGTTTGCAAAGTTTTCCATCTCAAAAACACCTAAAGGTCCATTCCATAAAATGGTCTTACTTTCTAAAACAACCGCTTTAAAGTTTTCTAAAGATTTTGGTCCTGCATCTAATCCTTGCCAACCATCTGGTATTGCATTAATATCACAGATTTGAGTGTTTGCATTGTTATCAAACTTATCTGCAGCAATTACATCTACAGGTAAATGTACTTGTACGTTTTTTTCTTTTGCTTGTTTTAATATCTCTAAAGCTAAAGGCATTTTATCGTCTTCACAAATAGAATCTCCTACTTTACCACCGTTGGCTTTTGCAAACGTAAAAGACATTCCGCCACCAATTATTAGGTGATCTACTTTATCTAAAATATTTTCTATTATCGTAATTTTTGAAGACACTTTTGCGCCGCCAAGTACTGCCAATACTGGTTTTTCTCCAGTTTTCATAACTTTATCAATACTTTTTATTTCTTGTTCTAAAAGGTATCCAAAGCATTTACTTTCTGGGAAAAATTGCGCTACAACTGTTGTAGATGCGTGTGCACGATGTGCTGTACCAAATGCATCATTTACATAAATATCTCCTAATTTTGATAATTGCTCTGCAAAATCTTTATCGCCTTTAGTTTCTTCTTCATGAAAACGTAAGTTCTCTAAAATTAAAATTTTACCTGGTTGAAGGTTAGATGCTGCTTGCTCTACAGTATCGCCAACACAATTGTCTATAAACTGTGTTTCTACACCAATAATATCTTCTACTTTACTTACAATATGTTTTAAAGAAAACTCGTCTTGAGCGCCTTTTGGTCTTCCTAAATGGGACATTAAAATACAGCTACCACCATCTTCTAAAATCTTAATTATTGTTGGTTTTGCTGCTTCTATTCTTGTAGCATCTGTTACATTAAAATTTGAATCTAAAGGCACATTAAAATCTACACGAATTAATG
Source organism: Mesoflavibacter profundi (assembly GCF_014764305.1). NCBI lineage: Bacteria > Pseudomonadati > Bacteroidota > Flavobacteriia > Flavobacteriales > Flavobacteriaceae > Mesoflavibacter > Mesoflavibacter profundi. The sequence continues at coordinate 1,211,406 of NZ_CP061703.1, forward strand.
CTTTTTTGTTTTTGAAATTGAAATCGTTAAGCGTTTTCATTAGTTGCGTTTTTGTGTTAATCGAGATTGGCTTTAAAAATCCATGTATCTCTGTATCTATAATTTGTTTTAAGTTCTTCCATTAGTTTAAAGGCGTCTTCTGCTGTATCGCTTCGTAAGACATATACGTAATTCCAATTGTTTTTAGGATTTACAAATACATCTGCATCAAACCCTTTTTTTATTAGGTTTGCTGTCCAGCGTGAAGCTTTTGTTGCGTCAGAAAATACATTTGTTACCACATAATATCCGCCTTCTATACCAATTACCACTGTAGATTTTTTTCGTTTTAAATAATTAAACGACTTAGAATTTAATCCCTTTTTTGTGTATTGATATGGTTTTCTTTTTTCTATTGTATTGTAACTAGGTTGTGTTTCTGGATTAGACCTAATTATCTCTGGCGCTACGCTAACTTGTGTTGTAGCTGTTTTTGTGTTGTCTTGGACTACATCATTAAAATAGGCTTGAGATATCTCTGTTTGGAATGCTGTAAAATATAAATAATACCTATCTGATTGTGTATTTAATCTAAGCGTTGTTTCACTCATACTATTATTAATCAAAGAGTTATTATAGTTTGGAATATCCAATTGGGCAATATCAAATCCTAAAGTGTTTTCACTATTTGGTAATCGATCTCTGTTAATTATCGAATTATTGGTTATGGTACTATTAAAAAAGTTTTGCTGATATCTTGCGCCATTACTTAGTGACTGAAATTCGTTTTTATTTGCTTTTATTATTGCACATTGATCGTATTGTAAATTATTATCACCTTCTAATGCAGACACTACAATTGAGGTTTTTACATCACCTTGATTAACAGATTTAAAATTTTTAAATGTTATATCTACAGGTTTGTGATTTACTAATGCAAATCCGTTGTAGGTTGAAATATATTTAGGGTTATCTGTTGGTGATTGATAGATTACGTAAAGCATCCAACCTGCTGCGCTTCCGCCAGATAAAAATCCTTCTGTAGCTTTTACGTTTGCGACAGTATAATCGCCTGATGCATTGTTTAATTCTTGTAACATGTTTGTTACATCTGCATAACATACGTAAGGCGAGTTTATAACATGTGTTGTATTTGTAGATCCATCGTAAATAACTTGACCGGTAATTGACTTGTAGTCTTGATCTGGTATTTTAAACTGTATTTGATTTAAAACAGGCGATCTTTTTCCGTTGCCACGATAGATATAGTTTTCTTTTTGAGATTTTCTGGTGCCTTTTTCATACGCATAAGTTGCTGTCCAATACAAACCTGCATAGGCAATCTTTTTTACATCGTTTGGCAATTTAAGTGTGGCTTGACTAGAGCTAAAGGTTTCTGGATTATCATCAATATCTACATATTTCATTTTAATATTGTCATTATCCTCTAACCTATCGTTAAATGGTTTTTTACTGTCTTTACTAAGTATATTATTACCTATTACAGCAACATCTCCAAAAATGTAAAATTCGTTTACAGATTTAAATGGTACGCCATCTATAAAAGTAGAGTCTACAATTGTTTTTTGCTCCTGCGCAAAAACATTGTAAACACTAATGTAACAGATAAAAAATAATGTTAGGCGTTTCATTTAAACTCTTAAATTAAGTAAACATCAAATATATACAATTACTATGATACATTGTAAGCTAGTTAATAAAATCAACCAGCAAGATATTCGCTTTTAATTTAGAAGAAAACTATCTTTGCTTTATGCTTTTTAGTGAAATTTTAGGACTACAACATATAAAAAAACACTTAACAACAAGTGCAGATCATGGTCGTGTACCACATGCACAGTTATTTGTTGGACCAGAAGGTTCTGGTACATTGCCTATGGCTATTGCATATGCGCAATATATTTTATGTAACAATACAGATGCAGAAAACTTAAATGGTAATGCAGCATGCAACTTAAAATTTAAAAACTTTTCTCATCCAGATTTACATTTTGCTTTTCCTGTAACTACTACAGAAAAAGTAAAAAAACATCCTGTTAGCAGTGCTTTTTTAGAAGAATGGAGGCAACTTTTAAACCAACAACCTTATGGCAATTTGTTTGATTGGTACAAGCTTTTAGGTGTAGACAATAAACAAGGTCAAATTGGTGTAGACGAAGCTCAAGATATTGTAAAAGCTTTAAGCTTAAAATCATATGAAGGCGGCTATAAAATTATGATTATTTGGATGGCAGAAAAGTTAAATACGCAAGCCGCAAATAAACTTTTAAAATTAATCGAAGAACCGCCAAATAAGACCATTTTCTTACTAATTGCCGAAGACGAAGAGCAGATTATAAATACTATTAGATCGCGTTGCCAAATTATTCATTTTCCGCCATTAGCAGAAGAAGACATCAAGGACGGACTTATTAAACAATTTAATATTAACGAAACAGATGCTATAAAAATAGCTCACCAATCTGAAGGTAATTATAACAAAGCATGCGATTTAGTCTATCACGATAGTGAAGATACTCAATTTGAAAAATGGTTTATTTTTTGGATTAGAGCAGCTTTTAAAGCCAAAGGAAATAAAGCAGCAATACATGATTTAATTGGTTGGAGTGAAGAAATAGCTAAAACAGGAAGAGAAACCCAAAAGCAGTTTTTAAACTTCTGTTTAGACTTTTTTAGACAAGCCTTATTACTTAATTATGGCGCAGAAGATTTAGTTTTTTTTGAAGCTAAAGCTGAAAAATTTGACTTAGCTAAATTTGCTCCTTTTGTACACAATAACAATATTTTAGATATTTCGGAAGAATTGCAAGATGCTATTTATCATATAGAAAGAAACGGAAATTCTAAAATTATACTTACAGATTTATCCATAAAATTAACCCGATTATTACACGCCAAACAAGAATAACAACCATCCAATATTAACCCTTTTTACTATGAATTCAATATTAGATCACATTACAGAAATTATATTATTACTTTTTTTAGCAATCACTTTTTTACAATCTGGATTAGATAAAATTTTAGATTGGAAAGGCAATATAAATTGGTTAAAATCTCATTTTTCTAAAACTTTTATGGCAAATATGGTAGAAGTTAATGTTGCTATAATTTTAATTTTAGAAACTATAGCTGGTTTGTTAGCCATAATTGGCATCTATCAATTATTAGTAAACGACAATGCTTCTTTAGGATTTTATGCAAGTATTTTAAGTGCTATCACTTTACTTTTACTTTTATTTGGACAACGTGTAGCTAAGGATTACGATGGAGCAAGAACAATTGTAGTTTACTTAATACCAACATTGTTTACTTTATATATTTTACAGTAATTTAAAAATCTGTCATATTTACCTTAAATACCCAATTATCTTTAAACATACTTTGCTCTAACAATGTTTTATGTTGCATATAAGCATCATAAAAATTCTCGGTATGAAGTAAATATACATAATATAGTTTTTTACTCTCGTCTATTAAAAATTTGGTTTCATATCCTTTAGTTTTTAAATGTTCTTGCCATTTAAATGCATTTTCTGGTGAAGAAAAAAACTTTGTAATAACATAATAGCCTTGTTTTACACCTTTTATTTCGGCAGCATTTTTTTCTAAAATCAGTTTAAATTGTTGTGTTTCAAGTGGTTTGTCTTTAATTTTTAAAGCTTCGACATAAGTAGAAGAACTTATTATTACATTACCGGATTGCAATTGTTGTGATTGTCCTTTTGTGATAAGTTTTGACTTAAAATTAACCTCTTTTTCACTTTGGTTTACGTCGTTATTTTCGGTTTTAAAAGATATACTATCATTAGTTTTTATACTATTTAAAGCTACCGTTTTCTCTTGTTCTTCTTCTTTTGTAATAACAGCTTTTTTTACTTCAATTATTTGATTTTCAATATTTTGACTGTTTAATTTAACCACATTTGGTTGATCATTAAGTTCTATTTTATCAAAAAATTCTTTACTTATTTCAGTTTCAAAAGCAGTAAAAAACAAGTAAAATCGGTCTTCTTTAGTATTAAACAAGAGCTCGACTTCTTCAGTAGTATTATCCAAAACAACTTCATTAGTATTTTCTATAGTTAAGGTTGCAATATCAAATCCTAAGGTGTTTTTACTATCAGGAATCCTTTTAATATTCTGATTTACAGTACTATTAAAGAAGTTTTTTTCTACTCTAAATTCTGTTTTCAAACGTGTTGCTGTTTTTAATTTAGGATTGGCAATAAAACATTCATCTTCTGTTATATCAGAATCTCCTTCTAAAGCAGCTAATGTTAGGTTGGTTTTAAATTCGCCTTCTTCTGGTACTTTAAACCCTTTTAAATTAATGATAACTGGATCTGTTCCTACGTGCGCAAACCCATTAAAAGTTGTAATAAATTTTGGTTGTGTTGTTGGTGCTTCGTAAACTATATAGAGCATCCAACCTGCTGAACTTCCGCCAGCTACAAAACCTTGTGTTGCATGTATATTTGCTACCGTAATTTGACCGTCTAAATGCATTGCATTTTTAAGTAATTTTGTAACATCTGCATAACATGCATAAGGTGCATTTAAATGAAATGCAGCCTTTTTATACCCATCAAATATTACCTTACCTTGAATATCTTGATAGTTTTGATGCGGTAATTTAAGTTTAACAGTACTTAAAACGCTTCTGTTTCTGTCTCTTTTTCCTTGAAAAAATAGCTGTCCGTTTTGTTCTCTTTTACTTCCATAAATATAGCTGTAAGTACCAGTCCAATATAAAGCTGCATAGACTATATTAGATTGATTTTCAGGTAGTTTTAATTGAGCCGAACTAGAACTAAATGTTGTAATATCTTGGTCTACATCTACATAAACCATTTCGATATCATCATTAGTAATTAGTGGTTGATTAAAAGGAAGTTTTACGTCTTTACTTAAAATATTATTACCAATAGTAGTTGCATCTCCATAAATATAAAACGACTTTTCGCTTTTAAACGGAGTTGCTTCTTGAGCACAAATAGTAGTAAAATAAGTAAAGAAAATGATGAAATGCGTTAGCAATTTTCTCATAGTCTTTTTAAAATGATTAATAGCAGGATAAATATAAGTAAAAGTGAGAAAACTACTGATAAATAAAAGGTTATATAAACAAAAAAAGCGTTAAACAGTGTTTAACGCTTTTAATATTACAATAAAAGTAACTTATTTTTTATATGCTTCATTTAAAGCATCTGTAATAGCTTTTGTTAGATCTTTAGCATCATCACCGTACATAACGCTACCAGCTTCGTTTTTACCTAAAATAAAAGTGTAGCCATTAGATTTACCGTAATCTTTAACAAAATCCTTTACTTTAGTTAAAACAGAATCTATTTCTGTATTAAAAGCTTTAGACATTTGCTCTTCTTCAAATTGTAACTTTTGTTGAACAATTTGCCACTTTTGTCTAAATTCTTGTAACCCTTCTTGCTGTTTACTTTGAGATAATCTAGCTAATTTCATTTCAGTTGCTTTTGCATCTAAATTATAAGCTTGAGAAATACTATCTCTTCTTTTATCAAAAGATTCTCCTTTGGCTTTGTATTTTGCTTCTAGATCTATTTTTTGCTGAAAATCGTTAATTACTTTTCCATTATCGATAAATCCTATTTTTTGTTCTTGACAAGATGTAAATGCTAAAGCAAGTATTAAAACACCAATTATTTTTTTCATCATTAAATATTTTAAATTTTGGCAAATGTAAAAAATTAAAAAAAGTGATTACCATTTTTTATCGCTTTAAAACCGATATAAGAAATATTTATAATAATATTTAAATTATATAACTTATTACTATAAAAATCGAGTTAAAATAAAGCGTTTTAAGCGCGTTTTAAAAATTCTTAATACGTTTCCCTTAATTAAACTACTATTTAATCTCAGTAGCTTTTATTTTAAGTTTTTATACTTTTTTAAGGACGTAAATTAAAGAAGAGTACTCTTTTGTACGTATTGCTTTAAAATTAGATCGTAATCCTATATAAAAAGCTTTAATTAAATTTTTACTTCCAGATTTATATTGCTCTGACAATAAACTAACGTAAAACGAATCAAACAACATTGGTTTTATACCATCTAATTTAAAATTAAAAGTGCCAAATAAATTAGAAATTGAAGTTTGATTAAAATGCCATAAATGTCTAGGTACATCATAAGCTGCCCAAAATTGCTTATAATAAGTTGCATCAAAACTTTTATAATTTGGTACAGCAACCACTAACCTACCATTTGGTTTTAAAAGTTTTTTAAAAATTGAAATTTGATGGTCTAAATCTGGAAGATGCTCTAAAACATGCCAAAGCGTAATTACATCAAAACTATTAGCTTCATAGTTTTCTAATTGATAAATATCAAATACAGATTGATCTGTTTTTTGATTTGCAATTGTTCTTGCATCAAAATTGGGTTCGATACCAGAAACAATCCAATTGTTTTCTTTTGCTGTTTTTAAAAAATCGCCAGTACCACAACCAACATCTAAAAGTGTTTTAGTGTCGGTTTTAAACCCATTAATTAGTTTTAATTTTTGCTGTAAAGAAAAACGTCTTACTAAATGATATGCTTTTTCAAACCAATTTCGTTTTGCATCTGTATGCGAAATATAATCTTCGGTTTTATAATATTCTGAAAGTTGACTAGCTTTTGGCTGAGGAAAGGTTTCTAAAAAACCATAGTTTTTATTCTCTTTAAGTTGAAATAATTCTCCTGAAACAGAATGGTCTTTTATATGTAATTGTGTTTGTTCTTTACTCATAAATTTAAAGTCTAATCAAAAAAGAAGAATTAAAACTGATAAAAAAAGTAAACGTTCCACGTGGAACGTTTAAAATCTATCTTCCTAAATACACTAATAAAACAGAAATATCTGCAGGAGAAACTCCACTTACTCTAGATGCTTGAGATATAGTTACAGGTTGAATTTTATTTAATTTTTCCCTTGCTTCCATACTCATGGATTTAAGTTTAGAATAATCAAAATTATCTGGAATTCTTATATTTTCTAGACGCGTTAATTTGTCTGCATTATTTTTTTCTTTAGCTATATATCCAGAGTATTTAACTTGAATTTCGGTCTGCTCTATTATTTCATTATCTAGATTATTATCTTTAATGTAATTAGAAACAGACTCGATTTTTTTCATGTCTTCAATATCAATATTTGGTCTAGCAAAAATCTTAAACATCTTATCTTGCTGTTTCATTAATGAAGAATTCTTAGACTCTAAAATAGGATTTATTTCACTTGTAGTCACACTAGTATTTTGGAAAAATTCTACAAACTTTTCTGCTTGTTCGTGTTTTTCTTCCATACGTTTTAAACGTTTTTCTGAAGCTAAACCAAGCTCATATCCTTTAGGTGTTAATCTTAAATCGGCGTTATCTTGTCGCAATAACGTTCTATATTCTGCTCTAGATGTAAACATACGATAAGGCTCTTCTGTACCTTTTGTAATAAGATCGTCTATTAAAACACCTATATAAGCTTCATCTCTTTTTAAGATAAATTCATCTCTTTCTTGAACTTTTAATGCAGCATTTATACCAGCCATTAATCCTTGAGATGCTGCTTCTTCATATCCAGTTGTTCCGTTAATTTGACCTGCAAAGTATAATCCATCAACAAGTTTAGTCTCTAATGTATGACGTAATTGTGTCGGCGGAAAATAATCATATTCTATAGCATAACCTGGTCTAAAAAACTTAACATTTTCAAATCCAACAACGGATCTTAACGCGTTAAATTGAACATCTTCTGGAAGTGAAGTTGAAAATCCGTTAATATAATATTCTACCGTATTCCAACCTTCAGGCTCCACAAATAATTGATGTTTATCTTTATCTGCAAAGCGATTAATTTTATCTTCTATAGATGGACAATATCTTGGTCCTAAACTTTTAATTCGACCATTAAACATTGGTGAGCGATCAAAACCTTCTCGTAGTAAATCATGCACTTTTTCACTGGTGTAAGACATATGACAACTACGTTGTTGGGTTAAAGGTTTTGTAATATCTAAATACGAAAATTTATCAGGATTTACATCACCAGGTTGTTCTATCATTTTAGAAAAATCTAGAGAACGACCATCTACTCTTGGTGGCGTTCCTGTTTTCATTCTTCCAGATTCAAAGCCTAAATTTACTAATTGTTCTGTGATACCTGTTGCTGCTTTTTCTCCCGCTCTTCCGCCACCAAAATTTTTATCACCAATATGTATTAAGCCATTTAAAAAAGTTCCGTTAGTTAAAACGACCGATTTAGATTTAATCTTAACTCCTAAGGAAGTAACAACTCCTTCAACCTTTCCATCGTTAACAATTAAACCACTTACCATTTCTTGATAGAAATCTAAGTTAGGTGTTTGCTCTAAAAGCAATCTCCAATCTTCTGCAAAACGCATACGATCACTTTGGACTCTTGGACTCCACATTGCAGGTCCTTTAGATTTGTTAAGCATCTTAAACTGTATTGCAGAGGTATCACTTACAATACCAGAATAACCGCCAAGCGCATCAATTTCTCTTACAATTTGTCCTTTAGCAATTCCACCCATTGCAGGATTACAAGACATTTGAGCAATGTTTTGCAAATTCATAGTTACTAATAAGGTTTTACTTCCCATATTAGCAGCTGCAGCTGCAGCTTCGCTACCAGCATGTCCTGCACCAACAACTATAACATCGTAAACTTCGTTAAACATAATATTTGGATTGTTCCACGTGGAACGTTTTAAAATTCTTTAAAAAATTAGCGTGCAAATATACAACAATCTATAACATGGTTTGTAGTAGACTTAAAGCTTCATCTTCTTTTAAACGCATTTGTTTAGCATCAGATTCGGTTTTATCTTTAAAACCACAATAGTGTAAAATACCATGTATGATTACACGATGTAATTCTTCTTTAAAAGTTAAACCTAAATCTTTAGCATTATCTTCTACTCTTTCAACTGAAATAAATATATCGCCTTGTAAGTTTTTACCTACAGAATAATCAAAGCTTATTATATCTGTTAATGTATCGTGATTTAAGAATTGTACATTTAATTTATGTAAATATTCATCATCACAAAACACATAAGATATTTCATCTTCCTTACAATTATGAAGTGTAATTATAGATGATATCCATTTACTAAGTACGTCTTCGTTAGGAAGCTTAAAATCGGTTTCGTAATTAAAGCTAATCATTGGTTTGTTTAAAATATTCTTGTGCCTTTTGTTTATACACTTGTTGCAAAGGTAAACTTTGTTTGTTCAATATCTCTGTAGTATTAAAATATTGTTTTGCCTGATTAATAATATTGGTAGATGTATTATTATAATCTTTAGTGTTTGTTGTAGATTCTCTTTTTGTGTCCTGTCCTTGTTGTAAGGTAGCATTTTCTAGCTTTAGCAATTGATGCTTTATGTCCATCATTTTACTTAACGTTTGGTTGGTAAATCCTTCGTTAATTAATTTGAGTTCTACGTCTTCCATAGACTTTAATAATTGCTGAGCTTCACTACTTGTTCCTAATCCTTGTTTATCTAAGCGCTGTTCTAATTGTTGACGTAATAATTGTTGTTCTTGATAGATTTTAAATAATTCTGCATTCATTTGTTCATTAAAATCACCATCGCCTTGTTCGCTACCGCCTTGTCCTTGTCCGTCACCATCTTTTCCTCCTTCTTTACCTTTTTTACCTTTTTCACCTTTATTTCCTTTTTCACCATCTTTCTTTCCTTTTTTATCACCTTCGTTTTGACCTTCTTCTCCAGGTTTTTGTTCACCTTGCTGACCTTGTTGTCCATCTTGTCCTTTTTTACCTTTTTTCATTGCTTCTTCCATTTTCTTAGCTAAATCTTCTTGACTAATAATTATATCTGGAAGTGGCATACCGCCTTCGCCTTGTCCTGGTGATGGCATACCCATTTGCATTTGCATATTATCTAAAGCAGAGTTTAGTAAATTGGCTAAATTGTTAGCAGAAGTTAATGCATATTGTTGAGAAGAAACACCTTGGTATAAAAGGTTTTCTGAAAGATGATCTAATGCTTTATCAATATTAAAATACACATCATTAATCTCTTTAGTTATTTGCTGAGAAAAGTCTGGTTGACGTAAAGAGATTGCGAACAAACTATCATCTACGTGCTCAAAATGAGTTCTTAATTCGTGTTGCTTTTTAAGATATTTAGCATATTCGTTATGGTTAACTTCTATGTTTTTAAAGCGATTCATTACGTCTTCTTCATCAAAAGAAAACACAACTAAATTATCTATAATTTGACGTAGCATTTCTGCATCTTCTTGTAACTGTTGCATACCAGAAGCCGACATTTGCATTTGCATACTCATACTCATCTGTTTCATTTTTTGAGCTGCACTTTTTTGTTTTTTCTTAGCAGAATTTTGTTTGTCTTGTTTTTGTTGTTGGTCTGAAGATTGTTCCTTTTTCTCTAGTTCGTCACTTGCCTCTTGCTGTTCCTTTTTTATGTTTTCCTCGGTATTTGCGTTTCGAGGTAAATCCATAGGAGATTTTAGGTCTTTATTTTCTTTTTCTAAATCTACTAATTGTTGCTGTAAATCTTCAAACTTTTTATTGAGTTCGTCTTGCTTTTCTTTAGTGTTTTTTTCTGGATCTTCGTTAGCTAATTTGTCTTGTTCCTTAGCTAATTTGTCTAAATCTTCACTAATTTTTTCCATCTTTTTAGATACGTAGTAACGCTTGGTCAATTCTAATAATTGTTCCATACTACGCTTTTGGTTTTTAGCCTGTTTAGCAAGATTGTCTAGTTTTTCTGAAAATTCTTCCTTTTCAAATTTTTCTTTAAGTTTTTCTAATTCTTCAAGTAGCTTTTCATCTTTTTTTAATTGTGCTTCATTCTCTTTTAAACGCTCTTGCAACTTTTCTTTAAACGGATCTTCCTTTTGATTTTCCTTTTGAAATTCTTCTAAATTATTTTGAAGCTTTTTATTGAATTGCTTCATCATCTCTTCTTGTTGCTTTTGGCGCTTCAAGAAATTTTCAAGCTTCTTTTTATCGTTATAATTGAGCTCTGATTTTTCTTTTTGAGTTTTTGATATCTGACTAAGTTGCTCTTCTTGTTTTTCAAAATTTTCAAGAGATTTATTTAAATCTTGGATGGTCTTATTTTGCTCGTTAAGTTGCTTTTGCTCTTCTTCATCTTTTGTACGCTTTCTGTATGTGAACACCGAACTTTTTGTGCTTTTATTTTTATTTACCGCATCATTATCAAAAACTTCAAAATACAGATCGTATGGAATACCAGCTTCTATCTCTAGATTATTTGGAAAAGCAGTTAAAAATTCATCAAAATTAGAAGATGAAATTGGTATGTTTTTTACAGTTTTATTCGTTTCGTTTTCTGAAGGATAATAGACTAACTGTAATTTAGATAAACCATAATCGTCACTAACTTGACCTTTAAAATACAAAGTTTGTTGGTCTAAACTATCTGTTTTAGATTCAATTTTAAGTTCTGGATATTGATCTTTAATAACAGAAATACTATACGCTAAATTCTCGTAATTTTTAAGGTTTTTATTACTTGTGCTAATGTTGTAGTCTAAATTATTATAAACGCGTTTAGAGGCTTTAAAAACACCGTTTTCTTCTGTAGTAAAGGCTAAAGTATCTTTACTAATTAAATCTACTTGATCAGTTGCTTTGGTATTAAGTTGCCAAGTAATTTGTGTGCCTTGTGGTACAACAGCATTACCAATGCCTTTTAAAACTTCGTTACGTTTATTGGTGTAATTTGGATAGTTTAGAACAATCTGAAAATTTAACAATGTTGGGACTTCTACAACATGTAATTTATATGGTTTTGAGTTAACACCATTAGCAGATAAATTAAAAGTAATGTCTTGTTTTGGTTGTTCAAAAACATACTCAAAAGTACCTGGTTGTCGTTGTTGCAAAAAGTATGACTGATCGTTAAAATTGATTTGTGCGTCTTCTGGAACAACATCTCCTTCGGTTTGTACAAATAACCTGAAGGTTTTGTTTTCTTCGGTTTGCAGGCTTTCATTTATAACAAAAAAACTGAAAGGTGCTGGCGGCTCAAAAGCGGTTTGATAATTAACTACTCTTTTATAACTATCTGTAAACCAATTATTTTTACCTAAAACAAAACTTAATAATAAAATAGCAATTGGGATAACTGTGTATTTTAAATATTTAGTGTTGTGTTTAAAATTAATCGCAAAATTAAAAGGAATTGGGCTTAATTCTTCAGCTTTTTGATCGATGCTGGCTAAAAGTAATTCGCTATTATCGTTAGTCTCTTTTAGCTGAAGTACATTCAATAACTTATCATTAACTTCAGGAAAATGATTACCAATAATTGCCGATGCTTGTTTATAGTTAATGCCTTTTTGAAGCTTAAATAACTTGGCTAATGGCAATGTAATAAATTTGATAAATAAACCAACCTCAACAGCAATAAACAACCAAAATAAAACTGTACGTAAACCAGAATTTAACCACAGAAAATATTCAATAAGTAGTGTAATAATTAAATATAACAAGCCAATACTAAAAAACAGGATAGCGCCTTTAATCAACTCATTAGTATAATATTTTCTAATAAATTGTTCTAATTTGGTTTGTATGATATTGAAGTTATTCAAAGCCATTTTTTTATTTAACTTACTAAAATACAGTTTTTATTTTTTTATGTCTGTTAAAGGCGCTTAAAACTTGTTTTAAAATAGTTCTTTGTGTTTCTTCTACTCTATTCTATCTTTGCACTTTCAAACCAAAAGAAATGTCAAAACAAGTTAGAGTGCGTTTTGCACCAAGTCCTACAGGACCTTTACATATTGGCGGTGTACGTACCGCATTATTTAATTATTTATTTGCAAAAAAACACAACGGTACTTTTGTGTTACGTATAGAAGATACAGACCAAAACCGTTATGTAGAAGGTGCAGAACAGTATATTATAGATAGTTTAAATTGGTGTAATATTCCGTTTGACGAAGGTCCAAATAAAAATGAAAAATTTGGTCCGTACAGACAAAGCGAACGTAAAGACTTATACAAACAATATGCAGATCAATTAATAAAAAGTGGTCATGCGTATTATGCATTTGATACTGCAGAAGCACTTGATGCACACAGAAAAGACCATGAAGCTCAAGGAAAAACGTTTATCTACAATTGGCATAACAGAGAAAAGTTAAGCAACTCTTTATCGCTTAGCGCAGAAGACGTGCAAGCTAAATTAGATGCTGGTGAAGATTATGTAATCAGATTTAAAAGTCCGCAAGATCAAACGCTTCATCTTAAAGATATTATTCGTGGTGATATAAAAATTGATACCAACATTTTAGATGATAAAGTTTTGTTTAAAGCAGACGGAATGCCAACTTATCACCTAGCTAATATTGTTGATGACCATTTAATGGAAATTACGCACGTTATTAGAGGTGAAGAATGGCTACCAAGTCTTGCTTTACATTACCAATTATACGATGCTTTTGGTTGGGAAGCACCAGAATTTGCACATTTACCGTTAATCCTAAAACCAACAGGAAAAGGAAAATTAAGTAAACGTGATGGCGATAAATTAGGATTTCCTGTATTTCCTTTAGAATATACGTCTCCAGAAGGTGATGTGTCTAAAGGGTATAAAGAAGATGGATATTTTGCTGAAGCTGTTGTTAACTTTTTAGCCTTTTTAGGATGGAATCCTGGTACAGAACAAGAAATTTTTAGTTTAGAAGAACTTATAGAAGCGTTTGATTTATCTAAAGTGAATAAAGCCGGAGCACGTTTTGATCCAGATAAAATTAAATGGTTTAATCACCATTACATGCAAGAACAAAGTAATGATGATTTAGCTGAAGCGTTTAAACAAAATCATGATTCATTAAAAGACATAGATGTTAATTACATATCAATGGTTGTTGGATTAATTAAAGAACGAGCAACATTTGTAAACGACTTTTGGGACTTAAGTAATTTCTTCTTTGAAGCTCCAACAGAATACGATGAAAAAGCCTTTAAAAAAGCCATTAAAGACGATACAAAATCTATAATGACAGAGGTAAAATCTATCATAAATAACATTGAAAATTTTGAAGTTGAAACACTTCAAAACGATGTAAAAGGTTGGATTACGTCTAACAACATTGGCTTTGGTAAAGTGATGATGCCACTACGTTTAGCCTTAGTTGGTGCATTACAAGGACCTGATGTTTTTGACATCATGTATATGATTGGTAAAAACGAAACTGTTAAACGTATTGATAATTTAATTGAAAAAATAGGTTAAAATATTAATCAACTATCAATAAAAAAGCCTCTATTATTTAGAGGCTTTTTTGATTAATTTATTAGGTATAAACTTTAAAACGTGATTAATAATGCTAAAGCTAACATACTTTGGTTTCCTTTAAATTTCTTTTCTAAATTTTGACTAAACTGAGCATCGTTTAAATCATTTAAAATGTTTGTAAATCCGTAAATGTATTGTCCTCTAACTTTAAAGTTTTCAAAACCAGCAGTTAAACCTACAACACCATTCACATTAAAATTAGTAAGATCTACAAAGTCTTTTGCTAATACGCTATCAAATTCGGCAATAAACCATTCTTCTTGACCATCGTCATCAAATTCTAAATCACTATTGTATTGCAACATTGGTCCAAAATCTAAAGTTAAATAAGGTCCAGCTAATTTTGCATGAAGTAAAAAAGCTATTTGAGCCGTTAATACTTTATAATCTATAGGTTCAAAATTAGAACTTAAATTAGATGCTAAACCATTAATACTTAATCTGTTTTCAGATAATTGCATACCATAACTTACGTTGTACCATTTATGCGGTAAATCTACAGTTGCAGACATATGTGCTAACCAACCTGTACCACTTTTTGTATTAAAATTATCTGTGTTAATATTAAATTGTGTAAATCCACCACCAAGAGCAAATCCGTTTTTTATATTGTAAGAACTTCTTTGTGCAAAAGAAAATGTAACAAATAGAGTACAAATTGCTACTAATAGATAAAGTTTAAAATTTTTCATTAATAATAGTATAGATTAGTGAACAAATATAACTTAAATTAGTAATCAATAAAGTAAAACTAAAAAACCATTAATTATGCCATTTTTAATTCCTTTTGTAGTCTTAGGACTAATCCTTTTAATTTCAGCATTTTTTGTTGTTAAACAACAAACTGCAGTAATTATAGAACGCTTTGGTAAATTTCATAGTATTAGACAATCTGGTCTACACTTAAAAATTCCTTTAATAGATAAAATTGCTGGTCGATTAAGCTTAAAAATTCAGCAATTAGATGTAATTGTAGAAACAAAAACATTAGACGATGTATTTGTTAGACTTAAAGTATCTGTACAATACCGTGTGTTAAGTCAAAAAGTGTACGATGCATTTTATAAGTTAGATTATCCACATGAGCAAATTACAAGTTATGTATTTGATGTGGTACGTGCAGAAGTACCAAAGATGAAATTAGACGACGTTTTTGTTAAAAAAGATGATATTGCATTAGCGGTAAAAGCTGAGCTAAACGATGCGATGTTAGACTACGGATTTGACATTATTAAAACTCTTGTAACAGATATAGATCCTGATGCACAAGTAAAAGCTGCAATGAACCGTATTAACGCTGCAGAACGTGAAAAAACTGCTGCACAATATGAAGGTGATGCACAACGTATCTTAATTGTTGAAAAAGCTAAAGCTGAAGCAGAAAGTAAACGTTTACAAGGTCAAGGTATTGCAGATCAAAGACGCGAGATTGCGCGTGGATTAGAAGAGTCTGTAGAAGTTTTAAACCGCGTTGGTATTAACAGTCAAGAAGCATCTGCTTTAATTGTTGTAACGCAG
Source organism: Mesoflavibacter profundi (assembly GCF_014764305.1). Lineage (NCBI taxonomy): Bacteria > Pseudomonadati > Bacteroidota > Flavobacteriia > Flavobacteriales > Flavobacteriaceae > Mesoflavibacter > Mesoflavibacter profundi. The sequence goes on from NZ_CP061703.1 coordinate 1,227,294, forward strand.
CATTACGATACGCTTCAATCGTTAGGTGAAGAAACTAATAGTAACTTAATCTTATTACCTAATGCGCCACAAGCTGGAAGTAATATGCTAAACGAAATGGTTGCAAGTTTTACGGCAAGTAACCAAATTGGTGAAGCTATGAAAGAAGCTAAACGTAAAAAAGAAGAAGAATAAAACTTACCTAATAAACACAAAAAAAGCCTCTTAATAGAGGCTTTTTTTATTGACTTTCTTTTTCATAATTATCAATTAAACTCTGTAAAGAATTTAGATAATCTTCTAAAGATTGTTTATCTATTGTATTACTAGAACTATCTTTTGGTAGTGTAATACGTTGCTCGTCTAAGTACTTTTGTAACTCGGGATAATCTTCTTCTATTTCTCTTGTCTTAACCGATATTTTGGTTAATAAATCTTGTATTGCATCCATAATAATTTTTGATTAAAGTTATCCATTCAAATTAAGTTAAATCACTTATAAATCAAAAGATTATATACTAAATGGTTGTTAAAATTTTTATTTAAAAGGATGTCTTTGTTCCCATTTTTTAACAGGATTTAAAGTATTAACTACAAACTTTAACAATGGGTTTATAAAAAGTGTATTAGTATGTTTCATGTAAATAAACATATCGTTAGGATTAGCACCAACAGAACTTTTAATTTCCATTGCTGTTCTTGCATAAACAACAGATTTAAATTTATGATCAATACCATACTCTAACATATCGTAAAGCATATTTAAATACATTTGATACTCTTGTTGATATCTAGGATTGTAACCTAAAAAATAAGTTTCTAGTTGACTATTGTTTAAAATAAGCGTGTAAAATCCAATTAGCTCATTGTTTAGATAGTATCCAAAGATTTTAAAATTGGATTGTAAATCTAATTTTAGTTGATAAAAATGATTACGTTTTAGTATAAACGAATTCACTTTTGCCTGATCCGATACATGTTTATAAAGCTTATACAAAGCATTACCTTGCAACTTAATATCTTCTAATAAAAGTTCTTTTTTTACAATAGCACTAGATTTTTTAATCGCTGTATTATAACGCCTTTTATATTTTTTATTCAATGCTATTTTGTAGTCTGAAATCGAGTTAAAATGTGAAGGAATATTAAATATCATGTTAGGTTGTACTTTAACCTTATACATGCTATTTTTATCAAATATGTGTGTATTTAAATGAATAACATCATCTTTAAAATAGTCTTTAAACCCAATAATTCTAATCGTTTTATTGGATTCTTTTTTTATAGTCTTTTCTAAGCTTTTTAAAGCTTTAAATACGGTTTCAAAAAAAACAGTAGCATGTATTTTATTTGAATTAAAATAATACCCATGTTGTCCAGTATGCATTAAATTACCAACAATTAATGCATTACCTCTTACAATTCTAGCAATTGCAGCTTTACCTAAGCGTTTTAATGTATGATCTGATGTTTTTCTAAAGATATTATCCAAATACATCTCTACGCGTTGGATAATGGCAATTCCAACCAATTCTTGATTATTATAAATAGCTAAATAAAATGAAGATATATGATCTGGGCTTGATAATTCTAAAGCATTTAAAAAGTTAGTTTTTAAAAAAATATCCTTAACAGTTAACTTATCCCAAGACGTAGGAATATTTATAACAGAATTATATAATTTATATGAAATCAAATTGAAAAATAAAAAGACTGAAAGTTACCTATCAGTCTTTAAAATTATTAAAAGTTACAAAATTATCTCCAGCCACAAACAATTGCTCCCATAATAGCAAGTGTTACAGTCCAATATCCAACATTGATTAGTGTATATTTCAAGCTTTTTCTTTCAAATAAAGCATTAATACCTAAAATAGGTAAGACTATAAATAATCCAGCTATAACACCATGAAAAGCACCATGTTTAAAGGTTCTAAATTCATCTTTATATTCTGCCATAAAAGTTTCATAAGAAGGCTGAATACCTAAATCGCCTTGTACTAAACTAAATGCGCCCATTTGATGAACAGTAATTGAAGGCAGTATAAAAGCTAATACAAACGAAAGAATTAATGTAACACCAAAAATTTTTAACATGTTTGCAGACTGCATTTTTTGCTCAGTCATTTCAGCATGTTTCATCCAAACGGTTCCAAAAGTTTTAGGGTTATACCAAATAAAGCCAATTATTAACGGTACAATTGCAGCAACAAAAACTGCTAGATAATTAAATTCCATAATATTAATTTTTAATTAGTTAGTAATTTAAAAGTACAAAAAAACCGCTAAGATTAACTTAGCGGTTAATAATTATGTCATTGTCTTAAGCTAACTGTTGCGCTTCTTCTACTAATAACTTGTTTTTGTCTTCTAATGCTTTGTTGATAAACTCATTAATCGCTTCATTTTTTTCTAAGCCATTTTTAAGTAAAACACCAAGCGTAATCATAGTGATAATTCGTGTACCGCTTTTCTTAACCGAAGTATTAAAAAGTGGCTCTACATCTTCATAAGAAACGTCTTTAGCTAATTCTAAAATCTGTGCTTTTGCTTTTGCTCTAGCATCGTCTGGTAGTCTATCGTACTTTTTACCAAAAGACTTTATTTGCTCTATCGCAGGACGATTATTGGTTTGCTTTTGAGGCTGATTTTGATTTTGTTTTGGTGCTTGTTTTGCCCAACTATCACGTAAACCAACGGTTTTATTAAATACTAAGGCATCAGATTTAGAATCGTCATCCACATTAAAATACCCTAAACGTTGAAACTGAAACTGCTCTCCTACTTTAGCTTCTTTTAAACTTGGCTCAACAAATGCATTGATGATGTTTAAAGAATTTGGATTTAAAAATTCCATAAAATCTTTACCGTCATGACTGTCAGGCGCTTCGTCCATAAACAGTCTATCGTATTCTCTAACTTCAGCTTTTACTGCATGTTTTATAGAAACCCAATGTAACGTTCCTTTTACTTTTTTAGAGGTATCTGTATCGTAGGTACAATGTACTTCGGTAATATTTCCTTCAGCATCTTTTACTACGTTTTCAGCTTTGATGATGTACGCATTTTTAAGTCGAACTTCGCCGCCTAATTTCAATCTAAAAAACTTACTTCCTGCTTCTTCTTTAAAGTCGTCTTTTTCGATATAAATTTCTTTTGAAAAAGGTACTTTTCTAAATCCAGCACTATCGTCTTCTGGGTTATTTTCTGCTTCTAACCATTCTTCTTTATCGTCTGGATAATTAGTAATGACTACTTTTAAAGGATCTAAAACCGCCATAACACGTGGTGCAGTTTTGTTTAAATCCTCACGTACACAGAATTCTAAAAGCGCCACATCAATCACGTTTTCACGCTTTGCAACACCTACTTTTTCTATAAATTGTCTAATTGAATTTGGTGTATAACCTCTACGTCGTAAACCTGAAATGGTTGGCATTCTCGGATCGTCCCAACCAGAAACTACCTTCTCTTCTACCAATTTAAGCAACTTACGCTTACTCATAATGGTATAAGACAGATTTAAACGCGCAAATTCGCGCTGTTTTGGCTGCATTGGATAGGTTTCCTTAGAATAGTCATAAACTTGCTCTTTAAACCAATCGTAAAGCTCTCTATGTGGTTTAAATTCTAAAGAACATAAACTATGACTAATTTGCTCGATATAATCACTTTCGCCATGCGTCCAATCGTACATTGGATAAATGCACCAATCGTTACCAGTACGATGATGATGCTTCTTTAAAATACGATACATAATAGGATCACGCATTAACATATTAGGATGTTGCATGTCTATTTTTGCACGTAAAATATGTTCACCTTCGTTGAATTCGCCATTTTTCATGCGTTCAAAAAGGTCTAAATTTTCTTCTACAGATCGGTTACGATAAGGACCATCTACACCAGGTTGCGTTGGTGTTCCTTTTTGTTCTGCCATCGCTTCAGAAGATTGGCTATCTACATAAGCCTTTCCGTCTTTAATCAATTGTACAGCCCAATCGTATAACTGTTGAAAATAATCTGAAGAATACAGCTCGTTTTCCCATTGGTAACCTAACCAAGCCACATCTTTTTTAATCGCATCTACATACTCTTGCTCTTCTTTTGCTGGGTTAGTATCGTCAAATCTAAGATTAACAGGCGCATTGTACTTTAATCCTAAACCAAAACTAATACCTATAGCTTTGGTATGACCAATGTGCAAATAGCCATTAGGTTCTGGCGGAAAACGAAAACGTAATTTATCCTTAGCTAATCCGTTAGCTAAATCTTCTTCTATAATATGCTCAATAAAATTGAGTGATTTTGTTTCTTCAGACATGTAATTAGGTTTATTTTTAAGTGATTACTGCTATTAATCTACTTTAATAATAAAGTGTAAAATTAAATATTTTTTAGTTGAAATGAATTGTTCTTTCCTTTAAAAATAAAGCACGTATAATTTTTAGGTATTTTTGCATAAATTTTTATTGAAATGGGAAAAATTAAAGTTGAAAATATTAGAGTATTTGCGCATCACGGTTGTTTAAAAGAAGAAACTGCTATTGGTAGTGATTATCGTGTAGATTTAGAAATTACAGCCAATTTACAGCATAGTGCAAAGACAGATCAACTAAAAGATACGGTAGATTACGTGTTTTTAAATAGAATTATTTTTGAAGAAATGAAAGTACCAAGCGCACTTTTAGAGCATGTAGCACGACGCATTTTAAACCGAATTTTTACTGAAGATCAAATGATTAAAAAAGCAACAGTTAGTGTAAGTAAAATAAATCCGCCAATTGGTGGCGATGTAGAGCAAGTAACAATTGTTATGAGTGACAAAAGAAAAAACTTCAAGAAATAGTGTAAAAAGTTTATTTTTTTTACATTTGCTGTCCAATTACAATTGGCGTCTTGGCCGAGTGGCTAGGCAGAGGTCTGCAAAACCTTGTACAGCGGTTCGAATCCGCTAGACGCCTCTAAAAGCTTTCAGAAAATCTGGAAGCTTTTTTTGTTTACAATTTTTAGAAAATAAGATTGAATTATTTTGGATTCCGAATCAAGTGCGGAATGACAAGCTTAATCCAAAGGATTAATCTGTTCTATTTTTTCTTTAAGTAATTCTTTTTCTTTTGGGAAGAAACCTTGGACTAGTAATAGTACGCCAAAGCCTAATATTACTAATGCTACGATCTTTTTAGTCTTGTAAATAAGTCTTGGTGTAAGCTTATTTTTTAAAGCTTTTGCAGCTGTAATTTTTACTAAATCTGCTAAAAAATAAGTTATTAACATGGTACTAATAAAGACAATAACACCATTTTTAGACGTGGTTATAGAATTAGCAATTACAATAAATGCTACCCAACCTAACAGTACACCAATGTTAATAAAGTTGAGCAAAAAGCCTTTTAAGAATAATTTACCATAGCCTTTTTTAATTTCTACTTTATGATATTCTCTTACTATTTCTCTAAACGATTTTGATGTTTTTATAAATGAAATAAAGCCATAAATAGCTAATAAAACACCTCCAAAAATTAAAAAATTAGGATCTTTTTCAATTTTACCTACCAATTTTTCGGTACTAAAAAATGCAACTACAATAAATAAAATATCTGCTAGAATTACTCCTGCATCAAATATTAAAGCACTTTTAAACCCTTTGGTTGCAGCAGTTTCTAACAAAACAAAAAATACTGGTCCAATAGTAAAAGATAGAATGATACCAAAAGGAATTGCAGTAAGAATATCGTCAAACATGTTGTATAGCTGGATTGTCTTACAAAGTAAAGAAATTATTTATTGATTATAGAATGCTTATTAACAGAAATAAAAAAGCTTCAATTTAAAACTGAAGCTTTTGTTTTTTTATTTAGGTTTAGACTTCGCTTAACCTAACTTTACTTTAATTAAGTTATTTATTCTTTAACTGTAATTGATCCGCCAAAAGTATTTTTTTTAGTAACGGTTCTAGGATTACCATAGATATCAATATCTCCACCAGCAGTGATACGCGCATCTACAGTATCGCTTGCGGTTACTTCTGCTTCTCCTGCAGCTCTTACTTTTATGTTTGTATTTTTAGTTTGAAAATCTCTTCCTTCGTAAATTCCACCTGTATTTAATGTAATATTTTGAGTGTTAGCTTTACCTCTAGTTTCTATAATTCCGCCAGTTACAGCTCTTACATTTACTGTGTTTACATCTAATCCTGCAATAATTGTAGCACCTTCTTGGGCACGTAATTCGATTGCGTCTTGTGTGATAAGCTCGTTACCTACAATTTTAGATCCTTCATTAGCATCAATAACTTTTATATCTTTATAATGCACAGCAACAAAGGTTTTTGTACCATCAAAAATACGGTCTATATCCATGCGTATTTTTAACATATCGTTTTTAATTACTACTTCTACATCGTCTACATCTTCACCAGTAATAATCACTTTATTTTCGTCAGATTTTACTAGACTTACTTTTATTAAATCGAAAACTTTAACCGTTGTAAAGTCACCTACATGCTGACTTTTTGGGTTTTGTGCAAAGGTATTTAAGCTAAAAACTAAAGCTAAAATAGACAGTAAATATTTCATAATATTGAAGGTTTTGTTTGTATTAAGAGTCTATTTTTTAATTAGTGTTACAGTTTTATAAATATTTTGTTCTTGATATGATTTTTTAAGTATTAAAAAATCACTCGAATCGTTGATTAATTATGCAACATTTACTGCTGTTCCAACTACTGAAACAAAAAAATAAGAGCCATTTACAGTTTCTATATCAAAACTAATTCCAACTACAGCATTAGCATTTAAATTTTTAGCATTGTCTTGTAACTCTTGAAACGCATGTTCCTTAGCTTCGTTAATTACCGCTTTTGTGATGTCTTTACTTTTTTCGACTTTAAAAGAAAACTTTGTTTTCATTTCAAAAGAAGTACCAGTTACAATGCCTTTATATTCTATTATTTTAAAGCCTTCTATAGTATTTGTTGTGGTTAAAATCATGGTTTATATTTTATTGATTAGTCCGTAAAATTTTATAAATGTTACAAGTTTATTTTGCTAATAAATCTTTAATTTAAAAATCTACGCTTCGTGTTTACCAACTAAATCAAAATCTAAATGACGTTTTACTAAATCTGCTTGTTTTACTTTTACAACAACTTCGTCTCCTAATTGGTACATGTTTTTTGTGTCGCGTCCAACAAGTGCAAATTGGTCTTGATCAAACTCATAATAATCGTCTTTTATATCTCTAATACGCACCATTCCTTCGCATTTATTGGAGATAATTTCGACATAAATTCCCCAATCGGTTACACCAGAAATTACACCAACAAATTCTTCGTCTTTATGATCTTGCATAAACTTAATTTGCATGTATTTTATGCTATCACGTTCGGCTTTTGTCGCTAAATTTTCCATGTTACTTGAGTGCATACATTTTTCTTCATAAATCTCTTCGTTTGCACTTTTTTCGCCATCTAAATAACGTTGTAATAAACGATGCGCCATAACGTCTGGATAACGTCTAATTGGCGATGTAAAATGGCTGTAATAATCAAAAGCTAATCCGTAATGTCCTATGTTATGCGTAGTATATTCGGCTTTAGCCATAGTACGAATTGCTAAAGTATCTACTAAATTTTGCTCTTTTTGACCTTGAACATCTTCTAATAATTTGTTTAATGAAGATGAAATACTATCACGACTTTTAAAGTTAAGTTTATGACCAAATCTAGCAACTACACCTTGTAAAGCAGCTAATTTACTTTCGTCTGGCTCGTCATGAACACGATAAACAAAGGTTTTTGAAGGTTTCATTTTAGAAACAAACTCTGATACTTTACGGTTAGCTAATAGCATAAATTCTTCTATTAACTTGTTAGCATCTTTACTGGTCTTAAAATGAACACCTGTAGGATTTGCTTGTTCATCTAAAGTAAATCTTACTTCTACTTTATCAAAACTAATTGCTCCAGAACGCATACGTTTGCTTCGCATTTTCTTTGCTAATCGGTCTAAAACTAAAATTGCCTCAGCTATTTCTGGTTGCGTATTGTATGTTTTACCAGTAAGTGAAACGTCTTCTGGAATTTCGGTTTTTATGGATGACATTTCTGTATTATTAGAAATGACAAAATCTGTGTTATTTTCTATAACAGCTTGCGCTTCTTCGTAAGCAAATCTTGCATCACTATACGTTACTGTTCTACCAAACCATTGGTCTTTGATTTCAGCTTTATCATTTAATTTAAAAACTGCCGAGAACGTATATTTTTCTTCATGCGGACGTAAAGAACATGCGCCATTACTTAATATTTCTGGTAGCATTGGTACTACTCTATCTACTAAATAAACAGATGTTGCACGCTCGTAAGCTTCATCATCTAAAATAGTACCTTCTTCTAAATAATGAGATACGTCTGCAATGTGTATTCCTATCTCAAATAAGCCATTTTCTAGAACTTTAATGGATAATGCATCATCAAAATCTTTTGCGTCTTTAGGATCTATGGTAAAGGTTAAATCTTTACGCATATCGCGACGTTTTTTAATTTCTTCTGGCTTAATAGAGGTATCTATTTGATTTGCAAAATCTTCGACTTCTTTTGGGAATTCATACGGTAAACCATATTCGGCTAAAATAGCATGGATTTCTGTATTATGTTCTCCTGGTTTACCAAGGACTTCTTTTACACGTCCGTTTGGTGAATCTGCTTTTTCTGGCCAATCTACTAACTCTACTAAGACTTTATCACCATCTTCAGCTTTATTAATTTTGTTAATAGGTACAAAAATATCTGTAGTCATTTTGTTAGAATCTGGGACTACAAATGCAAAATTATTCTTTTCGTGTATTTGTATAACACCAACATATTGCGTTTTTGCACGCTTAATAATTTGTGTGATTTCACCTTCTAACTTACCGCGTTTACGACGTTTAAAGACGTAAAGTTCTACTTCGTCACCATCTAATGCTTTATTAACATTGTTAGAAGCAATAAATATATCTTCTTCAAAAGCGTCACAAATTACATAGCCAGATCCACGTGATGACGCATCAAAAATACCAGTGTGATACTCGGTATTTACAATAGCTTTAAATTTACCACGATCTACTTCTTCAATCTCTTGCTTAGCTTTAAGCTGCGCAAGTTTTTTTATAATTTGGTTACGACTACTAGCATCATTAACGCCTAATTTGGCAGCAATTTGCTTGTAGTTAAAGGGTTTATTACGTTCTTTTCTAAGTATGTTTAGAATAGTCTCTGTTAGATTGGAAATCTTATTATGACTAGGTTTCCTTTTCTTTTTCTTCTTTGACATTTATATTTTTTAATGTATTGAATTTCTTTAAAGTTAAATGAAATTCGGTTATGTTTTAAACTTAAATTTAAAGGAGAGACGATTTTTAAGTTTATACAAAGCTACATTTTTAAATTTAAAATAAAATTAAGGAAGCGTTAAATAAAAAACTTTATTCACATTTATATTATATATACTTTCTTTTCTTTTAAAAATTTAAAAAAATAATGATGATGATTATTGTTTGTTAATAACGGTATAACTTTTTCAAATTTTTGTTTGATTTGTTAGTTAACAAAATCTATTAACAGCTTATTAGCTATTTAACTTATTGATTTTTAAGCATACTAATTAGGTTATTAACAGTTGTTAAAAACGTAAACTAACATCTAATTTTTAATAAATACTTATAAAATTGACGTTGAAAATTGACTTTTTAGTGCTAATAACTTTACAAAAAATTAAGGTTAACTAATTTTGATGTTAACTAAACGTTACGGATTGTAATTTTTAAGTTGAAATCCAAATAAATCTTTTAAAAAACAATAAGAAGATATTAACAAGTAATTAATAGTATTAAAAGAGTAATTAACAATTATTGTAGTTATTAACAGGTATGCTATAAAATACCGTTGGTTTTAATTTTTATGAATAAGTTAACCGCTTTATTTTATTAATAATGACAAGCAATTAGTAACTTTGAAACACAATTAACAACACAACAATTATTATGAAAATTTCAATAGGAAACGATCACGCTGGTACCGAATATAAATTTGCTATCAAAAAGCATTTAGAAGCTAAAGGTATTACAGTTATTAATTATGGTACAGATGCATCAGATAGTGTAGATTATCCAGATTTTGTACATCCAGTCGCTAAAGATGTAACAGATAATGCTGCCGATTTTGGTATACTTATTTGCGGTAGTGCAAATGGTGTAGCAATAACTGCTAACAAACACCAAAAGGTTAGAGCAGGTGTTTGTTGGACTAAAGAAATTACAGAATTAACGCGATTGCATAACAACGCCAACGTAATGTGTATACCTGCTAGATATACTGCTTTACAACAAGCCATAGCAATGGTAGATACGTTTTTAGATACAAAATTTGAAGGCGGAAGACACCAAAATAGAGTGGATAAAATTCCTGTTTGCTCTTAAAAATGGGACATAATCATGCACATAACCATGCTCATGATCACGATTTAAAAGGGAAGAAATTATTAATTTCTATCTTTTTAAATATAGGAATTACTGTAGCGCAAATTATTGGAGGATTTATATCTGGTAGTTTAGCATTATTAAGTGATGCTTTACACAATTTAAGCGATGTAATATCTTTAATTGTTAGTTATGCAGCTTCTAAACTAGCAAAACGTAAAGCGTCTAATAATAAAACTTTTGGTTATAAACGTGCCGAAATTTTAGCTGCTTTTATTAATGCGGCAACTTTAATTATTGTAGCTATTTTATTAATTATAGAAGCCATTAAGCGATTTGAAAATCCGCAAAATATTGCTTCTAACTTAGTTATTTGGTTATCCTTTATAGCTATACTATTTAACGGGTTAAGTGTTTTATTATTAAGAAAAGATTCTAAAAACAACATCAATATAAAATCGGCTTATTTACATTTACTAACAGATATGTTAGCAAGTGTGGCTGTATTAATTGGTGGTTTATTAATGAAGTATTACCAAATATTTTGGATAGATAGCGTATTAACGTTTTTAATAGGTTTATATTTAATTTGGGTTGGATACGATTTGTTAAAAACCTCAACAAAAATGCTAATGTTATTTACACCTTCGCATATTAATGTAGAAGATGTTGTAAGACGTGTTAATAGCTTAGATCATATTAAAAAATTACATCATGTACATATATGGAATTTAAATGATGACGAACTTCATTTAGAAGCGCATTTAGATTTAGAAAGTAATATGACTATAACCCAATTTGATGTTATTTTACAGCAAATTGAGCAGTTATTACATGACGAATTTGATATTAATCACGTAAACATTCAACCAGAATATAAAAAGGAAGATCCTAAAGATATTATCGTTCAAGACTAAAATTTTATGCTAAATATTACAGTAAAATCCTTTAATCAATTAACTATAAATGAATTGTATGAAGTATTGCAATTACGAAGTGAAGTCTTTGTTGTCGAGCAAGATTGTGTGTATCAAGATATAGATGGAAAAGATCAAAACGCATTACATGTATTAGGAATAAAGGATAATAAAATTGTGGCTTATACACGCTTATTTAAACCTGGTGATTATTTTAATTTAGCAAGTATTGGTAGAGTAGTAGTTAAAGAAAACCAGCGTATGCATAAGTATGGATATGATATCATGGAAGCATCTATAAAGGCTATTAAAACCAATTATAATACTACAGATATTAAAATATCTGCACAATGTTACTTAAAACGATTTTATAATAATCTAAACTTTTTTGAAGTAGGCGAACAATATCTAGAAGATGATATACCGCATATTGCCATGCTATATAAAAACTAAAAAAACCGCATTTGGCACAATGCGGTTTTTTATAAATAAAGTTAAAAAACTTAACTAACTCAACTTTACTTAGAAATATGTCTTATTAAAATTTCTACTCTTCTATCTTCTTTTGTAGATCCACCTAAGTTATATTTTCCGGCTAATCCTTGATATCTCACTCTTTTAGCATCTACTCCTGCTTTTACTAAATAATCTCTAATATATTTAGCTCTTACAACGCTTAAGTTTAATTTACCAGTTTCTCTATCTCTAGATTCTCTACCATTTTCTGTACAACATACATGTCCATTAATAGTAAAAAAGATATCTGTTCTTTTAACTAAAAAGTCTGCTAATTCCTGTAAAGCTTTTTTAGATTCTGGAGTTAAGTAACGATACCCTAAAACAAAATTTAAACTTTTAAGATTTATTAAATCACCTTTATTAACATCTTCTGCAAAAAAAGAACCAGCTATTAATTTTTTAGGAGCAATAACAATAGATACTTTTCTGTTTAAAGCTCTTAATTCTTTAAATAAAGCTTCTTCTTTAGTATTTAAAGCAACTTCACCTTTACCTTTTACATTTAATATTTCTGGTTGTTTAGTGCTATTTCTATAAGAAATAATAATTTTCTTAATTGCTTCTGCACGTTTATTTGATAATGTTTTGTTGTAATTAGCATTACCTCTATCATCACAATATCCAACTATAGACATTCTTTCTATATCAACATCTTTAGTTTCATTTAAAAATTGTACAAGTTTTGTAAATTCTTCTTTTGTGATTTGGTGTTTATCTGTATCAAAATAAACATCATGCTTAACTACTTTACTAGATTTTGTTTTTAAAGTAGTGTTATTAGCATTAACAAAATTGTTAACCGAAACAATAAATAAAAATATGTAGCTTAAGTTTTTCATTTCAATAGTTATCTAAGGCGGCGCAAATGTACTGGCACACTTTAGTTTGCTGAAAATTTTTTGATTAACAACACTATTTTTAGATGAAAAACACCATTTAAGACAAGTGGTAAAATTTTACCGTTGAATCACTATTTTGTTTATCCGATTTTTTGAACCGTTAATGGATGTTTTTTACGAATTCAAAAAAAAAGAGGTTGTAAAAACCTCCTTTTTTGAATTATTTTTTTAAAAAAGATTATTCTTCTGCAATATATGTAATCACAATTTCTACTCTTCTATCGTATTTTGGATCGCCACCAAGCGGAAATTTTCTTCGCATTCCGACATACTTCATTCGTTTTTTATCTACACCTTTTCGCGCTAAATAATCGTAAATATATTTGGCTCTTGCTACAGATAAATTTCGTTTTTGAGTTTTTTTATCTACTGCATCACGACTATTTTGTGTACAGCAAACATGTCCTTGTATGGTAAAGTATATATTTTTTTTAGCTACTAATATTTTTGCTAATTCTTCCAGAGTTTTTTTAGAGTCTGAAGTAACATAGCTGTAATTAGTTTTAAAGTAGATATTTTCTAATCTTATCTTATCTCCTTTTTTTACTGTACCATTTGCTATGTCTTGTGTAGTTACTTTTTTGTCTTTTGTTGCAGTAGTTGTAACTTCTGGTTTTGCTGTTTCTTTGGTTTTATCCTTTGGTTTAACAATAATCTCTACTTTACGATTTAAACCTCTTATTTTATGGACTTCGTCTTCATTTAAAACTTTTAAAAGTATTTCGCCTTTACCATTTACATTTGTTATTAAAGATTTATCTATCCCATAACTAGAAAACATGTCTTTTATAGCATCTGCTCTATTTTGCGATAATTCTAAATTATAATCGTTAGTACCACGATCGTCACAAAATCCATAAATAGAAATTTTATCTATTGCTATAGTGTCTAATGAAGAAATAAAAAGCAAAAGTCTGTTCTCTTCGGTTAAAGGTACATCGTATTCGTCTGTGTTAAAATATACATCGTGTTTTAACTCGTTTTGTGATATAACCGAACCTGTAATTAATAAAAATAGGATTAAAAATGATTTCATTTTAAGTAAGATAACTTCTAAATATAGCAATTTTTTAATTAAGATATTTATTGTATTGGTTTGGATTTGCTAGTATTTGTGTTGCTGTTTTAATTTCTTGATTATTTATTTTATAATACTCGTAAAGTCCTTCTCTGTACACGTAACGTTTAACAATCTCGTCGGTTAGTAAGTTTACTAATTGTGTTTTGTTTTGGTCTACGGTTTTTATTTTTACCTGTTCTAGATGTTGTTGTAAATTATTGTATTCTTTTTTAATATCGTCGTCTAGATTTTCGGTTTTAGAGACTTCTAAAGCTTTTTTTAAGGCTTTTTCGGTTTCGGTTTCAAATTCAAAACTAGAAGTTTTTAAATGCGCTTTAAATGCGTTAAAATCTGAATCGGAAAGCTGAAAATTATTAATATTTTCAATAGAATTATTGTAGTAGAATTGTGTTGCAAAATCAAAAATGGCTTGACTATTTAAAATGGCGTCTGTGATTGCCGAATTTTTGGTAGTTTCTAAAGCTTCATCTGGAAAAACGCCGCCACCATCATAGACTTTTCGTCCGTTTTTAGTTTTAAATTCATGATAATTTTCTTGTTTTATTCTTACCGCGTTACCATTTTCGTCACGATTCCAATAATCTAAAGACTGTATACAACGTCCAGAAGGCGTATAATATCTAGAAATTGTAACCTTAAGTTGTGTACCGTAAGTTAGCTTTTTTGGTCGCTGTACTAAACCTTTACCAAAACTACGTGCGCCAACAATTACTGCTCTATCTAAGTCTTGTAAAGCACCAGAAACAATCTCGGAAGCAGATGCGCTACGACCATTAATTAATACCACAACTGGAATTTTTGTATCTATTGGCTCTTGTTTTGTGTAATAGGTTTTATTGTATTTTTTTACCTTAGATTTTGTAGTTACTACCAATTGTCCTTTTGGTACAAAAAGGTTTACAATATTTATAGCTTCGCGAAGTAATCCACCAGGATTATTACGTAAATCTAATATAATACTTTTTGCGCCTTGCGCCTTTAAATCTTTTAATGCATACTCGGTTTGCATAGAGGCTTTTGCATTAAATTTTTGAAGTACAATGTAGCCTGTAGTTTCATTAATCATAGAAAAATGAGGTACAGCATTAATTTCAATTTCAGAACGTGTTAAGGTTGTCGTATTGGTTTTTCCTTGACGTTTGTAGGTTACATTTAATGTTGAATTTGGCGCGCCTTTTAATAGGTTAGAGGCATCATCTTCATAACCATCTACTTTTATACCATCTATTTCTATAATTTCGTCACCAGCTTTAAGACCAGCTTTGTCTGCTGGATAATCTTTATACGGTTCTACAACAACCAATTTATCTTTTAAAGTTCTAATTTTTGCACCAACGCCAGTATAATCTCCTGTACGACGTATACGCTCTGCTTCTACATCTTGCTCGTTATAAAATTTAGTATACGGATCTAAATCGTTAAGCATATTTTTAATGGCATTATCCATTAAATCTGCAGGATTAGTCTCGTCTACGTAATTCATATTAAGCTCTTTAAAAAGCGTGGTAAAAATTTCGATTTGTTTAGCTATTTCGAAAAAATCACTTTTAAAGGCGCTTCCAGTTATAAATATTGTTAACGCAAAAACAGGAATTAAAATGCGTTTTTTAAATATCTTTTTCATTCTTCTTTATATTAGAAACTTGGTCATTAAATTTAGTGAGTAATGCCTTCATTTTTTTATCAATAATCTTAAAATCGGGCATTTCTTTACTAATATATAAAATCATTAGCGTGTAATGGTCTAACTTATTGTCTATTAACAGATTTTTATTAAGTCTGTAGCCTTCACGTAGCAAGCGTTTTACTCGGTTACGATGTACCGCTAATTTAAAATTTCTTTTACTTACAGATACACCAACTTTTAATTGCGTTTGGTTATCTAGATAGACCATACGCAAAGGATATGCCGAAACAGATTTTCCTTCGGCAAATAACTGCTCAATTGCTTTTTGGCTTTTAAGTTTTTCGTCTTTATTGTATGTGTAGTGCATTAATTTAGTTTTTTAATGCTTCTTGAAGTTGTATCAATTTACTTTCAAGTTCGTGTAAACGGTCGTAAACATCTATTGGTTCTGGCATTTGTTTGGATGCAAACATAGTGACGTACCATACTTCCATAATATCTTCTGCATCTATCGTATAGGTTGGATAGTTACCGTCTTTATTATCACTTTTTAAGATAAGTTTACCACGCTCTTCAATACGATTGATAACACGTTTTAAAACAATACCATCGTTTTTACTAACAACTATATACACACGACCATCTTTAATATCTGATAAATCTTCTACGAACTTACCAAACACTAAATCGCCATCAAAAAATGTACGTACCATAGAGTTACCTTGCACTTCAAAACATCTATAGGTTCCGTTTGTAAGATGTGGCATATGGAAAGATGGTAAAGTCTCGATATACTCGCTATCTCCATAACCATCTAAATAACCAGCTCTTGCTTTTACAGGAACGTAAACTACGTTTTCTTCATCGTTTTGATTAACAGCAACGACTTGAGGAACTCCAGAATATGTTTGAATTTTAGCCACATCTTGCTTTAACATCACATCACTTTTACCAAAAAGATAGTCAGGATTGATGTTAAATTGATCTATAATCGCACTTAACACATCATAACCAGGTTTGGTTTTTTTACGTGTCCCATCTGGTTGAGGTCTACCGTTAACAATACTGTCTATAGTTGTTCCGGTAACACCAATACGTTTTGAAAACGCATAATTATTAAGCTGAAAATGATTGATTATAGCGGTTATTTTTTGATCTATTTGCTGCATGTTTCTTAAAAGAAAGGTCTTGAAGACTTAAAATTTAAGCTAAGATATGAAAATTCAAACATTTGTAGATATTGTGGCTTATCTAATCAAACAAAAACAGCAAACGTTCTTGACCATCTGGTAAACCAATAATATTGTTTGCATAATCGTTTTGATATACTAAGTCTCCTTTTTTAATATAACCTTCAGCTTTTGGCATGCAAGCGCTCCAAGCACTAGAAGGTTTACAATCGTTAACATCTAATTTTACAATGGTATGATTATCTACAGTAATGACTACATTTTTAAAGTCTTTAGCTTTAGCTAAAGCATCTTTAATATTGTCTTTATTAAGTTTAACAACTTCGGTTGCAATGTTTGTCGCTTTTGTTTTAAACGCTTCAATTGGATTAGCAGATTTGTCTTTTTCTAAGCTTTTAATATCTTTTAGAAAAGGTAAATCTGCGGTAGTTTCAGTATTTTTTTCAGTGTTTTGTGTAGAGGTTTCTGTATGTGTTGTGGTTTCTACTGTGGTTTCTACTTTTTCTTTTTGATTGTCTTTACAACTAAAAGCTAATACTAGAATTAATACGTAGGCTAAATGTTTCATCTTTTTTCAGTTTTATTGATAGCTTTTCAAATATAAAGGATTAAGAATAAAAAAAGCTTCAACAATTGTTGAAGCTTTTAATTTCATTTAAATAGACAGTATTACTCTAATGTATTGTTGGTTTTATCAACATCTGCCATTAGTTGTTTTGGATCTATTGTTATGCTTTTTATGGCGCTTTTTGGCTTGTTTATACTAAAACTATAGGTTGGATATGCCCAAGCCCAATCGTTTAATATTTTTACGTTTGAAGCTAACGGTTTTTCGCCTCTCATAATTCTTAAAGGAATATTATACCATTCAGATGTTCCATCAGTATATTCTACTTCAATATCTAAAGGCATTGGCATTAAGCCTTTACGCTCTAAATTTACTGTTGTTATGCTATTATTTTCTTCTGTAGAAGTTACTGCATAATCAATAGTATTGGTTGTTTGTGTCCAATCTATTAAGTACCAATCTAATTCTAAACCTGATACTTTTTCGGCAGTTCTAATAATATCAATTGGTGTTGGATGTTTAAAAGCAAAATCGTTAAAGTACTTTTTTAGTGTTTTTTTAAGATTGTCTTCACCAATAATGTAACCTAATTGAGATAAAAATACAGAACCTTTGTTATAAGCTGTTATACCATAAGCCATATTAGTTTCGTAACGATCTGCATGTGTAGTTTGTGGTTTTTCTTTACCAGATTTTGCTAAATAAATGTAACCTCTATAAGCATTTGCGTTAGGAATTTCTTTTCCTTCGTTCATCACAACATTCATAGCATGATCACTAATGTAGCTTGTAAAACCTTCGTCCATCCACTCGTGTCTAGCCTCGTTTGTCGCTAATAAAAATTGAAACCAAGTATGTGCTAACTCATGTGCTGTTACACCAACTAAACTACCAAAGCTACGTTTACCTGTAATTAAAGTACACATAGCGTATTCCATACCGCCATCACCACCTTGAATAACAGAATATTGATCGTAAGGATATTTACCTACGTTTTTAGAAAAATATTGCATTAACTCAACGGTTTTAGGTTGTAAATCTTTCCAATATTTTAAGTTATCTGCAGGTAAATCTTTTTTGTAATAAAAATGAAGCATTGGACCGTTTGGAACTTGCATCGAATCATGAATATAATCCGGATCTGCAGCCCAGGTAAAGTCATGCACATTAGGCGCTAAAAATTGCATTGTTTTTTTGTCGCCTTTAATTTCAGGTTCGCCCTGTAAGTAACCAGTACCACCAACAACATAATCTTTATCTATGGTTAAGTTAACTTCAAAATCTCCCCAAACACCATGAAACTCGCGTCCTATGTAAGGATCTGCATGCCAACCTTCAAAATCATATTCAGCTAACTTAGGATACCATTGTGTCATAGAAAGCGCAACGCCTTCTGCATTATCACGTCCAGAACGACGAATTTGAACTGGTACTTGCGCATCAAAATCCATTGTAAATGTTACACTTTGACCTGGTTGAATAGGTTGAGCTAATTCTACTTCTAAAACAGTACCAACCGTTTCATAATTAATTTTTTTACCGTCTTGCTTTAGGCTATTTACGTTTATGTAACCAATCTCGTTTGGTTTTAATTTACTTATACGATCACCAACTCTAGAATCTGGATCTTCAATAGTGCGAGAACGCACATCCATTTCGCTACCTGGTTGAAATGCATTAAAGTATAAATGATAAAATACTTTATTTAAAACGTCTGGTGAGTTATTTGTATACACCAATGTTTGTTTTCCTTGGTATTGATAATTGTTTACATCCATATCAATATCCATTTTATAATCTACATGTTGTTGCCAATATGTAGAGTTTTTTTCAGTTGAACTTTCTGAAGTTGAAACCGCTTGTTTTGTCGAACTACAAGCAGTTAAAAAACCGAAAGCAACGGTAAGAAGCAATAATTTTTTCATAAGTTAATTTTTAGTTGAAATAAAAAAGCCTCAACAGAATAGGGTTGAGGCTTTTTAAATTTTATATAAATTATTTAGAAATTTGAGACGCCATAATTAATGCGTTGTAAGCATTAACAATTTTAGCAGATTTACTAATTTCTGATAATGATTTAATATTATTTGCATCACCACCAACAATAAGCTTTGATTTAACTGGTAAACCAGAATCCATAATTATTTGTTTTACTTGAGATGCTTTTAATTTAGGGTATTGTGACCAAACTAAAGCAGCAACACCAGCAACTGCAGGAGCAGCCATACTTGTTCCACCTTTTGTGTCATATTCGTTTTCTGGAGTTGTAGAGTATACTTGTGCTCCTGGAGCAAATACATCTACGTTTTTAAGTCCGTAGTTAGAAAATCCAGCAATCATTTTAGTCCCATAACTTGGCGCTAATGCTCCAACACGAATGTAAGTATCTGAAATTTCAACAAAATCTACATTATCATCAGGGAAATTTGGTTCTACATCTACATTTTTACTGTCGTTACCTGCTGCGTGAACAAAAATAACGTTATTATCACTTGCGTATTTAATAGCATCTCTTACCCACTCAGAATGTGGAGAAAAGCTTTTACCAAAACTACCATTAATTACTTTTGCACCGTTATCTACAGCATATCTAATAGCTTTTGCGATGTCTTTATCATACTCGTCACCATTTGGTACAGCTCGTAAAGACATTATTTGTACGTTATTTGCAACACCATTAGCACCTAATCCATTATTACGCTCGGCAGCGATAATACCAGCAACGTGTGTACCGTGACTTTCAGATTTTACTGAAGGCATTACGTTGTTGTTACCATAACCTGGTTTGTCATTAAAATCGTCTGGATTATCACCAGTAGTACGACCTTTAAAATCTTTGTTTAAGTTATAGTTTAATTGGTCTGTAAAATATTCGATACCACCTTTTAATTGCTTTTTAGCTTCTGTCATAGATGTTAATCCGTAACCGTAAAGCATAGTAGCAGCTGCTTTAGCTTCGACTACTTTTTGATCTTCTGAGGTAATTTCACTTACTTCTTTTGGTGTATAATCTTCTTTTCCAAAATGTTTTGATAAAACATCATGAGCATTAGTTACTTGAGTGTATAATTGATCGTAACGTTGTTTGTTAGATAAAGCACGTTGGTAATCTTGTTCTACTTTTTCTACAGCTTCGTTATATCTTGCTATGCTTGTGTTACCACTAGCTGCGATACGCGTCATTTCTAACTGCTCGTTGTAAGCATCGCCTAAAAAATTCCAACCGTGTATATCGTCTATGTAACCATTTTTATCATCGTCAATACCGTTACCTGGAATTTCGTCTGTATTTGTCCATAAAACACCATCTAAATCTTCATGCTCGATGTCTATACCAGAGTCTATTACAGCAACAATAATTTGTTGTCCTTTTTTACCTTTAATAATTTCGGCGTAAGCCTTATCAACACTCATTCCAGGAATCGTGTCTTTTACTAAATCTAAATGTCCCCAATTGTGTGCTTCGGCTTCTGTTAATTCAGATTCTTTAATAGGTGTATTGTCAATATTTTCTATTGGTGTAGATAAGATTGGTGCATTACCACCACAACTTGAAAGCACAACTGCTGCAAATGCAGACAGCATTAATGGCTTGTAATTAATTGTCATTGCGTTTTATTGTTTAGTAATTGTTAATTAAATATATCGTTGCACGTAAATGTGTCTTTTAATCGTACGCCTTTTTCGGTATGTTGTACGGTTATAATTTCGTTATGTGCATCGTGTTCCAAAAATAAGTAATAATTGTTATCTGCTGCTAGGTTTAAGAATTTTTCTTTTTCATCTAAGGTCAGTAATGGTCTTGTATCATAACCCATTACAAAAGGTAAAGGTAAATGCCCAACAGTTGGTAAAAGATCTGCCATAAAACAAATGGTTTTTCCTTTATAGTTAATCATAGGAATCATTTGTTTTTCTGTATGTCCATCTGCAAAAAAGATGTCAAAACCAAGCTCTGAGTTTTTTAATATGTCGTTTTGCGGAATACTTGTAAATTTTAAGTGACCGCTGTCTTGCATTGGTAAAATGTTTTCTTTTAAAAAGGATGCAACTTCACGTCGATTAGGTTGTGTTGCCCATTGCCAATGATTTTTATTACTCCAAAAGTGAGCGTTTTTAAAAGCAGGTTCTAATTTTGTACGGTCTTTATTGTAATTTATGCTTCCTCCACAATGGTCAAAATGAAGATGCGTCATGAATACATCTGTAACATCATCTGTAGAAAAACCTGCATTATTAAGCGATTTTTCTAAGGAATAATCTCCCCAAAGATGGTAGTATCCATAAAATTTTTCGCTTTGTTTGTTGCCCATTCCAGTATCTATTAATATTAACCGATTACCGTCTTCTATTAATAAGCATCTAGCAGCAATATCTATCATATTATTACTATCTGCAGGATTAGTTCTGGTCCATAAAGATTTTGGGACTACGCCAAACATTGCGCCGCCATCTAATTTAAAATTTCCAGATTCTATTGGATATAATTTCATGTAAAATGAATAATTGTAAGACTTAATATTTGTTGCAAATTACTAATTATAGACTAATACATATTAAATATTAAGGATTTATTAAGAAATATGGTTATTCCTGCATTATAATTAGAGTTCTTCTAAATTTTTCATTATACATTTTCATATTATTATCTAAATTTGGGTTAAATGTTATTGAAAAATTAACATTATTAGTATTTTCACGAAAAATCAAATTAAATGTTAGAACTAGCCGGCATAATTATTTTAGGAATTTTAGCGCAATGGGTTGCATGGAAATTTAAAATACCTGCAATTTTACCATTAATCTTAATTGGGTTATTAGTTGGTCCAATTGCTGCAGAATTTTTATCCTTTGATGGAAAAAAATGGATAGAACCTATTTGGAATGGAGAAGAAGGTCTTTTTCCTGGAGAAAGTTTATTCTACTTTGTCTCTTTAGCCATAAGTATAATTCTGTTTGAAGGTGGACTAACCCTAAAAATGGCCGAAATAAAAAACGTAGGTCCTGTAATTACTAAATTAATATCTATTGGATCTATTGTTACTTTTTTTGGAGCAGGAATTGCAGCACATTACATTTTTGGATTAAGTTGGGAAATCTCATTTTTATTTGCTGGTTTAATCATAGTAACTGGACCAACGGTAATTACACCAATTTTAAGAAATATTCCTTTAAAAAAGGATGTTTCAGCAGTTTTAAAATGGGAAGGTATTTTAATAGATCCTATAGGTGCTTTAGTAGCCGTATTAGTATTTGAATTTATTAGTGTAGATGCTGGCGGAGAATTTACAAAAACAGCTTTAATCGAATTTGGTAAAATTGTACTTTTTGGTGCTACTTTTGGATTTACATTTGCTCATGCATTAAACTTTATTATTAATAAAAAATGGGTACCACATTATTTACTTAATGTTTTTTCTTTAGCTGCAGTTTTAGGTGTATTTGTTTTATCAGATGCATTTGCGCACGAATCTGGTTTATTAGCAGTTGTAGTTATGGGTATGGTTTTAGGTAACTCTAAATCACCTTACTTAAAAGATTTACTTTATTTTAAAGAGTCTTTAAGTGTACTATTAATTTCAATTTTATTTATTCTTTTAGCTGCTAATATTAATTACAGCGATTTACTTTTAATCTATAATTGGCAAACAGTAGCATTATTTTCTGTAGTTGTATTTTTAATTAGACCATTAGGCGTATTTATTAGTACTCATGGTTCTAAATTAAAACTAAACGAAAAGCTTTTTATTAGTTGGGTTGGACCAAGAGGTATTGTTGCTGCAGGTATTGCCTCTTTATTTGGATTAAAGCTAGCTAAAAAAGGCGTTTATGGTGCAGAATATATTACACCTTTAGTTTTTGTAATTGTACTAGGTACAGTTTTATTAAATGCCACAACAGCTAGATTATTTGCTAGATTAGTTGGTGTATTTTTAAATAAATCTAGCGGAATTTTAATTGTTGGCGCTTCTAAAGTTTCTAGATTAATAGGGCATTATTTAGAATCTAATGGCAGACATGTTGTTTTAATAGATAGCAACCAAACCAATATTAATAAAGCTAAGGAGCTTGGTCTAGAAGCATTAAATACAGATATTTATTCTCAAACTTTATTAGATAATATAGAATTAAATGACGTTGGTTATCTTATGGCATTAACAGGAAATAGTGATATTAATAAATATGCTATAAATAAGTTTGCTAAACAATTTGGAGAAAATGGTGCTTTTAGATTAGTCTCTACTGCAGAAATATTAGACGAAACAAATAGTCCCAAAGAAGGATTATTTTCTCATACAGATGATTATAATTCTTTATCTGCGGTTACTAGAAAATTTCCAAGTATTCAAGAAATTGAAATTATTGATAAAGCTCACTTAGAAGACTTGATAAAGACTACAAATAATGATAAAGATATTATTCCTTTATTTATAAAAGATGATGAAGGCGAATTACATATAATAGCTTCTGATAATACCGATTTAGGTGATGTAAAAGCAGGTTTTAAACTTGTGTATTTAGGAAAACCTTTAGATGTAGAAAAAGTAGATACAGTTCAAAACCAAACTAATTAAAATAAAAAAAGCCTTCTAAAAAGAAGGCTTTTTTTATTGGTTAATCATTTAGCTTTAATACAGCCATAAATGCTTGCTGAGGTATTTCTACGTTACCAACTTGGCGCATACGTTTTTTACCTTTTTTCTGTTTTTCTAGAAGTTTACGTTTACGCGAAATATCTCCACCGTAACATTTAGCAGTTACATCTTTACGTAAAGCTTTTATGGTTTCTCTAGCAATAATTTTTGCTCCAATTGCAGCTTGAACAGGAATATCAAATTGTTGTCTAGGAATTAATTCTTTAAGTTTTTCGCACATCTTTTTACCAATGTAATAAGCATTATCTGCATGTATTAAAGCCGATAGTGCATCTACATTTTGTGCGTTAAGTAATATGTCAACACGTACTAATTTTGAAGCTCGCATACCAATTGGATGATAATCAAAAGACGCATAACCTTTAGATACGGTTTTTAGACGGTCGTAAAAGTCAAAAACAATTTCAGCTAAAGGCATATCAAAACTAAGTTCAACACGTTCTGGTGTTAAATACGTTTGATTTGTAATTTGTCCACGTTTTTCTATACACAAACTCATTACGTTTCCTACAAAGTCTGCTTTTGTAATTATAGTAGCTTTTATGTAAGGTTCTTCAACGCGATTTAAGGTAGAAGGTTCTGGTAAATCAGATGGATTATTAACTATAATAATATCATCTGGATTTTTGTTTGTAAATGCATGATAACTTACGTTAGGTACAGTAGTAATAACAGTCATGTTAAACTCACGTTCCAGACGCTCTTGGATAATTTCCATATGTAACATTCCTAAGAATCCACAACGAAAACCAAATCCTAATGCAGCCGAGCTTTCTGGTTGAAACACTAACGAAGCATCATTTAACTGAAGCTTTTCCATAGAGCTTCTTAACTCTTCATAATCTTCTGTGTCTACAGGATAAATACCAGCAAATACCATTGGTTTTACATCTTCAAAACCACCAATAGCATTTTTTGTTGGGTTTTTAGCATCTGTAATTGTATCACCAACTTTAACTTCTTTAGCTTCTTTTATCCCTGTAATTACGTAACCAACATCTCCAGCTTTTATTTCTTGTTTAGGTTGTTGTTTAAGTTTTAAGGTTCCTACTTCGTCTGCGCCATAAGTTTTTCCGGTAGCGATAAACTTAATTTCTTGATTCTTTTTTATAGACCCATTAATTACTCTAAAGTAAGTTTCTACACCTCTAAATGGATTGTAAACTGAGTCAAAAATTAAGGCTTGTAAAGGTTCATTTTCGTTCCCTTTTGGAGCAGGAATACGTTCTATAATGGCTTTTAGAATATTGTCTACACCAAAACCAGTTTTTCCACTGGCGTGAATTACATCTTCTGGAGAACAACCTAATAAGTCAACAATATCGTCTGTAACTTCTTCAGGATTTGCACTAGGTAAATCTACTTTATTTAAGACAGGAATAATTTCTAAATCATTTTCTAATGCCAAATAAAGGTTAGATATAGTTTGCGCTTGTATACTTTGTGCAGCATCTACTATTAGTAATGCACCTTCACAAGCAGCAATAGATCTTGATACTTCATAAGAAAAATCTACGTGTCCTGGCGTATCTATTAGGTTTAAAATATATTTTTCTCCTTCAAAATTATAGTCCATTTGTATGGCATGCGATTTAATGGTAATACCACGTTCTCGCTCCAAGTCCATATTATCTAAAAGTTGATCTTGCTTTTCTCTTTCTGTAACAGATCCAGTATAATCTAAAAGTCTATCTGCAAGTGTACTTTTACCATGGTCTATATGTGCAATTATGCAAAAGTTTCTAATGTTCTTCATAGTCAATATTCATCTTTATTAAAAGATGTTGCAAATATAACGTAAATATTAAGGATTTTAAGATTTTTATTTTAGTACCATTGGTTAAAAAAATTGCGGTTTTTCCCACAAGAAAATGTTAATAAGTATTATTATCTTGCATGCCTACTTTTATATAAATGAAATACTTAGCAACACTTTTTACTTGTATATTCTCGGTTTTAGCAATAGCGCAAGATGCAGTTGTTTCTGGTCAAGTTTTGGATCAAAATAATTTGCCTTTACCGTTTGTTAACGTTTTACTTACAGATGCCAATGACGTTACTAGTGTAAAAGGCGCTAGTACAGACGAAGCAGGAAAATTTACTATTACAGGATTAGATTTTAAAGCTTACATTTTAAAAGCTTCTTTTTTGGGTTACGAAAGTTTTACTAATACCATAACGATCAACTCTAGTGGATTGGATCAAATTATTGTTTTAAAACCTTCTGCAGAGAATTTAGACGAAGTGGTTTTAAGTGCTAAAAAACCAACATTAGTAAAAACAGCAGATCGATTAACATTTAATGTTGCTAACACTGCTTTGGTTGAAGGAAATATATTAGATGTTTTAAGAAGTACGCCAGGTATTTTAATTTTAGATAATAATTTATCTGTTAAAAACACTTCGCCAACAGTTTTTATAAATGGCAGAAAGGTGCAATTATCTGCATCTGAAGTGACACAGCTATTAGAAAATTCGCCAGCAAATTCTATTCAAAAAATAGATGTAATTACTAATCCATCTGCTAAATATGACGCAGATAATGGAGTTGTCATTGATATTGTAATGAGTAAAAATTTAATTACAGGTTATAGAGGTAATGTATTTTCTAATTACACACAAGGTGTATTTCCTAGATATAATGCTGGAATAAACCAGTTTTTTAAAACAGAAAAGATAAATGTTAATTTAAATTACAGTTATAACCATAGTAAGATAAATAGAGATAATATAAACGAAATTAATTATTTTGAAACTGATAATTCAATTTCAGAAAATTGGCTGTCTGCTTTAAACAGAAATACAACTTCAAAAACACATAACACCAACTTAAATTTTGATTACTTTTTAAGTGATAACAGCACATTAAGTCTAACAACTAACGTTTTATATTTACCGTCTTACGACTATAATACAAACGGAAATACAATTGTAACAAACTTTACAACAAACAACGATTATAATTTTATTGTTAATAATAATTCTAATGATAATAAATACAATTTAGCATTAGATTTAGACTTTGTACAAAAGTTTAAAAATAAAAGTACTTTATCTGTAAATGCGCATATGACAAAGTATGATTATGAAAGACACCAACAAGTAAACTCTCAATATTATTTTGCAAATAGCAGCTCTAATTTTGATACTGCTTTTAAAACAGATAATAATCAAGTTACAGATATATTTACATCGCAATTAGATTACGAGACACCATTAAATGAAACATCTACATTATCTGCAGGTGTTAAAACGTCTGTAATAAACACTGCAAGTGATATTATACAGTTTGATATTGATCCTACAACAGGAAACACAACATACAATGCACAAGATTCTGATAATTACAATTACGATGAAGCTATTTTTGCAGCTTATTTAAACTATAATATAGATTGGGAAAAATGGAGTTTTTCTGCTGGACTTAGAGCAGAGCAAACAGATATTGAAGGTCAATCTTTAAGCACAAATGTGTTAAATAAACAAGACTATTTAGAATGGTTTCCAACACTTAATTTAAGCTGGCAAACTACCGAAAATTTAAGCCTGTATTCAAATTTTAAAAGAAGTATAAATAGACCAAATTATCAAAATTTAAATCCTTTTAATTTTTTCTTGAATGATAATACAATTGTAACTGGTAATCCCTTTTTACAGCCAACATTTACCAACAAAATTGTATTAGGTACAACTATACATGGTAATTATACTTTTGAATTTTATTACAAAGATATTTCTCAAGGTATTTACGAAATTCCTATACAAGACAACACTAATAATATTATTATTTATCAGCCTAAAAATATAGGTACAGCAATAGAATTTGGATTGGATTTTGTCACGTATTTTGACGTAGTAGATAATTGGTCTTTATATTTTGTAACTTCTATGTATAATATGCAAGAAGAAGCTATTTTAGATAATCAAAACGTTAAACAAAGCCAATGGACTAATTACTCTGTATTAAGTAATGATTTTACATTTTTAAAGGACAGAAGTTTAACAGCAAATTTTTCTTTAATTTATATAAGTAAAAATTTACAAGGATTTCAAACTGTAGATGGACGTTTAATTTCAGATCTTTCATTATCTAAAAAGCTATTTAAAAATAAAGCAACATTGTCTTTAGCTTTTGCAGATTTGTTTAACAAACAAGATTTTACGGTTAGAACTAAATACGGTAGACAAGATAATTTAAGTTTTCATAACCAAGATAACAGGTATGTAAAATTAGGCTTTAGTTACAAATTTGGTAACACTACTTTACAAACCAACGAGCGTACTAAAAGCAAAAAAGAACGCGATAGATTAAATTAAAAGGTACTTATTTTTAGAACAACAACAAGAAATTAATCCTGCCATTCTGCAATAAAAAGATTGGTATCTCTATTACCGCCATTATTTCTGTTAGAAGAAAATGCTAATTTTTTTCCATCGTTAGAAAATACAGGAAACGCATCAAAAGTTTCGCTATGCGTTACACGTTCTAGGTTTTTACCATCTATATCAATTAAGTATAAATTAAACGGAAAACCGCGTTCTGCTTCAAAATTTGAAGAGAATAATACTTTCTTTCCGCTAGGATGAAAAAACGGACTCCAATTTGCATTTCCTAAATCTGTTAATTGTTTTAAATCACTACCATCTGCGTTACAAATGTATAGTTCCATTTCAGTTGGTTCTACCAATCCTTCGGCTAACAAATCTTTATAGTCTTTAATTTCTTTTTCGGTTTTTGGTCGTGAAGAACGAAATATAATTTTTGTGCCATCAGGAGAGAAAAAAGCGCCACCATCATAACCTAATTGGTCTGTAATTTGTTTTACATCTGTACCATCTATATTCATGGTGTATAATTCTAAATCGCCACTTCTAGTAGAGGTAAACACAATTTTATCTCCTTTAGGCGACACAGTTGGTTCTGCATCATAACCAGGCTCATTGGTTAATTGATTAACAATATTCCCTTCTAGATCGGCAACAAAAATGTCAAACGTATCGTAAACAGGCCAAATGTATTTTCCGTTTTTACGTAAAGGTGTATCTGGACAATCTTTGTCTCCTAAATGTGTAGATGCATATATAATATGCTTGTTGTCAGGTAAAAAGTAAGCGCAAGTTGTTCTTCCATTTCCTGTGCTAACCATTGGCGGAATAGTGTTTTTAAACGTCTCATTAGCTTGCATTAAAAACATTTGATCACAGCTTACATTCCAATTTTTAAAATTAGATTGAAAAACCAACATGCTATCATTAAAGCTCCAATATGCTTCTGCGTTATCGCCTCCAAAAGTGATTTGTTTTAAGCTTTTAAAATGCTTTTCTTCTGGAAAAATTAACGTGCTATCAGTAATTTTAAATTCTTTTTTTTCAGTTAGAATAGGTGCTCTTTTATTTTCTTCTTTACAAGAAAATAGGGATAAAACAATTAAAATTACAGCTATTAATTTACTTTTCATGGGATACTTTAATTAGTGGTTTAATTTAACTAATTTTGACAAAATTAACATTTCTAAAAGATGAAATTTATAAAACTAACAGTTTTTTTACTAATTGTTACAGCTTGTCATAACAATAAGCCTGTTCAAAAAACTATAAAAGAAGATGTGATTTACCTATCAAACGATAGTTTAGAAGGTAGACAAACAGGAAGTAAAGGCGAGCTAAAAGCTGCAAAATACATTGCACAACGTTTTGAAGATTTAGGATTACAACCAAAAGGAACAAATGGTTTTTTTCAAGAGTTTTCATTTAAACCAAAAACAAATCCGCACCAAAAAGTAAATTATACTGTAAAAAATGGAGACAGCACAATTACCGGAACAAACGTAGTTGGTTTTATAGATAATCAAGCAGAAAACACGGTTATTATTGGTGCGCATTATGATCATTTAGGTTATGGCGCAGAAGGAAGTTTATATAGAGGCGAAACAAAGCAAATCCATAATGGCGCAGATGATAATGCAAGTGGTGTTGGCGTTTTATTAAATCTTGCACAAAAATTAAAAGACTCTAACAAATCAAATAACTATTTATTTATCACTTTTTCTGGTGAAGAAATGGGCTTATTAGGCTCTAATTATTACGCTAAAAATCCAACAGTAAGTAACGATAAAGCCAATTATATGATAAATATGGATATGGTTGGACGTTTAAAAGCAGATAGCACGTTGGCGGTTTATGGTGTTGGTACTTCACCAATTTTTAAACAAACATTAAAAGCGCATAACAATAAATTTAAATTAGTCCAAAACGAGTCTGGCGTTGGACCAAGTGATCACACAAGTTTTTATAATGTAGATGTGCCTGTGTTACACTTTTTTACAGGTCAGCACGAAGATTATCACAAACCTTCAGACGATTTTGATAAGTTGAATTACAACGGAATGCGCACAATTTCAAATTATATTTTTGATGTAATAACAGACCTAAATGATAACGGAAAATTACCATTTAGGAAAACTAAAAACGAAAGTGAAGAAACGCCACGGTTTAAAGTTGGTTTAGGTGTTATACCAGATTATTTATTTGATGGTAAAGGTATGCGTATTGATGGTATTAGTGAAGATAAGCCAGCACAAAAAGCAGGTTTAGAAAAAGGAGATATTGTTGTAAAATTAGGTGATAGTAGTGTGACCGATATGATGAGTTATATGAAAGTACTTTCAACCTTTAATAAAGGCGATAAAACAAAAGTAGTTGTTGATAGAAATGGCGAAAAGGTAGAGAAGGAGATACAGTTTTAATAATCAATAACTTTAATTAGAGCATATGACCTTATAGAATAAAGAAGCTATAAGGTCTTTTTTATTACAATTATTTAAAAAGGTGTAATTTTGCCAAAAAAATTGATAACGTGGTAAAAATAGGTAATATAGAACTTCCAGAATTTCCGTTGTTGTTAGCACCAATGGAAGATGTAAGCGATCCGCCTTTTAGAAAATTATGTAAAGAGCAAGGTGCAGATGTGGTGTATACCGAGTTTGTGTCTAGCGAAGGTTTAATACGTAATGCAGCTAAAAGCGTTATCAAACTTGATATTTACGAAAAAGAACGTCCTGTAGGTATTCAAATTTTTGGAGCCAATATGGATAGTATGTTACAAACCATTGATATAGTTTCTGAGTCTAAACCAGATATTATTGATATTAACTTTGGTTGTCCAGTAAAAAAGGTAGTTAGTAAAGGTGCTGGTGCAGGAATCCTTAAAGATGTTTGCCTAATGGAACAACTTACTGCCGAAATGGTTAAACGTACCAATATACCTATTACCGTAAAAACACGTTTAGGTTGGGATCATGATTCTATTAGAATTGTTGAAGTAGCAGAACGCTTACAAGACGTAGGTTGTAAAGCAATTGCTATTCATGGTCGTACACGTGCGCAAATGTATAAAGGTAACGCAGATTGGAAACCAATTGCCGAAGTAAAAAATAATCCGCGAATGCATATTCCTGTGTTTGGAAATGGCGATGTAAATACGCCAGAACGCGCAATGGAAATGCGTGATCAATATGGTTTAGATGGATGTATGATTGGTCGTGCAACAATTGGTAATCCGTGGTTTTTTAAACAAGTAAAGCACTTTTTTGAAACAGGAGAACACTACAGACCAATTACAATGCAAGAACGTGTAACTGCTGCGCGAAGACACTTACAAATGGCTATAGATTGGAAAGGTGAAACTTTAGGTGTTTTAGAAACTAGACGACATTACACTAATTATTTTAAAGGTATACCTCACTTTAAAGAATACAGAACAAAAATGGTAACTAGCGACCATTCTGTAGATGTGTTTGCTGCTTTTGATGAGGTCGAAGAACAGTTTTCAGATTATGTGTTTACTGAATAACGCTAACCTTAATCAATAATATTTAGCAGTTAGAAAGACGTGTAATTATTGAGTTTTAACTAGCTCTCTATTTATTCTTGAAGAAGCAATTTTAGAAGCTATTATACCAAGTATCATTAAAGTAATTAAAACTATTACAAAGTTTTTTAATTGCAATGCTACAGGATAAGGTAATGTTGGAGTAATCATTACTAGTTTAAAAGATAGCTGTATTTGCACAAGAATGTAACCTATAATTAAACCTAAAATACCACCAATTAACGTCATTAAAATACCTTGATATAAAAATATATTTCTAATATCTTTTACACTTGCGCCTAAATTATAAAGTGTATTTAAGGTTTGCTTTTTATCTAAAATCGCCATTATAATGGTGCCAATTATATTAAATAAAGCTATAATTAGTACTAAAGTAAAAATAAGATAGACTGCTAAATTTTCGGTATTCAACATTTTGTAAATGGCATCATTTAACTGGTCTTTGTCTTTTACAATTATGTTTTTTCCTAAGATATTCTGAATTTGAGCTTTAGTTTCTTCTAAATTAGCATTTTCATCTACATCAAATTCTATACTAGTAATTTGATTATCTGAATAATTCAATAATTCTTTAGCTATGTATATAGGTGTAAATATGTACTTGTTATTAATGTCTTCATTTATATCATATATACCAACATTGACTACTTTAACCTGATTAATTGCTTGATTTTGAGAAGTTATTTGTCCTTTTCCTGGTTTAGGTACAGATAAGGTCATCGCTTCGCCATAATCGTTTGCGCCAACTGATAAATGTGTAGAGATTGTCCAACCAACAACAGATTGTGGCGTTTCAGGATATATCCAATTCCCTATAGGAATTACAGAGTCTATTTTTGTAATGCTATTAAAATTTTGATCAACACCTTTGATGTAAGCAGGATGATTGTTACCATCATAAGTAGCAATAACTCGTTCTTCAATAATTTTTGAAAAACTTTTAATAGCTTTAATAGACTTTAATTTTTCTTCTTGTTGTTTTGAAAGAATAAAAGATTTGCCAACAGTTGTTTCTACTTTTAAATCCGGATCTATAATAGTTGTAAATTCTAAAGTGAAATTTCTTAAACCTGCAAAACCAGACAATACAATAAATAAAGAAGCAGAGCCTAACACAATACCAATCATCGCTATAATTGATATAAAATTAATAGCATTATTACTGCTTTTAGAGCGTAAGTAGCGTTTGACTATGTAAAGCGAAAAATTCAATTAAGATTTTTTTCTTTTGCTTAATAAATCTGGGTTTGCTATAGGATTGTCCTCGCCTTTTAAAGATTTTTCGATTTGGTCTATGTATTCTAAAGAGTCGTCTATGTAAAACATAAGTTGAGGCATACGACGTAATTGATTTTTTGTACGTTGTGCTAATTCATGTCTAATAAACGGAGTATTGGATCTAATTCCTTCTAATAGTTCTTTTCCTTTATCGTTAGGGAAAATACTTAAATATACCTTTGCATCGGTTAAATCTACAGTAACTTTAACTTTAGAAACCGATATAATAACACCTTTTAAACCACCTTTAGTTGCGGCACCTTGAAGGATATCTACAAGATCACGTTGTAAAACAGATGCAATTTTTTTTTGTCTTTGACTTTCTTCCATGTTGCAAAAATAGTTGTTATTATAAGAATATATTACTTTTAAGACATATTTAAGCAATTATTAGACCTAATTTACAATAAAAAATGGATAAAATAGAACATATAGGTATAGCGGTTAAGAGTTTAGAGTCATCAAACAGACTTTTTAAACAGCTTTTTGGTAAAGCTCATTATAAAATAGAAACCGTTAAAAGTGAAGGTGTAAATACATCCTTTTTTCAGGTAGGACCAAATAAAATAGAGTTATTAGAAGCAACAAAAGAAGATAGTCCGATAGCAAAATTTATAGAAAAAAAAGGAGAAGGTATACATCACATAGCTTTTGCAGTAGAAGACATAGAGCAAGAAATACAAAGACTTAAAAAAGAAGGTTTTATTGTGTTAAATGAAACACCTAAAAAAGGCGCAGATAATAAATTAGTTGCTTTTTTACATCCTAAATCGACAAACGGTGTATTAATTGAGTTGTGTCAAGATATCAAGTAATTTAAAAATTGTTTGCAGTATAAGAAAAATAGTAGTAATATTGCACTCCAATTTCGGGTCCTATAACTCAGTTGGTTAGAGTATCTGACTCATAATCAGAAAGTCCCTGGTTCGAGCCCAGGTGGGACCACTTCTTGAAATTGAAAAGCTTCACTTTTAAAGTGAAGCTTTTTTTGTTTAATTTTTAATGTGTATTGTTATTTTTATAATAGCAGAGTATTAAGTTATTAACAAAAAAAGTCTATTTTTATTACTAAATACGCATTTCAACGAATAAAATTGCACTTTAAAGATAATTTTTAAGTAAAAACTGTTGAAAAAATTTTGTTAGCTTACTTTTTTTCATACTTTTACAGCCGAATTTTATTACAAGTTCAACAAAAAAATAATAGCCCAAATGTTATTTATGTTTTTTAGCCTAATTACAATAGCACAAGGAGTAAACGTTCCGCCTCCACCACCACCACAACCGCCACCACCTGGTTTGCCAATAGATAGTGGTATAGCAGTTTTATTTGTAGTTGCTTTAGTGTTTGGTGTTTACAAAGCTATTAAGATTAGTAAAAAATTAAAGGCTTAACTCGTTAAGACGTTTTACATATTTACCAATAACGTCAAATTCTAAATTTACTATTGTACCAATTTTAAATGTATTAAAATTAGTATGCTTATAAGTGTAAGGGATTATTGCAACACTAAAACTGTCTTTTTTAGAGTTAACTACAGTTAAGCTTACTCCATTTACAGTAATAGATCCTTTTTCTATAGTAATATTAGACAACTCAGTATCGTACTTAAAAGTAAATATCCAGCTACCATTAGCTTCTTGGATATTAGTACACTCTCCTATTTGGTCTACATGACCTTGGACTATGTGACCATCAAGCCTGTCTCCAAGTTTCATTGCTCTTTCAAGGTTTACTTTACTTTCAACTTTTAAAGATCCTAAATTAGTTTTGTTTAATGTTTCTTTTATGGCAGTAACAGTATAATTATTATCGTCTATAGCAATAACTGTTAAACATACACCGTTATGAGATACGCTTTGATCAATTTTTAATTCGTAAGTAATATCACTTTTTACAGTGATATGTAAATTTTCTTTTTCTGAGGTTAAATTGGTTACGGTACCAATAGTTTCAATAATTCCGGTAAACATAAAAGTAATCGTTATTATTTAATTAAATTTGTTGCATGTAAAATTACAAACAATAGTTAGTATTATTAATGAAGAAAGAAGAAAATATTAAAGTAGGAATTTCTATTGGAGATTTAAATGGTATAGGACCGGAAGTTGTTTTAAAAATCTTTGAAGATTCTAGAATGTTAGAATTTTGCACACCAATAATTTTTGCTTCAATAAAAACATTAAGTTTTGTAAAAAAATATTATAAACTAGAGGTTAATTTAAACGGTATAAACGATCTAAACCAAGCATTAAACTCAAAAGTTAATGTATATAATTGTTGGAAAGAAAATGTAAATATCAATTTTGGTAAAGACGACAAAAAAATAGGAGAATATGCTATTAAGTCATTAGAAGAAGCCACAAAAGCCTTAAAAAATGACCAAATAGATGTTTTGGTAACAGCGCCAATTAACAAACATAATATACAGTCCGATACATTTAAGTTTCCAGGTCATACAGATTATTTAAATCAAGAGTTAGAAGGTAACAGCTTAATGTTTATGATCAACGATGGATTAAGAGTTGGTTTGTTAACAGACCATGTTCCTGTTAAAGATGTATCCAAGCATATTACAACAAAGTTAATCGAAGATAAAATTAACACAGTTTATAACTCTTTAAAACAAGATTTTAAGATAAATATACCAAAAATTGCTGTATTAGGTATAAATCCTCATACAGGAGACAACGGAGTAATTGGCACAGAAGACGATAAGATATTAAGACCAGCTTTAAAAAAAATTAAAGAATCTGGAAAATTAGTTTTTGGGCCATATGCAGCCGATAGTTTTTTTGGATCAAATAATTATAAAAACTTTGATGCAATTATTGCATCATACCATGATCAAGGATTAATACCATTTAAAACATTGTCTTTTGGGCAAGGTGTAAATTATACAGCAGGATTAAATAAAGTAAGAACATCACCAGATCATGGTACAGCTTACGAGATTGCAGGAAAAGGTCAAGCAGATATAGGATCTTTTAAAGAAGCAATCTTTGCAGCAATTAAAATATTTAATAATAGAAACGAGTTTGCAGAAATAAGTAAAAACCCTTTACCTTTTTCAAAAAAAAAGATATAAACAAAAAAATGTTTATAAGTCTTTAAAATAAAGAAAATTTTATATATTTGCAGGCTCAAAATAGATGTGGTAATGAAGCAATTAAAAGAATTTACAATACCATTTGTAGGTTTAAAAGAAGGAAAACATCATTTTGATTATAATATAGACCAAACGTTCTTTGATCATTTTGAGTATGAAGAGTTTAACTCTAGTGATATTAAAGTAGATTTAATATTAAATAAAAAATCTACATTACTAGAATTACATTTTCAAATATCAGGTACTGTAAATGTATATTGTGATGTAACTAATGAACCATACGACCAAGAATTAAACAACACATTTGATTTAGTTGTAAAATTTGGTGAAGAATTTAATGATGAGAATATAGATATTCTTATAATTCCTCACGGTGAGTATGAAATTAATGTACAACAGTATATTTACGAAACAATAGTATTAGGCTTACCAAGTAAGTTAGTGCATCCTGGGATAGAAGATGGAACATTAGACTCAGAAATACTAAAAAAATTAGAAGAATTAAGTCCTAAAATTAAAGACAAAAAAGAAGAAAAAGACGAGATTGATCCTCGTTGGAATACATTAAAAAAACTATTAACGGATAAATAATAATATAAAATGGCACATCCTAAGAGAAAAATCTCGAAAACTAGAAGAGATAAGAGAAGAACGCATTATAAAGCAACTGCGCCACAAATTGCAACTTGCCCAACAACAGGTGAAGCTCACTTATACCACAGAGCTCACTGGAGTGAAGGTAAATTATATTACAGAGGTCAAGTATTAATAGACAACTCAGTAGAAGAAAACGTAGCATAATTTATTATGCATGCATATAAGAAAACGCTCACTTGTTGAGCGTTTTTTTTATGAAACGCTTTTCTTTACGTTAAAAACCATTTACTTTGCAATAAATTAGTTCAAAATTGACTAATTTAGCTTGATTTATGTCAATTTTTGTTAAAAACAGATCAAAATTGACCAAATTAGATAAAATATATGAGCAAAATAACTGCTGCAATAACAGGTGTTGGTGCTTACGTACCAGAATTTGTATTATCAAATAAAGTCTTAGAGACAATGGTAGATACAAATGACGAATGGATCACTACCAGAACAGGTATTAAAGAAAGAAGAATACTTAAAAAAGAAGAAGGAGAAGGCACTTCATACTTAGCAATTAAAGCAGCTAAAGACTTATTGGAGAAAAAAAATCTAGATCCTAAAGAGATAGATTTAGTAATAGTTGCAACCGCTACTCCAGATATGCCAGTAGCATCTACAGCAGTATTTACAGCAACACAAATAGGAGCTGTTAACGCTTTTGCTTTTGATTTACAAGCAGCATGCTCTAGTTTCCTTTATGGATTATCCACAGCAACCAGCTATATCGAGTCTGGAAGATATAAAAAAGTACTACTAATAGGTGCAGATAAAATGTCTTCCATAATAGACTATACAGACAGAGCAACTTGTATCATTTTTGGTGATGGTGCTGGCGCTGTATTATTAGAGCCAAATGAAGAAGGACTAGGTTTTCAAGACGAATACTTAAGAAGTGACGGTTCAGGAAGAGAGTTCCTTAAAATAGAAGCAGGAGGATCAATATTACCTACAACCCAAGAAACATTAGATAATAAACAACATTTTGTTCACCAAGAAGGACGTACAGTATTTAAATTTGCTGTAGCTAATATGGCAGATGTTTGCGAAAAAATAATGCAAAGAAACAATTTATCGCATGAAGACGTATCTTGGTTAGTACCACATCAAGCAAACCTTCGCATTATAGATGCAACTGCTAATAGAATGAGCCTAGAAGAAGGTAAAGTTCTTAAAAATATACATAGATACGGTAATACAACATCTGCTACGTTACCATTATTACTGCATGATTTTGAATCTCAACTTAAAAAAGGAGACAATTTAATATTTGCAGCTTTTGGAGGTGGATTTACATGGGGCTCAATTTATTTAAAATGGGCATATAATTCTTAAACTAACTAGAAACTTAAATTAATAACTTAATACTTATGGATTTAAAAGACATTCAAAACTTAATTAAATTTGTAGCAAAATCTGGTGCAAGTGAAGTTAAATTAGAAACTGATGATGTTAAAATCACTATAAAAACAGGATCAGATACAGAGACAACAATAGTACAACAAGTACCAATGCAGGCTCAAATGCCAATGCAGGCTCAAATGCCAGTTGCTCCTGCGCCAGCAGCACCTGCAGCGCCAGCAGCACCAACAGAAGCAGCATCTACAGAGGACTCTAAATACATTACAATTAAATCACCAATTATTGGTACTTTTTATAGAAAACCATCTCCAGATAAACCATTATTTGTAGAAGTAGGTCAATCTATAGCAGAAGGAGATGTTTTATGTATTATTGAAGCGATGAAATTATTTAACGAAATTGAATCTGAAGTGTCAGGTAAAATCGTTAAAATCTTAGTAGACGATGCATCTCCAGTAGAGTTTGATCAGCCATTATTTTTAGTAGATCCATCATAACCCATTTTTAAATTCCAAAAAACAAGTCCCAATTTGTTGGTATTTGGAATTTGAGATTTTAAAAATATATACGTTATGTTTAAAAAAATATTAGTTGCCAATAGAGGTGAAATTGCACTACGTGTAATTAGAACCTGTAAAGAAATGGGCATAAAAACAGTAGCTGTTTACTCTAAAGCAGACGAAGACAGTTTACACGTAAAATTTGCTGACGAGGCTGTATGTATAGGTCCAGCTCCAAGTAGCGAATCTTATTTAAAGATGTCTAATATTATTGCAGCTGCAGAAATAACAAACGCAGACGCAATACATCCAGGATACGGATTCCTTTCAGAAAACGCTAAATTTTCCAAAATTTGTGAAGAGCACGATATTAAATTTATCGGAGCTTCTGAAGAAATGATTAATAAAATGGGAGATAAAGCATCTGCAAAAGCGACAATGAAAGCTGCAGGTGTACCTTGCGTACCAGGAAGTGATGGTGTAATCGAAACTTTTGAAGACTGTAAAAAAATAGCAATAGAAACTGGTTATCCAGTAATGCTTAAAGCTTCTGCAGGTGGAGGAGGAAAAGGTATGCGTGCCGTTTGGAAAGAAGAAGACTTAAAAGATGCATGGGATTCTGCAAGGCAAGAATCTAAAGCAGCGTTTGGTAATGACGATATGTATATGGAAAAACTTATTGAAGAGCCTAGACATATCGAAATCCAAGTCGTTGGAGATAGCACAGGTAAAGCATGTCACTTATCAGAAAGAGATTGCTCTGTACAACGTCGTCACCAAAAGCTAACAGAAGAAGTACCTTCTCCATTCATGACAGATGAATTAAGAGATAAAATGGGAAAAGCAGCAGTAAAAGCTGCAGAATATATTAGTTATGAAGGCGCAGGAACTGTAGAATTTCTTGTTGATAAACATAGAAACTTCTACTTTATGGAGATGAATACGCGTATTCAAGTAGAACATCCAATTACAGAACAAGTTATAGATTTTGACTTAATACGTGAGCAAATCTTAGTTGCAGCTGGCGTGCCAATTTCTGGTAAAAACTATACACCAAATTTACATTCAATCGAGTGTCGTATTAATGCTGAAGATCCATATAATGATTTTAGACCTTCACCAGGAAAAATCACAACACTTCATGCGCCAGGAGGACATGGTGTTCGTTTAGATACTCATGTTTATGCTGGTTATAGTATTCCGCCAAACTACGATTCTATGATAGCTAAGTTAATAACCACTGCGCAAACGCGTGAAGAGGCTATTAATAAAATGAAAAGAGCTTTAGACGAATTTGTAATTGAAGGAATAAAGACAACAATTCCTTTTCATAGACAATTAATGGATCATC
This sequence comes from Mesoflavibacter profundi, assembly GCF_014764305.1. Taxonomy (NCBI): domain Bacteria; kingdom Pseudomonadati; phylum Bacteroidota; class Flavobacteriia; order Flavobacteriales; family Flavobacteriaceae; genus Mesoflavibacter; species Mesoflavibacter profundi. Next base: position 1,267,328 of record NZ_CP061703.1, read on the forward strand.
CAGATTATCTTTCAGGTAATTATACCACAAAATTTATGGAAGATTTTAAAATGGAAAAACCAAAAGATGAATAATAAAAAAAGCGACTTATTTAAGTCGCTTTTTTTTATTTAAAATTAATAATTTCTTCTATAGTATTTATAGTTTGAGGTAATTCGCTAACACTAAAGCTAAACAAAACCTTATAGGTTTTATCTGTTAATTTACTAATTTGAAGACTACCATTATTAATTTTTACATAGCCATTACTTCCTCTGCAAAAACACAATCTACCATAAATAGGAGAAAAATCATATAGTTGTTCGTCTTTAAAAGTACCTGTTTGGATAGTTTTACTATCTAATTTTAAATATACATATTCGTTATAACTACTGTCTTCTGTATTAGCAATAGGGTTTTTAGTATAATTAAAAATAAACGTTGAAAATGAAGAAGAATTTTCAACATCTAAGTAAGACTTGTTAAACTCGTCATAGTTAAGCGTGTAAGATTTGTTTTCAATAAATTCTACACTACAAGTACCGTCTTCAGGACAATATGACGTTTTATTACTTAACAAACTTTCTGTTGTTGTCATATTAGTTGTAGGTTTACAAGAAATACATAATAATACCAAAAAAATAATTTTATTCATTATAAAATAACATTTAACGTTCTTTACTTGTATATACAGAAAGATACTTATAATTTTATATAATTAATACACTAACATCCTATTTTTATGAAAAAAAACTACAAGAATAGCATCTTAGCTTTATTGTTTTTAATGTTCACGTTAAATATAATGGCTCAAGATGGACGATCTTTTTGGACAGCTACAACAAAGGGGAAAGCTTCCAAAAAACAATTAAATTTTAGAAAGACAGAACCTGTTAAAGCTCAATATTATACTTTAGATATTCAGGCTTTAAAAAATTATCTTCAGGACGCACCTAAAAGAAAAAATCTTGATGTTATATCAAACAAGATAGTTTCTTTTCCAACTTCAAATAATTCTTTTGAGAATTTTAGAGTAAAAGAAGCTTCTGTTATGGAAGATCAATTACAAAATAAATATTCTAACATAAGAACATATGTTGCTCAAAGTATAGATAATCCTACTAATATTATGAGGTTTAGTATCACACCTCAAGGTTTACATACTATGTCCTTTATTTCTGGTGTTGGGTTTGAGTTTATAGATCCTTACACAAAAAACGGTAATGACTATATTGTTTATGCAAAAAAAGACTTACCTCGTTTAGATCAAGAATGGGTATGTCATTTTGATGAAGATACAGAAGACACAACTGAAAGAAGTTTTAATCAAACAACCTCATTTAATGCTAACGATGGTATAATGAGAAACTTTAGATTAGCTCTTGCATGTACAATAGAATATTCAGAATTTCATTGGACAGCTGCAGGTTTAACTGCAGGAGACACTGAAGCCTCTAAAAAAGCTGCTGTGCTTGCTGCAATGGTTGTAACATTAAACCGTAATAACTTTATATACGAAAGAGATTTATCTGTTACAATGACATTAGTTGCTAATAACGAAGATGTAATATTTATTAACTCAGATAGTTTTTCTAATAATAATGCTGGTGCTTTAATTAACGAAAGCCAGACAGTTATAGACGCTAATATAGGCTTTACTAATTACGATATAGGTCATACGTTTTCTACTGGTGGTGGTGGATTAGCGCAATTAAATTCACCTTGTACTTCTAATAAAGCAAGAGGTATCACAGGTTCTCCTGCTCCAATAGGAGATCCTTATGATGTAGATTATGTTGCACATGAGATAGGTCATCAATATGGTGCACCGCATACGTTTAACGGAAATACTGGTAGTTGTAATGGTAATAGAACAGCTTCTAATGCTTATGAGCCTGGAAGTGGTAGTACAATTATGGCTTATGCTGGTATATGTGCACCTCAAAACGTACAGTCTAATAGTGATGCATATTTTCATCAAAAAAGTTTACAGATGATGTGGGATAATATTTTTATTGGAAATAGTACATGTGCAGCTCAAACACCGACAGGAAATACAGCTCCAGTAGCAATTGCTGGCGCAAATTACACTATACCAGGATTAACACCTTATAAGCTTACAGGTAGTTCTACAGATGTTAATGGAACAGGTACTCATACATTCACTTGGGAGCAATATGATTTAGGAGCTGCTGGATTACCAGCAGAGACTAATACATCTGGTCCATTAGTTAGATCTTTTGAGGGCACAGATAATCCTACTAGATATATTCCTAGACTTGAAGATATTATGGTTGATGGTGGTGTTTCTACAACTTGGGAGAAATTAGCATCAGTAAACAGAGATATTAATTTTAGACTTACAGTACGTGATAACGATCCAAATGGTGGACAAACAGCAGTAGATGCTATGACTGCAACAGTAAATGCTGCTGCTGGACCATTTATTGTTACTTCTCAAAATACAAACCAAATTGTTTGGACACAAGGTACTACCGAAACTATCACTTGGAACGTAGCAGGAACAACAGCTAATGGTGTAAATACAGCTAATGTAAACATCTTATTATCTACAGATGGTGGACAAAATTTTGATACAGTTTTAGCATCTAATGTACCAAACGATGGATCTCATGATATTACAGTGCCAAATGTATCTGCACCATATTGTAGAATAATGGTTGAAGGTGCCGGAAATATATTTTTTAATGTAAATGATTATTTTTTCGCAATAGGAGATTATACTTATACTACAGTAGACACTTGTCAAGATTATGTGTTTAATGCAGGGATTTCTGTTCCTGAAAATTCAGGTTCATATGCTGGTTATGTTTTAAATATACCTGACGCCTACACTATTACAGATGTTAATATTGCAGTTGATATAACTCATAACAATAATGGAGATTTATATTATGCATATAGATATCCAGAATATTTAGGAACTGGAGTAGATGGATTAGCTTCTGGTGTATGTGCAGGATCTCAAAATGCAGATTTTATTTTTGATGATGAAGGAACAGCTATAAATTGTGCATCTACTGCTAATGGAGATAATGTATTACCTCAAACAGCACTTTCTAACGCAGATGGAACAAACTCAGCAGGAGATTGGATTTTTTATATAACAGATATCGCTGTAGGCGATGGTAATATTGCAACTTGGAACTCTACAACTATTACAATTTGTAGTACTGTAACAGAGCCTGTATTATCTACAAATTCTTTCGAACTTAATAATTCGTTATCTATTTATCCTAATCCAAATAACGGAGAATTTACTGTAAAGTTTTCTGGAGCTAAAGATGATGTAACTTTAGAGGTTTATGATGTAAGAGGACGATCTGTGTTATCAAAAGCTTATAATGCTAACGGTGATTTTAATCAAACAATTAATTTAGGTAATGTTCAATCAGGATTATATTTATTAAATATTAATAATGGAGGACAAACTATAACTAAAAAGATTTTAGTAGATTAATTTTACAAATTTCAATAATTAAAACTCCGAAAAATAAACCTTTTCGGAGTTTTTTATTTTTATTAGTTAAGCTTCGTTATATTTGAAATATTATTAATCGCTATTAAAATGAAGTTTTTTAAACTAGTTTCTTTATTTGTACTTTGTCTATGTTGTATTTCTTGTTTTGAAGTAGTAGAAGAAGTAGATTTAAAAAAAGACGGTTCAGGAAGCATGACTTTTACTTTAAACATGAGTCAAAGTAAATCTAAACTCGCTTCAATTATGCTTTTAGACTCTATAAATGGTGTAAAAGTACCTTCCAGAAAAGATATTCAAAATGTTTTAAAAGATGTTGTTTCAGAATTAAATCAAGCAACAGGAATTACTAACATACAAAAAACAGAAGATTACGATAATTTTGTGTTTTCTATAAAATGTGATTTCAAAAGCATAGATAATATCAATAATTTGTTACAAGATGCTCTAAGTAAAAACAAAAAAACTACAGCATTATCTTCTTATTTTTTCGATGTAAATAAAGGTAATTTCAAAAGAAAATACACCTATTCACCAGAGATAAAAAAACAATACAATAAGTTAAAAGAAGAAAACAAAAAGGTATTTAAAGACGCATCATACACTATAATATATAGATTTGCTTCAGAGATTTCTTCACAAACAAGTACTTCTGCAAAAATTTCAAAATCCAAAAAAGCTATTATGCAACGCTTAAATGCGATGGATATAATAAATGGCAGCAGCAATTTTAATAATCAAATTCAACTTAAAAAATAACCACAAAAAATTAAATGAAAACTATTTTAAGCTTCCTAATGCTTTGTGCAACTACCATTAGTTTTGCACAAGACAATTTTTCAAAAATACCTCAAGACGCAAGTATAGTAGCGAGTATAAAGGGAAAAAACTTATTTCAGATGTTATCTATGGAAGAGCTAGATAATACCATGATGGCAAAAGAGATGTTAAAAGAAATTTCTGATAACAATAACACGTATACGTCTTTAAATCAACTAGGATTAGATTTAGAAAATACCGCTCATTACTTTTATCAATCAAACGATAGTATTTTTTACAATACCTTAATTATCCCGATTAAAAACATTACAACGTTCGAAACGTTTTTAAAAGACAAAAACAAGACTATAACTACTGTAAACGGTGTTAAAACTACAGAAAATAATGGAAGTGAAGCAACCGTTTGGGACAACAATAATTTTGTGTTTGTTTATGGTAGTTTAGTACAATCTTATTTTGATCAAAAAGAAATAGCAGATAGATACGGTCTTACGTATTATGATCAATCATTATATGCCGAAGAAGATGTAGAATATTTAATAAAAGAAGATCAAGAAGATAATTACGAAGAAGACTACAACGAAGAGGATAATTATGATGAAGATTATAATGAAGAGGAAGACGATACATTAGATGATCAAACCTACGATAATTACAGTAATGGTAATAGCGATTACGAAATTAAATCTAAATTAGAAGAGCAATGGTCTTTTAACAAAGCAGCGCAAGTATTAAATAGCCAACAAAGCCATTCAATATTAGATAACAGTAAATTTTCTAAAAGTTTAGATAAAGATGCAGAAGCATCAATTTGGATAGGAGATTTTCAGGCTATTTACAAAAGCTTTATGCCTTACTCTTATTATACCGAGTTTTCTGGATTTGATATGTCCAAAATGTATGCAGATACAGGATTGTATGCTAATTTATATCTAGAAGAAGATTTGATGAAGCTAGAAGCAACCTATACAATGTCACCAAGTATGGCAAATAGCTATAAAAAAATGACATCAAGACCATTAAATAAAAAGTTTTTAAACTACATCAACGAAGATAAGTTAATTGCATACATGAGCTATGCAATGGATACAGAAGAAACCTTAAAAGAATACCCAAAACTAATAAAAGAGGTATATAAAAACTTGCCAAATTATGCAGAAGAAGCAAGTTTAGGGATAGATCTATTTTCACTATTATTAGATGAAAAAGCAGTCGCAGATGTCCTTAAAGGTGATATGTTATTTTTACTATCTGGTTTATCAAGTCAAGAAGTTACATACACAACCTATCAGTACAATGAAGATTATGAGTATGAAGAAGTAGAAAAAACCAAAAATGAAACTATTCCAGACTTTTTATTAATGGCATCTACAGAAGATCCAACAATAATAAATAAGGTTTTAGATTATACAAGAAACAAGCAATTAGTAACGTATTCTAATGGTTTGTATAAAATTCAAGTTCCAAAAAGTCCATTAAGCATGTATTTTGTAATAAAAGATGATATAATATTTTTAGGAACCAACCAGTTAGAGATGACAAAGATTTTAAACGGAACGTTTAAAGCAAAACTTTCTTCTGCACACAAAAAACTACTAACTAAAAATACATCGTCTATGTTTTTAAGTCCTAAACAATTGGCAAAACAACTTCCTATGGAAGAGATGAACATGGATAAAACAGGTAAGTTTAAATGGTTTTTAAATAACACAGAAGACGCGTATTTTAAAACCTCAAAAATCAAAGGTAACTCCATTCAAACCGAAATGGTAATCAAAGTACCTTCTAACCAAGAAAATGCTTTAAAATACATCTTTAATACTATTGAAGAGTTAGCAAAATAATATTTAATGAATATTAAAAAAATAATAATTAGAGCAGCCATTTGTATTAGTGTGCTGCTCTTAATTTTTATAGGCATATTAAAGTACCGTGATTATATGTCTTATAAAAATGTAATACATAAAGAGGCTAGTACAATAATTAAACTAAGTGTAGATAAAACCGCAAAATCTATAGTGTTTAATGCTTTAAAAAATCCATCTTATTATTACGATAATAATACTAAAAATAAAGATTCTATAAAAGTGAAAGATTCGCTTAAAACAGGATTTTCATTACCATCAAATATATTTATTTATACACTTAAAAGTAAACCATCTACAACATGGTTTAGTGTAATTAAAATTAAAGATAGCAGTGATTTTAGTCAATATTTAAGTAAAAAATACGCCTTAAAACCAATTTCAAAAAATAATAATTACACGTTATATAGCAACAATAAAAACACACTTACAGTAGCATATAATACAGAAAAATCTATTTTAATATTTAACCCAAGTCAGGCTAATGTAGACGATGTATTATTAGAAATATTTACTAATAAAAACACACTAATCCCAAATACTGAAACATTAGATAAACTTAAAAAACAAGATGCGCACGTCTCTATAGTTTCTCCAAATAAGATTATTAATCTAATGGTTAAAAACGGAAATTTAGATATTCATGGTCAATTACAATTATCCAATCAATTTGAAATTCCTAAACCACTAAAAAGCGTTAATTATAGCAAAAACAATAGTTTGCAAGCCTATTTAAACCTTATGTATAAAGGCAATTTAGGCACTGTTACAATAGATACCACAACAATACATTTAGACTCTATAAATTATAATTTGAATGGTTATTATTCACTTTTTGTAGATGGGAAAACCCAACAAGAAGATACAATTGTTACTTACGATTATAATGACGATTTCGAAAAAGTTCCAATCAAAACTTTAGTTAATAAAGACGTACCAAATATTAATTTACAATTAGATGCAAATGCTTCAAAACTTTTTCAGTATTTAAACAATTCAAACATAGTAAATCAAAAAACGGTTAATTCTAAAATTTTCCCTTTGTACCAATTACATGCAGATACAACTACTCAGGACGTATTAATATCTACACAAAAACAGGCCAAATTCAGCAAATTAAATACAACTGCAAAGCATGTGTTTTCACTTCAAGTCGATTTTAATCAAGTTAAAAATCAGCAATTATTTACCTTTTTTAATTTCAATTTAGAACAGTTAAACACATTAAATATTACTGCAAATCAGGAAGACCAAAATACCTTAAGTATTAATGGGAAATTAAGTTCTAAAAACAAAAAAATTAACCTATTAATGCAACTTAAAAACTAATAGTTGTATTTTTCTACCATTAATTTATTTTGAAAATGAACTTTAGTTACTGGGAAATAAAATCGTGGTTAACCAACTTAGATTTCACTATTATAGGAAGCGGCATTGTTGGTTTAAATTGTGCATTGCAATTAAAAAAAATGTATCCCAAAGCCAATATTTTAATTCTTGAAAAAGGGATGTTACCACAAGGCGCAAGTACTAAAAATGCAGGATTTGCTTGCTTTGGTAGCTTGAGTGAAATTTTAGACGATTTAAATTCGCATACCGAAGCAGAGGTATTTAACTTAGTTAAAAAGCGTATTGAAGGCTTGCAATTACTACGACAAACCTTAGGCGATACAACCATAAATTATCAAGCTTTTGGTGGATACGAATTGTTTACCGAAAACGACAATTTATTTGAAAATTGCTTGTCAAAAAAACAAGATATCAACAATCTATTAAAACCACTTTTTAATGCTGAAGTGTTTAGCGTAAAAGACAATAGTTTCAATTTTAAGAATATAAAAAACCAATATATTTTTAATCAGTTTGAAGGTCAAATAGACACAGGAAAAATGATGTCTGCTTTACTACAAAAAGCACAATCTAAAGGCATAAAAATTTTAAATAATATTACTGTTGAAAGTTTTGTGGAAGACCAAAATTTGGTAAAAATAAAGACGAATCAATTCGAGTTTTCAACATCAAAATTAATGATTGCCACTAATGGATTTGCTTCACAATTAAACATACCAAACGTAAAACCAGCACGAGCACAAGTACTCATTACAAAACCAATAAAAAACTTACATATACAAGGCACATTTCATTTAGATCAAGGCTATTATTATTTCAGAAATATTGATAATCGCATCCTATTTGGTGGCGGACGCAACCTTGATTTTAAAACCGAAGAAACTACCGAATTTGCCCAAACCAAGCTCATTCAAAACAAATTGGAAACACTTTTAAAAACCACGATTTTACCCGAAATAGATTTTGAAATCAATCAGCGTTGGTCTGGTATTATGGGCGTTGGTAAACAAAAAAAGGCTATTGTAAAACAACTTTCTAATAATGTATTTTGTGGTGTTAGACTTGGCGGAATGGGTGTAGCAATTGGCAGCTTAATTGGTAAAGAATTAGCAGAAATAACCCTAAATTAAATAATGAAAAGACTCTTTCGTTTTCTATTAAAATGTTGTTTTTGGTTTGTCGTAATTACAGTGTTATGGGTAGCATTGTATCGTTACATACCTGTATATTACACACCTTTAATGGCTATTCGTTCTTTTGAAAACACCGAAAAAACCTCAACGTTTAAACATAAATGGGTTAAAATGGAAGCAATTTCGATGCATTTGCAAAAAGCTGTGATTTGTAGTGAAGACCAGAAATTTGTAATCCATAATGGTTTTGATATGGAAGCTATTGAAAAGGCTTACCAAAACAATAAAAAATCAAAACGTATTAAAGGCGCAAGTACTATAAGTCAGCAAACTGCAAAAAATGTGTTTTTATGGCCAAACAGAAGTTGGTTACGCAAAGGTTTAGAAACTTATTTTACCTTTTTAATCGAAAAACTATGGTCTAAAGAACGCATTTTAGAAGTGTATCTTAACAGTATCGAAATGGGTAATGGCGTTTATGGCGCTGAAGCAGCAGCACAACATTGGTTTGGTATATCGGCTAACCGATTAAATATGAATCAATCCGCTGCAATTGCTGCAATTTTGCCTAACCCAAGACGCTATAAAGCGCAACCAGCAACCAGTTATATTTCAGCTAGAAAACAATGGATTATCAAACAAATGGGTTTTTACGGACCATTAAAATTTCCTAAGAAAAACGATGAAAAACCGAAGCATTAAAACCCAATTATTACAGCTTTGTAACCAAAGTTTAGAAACGCGTTTACAAAGTGTTTTGGCGGTTATTGAAGATATAAAACAAAGCCTGCAAAGCGAAACCAAAAGTAGCGCTGGCGATAAGCACGAAACAGGTCGCGCCATGTTACAATTAGAGCGCGAAAAAGCAGGACATCAATTAGCTGAAATTGAAAAAACGAAACAAATTTTGTCTAAAATTAACACCGAATCAACCTCTAAAAACATTGGTTTAGGTAGCGTTGTTTTTACCACAACATCCAACTATTTTATTAGTATTAGCGCTGGAGAACTTCAAGTAGAAGGTGACACATTTTACGCCATTTCTGCAAGTACACCAATTGGTCAATTACTTCTCGGAAAATCGGTTGGTGATAAAGTAACTTTTAGAAATATGACTTTTGAAATTACAGAGATTATATAAGCAAAAAAGCAGACCAATATATGTCAGTCCACTTTCTTCCTTTCTAAGATTTATTTCTTCTTCTTTTTAGCCTTTTTAGGCATTTTATCTTTTATCCTAGATTCTGATTCTTTTAAGTCATAAATATTGCTGCTATCGTAGTTAAAACGTTTAGCGAGTTTTATTTTATTTAAAGCTTTTTTATACAAACCTTGATGTTCAAAAAGAACAGCTTTTTTATGGTATAATTCTACTTTATCAGACCCTTTTACTTTTAATGCAAAATCAATAAAACGTTCAGCTTCTTCATAATCTTCATTCCATAATAAAGCGTTTATATAATGAGGATAGATATGAAATGCATTAATATTTTCTGCAAGTGCTTCAGTGTAAATTATTTTAGCTGTATCGTAATCTTTCAAAGTTTCAGCATAGATTCGTCCTTTTAAACATAATGCCATAGTGTCTTTTTCATTGTATGATAAAGCATAATTTATGGCTTGTGTAGCTTTCTCTAATTCATATGGATAAGCATCTAGAGCTTTAAAGATATAATTGTTTAATATATGTGTTCCCATAATTTCATTTTTAAAATTTTATCTATCCATTCTCACGATTTTTGGTGTAAATTTCCCTATGACTTCAACTAATTCTTGTTGATTTTTCATTACAGTTTCTATGTTTTTGTATGCCATAGGCGCTTCGTCAATACCGCCACCAATTAGTGAAACATCATGATTTTGTAGCTCTTTTTTAATAGCGCTTTGTGTTAATGTTGTTTTACATTGTCGTCTGGACAATACGCGTCCAGCTCCGTGAGATGCCGATTGTAAACTATTAGTGTTACCTAATCCTCTTACTATAAATCCAGGCGCAGTCATAGATCCAGGAATAATACCTAATTCTCCTTTTTTTGCAGGTGTTGCTCCTTTTCTGTGCACGATACATTCTTCACCGTTTACCTCTTGTTTCCAAGCAAAATTGTGGTGATTATCTATTTTTACAATAGGTTTTTCACCTAAGAGTTTACTTATACGTTTATGGATATTATCATGACAAGCTCTGGCATAATCACCTGCTAAATTCATAGCTAACCAATACTCTTGACCATCATGAGTATTCAAATCTAGCCAAGCTAAATGTTGTACATGTTTAGGTAAAGGACATTGTTTTGTTGCTAAATACGTATAGTGTTTTGCAATGTTTGCACCTAATCCACGCGAACCGCTATGCGATAAAACGCCTAAATAATCACCCAATGGTAAATCCCATTCATTATTTATATCTAGTATACTAATGACTCCAAATTCTACAAAGTGATTTCCTCCACCTGATGTGCCTAATTGTTTGTAAGCTTTATCTTTTAATCGCTTTACTAGCGGAATGGTCTTAAACTCATCACGTTCAAAAATTGGATCATCGTGTTTTATTTTATGCGTTTCGTACATACCAAATTTAGTGTGTTCTAACAAGATGTTTTCCAATTGATGCTTTTTGCCTTTTAAGTAAGATGCCTTAACAGGATATATAGTTAAACACATTCTGCATCCAATATCTACACCAACTCCATACGGTATTACCGCGTTTTTAGTGGCTAACACACCGCCAATTGGTAATCCGTAACCAACGTGTGCATCTGGCATTAAAGCTCCAGCTACAGAAATTGGTAATTTTAAAGCATCGAATAATTGATACTTAGCTTGGTCATCAATTTCATTTTCTCCATAAATTTGAAAAGGTGCGCGATGTGTATTAAGTTTTTGTTTTGTCACATTTACTGGATCTAATAGACTTTCAGCTATTTTCCCCCAAACGCCATCTCCTTTATATGCTTCAGGATTTAGTAATACTTTTTTTGCTTCAATTAATATTTTCTCTTTTTTTACTCGTTTTTGATAGCGATTAATCTGACCTAAAGTCACATTAATACTGTTATTTTTGGGAAAGCCTAATTTGATTAGGTCTTTTCCACTTAATTTCTTTCCCATTGTTTTGGTTTTGATTAGAAGGCGACTTTTAATCGCCTTCTGTTTTAATTGTTCATCATTATCCTAAATAGGACATATAAAATCCAAAAAATTACTTTGATCATTAAAGCTGAGTCAAATTCTTGTCTGTTATTTATCTGTCTTCTTTCAACCATTCTTTGATAAGCTAAAGGTTGCACTTGCTGAAACTCCTGTACAGTTTTTTGTCTTACTTGAGAGTTGTTTACCCAGTAATTTATAAGCGCTAAGGATTTTTTGTCAGGTTCTTGATTACAAACAGCTTTTGCTTGAATAATTTCAAAATTTTGTAACCCGACTTCTAATGTTACTAAACGTTTTATTGGCTCTCCTTCTACCTCTTTTCTCAAAGAAAATATAGCACAACTTTGTTCTAAACAGTCTTCATCATATTCTGCAACACAGTGCTTCATTGCGTTACCTTCATCAAAAAGTGCAGCTGAAGTTAAAAGCTCTTCGGTTTTATAAACCACTTTTTTATTGTCAACTATTTCTTCAAAATATAAAGGTTTGATACCTGATGATTCCCAAGAATAGTTTTCTCCATTTTGTTTTAAATAAACATTTTGGTGCCATTCTTCAGATTGACTTAATAGGCTTTTGTAAGTTCTGTTTTTCATAGAAAAAGATGAATTTTCTTGATGTTTGAATGTTAAATAGTCTACAACACTATTTAACTCATTCACCTCTAAATTCTCTTCTTTAGAAAAAAATTGAACAACTGTTGCCCAAAAAGCTTGATTTTCATCTCTTATAATAGACAACCTAGAATGAGCTATCAATTTTGCAACTTTAGTAGAAGCTCCATAGCCTAACGCTTGTGCGTATATTAAAGCTTCATATACTGTCAAAAAAGATGGAGCGTTTCTAAACTCATGAGCCATTTTACTTGTAAGCTTAACAGGCATATTAGATAAGCTTTTAACACTTTTTCCTTTTCCTAGTTGTACGTACCAATACATTTGTTTTTTTTCACTTGTATAAAATACTTGTTCTAAAAATTTTGGCACGTCATATCTTGCAAAACTGTGTCTTATTAAAGAGCTTAATTGATCATTGTTGTTACCAGATATTTTTTTCCATTCTTCTACAGGTCTTACAGTTACATTTCCGAAAGAACTTATATTATGTAAAACATTGACACTATCATAGCATCTTAGTAATGCAAAACATTTTTGATTATAAACATGAACTAATAATCGCTTAAATGTTTCTCTCTTCCACAAGTATTTTTTGTTGCTTGTTTTAGAAAAAAATTCTTTAAGCATAGATTCGATAGATCCATTATATCTAGTTGGTGTGTTTTGCTCTAAGTATATTTTTTCAACTAATGTTATGTAAGCACTTTGCTTTAAGTCTTTGTTCTGTGTGTTCCAATTTGTTTTCATTTTAAAGTTCTTTACAAGATTATTACCTATGTAAAGCCACTTAAATTTTCAATACATGTTTTTAAATTGTATGTAATCATGTCTTAATTTGGCTGTTACTATTTAATTTGAAAGCGATTTTTAAAAATTAAAAATCTGTTCAACTCAACATTGTTTTAAAAAGTGTTGATTGAATTTATTTCGGAATACGTATCCTGATATTTTTTAAAATAAGGCATAAAAAAATCCGAAACTTTTAGGCTTCGGACTTCTTTATATGATAAAAATAGATGTCTATTTATCCGGAAAGATGTCACGAAGCGTGTATACTACAAAACCTAGTTCTGTCGCTATACATTGATTTGTTTTAATGTGAAACATTTTACTTCGTTTTAAAATTGTTTTGTTGCAATAATGCGGTGCAAATATAAAATTGAATTTTAGTAAAATCCAAATAAATTATGAAATTAATTTGCTAAAAATCAAACAGTTATATTAATTTTAGATAATAGAAATCCTATCCGAATTACTTCAGAAATCTAAGTGCTTGATGGTCTGTTATGTAGTTAATTAGCACATTGTTAATTGACATTGAAAAAATTTATAAAAAAAAGCGTCCAAAAAATTAATTTGGACGCTTTTATTAAACTTTATATTGTTTATCTAAATCTATTAATACTAAAAAAGGCACAATTTTGCGTCCGGATTATGTGATTTTAATAGATTCATAAAGGTGTTTTTTAATTTTTACAGTGCAAATATTAAACTTTTATTTGAAAAATGCTTTTTAGATTAACAAAAAAATGAAAAAAGTATAGCTTATAAAACTTATAATGAAATAATTATTCTGAAATAGATAAATAAACCTCTTGACCTTTTTCTATTGAAGTGTGATGCTCAAAAAATACTTTTTCACCATTTAAATCAGCTTCAATTAAATAATGATAGGCTTTAAAATAACTGGTGATTACAGTTGCTTTTAGGTTAGATTTTTCAACAACTTCCAACCGATTTGCGTAAACAATTTTGTCATCAATCATATTAAATTCGCCAAAAAACGAAGCAATTAAAGGTGTTTTGGGATTGTTGTACAACGCTTCTGGTTTGCCTTGTTCTAAAATTTGTTGGTTTTCTAGTACAATCATTGTGTCGGCAAACCCTAAAACATCTTCTTTATCGTGTGTAGCTACAATGCACGTAATGTTTTTGTCTTTTAAGTACTTAAACACATTGCGTCTTAAGCTTTGTTTTTTAAAATTATCAATATGGCTAAAAGGTTCATCCAATAAGATAATTTCAGGTTGTTTGGCTAAAGCTCTAGCTAGTGCTACACGTTGTTTTTGTCCGCCAGATAGTGTTTTTACTTTTACATTGGCAAATGCTTCAAGTTCTACAACGTTCAAAAGCTCGTTGGTACGTTCTTCGCGTTCTTCTGGATAAAATCTTGACAGATGTTTAGCAATATTTTCGGCAACGGTTATGTATGGCATCAAATCGAATTCTTGGTGTACATATTTCATAAATTCGTAACCAATAACCAAGTTGTATTTTGGACCAAGAATTTCGGTGTCTTTCCAAAAGATTTGTCCTTGGTTTAAATCAAATTCGCCATAAATAAGATTTAATAACGTACTTTTTCCTGAGCCACTTTCACCAATAATAGCGAGATTTTCGCCAGCATTAACTTTAAAAGAAATGTCTTTTAAAATAGGTGTTTTTTTATAGGAAAATGTTAGATGTTGTACGTTTAGCATAGTTGCAAAAATAACAAGACCTCACAGGTTTTTAACACTTGTGAGGTCTAAATTTATATTAAGATGTTTTAATTTTTGAAACTTTCAATTTTTTCAGGTAGTACATTAAAGCCCATATTAAATAATGTAAATCCATAAATATCTGCATATTGCTCTATGGTTTTGCTAACTGGTGTACCAGCACCGTGACCAGCATCGGTTTCTATTCTAATTAATACAGGATTGTCTCCAGATTGTTTTTCTTGTAATTCTGCTGCAAATTTAAAACTATGCGCAGGTACAACTCTATCATCATGATCACCTGTAGTTACCATAGTTGCAGGATATTGTACACCTTCTTTTACATTGTGTACTGGCGAATATCCTTTTAAATACTCAAACATATCTTTACTGTCTTCTGCTGTACCATAATCGTATGCCCAACCTGCTCCAGCTGTAAATGTATGGTAACGTAACATATCTAAAACACCAACAGCAGGTAATGCTACTTTCATTAAATCTGGACGTTGTGTCATAGTTGCTCCAACTAATAAACCGCCATTTGATCCACCTCTAATAGCTAAGTAATCTGAAGAGGTATATTTGTTAGTAATTAAATATTCTGCAGCAGCAATAAAATCGTCAAAAACGTTTTGCTTTTTTTGTTGTGTTCCTGCATCGTGCCAAGCCTTACCGTATTCTCCGCCACCACGTAAATTAGGAACAGCATAAATACCACCTTGTTCCATCCATACCGCATTAGCAATACTAAAACTAGGTGTTAGGCTTACATTAAATCCACCATAACCATATAAAATTGTTGGGTTTTTACCATTAAGCTCTAATCCTTTTTTATGTGTAATTATCATAGGAACTTTAGTACCATCTTTAGATGTGTAAAACACCTGTTTACTTTCATAATTTTCAGGATTAAAATCTATTTCTGGTTTACGGTATAACTCAGATGTTCCGTTTTCGATATCATATTTATATATGCTACCTGGCGTTACGTAATTGGTAAATGAGTAGTAAAGTTCTTTTTCTTCTTTTTTAGCACCAAATCCGCCAGCACTACCAACACCTGGTAATTCTACTTCACGTACTAATTTTCCTGAATACTCATATTGTAATACTTTTGATACAGCATCTACCATATATTCTGCAAAAAAGTAACCACCAGCTTTTGATGCACTAAGTACATTTTTGGTTTCCGGAATAACGTCTTTCCAGTGTTCTGGAGTTGGGTTTGACGCATTAACGGTTACTAACCTTTGGTTAGGCGCTTCAAGATTTGTAACTAAAAATAGTTGATCGTCTTCATTTTCTATAATATACGTATCACTATCTGTATGGTCTAAAATAGTTACAAAATCGCTATTTGGTTTTGTTAAATCTTTAATTAGAAGCTTGTTCCCTGAAGTCGAAACTCTAGGTGAAATGATTAAGAATCTATCATCTCTTGTCACATTTCCATAAATATAACGGTGTTTTTCGGCTTCTGTGCCACCATAAATTAATTGGTCTTCACTTTGAGATGTTCCTAATTTGTGATAGTAAACCTTGTGCTGATCTGTTTTTGCAGATAATTCACTTCCTTTAGGTTTGTCATAGCTTGAATAATAAAATCCTTCGTTTTTATACCAAGACATGCCACTAAATTTTATATCTACTAAAGTGTCTTCAATGATTTCTTTAGTTTCTACATCCATTACTAAAATTTTACGCCAATCGCTACCACCTTCTGAAATTGCATAAGCTAAAATTTTACCATTTTTAGAGAAACTTGTTCCGCCAAGTGAGATGGTTCCATCTTCTTTAAATGTATTTGGATCTAAGAAAACTTCAGCTGTTTTTGGATCATCTCCTGTTTTGTAACGGTAGATGACGTATTGGTTTTGTAATCCATCATTTTTATAAAAATACGTGTAATCACCTTCTATAAATGGTGCGCCAATTTTTTCGTAATTCCATAATTTAGATAAGCGATCTTTTAGTTGTTCGCGATAAGGAATATTAGCCAAATAACCTTGTGTGACTTTATTTTCGGCTTTAACCCAAGCTTCAGTTTCGGCGCTTCTATCGTCTTCAAGCCATCTGTATGGATCTTTGACTTCTGTACCAAAATAGGTGTTTACAGTATCTACTTTTTTTGTTTCAGGATAGGTGACTTTTATTGTTTCTTTCTGCTTCATTTCTTCTTTACAAGACATAATTGTTATTAACGATAAAAGACCAATAGCAAGCTTTTTCATTTTAAGTTGATTTAATTAATAGGTTAAAATTAATGAAAAAAGCGCTTGTATATCTAATACAAACGCTTTTTAAGACTTTTTTAAGTTGAATTTTATTTTTTGATGAATTTTTGAGCTTTTACACTACCGTTAACATCTATTTTTAAAATGTAATTTCCGCTTTGTAATCTTGATACATCCACTTTGTTATTATAAATTTTTCCTTTAAAGGCTTGTCTTCCTGTTATATCAAAAACTGAAAATTCTGCTTTATTAAGGTTATAATTTTCAGTGTTTAAATTTAAATAATGAGTCGTTGGATTAGGATATAAAATTAAGTCTGAAATTAAGAACTCTTCTATGCTTAATTGGTTTGCGCCTTCTACATAATTATGTGATTGATTAATTGTAGGATTAAAAATAGTATCTACTATACCTGAAGGCCATTCAATTGTAATACTTGTTATTGAAGTGTCTGTACCTAAACCAAAATGTGTGTTTAAGGTGTTCATGTATCTAAATCCGTCACCACTTCTTACATCTCTTATTTGGAATCCAGATGGTGTTTCTATAGTTATTCTTGCACCAATTCCGTTTATGTTACTTGCTGTTCCAACTGTGTTAATAGTAATCCAGTTATTGGTTGTTGTATCGTTCATAAAAATAGTGCCACCACTACTAAATCCATCAATAAAACCATCGTTATTTAAGTCTCCAAAAGAGCCAACAGGCAATACGTTTTCATACAAGGTAAAAGTCATATCACCGTTACCAATTAGCAAGTTTCCGTTGGAAGCAATGTCTAAGTTTCCGTCGTTGTCAAAATCATAAGTCACATTTTCTATCCCTGTAGACGTTAATAATAAAACTCCTGAAGAAGAAGATACATCTGTAAAAGTCACGTTTCCGCTTCCGTCAATATCATTTCGCATTAATTTATGTGCGCCAGAACTAGCGCCAACAAATACATCCATATCACCATCGTTATCAAAATCTCCCCAAGCAGAAGACCATGTTTGCATTGGATCTGACAGTCCAATAGAATTTGAAACTTCTGTATAACTTACAACTAAATTGTTTCCTGCATCTAAATAAGAATCGTTTCTATGCATTTGGTTGCGTCTTCTTGCTTCTTCACCACCACATTTTGCGATAAACATATCGGAATCTCCATCATTATCGTAATCTACCCAAATAGATCCGTAATGTCCACCAGAAGAATAGTCTCCTAAATTAAAAGGTGCTCCAGTAGTTGCGGTTTGATAGTAGGTTAGATTACCGTTACCATCGTTTATGTAATATACTGTTGGTTGTACATCGTGACATACAAATGCGTCTAAATGACCATCCATATTTATATCTACAAAATTAGAGCGTTGAGAAAACACATATTCTGGTCCAGAAATTTCAGTAAAAGCAGTTCCTGTACTATTAGACCTCATAAATGTTACACCAGATCCGCCACCATATACTAAATCTGTATAACCATCTGCATTGTAATCTGCCGCAGCAAGACTCCAGCTAGGCGTAAAGTCTGCAGAAGTAGTTGCAATATTAATATTATCAAATCCACCAGTTGTTAATTGATGACGAATGTTAATGTTTGTTGCATTTACAGCAACAATATCGTCTAAAAAATCACCATTCATATCTACTACAGCTCTATTAGAACCTGTTGTAGAAAGTGCTTGCTGTGTAAAGGTTACTGGCGCTGGTGGCGGAGGAACAACAACATTTCCTTCTATTAATTCCCAATCAAAACCACTATCATTCCATCTATCATCAAATGCTATGTAGTAAGTTGTACCTGTTGTTGCATTAAAAGTTGCAACAGATAAAAATCCATCGCCAGAATCATCATCACCACCTTCGCAAACTAAGCTACCGCAAGTTCCAGAATATATATGTACTCTAGTATCTAAACCAGAGTTTTGAGGCAAGTCTGTAGTTATAGTAACTGTGTAATTATCGTTTGGTATGTATTTGTACCATTCGCCATTTGTTGCACCACTTCCGTTTTGCGCACAAATAGGAGAAGGTATTTCAGATCCATCTATACCAATACCATTTACTTCTGAAATTGTAAATGTACTAGATGTTGTTATTGGTGTATCTGAATCTGCTTCTGCACAAGAATTGGAATTAGACTGACCTAAACTAAGTACACTTATAAATAAGCATACTAAAAGGAGTAATTTTGTTTTCATATGATTGATTGTTTAGTTGCATGATATGGTTAGTGAAGTTATCCATTCTTCTAATAACTGAACACCTTCTTCGTGTACAATTGTTCTTCCTAAAAGAGGCATTCTATACTCTTCTTGATTTGTACTTAATCTAAAATGCATTACAGATCTAGAGATGTTGTTTGGAACAATTATATCTGTATATGGCGAAATTTGTGTGTCTGGAGTTACACAAGCACCTAAACTAGATTCGTCTGTATAATCACCATAAGCTAACCTTATTGGTCTGTAATCACAATGCTTATTATCTGAATGACAATGAGCGCAATTAATATCTAAATAACCTCTTATTCTTTGGGTAATGTCTTGAGAAGCATCTTCCCAATCTACAACAGTATCTATGTTTGTAGGTATGTTACCTGATAAGTAACCTAATTCTACCCATTTTGATAATTGATTATTAGATCCATCGGAATAATTATAATTACTATTAATATTTTGCGGTTTAAGAGCAATAGGAACAGCATTTACACCATTTTTGTGACATGTAAAACACTCTGCTTCAGATGGTATTCTATAGGTTATATTTTTTGTTTCTCCATTTTCTGTAAAACTAATATCTGTAGTGCTACCATTCATATTTAATACAGCTTCGGTTTGAGAATTATTCCAAATATATTCTGCAAATTTCCAACCTTCTGAAGTATTGTACATTAAACGAGTTTCGATAATACGTGTTGTATTATCTGGTTGTACGGTATCGTAATAAAAGTTTTTAATTAAAACGGTTCCTATTGGGAAATTTAAAATACTGTAATCATTTACATATGTTGCTGAGGTATTATTTGGCATCCATATAAAGCGTTTTTTATGCGCGTAATCTGTAAACAAAGTGTTTATAGGCTCGTAAGGAATGACACCATCTACAGGATCTAAATTTTTAAGTTCTCCTTGGAAGAAATTATATTGAGATAATTGCTGAAAAGGTGCTGTGTTAGGATCAAAATTAACTGAAGATTCTGGGTTTTCTGGAACAGCTATATAATCTTCTTTTGAAGAGCAAGCAGCAATTAATAAAATTAAAAGTAGTGATTGATAGAGTAGTTGTTTTTTCATCTATTTGGAATGATTAATAGCTTTACAAGATATTAATTTTTTTAACACCTTGTAAAGCTTAATAGATGAATTTTAGCTAATTACAGTTGTAATCTTTTAAATTAAATTGTTTTCCTTTAAATATTCTGCAATCTGGATAGTGTTAGTTGCAGCACCTTTACGTAAATTATCACTTACTATCCACATGTTTAGTGTATTTGGTTGTGTTAAGTCACGTCTAATACGACCTACAAAAACTTCGTCTTTATCATGTGCGTAAATAGGCATAGGATATGTGTTTGTTGCAGTATTATCTTGAACAATTACACCTGGAGTAGCGGCTAATATTTCTCTTATTTCATTTATATCAAAATCATTTTCAAATTCTACGTTAACAGCTTCGCTATGTCCACCAGATGTAGGTATTCTTACTGCTGTTGCTGTTACAGAAAATGTACGATCGTCTAAGATTTTTTGAGGTTCGCGAGCAAGCTTCATTTCTTCTTTTGTATAACCACTTTCTTCAAAGACATCACAATGTGGTAATGCATTTCTACCAATTGGGTAAGGATATGCCATTTCGCCTTTTACACCTGCGATTTCATTTTCTAATTGTTGTACCGCTTTAACACCAGTACCAGAAACGGATTGGTAGGTAGAAACAACGACACGCTTCATTTTATATTTTTTATGTAATGGTGCTAAACACATTACAAGTTGAATGGTTGAGCAATTAGGATTTGCAATTATTTTGTCTTCTTTAGTTAATTGCGTAGCATTAATTTCTGGAACTATTAATTTTTTAGTTTCATCCATACGCCATGCAGAAGAGTTATCTACTACGGTTGTACCTGCTTCTGCAAATTTTGGAGCCCATTCTAAAGATGTGTTTCCTCCAGCAGAAAATAATGCAATATCTGGTTTGGAGTTTACAGCGTCTTCTAAGCTTACAACTTTGTAATCTTTATTGTTGTAAGTTATGGTTTTGCCAACAGATCTTTGTGATGCTACTGGTATAAGTTCTGTTACTGGAAAATTACGTTGTGCAAGTACTTTTAACATGACTTCGCCAACCATTCCTGTTGCTCCAACTACTGCTACTTTCATTTTTTATGGTATTAAAATTTTGCAATAAAATTAGCGTATTTAGGTTATTTGTAACCTTTTTTATGGATAAAAATTTCTTAAAAATTGCCATAAAAAAAATCAGGAATTAAAAATAACTCCTGATTTTTTAAAATTTATTTAAATTTAAGATTACTTCTTTAAAGCATCTCTTATTTCTTTTAATAAATCAATTTCAGATGGTCCTGCTGGTGCAGCTGGAGCTTCTTCTTTTGGTTTTTTAGTTTTATTGTATGCTTTTACAATCATAAATAAAACAAATCCTACTGTAATTAAGTTAATAATTGCATTGATCCACTTACCATATAAGATTGCATTTTCTGGAGTTGTTACGGTTCCTTCTGCATCTACTACTGCTGGAGATAATACTAATTTTAAATCTTCAAAATTCATTCCTCCTGCAAAATGACCAACTATTGGCATCATGATATCAGATACAAATCCATTTACAACCATTCCTACAGCACCTGCAAGAATTACTGCTACAGCTAAATCTATGACATTACCTGTCATGATAAAATTCTTAAATTCTTTAAGCATAATCTTAAATTTTAATGTTAGTTAATTTTAATTTGAAATTGAATTTAGTTAAAATTTTAACAAACTCCGATTTTTTAAACCTATAAAAAGTAAAAATTATCGATGAACTGTACGTTTTATACGTTGAGATATCGCTGTGATTAATTCGTAGGATATAGATTGCACTGTTTCGGCTAAATTTTCAGCATTATTATTTTGGTCAAAAATAATAACTTCATCTCCTTCTTTACAGGTAATATTTGTTACATCAACCATTATCATATCCATACATACATTGCCAATTATGTTAGCTTTTTGGTTATTGATTATAACAAAGCCATTACCTTTACCATATTGTCTTTTTATTCCATCTGCATGACCAATTGGTATGGTTGCTGTTTTTGTGTTTTGCGTTGCATTAAAGCCTCTATTATATCCTAAACTATCACCTGTATTTAATTGGTGTATTTGTGAAATTGTACTTTTTAAAGTTGCAATTGGTTTAAAATGCTTGTTTAATGTTTTGCTATTACCAAATCCATAAATACCAATACCGCTTCTTACCATATCAAAATGTGCTTCCGGATAGTTTAATATTCCAGAAGTATTACACATGTGTAAAAATGCTGTATAGTTTAATTTAGAATTAAATTGTTTAGCAATGTTTTTAAATGTGTTTATTTGGTTTATAGTAAATTCTTTTTCATTTAAATCTTCACTTGCTGCTAAATGAGAAAAAAGAGAGCTTACTTTTACACTATTTGTTGTGTCTAATTTTTGTAAAATAGGATCTATGTCTTCTTTTGTAAAACCAATTCTATTTAGTCCAGTATTAAATTTTATGTGTACTGGGTAATTGGTTTGTTTGTGTTTTTCTGCGCAAGCAATAAATAAATCTAAAACGCGGTTAGAATACATACTTGGTTCTAAACATCGCTCTATAATAGTGTCAAAATTTACTGGTTGTGGATGTAGTACTAAAATGGGTTTTGTAACACCAGCGTTTCTTAAGGTAACACCTTCGCTGGTATAAGCAACTGCAAAATAATCTACATCTAATTCTTGTAAATAGTTAGCTACAATTGCAGCGTCGCTACCGTAGGCAAATGCTTTTACAACTGCTAAAAATTTTGTGTTTGGATTAATTTTGGATTTTAAAAATTCAAAATTATGTTTTAGAGCTTTTAAGTCTATTTCTAAAACAGTTTCTTTAGTAGTTGTCATTATTCTTTAGGTTTAGCCTCAAGTTGTTGGGCATCGTTAACCTTTATGTTTTTTATTTTTTCACGCATTGTAGCTTTGTAATAGGCAGCACGACTTAATGGTTCGTACTCTTCGGTTTCTCCTAATAAAACTAAATTGTCGTTTGTAGATTTTCTAAAACTGTATTGTGCCAAATTACCGGTTCTAGTACAAACGGCGTGTACTTTTGTTACATACTCTGCTGTTGCCATTAAATTAGGCATTGGACCAAACGGATTACCTTTAAAATCCATATCTAATCCAGCGACGATTACTCTTATACCTTTATTAGCAAGGTCGTTACAAACTTTTACAATTTCGTCATCAAAAAACTGAGCTTCATCAATACCAACTACATCACAATTATCTGCAAGTATTGGGATATTTGCAGCAGCAGGAACAGGCGTAGATCTAATCTCGTTAGCGTCATGTGATACCACCATTTCTTCGTCATAGCGTACATCTATAGCAGGTTTAAAGATTTCTACTTTTTGTTTTGCAAATTTGGCACGTTTAAGTCTTCTTATTAACTCTTCTGTCTTACCAGAAAACATAGATCCGCAGATGACTTCAATCCATCCAAATTGTTCTTTTTGATTTACTGTATTTTCAAGAAACATTTTGTAATTTTAACACTAAAATGAGTTAGGTACTCGTTTGTTTATAAAGGTGGCTCAAATTTATTAAAAATCAAAAGGCAACTTATATTAAATTTAAAAATTATAAAAAATTAAATTATGAAGAAGAAGTTAGAGTCTGAATTAATAAGTATTGCACATAGAATTTTAAAACTTGGAGGAAAAGAAGATGTAAATAAAATGCATGCCGAAGTTGCTGCACTTTATGAAAAATTAACGGTTTTAAAATTTGCAAACGAAAATTTTGAAGATGATATGCCAACTATTGGTAACGACTCTTCATTTTTTGGAATGTTAGATACAGCTTTTAATAATAAGATTAGTGATAATATAGAAGTAGATGATAAAATATATATAAATCTTGATGATGTAGAAGAAGACGAAATCACAGAGCCTTTAATGGAAAAAATTAAAGATATGGTTGCTCAAATGCCTCAAGAGTCTCAAAAAGTAGACGAGCTTATTAATGAAGTGTTGCCAAAAAAAGAGTACCATAAAAATGATTTTGAAGAGATAACAGCTGGATTTGATAAAATGCCTGTTTTTGAACCAATTTCTGAAGTAAAAACAACCGAAAAGAAAAGCTTAAACGATAAATTTAATAACGGATTAAATATTGGTTTGAATGATAAACTAGCATTTATCAAACATTTATTTGACGGTAGTACCGAAGATTATAACCGTGTGTTATCCCAATTAAATACAACTACTGATCTTACAGAAGCCACACATTTAATACGCAATGTTGTAAAACCAGATTATAATAATTGGGAAGGCAAAGAAGATTATGAAGCAAGATTTATGCAAATTGTTGAAGCAAGATTTGATCAATAATTAGTAATTTAAATATATATAACCTACTAAAGGTGTTGGATTAGAGTTTATTCTAAAAATATAAAAATAGGTTCCAACAGGTAAAACTTTGTTTTGATTAAATAATCCAGTATTTGGTTTTCCGTCCCATTGATTATGATAATTTGTTTTATTGTAAACTAAAGTACCATATCTATTATAGATTTTTAATTCGTTGTTTGGATAATCTTCGATACAAGGAATTATAAAAGTATCATTTAAAGTGTCAAGATTTGGTGAAAATCCGTTAGGTATCTTAAGGCAATTATTTACTTGTAATTCTGCATTATCTTCATTATTTGTAAGATCTCTATCTACTTGGTCCACATGATTTAAAACTGCAGTATTTAATAAATTATTTGTAGAAATTACTTGCGCTTCTATTACAAGTTCTTCAGATTGATTAGGTTGTAAAGTGTTTATATACCAAGTCATTGTAGGATTATCAAAAACACCTAAAGATGTAGATGCGTTAACAAACATTAGTCCACTAGGTAAAACATCTTCAACTTGAATATTAGTTGCAGTTGTAGATCCAATATTTGTAGCTTTGATGGTATAAGCTACAATACTGTTAATTGCAGTTTCTTCCGGAATTACAGTCTTTAAAATTTCTATATCCACGTTTGATGTGTCTTCAATTACTGTTAGTGTAGCTAAAGCCAAAGAACTATCAATATTATTTTGATCACTAAAATTAGAATTATTGTTTTCGTAAAAACCAGGAATGACTGAGGTTACTTCAACAGAAAAGCTACAATTTGACACACCATTTGGAAAGTGTAAGTTCGTCACTTCAACCGAATTGCCTCCAATTGCAGAATTAAATGTTGCGGTACAACCATTAGAATTAACCCAATTTATTGGGCCAGAAATGGTTACTCCTAAAGGTAAATTATCTATAAAATCAATATTATTTTGTTCTGGATTTCCTGATAGGTTACTAATAGTGAAAATTAAATTAGAATGTTCGCCTTCTGTAATTTGATTAGGAGAAAACATTTTATCTAATGTTGGTGCTAAAACTTGAACATTGCTAATTGATATGTTAGTTTCTGGAGTAAGCTCTTCATTATCATTTCCATTAGGTATTGCTTGTGCAGTATTAGTAAATGCGCCTCCAAATCCTGGAGAATTTACAGGTATAATTATCTGTATATTAGCTCCAGAATCTATACTTGCAATATTACCAGTGATTGTGTTACCTACAATATTAAAACTATTTATACACGAAGAATTACCAGAAATTATATTACAAGTAGGCGATCCAGAGATTGTAAATTGATTTCCTAAAATATTTGTAAAATCAATATTTACAGCATTACTACTGGTATTACTATTGGTAATATCTACAATCCAATTAAAACCATTATCTACTCCTACAGAAGTATATTCTGGATAAGTTTGCACAATTAAATCTACGCAAGTTGCAAAATAAGTATTAACAGTAGCTATATTGTCGCTCTCGTTATTATCTAAAACATTATCTAAGTTATTTATTGAAACGCTATTTGTAGCTTTAATAAACACAGGCGCACATTGTGGCATCCAATTAACTACTACTTCAAACGTTACAGAGCTTTGAGTAGGTAAGATGTAATTGTCTTCAGGTGTAATTTCCCAAAAAATATCAGGAGTACTTCCGTCAGGTAATCCATCAAGTACCACATCTATATTGGCATTAGGAATAGAAATGCAAGTAGCGTTACCTGTAGTAGAGATACAATTAACAGAAACTAGACTTGCTTCTGTATTTATATTTTCACCATTTGGCATAAAATCTATTATCTGAACTGGCGCATCTTGGTCACTTGTGTTACTAGCAGTAATTAGATAGGTAACTTCTCCCCAAGAAGTTGTGTTGTCTTGTGTACTACCTTCAGGTAATATTGGGCTTATTTGTGTTTTGGTTATGCTTAGATTTACATAATCTTCTGCTTGACATACATCTAAAGGTGGTAATAAAACAAAATCACTTTCGGCATTGTTGCTTATATTAGGATCTACGACAAAAGTTTCAATTAAATTAACACCACTTCTTACATGTCCTAAACTATTATTTTCTATGGTTTGAGTACAATCGTCAGACTCTAAATATAAAAATTCTGTTTCTATATCAATAGTAGTATTGGCAGGTAATAAAAACACATTACTTTCCCAGAATTGATCTTGATTAGTTAGAGTAAAATCTGTACATGTAATATTTCCACTGGTGTTAGTACAAGTTATAGAAATTAGGTCCCAAATTAAGTTTACACTTAAATTTTGTAAAAAAAACCTCATGTAAACATCGTCAGGACCAGAATTACAAACCGTTGTATTAAAAGTAACTATTTCTCCCCAATTAACTGTTTGAGTTGGATTAGGGCTAATTTGTGTAGAGCTTATGCATAAATCTGCCTCAGGACAAGCAAAAGAGTATAGTAATGGTGTATTAATTGCAACCGAACTATTAGAAGATTCATTGTCGTGATTTAAAAATATTTCAGAATAACTAGACACACTTATTTGCTGTAAATCGGTACCGCATAAAGGATCTAAAAAGTTAATTTCAATTTCAAATGTTAAAGATGATCCTGATGGAAAATTAATTGATTGATCCACAGTTAACATGACAGATGTAGAAGACACTATTTGTATGCTATTATCTATAACATTAAGCGTTGTAGGGCAAGTTAATCCATTGGTGCCACCAATACAACTTATAGATTCAAGTTCTATTCTTGGTCTACCATATAATATGTTAGAATCAAGATTAAAAATTTGAGAAAAATTATTTATAGGAAAATCTATATTACTATTATTGGTAATAGTAAGTTGGTAAGTCACAGTTTCATTCCAAGCACTAATACCAGTACCTAAAGCAGGATTAATCTGATTATAATCAACAGTAAAATCTATAGGAACATCTACTACATCTATTGATATTATTGATTGATTATTAGAGCTTTCATTATCTGTAGTTCCATCTGGAGCAAAAACAGTTGCATTAGTTGCTATTCCACCAGGAGTTAAAGGAGCTTTAACAATTACTTTAATTTGTACGCTAGAATTTGAAGGCATACTTGCAATAGTACCATCAATTACGGTTCCAGATATATTTATAGGATCTATAGCACTTGCACTTCCAGTTTGATTTTGACTTTGCGCACTTAATATGGTTAATTCAGAATTTAAGGTTTGAGAAAATGAAGCATTATTTACAGCGTTACCACCATTTATAATTGTAACTATATATTGAAATTCTTGATTTATTGATATTTGAGAAATTGGATTTCCTGATAAATTTTGTGCCTCAACAACAATAGATAAATCTGTTGTTTGAGACTTAATAGTTGAAATTAGAAAATAAAACAAAAGAAATAAAAGTGATTTTTTCATTAATGGTTGGTTTATTAATAGATGTCTAAAATAGTTAATGGTTGCTTCGTAATATGTTAAAAGGTTGTAAATTTGAATACTATTTCAAATTATAATGAGCAAACTATACATTGTACCAACGCCAATAGGAAACTTAAAAGATATCACTTTTAGAGCGATTGAAGTTTTAAAAGAATCTGATTTAATTTTAGCTGAAGATACTCGTACATCAGGTAAATTATTAAAGCATTTTGAAATTAGTACACCAATGCAAAGTCACCATATGCATAACGAGCATAAAACGGTTGAAAGTTTGGTACAAAAATTAAAAGCAGGCACAACCATTGCTTTGATTAGTGATGCAGGTACACCAGCAATTTCCGATCCAGGATTTTTACTAACAAGAGCATGTATTGAAAATAATATTGAAGTAGAATGTCTTCCTGGCGCAACAGCATTTGTCCCAGCATTAGTTAATAGTGGTTTGCCAAACGACAAGTTTGTTTTTGAAGGATTTTTACCCGTTAAAAAAGGAAGACAAACCCGATTTTTATTTTTAGCTGAAGAAACCAGAACCATCATATTTTATGAAAGTCCGCATAAACTAATAAAAACATTAACTAATTTTTGTGAGTATTTTGGTGAAGACAGACCAGTTTCAGTCTCTAGAGAACTTACCAAATTGTATGAAGAAACTATACGCGGTACAGCCAAAGAAGTTTTAGAATATTATACTAATAAACCACCAAAAGGCGAAATTGTTATTTGTGTTGGTGGGAAGAAGTAAAACCTTGTTATTTTCACATACTGCCTACTGCAACTGAAAACCGTTAACTATTTAAACGTGTTTCCCAACCTCAAAACCATGTTTGCCTAAATACTGGTTTCCGCTATCAATAGCATCATCTTCTAAGGTGGTTGCCATGCTATCATTCCAACGGTTTAAATAACCAAAAAGGCTAATTACGCCAAGCATTTCTACAATTTCACCTTCATTCCAATATTTGTATAATTCGGTTTTAATAGTCTCATCAACCGCATTTGGTATTTGACTTGCGGCTAAACTAAAATCTAACGCAGCACGTTCGGCATCACTAAAAGCAGGATGCGTTTTATAGTCCCAAATATGGTCTAATTGTTCTTGTTCTGCTCCATAACGTTCGGCAGCTCTAATGGCATGAGCTTGACAATATCTACAACCTGTTGCATTACTGCTAACCCAAGCAATCATGCGCTTTAAAGCAGAAGTCACTTTACCTTCATTAGCCATTACTGCTTTATTCAAATTAATAAACGCTTTACTTATTGCCGGTCTGTGTTGCATGGTTAAAACCGAATTTGGGCAAAAGCCAAGTGTTTCATTAAAAAAGTCGGCTAGTTCTTTGGTCTCAATATCATGATCAGCGTGTAAAGGATTTACTAAAGGCATCGGTTTTCTTATTTTATTAGTGTAATTTTGGTATTTCAATAAACAAAAAAATTCGCAATTATGACACATAAAATCACAACAACATGGAAAGGCGGAATGCTATTCGACTCTGATAACCCAAGTAATCATCATGTTTTAATGGACACAATTGTTGAAGGGAAAGAACGCCAAGGACTATCACCAAAAGCAATGATGTTATCTTCTTTAGCCGGTTGCTCTGGCTTAGACGTTGTTTCAATTTTAGAAAAAATGAAAATTGAGGTTGACGATTTTAAAATGGAAGTTGAAGGCGAGTTAACCGAAGAACATCCAAAATATTACAAAACCGTTTGGGTAACCTATCACTTTACAGGAACCGATTTAAACGAAGAAAAAATTAATCGAGCAGTACAATTGTCTGTCGAAAAATATTGCGGCGTCATGGAAATGTTTAGACAATTTGCCGACGTAAAAACAGATATTAAATTTCACAACAAATAATCATTTTCAACTTTAGTCACTTTAAATATTTAAGACACTTTTCACTTCCACTATGCGTTGGACATTAAAGCCAAAACCAAACCCAGAAATTGTCAAACAACTGCAACAATCTTTAAATGTAGATGAAGCAATTGCAACGCTTTTAGTGCAACGCGGTATAGAAACTTTTGAAGACGCTAAACACTTTTTTAGACCTAGTTTAGAGCATCTTCACAATCCATATTTAATGAAAGATATGGACAAAGCAGTGATTAGAATTTTGAAAGCGATTGAAGACGGAGAAAATATATTGGTATATGGCGATTATGATGTGGACGGAACAACTTCGGTAGCGTTAATGTCTTCCTATTTAAAGACCAAAACTGCAAATGTCGCAACTTATATTCCGGATAGGTATGATGAAGGTTATGGCGTTTCTTACAAAGGAATTGATTTTGCAGACGATAATGATTTCAGTTTAATCGTTGCATTAGACTGCGGTATTAAAGCAATAGATAAAATAGACTATGCTAAAGAAAAAGGTATAGATTTTATTATTTGCGATCACCATAGACCAGGTAATCAAGTACCAAATGCTGTAGCGGTTTTAGACCCAAAACAAGAAGATTGTACGTATCCATACAAAGAACTTTGTGGTTGCGGCGTAGGTTTTAAATTAATACAAGCTTTAGCTGACAATTTTGACGAAACTTTAAACGATTTAATCCCATATTTAGATTTAGTTGCCACAGCAATTGGTGCAGATATTGTCCCGATTACAGGCGAAAACAGAGTGTTAGCTTACTTTGGTTTACAGGTTATAAATACGCAACCTCGTGCAGGTTTTAAAGCCATAATTAATCAGATAAAAAAGGATTCATTAACTATAACCGACGTAGTTTTTATCATCGCGCCACGTATTAATGCTGCAGGTAGAATGAAACATGGGCAATATGCTGTAGATCTTTTAACCGAAAACAATTTGCAAACAGCCATACAATATGCTGAAGAGATTGAAGCATTTAATACCGATAGGAGAGAAGCAGACCAAAGTATAACTCAAGAAGCTTTAGAGTTAATAAAGTCTGAAAATGAAGAAAACCGTTTAACAACTGTAGTATATCAAGACCATTGGCACAAAGGTGTGATTGGTATTGTGGCGTCTCGTTTAATCGAAACCTATTACAGACCAACCTTAGTATTTACAAAAAGTGGCGAAAAGTTAGCAGCTTCTGCTAGATCGGTTTCTGGATTTGATGTGTATAATGCGTTACAAGGTTGCGCTGAGCATATCGAGCAATTTGGTGGACATAAATACGCAGCAGGATTAACCCTTAAAGAAGAAAACTACGAAGCGTTTAAACAAGCTTTTGAAGATGAGGTTTCTAAAACCATAGATAAAAACCTACTAACGCCAGAAATAAAAGTAGATATGCAAATTGATTTAGCTGAAATTGATGAAAAATTTTGGCGAATAATCAAGCAATTTGCACCATTTGGACCAGGAAATATGACACCAATTTTTATGACCGATAATCTAAAAGATACAGGTTATGGTAAATGTGTTGGAGAAGATGATAAACATTTAAGATTTACAGCAACACAATCGGGTAAACAATTTGTATGCATAGGATTTAATTTAGGTGAAAAACTAGAGCTTATTAAAAACAAACAACCGTTTAGCGCTGTATATTCTGTAGACGAAAACCATTGGCAAGGTAACGTATCGCTTCAACTTAAAATTAGAGATATAAAAGGATAGCATGCAAAAAAACGATCCATACGCAGCACTTCGCATTAAAGAATTCAACATCTTTTTATTGTTAAGATTTGCCTTAGTTTTTGGTTGGTCTATGCAATTTATTGTGATAGAATGGGAAGTGTATTCTTTAACAAAAGATCCGTTATACTTAGGTCTTATTGGACTTATGGAGATTATTCCAGCCTTTACTATGGCGCTTTTTGCAGGACATATTGTAGATCAAAAAGAAAAACGAAACTTGCTAGCTATTTGTATTGCTGCATTTTCATTAATTAGTTTAGGCTTGTTTTTATTGACTTGGGATAAAGTGGTTAGCGATTGGAAAACCCAAAACATTTTATACTGTATTTATGCTTTGGTGTTTTTTGGCGGATTTTTACGCTCGTTTTTTGGACCAACCATCTTTTCATTAATTGCGCTTATTGTTCCCAAAAAAATCTACCCAAATGCAGCAACTTGGAGTAGTAGCACATGGAAAGCAGCTACCGTAACCGGAGCATTATTTGCAGGATTTTCAATAGATTGGATAGGTGTTGATAAAACACTTTGTATTGTTTTTGCTCTAGTTACGTTTGCATTACTAATTACTTTCAAGATTAAAAAGAAACCTATTTTAAACCCAAATATTGGCGAGTCTGTTGGAAAAAGTTTAAAGGTTGGTTTACAATTTGTGTTTAGTAATAAAGCCATTTTAGGTGCGCTAACTTTAGATATGATTGCCGTTTTATTTGGCGGTACAGTAGCACTATTGTCGGTTTTTGCGCAAGATATTTTAGAAGTTGGTTCTAAAGGATTTGGTGTGCTTAATGCTTCTATTTCTATCGGAAGTATTTTAACTATGTTTATTACTACCTATTTACCAGTTAATAAAAATGCAGGTAAAAAATTATTAATTTCAATTTTTGGTTTTGGTATTTGTATTATCGTATTTGGAGCTTCAAAATTATTTTGGTTAAGCGTGTTAGCGCTATTCTTTTCTGGAGTTACAGATGGTGTTTCTATGGTAATTAGACAAACTATTTTGCAGTTAAAAACGCCAGATCATATGCGTGGTCGTGTTGCGTCTGTAAATAGTATGTTTGTTGGATCGTCTAACGAGCTTGGTGCTTTTGAAAGCGGTTTGGCTGCAAAAATTTTAGGTCCTTCTGTCGCTGTTATTTTTGGCGGAATAATGACTTTAGTTACTGTTGTTGCTATTGGAGCCAAAAATAAAACGCTAAGAGAATTAGATCTTACTGAAGATATTGAAGATCACAACGTGTAATTCAATTTAAATTTCTTTTATATTTGAAATTCGCAAGCTAATCTTTTTGATTTATGAAAAAACTAATCATCGCTTTAATTGTCATTATCGTATTAATTTTTGCTTACAACCAGTATAAAGAATATCAACGTTTTCATCCAGATAACTTTAATTATAAATCAAGTGAAAAAATTGATTTAGAGTATTATAATCAAGATGTAGTTTATGGTTATTTTGAAGCAGTACAAGCTTTAAATGGTTTTACTAACATGCAATGGAATGTAAATGAAATTAATGTAAAATCTCCAGAAGATGACGATGAATCTACAACATTTTTAGTTAACGAATATCGAAAAAAGTTAGCAAAAGTTAAGTATTACGAAGCTAAGTTAGAAGCCTCTAAACAATTAAAAGAAGAAGGATTAACAAACGATTTAATTAAGTTGAAACTTGAAGGGAATAATACAAAACCTGATAGTAATGCTATTTTTAAATCTAAAATAAAAAGCATGTATGCAGCAAATCCTAAAGTTAGATTAGGCGAAAAAAGTGCTTTTATTTACGAAGTACAAAAGCTGTTAGTTAAAAAAGGATTTGATTTAGAATTAGATGGTGTTTATCATACAATTACCAGAAATGCCATAATAGAATTTGAAAAGAAACGCAATCTTTTTCCAGATGGTAATCTAGATGTTTTGACTTTAGACGCATTATTGGATTAGTTTTTTAGTTTAAAATGAAGACAGAAGATAAT
Organism: Mesoflavibacter profundi; assembly: GCF_014764305.1. Lineage (NCBI taxonomy): Bacteria > Pseudomonadati > Bacteroidota > Flavobacteriia > Flavobacteriales > Flavobacteriaceae > Mesoflavibacter > Mesoflavibacter profundi. Next base: position 1,301,055 of record NZ_CP061703.1, read on the forward strand.
ATTGAAAATCATTATAAGTTAATGATTTCTTTTAAGGATAAGATATTATTTGAATCTGAATTAGATAAAAAAGAAATAAACTATTATGTCGAAAATGAATATTTTGGTGATAAAGTAAGATTTGTATTTCTTGATTCTGATCATAAAAAAGTTGATAATATTATCATAAACAATGAAATTGTTGCCACTGTAGAATCAAATTTGGTTTCAGATTTCAATGATCAAAGTAAGATGGTAAAACTATACTTAATTATAGCTTTTGTTTTTATAGCTATAATATTCCTTTTAGCTCTGTTTTTTAATTTTATTATGACTTAAACGTTTTAAGCTCCATTTTTTTACCATCAAAAACACCATAAGTATAATATTGTATCCAATCGCCAAGATTGATGTATTTAGAGTTTTGGGTCAGGTCAATATTTAAAGGTAAATGTCTGTGACCAAATACAAAATAATCGCGGTGTTTGTCTTCCAGTTTTCTTTTGCAATATTGTACCAACCATTCATTGTCTTCGCCTAAAAACTTAGCGTCATCATCACCAGAAATAAGCTTGTTTTTTACCGATAAATAATTACCTAAACGCATTGCAAAATCCGGATGTAACAATCGTTGAAACATCCATTTAGAAATAGGATTGGTAAACAATTTCTTCATGCGTTTATACCCTTTATCACCAGGTCCTAATCCGTCGCCATGACCTATAAAAAAAGATGTGTTATTAAAGGTAAATTCTTGTGGTTTATGGTAAACAGGTATATTTAATTCTTCTTCAAAATAACCATTCATCCATAAATCGTGATTACCAACAAAGAAGTAAATAGGAATTCCAGAATCTGTAATTTCGGCTAATTTACCCAATGTTCTTGTGAAGCCTTTTGGTACAACATTGCGATATTCCATCCAAAAATCAAATAAATCGCCTAATAAAAAAATAGCAGCTGCATCTTGTTTTACTTCATCTAACCAAGCCACAAATTTTTTCTCTCTAGGTAAAGATGCTGCTTTGGTTGGCGCACCAAGATGGTTGTCTGATGCAAAGTATATTTTCTTTCCGTTAGGTACGTGTATGTTAATAGGCTTATTCATTATCACTTGCATACCATTGTGCGTAACTGGTTGCAGTTTCAGAAAGTTTTAAAGAATGTAATTTAATAGTATTTGGTAGTCTGTCTTTAATTTTTTTAGCAAAATCTATAACCATCATTTCACTTGTTGGTTGATAATCTACCAGTAAAACATCATGACCTCGATCTTGAAGTTCTTTTGCTAATTCTACATGAGGCGTATTTTTATTGAATACAGTCGCATGGTCAAAAACGTCTACAATTTCTTCTTTTACAATTTTTTTAAGGTCACCAAAATCTATGACCATACCAAACTTTACATTTTTAGTATCTGTAATAGGTTGTCCTATCACGGTTACGTCTAGTTTGTAGCTGTGACCATGAACATTTTTACATTTACCGTCGTAGCCATAAAGCGCATGACCAGTTTCAAAAGAGAATTGTTTTGTTATTCTGATGTTTGACATACATTAATTTTATGCTACAAAGATATTGATTTTGTAAAACCAATTAGTTTTTAGTTTACATTTGCGCACTTTTTTTAAAATAATTGGCTAATGAGTCAGCTTTTTGAAGCTATCGATTTTGTCGAAGTTCCTTTATATGAAAGGATTATAGGCGATATTGCACATCAAAAATATTGTGTAATTGACCATTTTTTTGATGACACTGAAGTAGATATTTTAAGAACATCTTTATTAGAAAAATACCAAGAAGATGCGTTTAAAAAAGCTGCTATTGGAAATAAGTTTGATGAGGTAATTGCTAAATCTATTAGAGGCGATGTAATTTTATGGATGGACGAAGCAAGAGCTAATCCTTCTGAAAGCTTATTTTTTAATAAGATTAATCACTTGGTTAATTATTTAAATAAGACTTGTTTTATGGGTATTTTGCATAAAGAATTTCATTATGCTATTTATCCAAAAGGTACGTTTTACAAGCGTCATTTAGATACATTTAAAAACGACGATAGGCGTAAGTTATCTTTTGTCTGCTATCTAAATCACGAAGATTGGCAACCAGAAAATGGTGGCGAATTGGTGTTATATCTAGATGAAAACAATCCTGAAAATGATAAAATAATTTACCCTTTACCAGGACGAGTAGTTATTTTTGAAAGCCAAATTATAGAGCACGAAGTTAAGCCTGTAAACACAAAACGTTTAAGTATTACAGGTTGGCTTAAAACGCGTTAGTAACGTCTACGTTTGTTGTAAAAATATACGATAATAAGTACGATAGCTAGTAGTAAGAATATTCTATTCATAATTAATTGTAAGTTTTATTTTTAGTAAAGTTAGTTGTTTTGTGTTAGCGGTAAAAATTGTTTTCTAAAAATTATGATTAATGGTATACCGCGTGCAATAATCCATAAGGTAAAGGCTATAAAAATACCATGAAGTTTTAAATTGTAATGGTCTGTAATCCAAAGTATAGGAATAAACACTAAGAAAGTAGATAATAATAAGACGTTTCTTAAAACCTTCATTTTACCAAGACCTTTATACATACCATCAAAAATAAAAGCTAACGCGCATAATGGTTGCATGGCTAAAACAATCCAAAATACACTATAAAACTTTTCTAAAACAGCTTGTTCTTTAGTAAAAATTGTACCTATTTGATAGTAAAATAAACTAGCAATAATTGCTACGAATACACCTAATAAAATGCCATATTTTATTAGCTTATTACTTAGGTTAATAAGTGTATTGTAATTTTTTTCGCCTAATAATTTACCAGATAAAATGTTTCCTGCGCTAGCATAACCATCTATTATAAAAGCGCCTAAAAACCATAAATTAATAGCAATGGTGTAAGCTGCAATGTAATTTTTACCATAACCTGTTGCGTATTTTGTAGCAAAATAAAGTGTGATGTTTAAGGCTAATGTGCGCACAAACAGGTTTAAAATCATAAGTGTAAAATTTTTAATCTGCGGATTAAAAGGTAAAGTAAACCTTAGCGGTATACTAGTTTTTGTTAGTAACAAAAATCCTGCAATTACAGCCATTATTAGTTGCGCTATTACACTTGCATAAGCAGCACCTTTAATATGTAAACCTTCAAAAACACCATCTATACCATACACTAATAAAAAGTCTAAAATTACATTTAAAGCAGCGCCAATTATGGCAATAACCATTGGATAAAACGTGTTTTGTAAACCTCTAAATGTACCAAATACTGCAATAACAAAAAGCGTAAACGGAAAACCTATAACACGTATCCTATAATATTCTACACTGTAATCTAGGATTATATTTTCAGCATTATAAAGTTTAAAAATATTAGAAGCAAAAGGATAGGTTATTACAATAATAAAAATGCTTAAAGCAGTAATTAAAAAAATAGCTTGCGCAGGAAGTTGTCTAACTTTATCCAAAGTATTTGCACCAAGATGTTGAGAAATGATTGATGATATAGCACTACGTGTTTGCCCTAAAACCCAAATAAGCATAGATATAAACGTAGTAACAATACCAATAGCAGCTAAAGATTCGGTTGGGTTTAGATTTACATTTCCTATTACAGCAGCGTCTGTAAGCGATAAAATAGGTTCTGATATGCCAGCAATTAATGCAGGAATTGCAAGTTTATTTATTTTATTTAAACTTATATCTGTAGTCAAACTTTTAGCTTTGATTAAGGCTACAAATGTCGGAAAATCTTTAATTAAATATCGCTCAAATAAAAATTACTGTACTTTTGTAATCTAAATTTTATCCTATGAAATCAATTTTAGTTCCTGTTGGATCATCTAAAAATGCACAAAGTCATTTACAATATGCGGTAGATTTTGCTCAAGCTTTTGGAGCAAAATTATACGTCGTTCAAATTTATAATGTTTATACAAAATCTGGTACTATGATTAAAGTAGATCATATTTTAGAAAGAGAAAGTTTAGATTTTCTTAATAGACATATTTCTACTGTAGATACAAAAGATGTAGAAGTGATTGTAAAAACATTTAAGGGTAAATTAATAAATACTTTAGAATTGGTTTGTAAGACTTTAGATGTAGATTTAATCTTATTAGAGCCAAGAACCAACTCTATTAAAGATGAAGTTTATCTAGGTAAAACATCAGGAAAAATTATTAAGCAAACCAATATACCTGCTTTAATAATTCCTGAAGGTTTTAAATACAAGCCTATTAACTCTATTTTAATGGCATTAAAATCTGCAACTATTAAAAAAGAAGGTGTATTAGATCCATTAAAAGCTATAAAAACGCAGTACAAATCTGCATTAAATTTATTGTTGGTAAAAACACCATTTTATAATGAAGGTGATTTTGATGTAGCTGAAGAATTAAAGCTATTGGTAGATAGTACAAGTACTTCAGAAAACGCAACTACATTTCAAGGTGTATTAGAAAATTATAAAGATAATAATCCAGATATGTTATGTGTGGTAAGACGTAAGCGAGGTTTCTTTACAAAATTATGGGAGAAAAATTCAATCTTAAAAAAAGATTTTCATGCGTCTACATTACCAGTTTTAGTCTTAAGCGGATTAAAATAAGCGCCAATAAAATAAATTATAGTATTCTTAAAAGGTTGAAATTTAAAACGTTTCAACCTTTACTTTTTATCGATTATTTGTAAACTACAACTATTATATTTAACAGTTTGTCGTTTTTTCATTCTATTTAAAAACTCTTACAGTTAAAAGACCGTAAGTATTAACAAATTAGTGTTATATGCATAAAACCACTTTATGGTTACTGTTATTTTGTAATGTTATTTGGGCGCAAACAACAGAAGTTTTTAATCCTTTGTTAACTAATAAAAAGTTATATGAAGTTGCAAAAATTATAAATGTAGAAGATAAATTACTTTCCTTAGAAGAAGTAAAGGCTATTGATACCTCTAGATTTAAACCTTTAACTTCAGATAACTTAAATTTAGGTTTTACTACGTCTAATTATTGGGTAAATTTTAATTTAGAAAATACGACCAATAATCCAATAGTTTATTACTTAGAAACTGCAAGACCTATAACAAATGAAGCTAATTTGTACAAGCTTACAGATAGTGAAACTTTACTATTAAAAAGTGGTGATCAAATCCCTTTTAATCAAAGACAAGTACAGCATCGTAATACTGTTTTTAAATTTGAGTTACAACCCAATGTTATTTCTTCTTTTTATTTGCATTTAAGTAGTGATGGAGAAACCATAAATGTACCCTTAAATTTATATACAGAAGCACAATTCTGGCAAGTAAACTATTCGCAACAATTATTTTTAGGGTTATTTTACGGAATTTTATTTTTGGCAGGAATTGTATACTTGTTTTTTTATAGTAGTTTATCCGAAAAAACATTTTTATACTACAGTAGTTACGTGCTGTCTATTGCATTCTTACAAGGTGCTTTAGATGGGTTTATTTTTCAATATATATTTCCTGAAGCAGGTTTTTTTAATTATAAAGCAGTCCTAATTACAGCATTGTTTTCTAACTTTTTTCTTTTAAAATATTGCGAGTATTTTTTAGATATTAAAAACATTTCTAAATCTATTTATAAATTTTATAAAGGTATTTATTTTGTGTTAGCAGCTTTGTTTTTACTAACGCTACTATCTGCAAAAACAATGGAATGGGTTTATCCAATTAGCAATGTTAACGGTCTAATTAGTTTATTACTAATTCTAACCACATTGGTAATTTTAAAGCAGAAAAACGTTAAAATAGATACCTTTTTCTTTGTTGGTATTTTTTTCTTGGTGATAGGCTTATTAGGGTTTGTGATGAATAATTTAGGAATACTACCAAATAATTTTTACACATTAAATAGCGCCAAGTTTGGATCTGGATTAGAGGTAATATTTTTATCACTATCTATGACTAACCTTATTAGAAAATTAAGATTAGAAAAAGAATCTTCACAACAATTAGTCTTAAATAGAACTAAAGAAATTAGTGAATTAAAATCCTATTTTATGTCTAATATGAGTCATGAGCTTAGAACACCAATAAATGCAATTTTAGGTGTTGTACAGACTGAAATAGATACAAATACCAATGCTACAGATCAATATCAAATTATAAAAAATGCATCTTTAAGCTTATTAAGTAACGTTAACGATATTTTAGATTTTGAAAAAATAGAAAGTAACCAACTACGATTAAGTATAAAAGAATTTAATCCTAAATCACTAATCACACAAATAAGTAATAATTGGCAAGCCGAAGCAGAAAAAAAGGGATTAAATTACGTATTTGAAATCGATGAAGAAATTCCTGAAATAGTAGAAGGCGACTCCGAAAGGTTTGTTCAAATTATAAATAACGTATTAAGTAATGCTGTAAAATTTACACTTTCAGGAAGTGTTGTTTTTAAATTAAAATGCTCTTCACAACCTAATAATTATAGTAGATTTTCTATACAAGTAGCAGATACTGGCGTAGGAATGACAGATAGTGTAAAGCAAAATGTTTTTGATAGTTTTAATCAAATGAGAAATAACCATAAACGCCAATTTGGAGGTATTGGTTTAGGTCTTACCATTGTAAAACATCTAGTTAATTTACACCAAGGAAATATTAAAATTGAAAGTCAACTAAATACAGGAACAGAAGTTTACATAGATATACCATTAAAAATTATAAGTACATCAATACATAACAGTTTAGATAATACATTATCATTAGATCGAAAAACACCTATTAAAGTTTTAGTTGTAGAGGATAATTTAATTAACCAAATGGTAATTAAAAGGTTGCTTGATACGCAAAAAGGTATAGAATATACCATTGTTAATAATGGTAAATTAGCAATAGAAATTTTAAACCTTAAACCTTTTGATGTAATTTTAATGGATTTACAAATGCCAGTTATGGATGGTTATGAAGCTACTGTACATATTAGATCTGGTAAAGTAAAATCATTTAATAAAAATATACCTATTATAGCTGTAACTGCCGATGCTATGCCAAATACTAAGGACAAAGTATTAGAACTAGGTATGAACGATTTTATAACTAAACCAATTGAAAAAAATCAATTAATTAAAGCCATACTTTTATTAAGCGCTAAGCATAATTTAAAAATTGCTTAGTCCAATATAAATTTAATTGAATTGGAAACTACAGTCTGTAAGGCTAAAGGCATTATAGCATTATCCCAAGGATGTTTGCTGTTAAATACATGGTTAGCATCTGGTATTTCTAATAAAACACTATTTTTATTCCATTGATTTAAATTTAAAGCTTCGTCAAAACTAACTGAAGGATCTTCTGTTGCATGTATAATTAGATGAGGTATTTTTATATTTCTCTCAGCATTTTCAATATTTAAACGCTGTTCGTTTGCTTTAAAATCCAAGTAAAACTGGTAATTATGTGGCATTTTTTGCTTTGTTCTACCGTTAATCACATATTTTACTCCATCTTTTTTCCATTGTTCTAAATCACCAGTTGTAGAAGTTCTTTTACCAAAACTACTAACACTTGCCCAAGTAATTAGTTTTTTGATTCTACTATCTTCTTTTGCTTTAATTATACTAATACCGCCGCCACGAGAATGTCCAATTACAGTAATATTATTAGTGTCAATTTCATTTAAATAGTCGTTTTTATTACTAATTAAGTACGTAATTAAATCGTCTAAATCTTGTAGTTCTTTAGTATAATTGTTTTCGGCAAAAGCATCTAAGTCTGGAAAATCTATAGGTTGTTTTACTGTTCCTCCATTGTGAGAAAAGTTAAATTTCACAAAAAATAAATGTTCATCTTTAAACGATTGAGCCATTAAATTCCATGTTCCCCAATCTTTAAACCCTTTGTAACCGTGACAAAAAATGACTAAAGGTTTTTTAATTGCATTGGAATTATAAAATGCATCCCAAACAATAGGTTTATTATTATTTCGATTTAAGACTTGGTTTTTAATAATCATTTTTAATTTCTTTTTCAGTAAATGGGATTTCTGGATTACATATTTCTATGATTAATTTTTTTAGCTCGATTTCAAATTCTGTTAAAGTGTCTTCAGTAATATCAAAGTCTTTATTATTGGTACCAGATTTTTCTTTTTTAGCAAATTTTATAAATCCGCTTTTTAAATTTTTAAATGAAATAATTCCAGCTTCTACAGGAAAGTTAAGTTCTGTTTTTTTGTTTAACATGTACGCATACATGAGTACCTGAAATGATTTACTATACTTTTTATAATCTGTTGTTAGGTCTTCCCAATTTACTACGGTAACGTCTTTTTGTTCTACTTTACCCGTTTTATAATCGATTATCCTGGTTTTACCATTGCAAACATCTATTCTATCTACTGTACCGTTAAGCTTTATAGGAAAATCCAGTTGATCTATATTGATATATACGTTTTCAATTTTTTTCTCTAGATCAATAATTTGTATTTTATTTCCTTTTTTTATTTGCTCTAATTCAAAGTTTAAGAAGTTAGTGATGTATCGTTTTGCAACCTCATAAACTATTAAGTTTTTACCTTGATTTATTAGCCCTTCTTTATATTCTTCTTTAAAGAATTTATTTATGTATTCATCTATTTTAGGAAATAAACCTTTAATATGTTCTTGGGTTAAAATATGTCCCTTTAAAGGTATGTATAAAGCTTCTAGAGTATTATGTACAACAGTACCAAGTGTGTTTGCAGCAACATTTTCTTCTACTTCATCTAAAGTATTTATACCTAATATCTTTTGATTGTAAAAATCTATAGGATTTCTTACATAATTGGTTAAAGAAGATGGAGAAAACCCTTTTAATGCTACATTTTTAATAGCTTCTATTAAAGATTTAGTTTTTGGTACAGTTAGTAATTTTTCTGGTTTAACATTAATCTTAGGAGCTATTATTTTGTGATTAATATCATGAATACCTTCTAACTCTAATTGGTTTATAAATCTACTTTTTTCTCCGCCTATTAAAGCATCTGTTTCTGTGTTATACAGAATATAAATGTTTTTAGCTCTTTGCAGCAAATGATAAAAATGATAGGTATAAACCGCATCCTTTTCTTTATAGGTAGGAAGGTTTTTTTCAATTTTTACATCAAACGGAATAAATGAATTATTACTTTTTCCTGACGGTAAAACACCTTCGTTTACATTAGTTATAATTACTGTTTCAAAATCTATTACACGTGATTCTAGCATACCCATTACTTGAAGTCCTTGTAAAGGTTCTCCCTGAAAATCTAAAGTTTCTGAGCTTAATAATTCTTTGTAAACACTATATAACCCAGAAATACTATTTAGTGATTTAAACTTTTGATTTAGGCTTGAGATTTCGTTAAATAGAGCGTTAAACCTGTATAAATATTCTAGGCCTAATTGATTTGCCTTTCTGTCTTCTACTAATTTATCTTTTATTACACTAATTAGCTTAAAACAGCTCTCGATAGCATTATCTACATTGTTATTCCAATCTGTAAATAGTAAACTAATTATATTTTTATCATTCTCTATAGTTTCTATTAACTCTTCTTTAGTAAGATAAATTAGGTTGTTAGTGTTTATGGTATTTGTTATTTTTTTTACGTTTGAAGGGTCAAATAATAAAGCGGTGTATTGATGATTAATAATTGCAATAATATCTTTATAGTAATATTTTGACTGATTATTAATTTGTAGTGAAAATAATTGTTCAAATAAAGAAGCTAACGGGATTGATTTTAATGGAAATCCCATTGTAATATTTATTGCTTCTATTTTTTTTGGTATAGAGTTTAATACAGGAAGCAAAAGGTTTTCGTCACCTAAAATTACTGCTGTATTTTTAATTTGGTCTTTAGATAATTCTTTTAAAATAGTGCCTACAGTTTTTGCTTGTCCTACATTTTTAGGAACACCAAAAACCGTAATATTTTTTTTTGTTTCGTATAGATTTTCTAACCAGTTTAATTTATTGTTTTTAAAGTATTTCCAAGTCTTTAAATGTTGTCTGATAAATAAACCAGCATCGTGGTATTTTCTATCTACAAAAGATTTGTCAATATCCCAATATGTATACCCTAATTCGTTTTGAAGTAATTCTTGTATTATAGTTTCTTCACAAGTGTTTAAAGCATTAAAGCCTAAAAAGACATGTGTTTTCTTAGTATTTTGAATATAATTTTCAAGATTATTCACAGCTTCTCTGTAAATTAAACCTTGATAACCACTGTTTTTAAGTTTTAAATGTGAGGTAAACTTTTGATAATAAACATATAGTTTATTCCAAAATTTTAGATAGTTACTTATTAATGGTGTTTGATTTGCTTCTAAAGACCAGTGATCTAAGTCTTTTATAGCAGATAAATATTCAAAAATGTTTTTTTGCGGAATTAAGTACCTATCAATCTCATTAAAATCTTGAATTATAAGCTGAGCCCATTTAGTAAAACTTTCAAAAGGTTCTTGCTCAGTTAGAGGAGTTATTTTGGTGTAGACTGTGTAAAATTCAAATAACAGTTCTGTATTAGAGATACTTTTTAAATCTGCTAATTCTTCTACAAAACTTTCTATACTTATAATTTCTGGAGAAAATATGTTTTTTTGTACTAGCGTACTAAGTTCTTTTTTTAGAAATACACCAGCTCTTCTGCTTGGTAAAACAAAAGAAACGTCACTTAAATTAAAGCCCTTACTTTTTAGGTCATTTAATACTTGATAGATAAAACTTGTCATACTATAAAAATAAAAAACGCTTCGGTTAACCGAAGCGTTTTTCTAAATATTTATAGATATGTGTTAAAACTTATTTCTTAAGTTTTACTTCTACACGTCTGTTGTTTCTTCTTCCAGCAGCAGTAGCGTTAGTATCGATTGGGTAATCTTCACCAAATCCATAAGCGCTTAATCTATCTCCATCAATTCCGTTTTGGATTAAGTAAGCCATAACAGCGTTTGCTCTAGAGTCTGATAACTTTTGGTTTAAAGTTTTACTACCTTGGCTATCTGTGTGACCTTCGATAGTAAAGTTAGCTTTTGGATATTCTTTTAAGATTGCAGTTATAGACTGTAATACAGAGAAAGATTCTTTTTTGAAGCTAGATTTACCAGTATCGAATAAGATAGTTTTAGCATAGCTGTTTAATTGATCCATTACTTGTTGAGTTGGCTCAACTATTTCTGGACAACCATTGTTAGCAACTGTACCAGCTTCGTTAGGACATTTGTCTACGTTATCTGTTACTCCGTCACCATCAGTATCTGGCCAAGGACATCCATTGTTTGCAGCAGGACCAGCTTCGTTAGGACAGTTATCATCAGCATCAGTAATTCCATCACCATCAGCATCTGGACAACCAGCTAAAGATTTTAAACCAGCAACTTCAGGACAGTTATCGTTGTTATCTGCAACACCATCACCGTCAGTATCAGGACATCCGTTAAACTCAGCTAAACCAGCTTCGTTTGGACAAGTATCTTTAGCATCTTCTATTCCGTCACCATCAGTATCAGGACATCCGTTAAACGCTTCTAATCCAAATACTTCAGGACAAGCATCGTCTTTGTCATAAATTCCGTCACCATCAGTGTCAGTTCCTCCGAATTTTACAGAGATACCAGCAGAGTGTTGGAAATGCTTAGTTAAGTAATCTTCGAAAGAGTGCTTGTATTTAGACTCTACGAATAAACCAATATTTTCTGAGAACCAGTAAGTTAATCCTAAAGATGCATTTAAAGTACCAGCACCAACTAAGTTATCTGATCCAGCATTTGTAGAAAATAAGTTGTAAGGTCCTTCTTCGATCCAAGTGTAACCACCACCAATACCGATAGCAGGATCAATTTTTGAAGAATTTAATAAACTAGCAAAATGATATCTAACGTTACCATCTACTGCGTAGTATGCTAAATCATCAACTTCTAAGCTTGGGTTGTTATTATCCTGTCCCCATTTTTTAATTTGGTTAACAGATCCACCAACTTGAACAGTAAAGTTATCTCCAATATACTTAGATACAGAGATAGTTGATAAAGATGGTAAAATACTCCAGTGATCTCCAACGTTAAAATACTCGTCAAAGTATCCACCTTGTGGAGTGTCTTCTCCTACAGGGAATACGTCAACTGCGTTTACACCGAAGTTGATAGCCCAAGGATTGTTTTGGTCTTGTGCCATAACGTTACCCATAGTAGCAACAAGTAACATTGTGAACATTAATCTGCTAAGATTTTTCATATTCAAAAATTTAATTTTTAAGTGTTAATTAGAGGCAAATTTAAGTTGTTAATAATTATTAACAAAGACAAATATATAAAAATATTGATTATTTGATGTTAAGCGAGTTAAAATATAGCTGTATATCAAATGATTTCTAATTTTTTTCCAACTTTTATAAATGCATCTATTGCTTTTTGTAAATGTGCTTTTGTGTGTGCAGCTGATAGCTGTACTCTTATTCTTGCTTTATCTTTAGGTACTACAGGATAGAAAAATCCTATAACGTATATACCTTCTTCTAACAACATGTTAGCCATTTGTTGAGATAATTTTGCATCATATAACATTACAGGTACAATTGCTGAATCTCCGTCTACTATATCAAATCCAGCATTTTTTAGTCCAGATTTAAAAAAGTTTGTGTTCTCTTCTAATGTATCTCTTAAACTATTGTCATTTGCTAATAAGTCAAATACTTTTATAGATGCACCTACTATAGCTGGTGCTAAAGAATTTGAGAATAAATAAGGTCTTGATCTTTGACGTAATACTTCTATTATTTCTTTTTTACCAGTTGTGTATCCGCCCATTGCGCCACCAAGTGCTTTACCTAGTGTTCCTGTAATGATGTCTACTCGTCCCATTACATTCTTTTCTTCTAAGGTACCTCTTCCAGTTTTACCTATAAAACCAGCAGCATGACACTCGTCAATCATTACTAATGCATCATATTTATCTGCTAAATCACAAATTTTATCTAATGGAGCGACTAATCCATCCATAGAGAAAACACCATCTGTTACAATAATTTTAAATCTTGCACCAGCTTGATTGGCAGCAATTAGTTGTTTTTCTAAATCTTCCATATCGTTGTTTTGGTAACGATATCTTGCTGCTTTACATAGTCTTACACCATCTATTATGGATGCATGATTAAGTGAGTCTGAAATTATAGCATCTTCTTTACCTAATAATGGCTCGAAAACACCACCATTTGCATCAAAAGCTGCTGCATATAAAATGGTATCTTCTGTACCATAAAATTCTGCTACCTTAGCTTCTAATGTTTTGTGTATATCTTGAGTACCACAAATAAATCTTACAGAAGACATACCAAATCCATGTGTGTCCATTGTATCTTTTGCGGCTTGTATAACTTCAGGATGTGATGATAATCCTAAATAGTTATTAGCGCAAAAATTTAAAACGGTTTCGCCAGTATTAAGTGTTATTTCGGCACCTTGAGCAGAAGTAATTATTCGTTCTTCTTTAAATAATCCATTGTCTTTTATTTCTTTTATTTCAGCTTGTAAGAAATCTTTTATTTTATTGTACATACGAGAATTTTAGTTTTTGCAAATTTAAATGTTTTGTGTCAGTGTAGAGTTCAAATTGATTTAAATTATGAATTATTAAATTCTACTACATCAATATTTTCGTTTATATAAACCAGAATTTTTTTAGAGACTTTGTAGCCCATCATTTCTAGTTGTGTAGTATAAAGTTGTAATTGTTGTTCGTATTTATTGTTTACAGCACCTGTTTTGTAATCTATTATAATTGCTTCGTTATTTTTTATTGCTAATCTATCTGGCCTTATTAATTGTCCGTTAGATAGTATAATATCTTTTTCATTGTAAATCAAATATTGATCTGTGTAATATGCAGTAAGTTTAGGATGATTAACAATCTGATTAATATTACTTGTTATAATTGTTGCTTGTTGCTTATTGATAATACCATCTTTTATTGCTTGATTTACGGCAAACGGAATGTCTTCTTTTGTTTTAACATTTGCCATTATATCGTGAATAATATTACCTTTTTCTATAGCGTCTTCTTGGTTTGTGTCCCATAAATATCCCGATTTAGAAATTATTTTAATGTTATGGTCTTTTTTGTCTACGCTAATAAATTGTTTGTCTGTTATGGTATTGTCTTTTTTTAATTCAGGATTTAATTCTCTTTTAGGATTACCAAATTCATAACAATATTTGTTGTCTTCCCAAATATTTTGATCTTGTAAGTAGGCTATAAATAGTTTTGAAAAACTATTAGGTTCGGTAATTTTAGTTTCGTTTTTTGAAATGATATAAAGTTGTTCTTCTGGTCGTGTTAGTGCGACATAAAGTAAGTTTATTTGGTCTAATTCCTGTTGCGATTTAAATTGATTGTAAATTACAGCGCCTTGATCGCCAAACATTTCTAAATCTTTATTGACGTTGATTAAGGTTTTAGAAAAACCATTAAAATCCTTCTGTTCTAAAGGAAACCAAATTTGTGATTTCTTGTCTCTATATATATCTAAATCTGCATAAGGAAAGATTACAACAGGAAATTCTAATCCTTTGGATTTATGAATTGTCATTATTTGAACAGCTTCTTGATTTTCTGGAGACACAATACTTAATTTATCTTTTTTGTTGTCGTAATAGGTTAAAAACCCAGAAATATCTGTGATGTTTTTTTGAGAATAGTCTAACACCAAATCTAAATAAAACTGAATATAAGCATCAGATTCATCTGTTAATTTAAATTGTCTTGCTATACTTTCTACAGTATCATAAAGTGATAATTGTGTTATGCTATTTGCATCAAAGAAGATTTCAAATTGATTAAAAGTTTTAAAGAATACTTCCTCATTTAGTGATAAAGCTTTGCTTATAAAATCGTGTTTATTAGCTATATCATAAGTGTTAGCAATGTAATGTAATATGTTGGCTTTAACCTCTAAGTTATTTGGGTTTTCTAATATTCTTAGAACGTTGGTAATTAATTTTACCTCTTCAGAATTGTTTATTAACATGGTTTCTGAAGAAATTATAGCAACATTATTTTCTGCTAAATATTTTGAAATACTAACACCATCTTTTCTTTTTCTAGTTAGGATACAAATGTCTTTTAAACTAAAACCATTAGTTAAACAATTGTTTATTATTTCTAATGTTTTAGAGTTGTATTGATTGACTTTATCGTCATTATCTGTGTAATCTAAAAACGTTAAATTAACGTATCCATCTGTTGAAGTTTTATTTTTTTGACTAGCGTCTTTGTATAATTCTGCATAGTCATGATTTCTAAAACTTGTTGTGGCTGTATAATTAAAAAACGAATTATTAAAATCGACTATATTTTTACAACTTCTGTAATTGTATTCTAATTGAATAACGTCTTTATTTACAGGAAAAGGATTGGTTTGTTTAGTAAGCTCTATAAATTGTTCTGCTTTTCCGCCACGCCAACGGTAAATTGCTTGTTTAGCATCACCTACGATCATTGCTGTGCCAATTTCTCCTTTTAAATTTTGGCCAGTTAAGGCATTTTCCATTAACGGAATTAAATTATTCCATTGCATCAAAGAAGTATCTTGAAATTCGTCTATAAAATAATGTCTAAATTTTTCTCCTATACGCTCGTAAATAAAAGGTGTTGGTTGGTTTTTAATTTCTTCTGAAATTAATGTGTTAAACTCAGAAATTAGTAATTTGTTTTCTTCGTCTTTTATAGATTGTAATTCGGTTTTTATAGCGTTTAATACAGATAACGGAATGATGTTTTTGTATATCGCTTTTAGAAAAGTATATCCTTCTGTTATTACTTGGGATCTATAGTAAAGATCTTTAAGAGTATCTATTATAGTTAAAATTAAATGTTTTGTATCAGCTGTCGCTTTGGCTCCAAAATAATTTTCTTCTTCTAGATTTTTAGCTAATCTTCCTTCAAATAATAAACTCTTTAAATTAAGTGTTGCTAGTTTTTTAAAATGATTAGGTAAATCAGAACTAGCAAAATGATTTATCGGAATATCATTTTCCTGAATTAAATCTAATGCTTCATTACCTATCTTTTTTGACTCTTTTTCTATTTTTGAAATATTAGATTTTAAACTGTTTTTTAAAACTTTAAAATCTTCTAACGTTTTATCTTTAAAAGCTTCATTTAAATGTGGTATATCATTTTCGTTAATTAGTTTTTTAGACATTTCAAATAAGTCCGAAGTAATATCCCAACTTTTATCATCATCTGCCTTTTCTAATGCAAATGCAATTAATATTTTAGTAAAGGTTGTGTCTGTTCCTGCTTTTGAAATTAGGTTGTCTACAGCTTTTTGTAAAAGACTATCTGTATCAAGATCTACCTCAAAATTTACAGGAAGATCTAAATCGTAAGCAAACGTTCTAATAAGTTTATGGTTAAAACCGTCTATTGTAGTAATATCAAAAGCAGCATAATTATGCATAATTGTATTAAGAAGGTTTTTGGATTTTGTATGTACTTGTATTGGGCTTAAATCTAATTCTGTACAGATTAAATTAAACATGTCGTTTTTACCATCTAAAACATTAGTTTTAGAAAATTCATCCAAAGTTTTTAATAAACGATCTTTCATTTCGCCAACAGCTTTATTAGTAAAAGTCATTGCCAAAATGTGTTTAAACGCAAAAATATTTTCGTTTTTAAAAAGAAGTTTTAAATAAGATTTGACAAGATTAAAAGTTTTACCACTACCAGCTGAAGCATTATAAACTTTAAAAGGCGTAAAAGTATTCATTAAAAAAAATATTTGTTACAAGATAAGGACAATCAATCTTAAAATAGTTATAAATTATTAGCATTATTGAAGAAAAAACCTAAATTCTTAGTAATTTTGAGAACAATAAAATATTAACCACAAAAACAAACAATATGGCTTTTGAATTACCAGAATTAGGATATGCTTACGATGCATTAGAACCACATATAGACGCAAGAACTATGGAAATACACCATAGTAAACACCATAACGGATACACAACTAAGTTAAATGCCGCTATAGAAGGAACAGACTTAGAAGGTAAATCTATAGAAGATATTTTAACTAATTTAGATATGTCAAATAGTGCTGTTAGAAATAATGGTGGTGGATTTTACAATCACTCTTTATTTTGGACAGTAATGAATCCAGAAGGAAAAGGACGTTTGTCTGGAGAGTTAAAAGATGCTATTGAAGCAGAATTTGGTTCTTTTGATAATTTTAAAGATGCCTTTAGTAAAGCAGCTGCAACACAGTTTGGATCTGGTTGGGCATGGTTATGTGTTCACAAAGGAGGAAAAGTAGAAGTATGTTCTACACCAAACCAAGATAATCCATTAATGCCAGGCGTAACTTGTGAAGGTACACCAATCTTAGGATTAGATGTTTGGGAACACGCCTATTACTTAAACTATCAAAATAGACGACCAGATTATATCGAAGCTTTCTTCAGTGTAATTAACTGGAACGAAGTAGAAAGACGTTACGCAGAAGCAAAATAAGCTATCTAGCAACTTAAATATTAAAGCGAACCAAAATGGTTCGCTTTTTTTGTTTAATATTTTGAATATCAACACTTTAAAAATAAAAAAGCCGGACGAGAGTCCAGCTTTTTTGCCCCAAATCTACCATGAACTTAACCTACTTATGTTATGGTAAGTTCAAATATAACGAAGTTTATTTTTAATAATTGTAATTAATAGTCAAAGTGTAAATAAAATCGCTTAAGTGACAAAATGATAAGGATTTAACATTTTTTATGCATTAATAAGCACGTTCTTTATTGCCTTCATAAAAGTTTATAAACGCTCTGTTTACAACTCTATTTCCACCGTTTGTAGGGTAATTACCAGTAAAATACCAATCTCCTAAATGTTTAGGACAAGCTTTATGTAAATTTTCTACAGATTGAAATATGATTTCTACTTTAGCATTTACACTTTTGTCTGTTAGTAATTCTGAAATTTTATCAGAAATTTGTTCTGGCGTAAATTGATCGTAAATTTCTTTCACATAATTTTTTATATCCTTATCTGCTAAATCTACTTGAGATTTACATTTTTTATAAACCTCTTCTACTAAATCGTATTTGTTATTGTCTTTTAATAGTTCTAAAGCAGCATTAAATGCAACTAAAGATTCCAAATTTGCCATATCTATCCCGTAACAGTCTGGATATCTAATTTGAGGTGCAGAAGAAACTACTATTATTTTTTTAGGATGTAATCTATCCATCATTTTAATAATACTCTTCTTTAAAGTTGTACCTCTAACAATACTATCGTCTATGATTACTAGATTATCTGTTGGTTTTATTACACCGTATGTGACATCGTAAACGTGTGCTACTAAGTCGTCACGACTACTATCTTCGGTAATAAACGTTCTTAGTTTTACGTCTTTAATTGCTATTTTTTCAATACGAGGTGTTTCTTCTAATATTGAAATAACTTGCTCTTTAGATAAGTTACCATTGCCATCTAAAATATCTTGTGTTTTTCTTTCGTTAAGATGTTCTTCCACAGTATCAATCATTCCATAAAACGATGTTTCTGCTGTATTTGGAATGTACGAAAACACTGTGTTTTTAGTATCGTTATCTATAGCTTTTAACACTTGCGGCATTAATAATTTACCTAAAGTTTTACGTTCTTGATAGATCTCGGCATCGCTTCCTCTAGAAAAATATATGCGTTCAAAGCTACAAGATTTACGCTCTAAAGGTTCTAAAATTTGTTTTATAGAAACGTCTCCGGATTTTTTAGTAATGATAGCATGACCAGGTTCAAGTTCTTTAACATCATCAAATTCTACATTAAACACAGTTTGAATCACAGGTCGCTCTGATGCTACTACAACAACTTCATCATCTTTATAATAAAAAGCAGGTCTTATTCCTGCTGGATCACGTAATACAAAAGAATCTCCGTGACCTAAAAGACCAGCCATAGCATAACCACCATCCCAATTTTTTGCAGCGCGTTTTAATATTTTATGCACTTTTAATCGTTCTGCAATTAATGGTGAACACTCGTGTTTACTATAACCTTCTTTTTTTAAGTCTTTATAAATTTTACTTACCGCATCGTCAAGAAAGTGTCCAATTTTTTCCATTATAGTAATGGTATCTGTATATTCTTTTGGATGTTGGCCTAAAGCAACTAGGTTGTTAAATAATTCTTTAACATTAGTCATGTTAAAGTTTCCTGCTAGTATTAGGTTACGATGCATCCAATTGTTTTGCCTTAAAAACGGGTGTACACTTTCTACACTGTTTTTACCAAAAGTACCATAACGTACATGACCTAAAAGTACTTCGCCTATATAAGGTACGTGCTTTTTTTGTAGAGCAACATCGTCTTGATATTCTGGATGTTCTGTTAATACTTGATTAATGCGGCTATTAATTTGTCCAAATATATCTTGAATAGGTTGTTGTTGTATAGATCGAACTCTTGATATATAACGTTCTCCTGGTTTTGTATCTAATTTGATGCTAGCAAATCCAGCACCATCTTGTCCGCGATTGTGCTGTTTTTCCATCATTAAATACATTTTATTAACGCCATAAAATGCGCTACCATATTTTTCTTTATAATATTCTAAAGGTTTTAAAAGTCTAATATGCGCTATACCGCATTCGTGTTTTAAAGCATCACTCATTGTAGTTGTGTTGTGTGTTGTTTTTAAGAATGATAAATTTATATGTCCTTAATTTGAAACAAGTTAATAAAAAATGCGCTCAAAAAATTAGAGCGCATAAGTTTTATAATTCAATTTCAAATTGTGTTAAGTTTTTAAACTGTTGCAGTCGTTTGTTTACCTCGTCTTCTGTTAGCGTTAACATACGTTCTGTTCCAAATTTTTCTACGCAAAAGGATGCTAAAGTTGATCCGTAAATTACTGCGTTTTTCATGTTTTCGAAAGATACATCGCCTGTACTTGCTAAATAACCTGCAAATCCACCAGCAAAAGTATCTCCTGCTCCTGTTGGATCAAAAACTTCTTCTAGTGGTAATGCTGGAGCATAGAATACATTGTCATTATGAAATAGTAACGCACCATGTTCTCCTTTTTTAATTACTACGTATTTTGGACCCATTTCGTGGATTTTTCTTGCAGCAACAACAAGGCTGTATTCTCCTGTTAATTGTCTTGCTTCTTCATCATTAATTGTAATGACATCTACACGTTTTATAACTTCGTGTAATTGGTCTAATGCGGTATCCATCCAAAAATTCATAGTATCTAAGACTACTAATTTTGGCTTTTTAGTCATTTGAACTAGTACACCTATTTGTACAATAGGATGTAAGTTACCTAGCATGACTACATCAGAGTCTTTGTAATTGTCTGGTACAATTGGATTAAAATCTGCTAATACGTTTAACTCAGTTGCTAACGTATCACGAGAATTCATATCGTTATGGTATTTACCACTCCAGAAAAATGTTTTACCGTCTTTTACTATTTCTACACCTTCAATATTGATATCTCTATCTTTTAAAAGGTCAAGATATTCTTGAGGAAAATCACCACCAACTACAGATACTGCTGCTGTATCTACATTAAAATTTGCAGCAGATAATCCTATATAAGTTGCTGCGCCACCAAGTATTTTATCGGTCTTACCGAAAGGTGTTTCTATAGCATCAAAAGCTACTGTACCTACTATTACTAGTTTGCCCATAAAGCGTTTTAAATTAAGCGGCAAATATATGACTTTTTAATCGATTTTTAAGTTACTATTCTAGGTAGATTATTTTCTTCCAAAATCTGCTGGTATTTCTCCCCAAGCTTTGGTTTCCCATTTTAAAATCGTTGTAGTATAAGTGTTTTCGTTAAGCCATTTTATTGCGCGATCTACCAAATCAAAAACTGGTTTGTTTTTATCGTTACGTTTTAATTTACTGTTGCAGTTTTTCTTTTTAACCCAACTTATTGCGGTTTTAGAGTCGGTATAAATAATACGGTTACTATTGTGTTGTTTTAAAAATGCTAATCCGTGGACAATAGCTAAAAATTCGCCTATATTATTGGTGCCTTCTTCAAAAGGACCTTGTATAAATAGTTGTTTTTTGGTTTTGGTATCTACACCACGATATTCCATTTTTCCTGGATTACCAGAAGATGCAGCATCTACAGATATAGAATTATAGTTAGGTTGACCTATTTTTTTTAGTTGTTCTTCAGTTAAATCACTTTTAAATGTTTTGTTTTTGCCAACGTAATCAAAATAATTTCCTTTTAATGCTTTTTTTGCAGCATCAAATGTTGTGAAAGATTTGTATTGTGCGCCTTCAAAATCTTTAATTTGGGCCTTGCAATCGTCCCAAGTTTCAAAAACACCTGTGTTGTGACCTTTCCAAACCGTATAGTATTTCTTTTTTTTCTTACCCATTTAAAAGTTGATCTACGACTTTAGGAAAATATTCCATTTCTAATTCATGTATTTTTGAAGCAACATCTTGTGCGCTATCATTTGGTAAGACATCACATTTTGCTTGAAAAATGATAGCCCCTTCATCATAATTTTCGTTTACATAATGAATTGTTATGCCAGTTTCTGTTTCTTTATTTTTTACAACAGCTTCGTGTACATTCATACCGTACATGCCTTTTCCGCCGTATTTTGGCAACAATGCAGGGTGAATATTAATAACTTTATTAGGGAATTGGTTAAGTATATTTTCTGGGAATTTCCATAAAAACCCGGCTAATATTATTAAATCAGGATTTGAAGATTTTAATATGTTTAATACGTCTTCTGTTTTTGTAAAAGCAATTCGGTTAAACGATAATGCGCTAACATTCAGTTTTTTACACCTGTCTAAAACTTTGGCATGAGGATTGTTAGTCAATACTTGAACAACAGACGCATTGTCACTATTGTGAAAAAACTTAATTAAATTTTCAGCATTACTTCCACTTCCGGACGCAAAAATTACTACACGTTTCATTTTTATAGTTTCAATGTTAAATTCTTCAAACAAAAAAAGCAATAATTATTAACAATTACGGGCAAAAACTTAAATTCTTCAATATAAATATTTAAATTAGTAGCACATTTTTTTACTAAAAGTGTGTTTTAAATTAAAGTTTTTTATTTTTGCCACTTAATTAAAACTAAAAAATTAAAATTATGTCAGACATTGCATCAAGAGTAAAAGCGATTATCGTAGACAAATTAGGTGTTGATGAGAACGAAGTAGTAAACGAAGCAAGCTTCACTAACGACTTAGGAGCAGATTCTTTAGACACTGTAGAATTAATTATGGAATTCGAAAAAGAATTTGATATCCAAATTCCAGACGACCAAGCAGAGAACATTGCAACAGTAGGTCAAGCTGTATCTTATATTGAAGCTGCAAAATAAGCACAATATTTATGGAACTTAAGCGAGTAGTAGTTACAGGTTTAGGAGCGTTAACACCAATTGGTAATACTAAAGACGAGTACTGGAATGGTCTTGTTAATGGTAAAAGCGGTGCTGCGCCTATTACATATTTTGATACCGAAAAATTCAAAACTAACTTTGCTTGCGAGTTAAAAAACTTCGTGGCAACAGATTTTCTTGATAGAAAAGAAGCACGAAAAATGGATAGGTTTACACAGTACGCAATGGTCGCGTCAGACGAGGCTATTGCGGACTCAAACCTTGATTTAGACAAGGTCAACAAACTTAGAGTTGGCGTTGTTTGGGGCGCAGGAATAGGTGGTTTAGAAACATTCCAAAACGAAGTGTTAAATTACGCGAACGGAGATGGAACACCTAGATTTAACCCTTTCTTTATCCCTAAAATGATTGCAGATATTGCTCCAGGTAACATTTCTATAAAAAATGGATTTATGGGACCTAACTACACTACTGTATCTGCTTGCGCATCTTCTGCAAATGCATTAATAGATGCCTTAAACTACATACGTTTAGGTCACTGTGATGTAATTGTAACTGGTGGTAGTGAAGCTGCTGTAACAATCGCAGGAATGGGCGGATTTAATGCTATGCATGCCTTATCTACAAGAAACGAAAGTCCAGAATCAGCATCAAGACCATTTGATGCAACTAGAGATGGATTTGTTTTAGGTGAAGGTGCAGGCGCATTAATATTAGAAGAATATGAACATGCTAAAGCAAGAGGCGCTAAAATATATGCCGAAGTACTTGGTGGAGGATTATCTTCAGACGCGCATCACATGACTGCTCCTCATCCAGATGGAATAGGAGTAATAGCAGTTATGAAAAACTGTCTTGAAAACGCAGGTTTAAAACCAGAAGATGTAGATCATATTAATACTCATGGTACATCTACTCCATTAGGTGATGTAGCCGAGTTAAAAGCAATTAAAGCTGTTTTTGGTGATCATGCTAAGAACATTAATATTAACTCGACTAAATCCATGACAGGCCATTTATTAGGTGCTGCAGGAGCTATAGAAGCTATTGCATCTATTTTGGCAATGGAAAATGGAATTGTACCGCCAACAATTAATCACACTACGGTTGACGAAAACATTGACCCAGAACTAAACCTAACACTTAATACACCTCAAAAAAGAGACATAAAAGTAGCTATGAGTAATACTTTTGGCTTTGGAGGTCACAACGCGTGCGTTTTATTTAAGAAATTAGATTAGTTCTATATCTAAATGAGAAGCCTTAAAAACATATTTAATTCCCGGTCTAAAGACAAAGGGGAATTTTTTACGGCTCTTACCAAAATATTAAACTTTAAGCCAAAGACATTAAAGCACTATAAAACTGCCTTTACGCATCGTTCTATGAACATAAAGAACAGTAAAGGTCACATTGTTAATTACGAAAGATTAGAGTTTTTAGGTGATGCAATGCTTAGTGCCGTAATAGCTCATTATTTGTACACAGAAGTTCCTAGTGGAGATGAAGGCTATCTAACAAAAATGCGATCTAAAGTAGTAAGTAGAGAACATTTAAATGAGCTAGGTAAAGATTTAGGCTTGATAAAATTGGTAAAAAGTAAAATACCAAAAGGTCAGTTTGGAGATAATATTCATGGTAATCTTTTTGAAGCATTAGTAGGAGCAATTTATCTTGATAAAGGATATGCTGCTTGCGAAAAGTTTATCGAAAATAGAATTATAGGTCCCTATATTGATATAGAAAAACTAGAAGGAAAAGTAATAAGTTACAAAAGCTTATTAATAGAATGGTGTCAAAAAGAAAAAAAACATTTTGACTATAATGTTTATGAAGATACCGGTAATAGTGATGTTAAACATTTTTCTGTTAAACTATCCTTAGATCATAAAGTTGTAGCAAAAGCGCGAGCAACATCAAAGAAAAAAGCAGAAGAAAAAGCATCTAAAAGAGCCTATTTTGCATTTCAAAAAGAAATCTCTAAAGCAACAATTTTATAAGCCAATTTAAGCTCAAAATTCCCTAAAACACTACAACGTTTTCGTTATTTTTTCATGTTAAGAATACATAAAACATGCTTAAAATAAGCGTTTATGTACTATATTTACATTTAGTTAACTATTTAAAATGGCTGTTAAAAAATTATTGTTAGACGATTTTTTTGAAGAAGAGCAATACATACTAATAGGTATACACTGTACTTTAGAAGATTATCGATTAGCTTTTTTAATCAACCAAGTTTTAGATATTAGATTAAAACGAAAGCAAGAAGATGTAAAATTTTCTAAAGATAATTCTAGCTTTTCATTGTATGAGTTTAATCAAGAAAAGCAACACATTATTTATTATCTAGTTGCAAATTCTTGTAAGGTAAAGCAAGACCAACAACAGGATATAAACTCGCTGTTTTCTAACGAAGCATTTCTAACAACAAACAAATATTTGTTACCAGAATTTAAAAAAGTTAACTATCTACTAAAAGTAGAAACAGAGTTTCCTTTAAATAAAGAAAAACTCATACTAAACAAACTATTAAAAATACCACAAATTGTTACAGCATATAGTATTGATGTAGACAATTTAAAAACTAAAAACAACTTAATATTCAACTAATGCCAACAAGAAAAAAGACCAAAATAGTTGCAACCTTAGGACCAGCAACAAGTAGTAAAGAGGTATTAAAAGGAATGTTAGACGAAGGCGCTAACGTATTTAGAATTAACTTCTCTCATGCAGATTATAAAGACGTAGAAGAACGCGTACAGATGATACGCGAATTAAACGAAGAGTTTGGTTATAATGCTTCAATATTAGCAGATTTACAAGGACCAAAACTACGTGTTGGAGTAATGAAGCAAGAAGTAATTGTAAATCCAGGAGACCAAATAATATTTGCAACAGGTAAACGCTTTGAAGGAACAAAAGAAAGAGTTTACATGACTTACGATAATTTTCCTCAAGATGCAAAACCAGGAGAACGCATACTTTTAGACGATGGTAAGTTAATATTTGAAGTTGTATCTACAGACAAGAAGAAAGAAGTTGTAGCCAAAGTAATACAAGGTGGACCATTAAAATCTAAAAAAGGAGTAAATCTGCCTAATACCAATATATCTCAACCTGCATTAACAGAAAAAGACGTAGAAGATGCAATTTTTGCATGTAAACTAGGTGTAGATTGGATTGCCTTATCCTTTGTTAGACATGCAGAAGATTTAATGGAGCTTGAAGAATTAATTAAAAAGCATAGCGACCATAAAATCCCAATTATTGCAAAAATAGAAAAACCAGAAGGCGTAGCTAATATTGATAAAATAGTAGCTTATTGTGATGGATTAATGGTTGCACGTGGTGACTTAGGTGTAGAAATCCCTGCAGAAGAAGTACCATTAGTACAAAAGCAACTTGTATTAAGAGCAAAAAAAGCAAGAATACCAGTAATCATAGCAACACAAATGATGGAAACTATGATCAACAGTTTAACACCAACTAGAGCAGAAGTAAACGATGTTGCAAACTCTGTAATGGATGGTGCAGATGCAGTAATGCTTTCTGGAGAAACAAGTGTAGGACAATATCCAGTACAAGTAATTAGACAAATGTCTAACATTATAAAAAGTGTAGAAGGATCTGATTTAATACAAGTACCGCAATCGCCACCACATATTAGAACAAAAAGGTATATAACAAAGTCTATATGTTATCACGCAGCTCATATGGCAAACGAGATTGATGCAAAAGCCATTTCAACATTAACAAATAGTGGTTATACTGCATTCCAAATATCTGCTTGGCGACCAAATGCTCATATTTTAGTCTTTACATCAAACCAACGTATATTAACTCAATTAAGTTTACTTTGGGGCGTAACCGCTTTTTATTACGATAAATACGTAAGTACAGACGAAACTATCGAAGACGTAAACGCTATTGCATGCCAAAAAGGATTTTTAGAAGTAGGCGATATGTTAATAAGTCTTGCAGCGATGCCAATTCAAGATAAAGGAATGGTAAACACATTAAGAGTAACAGAAATTACTAGCTGTAGTTTTTAAACTAATGGCGTTACCCTAAAGGGTCGCGCTTTTCGCAGTCGCTCTTTGCAAGTAGCTCCAACAATGCTACAATCGCTAACGCAAGCCAAATACAGTATTATAATATAAAACCAGTTTTAAAAATAAAGCTGGTTTTTTATTAAAACTTAAACTGTAATTGCACACTTACAGATTGTTTATTTAGTACTTTTTTAGGCTTAGTCTCAGTATTCAAATTAGATAAAGAAATACCTAATAAACGCACAGAATTGTTTAACTTTTCTTGGTATAGTAATTCTTTAGCAGTCTCTAAAATCACCGCTTTATCAGCAAAAAAATAGGGTAAAGTTTTACTTCTAGTTTGTAAGGTAAAATCGCTATACTTTATTTTTAAAGTCACGGTTTTACCCGCAACTTTGTTTTTAGATAATCGTTTAGCAACTTCTTCAGCAATATGATCTAATTTTTCTAGCATAAATATTTCAGAAGATAAGTTTTTACTAAACGTACGTTCTGCAGCTAGACTTTTTCTTATGCGATTTGGTTTAACTTGACTATGCTGTATACCTCTTACAATGTGATAATAGTAAGTGCCAGATTTACCAAAGTTTTGTTCTAGATATTCAATAGTTTTTGATTTTAAATCTTTACCAGTAAAGATGCCTTTTTGGTACATTTTTTCGGCAGTAACTTTACCAATACCATAAAATTTTCTAATATCTAAAGCTTCTAAAAAGTCTAAAACTTCTTCAGGATTAACTGTTTTTTGTCCGTTAGGTTTATTGTAATCGCTAGCAACTTTAGCAACAAATTTGTTAATACTAATTCCAGCAGAAGCTGTTAAACCAACCTCATTATAAATTCGATTTCTAATTTCTTCAGCAATTAAAGATGCGCTAGGATTTCCTTTTTTATTCTCTGTAACATCAAGATACGCTTCATCTAAAGATAACGGTTCTACTAAGTCTGTATAATCTAAAAAAATAGCTCTAATTTTATTAGAAATGGTTTTATATCTATCAAAATCTGATTTTACAAAAATTAATTCAGGACAAAGCTTTTTGGCTAATTGTCCAGACATAGCACTTTTTACTCCAAATTTTCTTGCTTCATAACTTGCTGCGCTAATTACACCTCTAATTCCGCCGCCACCAACAGCAATAGGTTTACCTTTTAGATCAGGATTATCCATTTGCGCTACAGATGCGTAAAATGCATCCATATCTACATGAATAATTTTTCTAATTGGTAAATCACTTGACATGATGTAAATTTATAAATTACAATGTATAATTATGAAAAAATCTATATACCTTTTAATAACTTTAATAGTAGCATTAATAGCTATTTCAACATCATATTTAAAACTTATAGATTGGTTTTATATTTTAAAACCGTTAACAACAGTTTTAATTTTAGTTTTACCAATAATTTATATAAAACCAAAATTAAATAGGTATGCTTTACTAATAATACTTGGCTTGTGTTTTTGTCTTATGGGTGATGTATTATTATTGTTTGAATACTTATTTATATATGGTTTAGTTTCATTTTTAATCGGGCATATTTTGTTTAGTTATGCATTTACTACTATAAACGGTTTTTTATATAATTATAAACCTTTAGTTTTTTTGGTCATCTTTGCAATAGCAATGTTTTATGTGCTAAAAGACAATTTAGGCCAATTATTAATACCAGTTATTTTATATATAGTTTGTATTGTAATAATGGCTTGGCAAGCATTAAATTTATACTTTTTAAAGAGCAGTAATGTTTATAAATGGATTGCTATAGGAGCTATTTTGTTTTTAATTTCTGATGCAGTTTTAGCCTACAATATGTTTGTTGTTAATTTTACTTTTTCAGAAGTAATTATATTGTCAACCTATTGGTCTGCAATAGCTTTTATAGCATTTTCTACATTATATATACCAATTAAGAAATAATATGTCCTCTACGATAGAAATAGAAAGAAAGTTTTTAGTAACATCTACAAGATTTAAAGACTTAGCATTTAAAAAAGAACGCATTACACAAGGTTTTTTAAGTACAGATAAACAACGTACAGTAAGAGTTAGACTAAAAGGAGATCAAGGATTTTTAACAATAAAAGGTCCTTCTACAGAAGACGGATTATCTAGATTTGAATGGGAAAAAAGTATAACTGTACAAGACGCAAAAGATTTACTTAAATTATGTAAAAAAGGCATAATTGATAAAATTAGATATCAAGTAGATGTAGAAGGTTTTATTTTTGAAGTAGATTATTTTTTAAACGATAATGAAGGATTAATCGTAGCCGAAATTGAATTACAAACTGAAAATCAAGAATTTTTTAAGCCCGACTGGTTAGGTGAAGAAGTAACAGGTATCATAAAATATTATAACTCTCAATTAAGTCTAAACCCTTATAAAAACTGGTAATGATGAAGCATATATTCTCTCTAATTACAATATTACTTTTATTTTCTTGTACTACTACTAAGAAAGAAAATGTAGAAGCTAATACAATTAAAATAGATACAACTAGATTAACTTCTAGTCAAATAGAATCAAATTTAAAGGCTAAAGGATTTAAAACCTTTAGTTATGTAGATGAAACTACTAAAGATACAGTTATAATGCAGCAATATTTTATCGCATTTCTAAAATCTGGTTCAAACCGAAATCAAACTGAAGAGGAAGCAAAATTATTGCAGGAGCAACATCTAGCACACTTAGGTAGTATGTATGAACAAGGTTTTGCAGATATTTCTGGACCATTTGGAGATGATGGAGATATAAGAGGAATTACAATTTATAATGTTCCAACACAGCAAATGGCAGATAGTTTAGCAAAGTCCGATCCAATGGTAAAAGCTGGTAGATTAGATATTGAAATTCATCCTTGGTGGGCAGCAAAAGGATTCAAATTGCGCTAAAAAAAGCCTTACTAATTTAGCAAGGCTTTTAATGGTTTAAGTTTTTGGTTGAAAAACTTTTTTTACATATTCTTAGGGTTACCACTAACGATTAAGAATTGGCTTCTTCTGTTAAGTTGGTGTTGTTCTTTACTACAAGGGTTACAGTCTACAGCTGGTTGCGATTCTCCTTTACCAGAAGCAGATATTCTGCTAGCATCAATACCTTTAGATATAATATACTGTCTAGTGGTTTGTGCACGTCTTTCTGATAATCCTTGGTTATAACGATCAGATCCTCTAAAATCTGTGTGTGACGTTGCTTCTATTACCATATCAGGGTATTTGTTCATTACTTGTACTAAGTTATCTAATTCAAACGCTGCTTTTGCAGTGATGTTTGATTTATCAAACTCGAAGTAAATTGGGTTTAATACCACTTCTATTGGTGTAATTATTTCTTCTATTGGTGTTAATGGTACTTCTACTGCGACTTCTTCTTCATTTGTACCTTCTACAGTAACTTTATTACTTTCGTAACCATCCATAGTTACTTGTAATTCTGTATCTGTTTCACATTCTACAATATACTCTACAACACCTTCTGCGTTGGTTGTTTTTGTTGCTAATATGTTTCCATTAGCATCTGCTAAACTTGTTGTTGCTCCTGCTAATACGTCTCCTGTTTTTTCGTCTACTACAGTTCCTGTAATTAACACATCGCATAATGGTTGTAGCTTTTTAATCGCATAGATATCATCATTTCCTTTTCCTCCTTGACGGTTAGATGATATAAATCCTTCGCCTGTTGCTTCGTTCATTCTAAATGCAAAATCGTCTCCGTTACTATTTATTGGAATTCCTGCATTTCGGATTGGTGCCATTTTTCCGTCTATTTCTTTAGTATGGAATACATCCATTCCTCCAAGTCCTAAATGTCCTGTTGACGAAAAGTATAGTGTGTTATTATCACTAATATATGGGAACATTTCTTGTCCTTCTGTGTTTACCTTTTGTCCCATGTTTACTGGCGCTGTTAATGTACCGTCTGTATTTATGGTTGCTTTGTAGATATCAAATTTACCGTATCCTCCTGGCATATCACTAGCGAAGTATATCGTGCTTCCATCTGCACTTACACTTGGGTTTTTTATAGAATAGTTTGGACTGTTTATTGCTAAGGCTTCTACTTTACTAAAATCGTCTCCTGTTTTTGTTGCTTTAAATAGGTGTAGTACACTGTATTTAGTGTTTGACAGACTGTCTTTTTCATATATATCTTCATAAAAGCTTTCTCTAGAGAAGTACATTGTTTTTCCGTCAGGAGAAAAGCTTACGATACCTTCGTGGTATTTAGTGTTTATTTTACCATCTAATAGGTTTTCTCCTTGGTATGTACCATCGTCTGCTACAGTATATTCGTAGATATCTAAAAATGGTTCTTCATTCCATCCGTACTTCTTACGATTGGCGTTTCTTGAGCTTGTTAGGTATAATTTACCATCTTGTAATGTTCCTCCAAAGTCTGATCCTGCAGTATTGATATCTAAGTTTTGTACGTTAAATTTTTTCCCGCGATCTAATATTTTAGATAAATAATCTGGATTGGATTTATACATCATTGCTCTATCATCTGATGGTTGCATAGCTGCAAACTTATCCATTTGTGTATTAGAAGCTTCGTACTTACCGTTTGCTTTTAACATCTCTGAGTACTTGTAATACATCTCGGCTTGATTTGCTCCTGCTTCAAATGCTTTTGCGTACCATTTCTCTGCTGCTTCTGTGCTATAAATATTGTAATTGGCTTCTGCTAATTGACTATACACATAGGCATCTGCTTCTCCTTTTTCTACAATTTTATTGTAGGCTTCTATAGCGTCTACAAATCTGTATTTTGCAAAGAGTTTATCTGCTTTTTGTGTGGCACTGCTTTGTGCTAAACTTATGGTGCTTATTAAGGCACAAACTATAAATAATTGTATATGTTTCATTGTTCTGGTTAGCTTATCTGGTTTAGAAATAACGTGGTGATCTTGATACTTTTCTTGGTAGATTAATATCAAAGTTGATAAAAATCTCATGTGATGAGTTGGTGACTACATCTAATTGAGAGTTTACACTGTCATAGGCATAACCTATTCTTAAGTTTGGTGCTACTAAAAAGTTTATCATTCCGCTAAAAGAATCGTCTAATCTATAGCCTGCGCCTACTTCTACAAAATCATACATAAATAGGTTTAAATTTGCATCGTAAGTCACTGGTGCATTAAAGGCTACCTTTGTCATTACATGTGGCTTAAGCTTGAAGTTTTCTGATAAATCAAATACATAACCTGCTGCTACAAACGCGTGTTGTATTTCTGAGCCTATTTTAAATCCATTAGCATCTAAGTGTACAGATTCTAAAATATTTGGCATCGATGCAGAGATGTAATACTTGTTTGGTTTATAAAAATATAAACCTGCTCCTATGTTTGGTGTAACTTCATTGATGTTTTGTGAATAGAAAGGATCGTTTGGATCGATTAAATCTAATCCTACTAAACCTATATCATGAAAGGTTGCTCCTGCTTTTAAACCAAATGCTAATTTTGTAGATGTTCCTACTGGTAAGGTATAAGAGAAATCTACATAAGCATTTGTCTCGTTTACTGGACCTACTTCGTCACTAATTAAAGAGAGTCCTAAACCTACACGATTACCTACTGGCGAATGAATGGTTAAGGTTCCTGTTGATGGTGCGCCTTCTAATCCTACCCATTGGCTTCTATATAATGCGCCTATTGATACGCCTTCATATGAACCTGCATAGGCTGGATTTACCACATTCATGTTATACATGTATTGTGTGTATTGTGGATCTTGCTGTGCTTGTGCTTGCATTGCAAAGAGCAAAGCGAATAGGATGTATACTTTTTTCATGTGTTATTGTTTACTGTGTTTGGATAGTCACATGTAACAACCAAAATAGCTCTTGCTTTATTGGCTATTTTGGTTGTTTCCATAGTATCTGTTTTGGTTGTGTTTATTATTGATTAGTTGTTTATCTGTTTATGTAAATCCAAGCCGCTTTTTGTTTGCTTCCTTGATATTTCATAATATAGTAATAAGTTCCTACTGGTAACTCGTCTCCATTATTAGATTGTCCATGCCACTCATTAATATAATTGTCTTTTGAGTAGACTAAAGTACCGTAACGGTTATAGATCTCTAAGCGTTGTACATCAAAACTACTTAAATCAAATGTGTCGTTTTTACCATCTTTTAATCCTGGTGATATCCCTTGTGGTATAACGCAACTCTCTAACTCTTCTACTAATACTTCAGCGGTGTTTGAACATCCTGTATCGGTAAAAGTAACCTCTATTGTATAAACTCCTGCGGTTAATACGGTATCTAAATCTAAACTTGTAGCGCCTGAAATTACTGTATCGTATTGATCATACCACACTACACTTACTTCACTTGATGTGTAATTATCAGGTATTGCTGTTACTGTAATTGGTACTGTAGCGTTTGGACATACCTCGTAAACTACATCTCCAAATGTGGTCTCTGGTTGTATACCAAAATATAATTCAAACATGGTAGTTTCAAAACAACCTTCAGTGGTTTCTGCTCTAACGTATATTGTAGTTGCAGCAGATTGATAAATTGTTGGATTTGTAATAGCGTTTGTACTAGTTTCGGCGTCAGTTTCATCTAAATAATAACTAAAACTTAAATCTGTTAGACCATTAGCTATTAAGTCTTCATTAAGTGTTAAGTCATATTCTGCTATTCCGTCATCATCGTTATCACAACCTAAAATACTATCAGGCGTACCTAATACAGGTTTTGGTGCTAAATCTAACTCGAAGCTATCCACAGTATAACATCCTGTGATATCATCTGTTAATCTAATATAGATTGTTGTTGGTGCTGACGTGTAAGTTGTAAGATTAGAAATTTGAGAAACTTGATCTATTGCATCTTGTTCTGTTTCAAAATATTCTAGTGTTACATCAGTTTGTGTTCCTAAGATATCATCTTCATTTTGAGTTATATCAAAAGTGGTAATTCCAGAATTGTCAACATCACATTCGTAAATTGTTGGTATATCACCAACTACAATTTCTGGATTAGGATAAAACTCTACTAAGATTTCATCAGAATAGAAACATGCAGCATTTACTCCATCAAAAGTTATGTCTACTTGATATGTTCCAGGAGTAGTTATATCTAAGGATGGTGCATTTTCTCCAGGAATTGGTTCTGTAATTCCATTATCTACAGTGTACCAAGTAATTGTAGCGTTTGTTGGTGGTGCAATACCTAAATCTAACGTTACAGTATTACCTTCACATGTTGCTGTTCCATCACTTATTAATATATCATTACCTAAATCTATTGTACCAATATCAAAACTACTTGCTTCTAGGAATACAGCTGAATTAAA
This sequence comes from Mesoflavibacter profundi, assembly GCF_014764305.1. NCBI lineage: Bacteria > Pseudomonadati > Bacteroidota > Flavobacteriia > Flavobacteriales > Flavobacteriaceae > Mesoflavibacter > Mesoflavibacter profundi. The sequence continues at coordinate 1,334,820 of NZ_CP061703.1, forward strand.
TGAAGAATCATTATCGTCTGCAATAACTAGTTTTATTCTGTAAGGATTATTTGGTGTAACAGTAGATGAAGCTGTTAATGGTACAGTTCTTCCTCTAAAGTTTATTGGGTTTGCTATAGGATTAGATCCAATTCCGTTAGGATAATCAAATATATCTGTATAAGTATCAAATAATGTTGGATTTACAGATGCACAGTTACCATTGTATTGATTATCTCTAATAGTAAATACTGATACAGGATCTGATGTACCAGGAACCAGTGCTATATTTGTTGTAATTCCAGTAGTTAAATCTGTAAGTAAGAAAGCAAAAGCATCTGAAAAACCACATTGGAATGTTCCATATTCTTCTGAAGCAAAAATGAAGTTAAATGACATTTGGTTTATTAACGGTGTAAAATCAAATTCAATTATTGTTGCATCATTTGTTGTACCAGGATCTATTGCAGGGAATTGATTTTCTAGATCTGCATCACCTGCCCAACCGCCACTTCCTTGTGTTCCGGTTTCTGGACCAGGAGCTTCTGTAGCGTCACCAGTTACCATAACAATTCCTTCTTGGAATGGGAATGAAGACCCATTAGCTTCAAAATACCCTATACCATTTTCTTGTCCAAAATCTGTACCTGTAGACCACGTTATGTTATTTACAATTGCACATGGTGAATTAACTAGTACATCTGTAACTAATTCTGGAACAGTATATTGCGTAGTGTTAACAGAAATTGGAGGCGGAATAGTAAATACACATAAATCAAAGTTTACATCTTGAAATGCTATATTTCCATCTGTGTAAACTCTAATATAATACGTTGTACCAATTGTTAATCCGTTTGCTATACTAGAATTTGCTGCCTCACAATATAAGTTTGTTAAACTATTACAATCTGTTCCTACATATAAGGCGTGATTTAAATTAATTGTATCTCCAATTATATTGCTAATATCAATACCGTGATCTGTTGCACTTGCAGTAAATTGAAACCAAACATCGTCATTAGCTGTTCCAAAACAAGTATTTGCTTGAGAAGAAGCAGTAGCTCCAAAAAGTGTAGCATTGGTTATGTTAGTACAATTTTCATCTAAATTAGGTGTTACTATTGTTGCATTTGAACATTCGTCATTAGCAGGTGGACAAACAGGTACGTTTAAAACGCTGCTTGTAACTATACAATTACTATCATCTGTATTGGCAACAGTTACAATAACATCTGTATTAAGAGGGAAAGGTCCAATTTGATATGTACCTGTACCCATTACAACAGTTGGAGTACTTCCAGGATAATCGTTAGATATTGTTAATGAGTTAGAGTCTCCAGCATCTGTAACATTAACGTCAATAAAAAACTCACTATTACCATTACTACAATTCGTAACTGTATTAAAGTCTACAACTTGGTATACACAAGTAGCGCAACTTACAGTAACATCTAGTGGTGTATAACCTTGTGATCCACAATCAAAGATACCATCTGCTTGAACTTGGAAAGAAATTGAAGATCCTGTAGATTGATATGTTATACCACTTACGTCACCATTGTTTCCATAAGGTGTTGCAGCGTTTAAGTCTGTTATACCGTCTGAATCCAATACGATTAATTCATCCCAATTCTGTTCTACTTGACCTGCATTAAATGTAATATTTAAAGGTGTTGTACCGTCAGAACTTGTAAATGTAAAGACATTTGTATCATTGTTTACGTAGCAGTAGTTTAAAGTTTGTGGTCCACCATTTGTACAATCTAAAACAAAGTTTGTTTGTACTGTAGTAGAAAAACTAATTGGTCCAGCCCAAACACTTGTGTTTGCTCCACAAATGGCTTGTACATAAACTTCATAGTCTGTTAGTGGTGATAAACCAGATTCTGTTAGAGTTGTTGTTCCAACTGTTGTTCCTGATGTTGGCACGCCAGTTCCTGCAGGTTGTACAACGTAATTCCACTGTGATTCTGATCCACTTGGTGTCCAAGAAATATCTGCAGAATCATGTGTAATTCCAGCTATTGTAATATTACTTGGTGCAACACAAAAGTTACCACAAGTTTCAACTCGTACTTGATCTATAGACATGTCTCCTTCCCAAGTAGCTCCAGTACCAACATAGCTAAATTCTATATATATCACTTGACCTAAATAAGCATCTAAGTTAATTCCAATAGGAACCCAAGGATCTGAAGCAGAAGTTTGATATTCTCCAATCCAAGTATATTCTGTAGTAAATGGTCCTGTTGCTGATGTACTAACACCAACATTTAAAGTTCCCATATCTACACCATAAGCATGCATGTAAAAAGATAATTCTGCACCATCTACAGCTGTAGATAAATCTATAGCAGGAGTAATAGCAGACGCAACATTTGTGGTGTTACCAGAAGCTTCATATTCTAAATGTGTACCAGCATTTCCATCCCAAGTCACATCTGGTCCTGTACCAGTTGAGTTACTTGAAGGAATTGTAATATCCCAATTTCCGTTAGAATCTGCAAAGGTAGTTCCTGTCCATCCAGTTGGAACGTAGTTAGTATCATTACCAAAATCTTCTGTAAAGATAAACGTAGAAGATCCACTAGAACAAGTGACACCAACTGGTGCTGGTGGCGGAGTATTTGCAGTTGTAAAATTAATTGGTCCTGCCCAAACACTTAAACCATTACCGCAATCGGCTAATACATAAACCTCATAATCTGTGCTTGGGTTAAGCATTGTTGCTGTGTATGGGTTTGAACTTATTGAAGTTCCAGAGGTTGGTGTACCAGTTCCTGCTAATTGAACAGCTATTTGCCAGTCTGTTTCACCATTATTTGCAGTCCAAGAAATATCTGCTGTTGTATCTGTAAATGCATCTACAGATAATCCTGTTGGTGCAACACAAAAGTTACCACAGGTTTCAACTCTTACTTGGTCTATAGACATATCACCTTCCCAAGTATCTCCAGTACCAACATAGCTAAATTCTATATATATTACTTGACCTAAATAAGCATCTAAATTTATTCCAACAGGAACCCAAGGATCTGTTGCAGAAGTTTGATATTCTCCAATCCAAGTATATTCTGTAGTAAATGGTCCTGTTGCTGATGTACTAACACCAACATTTAAAGTTCCCATATTAGATCCAAAAGCATGCATATAGAAAGATAATTCTGCACCATCTACAGCTGTAGATAAATCTATTGCAGGAGTTATAGCAGAAGCAACATTTGTAGTATTACCTGAAGCTTCATATTCTAAATGTGTACCAGTATTTCCATCCCAAGTTACATCAGGTCCTGTACCTGTTGAGTTACTTGAAGGTGTTGTAATATCCCAATTTCCGTTAGAATCTGCAAAAGTAGTTCCTGTCCATCCAGTAGGAACATAGTTGGTATCATTACCAAAATCTTCAGTAAAGATAAAGGTAGAAGATCCACTAGAACAAGTGACACCAACTGGTGCAGGTGGAGGTAAATTATCTGTAGTAAAAGTTACAGGTCCTACCCAAATACTGTAATCTCCATTTCCGCAATTTGCTCTAATGTAAGCTTCGTAAGAAGTTGCTGGAGAAAGAGTATTATCTGTATAAGGAGCATTAGACGTTGTAGGTGTACCAGATCCTGAAGGAAATCCTGTTCCGCTAGGTTGCACAATTACTTCCCAATCAGATTCTGTGCCTCCTAATGTCCAAGACAGATTTACTGAATTTGTTGTTACTGAGTCTACAGTAAGCCCTGTTGGATTTGGACAAGTAGAGTTGTAAATAATTACATTATCTATCATCCAATACCATGCCCATACATCACCATCGTTATATACAAATCTAACTTGCATATTTGCATTAGCATATGCAGTAATGTCTATGTGTTGTTGATCTGGATTTGCAAAACTACCTGCATCTGCAGTTTGGTTTAAGACTTCAACCCAGTTGGTTCCGTCGTAGACTTCAATAATTGCTGAATCTGCACCTATATTGTTATAATATTGGTCAAAATCTAAAAATAAATTTGTTGCAGCAGAAGCATCAAATACTGGAGTAGTTAACGTTTCTATAAGTAATGTACCATTACCATTTGCATCACTATCTACAAGAGCACCGTTAGTACCGTTAAGGCTGTTAAAGCCACCTTGCAAGGCAGAAGCCCAAGAGTCTCCCGTAGCTCCACCAGCATCTGTGATTGTCCAAGTAGCTGGAATCGATGTGTCAAAGCTTTCTTGAACATAAGTTTGAGAATTAGCTTGAATAATTATACCTAAAAAAAGTAAAATTATTAATGTAGTTTTTTTCATAGGGAATGAGGTTGTTGTGTTAGTTTAACTTAAAAAAAACTATCCAAAATTGATAGTTTGGATATTTAAAGGTATACTTTCTGTTTATATTAACTTACGACAGATAGATATAATGCTTTTTTTTTCGATGAAATGTTAAACTTACACTAAAACCTTGTTGAATTTTCTGTGTATTTCTGAAATTAATGAGAAAAATCTACGTTTTTTTTGATTTCATTACCAAATTCATCTGTGACAGTAATTGTATAATTCCCTTGTTTTGGTTTCATAGCTATGTGATGAAGATTTTTTGTTTTTCCTATATATTTGTTGTTTAAATACCAATATAAAGTGGTTTCTGGAATAGAATGTGTGACTTTTAAAACAACTTCATTTTTAATTTGATTAAAATCTTTTGGTAAGAATATTTTATTATTGTTATTAGGATAAATAAATTCCATTTGTTGTTTTTTTTGCTCAAAACAACCTGGTTTAAATGGTGGTAATGGCTTGTAAAACGGATGTTTTTTCTTGTAATAGTGAGCCATTAAAGGCGGTAAAATAAACCATGATGTAGTGGTTATATTTTGAGAAGTTTCACAAGTCGAATTTACTCTGTAAAGCTTATTTTTATCCAAATGAATTAATTTATGATAAGGACAAGCCGAAGTCTTTAAGCCGCTTTTTTGTACATATGTTTTTGAAGTGTTTTTACAATTTAAAGAAGCGCGATAACCACTTATATTACAGATGTTAATTTGAGTCATTTCATCAAAAGGTTGATTAAACCAATTGCTTTTAGGTAATAGATCAAAAACATTAAACAATATTGGAGCTGCTGTTTGAACTCCAACCAATCCTGGTCTGCCTTCTCCATCTGCATTACCTACCCAAACACCAACTACGTAATCTCTGGTTGTGCCTATTGCCCAAGCATCTCTAAAGCCATAACTAGTTCCTGTTTTCCATGCGATTTCTTTAGAACTATCAAAAAACTCCCAGTTGTCTTCGCCTTCAGGACGATTTACTTCTTTTAAACTTTGATAAGTATGGTAAATTGAAGCAGCATCAAACAATGTTTTTTCTGATGATCTAGCTCCAAAGTCTATAATTTCGTCTTCAATAAATGTAGGTTCACAAAATTCATTTTTAAAATACTCACTTGATGTTTGTGTATAATGATTTAATGTTGAAGACATTGCTGCGTAGTTTTTACATAAGTCCCAAAGATTACTTTCTGCGCCGCCAAGAACTAGTGATAATCCATAGTGATTTGCGTTATATTTTATATCTCTTAATTTTAATTTTTTTAAATAATGATGAAATCTATCTAATCCAAATTGATTTAGCATCCTTACTGCTGGTACATTTAACGATCTAGAAAGTGCTTGTTTTGCAGATACTGCACCATCAAATTCTTTATTAAAATTTTGTGGTTCGTAATCTCCAAATTGCGTTGGTACATCTGGAATTAAAGTACTAGGTAAAATGTCACCAGCGTCTAACATTGCTGTATATAAAAAGGGTTTTAAAATACTTCCAGTGCTACGCGGTTTATCTATAATGTTTACAAAATTTTGATGTTTATTGTCTGTTGGAGAATTACCTACGTAGGTTAGTACTTTACGGGTTTTAACATCTAAAACTAATACTGCGATATTATAAATTTCGTTTTGTTTTAAAAGGTTGTAATGGTTAAATACAATGTTGTTTGTTTGTTCTTGTAGATGTTTATTTATACTAGTTTTAATTAATTGTCCCTTATGTTTTTTGGATATATGTTGAAGTAAATGTGGCGCAATTTGAGGTAAAGGATAAGGTTTTATAGGTAAATTTTCTGCAATAGATAATTGGTAAGTTAAACTATCTATTGTTTTTTGATCTAATAGTTTTTTTAGTAACCTATTTCTTTTAGCTAGTAAGCTTTGCTGATTTTTTCCCGGATAAATCAAACTTGGCGCATTTGGTAGGACAGCTAAAGTCGCACTTTCTGACCATGATAAGTCTTTAGCATTTCTATTAAAATATCTCCATGAAGCAGCGTCTATTCCAACAACGTTTCCGCCAAAAGGTGCATGACTACTGTATAATGCTAAAATATCTTCTTTATTATATCTTAGCTCTAATCTAGTTGCTAATATTATTTCTTTAAATTTTTCCCAGTAAGTTCTTTGTTTACCTTGCCTAGATAATCGTATAACTTGCTGAGTAATTGTACTACCTCCACGTTTTATTTGTCCAGAATTATAATTTTCTTTAAAAGCTTTAATGATAGAAATTGGATTAAATCCAGGATGTTTATAAAAGTACTCATCTTCAAAAGCTAGAATACAAGCTTTAAATTTATCAGGAATCACTTTATTTTCAGGGAATCTCCATTGACCATCGTCTGCAATTTTTGCTCCTAGCAATAAATTATTTTTACTTGTTATAACTGTAGAAGTTGGAGCTGTAAATAATACTTTTGGTAAACAAAAGTAGTACGCCAAACAAATTATTAAAGCAGCTATTAGCTTCTTTTTATTGTGCTTTACAATTTTTTTAAATCTTTGCATGTATGGCAGTACTATTAGTAAGTGAAAATACGGATTTAACACTTAATTGTGCAATTAATTTCTATATTTAAAACGTGAAACAAATTAGAATCTTTCTTAAAACATTTATAATTTTTGGATTTCTTTTAACAGCCAATTTATCTGTCGCACAATTAGGTTTTTGTACAGGTAATTCTGGAGATCCTATTTTTATAGAAACTTTTGGTTCTGGAACAACTCAAGGTCCAGCATTACCAACAGGCACAACATCTTATACGTTTACAAGTGGTTCTCCTAACGATGGTTTTTATACCGTTTCTAGCACAACTTCGTTTTTTGATTGGCATAACGTTGGTGATCATACTGGCGATACTAACGGAAAATGTCTAGTGGTAAATGCCGATTTTACTGCTGGCGAATTTTATCGCACAACAATTTCTGGATTATGTGAAAATACGTCTTATGAGTTTTCCGCATTCTTAATAAATCTTCTTCCAGCTTCTGGTTGTGGCGGATCTGGCATACCAATTAATGTAGGTTTTGAAATTTGGGACGATACAGATACTACTCTTTTGGCAAGTGGTGATACAGGTTCTATTAACGGAACTTCTTCTCCAAATTGGGAGCAATATGGATTGGTGTTTCAAACACTTCCATCTCAAACTTCCATTATTTTAAAAATGAGGAATAATGGTGTTGGTGGTTGTGGAAACGATCTAGCTATAGACGATATTGTTTTTAAATCTTGTGGAGATAATGTTGTGGTACAGGACAATGCTAACCAAGATCAGCTTTATATATGTGATACAGATACTCCTTATAATTTAACTTTACAAGCTAATCCAGATAATTCTATATACAATACACATGCATACCAGTGGGAAATGTCTTTAGATGCAACGACATGGTCACCAATTACAGGAGAAAATAATCAAACATTAAATACTACAGTAACACAGTCTTCTTTTTACAGAGTTAAAGTTGCTGAAGATGCTATTAATCTTGCAAATAATTTATGTAATGTCATCTCTGATGTGTTTTTTGTAGAAGTAATTTCGACACCAAATAACGCTGTAAGTAATGGTGATGTAACAGTTTGTGAAGATGAAGAATTACCACTTGAAGTTACCGTGCCTGTAGGAGTAACAGTAAATTGGTATGATGCTGCAATAGGCGGAAATTTACTTCAAGAAAACAGCACTACGTTTTTACCTTTACAAGAAGGAACATATTACGCGCAAGCCATATCTATAAATGGTGATTGTCAATCTGTAAATCGTACACCAGTCACTATAACATATGCTTCGCAACCATTAGTTAATGATGAAGTAATTTATTTTTGTCAAAATGAAAGTATTATTTTAAGCGCTAACATAGATAATATGATGTACTCTTGGAGTACTGGCGAATCTACTAAAGAAATTACCACGTCTTCTCCTGGAAATTTTACTGTAGTAGTTACAAATAGTCAAGGTTGTTCGTCTATTAGAACAATTGAAGTGATTGAAATTAATCCTCCATTAATTACTAATGTGTTTTCAGATGAAAATGATTTAATTGTAGAAACGCTTTATAATGGTAATTTTTCTTATTCTATAGACGGAATTAATTATCAAAATTCACCAGTGTTTCAAAATTTAGAAGGTGGACGATATACTATTTATGTTAGAGAAAATTCTAATTGTGGTATAGATACAAAGACATTTATACATTTTGTAATTCCTAAATATTTTACGCCTAATAACGATACATTTAATGATACTTGGTCTTTAAAAGGTATCGAATTTTATGCCTCTTCTGAAGTGCAAATTTTTGATAGATATGGTAAGCTTTTGTTTTACCGAAAAAATAAACCAGTAGCTTGGAATGGTACTTTTAACAAGAAATTATTACCAACATCAGATTATTGGTATATTATAACAATCGAGTCCCAAAAAATGGTAGGTCATTTTACCCTTAAGCGTTAATTAATACTATTAATATAACTTTTAAGATCATCAATTTTTTGACTTCCAATAAGTAGTTTTTTACCGTTTTTTAGTTCTAAAGCTAAACCCATGTTTCCTTTAATATTATAAACAGTTCCGTAATTGGTCCATAACCTAATTCCCCAACCGCCAACAAAACCATAATTTACAATGTTGGCAGATTTTACTTCAGACCATTTTATTGTTTTATTAATTAAAGGATAAAACTTAATATTAATGTTTTGTTCATCTATTTTGGTACGTAATTGTATAATTCTAAAAAAAATAATAAACGCAAATATTACAACAGTAAACACTATTAGTCCAACATTAGACATTGGATTATCACCAAAAGGTTTACCTAAAATTATCTGCTTGTAAATACCTATTATAGGTATTATCCCAATACTAATTAAGATAAGCCAAAGCCACCATTGTGTAAATTTTTGCTTTTCTGTGAATTGTGTTTTCATATTTTGATAAAACTGGTTAGTTTGAGTAACTTTTTTATAGATTGTAAAGAGTGAAAATTTGTACCGAAAACAAGAATTTAATTTAGTTCTCGATACAATTTCTCGTTCCTTAAAATTAGTTTAATTCTGGCTTGTTTGTTACTTCTCTACGTCTATCCATTGTCCTTTATTTCTAACAAAAAAGGTGTTGTCGTACATGGCTTCTGCTTGTAATCCAGGTAAGTAATATTTACCAAGATAAGACGCATTTAGCATGACGTTAAAAGTTTTAGTTTCTTTTTGTTTTAAGTCAAAATAGAAATTAACTCGGTCATCTCTAATATCTGTAAATCTAGCTTGACTAGTAGTAGAGCTACCAAAATCTGTAAAACGTGTATTAATAATTTCCCAACCAGAAGGAAATATTTGTGTTAATGCAACATCGTTAATACTATAGTTTTTAGAATTGGTGATTTGTACAGTTGCAACAAAATCTTCTCCTTGTTTTAGTTTAGAAATATCTATTTTATCTCCTTTTAAATTTTTGTACGAAACGTTAGTACTTAAGCCTCTTTGCTCTGCTAATTCTTTACCTAATGGTAATTTACCTGCGCTTAAAATACGGACATAAACAAGGTTTTCGTAATTATTTTTTAAAGTAATTGTATTGCTACCTTCATTTATGTTTAAAACGCGTTGTGCTAAAGCATTAGAACTATTAATGGTATGTGATTTACCGTTACTATTATAGCTTACTTTTATGTCTTTACCACCATTGGTTATTACCATTTTACCCATTGCTAATAAGCTATAGGCTGTGGTTTGAGTGCTCATCCATTGGTCGCTAGATAAGTCTTTAGCTATAGTTTCGGCTAGATCTTTAGTGCGCTTATCTTTAGTAATTACCATTGTTTCTAAAGCCATAGCACGATTTCTGTTAATAGATCCGTAAGTGTAATAGTTGTTTTTTAAAGGTTTAAAATTAATATTAGCAGTGTTTGATAATGCATTGCTAGCTTCGGTTTGTCCAGCTAATGCATAAGCTGCAGCAAGACGCCATTTGGCTTCGTTAGATAACTCTGAAAATTCGCGAAGACGATTCATTGCGGCTAAGTCTGGACTATCTGCAAGTGCTAATGTATATAATCTATAGGCTTGTGCAAGATCAGAATTATAGTTGCTGTAACTTGGTCTCCAGTTTTGCGCAGCTTCTTTTTGGTATTTTATCCAATTGCTTTTAAAAGTTAGAGGTAAAACGTAGCCTTTCCTTTCGGCTTCAATTAAAAAATGACCAGCATAACTTGTTCCCCAATCGTTAGCAGTATTTTCTCCAATCCAATAACTTAAACCGCCATTTGGTTTTTGAAAATGCCCTAATCTTTTAATTCCATCTTTGATGTTTTTTTCTATTTGCTGAATTTTTTGTTGAGGTAAATCAAAAATATCGGTTAAAAATAACTGCGGAAATACACTAGATGTTGTTTGTTCTACACAACCATGAGGATATCTAATTAAATAATCTAAGCGCTTAGAAAAATCCATTGGAGGTAATGTAGAAAACTCTATAGTTGCACTATTTGTACCAGTAACACCAAAGGTTGAAAACGTTATGGTTTTGTCACTGTTTGGGTTAAGCGTTTCGGTATAGCTTTTAGTAGATATTGGATTAACGTTTTCTACATCAATTTCAACTTTATAAGTTGAAGTTTCGCCATTTCCAGATGCTATAACTTCGATAGTATTTATACCTTTGGCTTTACTTACATCCAAATTAAAATATTCCATCTTTTCATCTGGTTTAGTAAAACTTAGTGTTTTAGATGAATTTCCAATAACTGAAATTCCGTCACTTAATTTTAACTTCAGGCTTACCTGTTTCACTTTGTTTTCCATAGCAAATACGGTAACAGGTAAGGTAACAAGTTCTCCTGGACTAAGTTTACGTGGTAAAGACGCTAATACCATTAATGGTTGTTTAACCTGTACAGCTTTTTGCGCGTTACCATAAGCTTCTGTCTCTAAATGACTTGCAACAACCATTGTTCTAACAGATCCTACATAGTTAGGCATTTTTATTGTATGCGATTTATTATCGCCAGCTTTTAATTTAAATGGACCTAAAAATGTTACAACAGGTTTAAATCTATTCGCTTTTTTGTTTTTTCCTGCTGCTGCATTACCATCTCCACCAATTGCGAAAATTTGCTCAATACTTCCGCTGTAAGCACCAATTACATCATCAAACATATCCCAAGTTTTTACGCCTAAAGCTTCGCGAGCATAAAATGCATCCCAAGCATTTGGTGTTTTAAAACGGGTTAAGTCAAGTAAGCCTTCTTCTACAACAGCAATGGTGTAAGACATAGGTTTTTTGTTTTTTTCTGAAACAAAAACAGTAAAATCTTCGTTAGGTTTTAATACGCTAGCCATTTTAATTTCAGGATGTAAAATGGTTGTTGGATCTTCTACCATTAAAGGAATAACACCATATAAACGTAAAGGTAAATCGTTTGCTGTAGAGGCATGTGGTTGTAATAAAGAAATATTTACAAATACATTTGGTGCCATTTGTTTGGTGATAGGTATATCTATTGTAGTTTCACCTTTTGTAGTCTCTACCCATCTATGTTCTATAACTTCAGAACCATTTTCTATACTTATTAAAGCATTAGCATTTGTGCCAGAAGGAAAAGTAACTTTAGCAATATCGCCAACGTTATAATTTGCTTTATCTGCTGCAAACACAAGCATACTAGCTGCTTCTTTATCGTTAGATGGTTGACGTTTCCACCAATTTTTATAAAAATATGCGGTTTGTCCGGTTGTATGTCCAGATTTTGGATCTTTAATTGTAATGTAATATCTGCCACCTTCTTGATCAGGAACTTTTATATTAAAGCTTGATTTACCTTGTGCATTTGTGTTTAATGTGGTTTCAAAAAAGGGTTTATAATAAGAGCTTGATGTGTATTTAGATAAATTGTCTTCTGAAGAATTCCACCACCAACGCCATTCTATTTTATAAACTTTAACTTCTACATTATTTTGTTGTATAGGATTACCTTGATCGTTAACCGTAACAATATTAAAGGTGTTATTTGTGTCGGTCTCGAAAGATCCATAACGTTTTGGTTTAGGCGATTTTAAACCAACAAACGAGTTGTAAGGTGCGTAAGGCATAGAAAATGCATCTAAAGAGAAATCGCCTCCGTTTTCAAAAGCTCTAACTAAAAATTGTGCATTTAACATTCCAGGAGCACCTTGACCTAACGTTAAGTTTTTTGTGATTTGGGCTAAGCCGTCTTCATTTAGTTGTCCTTCAAAAATAGTTATGTCTTCTGTATTAAAAGATTTTGCAGGATCTTTAAATATGTAATCAGGATATGTGCTAAATCCAGCGTTTGAATTAGTAAACTTAGCTTTTACTTCGGCTTTTAAATTTTTTGCTGGCGCGCCATGTAGCCAATTTACTGCTAGATTTGCGTTTAAATTACTGTTGGTTTTTAATATGTTGTCTTTAAAATCTATGTTTATTTTTAAACGATTTGGTTTAACAGTTTCAACTTTTAAAGTTTTGTAAAAATTAGCGCCACCAACGCTAACTTTAGCATTCCAATTTCCTGTTTTGTCTTCGGTAGAGGTTGGTATGGTAAAGGTGAAAATATTATCTGTGTGTTTAGTGGTTACATTTTTGTAAGCTAACTTTCCGTTAGCATCTGTAACCTCTAATTTTACCGGATGATTTTTTGGTAATTTATTGGCTGCATCGTTTAACATAAAGGTTAGAAATATAGAATCTCCAGGTCGCCAAACACCACGTTCTCCATAAATATATCCTTTTAAGCCACGTTTTAATGTATTACCTGAAACATCAAATTTACTTAGTGATAAAGCATTACCATCTTTTAGTTTTATGTAAGTTACATTATTGCCTTTTGTTACTGTTGCAAAAGCAGCATGCTTATTTGCTTGTATTGTAGCAAAACCTTCGTTATTGGATATGGCTTTTTCGATGTCTTGTTGCTGAAAATTATATAAAGTGATTTGTGCTCCAGCTTCTGGTTTGGTGTTTAAAATGTTGCTTACAGCAAAAAAGTATTTATTATTCGTTCCTTTTTTTACAATCACACCTAAGTTAGATCCAATAAGATTTTGTGCTATAACTCGGTTAGAATTGTAATATGCATCATGACAAGGATTATTGCGTTCTCTCCAATTATAATTGTCATTACGATAGCTATAGGTTAGATTATCCCAATATTCTTCTTCTTTTAGATCTTCATCTTCGGTATTTGTTTGCGAGTAATTATCGTTATAATAATCGTCGTAATAGTAATCATCTTCGTAATAATAATCATCTTCATCATCATTGGTAGAAGTTACATTATTATTGCAATCGTAAAGAGAATATTCTTTTTTATAGTCAATTTCTACTCTGTAAATAGCACCAGGATCTGCTTTTATATATTTAGAAAGATCTACGCTATAGGTTTTCCATTTTCCATCATTTTCTATAGGATTTTCAATAAGTTGAATGGTGTGTTTTGCTATGCGTCTTCCAACACGACGTACAGCACGATTGTTGTTACTGTACAGCTCGTTATCTTGTAAAAACTGAAGTACATTATCTTCAAAAATTTTAATAATTCTAACATCTACTGCTTTTAGATTAACTGCTTTAAAGTTGAAATTTAGTTTTTGAGAATTAGGTAAAAATACACCGCTATTTATTAATTTAACTTGAGGTTTTATATCTTCAAAAGCTACATTTTGGCTAAATGGTGTTTTTAGTTTAAATCCATAAGTGTTTGTAATACCTTGAAAAACATCTACTTTTAATTGTCCTGTAAGCTTAGTTTCTGGATATACTTTTAGTACATTACCATCGACAATAAATTTTGGATTTTTAGCATTTTGTATTGTAATTAATCCATCAAAATTTTGTTGTTTTTTTATTGGATCTGAAAAGTTAAGCGCAACGTATTGTTCTGGAATTTGATATACATCTAAGCTAACAACTTTAAAATTGTTTTTACCAGGAATTGTTATTGTATTTTCTCCAGTATTATCTGCATTTATGGCTTTGCCATTCCATTTTACTGTAATTTTATCATCTTCTACTTTACGTTTAATACTATCTATTTTAAATTCAAAATACTTTGAAGGTTCAATTTTTTCGTTCCAAACAATTTTTAAAGATGTATCGTCCTGTTGTGCAGTAATTAATTGTTTTGCTTTGTCTATTGTAATAACATCTGCAGATTTTAAAATACCATTTACGTATTGTAATTCTCTACTATAAGATTGTATGCTATTTGTTTCTACTATAAAATTAGGCGTAATGGTTTTAAAATTAAACGTATAATTATCAAAACCGTCAGGTAAATCATTATAAAGCTTTTCTAAGTTTAATGTGACTTGATACTCTGTATTAGGTTTTAAATTTTCGTCAGGAATAAAGGTAAACGCGTGATTGTTTACCGCTTTTAACTCGCCTTGAACATGTGGATTGATTTTAAAAAATTCTCTGTCTAATGTTTGATCTGCAGTCCAATCACTAATGTTTTTAGCAAAACTAATGTTAATTTTATCTGCTACCGATATTCGTCCAGAAGTGGTATAACTAATATAATCTCTATACTTAAAAAGATTATCTGTTTCAGTTTGTTTTTGTTTGCATGATAGAATTATAAAGCAGGAAAGAACAAAAAGGTAAAAAGATTTTAATTGCATTGATTAATAGTTTTATATAAAAGATTAATAGGAAGATACTTGTTAAATTAATTACGTTAAAATTTTAAGTTTTAGTCTGTAGGTAAATGTTAAAAAAATGATAAATTATTGATTGTAAATACCAATATATAATTCGCCTTTATCATTGATAGACGCACGATACATGCCAGCAGTATTAAAATCCATAACAATATTTCCAAGTTTATCTATAGCTATAATACCACCTTTTCCTCCAAGTTTAGGTACTTTGTTTTGGATCACTTCCTTTGTAGCTTCTTTTAGTGATAATCCCTTGTATTCCATTAATGCAGAAATATCATGAGCAACCGTAGCGCGAATAAAAAATTCTCCCCAACCAGTTCCAGAAACAGCACAAGTCGCATTATTTGCGTAAGTACCAGCACCAATTATTGGCACATCGCCAACACGACCAAACCGTTTGTTAGTCATTCCGCCAGTAGATGTTCCTGCTGCTAAATTGCCATGTTTATCTAATGCAACACAACCAACTGTTCCAAATTTTGAAGCTTTGATAATATCGTCGTAAAAAGCTAATCCTTTATCTTTTTTTAGCTCTTGAGCTTTAACTTTTTTTAAGCTTTCTAATCGGTTTTCAGTTTTAAAATAATTAGGATCTACTAATTCAATACTTTGTTCTTTAGCATAGTTTTCTGCGCCTTGACCTGTCATTAACACATGAGGCGAAACATCCATTATTGTTCTTGCTAAATTTATAGGGTTTTTTACAGTAGTAACAGCTGCACAAGCGCCAGCATTTAATGTTTTTCCATCCATAATGGACGCATCAAGCTCGATAGTTTCTTCATTAGTAAACACAGCACCTTTTCCAGCGTTAAACAAAGGAGAATTTTCTAAAACAGTAATAGTTTTTTGTACAGCATCTAAGCTAGTTCCTCCATTTTTTAAAATATTATACCCTAATTTTACAGCTTCTTCTAGTTTTGATTTATATGCAGCTTCTTTTTCTTTGGTCATGTTTTCTTTTAAAATTGTACCAGCGCCGCCATGAATAACTATAGCAAATTTATTAGTTATAGTTTTAGAAGTATTGTTAGTAGTTTGAGGTATGTTTTTAGTAGTATTTTTATCACTATTACAGCTAAAAACAACACCAATTAAAAAAGTGATTACTATAATTTTAAAACGCATCATAATGTAAATTTAGTTGCATTAAAATTAGCAATTTTATAACTGACTTTGTCCTAAAAAATCAACATAATATTAGTATATTCGCTAAAAATTAAATAATTCGTAAAAAACACATAAATATGGAAGCAACTGCTACCGATTTCGGAATAAAAGACGCTTTAAATCAATTAGGACTTAAAGATGTAAACGACGGAACATCTACAGGTTCTAATAATTTTGGAAGTGGTGTTTTAATTGCATCATATTCTCCAACAGATGGAAAGCTTATAGGTAAAGTATCTACAACGACAAGAGAAGACTACGATAAAGTTATTAAAACTGCTCAAGATGCCTTTTTACAATTTAGAGCAATGCCTGCGCCACAAAGAGGTGAAATTGTAAGACAATTTGGTAACCGTTTAAGAGAATTAAAAGAACCATTAGGTAAGTTAGTATCTTACGAAATGGGTAAATCGTTACAAGAAGGTTACGGTGAAGTACAAGAAATGATAGACATCTGCGACTTCGCAGTAGGTTTATCAAGACAGTTAAACGGACAAACTATTCCATCGGAAAGACCTGGACACGTTATGAGAGAGCAGTGGCACTCCTTAGGTATTGTTGGGATTATTTCAGCATTTAACTTTCCAGTTGCTGTTTGGTCTTGGAATACAGCATTAGCTTGGGTATGTGGTGATGTTTGTGTTTGGAAAGCTTCAGAAAAAGCGCCACTTTGTGCTGTAGCTTGTCAAAATATTATAGCTGAGGTATTAAAAGAAAACAACTTACCAGAAGGTATTTCTTGTATTATAAATGGAGATTATAAAGTAGGAGAATTTATGACTACAGATCATAGAATTCCGTTAATCTCTGCAACAGGATCTACACGTATGGGACGCATTGTTGGTGCTACTGTTGCCGAGCGTTTTGGTAAATCTTTATTAGAATTAGGAGGAAACAACGCTATAATTATTACGCCAACTGCAGATTTAAAAGTAGTTGTACCTGGTGCAGTATTTGGCGCTGTTGGAACTTGCGGACAACGTTGTACAAGTACACGTCGTTTAATTATCCACGAGTCTGTTTACGATAAAGTAAGAGACGCTATTGTTGGTGCCTACAAGCAATTAACTATTGGAAATCCTTTAGACGAGAAAAATCACATTGGACCATTAATCGATACAGATGCTGTAAACACGTATTTATCTGCAATAGAAAAAGCAAAAGCTGAAGGCGGAAATGTACTAGTTGAAGGTGGCGTTTTAGAAGGTGAAGGATACGAGTCTGGTTGTTACGTAAAACCAGCGATTATTGAAGCTAAAAATGATTTTGAAATTGTTCAAGCAGAAACTTTTGCACCAATTTTATATTTAATGAAATACTCTGGCGATGTAGAAAATGCAATCGATATGCAAAATGGTGTTGCACAAGGATTATCGTCTGCAATCATGACTAACGAAATGAAAGAAGCAGAAAAATTCTTATCCTTTGCTGGTAGTGATTGTGGTATTGCAAACGTCAATATTGGTACTTCTGGAGCAGAAATTGGAGGCGCATTTGGAGGTGAAAAAGAAACTGGTGGCGGACGCGAATCAGGATCTGATGCATGGAAGATTTACATGCGTAGACAAACTAACACAGTAAATTATTCAGACCAATTACCTTTAGCACAAGGTATTAAGTTTGATTTATAATATAATTTCGCTTTCGCGGAAGTTAAGCCACATCTTTTTTTTAGATGTGGCTTTTTTAATGAAAGATTTTACCTACAATATTTGTGTTTTATCGAAAAATTCACTTTTCAATAGAGATATTATAATCTAAGCGTTAAAACATTAACATATTTTTAATAACTTAATACTCATAAACTTAAACCTAAAATTATGAGTAAAAAAACTAGATATCTTTTAGGTATTTTACTAACCATTATTATTGGTACTATTTTATATTGGTTTTTTTGTTGTCAATATTGTAGTAACAATGGTAAACACAACCATAAAAAACATCATTTAAAAACTAATGATGTAGTAAAACCTACAGTAACTAAAACACCATTTTTAGTTAACGATCCAAATGGTAATTTTAATATTGAAACAAATAGTAGTTTTAATTTTAAAACTTCAGATTACCATGTTATTAAACCTTTGTCTCCAAATCTAGAAGACGGTTTAAATAATTTAGCCAAATATTTTAGTTCTAATCCAGAAAAGCACCTTTTAATTACTGGTGTTTATAAAGAAGAAGAAGAAAACCATTCTGCGTTTCCAAATCTTGGTTTAGCACGAGCAAATGCGGTTAAAAATTTAATAGCATCAAGAGGTGTTAATTATAAAAATATAACTACAAATAGCCAATTAGATAATAGCTTAACAGCAGATGTAAGTTTGGTTTTATATGGACCTTTAAATTTTAATATTACAACAAAAGACCAGCAAGATACTGTAAATACAAAAGAATTAGAAGACCAATTAAAAGCTATTAAAGCAGATCCATTAATCTTATATTTTGATACTGCACAAGTAGCTATAGAGTTAACAGCTTCACAAAGACAAAAAGTAGCAAATATGGTAGATTATTTAACAAAAGTAGATCAATCCCATATTGTTATTACTGGTCATACAGATAACCAAGGATCTAGAGAAACTAATATTAAAGTAGGTCAAGGTAGAGCAGATTTTGCTAAAAATTATCTTATGGATAACGGTATACCAGAAAACAAGATTATTAGTACATCTGTTGGACCAGATCACCCAATTGCAGATAATACAACAGAAGAAGGAAAAGCAAAAAATAGACGCGTTGTCGTAACCATTAACTAAAACTAAAAACCATGACTATAATTTTATTATCAATACCATGTTGGTTAATTCCATTACTAGTTGGATTAATATGTGCCTTTTTAGGGTATTTATTAGGTAAACTTTTAAGTTCTAAAAACACAACTACTATAGATGTAGATGTGTATAAAAACAGGATTTCTAAATTAGAAACAGATCTTGCAGCATGTAAATCAAGTAAATCTAATGTGTCTCATACATCTGGTGCAGCAAACACAATTGCATCGTCTTTAACAGCAACAAATACTATTAAAGGTGTTGCGTTTAATCCAGAAGAAGCTAAAGCAGTTTTTGGGAAAAAAATAACAGAAAACGACTTAACCGTTGTAGAAGGTATTGGACCTAAAATAAAAGAACTATTTCATAATCATGATGTAACTACTTGGGCAGATTTAGCAAATTGTACTGTAGAAAAGTGTAAAGACGTTTTAAAATCTGGCGGAAAACGTTTTGAAATGCACAAACCAGGAACTTGGCCAAAACAAGCAGAATATGCTGCAAAAGGACAATGGAAAGCATTAAAAGAATGGCAAAGCCAATTAAATGGCGGTAAATAATTTACTAACCAACAAAAAACCACTGTCGTGATTTGATAGTGGTTTTTTTAATTTAAATCTTTTTCAATGCCGAAACTTTATCGGGAGAAAAAGATTATAGAAAGTTGATTAATAGCTCTGTAAATATATCACAGAACATTAAACTTACGGTTAACTAATTTATAACTGGTCGTTAATTTTGTATAAATGGTAGTTTAATACTTGATTAACTGTATTTTACCTTTCTTAATATTCTAATACACTCTTTATATTTGATATAAATTTTTGGGTATTTTTTTAAAAAAGGTTTAGATTCATGTAGCTTATCTATGGCTTCATGAAATAAATTTAGATAACATATTAGATACGTTTCTGGTAGGTTGTTTAGATCTTGTAATTCTATTTTATTTAAAGAAATTCCTTTTTTTAATTTTTCTAAAATAGAATTATTAGAATTATAAATATGATGAAGTACTTTTTTATCATATTCTGGCGGATTAAAAACCAAAGTGCTGTTTATGTTGTAATTTGCATTTTCGTTAAAAGAAATTGTGGTTTCTTCTAGCGGATAATACTTGTAATTACCTTGTATGCCTAGTTGTACATATTCTAAAATAGAAAAAGAATCTTCGTTATATTGTATAGCGACTTCATCTAACGTAGAGTAAAACAATCTAACCTGTTCGTTAATTAGTTCTATGTCAACTCTAGAATAAAAAACTTCGTCTTTTACCACCTTTTTTATTCCTGCCCAACAGACTATAAAGTACTCTTTAAAGACTATGTATTTTGGATTGTAATCGTTTCTTTTTTGCATAAAATCCATAACACCATCTAAAATATGCTGAATGTTATTTTGCGCATGTTTCTCGATAGAAGCAACAATTTCAGAATTTACATCCTTAATTTCTATATCAAAAACTTTAGGCATACTCATGCTTCCGTCTCTAAAAAAAACAGAGCCGCCATAATATTTCCAAATGTTTTTTCTTAAAGATGTAAGTCCGTCGCTTGGTCTAATAGTGACTAATCCGACAACCTTGTAATCTGGTAAATGCGGAAAAGGAATGTTTTCATATTGTACAATTGGCGGATTGGTTAAATAGGCATTTATTAAATTCTGAATTTTAGAATCGTCAAAAAAATCTACACCAACTATTTTATTGTCTTCGTCTTCTACGCCAATGACGATATAAGAATTATTTTTTGGGTTAGAGTTAGAAAGTGCGCAAACGTGTTTTAAAAATTTTGCTTTGCCTTCTTTTTGACCAATATCAATTTTTCGTTTTTTGTCATAAAAACTGTTCTCATCATTATGAGCAAGTAAGTTTTTAATTAAAAGACGTTTATTGATCATTTGTTTGTCATTACTGCGTTGGTACGAAACTTTTAAAGTGTTTCTAATTCTCTTTTTATATTTTCTCTAGCCTTATTTTCAAATTGTATTTTATAAGTTTTAGTAAAGTACAAGTTGTCCCGTTCTAAAAAGTGTTTAAGCACTTTTTTTCGACCAGATTTATACATAAAATCAGGATATATTTTATACTCTTTTCTAATTTGTTGAGTATAATTTTTATAAGTTTCCCAATTAGATCCAAGAATCGATAAATCTAAATCTAATAGGTAAGCGTTATCTTGATTTTGATTTAAAATTACGTTATGTTTTTTAGTTGAAAGGATTAATTCTTCAACTTTTTTAATCGAATTTATATTAAAACTGAATGATTTAAGTCTGTTTTTAGCAAATGCTGCGCTTTTTTCTTCGTTGTCTTTTTTGGTTGATTTGTAGATAATATCGTGATACCAAATTGCAAATTTGAGTTCTGGAAGATTAGCTATTTCATCTTTAATAGTTTCAAGTTGAACTAGCATATTATGAATGTGTTCTAGATTATGATAATATCTTGATTTTTTAGAATACTGAGATATAATGTCTTCCCAATAATTATAGATTAAATCTTTATCACTAGAATAATTTGAAGCTAAAGCAATCCATTCATTTTTCAACCAATCTATCATAGATTACTCTTTTTTCACAATCGTGCTACTAGCTTGAGCCGTACAAAACATTAACACGTCTGCAAGGTTAACATGTGCTGGACGCGATACAGCAAAATAGATAACTTCGGCAACATCATCTGCTTGTAACGCTTTGTAACCTGTATAAACGGTATCTGCTTTGGCATCACCTTTAAAGCGTACTTTAGAGAATTCAGTTTCTACTAATCCAGGATTTATAGCTGTAACTTTAATCCCAAAAGGGTTAAGGTCTATACGCATACCTTCGGTGATGGCAACAACTGCGTGTTTACTTCCGCAGTATACATTTCCGTTGGGATATACTTCTTTTCCCGCAGAAGAGCCAATGTTAATAATGTGTCCGCTTTTACGCTCGGTCATATTTGGGATTATGGCTTTGCTAACGTAAAGTAAACCCTTAACGTTTATGTCCATCATTTTGTCCCAATCGTCTAAATTTCCGCTTTGGATAGGATCTAATCCGTGTGCATTACCTGCATTATTAATTAAAATATCTATGGTTTTAAATTCGTCTGGTAAAGAATTTATAGCATTAAACACAGCATTTTTGTCACTAACATCAAAATTTAAAGTAAAAACTTTAGTTTGCTTAGACAGTGCTTTTTCAATGGTGTCTAATCGTTCTTGTCGTCTTCCGCAAAGTATAAGTTTAATGCCATGTTTGGCAAATTCGTGTGCTGTTGCTCTTCCTATTCCGCTTGTTGCTCCTGTTATTAATGCAGTTTTTTGACTCATTTTTTTACAGTTTTTAAAGGTCTAAATTTTAATGTATAAAGTTTTAGTTTTTCTATTTGAATAATTAAGGCACTTTATGACCTTGACAAGCTACTAAAATTAAGAACCAATCTTCCAGTTCTAAATCAATTTTAGTAGCTGCATAAGCATCTTTTAGACGTTGTTTTGTTGTAGTACCAACTACAGGAATAATGTTTGAAGGATGTTTTAATATCCAAGCTAATAGTAATTGGTCTTCGGTAGCATTGTATTTATCTAAAAAAGCGCCTAATTGCTTGTGTATACGTCTTGTTTGCTCTGTATCTTCTTTAAACACATAACCTAAAGGTGACCATGACATAGGTTGAATGTTGTTTAGCGTCATATGGTCTAATGTACCATCGTGCATAGCGGTATGCTGTGTTAAAGAAAACTCTATTTGATTAACGTCTACACCAACATATTTATTTAATAAATCCGTTTGATTTGGTGTAAAATTAGAAACTCCAAACGATTTAATTTTTCCTTCTTTTTTTAATATTGAAATTGCTTCGGCAATAACCTCAGGTTGCATTAATGGACTTGGTCTATGCAATAATAACAGATCTAAATAATCTGTTTTTAGATGTTTTAAGCTGTTTTCGGCAGACCAAATAATATATTCTTTAGTGTAGTTATAGTGTTTAACTTTTAATTCTGGTCTAGATTTACCAAGGTATTGTATGCCGCATTTGCTAATTAACTCAATGTTATTTCTGTCGATTCCGCTTTCCGCGAAAGCGTGACCAAAATCTGCTTCAGTACTGTAATCGCCGTAAATATCTGCATGATCAAAGGTGTGTATATCGTTTTCTACACAATGATGCATAAGATTAATCATTTCTTGTTTTGACAATTGTTTTCCCCATTGTCCCCAAGTCATTGTTCCAGCTATTACTTTAGAAAAATTCATTCTTTTTAATTTGAGTTTTTATATTTGTGCTAATTATGTAAAAATACTCTTAAAAGTCTTTTAAATTAAGAACTTTTAACCAATTATTAACATCGGTAATTGAAAAAAAATTACAATTTGCAGAGCTTGAAATTATTATAGTTTCAAATTCCTAAAAAACTAATTTATAATGGAAGATACTAGTACTGTTGATATTGCATCAATAAATGCGAAAATAGAAAAGGAGAGTGCATTTGTAGACTTACTTATGCTAGAAATGAATAAAGTAATTGTTGGACAAAAACACATGGTCGAGCGATTACTAATCGGATTATTAGGACAAGGACATATACTTCTTGAAGGTGTGCCAGGTCTAGCAAAAACTTTAGCGATTAACACTTTATCACAAGCTATTGATGCTAGTTTTAGTAGGATACAATTTACACCAGATTTATTACCTGCAGATGTTGTTGGTACATTAATCTATAACATTAAAGAAAATGACTTTTCGATAAAAAAGGGACCAATATTTGCCAATTTTGTTTTGGCAGACGAGATTAACCGTGCACCAGCAAAAGTACAATCGGCTTTATTAGAAGCGATGCAAGAAAAGCAAGTAACTATTGGTGACGAGACCTTTAAATTAGATAAGCCATTTTTAGTAATGGCAACTCAAAACCCAGTAGAACAAGAAGGAACGTATCCTTTACCAGAAGCACAGGTAGACCGTTTTATGCTAAAAACGGTGATTGATTACCCTAAACAAGCTGAAGAGCAATTAATCATGCGTGCTAATTTAAAAGGCGCTTGGGATAAAGTAAATCCTGTTGTTACTACAGATCAAATTATAAGAGCACAAAAAGCAGTAAGAGAAGTGTACATGGATGAAAAGATTGAAAAATATATCCTAGACATCATCTTTGCTACACGTTACCCAGAACAATATAGACTAGATGATTTAAAACCATTAATATCTTTTGGTGCGTCGCCACGTGGTAGTATTAACTTAGCTAATGCAGCAAAATGTTATGCGTTTATCAAACGTCGTGGTTATGTAATTCCAGAAGATGTTCGTGCTGTTGTACAAGATGTATTACGTCACCGTATCGGAATTACTTACGAAGCTGAAGCAGAAAACGTAACTGCAGAAGACATCGTGAACAAGATTGTAAACGAAATTGAAGTACCTTAATCAGTTGGCAGTATTTAGTCAACAGTCTTCAGTAAAACTTAATTTACCGAATTCTTTTAACTAAATACTATTTAGGACTGCAAACTGCACACTGAACACTGCATACTGAAACAATGGATACTAAAGAAATACTTAAAAAAGTTCGAAAAATAGAGATTAAGACACGTCGTTTGTCTGATCATATTTTTGGAGGCGAATACCATTCGACTTTCAAAGGTCGTGGTATGACTTTTTCTGAAGTACGCCAATACCAATTTGGTGATGATGTAAGAAACATCGATTGGAATGTTACCGCACGTTATAACGAACCTTACGTAAAAGTTTTTGAAGAAGAACGTGAGCTAACCATGATGCTTATGGTTGATGTTTCTGGATCAGAATTTTTTGGTACAGAACAACAATTTAAAAACGAAGTCATTACCGAAATTGCTGCAACACTAGCATTTTCAGCAACTCAAAATAATGACAAAATAGGTCTGATTTTATTTTCAGATGAAATAGAACTTTACATACCACCAAAAAAAGGAAGATCTCATGTATTGCGTATTATTCGCGAGTTAATCGAGTTTCAACCTAAAAGCAAACAAACCAATATTTCCGAAGCTTTAAAGTTTTTACGTAACGTCATGAAAAAGAAAGCAATTGTTTTTATGATGAGCGATTTTATTGCTGAAGATTACAAGCAAACCCTAAAAATTGCAGCTGGAAAGCACGATATAACAGGAATTAGAATTTACGATAAACATGAAGAAAACATACCAAATTTAGGTATGGTAAATATGCAAGACGAAGAGTCTGGCGAGCTAATGTTAGTCAATACAAGTTCTAAACAAGTAAGACAAGAATACGCAAAGTTTTATGCAGATAAGGTCAACTACTTTAAAGATAGTTTTGCAAAATCTGGCGCAGGAAGTTTGTCTTGCAGAACCGATGAAAGTTACGTAAAAAAACTATTAGGCTATTTTAAAACAAGAGGATAAATTGTAAGGTTTAGCGCAGTCCAAACCTAATTTAATATGAAGAAACAGTATTTAAAATATAACAAAGTAAACACAAAAGGCTTTTGGTCTTTGATCTTTTTTCTATTCTCGTTTTTATCATTTGCGCAAGTTACATCATCTATAGATTCTACTTCAATAAAAATTGGTGAACAAATCACTTATAAAATTGAAGTCGAAACCGATACGGTAAACCCAGTTATTTTTCCTGAAGGTCAAACATTTATGCCTTTAGAGATGATAGAATCCTATCAGCCAGATACTATAAAATACGATGCTAAATACAAACTGATAAAAAAGTACGGTTTAACACAGTTTGATTCTGGTAAATACGTAATTCCAAAGCAAAAAATAATTATTGCAGGTAAGACGTTTGCAACAGATAGTATGTTGGTTGAGGTTAACGATATAGTTGTAGATACAACCAAGCAAAAGCTTTACGATGTAAAGCCAATGATAGACGTTAAAAAACCTTCTAGCAATTGGTGGTTATGGTTGTTGCTAATTATTGCTATCGCTGCAATAATAGCCTTTTTAGTGTATTGGTTGGTGTGGCGAAAAAAACCATTAACCGAAGAAGAAAAAATAGCACAATTACCACCTTACGATCGTGCAAAATTAGCCTTAAAGCAACTAGACGAAACTAAATATTTAGAACGTGCCGAAATCAAAGAGTACTATTCTGAGCTAACCTTTATCATTAGAAAATATTTAGATGAAAAAGTTTACGATAAAGCATTAGAAAGTACTACAGATCAATTAATAGATCGATTAAATATTTTGCAAGAAGGTAATCAAATAGAGCTAAGCAAAGATGATATAAAAAATATTGAAGCTATTTTAAAACGTGCCGATTTGGTAAAATTTGCAAAATCTGCTCCAGATATCGAGCTTGCTAAATTAGACAGACAAACCATAGACACAGAAATAGATCAAGTAAAAGAAGCCTTACCAGAACCAAGCGAAGAAGATTTACGTAAAAACGAAGAATACCTTAAGCTAAGAGCTAAAAAAGAAAAACAAGAAAAAATCTGGATTACAGCTGCAATTGCTTTAGTGTTTTTGATAGGAACTGTTGGCGTATTTAGTTATAAGTATGGTATTAATTACGTTATAGATACAGTCACAGGTAAAGACACCAAACAATTATTAGAAGGTAATTGGGTAACTAGTGAGTATGGTTTTCCGCCAATGACAATTTCTACTCCAGAAGTTTTAAAAAGAGAAGATGTTGAGGTAGAACAAAGTATAGCGCAACCCATTACAAAAACAGCTTTTGCGTATCAACTAGAAAATCAATTTATCATAGAAGTTTCTACAACTACAATAGAAGTAAATCCGCAAGCCGAAAATAAACCATCTGCAGAAGATAATATTAAGAAAGCAATAGAAGATAATCTTAAAAGTTTAGACGCTAAAGGCGCAAGAAATATTTTACCAGTTACAGATAAATTTGTTACGCCTAATGGCGCAGAAGGTGTAAAAACATCAGGTACATTAGAGTATCCAATAGATACTAATAAAGAGAAGTATATCAATGGTCAGTTTGCGTTGTTAAGTTTTGCAAATCAAAATGTAATACAACAAATAATGATTACATATGCAAAAGATGATGTGTATTTAGACCAAGTTGTAGAGCGTGTTTTAGCATCTATAGAATTAAAACCTAAAGACGAATAATGTTACAAGGGATAACTTTTGAAA
This sequence comes from Mesoflavibacter profundi, assembly GCF_014764305.1. Classification (NCBI taxonomy): domain Bacteria; kingdom Pseudomonadati; phylum Bacteroidota; class Flavobacteriia; order Flavobacteriales; family Flavobacteriaceae; genus Mesoflavibacter; species Mesoflavibacter profundi. Next base: position 1,361,849 of record NZ_CP061703.1, read on the forward strand.
ATAAAATCTTTTTCTGGTTATTGTTAGCATTACCGCTAGCAATACTTTGGTATGTTTTAAAACATAAACGTCAAACAGCTGAGCTTAAAATTTCAAGTTTAAAAGGATTTAAAACAAATCAATCTTGGTTGCCAAAGCTAAAGCATGTATTATTTGCATTACGATTAATTGCTTTAGCTTTATTAGTTACTGCGTTAGCGCGACCAAGAACTTCAGAAACTAAAAGCAAAACAAAAACCACAAGAGGTATAGATATTGTTATGGCAATAGATGTATCTGCAAGTATGTTGGCTAAAGATTTGCGTCCTAACCGTTTAGAAGCATTAAAAGATGTAGCGTCCGAATTTATTAAAGGAAGACCAAACGACCGTATTGGACTAGTTGAGTATGCTGGAGAAAGCTACACAAAAACACCAATAACCAGCGATAAAGCTATTGTTTTACGTAGCTTAGAAGAAATACAGTATAATACCATTATTGAAGGCGGAACAGCAATTGGTATGGGATTAGCCACTTCGGTTAACCGATTAAAAGATAGTAAAGCCAAAAGCAAAGTCATTATTTTATTAACCGATGGAGTTAATAATTCTGGAGCTATAAATCCTTCTATTGCAAGTGAATTAGCTGTAGAATTTGGTATTAAAGTTTACACCATTGGATTAGGTACAAATGGTATGGCGTTATCACCTGTTGCTTTTTTAGCAAATGGAAGATTTCAGTATGATCGTGTACAAGTAGAAATTGATGAAGAGTTGCTAAAAAGTATAGCAACAGCAACTGGTGGAAAGTATTTTAGAGCCACAAATAATCAAAAACTGGCTCAGATTTATGACGAAATAAATAAACTAGAAAAAACCGAAATAGACGAGATAAAATTCACAACCTATCAAGAACATTTTAGACCATTTGTAATTGCAGCAATGGTATTGTTATTGCTAGAATATCTTATGAGAATTACAATCTTTAGAAGTTTTGTTTAAAAGAAATTCCGCGAAAGCGAAAAATTAAAAATTTATGTTTCAACTAGAAGAAAAAATATGGTTTTGGACAATGCTAATCATTCCGGTGATAGTTGTTTTCTTTTTGTTGCTACTATTTTGGAAAAAGCAAACCCAAAAAAAGTTTGCAGACAAAGCACTTTTAAAGCGATTAAGTCCAAACCAATCGGTATTTAAATCGGTACTAAAAATAATTGTTTTAAGTCTGGCATTTGCAAGTCTAGCTATTGCATTAGTTAACCCAAAAATTGGAACAAAGTTAGAAACGGTAAAACGCGAAGGTGTAGACATTGTTTTTGCAATAGATGTGTCTAAAAGTATGTTGGCAGAAGATATTAAGCCAAACCGATTAGAAAAAGCAAAACAATTAGTATCTCAAATCATCAACAATTTAGGTAGCGATCGTGTTGGAATTATCGCTTACGCAGGAAAAGCGTTTCCGCAATTACCAATAACTACAGACTATTCGGCAGCAAAATTATTTTTGCAGAACATGAATACAGATATGCTGTCTTCACAAGGAACAGCTATAAATGAAGCTATACAATTGGCAACAACGTATTATGACGATGAAGAGCAGACTAATCGTGTGTTAGTTATCATTTCTGATGGAGAAGATCATAGTGAAGCAGCAGTACAAGTTGCAGAGCAAGCCAAAGATGAAGGCATAAAAATCTTTACTATTGGCGTTGGTCAAACAAAAGGTGGACCAATACCATTAAAAAGAAATGGAGTAATTACAGGTTATAAAAAAGATAGTCAAGGTGAAACCGTTATCACAAAATTAGACGAACAAACACTAAAAAATATTGCAGCAACAGCAAATGGACAATATTTAAAAGGACAATCTACAGATCAAGTAGTTAATAAAATGAAAGACATTTTAAACACTATGGATAAAACCGAATTTGAAGCTAAACAAATTGCCGATTTTAAAGACCAATTTCAATGGTTTTTAGGCTTAGCAATTTTTCTGTTTTTTATAGATATTTTCCTTTTAGAACGAAAAACAGCTTGGCTTAAAAAATTAAATTTATTCAATGAGAATTTATAAAACCCTTAACACCAATACATAAAGGTCTTTTATATATTTATAGGCTTCATTATATTAAAGGATAATTTAAAATGAAAAACGTATTAACCTACATACTTTTATTAATTTCGGTAAGCTTAGTTGCTCAAGACAAAGACCAAGAAAAAGCACTTTTAAAGCAAACCAACAAAGCATTATCTTACGTAGCAGATGCAAATGAATTTGCAAAAAGTGACGATTTTGTAAATGCCGAAATGGAATACCGTAAAGCCTTATCTACAAAACCAAACCAAGCTGTTGGCGCTTATAATTTAGCCTATCAATATTATCAAAAAGGAAGCTTAGACGAAGCATTATACCGTAATCAACAAGCAGCAAAACACGCTACAGATAAAGTTGAAAAGCATAGAGCATTTCACAATATTGGTAACATTTTAATGAAACAAGAAAAATGTAAAGAAGCGGTTGAAGCTTATAAAAATGCACTTCGTAATAACCCAAAAGATGACGAGACACGTTACAATTTAGGTTTAGCAAAAGACTGTGCAAAAAACCAGCAAGACGACGAGCCTCAAGAAGACGATAAAGACGGAGAAAATAACCGTGATAAAGACGAAAACCAAAACGAGGATCAAAAAGAAAATAACGAAAAACAACAAGAAGACCAAGATCAAAAAGACCAGAAAGATCAAGGCGATCAGGACAAAAAAGAAGGCGATCAAGACCAAGATAAAGATGGTAAACCTGATGATAATAAAAATCAAGATCAAAAAGAAGGCGATCAAGATAACCAACAGCAACAACCACAACAAGGTCAATTATCGCCACAGCAAATTAAAAATTTGTTAGAAGCGATGAATAACCAAGAACAAAAAGTTCAAGAAAAAATAAATGCACAAAAGGTTAAAGGTGCCAAAGTGCAAACCGATAAAGATTGGTAAAAAATTATAAATTTGAAGCTTAACATTCAGAATTAAAAGAATTAATAGTGAAATTACTTAAACACATATTCATTTTACTACTTGCTTTAGCACCAGTATTTGCTATAGCTCAAGATGAAGAAGCAATAAGTTTTGTAGCTAAAGTTAGTAAGAAAAAATTAGGTTTAAACGAACGTTTACGTGTTGATTTTGAAATGAATAAAGACGGAGATAATTTTCAATCTCCAAATTTTGAAGGATTTACAGTAGTTGGTGGACCAAACCAGTCTGTAAGTCATTCGTGGTTTAACGGTAAGCGTAATTTTTCAAAAACATATAGTTACTTTTTGGCACCAAAACAAATGGGAACATTTACCATTAATCAAGCAACTATAGAGATTGATGGTACTGTTTATAAAACATCGCCCATCACTATAAAGGTAACCAAAGCTATAGATATACCAGAAAACCCAAACGATCCAGATTATATTTTAAAAGAAAATATTCATTTGGTAGCCGAAGTATCTAAAACAAATCCTTATTTAAACGAGCCAATTACAGTAGTTTACAAATTATATGTTGCTCCAAAAGCAGGAATAAGTAATTTTAGAGAAACCGAAAGTCCTAAATTCAATGGATTTTGGAGTCAGAATATAGATATTAAAGGAATTAGACCTCAAAACGGGACTTACGACGGAGAAGAATATAGATATGTAGTTTTAAGAAAAGCAGTGTTATTTCCTCAAAAAACAGGAAAATTAGAGATAGAACCTTTAAGCTTAGATTTAACAATTGACGTACCAACTAATCAAAGAGATATTTTTGGTCGAAGAATAAACAATCAAGCACATCGTACAATAACTGCCAATACAAGAACAATTAATGTAAAACCGTTGCCACAACAAGGTAAACCAGTAGATTTTACTGGTGCTGTTGGCGAATTTGACTTTAATGTTACTGCGACAAAAACCGAGCTTAATGCTACAGAAGCCTTACAAGCAAAAATAGAAGTGTCAGGAAAAGGTAACTTAAAACTATTTGAATTACCTGGATTAAAAACTCCAAGTGCATTAGAAGTTTACGATCCAGAACATGAAGAGAATATTAGAACAAACCTAGCAGGAATGCAAGGAAAAATTTCTGATAGTTATACCATTGTACCACAATACAAAGGAAAATTCCCTATTCCGCCAGTTACATTTTCTTATTTTGATTTAAAAACTGAAACTTACAAAGTCTTATCTTCTAAAGATATTGTTATAAATGTTTTAGAAGGACCAGTTTATGCAGACGCAGATAATAATTTACCTACTAATAACAATCAAAAACAAGCAGTAGTTTTAAATGATAATCAGTTTGCATTTATAAAAACTAAAACCAATTTAAAACCAATACAACAAGAAACTTTTTTTAATACAACTGCATTTTGGATGAGTTTAATTACGCCTTTATTAGCAATACCATTAGCATTACTTTACAGACGTAAAAGAGACCAACGTAGCGCAGATGTTGTTGGGAATAGATTAAGAAAAGCAGATAGGTTAGCTAAAAAGTATCTTTCTGAAGCTAAAAAAGCTTTAGGACAAAAAGAAGCTTTTTACATCGCATTAGAAAAAGCATTACATAATTACTTAAAAGGTAGATTGAATATTGAAACTACAGATTTAAGTAAAGAAAAAATAAGTCTTCTATTAGAACAAAAGCAAGTAGATAACAATACTATTAAAGACTTTTTAAAGCTTTTAGAAAATTGTGAGTTGGCAAGATATACACCAATGACACAAGTAGCAATGGAACAAGATTATAACAAAGCATCTTCTACAATTAGTAATATAGATAAACAAATACGTTAGTATATTTTATGAAACAACTTGTAGTTTACATATTATTTTTAGTAACTGTTTTTACTCAAGCACAAAACAATAGTTTGTTTGATCAAGCTAATGCACTTTATAACGAAGGTAAGTTTGCAGATGCAGTTAATAAGTATGAAGAGATTTTAAAAACTGGTCAACATTCTGCAGATATATATTATAATTTAGGTAACGCGCATTATAAATTAAATAATATAGCGCCAAGTATATATTACTACGAAAAAGCATTACAGTTAAAACCAAACGATAAAGACATAAAAAACAATATTGCTTATGCGAAAAATATGACCATAGACAATATTCAGGAAGTGCCAAAATTAGGATTATCAAAGTTTTTTAATAAAGCCATTCATGCTTTAACTTTTGATAATTGGGCCATATTAACTATAGTGTTTGTTGTAGGTTTTGTAATGCTAATTATCACCTATTTTTTTACACAGTTAGCTAGTAAGAAAAGAATAAGCTTTATTACAGCATTATTAAGTCTTTTTTTAGGACTAATTACTTTAAGTTTTGCTTTTAAAAAACAAAACTTAGATAATAGTAATAATCCAGCCATAGTTTTTGCTAAAGAAACAGAAGTAAAATCCGAACCTAATTTAGGAAGTACTCAAGCATTTGTACTACATGAAGGCACAAAAGTACAAGTCTTAGATACTATTAATAATTGGAAAAAAATTAAGTTACAAGACGGTAAAGAGGGTTGGATAATTTCGGGAGACATTAAATTACTAAATACTTTTTAGTATATTTAGCTTTTTCAATAGTGGAAAAGTTATATTTGTTTCTCAAAAAATAAACATGTCCAAACAGTTTATATCTATATTTTTTTCAATTTTATTTTTAGGGCTAATTACAGCACCTTCAATTATTGTTGTTGTAGATTCAGATATAGATATATCGGTATTATACAGTGTTTCTGAAGAAGAAGAGGAAATTAAAAGTCTAAAATTAGTAGTTACTAATACAAAGGAAGATTCAGAATGTTTAATTGTAAACGAAGATTTTCCTAATTTAGATTATCTCTTTAAATCTTATACTAAACCAGACCTAAATTTAATATCTCCGCCACCAGATTACAACTTATTATAATTTAGATTTTTTTGACGTTTACGTCATTCTTTTTAATTAATAATTAAAGTTGTTTGTAATCAAGCAACATTCAAAATTTATAATATGTTTAAATATATTAAAAATGACTTACCTGCAAGTATAGTCGTATTTTTTGTGGCATTACCATTATGTTTAGGTATTGCATTAGCTAGTGGCGCACCTTTATTTTCGGGTTTAATTGCTGGTATAGTTGGTGGTATTGTAGTAGGATCTTTAAGTGGATCTAAAATTGGTGTTAGTGGTCCAGCTGCTGGACTAGCAGCAATTGTATTAACAGCAATTGGTACTTTAGGTGGTTATGAAAACTTTTTAGTCGCTGTAGTTTTAGGAGGTATAATCCAATTAGTATTTGGATTATTAAGATTAGGAATCATAGGTTACTACTTTCCGTCTTCAGTAATTAAAGGTATGTTAACAGGTATTGGTATTATCATTATTTTAAAACAAATACCACACTTTTTTGGATACGATCCAGATCCAGAAGGTGATTTTGCATTTTTCCAAGTAGATGGTGAAAATACATTTTCTGAAATTTTAAATTCGATTAATCACATAACACCAGGATCTTTATTAATAGGTGTAATTGGATTAGCAATTTTACTATTATGGAGTAATGTGTTATCTAAAAAAGGTAAAATATTTCAGTTAATTCAAGGTCCTTTAGTAGCAGTAGTTGTTGGTATCATATTTTATGTATTAACAAAAGGACATTCTACTTTAGGAATAGAAAGCTCACATTTAGTAAGCGTACCTGTTCCAGAAGATTTTTCGTCGTTTTTAGGACAATTTAGCTTTCCTAATTTTACAGCAATTACAAATCCAGAAATTTGGATTGTAGCTTTTACTATTGCATTAGTTGCAAGTTTAGAAACTTTACTTTGTGTAGAAGCAACCGATAAGTTAGATCCATATAAAAATGTAACACCAACTAATAGAGAGTTATTAGCACAAGGTACCGGAAATATCCTTTCTGGTATGATTGGAGGATTACCTATTACGCAAGTAATTGTTCGTAGTTCGGCAAATATCCAATCTGGCGGACGCAGTAAAATGTCGGCAATAATACATGGTTTCTTTTTATTAATTTCTGTAATATTAATACCTAAGTTATTAAATATGATACCGTTATCTGTTCTTGCAGCAGTGTTATTAATCGTAGGATATAAACTTGCAAAGCCAGCATTATTTAAAACAATGTATGATTTAGGTTGGAAACAATTTTTACCATTTATAGTAACAGTTGCAGGTATTGTATTTACAGATTTATTAAAAGGAATTGCTTTAGGATTAGCAGTAGGTATTATAGTTATACTAATAAAAAGCTACCAAAACTCGCATTTCTTACATAAAGAAGGAGAAGATGTAGACGACGGAAAAATTAAAATGACACTAGCAGAAGAAGTAACTTTCTTTAACAAAGGAGCAATTTTAAAAGAATTAGACCGTTTACCAGAAAATTCTTATTTAGAATTAGATGTAAGAAAAACACGATATTTAGATAATGATATTATCGAGATTTTAGAAGACTTTTCAGTAAAAGCAAAAGAACGAAATATCAATATCAAGTTAATTTCAGAAAGAGGAACAATAGAAAACCCAGAAAGTTTTGTAGAGTTCTTTAAATTAAAACCTAAAACACAATTAAACTAACAAACAACACAATAGAAGATACTATGAAAGCACATACTAAAGAAACACAAGCTACAATGACGCCAGAAAAGTCATTACAGTTTTTAAAAGAAGGAAACGAAAGATTTCAGCAAAACTTAAAAGCAAATCGTAATTTATTAGAGCAAGTTAATGATACAAGCGAAGGACAATTTCCGTTTGCAACAATATTAAGTTGTATAGATTCTCGTGTCTCTGCCGAGCTTGTTTTTGATCAAGGATTAGGAGATATTTTTAGCGTACGTATTGCAGGAAACTTTGTAAACGAAGACATCTTAGGAAGCATGGAATTTGCTTGTAAATTAGCAGGAACCAAACTAATTGTAGTATTAGGACATACAAGTTGCGGCGCTGTAAAAGGTGCATGTGATCATGCCGAAATGGGTAACCTAACCAAGTTAATCCAGAAAATAACACCAGCTGTGAATGCAGTCTCAGAACCAAGTGATGAGAGTTTAAGAAACTCTAAAAACTTAGAATTTGTAGATGAGGTATCAAAGAAAAACGTAGAACTTACAATAGATCGCATCCATGCAGAAAGTCCAATACTTTCTGAAATGGAAAAAAATGGCGAGATTAAAATAATAGGCGCTATGTACGATATTAATACTGGTGGCGTAGAGTTTTACGAATAAGATTAACATGAAAAAGAACACATTTGCAGCATTACTAGTTTTAGTAATGCTGCCTTTTTTAGGGATAAGTCAAAATAGCGAATTAGGTAATTGGATAATCGTTTTTGGTAACAAGCAATTAAATAGTAAATGGAATTTACATGCCGAAGTCCAATACCGTAATTACGATGCTATAGGCGATCTAGAGCAGCTACTGTTAAGAACAGGAATAGGATATAATTTAACCGAAAATAATAACAACCTACTATTAGGTTACGGTTACATAAAATCTGAAAATTACATAGGTCAAACAGAAGATAAAATTAATGTAAATGAACATAGAATTTTTCAGCAGTTTATAACAAAACAGCATCAAAACAGATTAAATATAACACACCGTTATAGATTTGAACAACGTTTTGTAGAAGACGATTTTAAAATGCGATTAAGATACTTCCTATCTTTAAATTATCCATTAAATCATAAAAATTTAGAAGATAAAACATGGTATTTATCAAGTTATAACGAGCTGTTTATTAATACCCAAAAAGACTTGTTTGATCGCAATAGGATCTATTTTGGTACAGGATATAAACTAAATAACGCTGTAAAATTTGAACTAGGTTGGATGAATCAAATATTCAGTTCAGACTCAAGAGACCAAATAAATATGATAGCCTTTATAAACTTTTAAATAAGAATAAGAAGGTAATGATGTTTAAGCTTGCACGTCGTTAGTATCTTCAGCAGGATCAATAATATCATTATCTTCTTCTTCTAAAGTTTCATCTTCAGATTTAATAATACTAGGAAAAATCATTGGTGCCAAACCTTTAACAGGTTTGTAAAGTATAGAATTTTCAATATTCTCTTCGTTAACAAAAGTAATCGTGTTATTCATTTTATCAAAAACAATAAGTAACACACTTAAAATCAATCCAATTTTTAAAGCACCAAAAACAGCACCCAAAAGTTTGTTTAAAATACCTAAAGAGGCAAAATCTGCTAATTTGGTAAGCGCCTTACCAGCCAAGCTAATTAGTAAAATAATAACCACAAACGTAATAGCAAACGCAGTAATATTAATGGTTTTTTCGTTCCATTCGGTTTTATTTTCTAAAAAATTAGCAACAAAATAACTAAAATGTATAGCACCATAAACACCGCCAACAAGTGCTATAATAGAAGCAAGTTCTACAAAAAGACCTTTAAACAAACCACGCACTAAGCCAAATAATAAAAGTGCGCCTAAAACAATATCTATAACCGCCATAAAGTTTACAATTTCAACAAATATAAACTAACTTTGCAACTTTAATAAAATTATGTCTAGAGACGAGCAGTTAAAACAAAGATGGGAAGAAGTAGTAAGTAAATTGTCCGCACAATTTGCAGACGGAGATACACTAGATTTAGACGCCATAATCTATCTAATAGGCGTACAAGAGTTGGGACAATTACACCGTAGATTTAAAAAAGACCACAAATTAGATTTAATGCACATAGCCATTTGCAAACTGTTAGAGCCATATGGTTATTATGAGTTTGATTTTGTGGATGAAGATGGTTGGCCACATTATAAAGTAAAAGAACAATTACCAGCATTAAAAGCAGGCGAGCAATCTATATTAATGAAAGAAGCCATAGTCAACTACTTTATAGAAACCAAGTACATAAAATAAATTATAGCGTTACCCTATCGGGTCAGGCTCTCGCAAGTCGCAATCAAAGATGTGCTCCAACAATTGCTCTATCCTTAACGCGCCAATCCGCCAACAAAAAGCTTGCACTAAGTAAGGTCTAAACCATAAAAAATAGTAAATTTGCCCATTATTAATGGAAGTCATGATAGATAAGATTAAAGAGCTTATTGCAGAAGCCGAAGCATTTAAAGCACAAACCAAAGAAGAAGTAGAAACGTTTCGTATAAAATACCTAGGTAAAAAAGGGTTACTAAACGAGTATTTCTCTGAGTTTAAAAATGTAGCAAACGACCAGAAAAAAGAATTTGGCCAAGCTATAAACAAGTTAAAGCAAACGGCACAAGATAAAGTTAATCAACTTAAAGAAGAGTTAGAAAATAACACGCAAGATGCAGGAGTAAGTGGTGATTTATCAAGACCAGGAGAGCCATTAATAATAGGATCACGTCATCCAATATCTATTGTAAAAAATCAAATAATAGATATTTTTTCAAATATAGGATTTAACGTAAGTGAAGGACCAGAAATAGAAGACGATTGGCATAACTTTACAGCCTTAAATCTTCCAGAATATCATCCAGCAAGAGATATGCAGGATACCTTTTTTATACAAACAAATCCAGACATATTATTACGTACGCATACCAGTTCTGTACAAGTACGTTACATGGAAAATAATCAACCGCCAATACGTACTATTTCACCAGGAAGAGTATACCGTAACGAAGCAATATCTGCAAGATCGCACTGTTTTTTTCATCAAATAGAAGGATTATATATAGATAAAGATGTAAGTTTTGCAGACTTAAAACAAACGCTTCAATACTTTACAACCGAGTTGTTTGGAAAATCAAAAATAAGACTACGTCCATCATACTTCCCATTTACAGAGCCAAGTGCTGAGATAGATGTATATTGGGGATTAGAAACCGAAACCGATTACAAAATCACTAAAGGAACAGGTTGGTTAGAAATAGGTGGTTGTGGTATGGTAGACCCAAACGTACTTAAAAACTGTAATATAGATGCAGAGGAATACTCAGGATTTGCTTTTGGTGTTGGTATAGATCGTATAGCTATGTTATTACACCAAATAGGAGATATAAGATTACTAAGCGAAAATGATGTTAGGTTTTTAAGTCAATTTAAATCTGCATTATAATCAATAAACTTAGTTTAAAAAGCCGGAATTGTCCGGCTTTTTTTATTTAACAACAATTTAACTTCGTTCGGTTCGGTTTTTCCCGAACTAAACTTAATTTTGTAAATCTAATTAAACACAATGACTTTAGATTTACTAAAACAAAAACACGATCTGGTAGAACGCTTAGGAATCGTTTTTGAACAAACAGATCAATTAGCTCCAGTTGCAGCTCGTATATTGTCATACATTATATTAACAGGAGATTCGGGAACTACTTTCGAAGAGTTAGTAGATAAGCTATGTGCAAGTAAAAGCACAATATCTACACACTTAAACCATTTATCAGATTTAAAAAAAATAAAATATTTTACTAAAACAGGCGACCGTAAAAAATATTTTATCAAAAATCCAGACACTATTTTTCAGCGAATAGATAGAATGGTCGAAGACTGGAAAATTCAAATTGAATTACATAAAGAGATAAAGCAATACAAAGAAAAAATGAATGAATTGGTTGTTACAAACCAAGAAGAAAAATTCAAGTTAGACTTTCATGACAGCTACCTTATTTATTTAAATGAAGCAATAAACTCACTAGAAAAATTAAGAATAAAAATTTTAGAAATAGAAAAAAAGTAACCATCAATTATATATGAAACGTATAAGCCAATTCCTAATCATAGTGCTAAGTATTACAACCATTATAAGTTGTAAAAATCAGGAGCAACAACAACCAACACAAAGTGCACCAGCAACATTTAGTGTAGCAACCTTACAAGAAAAAACCGTTACAGGTTATCAAGAATATCCAGTTAGAATAGAAGGAATAGTAAATAGTGATGTAAGAGCAAAAACATCTGGATATATACAACAGGTTTTAGTAGACGAAGGAGAAAAAGTAAAAAAAGGACAACCACTTTTTAAGCTAGAAACACAATCGTTATCACAAGATGCCAATGCTGCAAAAGCTAGTGTTAATGCAGCTCAGGTAGAAGTAGATAAATTAATTCCATTAGTAGAAAAAAATATTATTAGTAAAGTCCAATTAGAAACAGCAAAAGCTAATCTAGCCCAAGCTAAAGCTAATTACAACAGTATAAATGCTAATATTGGCTATGCTACAGTAAAAAGTCCTGTAGATGGTTATGTTGGTGCAATAAATTTAAGAGAAGGTTCTTTAGTAAGCCCAAGCGATGCTACAGCATTAACAACTGTTAGTGAGATAAGTCAAGTGTATGCCTTTTTTAGTTTAAATGAAGCACAATACATTAACTACCTTCAAAAAATGGAAGGTAAAAGTAAATCAGAACGAATAAAAAATTCTCCAGATGTAAGTTTAGTATTGGCTAACGGAGAGTTATACTCAGAGACAGGAAGAATACAAACAAGTACAGGTCAGATTAATCAAAATACGGGAACAATAAAAATTAGAGCCGCATTTAATAATCCAAATGAAATTCTTACTAACGGAAACAGTGGTAAAATAAGAATACCAACTACTTATCAAGATGCAATTGTTGTTCCGCAATCTGCTACTTTCGAACAACAAAAAGACGTACTTATTTACACGTTACAATCTGATAATAAAGTAAAATCTAATATAATAACAATTAAAGGAACAGTAGATAATCTTTATGTTGTTGAGTCAGGATTGCAAAAAGGCGATAAAATAATAACATCTGGTATAAGTAAGCTAAGAAACGGTACTGAAATTACACCAAAAGAAGTCTCTTTTGATAGTATCACAAAACCAATAACTCCTTTATTTAAATAAAAATTATGCTAAAAACATTTATAGAAAGACCTGTACTATCTACAGTTATTTCAATTATTATAGTCATTTTAGGAGTTCTAGGACTTACTAATTTGCCAATAGAACAGTATCCAGATATTGCGCCTCCAACAATTACAGTATCTGCAAATTATACAGGAGCAAGTGCAGAAACTATTATGGAATCTGTTGTTATTCCTATAGAAGAACAAATTAACGGTGTAGAAGGTATGACTTATATTACCTCTACAGCTTCTAACTCTGGAACAGCACAAATCACAGTTTATTTTGATCAAGAAACAGATCCAGATATTGCTGCTGTAAATGTACAAAACCGTGTTGCAAGAGCCAATCCTTTGTTACCACAAGTAGTGACGCAATCTGGAGTTTTAACTCAAAAGCAGCAAACTTCGGCATTAATGTTCATGTCGTTTTATTCAGAAAATGAAGACTACGATGCTACATTTCTTCAAAATTATTTAAAGATTAATGTTATCCCATCAATACAACGTGTAAATGGTGTAGGTAATGTTAATGTGTTTTCATCTCAAGATTACGCCATGCGTATTTGGCTAAAACCAGAAAAGTTAGCAGCGTATAATTTAAATCCTTCAGATATTACATCAGCTTTAAACGAGCAAAGTTTAGAAGCTTCTGCTGGATCTTTAGGGGAAAATAGTGGTGAGTCATTTTCATATACAATAACCTATAGTGGTAGATTTAAAACAGAACAACAGTACAGCGATATAATTATAAAAGCATTAGATAATGGTCAATATTTAAGGCTTAAAGATGTTGCAGATGTCGAACTAGATTCTCAATCCTACGCTTCTTTTGGGTCAACCAATGGATATCCTAGTGTTAATATGGGTATTTTTCAAACTGCTGGATCTAATGCTCAAGAAATAATTGAAACTATTAAATCTGAATTATCAAGGTTAGAAAAAGATTTTCCTGACGGAATTAAAGTGATAATTCCGTTTGATACTAATCAATTTTTAGAAGCTTCTATAGACAAGGTAGTAAGCACATTTATTGAAGCTTTTATCTTAGTATTTTTAGTTGTATTTATCTTTTTACAAGATTTTAGATCTACTTTAATTCCTGCTATAGCAGTACCTGTAGCAATTGTTGGTACCTTTTTCTTTTTAAATTTATTTGGCTATTCCATAAACCTGCTAACGCTGTTTGCATTAGTCTTAGCAATAGGTATTGTAGTTGACGATGCAATTGTTGTGGTAGAAGCTGTACACTCTAAAATGGATGAAGGCGAAACAAATGCTAAAAAGGCAACACTTAGTGCTATGCACGAAATATCTGGAGCCATTATTTCTATTACATTAGTTATGGCTGCAGTATTTATACCTGTAACTTTTGTTCAAGGTCCAACAGGTGTGTTTTACGAGCAATTTGGTGTGACATTAATTGTTGCTATATTAATTTCAGCCTTAAATGCATTAACGCTTAGTCCTGCATTATGTGCATTGTTTTTAAAATCTCATGACGATTCACATAAAAACAAAAATGTCGTACAACGTTTTTATTCTGCTTTTAATAAAGGATTTAATGCAACGACTGAACGTTATGGAAGAAGCTTACAGTTTTTATATAAAAACAAACTTGTTACTGTAGTCATACTACTTTTAGCAGGTGTTGGAATTTGGTGGTCTGCCACAACAACACCAACTGGATTTGTACCAAGTGAAGATAGAGGCGTTTTATTTATAGATGTACAATTAGCACCAGGAGCATCAATGGATAGAACAAAACAAATTACAGATTTAGTCTATAAAAATGCATCTCAAATTCCCGGAATAGATGGTGTAACAGTTGTAAATGGTAGAAGTTTAATTAATGGATCGGGTAGCAACTATGGATTTGGATTTATAAAATTAAAAGACTGGAGCGAACGTACTGCAGACGATCAAACTATAGATGCTATAACAGGTAAATTGTTTGGGATGGCAGCAGGAATACAAGATGCTAGAGTATTGTTTTTTGCGCCGCCAAGTATACCTGGATTTGGTTTGTCTTCTGGTTTTGAAGTTAATTTACTTGATAAATCTGGTGGTAGTGTAGAGCAATTAAATGAAGCAACTCAAAATTTTATTGGTAATTTAATGCAGCATCCAGAAATACAATATGGACAAACTTCTTTTAATACTAATTATCCACAATATCAATTAGATATTAATGTACCAGTAGCAAAAGATTTAGGCGTATCTGTAAGTAGTATTTTCTCTACTTTACAAGGGTATATTGGAGGAATTTACGCTGCAGATTTTGCAAGATTTGGTAAGCAATACCGTGTGTATGTACAATCACTTCCTGAAGATAGAACAGATGAAAACTCATTAAATCAATTATATATTAGAACAGGAAGTGGTGATATGGCACCAATAACACAGTTTGTTTCTTTAAAACGTGTTTATGGTCCGCAATCGGTAACTCGATTTAACTTATATAATTCGGCAAAAGTATCTGGAGCTTCAAATCCTGGTTTTAGTACAGGTGATGCATTAGCAATTGTAAATGCAGAAGCCTCAAAATTACCATCAAATTTTGAAGTTGCCTATTCTGGTTTATCTAGAGAAGAATCTAGCGCAGGTAATCAAACAACAATAATTTTTGGATTAAGTATACTCTTTGTCTTTTTCTTATTAGCAGCACAATACGAGAGTTACTTATTACCATTAGCAGTAATTTTATCTTTACCAGTAGGTATCTTTGGCGCATTTATTTCAACAAAATTATTTGGTTTAGAAAATAATATTTACTTCCAGATAGCCTTAGTTATGCTTGTAGGTTTACTCGCTAAAAACGCCATATTAATTGTAGAGTTTGCTTTACAAAGAAGAAAACAAGGCGAAGATCTAGTAGAAGCTGCAATACATGGTGCTAAAGCGCGTCTAAGACCAATTTTAATGACGTCTTTTGCTTTTATTTTAGGATTAATGCCACTTGTGTTAGCAAATGGTGTTGGAGCAGAAGGTAACAGATCTATTGGTACTGGTGCAGCAGGAGGAATGTTAATAGGAACACTTTTAGGTGTATTTGTAATTCCTATTCTATTCATCTTTTTTCAATGGTTACAAGAAAAATTTACTGGACAACCGCAAACTAACAATTTAGAAGATTAACAATTATGAAATCTAACATAACTCTAAAAAAAATAAGTAAACCAATATTACTTATTTTAATAGCCTTTACAATTCAAAGTTGTTTTGTAGCTAAAGACTATTCTAGACCAGAATTTGAAGAAACTAATAATCTATATCGTACCGATCAATTACCAGAAGATAGTTTGTCTTTAGCAGATATTTCTTGGAAACAACTTTTTACTGATCAGTATTTGCAACAATATATAGAAGAAGGTTTGCAAAATAATATAGATATTAGAATTGCAATACAACAAATAATTGCAGCAGAAGCTTATGTAAAACAAGGTAAAGCTGGGTTTTTACCTACCATTACTGGTAATGCATCTGCAACTAGAAGTTACTTGTCCGAAAACGGACAGCAAGGTGCAATTTTAAGCAGTTTAGGCACAGATCATATCGATCAATTTGAATTATCTGCAGCCTTATCTTGGGAAGCAGATATTTGGGGGAAAATTAGAAGTAATAAAAGAGCCTTCCAAGCATCTTACCTACAAAGTGTTGCAGCACATCAAGCTGTAAAAACACAATTAATAGCAAGTATTGCCTCTACATATTATCAATTAATTGCATTAGATGAACAATTAAAAGTCACTAGAGAAACTATTAAAACAAGAGAAAAAGGTGTAGAAACTATCCAAGCATTGAAGGAAGCTGGGCAAGAAAATCAAGTTGCAGTAGATCAAAACATTGCGCAGTATAACAATGCAAAAGCTTTAGAGGTAGATTTAGAAGTAGCTATTTTTCAAGCAGAAAATACATTAAGTTTACTTTTAGGTAAATCGCCACAGCATTTTGATAGAAATAGTCTAGACAATCAAACCATTGATAATGAATTAAAATTAGGTCTTCCAGCAACTATCTTAAGAAACAGACCAGATGTAATGGCTGCCGAGTTTGGATTAATTCAAACTTTTGAGCTTACAAATGTTGCTAAAAGTAACTTTTACCCATCATTAACATTATCTGCAACAAGCGGTTTACAAAGTTTAGATATCGATAAATTATTTAATACTAGCTCTTTATTTGCCAATCTAGTTGGTGGTATCGCACAACCAATTTTAAATGGTAGGCAAATTAAAACTCAGCATGAAGTAGCAAAAGCACAACAAGAACAAGCTTTGTTAACGTTTAAGCAAACTTTACTAAATGCAGGTAACGAAGTTTCTAATGCGCTTTATAGTTATCAAGCTGAGGTTAAAAAATATGAATTTGTTAATAATGAAGTTGAAGCTTTACGCAAAGCAGAAGCAAACTCGGACGAGCTACTTAAAAATGGTTTTGCAAACTATTTAGACTTATTAACAGCTAGACAAAGTGTATTAACTGCAGAGTTAAGTGTTATTGATAATAAATTACAACAATTACTAAGTGTTGTCACATTATATGAAGCTTTAGGTGGCGGATGGAAATAACAAGTTACCATGAAAAAGACTAATACATACAAAATTACATTAGAAGAAGTTGAATTAAAAGATGAGTCAAATCCAAGTGGTACTTTACAATTTGAGTTTGAAAATCATGATAATATTTTACAAATTTTAGACCGTATTCAGCAAAAAAATATTTTTGATGATGCTACAAATAAAGAGTTTGTTGTAGGCTTAAAACTTTTTAGTGAAGTAGTTATTAAAAATAGAAAACATCCTTTGTTTAATATTTTTTTACCACACTTTGGAGATTTTATGAAACAGCTAAAATCATATTAAAAACCATGATAAGCAAGCAAGAATTGTTGGAGCAATCGGTTGAAAAATTTGTAAAGTTTGGTAGTAGAAGCTTTACAATGGATGAGCTTGCATCTGAGTTAGGAATTTCTAAAAAAACCATTTATCATCATTTTAATAGTAAAGACCAATTAATTTTTGAGAGTGTAAAATTGCTTGTCGCTAATTACTCTAACTATGCTTCAGATATACAAAAGCACGAACAAGATCCAATTGTTTGTGTTGTTTTATTGTATAAAACAGCATTAATTCATCTTAAAAATTTTAAACCATCGTTTATTTTTGGACTTCAAAAATATTATCCAGATGCGTATATGTTATTTAATAAATTTAGACATGAGTTTGTATCTAAAACAGTGTATGATTTATTAAATACAGCAAAACAAAAAGGTATGATAAAAGATAACGTAAACCTAAAGTTATTTTGTGATTTGTATTTTAAACGCTTTGAAGAGATTGCTTTAAAAAACACAAATTTGATTGATAAGTATTCTCAAAAAGAAATTTTAAATCATTTTGTTGTGTACAGTTTAAGAGGTATATCTTCCAACGATTATACTAATAAATACTATTAAAAAAAGCCTTAGTAATTTAACTAAGGCTTTTTCACTTTAAAAACAATTACAATTAACACTATTGTAATAAATTGTAAACAAATTTAGGATAACCACGTTCTCCATTGTCGTTTGTTAATGCTAAGAATTTTAATTTATATAAATTTCCGTCTGTATCATTAACGATATAAAAAACATTGTCTTTTAAAGAAGGTAATGTACCTGGTCCACCACCATTTCTCCAACTGCTTCCAATACTTCTTCTATCTGCATTAGAAAATAAAGTAGCATCTACATCTGCTAAAGTAAAATTGTCATAAGATAATTCTGTTTCTACTTCTGTATCTATCATATAAACTGTAGCGTCTTCTAAGGTGTTATTTACTACATAGTCTGAGTAACCATAAGATCCATATCCTGGTATTTCGTTAGTAAAAACCGTAAAGTTTAAATCCCATTCTGTTTTTTCTGGTTCTATGTTTACAGTCGAGTTAGAGTTAAAACTAAAGAAGCTAAAGTTATAACTTGCATCTTTAGATATTGTTACTTCTTGATGTGTTGTATCATCTAAATCTGCATATTGTAATATGTAATTAGATCCATCTTGTAATACTCTTACTTTTTTCCATCCTCTTGCATCTCCAGAAATTTCAACACTTCCTGTACTTGCTGTAGCTGTACCAACTTCATTTCCTAAGTTTACTAAATACACATGGTTATTAGCATCTGTTGCAGAAATTTCAGCGAAAGCTGTACCAGATAAATCACCATTAGGTGCATCTACAAAAACAGTATTATTAGCATCAAAAGTACCAACAGCAACTTGAGGCTGTAAATCTTGCACTTCTTGATCACTAGAGCTAACAGCATCTATATCTGTAGCAGTTAACTGTCCTGCAGCCATGTAAATAGATCCATTTATTACTACTTTAAAGTCTGATCCTGAGTAAAAACCTAAGTCCCAAGAATCACGTTGTACACTAGTCATTGTGTTTGTACTTAAGTCTACGTACACTTGATTTTGTTGATTTGGTCCACCAACAGTTGGCGCTACTTCTGCACCTTCAATTACAACTTCAATAGGTTCTGACGGTAAGTTGTTGTCATCATCACTACTACAATTTGTTAGGGCTAAAGCACCTAAACAAAGTATTAAGGTTAAAAATTTGTTTTTCATTTTGTATTAAAAATTTAAATTATATAATAGTTTTAGGTAATAAGATCTTCCGTAGCCTAACAATAATCCAGAATTATTAGAACTGTGTATACCAGATGTGCTTGCGCCATCAATAGCTACTGTTGTGACATCTAAAAGGTTTCTGGCACCTAATGTGACATCTATTTTTTTATCCAAGAATGTTTTTTTAATGGATGCATCCATCCATGTAAATGCATTGGTTGTATATTTTTTAAATAACGTGTTTCCTTCATTATCACTACCATCGCCAATGTAATTTTGCTGTTTACCATTATGTTTTAATAAAAGGGTAAAAGCTGTATTCCATTTATTTATAAAGTAGGTTGCGCTTGTGTTAAGTTGTAAGGCATATAAAAAGTCATTTTTGGCATTGGCTTCGTTATTCATTATTCTAGAAATACCTTGATAAGTTGCTCCTAAATTAAAAGCCCAATTGTCCTTTTTTATGCTATTTTCTAAGGAACAACCTATTAATTTATAGCCATCTATATTTATGTATTGGTATTGTAATGGTAGTGTGTTTACTACTGCTAATTCGATTCTGTCTTTTAGATCTATATAGCTAAATTTTAGGTTGTTAGACATTGAAATGTCATTAAACCAACTGCGTTTTTTTAGATTTAAAAATGAAGAAAAGCCGCGTTCTGGTTTTAAATTTTGATTACCTCTAACATCATGATTAGAGTCTACAAAATAATAATACAGTTCTTCAAAATTAGGAGTACGATATGAAGAACCTATACTACCTCTTAACTCATAACCTTTATTAAATAAATATCTAGCGTGTAAAGATCCTAGTAGTTGCGATTTAAACATCGAGTTGTATTCGTATCTTACACCTGGTCTTATTAGTAATTTGTCAATTACATTAATTTCTGAAGACACAAAAACAGCGTTATTGTTTTGCTTCATTTCTTTATCTTGTTGTGTAACATCACCGGAAGCTTGTGTGTCAAAACCTTTAATAAATCTGGTTTCGTAACCTAATTGATAATTAAATTTATCGCTTTTAGTTAGGTTGTTAATAGTTCCTTTAGAGAAAAATACATTACTGGATTGGTAGGTTTGATCTGTTTCGTTAGATTTTTCTTTGGTAATAATGTAGTAGTTAAATTCGTTTAAATCTCTTTCTTGTTTTTGGTAAGAAAATGTGGCATTGTAAACAGCACCAGATTTTAATTTTCCATCAACTATTAAGTTATTAATGTATCTATTTGTAGTAAATATTCTATCTGTAGAAGATGGGTTACTGGTTTGAGCTTGTACATTTATGTTTGGTCTAACGGTTGCATCATAATATCTTAAATCTTCATTAAAATATTCAAACTTATAGAAGGCTTTAAAATTATCTGTGTTGTAATTTAAAATTGCTTTACCATTTAATTGTGTTTTAGGTAGCCAATCGTAACCTCTTAATCCATCGTCTGTATAGTGATTTTGTCCTTTTCTTCCATTATAAAACCCAGCAAAATCATTTCTGTTAAGGTTAATTTTTGCTGTCCATTTATCATTAAAATTATGTCCTATACTTAACGCTTGTATATGTCTACCTTTATCAAACCATTCGTACTCATCCCTTACAGTTTCTTCTTGAACAAAAGCTTGTATTTGCCAATCGTTTTCTAATGTTTTCTTGGTGATAATATTAATAACTCCAGATACTGAGTTTGCGCCATTTTCTACACCCATTGCTCCTTCAACAATTTCAATACGTTCTATATCGTCAAGGTTTATTTGGGTTAAATCAATATTATTACCAAAACCGTTATCGTTAACTATTTGAACATTATCAAGCATTACTATAAAGTACTGCGCATCTAAACCAAAAAATTCTACTTTAGATTGTCCTGTTTGCGAGCTTGGTATAATATTTAAGTTTAAATTAAAATTTAAAACATCAGCAAGGTTATTTGCTGCTTGCTTCTCTATTTTTTCTCTATCTATAACAATTACGTTGTGAACCGATTTTTTTATAGACTGCGGATTATATTGACCAGTCACTATAACTTCTTCTAACTGTTCAATTTTTGTCGTATCACTTACTTTTTCTTGAGCAAAAAGAAGCGAAGCTGAAAAAAATGAAAAATAAAGCGTTAAAAGTTTTTTATTTAGAATCATTCTTGATTAAATTTGTCGCAAATATAAACGTTATTTTAATTCAGTCTAAATAAGAACAATATTTTTTTAAAAAAATTTAAATTCATCAAAAATGAAACACTATCTAGTAATTACTTTATTTTTCTTAGTAGCATTTAACGCTACTGCACAATCTAAAAAAGAGCAAGATCAAGCAGCTATAAAAAAAATGTGCGGATGTTACGAAGTAACCTTTAACTTTGCCGAGACCTTTAATTATAGCTCGGATTCGTTATATAAACCATCAGAAACTAAAGTAGACAAAGGTTTGGAATGGGCACAATTAGTAGAAGATGCTGATAATAAGATATCTATACAGCATTTACTGCAAGTTGGTAATCCAGCTAGTCCACATATTGTAAAACATTGGCGTCAAGATTGGTTATTCCAAAACAAAGATTTTTATATGTTTGATGGTGATAATAAATGGAATTTTGTGACAAAAACAGAAGATGAAGTTGAAGGTCAATGGACACAAAAGGTATATCAAGTAGATGATAGTCCACGTTACGAAGGTAGTGCAACTTGGGTACATGTAGACGGTAAAAGCTATTGGGAAAACACAACAACAGCGCCATTACCAAGACGCGAATACACTAAACGTAGTGATTATAATGTAACCTTAAGAGGTAACAGACACGAAATAACAGAATACGGTTGGTTGCATGATCAAGATAACGCTAAAGTTATTAGAGCCGAAGGTAAAGACGATGTAACATTAGCTAAAGAAAAAGGGTATAACACCTATGTAAAAGTAGACGATAGTCGTTGTCAAGCAGCACAAGATTGGTGGAAAGCGCACCAAGATAAATGGTCTACAGTACGAGCAAAATGGGATGAAGTTTATGGAAGACATAAAAACTTACAATTAGAAGAAAAAGTAGATAATAAATTACTATATAAATATTTATTTGACGACGAAAATTATAATACAGCAAAACAAATAAATCCAGTAATAGATAGTTTTATAAAAGAATAAACAAATGAAACACATATTTACAACACTAATACTTTTTATTAATCTTAGTGTAATTGCACAAAATAACAAGTTATTAGATAGAAACTTTTGGTCAAATACAACTTCTGTAGAAGCAGTTAAAATTGCAGTAGAAGAAGGACATGATCCAACACAATTAAATCCAAATAGTTTTGATCCAATGGTGTATGCTATATTACAAGATGCACCTATAGAAACTTTACAATACTTACAATCTATAAAAGGTAACGATGTTAATAAACTAACTCATGATGGTCGTACATACATTTTTTGGGCTGCTTACAAAGGTAATGACCAATACATGCAAGAATTAATAAATAAAGGTGCAAAGACCGATATTTTAGACGATCATGGATTAACCGTTTTAAACTTTGCAGCTAATGCAGGTCAAACTAACACTAAAGTATATGATTTATGTTTAGCTAATGGCGCAAACTTATTAAAAGATGTAAATCATAGTGGTGCAAATGCTTTATTATTAGCAGCGCCAAGTGACAAAGATTTTAAATTAATAGATTACTTTACTTCTAAAGGATTAGATTTAAATTCTAAAGACCATAATGGTAACGGAATTTATAATTACGTTGCTAGAACAGGTAATTTAGAGTTGTTACAAAAGCTTACTAATAAAGGTGTAAAAGGTAACGATCAAGCATTTATTTTTGCTAGTCAAGGTACAAGAGGTAAAACCAACGGAATACACGTTTATAAGTTTTTAGAAAACAATGGTTTAAACCCAAAAGTAAAAACCAAAGAAGGCGTAACACCATTGCATAATGCTGCAGCACGTACTAAAGATATTGAAGTTATCAATTATTTATTAGCCAATGGTAACGATGTAAATGCTGTAGATAAAGATGGTAACACACCGTTTTTAAATGCAGTATCAAGAAATAATATAGAAGTGATTGCATCTTTATTACAACACGTAAAAGATATTAATCACAAAAATAAAAAGGGACAAACAGCATTAGTATTAGCTACAAGTTATAATGATGTAGATGTTGTAAAATTATTAACTTCTAAAGGTGCAAAGGTTAATGTAGAAGATAATAATGGCAATAATCTTAATTATTATCTAATTGAAGCTTTTAATGCTAAAAACCCTAAATTATTTTCAGAAAAATTAAGCTTTTTAAAATCTAAAGGTTTAGATATTTCTAAAAAACAAAAGGATGGAAGTACTCTACTACACCTTGCAGTAAACAATCAAAATTTAGACTTAATTAAGCAAGTAGTTAACTTAAAAGTTGCAGATATTAATGCAAAAAATAACGACGGAAATACAGCTTTACTTCTTGCAGCAATGAAAGCTAAAAACGATGTTATACTTAAGTATTTGTTAAGTATTGGTGCAGATAAATCTGCAACAACTACTTTTGGAGAAACCGCTTACGATTTAGCTTTAGAAAACGAAATTTTAAATGAAAATAAAGTTGATTTAAACTTTATTAAATAGAAAATAAAAACAATGAAATCATTAAAAATAACACTAAGCATAACATTATTATCTGCTTTACTTTGGTCGTTTACAACAATAACGACTACAAAGTATAAATGTATGATACAGATGACTAATTATACTGGCGAAGGCGCATATGTTGTTGTGTCTTTAATTAATCCAAATGGTGATTATGACCAAACATTATATGTACAAGGTGATGATGAAGAATGGTACTACGATATCACACAATGGTGGAAATTCCAAGGTAAAGTTAGAGCAGATATAGATGCAATTACAGGAGCAACTATTGCTGGTGGAGAACGCGCAATTAACGTTTTAGATATTGACGATTCTAAAATAAACAAAGGTTATAAATTAAGATTTGAAACTGCTGTAGAAGATCAAGAATATTACACAAAAGATATAGAGTTTGACTTAACAACAGAAAACTTAAAGGCAAAACACGACGGTAAAGGTTTTATTCGTTATGTACGTTTAATGCCTAACTAATCTTTAAATATATGACCATTTCTATCTGGAGATATAGTCATTTAGCATTAGCTATTACAGCGTCTGTTTTTATTTTATTAGCGTCTGTTACAGGTATAATTTTAGCATTTCAGCCTATTTCAGAACAACTTCAACCTTATAAAGTAGAAGATTTAAAAACAATTAGTCTAGACCAAACAGTTAATACCTTTAAACAAACATATCCAGAAATTTTACAAATAGAAGTAGATGCAAACCAGTTTGTATCTGCTTCTGTTATTACTAAAGATGGCAAAAATCTAGACGGTTATTTTAATCCTAAAACAGCTAATTATTTAGGTGAAAACATTCAGCCATCAAAGTTTTTTCAATTTACAACTAACTTACATCGGTCTTTATTTTTAAAAAGCACTGGTCGGTTTTTAGTTGCTTTAGGCTCTTTTTTATTGCTTTTAATAGCAATTACCGGTTTTATTTTGGTCGTTAAAAGACAAAGCGGAATTAAACACTTTTTTGCCAAAATTGTAAAAGAAAATCCGTCACAATATTGGCATATCGTACTTGGTCGTTGGTCACTTTTGCCAATAATTATTATTACTATAACAGGTGTGTACTTATCGCTGCTTAAGTTTGATGTAATTACCGATCAAGCGATTAAACACGATGTAGATTTTGAAGCGTTAGAGGCATCTTCAACAGAAAAATCGGCTTCAATATTTGATACAATTACTTTAGATCAAGTTAAGCATTTAGAGTTTCCTTTTTCTGAGTTTGTCGAGGATTACTACACATTAAAGCTTAAAGATAAAGAGCTGCTAATACATCAATATTCTGGTGAAATTTTAAGCGAACAAAACACATCTTTAACGTCTTATTTTTCAATACTAAGTTTAAATCTACATACAGGAAAAGGCAGTATTATTTGGTCTTTAATTTTGCTAATTGCGACCATAAACATCTTGTATTTTATGTATTCTGGGTTTGATATGACTTTAAGACGAAAGAAAAATACTGTAATCCCAAAAAATAAATACACCAAAGATCAAGCAAAATTTATCATTCTTGTAGGATCAGAAACAGGAAGTACTTACAGATTTGCTTCGGCATTATTTAACAGTTTGATAAATGCAAAACAAAGTGTTTTTATTTCCGATTTAAACAGTTATTCAACTTACAAAAAAGCCGAACATTTAATTGTTTTTACAGCAACGTATGGCGATGGTGAAGCGCCAATAAACGCTAATAAATTTTTAGATACGTTTAAAAATACGCCACAAAACCAAAGCCTAAAATTTAGTGTTGTTGGATTTGGGTCTTTACAGTATAAGGCATATTGCCAGTTTGCAGAAGATGTAAATAATGCACTAAATAACAGTCAATATTTCACCCAATTTTTACCAATAAAAACAATTAATAATCAGTCTTTAGATGCGTTTAAAAATTGGTGTATAGCGTTTAATTTACAATCGCAATTAGACATAGAATTACCTAAAGTAAAACAATTACAAACACCAAAAAATCTTCAAGATTTTAAAGTAGTTTCAAAATCTGAAATTAACCAGGATCATACTTTTGTGTTGACTTTACAAACTAAAAACACACACAAAATACAATCTGGTGATTTGTTATCTGTGTTTCCTAAAGAAGATCAAATAGAGCGATTATACTCTTTAGGAAAATTTGAAGATAAACTGGTTTTAAGTGTCAAAAAACATCAGTTTGGCGTTTGTTCAAATTATTTTAGTCAGTTAAAAGAAGGTGAAGTTATCAAAGCACGAATTAATAAAAATCCATCGTTTTACCTTCCAAAACACACAACACATGCTGTTTTTATCGCAAATGGTACAGGAATTGGACCTTTTTTGGGTATGATTAATCAAAATTCAAACATTAAAAAGCATTTGTTTTGGGGCACGCGTACGCAAACTTCAGTTAATATTTATGATGCTTATTTAAATGAAGCAAAACACAAGCAGTTACTAAGCACATGTAATATAGCGTATTCTAAAGAAGGGAATAAAACGTATGTTCAAGATGTTATAGCACAAAAAGACAACATTATAGCTTCTGTATTAGAGCAAAAAGGTGTTGTAATGATTTGTGGTTCGGTTGCAATGCAAACTTGTGTTTTAGACCAATTAGATACGATTTGCCAAAACAATTTAAGTAACAACGTAAGTTACTTTATAGATAACGGTCAAATAAAGATGGATTGTTACTAACATAAAACTTAAAATTATGTGTAATAACGTAAAATCAATATCAAAAACATCTCAAGGCGAATTGTCTTTGTGTAAAAACTGCAAGCATTTTCACTTAGAATTTAATAATATATATTTTGAATTTACTGTTAACGAGTTTAAACAATTTAAACAGTATATTTTAAATTTAGAGCCCGATTTTTGGGAATGTAAGTACGCAAGTGCAGGAATTACAAAAAAAATACCAATACCTACCTTACAAGATAACTTAGTGCTAATGTTTAATAGACAAGAAGTTAATCAACTTAAAACATTAGTAAAACAGCCAGTAATTAATGTTTATGATAAGTTAATTACTGTAGATGATGTAGATTATACTTTAATATTAAATTAATTTAATAGTATTTTTGTAGTCTTAAAAAGTTAAGATGAAAAAAGACATATTTATTCCAAAAGTAGAAGGCGTTTACATTGCTATAGTTAATGAGTATAATGATGTGTACAAAACTCAAGATTGGAATGCTTATATTATTAACGATAAAGACGTAGATTTAGATACAGTAATAATTGTTACTAGTGGTTATTCTGATAGTAAGACAACATCTGTTTTTAGAAAAAAAATAGATAAACTACCTAAGAAAAGCTACGCCAAAATAGAGTTAATTCAAGAAGAACTTTTTACACTTAACAATCAATTTAAAGTCACGTTTTTTGAAGGTAATACCATGTATGACAAAACATATACCTTTAGAAAAAACACTATAAATTTAAACGCATTACAACCTGTACCGTTAATGAAGGTTAGAGGTGTAGTTGTTAAATAAGCCTTGAAAACTCAAGGCTTATTTAGTTTACTTTTTAATTAATTGATTTATGGTATTGGTTCATTTGTGACCAACTTCTACTTCGCCATCTATTAGCCTATTAATATCTATATTAAACAGATTAAAATCTATAGTAGTACTGTTAGGATTTTTAAAAGTTAAAAATACATCTGTAATTTGTTCAGACGATTTACTTTTTCGTTGTTTACGTACATCTAAAACAGCGCTATCACAAGTAGTTAAATCTACAATATTGTAAGCTGAATTATTAGTAATTAACGCTACTTTTTTAGCTGTATCTAACCCAAAAGTTAAATGATTAAAAACATCTATTTTGTTTATAGTTAGTTGTTTTTCTTCAGCAATAGATTTAAAAAGCTTAGTTTTTTGTTGTGTTTTTTTCTTTTTAGACATGTATAATAAAAAGAAAGGAATACCGCAGCAAAGGGTAATAACAACACCTATTATAGTATTTGTTGTATCCATTTTGTTTAAAATTAAAAATTGTAAAATGTAGGTTATTAAAACCTTCTTAATGATTTATTTTTTAAACAAAACCTTATAAATGCGTATGAAAAGGATATGCAATATCAGACTTATTAAAACAAAGCAAAATTGCATTTAGATTGTAAAACTTGATCAAACAAGTTGTCGTAAAATAAGCAGTTAAAGCGTCTAGATTACCGTATAAATTATCTTTAAAATTAGATGGGTAATTAGAAATGTCTACATCTAAAAAGTTAATTACTATAGGATCTGTAGTATTAGCAACGGTTAAATACTTAACAGGCGCAGTAACAGTATCTTGTTTAGAAGACACAAAAGCAGTTTGGTCACTAAAACGATGTGTTTTAGTAGCCGCAAAGCTAATGGTAACGCTTAAAATTAATAAAAGATGTAAATACTTTTTCACGATGTAAAAGTAGACTTTACAACTAATTAATTGTGTAATAAAACGTTAATTTTAATCTAATTTATCGGTAAGTTTTTTAAATACTTTTTTAGGATCTTTACCTTCATAAAGTATAGAATATACAGCGTTTATAATTGGTAAACGTGTTTTTTTCTTATTGTTTTGGTTAAGTAATTTAGCACTTTTTGTAGCGTAATAACCTTCTGCAACCATATTCATTTCCATTTGTGCAGATTTTACTGTGTAACCTTTACCAATCATGTTTCCAAACATTCGGTTTCTAGAAAATGTAGAATATCCTGTAACCAGTAAATCACCTAAGTAAGCAGAGTTGTTAATGTTACGTTTCATTTTATGCATTTTTTTAATAAAACGTTTCATTTCGCGAATAGCGTTACTCATTAACACACTTTGGAAGTTGTCACCATAACCTAATCCATGAGCAATACCAGCAGCAATTGCATAAATATTTTTAAGCATCACAGCATATTCGGTACCAATAATATCGTCGCTAGTTTTTGTTTTTATATAATCGCTAGATAAAGCATCTGCAATTGTTTGCGCCTTTTTTTGGTCTGCACAAGAAATGGTTAAGTAAGATAAACGCTCTAAAGCAACTTCTTCAGCATGACAAGGACCAGCAATTACGCCAATATTTTCAAAAGGAATATTATAAATATCATGAAAATGTTCTCCAACTAATAAACCGCTTTCTGGTATAATTCCCTTTACTGCAGAAACTACAGTTTTGTTAGTAATATCTACTTTTAATTTATCTAATTCGGCATGAATAAATGCAGACGGAATCACAAAAATTAATACATCTGCATAGTTAGCAATCTCATTAATATCATTACTTAATTTTAATTGCTCCAAATGAAATTCTACCGAACTTAAATAACTTGGATTATGTTGTTCTTTTATTAGATGTTCTTTTGTATAAACACTACGCATGTACCAACCAACTTCATCAAGGTTTTCGCAAAGCATTTTTACAATTGCAGTAGCCCAACTACCAGAACCAAAAACAGCGTATTTTAAAGATTGACTCATAATATTATAAAATTCAATATCAAAAATACATAAAAATAAAGACTTCAATTAGTGCTGTAAATCAGTTAATTTACATTTTTGGCACAGCTTTTGAAACCTAAAAACTATCAATCCTTTAAAACGACAGATTATGAAGACGATAAAACTACTTTCAGGTTTTGCTTTAATTGCATTATTATTTACTTCTTGTTACACAGAAGTAGTTGTAGACGATTATGCTTACAACGATTATCAAGAACCAATGTCTGTAAATCAGCTACTAAACTCTTACGATCTTTGGTATGTAGATATAAACGAAACCATTGGTTATGGCGAATCACCTTTTTTACAAATGGCATTTACAATTTCTTTTAGAAACGGAAATCTTTTTGCAAATAACAACTTAGTAGGAATAGGAAGCCAAGGTAATGGTTATGGTATACAAATAGGCTATTACAATGCGTACGATATGATTTTAGATATAGATCATGATATAGATGGTTATGATAGTTTTGATGTGTATCAATTAGATTATAATACTATAGAATTATACAATCCATTTAATGATACTTCATATATTTTACACGGTTACCAACGTGCAAACTTTGATTACGATTATGTGTTTTATGATAATATTCAATACTTTTTACAAGAATACGAAGCTTGGGAAAAAACATACACAAGTAATTACGGAGCGTTAAACGAATTTGATAATGAAAACTTCCTTCAGTTTTTATCTGGCGGAAACGATAACAGCTTTAGAAGTTCTCAAGATCCAGAAGGAACAAATCCAAACAATTTATATTGGGATTATTCAGGATTATACGGTGTAAATGATGTTTCTGGTAACATGTACCTAAAAACATTAACACTAGATTATGATTATTTTGACAATGAATTTTTTGAACTAAGCGTTATTAATGATCAACGTGTAGAATTATATCATCCAAGTTCTGGTACAGTATACGAATTTACAGGAAGAGGTTACATACAATATTTAAAAGTTGGACAAGACATAAATAAAAATAAAACTTCTGCACACAAGAAGCGTGTACAACGTACTAAGAAAAAAGAAAATACAAGAGAGAACACAAGAGCTTAATTTTTGAGAATTTAGTTAATTAGTTAGTTAGAAAAACCGTTTAAAAAATTACTTTTAAACGGTTTTTTTTACAATTTAACCATACAGTTAAACTAATTAGTAGTAGATAAAATTAATTACTACCTTTTTGCTAACTTTACAATAACAATATTAACAATTAAAACAAATAACAATTATGGGATTATTTTCATTTATTAAAAATGCAGGAGCAAAAGTTTTTGGAATAGGAAAAACAGATGCAGAAGAAGCAGCAGAAGCAAAAGCTGCCGAATTAAAGATGGAAGAAATGGCTGCCAAAAAATTAGAAGAAACGGTAAGCGATTTAGACTTAGAAGTTACTAATTTAAATATACTAATAGACGATGATGCTGCAACTATTACAGGAGAAGCTAAAGATCAAGCAACAAAAGAAAAAGTAGTTTTATTAGTAGGAAATAGCGACGGTATTGCAACAGTAGATGATCAAATGACAGTTGCAGAAGCAGAAGTTGTAGAGCCAGAAGCTCAATTTCATACAGTAGTTAGTGGTGATACATTAGGTAAAATTGCAAAGCACTATTATGGTAATGCAATGAAATATCCAGAAATTTTTGAAGCTAACAAACCAATGCTTACAGATCCAGACAAGATTTATCCTGGACAAGTATTACGTATTCCTGCGTTAGATTAAACCAATAAATATAAAATTAAACCCAATTTGTTAATTCAAATTGGGTTTTTTTGTAAGAAAACCTTTTTAACTGTTAAAATAAAATGCATTATAACGAATAAATTATGTTTTATATCGATAATTAGATAATTTAATTCGATATAAACCTACTTAATTTTTTTATTATGAAAAATGTATCCCTTTATGCATTTGCATTTTTAACTTTCTTTTTAACAGTAAGTTGCGACAAAGATCAACCAATTAGTACTAATGCTGAGTTTAATAATACAGATCCAAATTTTAGGATAAGTACAGCAGATGTAAGTTTGCAAAGAGCATCTTACGATGAGCCTTGCATGGTAACAAATCTAATTGCAGGCCAACATCATATTGCAGGAACAGTATCTGTAGATTTAGATGGAGATGATTTAGTGATCACCTATACTACAAATGAAAATTGGTCCATACAAGCAACACATTTAAGCATTGGTAATTGTGAAGATAAAAGTATACCAACAACAGGATCTGGTAATCCTAAAGTTGGACATTTTGAGCATTCTACAACACATAACCCAGATGTAAATACAGTATCTTATTATTTAGATGCGTCTGTATTGCAAGAAAACTATTGTTTTGCTGCACATGCAGAAGTAAATGGACCAACTGGTGGAGAAACAGCTTGGGCAGAAGGTACAGATTTTGCGGGCAATAATTGGGCTATGTTTGTAGAAGCTTATTTATCCGATTGTAACGTAGATGATGCTCCTGTTGAAAAATAAGAATTAAAAAAGCCAACATTTAAGTTGGCTTTTTTTTATAATAAATATCTAGTTTTAACTTTCAAATGTAGTGTTTAAGCTAATATCTACACTACTTAAAGCTTTGCTTACAGGACAACCTTTTTTAGCACCTTCGGCAAGTTCTTTAAATTTTGCTTCGTCCATACCATCTACTTTTCCAGTAAGGTCTAATTGTATATGGGTAAAGGCAAAACCGCCATCTTGTTGCTCTACAGTAATTGTAGCATCTACGTCTAATTTGTTAGCTTCAAAACCTGCTTCTTGTATGGCAAAACTAAGTGCCATAGCAAAACAACCAGCATGTGCAGCTGCAATTAGTTCTTCTGGGTTTGTTCCAGCTTTACCGTCTTCGTTTTCAAAACGAGCTTTAAAATTATAAGGTGTATTGTCTAAAACGCCACTTGGTCCATTTAAAATACCTTTACCGTCTTTACCTGTACCTTGCCAAATGGCTGTTGCTTTTCTCTTCATAAAATAATTTAATTTTTGGTTTACTATAAAATTAAAGCTTTTACTAAAGAAATAGGGTTAAGGAAATTGTAAATGTTTTGGGAAGTTTTGATTAACGTATTTGTTTACGTTTTTTTGCGGAAAAAGTACGCAAGTCATTTTCCGATGTTTCGGAAAGATAATTAATAAGATTGAATTTCCGGTGAGGAAATTCAGCAGCAATGGAATATAACAGTTGTTATGTAAAGTTTTTTATATTTCAAGTTTTATTTTATGTATTCTATCATTTTTTCCAAAAGGTTTCCCATTAATAATTGGGATTTTAAGAACTATTTTGTCGTCAATTTTTAAAATGAGAGTGATTTCGTTCACTTTCTCTTTATCCCTAATTTCATTAAGTGACAAAATATTAAATACTGTTTCATAATCCTCTTCAATTTTATAATCTTTTTTGCTATTAGAAATTATATCTAATTCTGAATTAAACCAATCATGTTTTTTATTACCAAAGGTTTTAATTATGAATTTATCGGAATTATCATATGCAAAGGTCAAAGTTCCACTATAGAAATCAGAGTTTTTCTCTTTTTGGTCAATTTCATAACCAACATAAAAGTCAATATTAGAATTCGGTATCAAACTTGAAATGATTTTCAAATTTGATTTTACAATGGACTTATTACTATAATCATAAAATTCATAAGTGTCTTTTTCTAAACAACAACCAAATTGATATGTCTTATAAATTTTATTATCTAACTCGATTTGATGGCATTCTTTTTCAATATTATAGAGAACATTATTTGGCTTATCAAAATGACTTAATTCTATTTTTATATTCTTTTTGGTTCCTTCGCTTTGGATAGATCCTTTAGTTTCAGTAATATATTTCGCAATAAAAACACCATTAGTATCATCAAGAGAAATATGTTTTATGCTATAAGTTGTTTCTTTAGTAAAGTAGTTGCCAAAAAAAACTGAATCATGTGGAATTACTTTAAAGTAAGAGGTTCCTTCATCATATTTTTCTTTGTTAGTCCAAAATGTATCTTTCGTTTTCTTTTTCTCTAATTCCTTTTGGTATTGTTGAATGGAATCTATTAATGTTACATTATTCTTCTCTAACGTTGAAATTCTTTTGTTCAGTTCATTAAGCTTTGAATTATTACAAGAAGTATTAATTAAGGCAATTAATAAAATTAATATGACTTTCATTTTGTTCAAATTGTACCTAATGTAATGATAAAGCGAGTTTCCAATTTGTATTATCGGTTGTTAAACGAAATTAGCTGTAAAATTTGACAAAATCAAATGGATTTATTACCTATAAAAATTCATTTGATCTAGATATTCCCAAACGTGTTCAGGTAATAATGGTTTTACGTTTTTACCTTCTTTTATTGCTTTTCTAACCATAGTAGAAGATAACTCTATAATTGGCGCATCTACACGTGTTATTTTTGGGTGATTGTTAAATTGTGTATCTACTTTACCTTCACTAATTCTTGGGTAAACATAAATGGAGTGATACTCTAAAATGGTTTGGTAGTTTTTCCATTTATGGAAGCTTTTTAAATTATCCTCGCCCATAATTAAGGCAAAATCGTGATTAGGATATTTTTCGGTTAAATGGACTAAGGTATTAACAGTGTAGTTGGGTTGTGGTAAGTTAAACTCGATATCGCTTTCTTTTAAGGTATCGTATTCTTTTGTAGCCAAATAGACCATTTCTAAACGCTGGTAATTGTCTAAAAGCGTGCTTTTGTTTTTAAACGGATTATGTGGCGTTACGACAAACCAGATTTGGTCTAAATCGCTATTTTCTACCAATTGGTTGGCTATAATTAAATGCCCAATGTGTATTGGGTTAAAAGATCCAAAGTATAAGCCTATTTTCATGATTTTGATGTTCTCGATACAATTTTTTTTTACTTCGGCTACACTTAGTAACCATTCAAAAAATCACTCGAACTGACGTTTGTTAACTATTGTTTTACAAATGCACCAACTAAATTTTCTGCTTCTGTTAATGCTTTTTCTAGATTATCATTTTCTATAATAACATCAAAAAGCGGAGCTGTTGCAAGTTCTGCACTTGCTTTAGCGATACGCATATTTATCTTGTCTTCGCTTTCTGTTTTACGTTTTTTAAGTCGTATTTTAAGCTCGTCTATACTTGGTGGTTTTACAAAAACAGCAAGTGTTTGCTCTGGGAATTTTCTTTTAATACGCAATCCGCCAGATACATCTATATCAAAAATAACGTTTTTACCTAATGCCCAAAGACGCTCGACTTCACTTTTTAAAGTACCGTAAAAATTATCGCGGTAAACTTCTTCCCATTCTAAAAAATCGTCGTCTTTTATATGTTGTTTAAAGTCTTTTAATGATAAAAAGTAGTAGTCTTTACCATGCTCTTCTGTACCACGTTTTTCTCTGGAAGTTGCAGAAATTGAGAAGGCTAAATTTAAATTATCGTCTTTAAGTAAATGTCTTACAATGGTTGTTTTTCCTGATCCAGAAGGTGCAGAAAATACTATTAATTTACCTTGTTTTGTGTTGTCTTTAGTCAAGTCTTTTATTTTAAGTACGCTTAGACAAGCTTAGCGTGACATATAGTTTTTAAATTATTAAAGTACGTTAAGTAATTGTTCTTTAATTTTTTCAAGTTCGTCTTTCATTTGTACGACCAATTGTTGCATTGGTGCGTAGTTACTTTTAGAACCAATCGTGTTTATTTCTCTACCAATTTCTTGGCTTATAAATCCTAGTTTTTTACCGTTGCTATCTGGGCTATTTATACTTTCTGTAAAATAATTTAAATGGTTGTTTAAACGTACTTTTTCTTCGGTAATATCAAATTTTTCGATGTAGTAAACTAGTTCTTGTTCAAAACGATTTTCGTCGTACTTTTCTTTAAGTTCTTCAATCCCTTTTTTTAATCGTTCTCTAACACCTTCAATACGTTCTGGATCTATAGCTATTACTTGATTTAACAAGTCAGCGATGTTTTTTATACGGGCATTAAAATCTGCTTCTAACACTTTTCCTTCGTCTAAACGGTGTTCGTTTAAAGCGTTTATAGCAGTGTTAATTTCTGTGTTAATTTGCGACCATTCGTTTTCGTCAATTTCTTCTCTAACCGTATTTAAAGCATCAGGAAAACGAACTGCCATTTTTAGTAATTCGGTATCATCACCATTTACAACTTCCTTTAATTGTTGCATGTATTGTTTTACAACTGGCGTGTTAATTTGTGTAGAAGTGTCGTCTGCAGTGGTTTCTACATAAATAGAAAAATCTACTTTACCACGAACCAATTTATTAGCAATGTTTTTTCGTACCTCAAGTTCTTTTTCTCTATAAATAGAAGGCATGCGTGCATTCAAATCTAGGTTTTTGCTGTTAAGCGATTTTAACTCGATTGTAATTTTTTTTGTTGGCAACTGTAAAACAGATTTACCATAACCTGTCATTGAATATATCATAAACAAAATGAATTTATTAAGCGCAAAGGTAAGTAAAATGTTATCGCTACAGAAATTGAAATTTAACAGCTTATTTAGAAATTTTATTATGCATGCACAGTAAATAATTGTAGTTTTGACAATTAAACACTTTAAATATGTACAAAAAACAGTTTGAAATACGTTGGAGTGATATAGATGCTAATAGGCATTTAGCCAACTCTGCTTATATTAATTTTATGAGTCATACGCGTACAGCGTTTTTACATGAACACGGATTTTCTTTATCAGAATTGGTAAAAGAAGGTCTTGGTCCAGTAGTTTTTCATGAGCATGTACATTATTTTAAAGAAACCTTTTTAGGTTATCCAGTAACCGTAACTCTTGAAGTTTCTGGTTTAAGTGAAGACGGAATGTTCTTTAAATTTGATCATAATTTTTACAATCATAAAGGTGAAAATCTTGCCTTTTGTGAAATTTTTGGAGCTTGGATAGATTTAAACTCTAGAAAATTAACTAATCTTCCAGACGATCTTTTAGAGTTAACAAAACATTTCCCTAAAACTGAAGACTTTAGCATCTTAACCAAAGAAGATACTAGAAAACATAACAGAAAACCAAAAAACCTAAGCTTGTAGTTTAGGTTTTTTTGTAACCAAATACACGCCTAAAAATATTAATGCAGACGCTAACACTTTAACTGTTGTTAAAGCATCGCTTCCCATAATAATTGCAAAAATACCTGCGATTAATGGTTGCATATAAATAAATACAGTTACTGTAGATGCGCGTAAGTGTCTTAAAGCTAAAGGGTTTAATAGGTAAGTCCCAAACGTTGCGCCAACAATTACAAATATTACCGAAAACCAAATATATGGTGTAAATGTACTTGTGTTGATTACCGTTAAATCTGAATATCCAAACGGTAAAACCATAAAAAAGCCAAACAAAAACAGCCATTTAATAAACGTAAATGGATGATATTTTTCGGTTAATCGCTTTATAATTATAATGTAAATACTATAGGATAATGCATTAATTAACACCATAATATTTCCTAATAAAACATTGTCTCCTGGATTTGGTGATTTACCATAAACAGTTAGTATCGCTGCGCCAGTAAATCCAAAAACAACACCTAAAACCTTAAGTTTTGTAATCTTTTCATTAAGATAAAAAGAAGATAGTATTAATACGATAATAGGACTAGTAATCATTATTACCGATGCATGTATTGGTGTAGTAAGCTCTAAGCCTTTAAAGAAAAAAAGCATGTTTACTACAACTCCAAAAATAGAAGCAAGTAAAAATGTTTTGTAGTCTTTTTTGTCAATTTTTTCTTTTGGTGCAAAAAGGCTAACAATCCAAAATAAAATAGTAGCTCCAGCTACACGAAGTACAATAAAACCAAAGGGTTTAATATGTCCATTTACCATGACATCTTTAGCAAATGTAAAGTTTAAGCCATACAATAATTGCACAATAAATGCTGCAATTAAAGCAAGTATACGTAGTTTATTCATTTAATGCTTGTTTAACCGCTTCAATATTTTTTTTACTACTACCAATAAAAATAGTATTGTTTATAATTATTACTGGTCTGCTTAAAAATGTATAATGTTCTAATAGATAATGTCTAAAATCTTTTTCGGTTAGATTTTGGTCTTTTAAACCCATTTCTTTGTAAAGCTTAGCACGTTTGCTAAACAACGCTTCGTAACTTCCAGCTAATGTTGCTAACTCGTCAACTTGTTTTGCTGTTAAAGGTTCGTTTTTAATCTCTTGAAAGGTAAAAGTATTATCAAGATTTAAATCGTTAATAATTCTTGTACAGGTATTGCAAGTTTTAAGGAAGTATACTTTTTTCATTAGTTATGGTGTTTGTAGGCAAATTTCGATTTTTTTTGCAAAAGTTTAATGCTTTTTCTGGCAAAACTTCCGCGAAAGCGAATTATTAATTTCTTTTTTTATTCTTAAAATTGAACTGAAATTAGTTTAAAATTATTGAAATTTTTAATTTTATTGAAAATTGAAATTACTATGGATTTTGCATTTGATACGACTTTAAAAAGTAGAAAATTTTTAAAAGGATTACTAGAAAATTTAACCTTAGAACAACTTAATAAAGTGCCTGAAGGTTTTAATAATAATATTATTTGGAATGTTGCTCATACCATTGTAACACAACAATTGTTGGTTTATAAATTATCAGGTATTCCTATGATTGTAAGTGATGAGTTGGTAGAAATGTATAGAAAAGGTACAAAAGTAGAACGTGATGTTACACAAGCAGAAGTTGATCTAATTAAGGGTTTACTGTTTAGTACTATAGAGAAAACTAAAGAAGATTATGATAACCGTATTTTTCAAACCTATCACGAATACACGGTAACAACTAAAAGTACATTAACTAATGTAGATGAAGCGATTGCGTTTAACAACTTTCATGAAGGTATACATTTAGGTTATGTATTGGCTTTAAAACGCGTTATTTAGTATTTTAAAAATGGGTTAGCAACTGTGTAAGGAATTGTAAATTCTACAGCGTCTTTACTTAATGCGCCAAACTCAAAATCATTATAAATTATTATTACACCATCGTCATTAAAGCCTATTGTTTCTGGAAGTTTAAAGTCTAGGTTTTTTGCTTGTAGACTTGTATGAACAGTCATTAATTCTTTGTCGTAGTACTTTTTTACTAATGCGGTAAATTGGTCTATATCATTAATTAAATCTTTAGTTTTTAAAGATTTTCCTGTTGCTAGATCAAAATTAAAAAACTTAAACACTAAGTTGTTATTAGCAGCATTTGTAATGACACTTCCTGTCATAGCAATGCTAACAATACTTTCGTTTTTATAAGAAATTTCTCCATCTACAAATGCTTCCCAATTAGGGAAATCGCCTTCAAATTCTTTAAGTATTAAAGCGTTAAAATCTTTGTAAGCATTGTTAAAAGCGATTATACTTTCTTCGATAGTTAATTTTTTTTCTTTAGCACTATCTATATTTAAAATATCGCAAGCAAACTTAGTAAGTGTATTATTTATTGTTGATGCAATATTAGAATCGCCATTTGCTTTAGGTATTACAACTTCTACCAAAGTTTCTTTTTCAGAAAAAATATTGATTTCAGAAAAAGAAATATTAGTTTCTTTTTTACATGAAACACTACTTAAAAAGACTAAAATGATAAGTAAAAATGGCGATTTTAATTTCATAACGTTAAACATAATTTAAAGCAAGACGTGTAGTTTGAATACAACGAATTAAACGTTATTTTTGTTGCAATCAAAACAATTTACTATGAAATTTAATACAAAAACGATACATGGTGGACAAAAACATGACCCAGCTTATGGTGCTGTTATGCCTCCAATTTATCAAACTTCTACATACGCACAATCTACACCTGGTGGACATAAAGGTTTTGAATATTCTAGAACACACAATCCAACACGTCAAGCTTTAGAAAATGCGTTTGCTAGTATAGAAAACGGGCAATATGGTCTAGCGTTTGGATCTGGACTTGCTGCAATAGATGCTGTAATGAAGCTATTAAAACCTGGTGACGAAGTAATAAGCACTAACGATTTATACGGTGGAACTTACAGATTATTTACCAAAATATTTGAAGATTTTGGGATCAAGTTTCATTTTATCGGTATGCAAAATGCTAGTAATATTGAAGATTATATAAATGATAATACCAAACTAATTTGGGTAGAAACACCAACAAACCCAATGATGAATATTATCGATATAAAAGCAACTGCAGAGATTGCAAAAAAACACAATGTGCTTTTAGCGGTAGATAATACGTTTGCTACGCCATATTTACAACAACCATTAGATCTAGGAGCAGATTTAGTAATGCACTCGGCAACAAAATATATAGGTGGTCATAGTGATTTAGTCATGGGCGCACTAATTGTTAAAGATAAAGACTTAGCAGATCGTTTATATTTTATACAAAATGCAAGTGGCGCTGTTTGTGGACCACAAGATTCTTTTTTAGCGCTTCGCGGAATTAAAACATTACATGTAAGAATGCAACGTCATTGTGAAAACGGAAAAGCGGTTGCAGAATATTTAGCATCACATCCAAAAATTGAAAAGGTGTATTGGCCAGGTTTTGAAAGTCATCCAAACCATGAAGTTGCTAAATCTCAAATGAAAGATTTTGGTGGTATGATAAGTTTCGTTACCAAAGGAAACAGTTATGAAGATGCTATTAGAATAGTAGAAAATCTTAAAGTATTTACATTAGCCGAATCTTTAGGTGGTGTAGAGTCTTTATGTGGTCATCCAGCAAGTATGACACATGCAAGTATACCAAAAGAAGAACGAGAAAAGACAGGCGTAGTAGATGCGTTAATTAGATTAAGTGTAGGAATAGAAGACGAAGAAGATTTAATTAATGATCTTAAACAAGCTATTGGATAATTATCTAAAAATAAAACAAAAAAGCCAACTGTAAAAGTTGGCTTTTTTTATGTTGTAAATTTAATTTTTAATCTAAATAATAGATATAACCAAAGTTTAGCCATACTAACCAATCGTTATATTTATTAGAGTCTAATTGGTGATTTAAACCATCAATCCAATCGTTAGCAAAATATTGCCCACGTAAGTCTAGCATTAAATCTGAAACTACAGTAAGTTTATATCTTACACCAATACTAGATACAATAGACCAAGTACTTCCAGACGTTGGATCTACTGGTTTTTCAAAATCTTGATCTAAATTAGGATTTGTTGTATACCAAGGTGAATAAAAGTTATTCATATTAGCTACACTTTGGTCTCCATAATTTGTGTAAACTTTAGGATTGTACGACACATAATGTGCACCAAGACTTACAAATGGTGCAAATTTATAGCCAAAAGCCTGGAACGATCTAATACTTAAAGGAAAATACTCTAATTGCATACCTATATCTAAGTTATTAGCTTCACCAGAATGCGCTCTAAGTTTTTGAGCCTCGACACTAGTTCTATACGGTTGTACCCATTCACCTAAATGATTTAGCTTGGTTTTATTCCAAGATATTTCTGTTCTAAGTTTAAAGTGATCGTTAAAATAGTTATCTGTAGTATAACAATTACAATCTGCTTGATAAGAAAAGTTAATGTAGTGAACAAGTCCAATACCAATACCAGAGTTACCAGCGTTAGTTTCGTAATCTAAACGTTCTCCAAAATCAGATTTAAAGGCAACAGGACCAGTTATAATACCAATTTCGTGCGAGAAGCCTAACTGAGAAAATGCAGTAGTACTAGTTAAAACGACTAGTAAAATCAACGTTAATTGTTTATGGTTAAGCATAATAAGGCTTTAGTTTTAGAGGCTAAATATCCAACAAATATATAAAATCACGACTAACATACAAATAATACAGATAAAATGCGATAATTAATTTTAAAATATCAAAAAAGACAATAACTAAAACGTTTGCGAAAAGTTAAAAAAGTAGGCTAAATGTTTAAAGATAATGTATATTTGTACTGCAATTTGACACCAAAATTAAAAGTGTCATAATTTTTATTGTAATAATGAAACAAAAAATAGAAGCATTTTTAGATCAAGTAAAAGCAAAAAATGGTCACG
Source organism: Mesoflavibacter profundi (assembly GCF_014764305.1). Taxonomy (NCBI): domain Bacteria; kingdom Pseudomonadati; phylum Bacteroidota; class Flavobacteriia; order Flavobacteriales; family Flavobacteriaceae; genus Mesoflavibacter; species Mesoflavibacter profundi. The sequence goes on from NZ_CP061703.1 coordinate 1,403,439, forward strand.
AACCAGAATTTTTACAAGCAGTACACGAAGTTGCAGAGACTGTAATTCCGTTTATTGAAGCTAATCCAAAGTACCAAGATAAATTATTATTAGAACGAATGGTAGAGCCAGAACGCACAATAATATTTAGAGTTCCTTGGATTGACGATAATGGAAAACCTCAAGTTAACAGAGGTTATCGAGTAGAATTTAACTCGGCAATTGGTCCTTACAAAGGTGGATTACGTTTTCATCCATCTGTAAACTTAAGTATCTTAAAGTTTTTAGGATTTGAGCAAGTATTTAAAAACTCTTTAACCACTTTACCAATGGGCGGAGGAAAAGGAGGAAGTGATTTTGATCCAAAAGGAAAAAGTGATAACGAAGTAATGCGTTTTTGCCAATCTTTTATGTCAGAATTATACAGACATATTGGTGCAAATACAGATGTTCCTGCAGGAGATATTGGTGTAGGAGGAAGAGAAATAGGTTACATGTTTGGTCAATACAAGAGATTAAAAAACGAATTTACAGGCGTTTTAACAGGTAAGGGATTATCTTACGGTGGATCTTTAATAAGACCAGAAGCAACAGGATATGGTTGTGTATATTTTGCTAAAAATATGTTAGCAACTAAAAACGATTCTTTTGAAGGAAAAACGGTTGTCATCTCTGGATCTGGTAACGTAGCACAATATGCTTGCGAAAAAGCAACACAATTAGGAGGAAAAGTAGTAACAATGTCTGATTCTTCAGGATATATTCATGATAAAGATGGTATAGATGAAGAAAAATTAGCATTTATTATGGAGCTTAAAAATGTAAAAAGAGGACGAATCCACGAGTATACAGAAAAGTATCCATCAGCTACCTTCCATGAAGGCGAAAGACCTTGGTCTGTAAATTGTGATGTAGCAATGCCATGTGCAACACAAAATGAATTAAATAAAGAAGAAGCTGAAGCTTTAGTAAACAATAAAGTAATAGCAGTTGCAGAAGGTGCTAATATGCCAACTACACCAGAAGCTATTGAAGTGTTACAAATAGCAAAAGTATTATTCTCTCCAGGAAAAGCATCTAACGCTGGTGGAGTAGCAACTTCTGGTTTAGAAATGAGTCAAAACTCTTTACGTTATAATTGGACTAGAGAAGAAGTAGACGCTAAATTAAATCAAATCATGGACGATATTCATGCTTCATGTGTAGAATATGGTAAGAATGAAGATGGTTCTATAGATTACGTAAAAGGCGCTAATGTTGCTGGTTTTGTTAAAGTAGCAGACGCTATGTTAGCACAAGGATTAGTATAAATCTAATCTTATCAAATATTTAAAAAACCGCTTATTTAAGCGGTTTTTTTATTTTAAAGTAGCTCTACTTAAATAATCTAAGTTTCTCTCAGCGATTTCAAGAATTACGATATCAGGATTATGTTTGTTAATATGTGATTTTGCCACATTAAAATCTCTGATTAAAATAACATTATTAAATGTTTGGTTTAAAAAAGGTGTTAATGCATTTGTAAAAGAATCTCTGTACATTAAAAGGTTTAATGTTTTAGAATTATTTTTAAAATGTAAGTAGTTTTGGTCGTCTAACACAACGTCTATTTTATTTGGTGATTTTGGTTCTAAATTCACGAAATTAACCTCATGTTTAAGGTTTGTCATCTTTGTATTATCTCCAATTGTTTTTAAGCTTGTTGTAATGTTAAAATCGTCTTTATTTAAAGATGTAATTGCAAAATCTTTTTCTAATTCCTGCATAAGTGTTTTGTAGCCATAAAACGCACCTAAATTATCCCAGTGAGAATCGGTTTTATAATAAATTTGGTGTTGTTCTTTTTTATCTAATAAGCTTTTATGTAAATCAATAAATTTTACATGACTAGAATTTAAGCTTGCATTTTGTTTTACAAGATTTAATAATGTAGTGCCTTGCGGTAAAGTGTAAGGTAGATATTCTTTATAAATTTGATGTTTATCAGGAACTACAACCACATAAAATTTAATGTTTTGGTTGGATAAATATTGATTAACTGTATTTAAATAGCTTAATATTTTTGATGGTTTTTCAGACGGAATAACTCCAAAAGTATTTTTAAACACATTATTATATTGGTTTCCTAGAAAATACCAATTGTCTTTACCTGTTACCATATAATTTGGTAAAGGATCTTCTTTTAGAATAGCTCTTTTAAAGTAAATGTATTGATTTACAGCTGTTTTTTTTAAGCCAAAATTACCAGTATAAAAACTGTTTATTGCAGATAGTGTTTTGGTAGGTTTATTAATTTCGATTTTAGGAAAAGTAGCATGTTTTAAATTTTCATTAGTTTCCAAGTTAGATTCTAAACCAAAAAGTAAAACTACGTTTGGAATTAGTAATAAAACTAAAAATACGGTTATAAACAATCTAGCTTTCATCTTAAAATCTAAAATAAATAAATGGGTTATAAGCATCTGTAGCTATATAATAAAAGCAGAAAACAAATAATAGAATCAATCCAATATCATAAGAAAGTTTAGCGATTTTTATAGTTTTTATGTTGTTAGATTTAATAATAATCGTTTTTAAATTTTCGAGTAGTTTAGTTGAAAAGATTGCACCTAATATTAAAGCAATACAAACTTCAGTTGTCAAGTAAAATGCTAAAAATTCGTAATTTATTTTAGCCGAAAAATTAAAAAGAGACTTAAAATAGTTGGCAGCATAATCAATATTTTCACTTCTAAATATTACAAACCCAAAAAGAATAACTAAAAGTGTATACAGATGTGAAAATATAACTTGTTTATTTAAAAATTTGCTTAATCCAAAGCGTTCCAAAACAATAAACAGTCCATGAAAGATTCCCCAAATAATAAAATTCCAACTTGCGCCATGCCATAAACCTGTTAGTAAAAAAACAATAAACAAGTTTAAATATGTACGTGAGTTGCTTAATCTATTTCCGCCTAAAGGAATGTATAAGTAATCTTTAAACCATTGGGATAAAGTCATGTGCCAACGTTGCCAATACTCTCTAATAGATTTTGATATGTAAGGAAAATTAAAGTTTTCTGGAAAATTAAAACCAAACATTTTACCTAATCCAATCGCCATATCCGAATAACCAGAAAAATCAAAATAAATCTGTAGTGTATAGGCAATAATCCCTATCCAACTTATTAATGCTGAAGATTGTGAACCAGTAAGACTAAAGGCTGCATCTGCAAAAATTGCACAATTATTAGCAATAATCATTTTTTTTGCTAATCCAATTATAAAGCGTTGTATTCCTTGGTTAAAAGTGTTTAAAGAAATACTTCTTTGTTTTAATTCTGTTTCAATTTCTGAATATCTAACAATAGGTCCTGCAATTAATTGCGGAAATAACGTAACGTAGGTTGCAAAATCTATAAAATTTCTATTCGCCTTAACATGACCTCTATACACGTCAATCGTGTAAGACATAGTTTGAAAGGTGTAAAAACTTATTCCAATAGGTAGTATTACAGATTTAAAGTAAAATACATTTAAATTAAAATACTCTAACACAGCATTAATATTGGTTAGAGCAAAATTGGCATATTTAAAATAGGCTAAAATCCCAAGATTAAAACATATAGAAAGATATAGTCCGGCTTTTTTTTTGCCTGAAGCAATAATTAATCCCGCAAAATAGTCTGTAAAAGCAGATAAAATAATTAATACTACTAATTGTTTTTCTCCCCAAGTATAAAACCCTAAACTAAGAAGTAATAAAAGTAAATTTTTATACCGTTTAGGAGTAACATAATATACCAATAAAGAAAAAGGTAAAAATAAAAATAGAAAAACCGGGCTACTAAATAACACAAGCTATAAATTATTGAGGCCTAAAATACAATAAAATATAGTATTTTTGGGTTTTATTATAGCAACAAAACACATGTAAATGACTTGTTTAAAGACAAACTTTATTTTTTTCTTTTTAATTGTAGTTAGTCAAGCTTTTGGGCAAGAATTTTCTGATGCTTGGAAAGGTCATTATTCTTATTTGGAAATAAAAGACATTACAAATGGGACAGATAAATTTTATGCAGCAGCAGAAAATGCATTATTTACTTACGATGTAAATACTAATGTGATGGAAACTATATCTACTATAGAAGGTATTTCTGGAGAAGTAATTAGTAGTATTTTATATATAGAAGATGAAAGTTTAGTATTAATAGGTTTTGAAAACGGATTAATGCAAGTCTATGACGAAGCTAATAGAAGCTTTTTAACTGTTGTAGACATAATAGAAAAACCAACAATACCACCAAATGATAAAAAAATAAATCATTTTACAAGAGATGGAGATTTGGTTTATATTGCTACAGATTATGGCATTTCGGTATATAATATAAATTCTTTAGAATTTGGAGACACATATTATATTGGACCAAACGGATCTCAATTAAAAGTAACACAAACTACAATTTTTGAAGGTAATCTTTACGCCTCAACAGAGCAAAGTTTATATAGAGCAGATCTATTAAACCCTAATCTTATAGACTACAATCAATGGGAATCCTTTAGACCAGGAAATTGGGTTGGTATTCAAGCAGTTGCAGACAAAATTTATGTTGCTAGAAGTAATAGAAGGGTTTACGAGTTAAATAATATTGCTATATCTCAAGTTGCTGCATATACTAGAGACATAACTGGATTTAAAAATATAGAAGATAATTTAGTAGTTACTACACTTCTAGAGGCAAATGCATATACAAGTGATTTTATACCGATAATAAACGCCACTACAAATAGTGAATTTGATAGTAATTTTAGTAAAAGTATTTATTTAAATGACCATTTATATATTGGTACCAATCGTATAGAAAATACTGGTAAACCAGCTTATGGTGTTTTAAAAACATCTTTAATTACACCCGAAGATTTTGAAGAAATTCATCCAGAAAGTCCATTAAGGAATCGTTTTTTTAAAATAAAATACCAAGAAGGACAAATTTGGGGAACACATGGTGGTTTTTCTGTAACCTATAATTTTAATGGAGGAAATAGAAGAACAGGTATTAGTCATTTTATTGAAGATGAATGGCGAAACATAGTTTATGATACTTTAGAAGAAAACATATTTAGACCATGGTATTTATCAAACATTTCTATTAATCCATTTGATTCTGGAAATGTCTATATAGGTTCATATTATTCTGGATTAATTGAATTCCAAGATAACGAAATTTCAAATTTTTATAACCAAGACAATAGCACGATTTTTCCTTTTGCTGGTAATCTTCACCTATTATTAGCATCAAATTTTGATAAAGATGGTAATCTATATGTACATAATGGAAGGATTGATGAAACTTTAAATAGAAAATCAGAATCTGGTCAATGGACATCATACAGTTATCAATCCTTAATAGATCCAGCAACTAGTAATTTAGGATTTTCTTCTATAGTTTTTGACGATAATGGTACGATATTTTCTGGAAGTCATGGTTATGGATTAGTTGCTTATAAACCAAACGGAAGTAATCCAACTCTTGTAAATATAAGAGAAGAAGTACAAGGCATGCCATCACCTTCTGTAAAAACTATAGCTATAGATAGACAAGGACAATTATGGTTAGGTACAGATAAAGGTATACGTGTTGTTTATAATACTACGCAGTTTTTAACTAACCCAGAAGTAGATAACATTATTGTGTTAGATAACGGTGAAGCAAGTGAACTTTTATTTCAGCAGTATGTGACAGATATTGAAGTAGATGGATCTAATAACAAGTGGATTGCAACCTTAGATACTGGATTGTATTATTTTTCTTCAGATGGTCAAGAAACTATTTTTCATTTTACTAAAGATAATTCTCCTTTACCAACCAATGGTGTTTTAGATGTTGCACTAGATGAAGTAAATGGAGTTGTTTATATTGCTACAGAAAAAGGCTTACTTTCATTCAAATCAGATGCTTCAAAACCAAAAACAACATTAGAAGATGCTTTTGTGTTTCCTAATCCAGTAAGACCTAATTACGATATTGCAACCAATAAAATTAAAATTAGAGATATCTCTGAAAACGTTAATATTAAAATTACCGACATAGAAGGTAATCTTGTTGCAGAAGCACAATCTAAAACTAATGCAAGATTTAAAGGTTATAACCTAGAAATTGATGGCGGAACAGCATTGTGGAATGGTAAAAACTTAGTTGGAGATACTGTAGCTTCAGGAGTTTACCTTGTTATGCTTAACGATTTAGATACTTTAGAAACTAAAGTTTTAAAACTAATGGTTATAAGGTAATGTTAATTACTACTAATGCTATAGTTTTAACCAAAATTAGATTTAATGATAATGATCTAATTGTTAAATGTTATACCAACGATAAAGGGATAACTAGTTACATTTTAAAAGGAATTTTAAAATCTAAAAAGAATAATAAAAAGATTGCATATTTTCAACCATTGTCTCAACTTCAATTAGAGACAGATTATAAAGAGAATCGATCTTTACAATACATTAAAGATTTAAAATCTAATTTCTTATATACAAGTTTACACACTAATATTTTAAAAAGTGCTATAGCAATGTTTATTGCCGAAATTTTAGCACAAGCTTTAAAAGAAGAAGAACAAAACGTATCACTTTTTAATTATCTGCAAACATCTTTACAATGGTTAGATACGCATCATAATTTTGCTAACTTTCATCTGTTGTTTTTATTAGAGCTTACAAAATATCTAGGATTTTATCCAGATACAAGTGATATAGATTGTGAATATTTTAATTTATATGAAGGTCAGTTTCAAGAAATTAATACGTCCAAATATTGTATAGGTGATCAAAATTTAACACTTTTAAAATCTTTATTAGGTATAAATTTTGATGCTTTAGATTCAATAAAAATTAATGCAAAACAAAGACAAGCATTTTTAACAATGTTATTGACGTATTTTGAGTTACATTTGGGCAATTTTAAATCTCCAAAATCACTGCAAATTTTAAATGAAGTATTCAGTTAAACATACCCTTTTAATATTATTACTACTTGTTTCTTCAGTTTTATCTGCTCAAAATATTAAGATTTTAGATACTAACACTAACTTACCAATAGTTGGCGTTGCTTTATATAATAAAGCACAAACAAAAACAGCTATTTCAAATTTAGACGGAATAGTTAGTATAACTAATTTTAATGCTAAGGAGACCATTTACTTTCAGCATATTGCTTATCAATTAAAAAGCTTAAAAAAAAATAGTATTAAAAATGAAATTGTCTATTTAATAGACAACCAATTAGGGTTAGAAGAAGTTGTGTTGTCGGCTTCAAATTTTAAACAAAATTTAAAAGATATACCCAAAAAAATATTAGCGGTAAGTCAAGACCAGATTACTATAAATAATCCTCAAACTAGTGCAGATTTATTAGAAAGTACAGGGCAGGTTTATGTGCAAAAAAGTCAATTAGGTGGCGGAAGTCCTATGATTAGAGGATTTTCTACTAATCGGTTATTAATTACAGTAGATGGTGTTAGAATGAATAATGCCATTTTTAGAGGCGGAAATTTACAAAACGTAATCTCTATAGATCCATTATCCATAGATAAAACCGAAGTTTTGCTTGGAGCAGGATCTACAATTTATGGTAGCGATGCAATTGGTGGCGTAATGAGTTTTTACACTAAAAAACCAGAATTGTCTTATTCAGATTCCTTACAAGTAACAGCAAATACATTAGTACGATATTCTACAGCAAATCAAGAAAAAACTGGCCATTTTGATCTTAATTTTGGTTTAAAAAAATGGGCGTTTTTAACCAATATAACGTATACAGATTTTGAAGATTTAAGAATGGGATCTAATGGTCCAAACGAGTATTTAAGACCAGAGTATATAATCACAAACAATAATGAAGATTATATAATAAGCAATTACAATCCTAAAATACAAAAGTTTACAGGATACAATCAATTAAATTTAATGCAGAAAATTAAATTTATTCCTAAAGATAATTTAGATTTTGATTTTGGACTTTTTTATACCACAACCTCTAATTATCCTAGATATGACAGATTGATAAGATATAGAGCTAATACACTTAGATCTGCAGTATGGGATTATGGACCGCAAAGATGGTTAATGTCTAATTTAAAAATTACCAAAAAAAATAGTAATTCTTCGTTATATGATAATGTAAAGACAACAGTAGCGTACCAATTTTTTGAAGAAAGTAGACTAGATAGAGATTACCAATCTATTTTTAAAAATGTTAGAGAAGAGCAAGTAAATGCAATCTCTTTTAACCTTGATCTTGAAAAAGATTTAAGTGAAGCTTCCTATTTATTTTATGGATTAGAGTATATCTATAATAAAATTAATTCTAAAGGATTTACATTAAATATAGAAGATAATTCCACAACCAATACTGTGTCAAGATATCCAGACGGAGCAACTTGGCAAAGTGCTGCTGCTTATGTGAATTATAAATATAAACCAACTAAAAAATTTGTTTTACAAACAGGTTTAAGATATAATCATATAGCTCAAAATTCAGATTTTACGTCTAATAATCAGTATTTAAACTTACCGTTTAACACAGCAAACATAGATGCCGACGCATTAACAGCATCAGCAGGAATAACGTGGTTACCAAATCAAATATTAGAATGGAAATTTAATTTATCTACAGCATTTAGAGCGCCAAATATAGATGATGTAGGAAAGGTTTTTGACTCAGAACCAGGATCTGTAGTTGTACCAAATAATAATTTAAAATCTGAGTATGCATATAACGGAGAATTAGGTTTAAAACTAAATTTTAATAAGACTTTTGTTTTAGATATGGCGACGTATTACACCTATTTAGATAATGCATTGGTTAGAAGAAATGGTGATTTAAACGGTGAAACAGAAATTATATATGATGGCGAATTAAGTAATGTACAATCTATACAAAATGCCTCAAAATCTTGGATCTATGGATTTGAAATTGGAGCGTTATTAAAGCTTTCAAATTCGGTAAAATTAACGTCAAACTACAATTTTATTGGTGGTACAGAAACAACAGATGGTATAGAAGTGCCTGTTAGGCATGTTGCTCCAAGTTTTGGCAACACACATATTATTTTTTCAAAAGATAAAATAAAAATAGATGGATTTGTAAATTACAATAATGCATTGTCTTTTTCTCAATTGGCACCATCTGAAGCAAGTAAAGATTACATTTATGCTTTAGATGAAAACGGTAATCCTTACTCACCTTCTTGGTACACACTTAATTTAAGAACGCAATATAATTTAACGCCTAAAGCTTTACTTACTGCAGCTTTAGAAAATATAACAGATCAACGTTATAAAATGTATTCTTCAGGTATTGCAGCACCAGGAAGAAATCTAATAGTATCTTTAAAATATACACTATAAAAAAAGGGAATCTTTTTAGATTCCCTTTTTTAAAGCGTTAGTATTAAAATTACTTTTTAATAAATTTCTTAGTTACAATTTGTTTGTTTGAAAGTTCAATCTCAGCTAAATAAACAGCTTGACTAATATTGTTTAATTGATATGTTTCGGTGTTTTCTTGACCTTTAAGTTTGATTATTTTGCGTCCTAAAGCATCGTAAATAGTAACATTTTTAATTTTTAAATGTTTTGGTGCTGTGACTTTAATTTCATCGTTAGGAAGTGATATAATAGATGTGTTTTCGTTGTTTAATGTAAATTCATCTATACTTAAAGCAGGATTTGTAAAAACAATCTCAAATCGGTTATTAAATTCTCCTTGATCTGAAGTAAACACATAATCAGAATTAGTTAAGTTATGATGTGTGTTTAATAAATTATCCTTTAAATACGCTGTATTGTTTAATAAGAAATCACCTTGTAAATGATCTATAGAAATCGTGAAAATAGAAGGAATTTCTATGTTATTTATAAAGCCTAAATAGATAACTTCAGATAGATTAATGTCTTGAGGTGATTTACCTTGTATTGCTAATTTTTTATCGTTATTTGGTATTAGCGAATATAAAGCAATATCCGAAAGAATAGCTCCAGATTTTTTTGCGTCATAAAATTCACCATCATTATCTGCAGTAGCACCATTAACATAAGCAACAGCAATTTGATTATGTACACCTAAATCTGAAGTTAGATTAACCCAAATTTTATTATCTATTCCATTTTGATTAGCTGTTCTAAAAAATTGATCGTTATTAGAGTTAACACGCATTGCATTATTAAATCTAACGTTACCAGATGTAGAAGCTGGCGAATTAGAATAAGTAACAAAAAACCCTTGTCCTGAAGGGATAAATCTGTCAGGTGTTATTAAATCTCCTCCAGCAACTTCGGCAGCACCATTAATCACCGCATAATCGTTATTACTAAAATTTAAAACTTCATTTCCGTTAGTTGTTGCAGAAGGTGGCGTTGCTTGAGACCATAAATAAATAGCACCATCTAACTTACCATCTGTTGGATTTGTAGCAAAATTATTTTCGGTAAAAAATAGATCTGCATCTATTGCAGATGGATAAGGATTACCAATTAAATTCCAATTTGTATCTCCAAGTTCTGTGTCATTTCTTTCTACAGATACAACTATAGTTCCAGTATTTAAAGGTCCTCTAAATGAATAGTTGTAATTATTAGGTCCAGAAAATGCTGCGATTGAATGCGTAGCCGCATAACCAACACCAGGCGTTAATACATCTGTGCCAGCCATTAATTGCCAATCATTTCCATCGTCATCAATATCGTCTATTCCTGCTCCAATAGTTGCAGTGTTGTCATTGTTAGTCTCGTAGGTAGAGTCTATAAAATTAGCAGCATTAAAACTAAATCTTCTAGATGGACTAGATTGGAAAAGTGCATTGCCAAAAGTTTCACCAGACACAGGACTACTCCAATAGGTATATTCATACCAAGCGTCAAGTGTTGAGGTTAATTTTTCTACTGTTGTAGGAGATCCTAATGCGCTACCAGAATCGTCATATATTCCTGCGTCATCAATTTGTACTACAGAACCTTGATGCTGAACAATTAAACCACCATTGTTATAAATGCTATATTGAACTGTAGCATATGAGTTTGCAGATACAGTTAATGTATTTCCAGTATTAATGTAAAGGTTACATGCTTCTATATTTCCGTTTGTTCCAGTATTATAAGTGTCATTAATTATTGCTACTGTAGTTAAATTAGGTACGCCATTATCCCAAGTTCCTGCAGACCAAGTCGTAGTAACCATGCTAACTTGAGCTGCATTTGTTGCTTGTCCACAACTTCCATCTTCTGTAACTTCTGCGTAAAATTGATAGCCATCTAAATCAAACCCATTTATTGTTAATGTGTTTGTGTTTTCTCCAGTAACAGATCCTGGTAAAAAGCTTGTACTTGTTACGGTAGACCATGTTGGAGAAACGCCATCATTGTAATACCATGCATAAGTTAAAGTCCCAGAATTTCCAGCAGTTGCTGTAAAGTTAAAAGTAACACCAGTACAACCAGAAACGTCGCTTATTGGAGACGCTGTAGGTAAGCTAGTAGGTAAAACAAATGCACCTAAATCTGCACAACTTTCAGTTAAATTTGTTGTCCAATCACCAGCTGTAAAAGTTGTTGATGGACCTGTTGCAACAGAGTTTCTTAAAATAGAATATCCAGTTTCATTAGGGCAATGTACCACATCATGTTGCAATCCATTTTTAGTTAATCTAATTTCATCATTAGCATTAATACCTGCATTTAATTCTGTAAAATCATAAGTGATAGTAGAACATGGATTAGGCGTAGCACTTCCTATTCTTAAAGTAAACACAGAATAGGCAGCAACTGTACCTGTTAAATCTATAGTTCTTGATGGTGCAGCATCGCCAATATCTGCATAGCGTTCAATTTCAAAATCTGTTCCTACAGCATCTAAGTCTATTGCTGTTGCAGTAGGATTATATAATTCCATGTACCAACCGTTTCCAGAATCAGAATCATATACTTCAGTAATTATTAAATCGGTAAAACTTGTTCCTCCAGAACAAGATCCAAAAGCATCTATAATTGTAAAGTTTGACGAAGAATTTACAGGACAACCACTTTCGGTTACAGTAATAACACCAGTTGTAGCACCGCTTGGTACTTCTACAACTAATTCGGTAGCAGTTTGACTTAAGATTGTTGCGCTAGTACCATTAAAATCTACAGTTGAAGATCCTGAAAAGCCAGTACCTGTTATTGTTACTATACTTTCTGTTGGTCCAGAAGTAGGTGTGAAGCTAACAATAGTTTGTGTAGGTATACAAGCATTAATCACTTCTATGGTGTAATCTTCTGTAGAACCGTAAGTAAATGTGCCGCAAGGCGAAACAGTTCCAGTAGAACCGCCTTCTTCTTGTACAATACGCATTCTATAATTACCTACAGGTTGTAAAGCAGGAACATTAATGGTTATATTTTCTATTACATTTCCGCCACTTACTGCAACATCTAAAGTTGTAATAGTTTCATTTAAATCGTCAAAATCGCCATCGCCATTCCAATCGATCCAAACTCCACCAGCACCGTTATATTGTGTACCATTATCACAATCTCCAAACTCTACAATTACAGTATATGATCCACCAACATTTAAATCGGCACTCATCGCAGTATAATCATTAACACCAGTTGTACATACATCTGTAGTATTATTTGATATTGTATTATTTTCTCCAACTAGCGTTACATTTTCTATTTCCGAATCTAAAGCACTTGTAGCACCTGATGTACAATAGGCAAATACAGATGTGCAAGAGACTTCTACGCCATTAGACCATTCTAAATCGTTTCTTGTAAAAACTTTATAGGTGTAAGTAGTACCATTGGTTAAGCCTATTATGGTTTCAGTAGTTCCTGTTCCCTTGTAAACACAAAATCCACCATCAAAAGCAGTACCAGCTCCAAAAGTTGTACTAGCTGTGTATGTACCACCATTTCCAGTTGGTGTAGCTGTAGAAAAAGATGTGTCTGTTGCAAACACTAAAATATTATCATAACAATCTGTTGGTAAAGTCCAATCTACAGTAGTAGTATTATTTTCACATAAAGAAGTTGTTAATCCTGTAACGTTGCTTGGTGTTGCAGTTTGTATAGTATGTGTATCACTATCGTAAGCTGTTCCTGTTACACTTCCAGCAGAAACAAAGGTTAAATCTGTAGTTAATAAAGCGCTTACTTGTATTGTGTTACCATTGGTTGAAGTACATGGTATATCTGTAGTAATAAATAAATAGCCAGTACTTCCATTAGAAATTAATTGGCTAAATCCAGTAAATGTATGTGTGCCTGGTCCTAATGTTGTTGTTATATTATCAAGTAAAGTATCTGTACCTGCATTAAAAGTTGCATCTGCAGAGTAGTATAATTTAAAATTTGTGATGTTTGAAGCTGCATATGTACCTGTTGTTGTAAAAGACACATCTGTTAAGGTCGCATTGGCTGTGGATACTGTTAAATCAAATGCGTAGATTGGAGTATCGTCTGCAGCTTGAATAATATTTGTAGCAGCAGTTGCAGGATTAGCAGAGTTTAATATTATGTCTGGTGGAGTAACGCTTCCACAAGATGCAGGAGCATCTCCAAATCCTGTCATAGTTGATCCATCTGCGATTTGAGTAAATCTTGTGCTAGGATCAGACCAACCATCAATATCACCATCACATAAACCATCTAATACTTGTAGGTTATTGTTAGCAGTGCTTACACCACTTCCTGACCAACTTGATCCTGGATCTGTACCGCACAGACCAAACATATCTTGAATAGTTCCTCCTAAATATAATGATAACGCATCATCTCCATTAAATGAAAATGCATACGTTGTTGTTCCAGAAAGATTTGTACCATTTGTGGTTGCATAAGTCGTTAAGTTAGAAGTTCCAATTACCCAAACTTGATCTGCAAGTAGTGTTCCGCTTGTGATATTAATACCTGTCAGTAGATTACATGCTCCACCATTTGTTCCTTGATAAACTTGAAGATTATTAGTTGCAGAAAAAGTTATATCAGCTCCTGAGACATTAAATATTTCTATTCCTTTTGGTATAGTCCCAGAATCGGCTTCAATGTATTGACTAATTATAATATCAGATTGCCCAAAAGAAACACAAACAGTAAGTGTCAAAATTATTGATAGTATTAGTTTTTTCATTATAATTGGTTTTTTAAAAAATGACCAGAAGCAAATATAGGTAAACTGTAGGGTAAAATCCGTAATAATTCGATGAACGACAACATTTTATAGTGATATTTAATTAAAACTTAATATTTGTCCTACTTTTTTAATATTTATTTAATTATGTGTTTTATTATTGAAATATGAATAATTCTTATACGGTAGAAGACGCTAAAAGAAAATTAGAACATTATTGTGCTTACCAAGAGCGATGCCATAAAGATGTGTATACTAAATTGTTAAGTATGAAGATGATTCCTGAAGCTATAGATGTAATAATTGTTCATTTAATCGATAATAATTTTTTAAATGAAGAACGTTTTGCAAAAGCATTTGTTAGCGGAAAGTTTAATATTAAAAAATGGGGAAAACGTCGTTTGGAATTAGAATTAAAACGAAGAGATATTTCCTCTTACAATATTAATCAAGCTTTAAAGACGATTACGGATGAAGATTATTATAACGCAATAGATCAATTAGCAAGAAAAAGATGTAATGCACTTAAAGAAACCGATACTTTTAAGAAGAAAAAAAAGTTAGTAGACTACTTACTTTATCGCGGTTGGGAAACACATTTAGTATATGATAAGGTAAATGAGTTAATTCCATAAAAAAAGCCTTTCAATTAGTAAATTTGAAAGGCTTTAATTTTATAAAGTACTGAACTATAAATTAAATACAGCTCCAATATTTGCAGTAAATTGATTGTGAATTTTTTCAGCAGGACTTAATCTTCCTGATTTATATTTGGCAAAAGTGGTACCAAATTCTGAGAAGATTCCAAATCCATCAGAAAAGAAATAACGCATACCTAAATGACCACCAAAGTTTTTTAACCCTAAATTTATTCCAGGATACACATCAAAATTATCGCTAATGTTTAATACGTTACCAAGGTTGGCATTAAATCTAGCTTTTAAATCTATTCTGTTATCAAAATCTGCTTCTAAACCGTTGTTAAGATTTAAAGCATAACCTGTAACTAAACCTACAGAAATGTTTTCGCCTAAACCGTAATCGTAAGTGATTACAATACCGTTTACATTATCTTGAAAATTTGCACCAATTTGTAATTTTTGATCGTCTTTTCCGCTAAAAGACTGTGCTGACATAAAACTTGTGATTAGACAAGTAAGTATAAGTAATCCGTTTTTCATTTGTAATTATTTGCTTAAAAATTTGTTTGTATTTGTAATGGCTTTTTGGTTTTTCCAATCTATCCATTTTTGACCTTTAATACGTCGCATGACGTTATCAATGCTTCGCATGATAAATACGTTATAAATAGCTTTTCCTAAGTTTTTCGGGTTTCGTGCTATAGCACGTAAACTCATAGAAAATCCTGGAGTAAGATAACGCATGTAATGCCAATAGCCTTCTGGCATATAAAGTACTTCTCCATGATTTAAATTACAAACCCAACCATTAGCATTTTTTAATGCTGGCCATTTGGTATAATCTGGATTTGCAAAGTCTATATCTTCTCTGGTTATAAGCGAATGTGGTATTTTATATAAATGTTTATTTTGCTTTTGGTCAAATAATATACATTGTTTTTTACCTTCAAAATGAAAATGAAAAATGTTAGCTAAATCTATATCATAATGCATAAATGTATAGCTCTCACGACCGCCAAAAAATAGCATTGGTAACCCTTTCATTAACCTTAACCCAAAATCTGGATATTTAAAATCTTTTTGTAACTGCGGGACTTCTTTTAAGATATTCCAAAGAAAAATACGGTATTTTGTAGGTTCTTTTTTTAAAAGATCTACATAATCTTTCATTTTCATTTTGGCATGAGGCTCGTTAAAACCATCTTTGTAATCTACTGGTCTATCGTCGTATAACGGTACAGTTTTTTCACCAGCAATGTCTTTCATGTAGTCTAAACTCCATTTAGAGTAAGCTGGCCAATCTGTAATAAACTCTTCGATCACAACAGGAAGCTGTGGCTTAAAATAATTTTTTAAAAAAGCTTCCTTAGTTATGGTTTTAACTCTTGGTATATCTTTTAGATCCAAATTAAACAGTTAACAAATTAATTAGCAAAGTTAATAAAACGTTACCAAATGTACTATAGTTAGCTGTCTTATAGATTAGTTAAAGTTATATCGTAGTCCAAAAAGCACATTGCTTGGTGGCATTGGTACAAAACCTGCTTCTATATATTCTGCATTAAAAATATTGCTAGCAGTAGCGGTTAGTGTAAATTGTTTTAATCTAGCCTCTAAAGATGCATCCCAAACATTATAACTTTGACCAGTTGTACGCTCTGCATGTTTATAAACAATATTTTGAGTAATATTTTTAAATAATTGAGTGCTTAAACGTGATGTAAAGTGGTGTTTTAATGTATTTAAAGAATAACGAGATAACTCTTTATTTTGATCAATAATATTATCTTCTAAAAAGTTATAAGCTACTGCAAAAGTTTGCTTGTAATTATTAATGTTGAAATTATAGTTTGCTTCAACTTCAAAACCTTTAGTGTTTACTTTAGCAATGTTAGACGCTATAAATTTAGGTGCATCTACAGTTGGTTTTATAAAATCAATAAGATTTTCTGAATCTCTATTATATACTGCTGCAGAAGCAGAAAACTTTGAAGAGTTATATTTTAACCCAATTTCTTGAGCAAAAGCTTTTTCTGGTTCTAAATTCTCGTTTCCTTCTGTGCTTGGATCGTTGTAAAATAAATCTGTATAAGTTGGTATTCTATAAGTGTAACCAATATTACCGTAAGCTTTAAGGTTGTTAGTTACTTTAACACCAAGATCTAAACCAGGAAACGCATAAAATTTAAAATCTGAAAAATACGTTACTGCAACTCCAGGTGTAACATCTACAACATTATTAAATAATTTAAACTGATGTTCTAAAAATAACGTAGACATAAAACGTTGTCTGTTACCTAAATTATTACTTCTAATATACACTTTAGATACATCTACACCAAAACCAGTAACACCAAGGTTAGAAGTGTAAGACGCGTTAACTTCTGTTCCTATTTTATCTGTAATGTGTAAATTTCTATAAACTGTTGGATTGTTACGTATGTAAATGTATTCATCTTGATTACGCTTCCAATATACACGTGGTTTTATAGTAAGATTTTCGGTTTTAAATTGTGTTGAAAATGCTAGTAAACTATTTTGAGTTTCTTCGTATTGATCTATTGCACTTTCGCGAGCATAAAATCCATTAGCTCCAAATTTTCGCTCTTGAAACGTTGCAATCATTTCAATTGCTTTTTTCTTCTTATTAAAAACACTTTTTACAAAATAATTGCTGTTATCGTAATCTGTGTTATAGCGGTAACCTTCAGACGTCATTTTGTCTATATGTACAATATGTGAAGAGGTTTCTAAATCTGCACCAACTGTAACGCCAGCATTAAATTGTCCAAAACTACCAGCTTCTAACTTTGCAGATACCGTATTTTTTAAACTGTTTTTAGTTACAATATTTATAGCACCAGTAAAAGCGTTTTGTCCAAAAACACGAGCTGCAGGACCTTTAATAATCTCTATACGTTCTATCACTTCTAATGGTAAAGCCGCATTCATGGTGTGATGTCCTGTTTGTGCATCGTCCATTTTAATACCATCAATTAGTAATAATGTTTGGTCAAATCCGCCACCACGAATATATAAATCTGCTTGGCTACCTGCAGTTCCACGACGTCTAATGTCTACACCAGCAAATTGTTGTAACACATCTGCAACATTGGTAGCAGCACTATTTTTAATATCTGTTGAAGAAATCACAGTGATAGTTCTAGAGTTTTCTTCAAACGGTAAATCTATTCTGGTAGAAGAGATAACAACCGAGTCTAATTGTTGTTCTTTTTGTAAATCTTGCGCTTGTAAACTTGTTGTTAAAACGCTTAGCCCGATAAAAAAACGAGTCAATTTCATAATAAATTTTTAATGTGATTTTTGAAGCTGCAAAATTCGTAACTTTCCGGATTAGTAAACTAGTCCAGTTTTAAAACAATGAATAGTCCGGTTGAAGACATATTATTAACATTAACAGCTTTAGATAATACATCTGTTTCGCCCAAGTACATTCAAATTGCACAGCAAGTTATAAATGCTATACAACGTGGTTATTTAACAGAAGGAACTAAGTTGCCAGGAACCAGAAAATTTGGCGAATTGCTTGGTGTAAATCGCAATACAGTAGTTGCAGTTTATGATGAATTAGCATCACAAGGTTGGGTAGATATAGTTGCAAATAAAGGGACTTTTGTTTTAATGCCTGAAAAGAAAACAGCAGCAATTAAAGGTGCTACACAAGGATTAGAAAAATTAAAAACGTATCCAGAAACAGCAGGGTTTTCATTTCAATCTTCATTTAATTTAGCATCTACAGAAGAAAATTCTGAATGTGCATATGTGCTAAACGATGGGCAACCGGATTTAAGATTGCATCCAACGCATCAATTTTCGCGTTGGTATAGTGCGTCTATGAAACGTCCAACTTTAGTGTCTAAATGGAATCAAATCCAAGATCAATTCTATTCTATATTTAATAAACAACTGTGTAATTATTTAAATGCAACACGCGGTTTTTACATAATGCCGCATAATATTTTAAGTACACGAAGTACAGAGATGAGTTTGTATATCGTATCGCAATTACTTATTAAAAAAAACGATGTGGTATTGGTTGCGCAATTAAGTCCTTATAAATCAAATATGATTTTTCAGCAAGCTGGTGCAAATTTAATTACCATACCTGTTGATCATAACGGAATAGATGTAGATTTTATAGAACAGCATTTTACCAAAAACAGTATTAGATGTGTTTATGTTTGTGCGCATAGGCAATACCCAACAACAGTAACGTTGTCTGCCGAAAGACGTGTTAAATTACTACAACTAGCTAAAGCTTATAATTTTGCTATAATTGAAGACGATTTTGATTACGATTTTCAATTTAATGGATCGGCAATGTTGCCTATGGCAAGTGCAGATAGTGAAGGCGTTGTAATCTATCTAGGACGTTTAGGACAATCTTTTTTTCCTAGTTTTCAAATAGGATTTTTAATCGCGCCGCAAAACGTAATTAAAGAAGCTAATAATTACCTTCAGCTATTAGACAAACAAGGCGATTTAATACAAAAACAAATGTTGTCTGAGCTTATTGCAGAAGGTGAAATTAACCGATTAATCAAGAAAAATATTACGGTTTATAAACAACGCAGAGATTATTTGTCCAAATGTTTAACTATCCATTTTAAAGATATAGCTACATGGAAAATCCCTGATGGTGGATTAGCTATATGGTTAGAATTTAAAACGAGTATATCTTTATTTCAATTAGCCGAAAAAGCAAAAGCAAACAATTTATTTTTACCAAAAACCATATTGTATCAAAATAAATCACTTTGTGCTATGCGATTAGGTTTTGGTCACTTAAATGAAGATGAAATTAAAACCGTAGTTAAAATTTTGAAGCAGTCTTTTGATGCGGTTAAAGTTTAGTTTATTCGTAAACAAATTCGCCTTTTTCACGATAGGCATCTTTGTTCATCCATTTAAAATCACCAGTTTCAGTAGCATCTAATAAGTCAGCGTCAAGTGCATCTGCCAGATGTAAGCCAATATCAAAAGCTTCTTTTTCTTGATATACCGTTGTCGCTTCAATTTTATTTTTAGTATTATAAAATAGATTGATAGCATATTTGCTTTCAGAAATATTTGTAGAGGCTGAAGATACCCAAACTTTGGTGTTAAATGTTGCTGCAAAAACAGAAACGTAGTCAATGTCTGGAATTGACTGCCACTTACCAATTTTAAAACCAAGAATTGAAAACACTTTTCTGTAGGTTTTTGATTCTAAATCAATCTCTGTGCCTTCAGTTTTTAATAATAAATAGCTGAAAGCTAAAGGAACGATTGTGGCTATATTTCCTGATGTTACTAAGTTAAAGATGGTAAAAACTATTATTGCAACGCCTAAAATAGTTCGCCATAATGGTATTTTTTCTATATAACTAATGGTATATTTATTCATTTATTTTTATATCAAATTCAGTTTTACAATCATTACATCTATATTTATCCTTAGCATAAAAGGGAAGTGTGCCAAATAAAAAGCCAACCATAAAAGAAAAAAAAGATTTAAAATCTTTAATAGTAGAAAACATAGCTACTTTGCTGCTGTTACAATTAGGACATTGTATAGCGTTGCCATTATCATCTACCGAGTATTTATTAATAGTTTCTAAAATATGTTGTGCTTTTAAAGCATCTTTAGCTAATACTTTAAGTTTAACGCCACCAATAGCATTACTTACCAAAGGATCTGTATCTATGGTCAAGTGGTCGCTTAAAAACACTTCGATACCTTCAGATTCTAAACGACCTTTTATAATCTGCGCCTCTGCAGAATACTGAAATTTTGCTATAGTTTTAAAGGTTGTTGACATGACTGAAAATTAAAAAGGTTTCGGTTAAATATTAACCGAAACCTTTAGTGTTTTATTTGTTATCGGTTTCATTATTAGAAGTGTCTTTTACTTCTTCTACATTTTTTCCTTTTAAATATTCTGGTAATTCCATACCAGCCATATTAAACATATCTTGTAATGGCGGTACAGATTTATACATGCCAGATAAGAAATTTGCAGTAGAAGATTTACCGTCTTGACTATTACCACTATCCCAAACGGTAACTTTATCAATTTTTATGTTTTTAATGGCTTCGGCTTGCGTTTTTACTAATTCAGGAAGTTTATCGGCAATTAGCAATAATACTGCGTCTTTAGAGTTGTTTCCGGCTGCTTTAACAATTTCGTCAAGACCAGCTGCTTGTTTTGTTAATACTTCGTATAAACCTTGTGCTTCTGCTTGTGCTTTAAATAAAATAGCGTCTGCTTCACCTTTTGCTTTACGTCTTATGCGTTCTGCTTCAGCTTCTGCGTCTATTTCGACTTTCTTTTTATCAATTTCGGCAGGTACAATAACATCTGCCATTTGAGAAGAGCGTTCTCTTTCTGCTCTTGCTGTTTCGGCTTCTTTTTCTGCTGCATAAGATTCTTCTAATGCTTTTGCAGATTGTACTTTTTCTGATGCAATTGCTACACGTTCTGCTTCTGCTTCACGTTGACGACGTAATGAATCTGAGTTTGCTACAGATATTTTTGCGGTATTTTCTCCTTCTACAGCTCTTGCGTTTGCTGCTGCTACTTGTGTGCGTTCATCTTGTAAAGCATTTGCTTCACCAATAGATCCATCTCTGTTTTTTTCGGCTACAGATTTACGTGCTGCGTTTATTGCATGCGCTGCAGCTTCTTTACCTAGCGCTTCAATGTAGCCAGACTCGTCTACAATATCTGTAATGTTTACGTTGATTAGTTTAAGACCAACTTTCTTTAATTCAGACTCTACGCTTTCAGATATATTAGATAAAAATTTATCGCGGTCGCTGTTAATTTCTTCTATATCCATAGAAGCTACAACTAAGCGTAATTGACCAAAGATAATTTCTTGTGCTAATTCTTGAATTTCATTTTGACCTAAACCTAATAATCGTTCTGCTGCATTTTGCATTATACCTGGTTCTGTAGAGATACCAATGGTAAAGCGTGAAGGTACATTTACACGAATATTTTGTTTTGATAACGCATTTACTAGATTAACTTCTATAGAAATTGGTGTTAAATCCAAGTACTCGTAATCTTGAATAACCGGTAAGATAAATGCAGCACCACCATGTATACATTTTGCCGATTGCCCGCCGCCAACTTTACCATATACCACAAGAATACGGTCTGAAGGACAACGCTTATAACGTTTTATAAGCACGATTAAGAATAAGAAAATGAAAAGTACTGCGGCTATTACAGCTGCAGGAAAGCCTAAATTAAAGGCATCTTGTGTGGTTAGTGTTATCATATTGATTAATTATTTAATTTTTCGATGATTAATATCCCGTTAGGAGTAACAGAGGTGACTTTTATTACGGTACCAGTTTTAAGATCTGTTTCAGAGTCGGTTAGCGCTTCCAATTCGCGTAAAGCACCTTGTATGCGCACATGTGCTTTTCCTATTTTAGAGCGATTAGCACCAACTGTTAAATACACTTCTCCAATTTGATCTAATGCATTTTTATAGTCTAAAGTACCGCTATCACTAAGTTTTCTCATATAGTAAAACATTGCAGCCATAATAGCCATCATAATTAGTCCGCAGATTAAAGATATGATTATGGTTGTTGGTTTAGAAAATCCTTCGTCTATACAAGCTATACCTGACCAACCAAATATGGTAAAAAATCCAACTAGATTTTTATAAGTTATAAACTGAAAACCAATACCTGTGTCTCCATCTATTTCAGCATCTACATCACTTAATTCGTCAGCATCGCCACCTATTAAAGACATAACTATTGATACTATAAAATTTAATGATGCTATAATAGCTATAGCCCAATATATTTTAGGAAACCATTCTAAAGTAGAAAACCAATCTAACATAATGTGTAAGTTTTAAAGATGAAATATAGTGTGTTTGAACTTTTTAGGCAATATAAAAATATATTCAATTAACTATTTGCTATAGATTAGTGAGTATATAATCGGTTTTGTTACACTTTGTAAGAAAATATTTATTTTTAAATATAAATTTTAACATTCTTCAAGATAAAAAATGCATTATAAATTCAAACATATTGTTTAATTTTACACATATGTTTGCATTAGTAGATTGTAATAATTTTTATGCCTCTTGTGAGCGCGTATTTAACCCAAATCTTAACGGTAAACCAGTTGCTATACTTAGCAATAATGATGGTTGTATCATTGCGCGTAGTGACGAGTGTAAAGCGTTAAATATACCAATGGGCGCACCAATTTTTAAATGGGATACATATTGTAAAGCGCACAATGTACATGTATTATCTTCAAATTATCCATTGTATGGCGATATGAGTAGTCGTGTTATGTCTATATTAAAACAATTTACACCAGATGTAGAAGTATATAGTATAGACGAATCCTTTTTGCAATTTAAAGGATTTGAAAATTACAATCTAAACGATTATGGACAACAAATAAGACAACGTGTTTTAAAATGGACAGGCATACCAACCTGTGTAGGCATAGCAACCACAAAAGGGTTAAGTAAGGTCGCTAATAAGATCGCTAGAAAATATCCTAATCAAACAAAAGGCGTTTACGTAATAGATACAGAATATAAGCGATTAAAAGCCCTAAAATGGTTGAAAATAGATGATATTTGGGGTATAGGTAGACAGCTATCAAAACGCTTACTTACAAAAGGATGTAAAACAGCATTAGATTTTGCTAATTTACCAGAAGATTGGGTAAAAGCCAATTTTTCTGTAGTAGAAGCACGGCTACATCGTGATTTAAACGGCGTACCAACATTAACATTAGAAGAATATAACCAACCCAAAAAAGCAATAGCAACAACCAGAAGTTTTGATTACACGTATTCAGATATAAATTACATAAAAGAACGCGTAGCAACCTTTGCAGTAACCTGTGCCGAAAAACTACGCAAACAACACTCGAGTTGTCATACAATAATTGTGTTTTTAAAAAGCGATAAGCATAAAAAAGAACAACCGCAATACTCAAAAAGTGTAGCAGTACATTTACCCTATGCAACAAACTCGTCCCTCATTATAAGTAATACAGCAGTAAACACAGCAATACAAATATTTAAAAAAGGCATACAATATAAAAAAGCAGGCGTAATGGTAACCGGTTTAGTACCAACAGATAATTATCAATTAAACATTTTTGAAAACGAAAACCCAAAACACCAACCGCTAATGCAAACAATAGACAAAATAAATTCAAAATATCACTCAAATAAGATTAAATTAGCAAACCAAGACCTACAACGCACATGGAAGATGCGTCAAGAACGATTATCACCACGGTATACAACAAATTTTAAAGACATTATCGTAGTAAAGTAAAATGAAACAAAGTAAGCAACATACAATTTGGGCGTTACCGCAAAACGGTCGGGCTTTCGGTAGTCGCAATCAAAGATGTGCTTCAACAATACCTCAATCCCTAACGCGCACATTTGCCAACTAAACGACTAGACCTATGATTAAGCACAAATCAGGAAGTTTAACCTTCTTTACGCCAGATGTAAATCTAGACGCATCTGCACATTATTTTGACACAGGTATATCTGCAGGATTTCCATCGCCAGCAGACGATTTTAAAGAACATAGATTATCCTTAGACGAAGAGTTAGTAAAAAATAAAGAAGCCACTTTTTATGCACGCGTAAGCGGTCAATCTATGATAGGAGCAGGATTAGAAGACAACGATTTGTTAGTTATAGATCGTAGTTTAGAACCAACAAACAACAAAATAGCAGTTTGTTTTTTAGATGGCGAGTTTACCGTAAAACGTTTACGTGTAGAAAAAGACGAAGTTTGGCTACAGCCAGAAAATCCTAATTATCCTATAATTAGAATAACCGAAGACAATAACTTTTTAATCTGGGGCATTGTTACCAACGTGATTAAAAAAGTATAATAATTATAAACTAAAAACGCGAAGCATATGCTTCGCGTTTTTTATGATTAAATAAATTGTAAAGTCTTAATCAGCCAATACAATTACTTTATTGTCCTTCATTTCTATTGTACCAGAATTAATGCTTAACAAAGTAGTATTTTTATCGCCTTTAGTAAAGCGATCTTCTACAGCTTCATCTAACTCTATATTACCAGTAATTTTAACAGTACCTTCTTTTAATATAGAGACAATAGGAGCGTGATTGTTTAACATCTCAAAGTCTCCGTTTAAACCAGGTACGGTAACACTAGTTACTTCTCCGCTAAATAAAGTAGCTTCTGGTGATACAATTTCTAAATACATATTTTTCTAGTTTGCAGTTTACTGTCTAAGGTTTGCAGTCGCATTAAGGACTGAATACTTAATACAGCTAACTGATTTTACGCTTCAGCTAACATTTTTTCTCCAGCTTCGATAGCTTCTTCGATAGTTCCTTTAAGGTTAAACGCTGCTTCTGGTAAGTGATCTAATTCACCATCCATAATCATGTTAAATCCTTTAATAGTTTCTTTAATATCTACTAAAACTCCTGGAATACCTGTAAACTGCTCTGCTACGTGGAATGGTTGAGATAAGAAACGTTGTACACGTCTTGCTCTACCTACTGCCATCTTATCTTCTTCAGATAATTCTTCCATACCAAGGATAGCAATAATGTCTTGTAATTCTTTATAACGTTGTAATAATTCTTTTACTCTTTGCGCACAAGCGTAGTGCTCGTTTCCTAAGATATCAGCAGTTAAAATTCTTGAAGTAGAATCTAATGGGTCTACTGCTGGATAAATACCTAACTCGGCAATTTTACGAGATAATACTGTTGTAGCATCTAAGTGAGCAAACGTTGTTGCTGGTGCTGGATCCGTTAAGTCATCCGCAGGTACGTATACCGCTTGTACAGATGTAATAGATCCTTTTTTAGTAGAAGTAATACGCTCTTGCATTGCACCCATTTCTGTTGCTAATGTAGGTTGGTAACCTACCGCAGAAGGCATACGTCCTAAAAGTGCAGATACCTCAGATCCTGCTTGTGTAAAACGGAAGATGTTATCAACGAAGAAAAGTACATCTTTTCCTTGTCCATCTCCAGCGCCATCACGGAAATATTCTGCTATTGTTAAACCAGATAAGGCAACACGTGCACGTGCTCCTGGTGGTTCATTCATTTGTCCAAATACGAAAGTTGCTTTAGAGTCTTTCATAGCAGTTTTATCTACTTTTTGAAGATCCCATCCACCTTCTTCCATAGAGTGCATAAAGTCTTCACCATACTTGATAATTCCAGACTCTAACATCTCTCTTAAAAGGTCATTTCCTTCACGAGTTCTTTCTCCAACTCCAGCAAATACTGAAAGTCCACCGTGACCTTTTGCAATGTTATTAATTAACTCCTGGATTAATACAGTTTTACCAACTCCTGCACCACCAAATAATCCAATTTTACCTCCTTTTGCGTAAGGCTCAATTAAATCAATTACTTTAATACCTGTAAATAATACTTCTGTAGACGTTGATAAGTCTTCAAATTTAGGTGCTTGTCTGTGAATTGGTAAACCAGCTTCTCCAGCTTTAGGTAAATCACCTAAACCATCAATAGCGTCACCAATTACGTTAAATAAACGTCCGTAAACATCACCACCTATTGGCATTTGTATTGGAGCACCAGTAGCAACAACTTCAGTACCTCTACTTAAACCGTCTGAAGAGTCCATAGCGATAGTACGAACTGTATCTTCTCCAATATGAGATTGTACTTCTAATACTAATTTTGAACCATCAGCTTTATTTATTTCTAATGAATCGTAAATTTTTGGAAGTTCTGCACCAGCACCAAATTCTACATCGATAACTGGACCAACTATTTGTGCAACTTTACCTGTAACTTTTGACATTACTTATCTATTTAATATTATGGTATTTAATTGAATGAAAACTACTTCTGTTTTCGCGTGCAAAGATAGGTGTTTTTATTTAAAATAAAAGTCCTTTTTTTCTTTTTTGAATATAAAAAAACACCTTAGGTTATAAGGTGTTTTTTATTTAATATTATTTATTTACTTATTGTAGTGTTGCAGAATAAGTAGTATTATAATTGCTAATATCTACTAGGTTACCAGACGCTTCAAAATTTGATCCATATTTAGCGTCTATTGCCTTAAGAAACTCATTTGCTATTAATGCATATCCTCTAGAATTTGGATGTACTCCATCTAATGAAAATGCACCACCTGTTACAAGATCTGCAGTTAAAATGTATCCGTTTGAAGGTATACCTCCATTAGCTAACTGATTTAATAACGTATTAGCATCTACAATAGCTAAACCTGCATTGTTTGCTGCCGATTCTATTGTAGCATTAAAACTTGCTGTTGCAGTTGCAATTTCTGACTGCTCTTCAGGTGTTAATGCCCATCTGTCTTCTAGTGGGATTTGAGTTCCATAACCTTGTGGAATTAAAGAAGATAGAGGTAATACAAATAAGTCTGCAGCTGTTGCTTGTCTATAATTTGGTATACCAAAACCAGTTAAGTTTGTTAAATTCTCATCTACTAACACCATAGCATTGTTTTCTCCAGCTGAGAAAGTAATTGTTCTTCTATCTACTTCTTCTTGAGTTAATAAATTATTAGCTAAAGCGAATTGTAAACCAGCGTTGTAATTAAGATACCCTTGATTAAGAGCAGTAGCAGTATCTTGATCTAACGGTACTGGATTGTAAGGTACAGTTGTAAAATGAGGTATTGAAGTTACATCAGGAATGTTTGCTACAACACCTTGAGAAGTTCCTGAAGTTAAGGTACTTATTAGTGTTGAATATGCAAAATCAAAAGTTGTTTGATCTGTAATAGGATCTGAACCATCACCACCAGATAAAGCATAACCAAGTACATCATTATTTCCTATCCATAATGAGAAAAACGTTGGTGATTGAGCCATAGCATCTGCAATTACAGATGTATTTGTTGAACTAGCCATTCTTACAAAATATGGATTTGCAGTAGCAGGTGAAGTAAATAATCCATTTAAATCTCCATAACCTGGTGCTAATAGATGAAAACTTTTAGCTCCTGGTACACCCATATTATTAAACGGTCCGGTAGGATTGTTTAACACAATATCTGTAGTAATTGTAGCCATAGGATTAAGATCTGTTAAAGATACTGGTCCAGAACCATCAAACACTAATCTAGGACCAAATCCTGGAAGTTGATTTCCTCCAGCTAATAATCCACCAGTATTATCGTTAGTTAATGGCTGCGTAAAACTACCTCCACCAACTAAAGAAAATTGTGAAGATAAAATATTTGGCATTGAGTTTTCTTGAGATATTCTATATAATGCACCATCAGAAAATCCAGCAGTTAATGAGTTTCCTAAAGAAACATAAGTTGAAAAGTTGGCACTACCAGCATTTAATTCTGGTAATGGTTCTGACATTTCTTCTGTATTATTATCATCATCACTACAAGCTGTTAAACTTATAGCAGCAGCGATAAACCATATATATTTTAATTTTTTCATTTTCATTAATTTTATAAGTTATTTATAGTCCAAGATAAATAGTATTGAGATCCTATAAATCCTGTACCAAATGCTGTGAAGTATTCATCACCTAAAATGTTTGTTGCACCAGCCTTAAAAGTAGATTTAATACTAGGAACTCTGTAGTTTATTTGTGCATCAATTGTGTGGTAAGCAGGGATTTCTCCATCACCAAAAGAAGCTTCCCAGAAATAAGCATCGCTCCATCTCCAAGCTAAATTAAATCCAAAGTTTTTAAATAATTCAGTATTACCGAAACTTGCTTTTACTTTATGTTCTGGTGTGTTAAAATTAGTTCTAAAATCAGGATTAGCTTCCGTATCAAAGTCTAACTTAGCATAAGTATAGTTAAATCCTAAATCAAAATCTCCAAGAACTTTAGTGTTTACACCCAATGCTGCACCATAAGAATTAACATTTGCATCTGAATTAGTATAAGTTTGATAGGCTTGATAATCTCCGTTTTGAATAGCTAGTAACGATAATGAATTATCTCCAACTGTTCCATAGAAAGGTGCTATTACTGTTTCATTAGCTAAAAAATCTTTGTATGTGTTATAGTATGCACTTACATCTAAGATCACTTTATTAAGCTTACCTCTATACCCTAATTCAAATGAAGTTACTTGTTCTGGTTGAGCAAAATTTGAATTTCCAACTTTTAAGTCTGCCGGATTTGTTGAAGCTGCAAAATCTTGAACTGAATTTGCTAGGTATGAATTTGTGTATGCATTTAAACCTGAGAATTGTATGCTACTAGAACCAGTAAATGTTTGTCCTGCAGGACTTACATCATAAGTATCTACATATCTTTGAGGATTGTCAGGAGCACTTCCAACTAGTACAGCTCTTCCAACATCTAAACCAATATATAAATCTTGAGTTGTTGGATTTCTGAATCCAGTTTGTACTGACGCACGTATGTTGTGGTCTTTATTAACTGTAAAACCTAATGATAATCTTGGAGAGAAGAAGCCGTCAAACAGTTCTGATTTATCGTATCTTACTGATCCTGTTGCTTTTAATTCTACACTTTCGCTTAAATCAAATTCCTTCTGGATTTGAGTATATACACCAACTTCTGAGTAATCTATAGGACCATCGTTATCTGTATAAATTGTACCGAAAGAGTTTAACTTATACTTTCTGTAAGATCCTCCTACTTGTATTTCAGCAAATTTAATTATATCGCTAAAGTTATAATTCGCATCTGCATGATATATTTTTGAGTTATCTTGAAATTTTGATCCTGTACTTAAATCTGGATCTCTTGTAACTTTGTTAAAAGCATTTTTAAATTGTGGAGTTCCAGGTAAATATCTTCCTGTATCAGCAGCTGCTCTTGCAGCGTCATGTTTTTGTTGTTCTGATAAACCTAAAGGGTTACCACTTAGCTCTATTCCAGCATAAGTAGCTATATAATCTCCAAACCAATCTGCATCACTTTTCCAAAATCTGTTAATATTAATACCGGTAAAGACCATATCATAAGAGTCTCCCGCTTTATCTTCAGTTACATAACCTCTTACAAAGAAATTTTTATCTCTAATTTCTAGTTTATGTTGCTGTAAAAAGAAGTTATTAATATTGTATCTGTTAGCACCTTGATAAATAGTGTTACCAGATCCTACTTTACCTACATAAGCAATTTCAAAATCACTATCCTTAATTGGTCTATAATATACTCCCCAATCTGCTTTTACGCTTTCTGCATTATAGTTAGTTAAGTCACGCTCATTATAACCTGTTCTACTAACTGTAACATCAGGTATGATTCCAAGACCAGAAGCGGCTCTAATATTTGTAGATACTTCATCACCATAAACATTTATTCCATCATAGTCATAATCTGCTCTTGTAAGACCTCTATTTAATTTGTCTTTTTCACTTGTAGCTGCCCAATCTGTTCCTTTTAAATATCCAAAGTTTACTTTAACTGCAAATTTATCTGAAAACTTATGAGCCATTCTTATTCCTAAATCAGTTAAAGTGTTGTCTCCAGCTGCTTCTTGAGATGTAATACCTCTTTTTATGTAACCACTAATTCCTTCATGGTCAAATGGGCTTTTACTTCTCATAAAAAGTATACCGTTAAATGCATTTGCACCGTAAAGCGCAGATGAAGCACCTGGTAATAATTCTACACTTTGAACATCTGTTTCTGTCATACCTAATAAGTTACCTAAAGGGAAGTTTAAGGCAGGAGCAGAGTTGTCCATTCCGTCTACTAATTGCATGAAACGAGTATTTGCAAATGTTGCAAAACCACGAGTATTTATAGATTTAAAAGTTAAACTATTGGTGTTAATGTCTACACCTTTTAAATTTTCTAAACCATCATAAAAATCTACAGAAGCTGTGTTTTTTATTTCTTTTAAACCAAAACGTTCTACGGTTACTGGAGATTCAAAAATACGTTCTGGAGTTCTTGATGCTGAAATAACAACTTCATCTAAAGATGTTCCTTCGGTTAGAACGATATTTATTGTTTGATTGTTTGAAGTAATTTCTGCATCCTTACTTGTAAACCCAACACTACTTACTTGAATTGTAAATGGTGGTGTTTGATCTGTTGTTAATGAGAAATTTCCATCAAAGTCGGTTACTGTACCTTCTGATGTACCGACTATAATAACATTGGCGCTAGGTATTGGTTGATTACTTACATCATCTACCACTGTACCTGTTATTGTTGTTTGTGCAAATGATACTACACAAAAAAACAACATTACAATTTTTAGGGTTGTTTTCATTTTCTAGATTTAGTTAAATTATGCAGGCAATATACGTTTTTTAACTATATCTTAAAAAAAAGTGAAAGAAAATTATGCGTGCATAATATGTTTTTATGAAAAAAATAAGCTTCAAAATCAATTATTCTTAAAAACCAAAGGTCATTTTTGAATAATTTAAACTTTGAAGCTTTTCTTGAATGTATATTGATTTTTTATTCAACCGTAACGGAATGTTCTCCAACGGGACAACACTCAGCACCTATTAAACCTATATACTCACTTAATATGTCTGTAAGTTTATCATCATCTAATCTATGGACATCAACTTACAGTCCATATCAGCAAGAACTTTTTGATATCATAAGTAAGTTTCATGAGAAAGATGGATGGAACTTTAAACAGATATCGGATTGGTTGATTGAGAACAATTATAAAACACCTAGAGGTAAGACGTTCACTCACACGCATTGTTGGAGTATTTATAAGAAGAAGAGCAAAAGCATTCAGAGGTTCAGTCGAGAGTTCGAACCTACAATAACGGATGTAAAGATTAATCAGATTTAATTAGGCAGAAAGATTAGTTGTCATGGCATTCTTTACCTTATATATGTAGTTAGGTGAGCATTCAACGATTCGACTAATCTTTCTGATTCCTATATCTTCATTAAGTAAGGTCATTATCTTTTGAACTTTTGGTTTAGATAAGAAGGTCTCAACACTTTCTGTACTACCGATTTTTCGTCCTTTATATTTACCATCTAATTTAGCACGTTCAATTCCTGCTAATGTTTTTTCTCTAGTCTGGTGGTATTGGAACTCACTAATCGAGCTTAATATATTAATAAGCAAGTTAGACATCACGCTCTCTTTACCATCAATAAGAGTAGTTATACCCTCATTTTGCGATGTGATAGGCACATTATAGCTATGGATAGTTTTAATGGTTTTAAGTATGTCCTCTAGGTCTCTTCCAAGACGGTCGATACGAAGGACTATCACTTGATTAATCTTACCGTTTGCAATATCCTCAATAAGTCGCTTACCACTTGGACGTTCGAGGAATGGGATACGACCGCTGACACCTTTATCTTCATACACCTTCCAACCATCTTCAATTTTATCAATTTGAGTTCCGATGTTTTGAAGGTAGTGAGATGTTCTTAGGTAGTATCCAATATTGCTCATAAATGTTATTAATTTAGGTTGTATTAAATAATAACACTAATATAGTGATAATTCCCTGACAAGTGTATGTTTACGGCAATTATCTTATCGTGATTATGTATATTGAATAGATTAGACTTTTAAATAATAACATTACAAATTTTGACCTGTGATAGAACTTTAATTAGTAATCTAAAAGTACAGGTCAAAATTTGTAATGCAAGTGTCTGGTTTAACTTTTAATAAAGAGTTTTGTGACTATTATATAATTGGTATGACATTGCCAAAATTAAAATGGATAGTTTGGTATAATGTTTATCGGGTTTTTCATATATTTAAGTGTAAATAATAACATATAAATATTTGAGTAAAACAAACAAAAAAATCCTATACATTGACATGGACAATGTATTGGTAGACTTCCGTTCTGCATTCCCTTTTTTAGACAATAGTATAAAAGAGAAATATAAAGATAACATGGATGAAATAGAGGGAATTTTTTCTCTTATGAAGCCGATGAAAGATTCAATAAATTCCTTTGAAATACTTTCAAAACATTTTGATGTATACATACTTTCCACTAGTCCTTGGGATAACCCAACCGCAGCATCTGAAAAAGTATCATGGGTAAAAAAATATTTACCTGAATTAGCCTATAAAAGATTGATTTTATCTCATAACAAACATTTGAACCATGGCGATTACATTATTGACGATAGGCTCGCAAATGGGGTTGACCGTTTTTCAGGCGAACATATCCATTTTGGACAAGAGAACTTCAAAGATTGGCATTCGGTCGTGAAGTATTTATTAATTAAAGAAAGAATTAATGAACCAGAGTTTGAAAAATAAGATTTTAGAAAAACAAATTTTTGAAGGACTTACAAATTTGAATACAGGTTGGGATGCTCCGACAATAGCATATTTCTCTGAAACTGATTTTAAAACTGTTCTAGAGAGAATTGAAAAGATGAATTTCGGAATTTACGGAATAGAACCATGGACTGAGGATAATCACTATTTTGATGTAAAGTTATTTGATGATTATTCAAACAAACCAAATGACCCATTGTGGTATAACAAAGCTTTTAGTGAGTTTAGAAAAACAGGTGAAGAACTAAAGTATTCAGCTAGTTATTATGTCCCAGAAGAGCTGTTAATTTTTGATTTAAATTTTTAACATTATAAACTTAATGATTCAAAAAAATCATCTACGAGATATTTAATTGGCATGAGTAATTCCTTATCAGATTCCATAATCAATTTAGCAAAAGGTTTTTTATAATCATCACCAATTTTATATAAAATAATAAGTGCTTCCAATTTAGTAAACCCAAATTTTTCTAACCTATCTTCGGTAAAATCACTTTTAATCGATAAACTTATTTTTGCATCATCAATTACTATATTAGTTAAATCTCTTTTTTCTAACCATTCATTCTTTTTAGCTTGTTTCCAAAAGAATTCAGAAAGCAAATCTTCAATTACAGTAGAAAAAGTAATTCCCTTTTTTTTAATAGATTTTAATATAGGAGAATATTTAGCACTACATTTTCTAATAATAAATGTTTTAGATTCAGCTGAGTTTATATCGATAAGATTTCTAAGTTTTTCAATCGAATCTTTCCCTGCTTTATCATCATCAAATAAACCGATTGCTTTTAAATATTTATTATCATTTGTTTTTATGGCTAATTGTTTCCCCCAAATAAATAACTGTCTCTCAACCCAAGAAGCTCCTCCTCCAAACTTTAAAGTATCAATGAATAATAACTTCTCTTTTTTAGGGTAAAACTTAGAA
This sequence comes from Mesoflavibacter profundi, assembly GCF_014764305.1. Classification (NCBI taxonomy): domain Bacteria; kingdom Pseudomonadati; phylum Bacteroidota; class Flavobacteriia; order Flavobacteriales; family Flavobacteriaceae; genus Mesoflavibacter; species Mesoflavibacter profundi. The sequence continues at coordinate 1,437,420 of NZ_CP061703.1, forward strand.
ATAGTAGACTTAATTATTTTCTTATCAGTTGTTCCCTCTACAAATAAGGTTTCTATTTTTTCAACATTTATTCGAGATTTAACAAGACTTATATGAAATATTAAATCTCTTAAACTTTCTTTCCATTTTTCTTCACTAGCATCATAATACCAAACATTCCAAACATTTTTTAAATCTTTTTTTAACTCAATGAACTGAGTTAAACCTATAATATACATTGGAACATTTGCCTTAGTTTTTCTTCTGTATAAACTTCTAACTAATGATTCTCCGCCTGAATCATCAGGAGAATCATCATGTTTAATAGGCATTTTTAAGTCTGTAATTAAAAGATGAAATTCTTTTCTTTGTAAATACTCAATTGCTTCTTGAACGCAAGATGCTTGATTTATAGATAAAGTTTCTGAAATTGTTTCTTTTATTGCATTTATAATCGATGTGATTTTTTTTAAGTCATCATCAACTATGAGTATACTTATAAAACTCATTTTTTTATTTCGATTATCAATTTATCTAGTTTCTCAATCCAATTATCTTCATTAGTCTTAAAAAGAACTGCTCCAATATAAAATTCTTCAAATTCCTTGTTATATTTTTGATTCAATTCTTTAAATGTCAATGCTCCATCATTAGTTGGAAATACATCAAACATTGTAAAGAGAATAGTAGGTAGGAATAAATTTTTTCGTTTCATTTCTCTTAGAACTTTCTCTCCTCCAAATTGTTCATAATTTCCCCCCAAATCATTATTACCCTTCCCCCACAAAGGTATAGTCATATCTAAAATCAGAAAATCATATTCTCTGAAATTTTTCTTTAACTCGGATACACCACTTTGATAGGATTCTTTTAAAGTAATAGAGTCACTACTAAAAAATTCTTTTAGACGAGCAATTTTAGTTATATCATCCTCAATAATTAATACTTTATTCATCTTCATTTAATTTTACAAAAGGAAAAAATAATTCAACTGTTAAGTTATTTTCGGAAAATGAAAAGTCAAACATGTCTGTTTTAGCAGAGGTTTCATAAATTAGAATCCTTTTAATTTTATCAAAACCACTTTTATCCTCTTTATTTGACCTATCAATATTGGAATGGTCGTTCCAATTTTGCTTTACTTCTTCAAGTCTTTTTCTGTTTTCAGAATAATCTTCATTTTCCTTTAAATTATTACAAAATGCAATTTTTACATATTTATCAAGATGTAAATCGATACTAATATGAATCTTAACCTCGTTAGGTGTCAGTTTAGAATGAGAAATGATATTATTTAATAATATATTAAAAACAAATATTGTACTTGAATAAACACCAAAAGGAGCTATATTATTTTGAATAGTAGGTTTTATGAGAAAATTAGGATTAATTCGATTAGTAAGAACAATACTGGCTTCAATTACAGTATCTATACTGAGAAGTGATGTAGAGTTTGTAGTGTTTAAATAAAACCAGTCTGATATAACCTCTAACTCTTTTTGTATTTCAGTGCCAGATTTAATTAAATTAGGTATAAGTTCACAATCTGAAGTTAAATTAAATTCTCGTACTTCTTCTATACAATTATCAATAATTTCTTGAAAATTAGTCCTAATATCACCTTTAAATTTATTTACTATTTTTTTCTGTAATGATATAAGAGTGTGCTCAACTAAATTTGTAAGCAACATATCTATAATAGTTTCAGTAGTATCAAATTTTTCTCTATTTCTTTCAAAAAAATCATATAATATATCATCATTTGTGAAAAACCCAAAAATACCATAATCCTTTTCTTTTGTCTTTTCTGTTTTAATCTGGATTAGTTTATCTACTATGAAAATAATATATTCGTCAATTTCAGATGAGAATTTCTTTAGAGCTTTTTGTACTCTAATATTTTCTACGAAATAACCACTGAGTTGTTGCGCCCATACATCATTATCCTTATATTCATTATTAAGTTTTGATGTTACCAAATTAAGTTTCTCAAAAACACTTCGGATATGGTTTTTCAAAGCACCGTGTCGAATTCTGGTGCTTAAGCAGCTGTCTAAACCATGCTCTTTACTAAATAAAAAATTCTCTCTAGATTCTAAATAAATATTTTTAAAAGCCAAATATTCTGCGGAATTATATGAGTCAATTTTTGATGAACTAATAGATAGTAATTCATCCCAGTTTTGCTTGTTAGATGGATTAAAACTAATTAATTTTTGCGCTGATGAAGATTGTTCTATTTCTTTAAATCTTTTAAAATCATCCTTAAACTTTTTAATTTGTTTTTTTTTAAGATTGTCTACATCAATATACAGTCTACCTTCATCTACCTCTTTTAAAACTTTTCTAACTGAATTGGTTCTTAATATCTCATTTATTTCTTTTTCATATTCGGTTTTTGAATCATTATTTAATTTTATTAGAATATTAAGAATCATTACCCTATCTTCTTCGACTTCACTAATAGAACCATAATCTGAGGAATATTTAATTGTGTCAATGGTTGATACATTTTCAAGGAAATAAATAGTCTTACTTAAACCAAAGCGATGAACAAAAGAATCAATATCTAAATTTTTTAGGTCTTCAATATTATTTGCGAATAAAAAATCATCATAAGCTTCATATAGGTCAAACTCTTTACTGTGTAATGACATAACGATAGGAAACTCAATATGCACCTCAAAACCTTGCTTGTTTTTACACTCTTTAATTTTATTAAATAAAAGGGATGTGTTAATTTTCCTTGAACTAAAATTCTCATCAAAAAAAACAAGTCCATATAATTTTAATGCTTTGGATAGTAAATTTTGATGAAGGTAAGAGTGGAATAATAAACTTATTTTTCTTTCTCTGTAATAATTGATTGTATCAAGTTTTGAGTCATTTTCTAACAATTCTATTACTTCAGGATATTCCTTTTTATTATAATATCTTATAGCTTCAAAAGTTTTGTTTTGTCTATAATCTTTAGAAATTGGTTTTTTTAGATTTGTTGTTAGACCTAATTTGTATTCAGCAACTTGAAAAGAAAAATTGTTTCTAACAGGGGTAAGATTTTTTATAATACATTCTCTCGTATTATGAAAGAAAAGAAACTTGCTAGTTGTGTAGCTAGAAGAAAACAAGCCTCTTATGTAGTGTTTTTCTAAATTTGCTTCAATTTCAGATATTAAACTGAATACTTGTTTTCCAAAACTTGTATTCATATATCTTAACGCTGTAGTTAATAAGAAATCAAAATGCTCTTGTTCATCATTTTTGAAACTAAATACCTGAAATACACTAAAAAGAATTTTATCGATAGCTCTACTGATGCCTGTTTTAATAAAATCAGACTCTAAATTAATTAAAGATTTACAATAAAATTCGTAATATTCAAATTCTAAAGGGTTTTCTTTTAACCCTTCTAACGAAAACTTAAGTGTTTTTTTAAACAACCCCTTATAGTAAGAGTTGGAACAATTAAAAAACAATTCATTATCATTGGCTGTATCGTAGTCATCCTTAATATTTAATAAATTATAAAGATTTATTAATCTACTGTCGTTATGAATAATTTTTTTAGCTTTTTTAAGAAAGACTTGATAGAACCTATCATGCTTATTGATTTTATTAGTGTTATATATTATAGCATCAATTAAAATCAAATATTGGTCTACTATAGAAAGTGTGTTTGCTACATAGTAAACGCTTTCTAAATTTTTATAAGAATAATCGTAATTGGGGTAATTAAAATTTTTGAACACCAAAAAATCTTCAATAACTCCATCTGCATTGATGGTGTCTATGTCATTTTGAAAATGATTTAAAAAGCTCTCAAAACTCATTTTAGATTCAACTCTTTTACTACTTGAATTAATAATGAATTCATAAAGAGGAGTTTTAATCTTAGTAAGGTAGTCACTTAGTAAATTCCAATTAGCTTCAGTCCCATTTATATTATCTTCCACAAATAAATGAGCCTCAATGCTCCATAGGCTAATTCCAAATTTGTCTTCTATTTCTAAAACTATTAATCTCGCTTCATCATAATTATCCAACATTAATAATGTCTCGAAATTATTTTTCAATTTCATGAAATCATTAATTTCTGAGAAATAATCTTCTAAAATATTAGTTAGCCATCTAAACTCAATCTTTAAGTTTTGAGAAAAATTAAACGGTTCTTTCAGATGTATATCCTCAATTGAATTAAAATAGGGGGTTTTGTGCAAAAAGTTTTTGAATAAAGAATGAAGTGAAAGAGCTTCTTTAAATTGACCTGAATTTACGTTATGCTTAATTTGGTCAATTTTCTGTGGTAGAGATGTGTCTCTATTTCTTAAAATTTCAACAATTTTTTTTCTATACTGCATTTTCTCTATACTTATTTTAACAACATAGTTCTTTTACTTTTATCATCCAGTTCTTTATATATTCAAAATCAATATTTTCAATATGTTTTGTTATCGTTTCCCGTCTTGATTCTTCTGGTAACTGAAAATAAGTGTCATCCTTGGCTTCTTCTCTATAGTAGCCCTCTCTTTACATAATGGTTTCAACTACTTCTTCAAATTAATATGTTGGCAGAATCCCCCAATCAAAATTCTAATGTAGTTAATGTTAACTTATTTTTTGACATAAAATATTTTAGTTTATTCACGAGTTTAACTATGTCATTTACTTAATAGAAATAACATAGCTATAAAAAAATTAAGGGAGAGTTAAAGATATAATTTATTACTTAAAAGGAGATTTTTAAGTAAAAAAATATTGGTTAAGGTTTTTTATCAAAAACTAACAATTCTGAAGTGGTTAAATCAAAAGCAGTTGCTATACGTTTTAACATAGAAATCTTCATCTCTTGCCTTCCTAATTCATATTTTCTTAGGTTCTGAGCATCAATTTCGGCTTTGAAAGCAATTTCTTCAATTGATAAACCTCTTTCTTTTCTCAAAGTTCTTAGGTGTTTTCCTAGTTCAATACAAAACAAGGAAACCTCGTTTTTACGTTCTCTTTTGGTCATATTCAAATTTGAGAACAATTAGGTATTATCAACCAATTGCAAATAACAGGTTGTTTACAACCTTTTTTGTTTTACATTTGTAAGAAAATTACAGTCATTAAGGAAAACCGTAAAGCTTTCAGAAGCTTCTGAAATATCTTTAGTGATTTTCAAATATTAATCAATCTAAATACAATGAAAAACACCCGAATTATTTTTTATTCATCATTATTAGCAACAAGTCTATTTATATCCTCATGCTCTAGTGATGATTCTTCAGAACAAAGAACAGAACCTACTACTACACAATTAGACCTATTAAAAGGTACATGGGAAGAAAGCAATGTTACCCATGATGGCGTTGACAGTGAAACTCAAATTATTTGCAATAATGAAAGAGAACAATATGTCTTTAATGAAGATAACTCTTTTACGGAAAGATATTTTGACGATTACTGCGATGAAGACTTTGATAATGGCGAGTTTGAATTATCTGAATCTTCTCTAACATTGAATTTTGACGATTCATCAACAGATGTATATCAAATAGTAGAATTAAATGATACGACATTAAAAATTAGCTTTGATGATGGTGGAGTATTAGTTGAAGAAACTTATGTTAAAATAAATTAGAAGATTTAAAGATGAGAAAAACAAATTTTTTAATAGTACTAGCTATACTAAATTGTATGCTTTCTTTCAGTCAAGAAACATTCAAATTTCGTGATATAAGTAGATATAGCATTTATACCGTAAGAGAAGGAACATGGTTTGTGCCAGATTATGAAGCTGAAGTAAAAAATCCAATGTATGATGGGTTTTATAACGATGCAGTGAAAGAGTTTATTGAGGATTATGAAGTTATTTCAAAAAAATTAAGTGAATCTGAAAATGTAAAAGGTAAAGAAGGAAGGAAACTTAGAAAGTCTCTTAGCGCTCAAAGAATTGAAATTTTAACTAAATATCAACCGTACTTTAGTGGATTAAAATCTAAATGGTCTGGGACAGTACACTTTGAAGGTATTGATATTAATAGTCCAAACTTACTAGAAGAAAGTAAAAAAGTATTAAAAGAATTAGAAGGGACTAATTTGGTGATTAAGGATTTAAACGAAAAAGACCTTTTAAACAAAGTACCTAAAAAAAGTTTAACATTCAAAAAACTTATGTATTTAGGAGACAATACAAATATTAAAGGAGAATATTTTTTAGCTGGAAAAATAAAGGTTTCATACTCTTATAATGTAAATGATGGAACTTATGAAGACCAAGTGTTAGAAGGGGACAAAAATTATTCAAGATATTCTACTTATAATTTTTTTAAAAGTGTAGATGGTTCTGGTACTGATTTTTATAATAGCAATATTGATATATATGACCCATATGCAGTAGAAAGAAAACCTAAAAAACTTAACGCAGATGAAAAAAAAATTGTAAGTAAGATGAAAACTTACAAAGCTGAAATAACTAGTTTATTAGATAAAATTGCTCAGTATAGAAGTAAAACGAAAGCTGCTTACGAAGCAACAAAAAAAGGACAAGCTCTTCAGAAAAAAGTACAAGCATTATATGATAATAACGATGACAAATACTATGATTTCATGCAGCTATTAGACATGGAAACAAAAGAAGTCATGGTCGAATTTAATCAAGTTTTAAAAGGGGCTGTAATTATATTTGGCTTATAGTTTTAGCATTAAATAATAGAATAAAAAACCACTCAGTATTTGAGTGGTTTTTCATTTTTTATTCTTCCTAAATATCTTCTCCCCACCAATCCACAATCGTCTTAGCTTTTATCTTATCAATAGATTCTAAATTTTCACAATTTAGTATATCATCTGCTTCTATTTGATAGCAATTCCAATATCCAGAGAAAAAATCATCCATTACCTTTAACTCAGAATGTGGTGTATCCTTCCCATCTACTATAATAAGAACATATTTTACAGCTCCTTTATGAAATATCGTAATATGTGGAACAAATAATAATTTTCCTCTATCAAAATCTGGTTTAAACCATTCAAGATAATCTACATATTGTTCATCCCTTTCATTGTAAGGAATAATACCTTTAGATTCTTCAAAATAATAAGAGTTATCAGATTCATAAAAAGGTAAATCTTTATAAACACCATAATTTCGTTTCCAATGGAATTGTGCTATTTCCGAAGAATCACCAGACATGTCTTCTTTCCTTAATATTTTAAATAATTTTTCTTTTGCTTTTTCTATTTTATTCATTTTTTTAGTTTTTTACTTTTTCTAGAAATTCCTTTAATTGACCTTGAGATATTCTTACAGTATTATCGATTTTATAACTTTTTAAATCCCCTTTTTTTATCCAATTATCTATTGTGAATATGGATACTGAAAAATAAGACTGAAGTTCTTTACGTGTGTATAACCTTTCTTCCATGTTTGTTTAATTTCTTATTGCTTTATACTATATATATACTTTAAGCTAATATGATTTAGTAGTAAGCAGATAAGTTTAGATATAAAAATCAATTATTAGTGAGTACCTATATTTTCAAAATATTACTTTAGCAAGGGGTGAATTTTGGAAGTATTCATGAAAGTAATCCTTAAATTTTTACAACAATATAAATATGACACATAAGAGCATTCAATTTAAAATAACATCAGTTGAAAAAAATCAAAATGGGTATACACCTCTTGATTATGATAAAAAATACTTTACGGACTACAATGCTAGATTCAGTATAGGTAGTAAGGATTATGGTCGTAAAGTGTTATTCTACGGAAGAACTTCTCTTAAATATAGATTTCAGTCCGAAATAGAGGAGGCTAAAAGAGCTGAACTATCCATTTTCGAACATGAAGAAAAGTCAAAAACACCTAGAAGTATAAACGAAAAGGATTATCATGTTGATGGAATATATGCACATTACAGTACTAATGAACTTATTATTGCTTTAAATGCATTTTCTGCCCAAAATATTTCTTCCCATTATTCTATGAAAATGGAATTGAAAGACCTTAAGAAGAAATCCATTGAACAAGGTATTGAATTTGAAATACCTTCAAGATATAATTACAAAGCTAAGGGATTAGTTATTTCAAAACGATTAATGAAAGGAGGGATAAGTACACAGTATAATTCTATTTGTCAGGGTTCTCCATTTTTGTTTTTTGATGTAGATGTAAAGCCAGAAGAAAACCCAAGATTATATACAGATGATGGGATTCCTAATAAGTTAAATACCGAAGTGTTTGAATATTTAAAAAAAATCGCTCTAATAACAGCTAGGTCAGCAAGTGGACTTGGTATTTGTGGTGTTATATATGTTCCTAGTTTAGCGAATGAAACTGATAATAGACTTCATAAAAGTATGGGGATGGCAGTTTATGATTACATTAATAATAAACTAGACCTACCTTGTAAAATTAAATTTGATGAAGCTCAAGCTCAATTTACTCAAGGACGTTCGTTTCCTGTTCAGTTTTATAGTAACAATGACAGATATAATTGGGATAAAATAGAATTAAATAAAGATGCTATCGAATTTAAAATTGAGTCTATTGAAGTTGATAAAGAACTAAATGAAGTTAGATATGAAAATAAAAGAGAGGAATCAACATACACATACACATACACTGATGATGATTATAATCAAGAATATAACAATCAACCATTAATTAAAAAATATAACATGGAACATTTCTGTTATGAAATATTCATGAACAATGGATATGAAATAACTAAAGAAGAAAATTCTCAAGGATATTCTAAACTATCAAAAGTAGGTAAGAGAAATGATTCCATATCATTATCAAGTAATAACACATTTAAATGTTTTACGAGTAGCCTAAAGGGTTTTACCCCATTTGATTTATTATCTCAACTTGAATTTAATGGCGATTCCAGAGAGGCTTATAATTATGTTAAGAGTATTTATGAAGAAAAAAATAACAAAGAAATATTTGATACAAAATCTGTTCTGAATAATTGGGAATTGCTTGATGATGAAGATAAATTTTATGACCATCCAATGGAGAGTCTTGAAAAAACTTACTCATTAGTAGAGTTAAATGAAGTCATTGGTTCAAATACAATTTTTAACTCTTTTAAAATTGACGATAATGGTAAATTTGAAGTTGTAGATACTACTGCAAAAGATTTATTAGGAATAACAGAACGAGATATTGAATTATCTCTTCATAGAACATACAAATCCACAGGTTACGAATATCCTGTTCTTGACATAATTAAAAATACTGATATATGCACAACTTTAAAGGTTGAGGGATTTCTAACAACAGATTTAATCATTAAGAATTGTACATCATATATAAACTATATATATGCAGGTTGTGGATTAGGAAAAACAACAACCTTTCTGGGTAAAAACAATCCTAATATAGATGGCTTAACGAAAGATTTTAGTGTCTTATTTATAGTACCTCGTAAAATGATGGTAGAACAACAAGCTCTAACAGCAAATGGTTTATGTCAAATAGTTGCATCTACTGGAGATAAAATAATTAAAACTAATGATGGCATTGAATATATTCAGTCAATTGGTAACAATTCTGAAAAATTATATGATGATAAAAATAATCTTAAATCTGTAATTTTAACCTATGACCAATTCGTTCATCTTCCAAATGATTTAGTTTCTAAATATGATTACATTGTTTTTGACGAAGCTCACTTATTAACTTCAGATTCTTATAGAGAAGCAATTCCAAAATCATTTTTAAAAATTGAAGAAGTTAAAAAAGAAAACTCAAAGGCAAAATTTATTTTATTATCTGCAACTCCTAGTATAGAATTATTGACAATATCTAAATATCATAAAAATGATTTTAAACTTTTAAACATTGTTAAATCTCACAAGGAGACTCCATCTTTATACGTGCATAATTTTATTCATACCGATAGAGTAAAAAAAGATATCCAAATATTTGAGCAAGTAGTATCTGATTTAGACCAAGGAAAGAAAGTTGTAATTTTTTGTGAAAATAAAAATCAAATAAATTTACAATGGAACAAGTTAGAGGAATACTGCAATGATATGGGGATTAAGCCTCCATCAAGAAGTTATGTTTCATCAGAATCAAAAGAGCTAGACCTTTATAAAGAATTAGTAAAAAATGAAAATCTTAATGTAGATTTAATGTATAGTACCTCTGTATTAAATGTTGGTGTAAATATATCATCAGGGGTAGAGAAAGGGGTAAGTTTTATTTTTGATTATAGTTCTAATAATGGCTATGACACAGCTATAGGGCAAATTCAATTATTATTTAGAAACCGTTCTAGATTAACTGAAATACATTGTTTCTCTAATTTGATGGATACTTCAAATCCTAATTTGTTCAAAATTAATAAACCTGCAATCAAAAACGATGAAGTCAATTCTATCTTTGACAAGAACAAATTAGATAAAACTTATGAAAATAAAACGCTAGCAAAAAGCACTAAATATAGTGATGTGAGTTTTAGTCATTTTGAAGAAGTATCAGATTGTGCAACAGCTACATTTGAACTAAACGAGCAGTTAATCACAGAGCAAAAGAGATTGGATACCTTTATTAAACAAGCAGTAACTCATGACTGTAAGGTTTATTATGTTTTGAATTCAGATACAGGAAACTCAAAATTGAAAACAGGAGATTTATCAAACGAGTTCTCATTGAATGTCATTAATGAATTACTAACTTTAGATACAGGTCAAAGAATTTATTTTGAAAAAGGAATACAATCAACTGCTGATAAAATAGAGCCTACATTTAGTTTAGACCAGAATAGCCTACAAATAAGAGACGAAATCAGGTATTATCAATGTGCGTATCATTCTGCTTTTCATCCATTATTACAAAAATTAAGAAGGAGTTATAACACCTTAATGTATTATTACAGGGAAAAAGATAAACTTAAAGACGTTTTCAATTTTATTATTAACACATCAAGTAAAAAAGCAATAGACAAAAGAATTGTAGATTATATTAACACTTATAAAACCATTCATGAAGATAGCATAATTACACAAATGACAGACAGTGTTATTAGTTCAAAAGGAGATTGTATTGATAAGATAACTTTAAAAAACATCCTTAATTCAATTATACCAAATGAAATAAGCTCTCATTTTTCAAAGAATCTTTCTGATGAATTAATAAAAGGCAATTATCAAAATGTTAAGGTTATAAGTGAACCACAATTTCAACATTTTTTTAAAGAACATATTATCAATAAAGTTAATGACTCTTTTCTAAAATTATATAAAACTTCTACCTCAAAGACAGATAGTGAAGAGTTAGAAATAGAGAGTTTGAAAATTTTAGAGAGTAATAGGAAAATTGAGTCAGATGTCAATGATTCCCCTATTTTAAGTTTTTTAGGGTTTGATATGAATATTAACTCTTTAAATAATGCAGATTTATTTGAAAAACTTCTTAAGGAGCTTTCTGATAAATACCCTAGAGAAGGGTTGAATCAACATATATTAGTTGATTATAACATAGAAAAGGATAACTTTAATTCTAAAAAAACCATATCCATTAGTATAAACGATTTTTATTTAAAATACGATAATGAATTGTCTGTTTTTAGAGAAAAACCTGAAAATAGAAGAAGTAAATTTTGTTATGCAATTATTGACAACGGAACTGAAGAAGTGATAATTGAAAAAAGCATGAAATTATTACATTCAACGTTAAGTGAAAAAGGTATTTTATCTAAAATGGTGAGTCCTCAAAATTACAACTTTGAAAAACTGAATAATTTTAATAAAACAGATAAGTTAAATTCTTGTAGGAATTATACGGTAATCAAAAAGATTCCTATATAATTTAATTAATTGACCAAACTATCCATTTTAATTTTGGCAATGTCATACCAATTATATAATAGTCACAAAACTCTTTATTAAAAGTTAAACCAGACACTTGCATTACAAATTTTGACCTGTACTTTTAGATTACTAATTAAAGTTCTATCACAGGTCAAAATTTGTAATGTTATTATTTAAAAGTCTAATCTATTCAATATACATAATCACGATAAGATAATTGCCGTAAACATACACTTGTCAGGGAATTATCACTATATTAGTGTTATTATTTAATACAACCTAAATTAATAACATTTATGAGCAATATTGGATACTACCTAAGAACATCTCACTACCTTCAAAACATCGGAACTCAAATTGATAAAATTGAAGATGGTTGGAAGGTGTATGAAGATAAAGGTGTCAGCGGTCGTATCCCATTCCTCGAACGTCCAAGTGGTAAGCGACTTATTGAGGATATTGCAAACGGTAAGATTAATCAAGTGATAGTCCTTCGTATCGACCGTCTTGGAAGAGACCTAGAGGACATACTTAAAACCATTAAAACTATCCATAGCTATAATGTGCCTATCACATCGCAAAATGAGGGTATAACTACTCTTATTGATGGTAAAGAGAGCGTGATGTCTAACTTGCTTATTAATATATTAAGCTCGATTAGTGAGTTCCAATACCACCAGACTAGAGAAAAAACATTAGCAGGAATTGAACGTGCTAAATTAGATGGTAAATATAAAGGACGAAAAATCGGTAGTACAGAAAGTGTTGAGACCTTCTTATCTAAACCAAAAGTTCAAAAGATAATGACCTTACTTAATGAAGATATAGGAATCAGAAAGATTAGTCGAATCGTTGAATGCTCACCTAACTACATATATAAGGTAAAGAATGCCATGACAACTAATCTTTCTGCCTAATTAAATCTGATTAATCTTTACATCCGTTATTGTAGGTTCGAACTCTCGACTGAACCTCTGAATGCTTTTGCTCTTCTTCTTATAAATACTCCAACAATGCGTGTGAGTGAACGTCTTACCTCTAGGTGTTTTATAATTGTTCTCAATCAACCAATCCGATATCTGTTTAAAGTTCCATCCATCTTTCTCATGAAACTTACTTATGATATCAAAAAGTTCTTGCTGATATGGACTGTAAGTTGATGTCCATAGATTAGATGATGATAAACTTACAGACATATTAAGTGAGTATATAGGTTTAATAGGTGCTGAGTGTTGTCCCGTTGGAGAACATTCCGTTACGGTGGAGTAGTCACGAACGGGGGTGAGTTGATTTAACTTTTTACGACCTCGTTTAACTGGCATAATAGATATTTGGGTTCCGTTTTCGGAACCCTTTTCTTTTTCTAATACGACAGGTATTTTAAAATTAATATTTAAAAGGTGCAGTTTATTCTCATTATCATAGTTCACTGTTATTTTATCTATTATAACCTTGAGAAACTCCTTTTTCATCTCGTCTGAAATATTGGTTTGAGTTTTGATATGTTCTGAGAAATTGTCAATCCAGTCAAACCATTTCTGTTCAGTTCCTAATTGCCTTAGTTTACTTCTCAAACCTTCAATCTTCAATTTGACTTGTTTAAGCTTTATGGCGAGGTCTTTTTTTAAAAGTTTATAAACCTGTTCAGAAGAAAACTCTTGTAATATATTCCGTGATTCGATTTCTACTAAACCTCTTTCAATAGTTGTCTTAGTTTTTTAATGTAATCTCTATAAAGATTTACGTAACATTTCTTTTACCATATTAAAAACCATTGTATTAAACTCCTCTTTAGCTTCTTCGTTGTCATTAATGACTTTATAAAAATCAAAATTTGTTGTTACGTGTTTCAGTAATTCGTCTTGTGCTAATTTATCACTTGTAATTCTTGCATTCTGTTCGTCAGAATGCTCGATAGAATTTAGCATATCTTTGTTTTTAGCCACTCCATTTACAACACTTTCAGCCATTTGCCTAACCTTATCAGCATCTTCAAATTCAGTTCCATAGCGGTCATTAAAAGTTTTAATAATATTAGATAATTGGTCAATTTCAGGGTCAGATGTTCCGCCTCTCATTTCTGTAGGAATAGGTTGTAAATCTTCTCCCTGTTCCATTGCTATATTTGTGGTGGCTTCCAATTGTAGGCGGTAACTATCCATATCTATATTATCTAAAACACCTTGTGAAAAATCAGGTTCAGCATCAGTTCCTAATTTGCTTTGTAAATGATTTAAGAAAATATACAGACGCTCTAAATATGCATTTTCAAAATCTACAATTTGAGATAAGAATATATACAAACGTACATAAGTCTTTACTTTTGCTCTAAAATCCGCTTGTTGCTCTTCTTCTAAATCTTCTCTAAAAACAACACTTGACTGGTCTAAAATGTCGTGTAACTGGTCTACTGTTACATTTGCTAATATTTTATTTGAAAACTTTTCTACTTGCTCTCTAGAATAGACTTGATAACTGTCTAAAGCATCTTGTAAGTCAAATAATTTATTTGGGTCTGTAGCCTCTCCTAAAATAGTATTTTCAAAATATGGTTTAAATGCTTTTTCTATATCCTCAGAAGAATTGGCAAAATCTAAAACAAAAGTATCTGTTTTTAACGGATGACTTCTATTTAGTCGGGATAAGGTCTGTACCGCATTTACACCACCTAATTTCTTATCTACATACATTGTATGAAGCAGTGGTTGGTCAAAACCTGTCTGAAACTTATTAGCTACTAATAAAAATTTGTATTCATCTTTTTCAAATTCTTCAGGTATGTTACCGCTTGGAAAACCATTTAAACTTGATTCAGTTTCTCCATCTATTTCCCCAGAAAAACCAACAATTGCTTTGTATGGACTATTAATAGATTTTAGATAAGCATCAAAAGCGTGTTTGTATTGTACCGCTTTAGCTCTGCTACTTGTAACCATCATAGCTTTTGCCTTGTTACCCATTTTATTCTTCTTAACTACATTATCTATAAAATGGTTAATCATTAAAATGGATTTCTTTTTGATAGCATGGTCATGACCTTCGACATAGGCTTTCAGTTTTTTTTGAGCCTTTTTCTTATCGTACTCTGGGTCGTCTTCTATCTTTTTCAGTAAAGCATAAAAGCTTTGGTATGTTGTATAATTAAGCAATACATCTTTAATAAAACCTTCTTCTATGGCTTGTTTCATTGAGTACAAATGAAATGCTTTGTATTTGGTTTTTCCATCCTGTTCAAATGGTTCGCCAAATAATTCTAAGGTTTTGTTTTTTGGCGTAGCTGTAAAAGCAAAATAACTTGCATTAGGTAAGAGTTTACGAGCTTTAACTATTGCCCTTATAAAATCTTCACCTGTTACTTCATTATCTTCTGTTTCATCATAGTTTTCTAAATCACTTTGAAGCTGTTCTTCGTCTGAAACTTTGGCTAGTGTTTCGTTTAATTTACGAGCCATTTGTCCACTTAAACTACTATGTGCTTCGTCTATAATGATTCCAAAATTATTGCTTGGTAAATCACCAATATCCTCGACAATATGGGGGAATTTTTGAATGGTAGTAATTATTATTTTTTTTCCTTCTTCTAATGCAGTTTTTAATTGCTTACTTCCATCTGTAATAGCTTGTACAACACCTTTGACTTGTTGGTAT
This sequence comes from Mesoflavibacter profundi, assembly GCF_014764305.1. Classification (NCBI taxonomy): domain Bacteria; kingdom Pseudomonadati; phylum Bacteroidota; class Flavobacteriia; order Flavobacteriales; family Flavobacteriaceae; genus Mesoflavibacter; species Mesoflavibacter profundi. The sequence goes on from NZ_CP061703.1 coordinate 1,452,858, forward strand.
TGTTTTATGTTCTCTCGTATTTGCTTATCTAAAACTCTTCGGTCTGTGATGACAATAACGGTATCAAAAATTGTTTTAGAACCTGATTTATCATGTAAACCAACCAGTTGGTGAGCCAACCAAGAAATGGAGTTACTTTTACCTGAACCTGCCGAATGTTGTATCAAATATTTTTGACCTGCCCCTTTTTCTTGCGCATCTGCTAATAATCGGGAAACAGCGTTTAATTGATGAAAACGAGGAAATATAAGTTTTTTAGTTTTTTTTACTTTTTTCTTACCCTTAGCGTCTATATACTCTTTGTCTTCTGTGATTAATTTAGCATAGTTTTGAAGGATATTGGTAAGAGTATCTTTAGTTAAAATCTCTTTCCACAGGTAATCTGTTTTTATACCACCATTAGGTTCATTTCCTGCTCCGTTTTTATTTCCTTTATTGAAAGGTAAAAAATAAGAGCTGTCGCCTTCTAGCTTTGTACACATCCATACTTCTTCTGTGTCTACAGCAAAATTAACAACCATCCTGCCTAAACGAAATAACTCTTCGTTTGGGTCACGGTCAGTTTTGTATTGTTTTATGGCATGTTTTACATTTTGATTGGTAAGCTCGTTTTTAAGCTCAAAGCTGATAATTGGCATACCATTAATAAACGTAACAATGTCTAAAGATTTTTTGTTTTTTGGCGAAAAATAGACTTGACGCATCACCGAAAAAATATTGGCTTGGTAATAGTCATTTGCTTTTTTGTTGAATACAGAAACTGGTTTGTCATAAAACAAGCGTAGCTTGGTATCTGTAAAGCCATCTACAATACCTTTACGCAAAACTTCTATAATGCCCTTTTGTTTTATTTGGTCGTTTAAACGCTTTACTATTTTTTGTTTGTAAAGGTCTTTATGGTAACGTTTTAATTTGTCTAATACTTTGGCTTGTGTTTTTTCTAAAAACTGAAACAGCAAATCTTCATCAATACAATTGATATTATTGTAATTGCTGTTTGCTCTTTCTACATAGTTGTTGCTATTAACTAAATAATCAACAATATGCTTTTCAAAGCCATTTTCTTTTGTATTGGTGTTTTTACTCATAGTTAATTCAAATTGTGGTCATGAAAATAATCATTTAGCAATACCATTATTTTTTCAAAATGTTCTTTTGCTTTTTCATCATTCCAAACATCTTCATTATATATTAAATCTGATTTTAAGCTATCTATACTTCCTTTTACTTTTTTATTTTCAAACATACTGCGTTTAACACCATATGCTTTGTCACTGTATTCTGAATTTATACTTCTAGTAACCAGCACTAAATTGCCCATTGTATCTAAGGTTTCAATACAAACCTTGTCTCTAGGGTCTCTTGGGTTTTGCGGGCCTATATGTTCAATTGAGTTTCTTGCTGTCATTTTATAATTACTCCATTCATCTTCTTTATCCAATTGACCTCTATAATACCAGAGTATAAATTCTATTTTATAAAACCAATAGTGTGGAAAGCTAACACCTGAATTATTTAAATTCTCCAGAGTACCGAAAACTGTTTCTGCATCACATTCTACATCTAAAAAATCTTCCATAGAATTAATAGTTCTTTCTGGTAAAGAAATATGCTCCGTATTTGAACTAAATAAGGTATTGTCTAATTGTCTTAACCAGTAATAGGCATCATTAAATGATGGTTTTTCATCAATCATCCAATATAAAAAAGGTGTCAACCAGTATTGAGTCGTGTTTTGTTGAGAATGGTATAATATGCTTTGTAGCAATGCCATTCCGTTCAAACTGTCTTTATTCAATCTTCTCAAATAATAAGTCCAGCCTCCTTTTTTTTGGTTTTGTTTATAAATGTCCTTAATACCGTGTTCTTCTTTGTCTTCTAAAACAGTAATCCACTTTATTACATATCTGTCAAAGCAATATCTAACTTTAAACAATGTTTTAAAGAATTTAACTACAAATTTTTCGTTGATAATTTCAGACTTCAATAAGTGCTTATCAAAAGTTTCTAAAAGCTCTTTTTCATTGATACGTAAAATATCCTCATCATCATTTTTGAATAGAAAAATACGTAATGTATGTAGCAAAAGTTGAGGAAAAGAGAGAATACTCCTCACTGGTTCAAACTCATCTTCATTTGATTCAGGATGATGAGTAATATTGTCTTTAATTGAAGTTGCAATATCCTCGTATTGTTCAGGATGTTCTAACACATCGCTTAGCATAAGAGTGGTTTGAGGATTTGAACTTTCGAATAAATTTAAAACATCATTAATGTGAAATCCATTATGATAAATATGAGCTACATCCTTTGAAGAGCCAATTTCTAAGGCAATAACACGTTCTAAATAATTATCCATTACAGAACATACTTGCCATAGTTTGGCATATTGATTCCTCTTTTCTACATTTTTAATGTAGTTAAGTAGCCTAGCTTTAAGTATCTCGTGATGTGCCAACTGCTCACCTCTGTTGTTTAAGGCTTCAAACAATTTGTTAAGGTCAGTAGTTTTTGGCACATCGGTTAATACCATTTTTACTTTTTCAAAAATATAATTTGAGAATTTTATTTTTTCTTCCTCATCTTCTAAGTGTTGTAAAATCAATTGGTTAATTTGATTTCGAGCTTTCCCTATTTTTAATAAATCAGAATAGTCTTTTGAATCATTTGATGAAGAATGTTCTGCATTACCTATATTATTGAAATAGTCTGTTACATTTTGACGTATGGCAAACTTTAACCTAAGTTCTCCATTTTTATAGGTGAATGGCTCAAGATTACCTCCTAATTCATTGGATAATAACCATAGTGTGGTAAATCGCTGCTGCCCATCTACCAGGTCATACAACTTGTCGCTATTTTCATTATTTACAGTTATGACTCCACCTATGTAGTATATGTCCTTATCTGCTTTATATGCTGTAAGTAAATCTTCAAATAAGGTTTTTACTTGCTCTTCTGTCCAAACATACAATCGCTGATAGATAGGAATATTGAACTCAAATTCTTGAGCTACAATTGATTTTATATCTGTTAAATTTGATACTATGCTATCCATTGCTTTCGGCTCTTTACTTCAATTAATCTATTATCAACATCCTTATTATAATACTCACATAACCTTTCTATATATCGGTCTATTACATTGTTTTTTACTTCTTTTTTTCCATTTAAGAACCCATTATTGATATAGATGTTTTCAGTAGGTTTTGCTTGATTAATAAAACTAAACACTTCATTAGGCAAATAAGCACTGCATATTACATCCAATAAGCTATTAGACGCATTTTTTAAACTGTTTTTTATGGCTTCTTGACGCACATAATATTTCTCTAACCTAATGGCTCCTAAATAATAATCGAAATACTGTATGGCTTTAAAGAACTGTTCTTCCTTAAAATTGTCATAGTAGGCTACTAAACACATTTGCATATAATAACGTAAATACTCCGACATATCTTTGGTGTACAAAGCATTATAAAAAAGCAATGCTTTTTCTATTTCAAGAGACTTCTGTTCTTTGGTGTTAAAAAGAAAACGAAATATGGCGTGATACTTATCTGTATAATCAAAAAAGTTCTGTCCTTTATAGATGGGTTGCCTTATAGCAAAAGGATAGTCTTTTTTAGCTAAAGGTTTTTCTGCTGATACCAGTAGTACACCATTCTCTGTATATTCTAATTGGTGATAACGCATATTGTTATTATTAGGAAATAAACGAAAAGCGTTTTTAGTCTCTGTACTGTACGTGTTTTTTTGAAACTCTGTTAACACTTCCGTTTTATTAGGATACGGGAAATGCGATTGCCCTTTCCATTGTCTCACCTTAAACAATATTTCATTGAATAAATGTTTGAGGTCTAGCAAATGGTTATCTTCTTTTCTGGCTTTAAAGGTAATATCTTCCCAAGATTTTGCTTTTTGCTCTTGTAGTTTTTCGGGTAATGCTCTAAGATGATATGCTTTTAGATAATCATCTACGCCAAGACTAACACCTCTATTGTTTTGAGAATCGAAAAACGCAAAAGCATGGTCTTGATTATCACTTACAATTACCGTAAACTCTAGCTTGTGGAAAATTTTAGAATCCTTTAATTTTTCTAATCTAGCTATGGATTGCTTTGCAAAGTTTAAGTTTTTGGCAATGTTAAAACCTGAAACACTTTGATTGTATTGTACATTTTGCCCTTTTAGCAACGAGCCATATAGTTGGTAATAGATTAGTGCTAATGTTGTAAGTCTTTGTTGACCATCTATAATTTGAAAATTAGCATCTTTAGTATTGGCAAACAACAATACAGAACCCATATAATAGGTTTGTTTAGGACTTGAAGCAATGTATTCTTCCCAATCTTGTAACAACTCTTGTACTTTGGCAACATCCCAAGTATAAGCACGTTGATAATCTGGTACGACCAAATTTGGAAATCTCTCATACAAGTCAAAAAAACGGTATGTATTAACTTGTATCAAATTAATTAACTTCTTTTTTATAATTAGAAGCTTCCTCTGCTACCATTGCCAAAGGTGTTTCTTCTGTAGGTAGTTTAAAATCTCTTACATCTATTTTACCTGTAACCGCTTCTGCTATTAAAGCTGTTTTGTATTCTTCTACTAAAGTAATTTCTTTCTCTATTGTGGTTATAGTCTTGGTTACTGTGTTTAATTCACTTTGTATATATTCTGAAATTTTAATTTGTTCTTCAATTGGAGGAATAGATGTATATATTGTTTTTAAGTCATTAATGTTAAACCTAAAAACCTTTACACCTGTGGAATATTTACGAAGTTCTTTTGTGAATACTTTTGAAGAGTAATACAAATACTTTCCATCTATTTTTTTATTTGGTTTTAACAGCATTTGTTCTCCACCTAATAAACCTATATCAGTTCTATTGTAAAAAGCAGAATGTCCTAAATCTTCTATCGTTTCTGAAGTTGAAACAATAATTACATCTCCTTTGTTTACAACCTGTGAATCTTTATAAAACTCATCATTAACATAAAACTGAAAATTTTTATCAACTTCATCAATTTTATATGTTTTTCCATACTGCAAAGCAACATAGTTTCCATTACTCAATAATTCATCTTTTTTAAAACTTGAATTACCTCTTACAAAATTGGAAACACCAATTAGTTTGGTTGTTTTCCAATGTTCAGGGATTTCTCCCAACCATTCAATACCGCTATCTTTCATTGGTACATTTGGGTTGATGCCTTTTGTAACTGCTTGGTTTATTATGGCTGCTTTTTGCTCGTTGAGTAACTCAATGAGCTGTTTTTTCTTGGTAATAAAACGGTTGATTTTCTCGGTTTTGTAGTCGAGAAAATTGGCTATTGTGGTTTGTTCTTCATCACTAGGAACTAAAATGGTTTCCCTTCCAAAATCTTTATAACTCAAAGATTGTCTAACACCACCACCAAGATTATAGTAATACTTAAACTTATCTAAATAATGAAGTAAATAATAATAGTATTTTGAATCTAAATCAGTTTTTGGTGCAAGTCCGATGTAAGCACTTGTAATAATACCTCTCTCATTAGCATAACCTACTCGAAGGCTTTTTTTATCATTTTGAAGGTCGGTAAATCTCAAAACAATGTAGCCTTCATCTATAATTTGATAGCCTTCAAAAGAAGCAGGCACTAAACCTGTTGCATTATCAATATCTTTTCTTTTTAATTTCCCATAACTTAAAGACAATAGATTTTTTTCAACAAGCCCTAAATTTTTCACTTTGTTATCTGAAAACAGCATTCGCAAGTCAGTTTCTTGCCAGTGTTCTGGTATTTGGTCAAGCCAAATTGTCTTTGAAGGTTTGTATGATTGATATTTTACTTTACTCATTATGAAACAATTTCTTTTAATAAACCATCTGTTTCATTTTCTAGAGCCATAATATCTTTTTCAATTTGTTCTAAATTTCTTAAAGGCTCGTATTCATAAAAGTATTTTGTGAAGGGAATATGATAACCTACTTTCATTTTCTTTTTATCATACCAAGCATTTTCTGCAAATGGTAATACTTCACGAGCGAAATAGTCGTCTATATTTTCTTTTAAAGGTACATTTTCAGAGTCTTTTAATTCCTTATCAGATTTCGGCTTGCCTTTACTGTCTTTAACAATGTTTCCTTTTCCATCTATTTCGGGTTGATGCGTAGTGATTTGGTAAAAGCCAAAATCTTCGTTGTCAAATATTTTAGAATATTTGTTTTCCTCGAATTCAAAATATAGATTTTGTATATCAATAATATGATTGGGTTTTAATTCAACTCTCTTATCTCCTAAAGGTTTTCTCATATTTTGAGAGAATATTTCTTTAGAAGAAGCATTTATCAATTGTACTTTCCCTTTTCGTTTTTCTTCTTTTACATTGCTTAAAATCCAGATATAGGTAGCAATACCTGTGTTGTAAAACATATCGTTGGGCAATTGTATAATACACTCTAGCAAATCGTTTTCTAAAATGTACTGGCGTATGCCACTTTCGCCACTTCCTGCATCGCCTGTAAATAAGGCAGAACCATTATGTATAGAAGCAATTCGGCTACCACCGTCTTTTGGGTCTTTCATTTTAGAAAGCATATGTAGCATAAACATTAACTGTCCGTCATTGCTACGTGAAGTCAAACATGTTTCTTCTAGTTCGCCTTTAAAGTTTTTAATAGGTAGGTTAAAACGTCTGTCGTTTATTTCTACTTTTTTACCAGTGCCTACGTTTAAGTTTTCTATGTCTTGTTTCCAACTTGTTCCATAAGGAGGATTGGTTAACATAAAATTGAATTTCAGATTTGGGTCAAAACCATACTCACTCAATGTAGAGCCAAACTTTATTTTGTCTGGGTCTTCGTTTTTTAGCAACATATCAGATTTACAGGTGGCGTACATTTCACCCGTGTTTTCTTGACCGTATAAATGAAAAGTTGCTTTTGATTTTATTTCACCATCAGGATTGGTTGCATATTTTTTAGATTGTGTTAGCATTGCTCCAGAACCCGCACAAGGGTCGTATACTAAAAACGTTCCGTTTTGTATTTGGTCTTTTACAGGCAAATACACCAAATGGGTCATTAATTCAATAATCTCTCTAGGTGTAAAGTGACGTCCAGCAGCAGCGTTTGTTTTTTCGTTGAATCTGCGAATTAAGTCCTCAAACATATAACCCATTGCCATAGGTGATATTTTTTCAGGGCGTAATTCTATTTTTGGATTACAGAATTTCTCAATAAGTGAAAAAGTAATACCACCATTTTCAAGTGTTTCTAATTGGTTTCTAAACTTAAATTTAGAAATAATGTCTTGTACATTTTCCGAGAATCCGTTTAGATAGTCTTCAAAGTTGCTGTCAATGTTTTTTGGGTCATCCAACAACTTTTTCATTGTGTATGGTGAAGTGTTGTAAAACGCCAATCCAGAACCGTGTTCTTTACTTGTTAATAACCCTAGAAGATTATCTATTTTACTCTTAAATTCTTTATGCGTTTTAAGCACTTGGTCTTTGGTAGGCTCTAACGCCAAATCTAAACGTCTTAATACTGTCATCGGTAATATAACGTCTTGATATTGGTTTTCTAAATACTTATTGATTAAAACATCATCTGCTACTGTCCAGATGAAGTTTATAATAGGTTGTAGGCTTTGTGTATCTAAATTCATTTATTTTTTCTTAAAATCTCGTTTCTCAATTAGCTCTTTTGCCTCCATATTCAATATTTCAGCTATTTCAAACAGGACTTCAATACTCGGCTGTCTTTTGTTTCGAGCATACTCATTAATCGTATTATAACTTTTACCCATCTTATTGGCAAGCCAAGTTTGACTAATTCCTTTGTCTTTAAGAACTTCTTTTATTCGGTTCATTTTAAACCATTTTTAAGTTATGTCTAATCTAATAAATCTCATTGAAATATGATGGGATTTTACACTGTATTTTATTGAATTTGATGTTTCGGTTTTTTTATAACTGTGATTTCATTTATTTTAGTATTTTCCGAATAGTTTAAACAAGGGTATTTAATGAAAGAAACACTACACATTTTAGTCAGAGTTAGCACGTCTGTTCAAGAGGAGGAAGGAACATCACTTAAAACACAAATGGATGTTGGAATAGACTTAGCTAAAAAACTAAATATGAACTATGTCATACATAACGAAGGTGGTACATCTTCTTCAAAAGACACCCTTGACAATCGACCAGTACTATTAAACGTTCTAAAACTGATTGATTCGAAAATTATAAAACATTTGTATGTGTGGAATACAGACCGATTATCTCGCAGTCAAATAACGTGGTATACCATAAGACAGAAGATGATTGCAAACGGAGTCATTCTTCATACATCAAATGGTGTACATAATACACAGGACTTTATGGAGAATATGATTCTTGGCATTCTCAGCGAAGTTTCAACTTACGACAATATGGTTAGGAAAGAGAGAAGCAGACTAGGTAAAATCGAAAAGGTAAAACTAAACTATTGGAGAGGAGGAGACTGTCCTTTTGGCTATAAGCTCAAGTGGGATGGAATTGGAAATCGATTAACAGAAAATGAGTCCGAAAGTAAATGGATTCGTATGATTTATAGTGAGTATTCTAAAGGAACATCTTTGAAAGAAATAAAATCAATACTTGAAGACAACAACATTAAAACAAGAAGAGGGAATAAACTCTGGTCAATGGGTTCTCTCCAAGTTATTTTAAAGAATGAAATATATACTGGGCAACAAAAATTCACAGATAAAAAATCTAATACCACAATCACTAATGAAGTGCCACAACTTATTAGTTATACATTATGGGACGAAGTTCAATCTAGGAAAAAAGTAAAACTAGAACGTAAAAATCAAATTAACAGAACAACACGGTTTTACTTGTTTAGAGACTTTTTAGTTTGTGGTTGTGGAACACCAATGGGAGGTAGGACTAACGAAAAGAAATATATTCGCCAGTATTATTGTCCTCTAAGTGAGCGTAAATTTAATAATTCATATAAACAGAATGTTGAATGCAATATGAAACGATGTTTAAACATACCTAATACTGATGGTATTTTATGGAATAAAATTATTGAAATTTTAACCAACACAGCTGAGATAAAGGATGTTTTAAAACAAAAAACACTTATCGGTAGTAGCTTTGATACTAATGAAGTCAAACGAGTGATAGAGTTAAACGAAGCTGAAATTTTAGAATTAACAAAAACTAAGACAACTATTGAAAGAGGTTTAGTAGAAATCGAATCACGGAATATATTACAAGAGTTTTCTTCTGAACAGGTTTATAAACTTTTAAAAAAAGACCTCGCCATAAAGCTTAAACAAGTCAAATTGAAGATTGAAGGTTTGAGAAGTAAACTAAGGCAATTAGGAACTGAACAGAAATGGTTTGACTGGATTGACAATTTCTCAGAACATATCAAAACTCAAACCAATATTTCAGACGAGATGAAAAAGGAGTTTCTCAAGGTTATAATAGATAAAATAACAGTGAACTATGATAATGAGAATAAACTGCACCTTTTAAATATTAATTTTAAAATACCTGTCGTATTAGAAAAAGAAAAGGGTTCCGAAAACGGAACCCAAATATCTATTATGCCAGTTAAACGAGGTCGTAAAAAGTTAAATCAACTCACCCCCGTTCGTGACTACTCCACCGTTACCGATTTTGCTAAATTTCTAGGCTGATCAACATTTTTGTCTAACATTACTGCTATGTGATATGATAGTAGTTGTAATGGTATGGTTGTAAGTAAAGGTGTTAAAAGTTCTAAAGTTTCAGGAACTTCAATCACGTGATCTGCTAATTCTTTTACATCTTCATCACCTTCTGTTACTATTCCAATTATTTTACCAGATCTTGATTTAATTTCTTGAATGTTACTTACTACTTTTTCGTAATGACCTTTTTTAGTTGCTATAACAAATACAGGCATTTGATCATCAATTAAAGCAATTGGTCCATGTTTCATTTCTGCAGCAGGATATCCTTCGGCATGTATATAAGATATTTCTTTTAGTTTTAACGCGCCTTCTAATGCTACTGGAAAATTAAATCCTCTTCCTAAGTAAAGACAGTTTTTAGCATCTTTATAGGTTGCAGCAACCGTTTTAATATGGTCGTCTGCTTTTAAAGCTTCTGCTACTTTATTTGGTATTAACTCTAATTCGGTTAAATGTTTATGAAATTCTGAAATAGAAATATTACCATTTGCTTTAGCTAATTTTAAAGCTAAAAGCGTTAATACTGTAATTTGTGTTGTGAATGCTTTTGTAGAAGCAACTCCTATTTCTGGTCCAGCATGCGTATATGCTCCAGCATGTGTTTCTCTTGCTATTGAAGAACCAACTACGTTACATACACCAAATACAAATGCGCCTTTAGATTTTGCTAGTTTTATTGCTGCTAATGTATCTGCAGTCTCACCAGATTGTGAAATAGCAATTACGACATCTTTTTCTGTAATTACTGGATTACGATATCTAAATTCTGATGCATATTCTACTTCTACAGGAATTCGTGCTAAATCTTCAAAAATATACTCTGCAACTAGTCCGGCATGCCATGATGTACCACAAGCTACAACGATAATTCTGTTAGCATTTAAAAAACGCTCCAGATTATCATCTACTCCAGCCATTTTTATAATGCCTTCTTTTACTCTAAGTCGTCCTCTGTATGTGTCCTTTATAGCGTTAGGTTGTTCATGAATTTCTTTTAACATGAAATGTTCGTAACCACCTTTTTCTATTTGCTCAAGATTAATTTTTAATTCTTGTATGTAAGGATCTACTAAAGAGTCGTTTTTAATCTTTCTTATTTTAACACCTTTTTTAAGTCTAACAATAGCCATCTCTTCATCTTCAAGATAGATTGCCTTTTTTGTGTATTCTAAAAATGGTGAGGCATCACTTGCGATAAAAAATTCTTCTTCACCAACGCCTATTGCTAATGGACTTCCTAATTTAGCTACTACAATTTCATCTGGTTTTTTCTTATCAAATACTGCAATTGCGTATGCTCCAACTACTTGGTTAAGTGCTATTTGGACTGCTTTTCCTAATTTAACATCTTCGTTTTTTTTAACGTCTTCTATTAAATTAATTAAAACTTCTGTGTCTGTATCTGATTTAAACGTGTATCCACGTTTAATTAATTCTTTTTTGATAGACTCGTAGTTTTCAATAATACCATTGTGTATTATTACTAAGTCTCCAGAATTTGAATAATGAGGATGAGAATTTACATCGTTTGGCACACCATGTGTTGCCCATCTTGTATGTCCTATTCCTACGGTACCTTTTGTTGAAATTTCTGAAGATATACGGTCTTCTAAATCTGCAACTTTTCCTTTTGTTTTAGATAGTTTTAAATCGCTTCCATCATAAAGTGCAATTCCTGCACTATCATATCCTCTATATTCAAGTCTTTTTAAACCTTCTATTACAATAGGGTAAGCTTCTTTTTTACCTATGTAGCCAACAATTCCGCACATAATAATTTAATTTTCAGTTTCTGTATAATAGATTTCGAATTTTGCTCTTAAGTCTTCCTGTACATTAGTATTGCTACCATGCAGTATTGTACCTTCAGGACTTAAAATGCTAGTTCTTGGGACAGATTGTAATATATCTTGATTTGTTGAATTTGATATTTTAGAAACTAATACATTATTAACATTTGTTGAAACGAATAATCCTAAGTTTACGTTAGTAGAGTCGTTTAATAATATATTATTTAAGTGTTCTGTTAATCTAATTTTGTATTTAACTCCGTTGTTGTTATCATCTCTAGTTAACCTATCTGAATAGATTACTTTTGAGTTTACAGGGTTAATAAAGTTATCTGTACCATCAAAATAATAATCTATAATTGGAAGGTTGTTTTTTAAATCATATAACACAACTCTTTCAGGTTCGTTATCTATTGTTAAATTTTGATCTACATAAAAGGTTAAATTAGCTTCATTGATAAGCCACTTGTCTTTTTTAGATTTAAAATATTCAAGTGAATTTACATTATCACCAAATTCGTCTTCTACATCTCCATTAAATAGATTTATGATTGACATAGAACCATCTAATCCTTTTAAGTATAAATTAGAATCGCCATTTGTAGCATCACCATCTGAGATATTAAAATCTAAATTTTCAAAATGATTGGCTTTAATACCTGTAAAAGAGAGTGAGTATGCACCATCTAAGGTAATACTTGCATCGTCTTCGTCTGGATCGTCATACGAGTAAGCTACAGTTATGTTTGCATTACTATTTAGTAAGTTTAACATCTGCATACTACCATCGTTATCTGGTGCTATTGCTTCTACTTTAAATATTAATCCTCTAAAAAAGTTGTTAAAGCTGCTTACGTTACTTAATACTTCGTTATCTTCATTAGGAATTAATAAATCTTGCCAGTAATTGATGTCTGCTTCAAAATCGGTTAGATCTACTCTAATTCCTGGCGCAAGTCTAGTTTCTATTTCTCCGTCTTCGTCCAAAATATGAATTTGTTCAAAATTTGGTGTAAACTGATCATTCTCGTAAAGTAACTCTAGTGTTTGAGTGTCTATATCTATATTTTCAAAGATGTTTGAGTAGTATGCTTGTTCTTCTTCAAAATCTGTTGCAGGATCAAGGTCTCTTAATAGGTAGTTACTACGATAAATGGATAATTTGTAAGGCGCACTAGTATTACCGTATGTAGAATCTATTGTGTAAGTAGAATTCCCTTCGTCATCTGTACTTTCTACTTCAGAGAAGAATGGAATATATAGTTTAACAGATTCTACTTGTGGTGTGTCACCAAAGTCTGGAGTTAAATCTGTTGGTAGTATTTGTGTAATTATACTTGCAGTTGTTGATCCGTAATTTGGATCTTTGTAAACGCCTAATAAATTACTAGGTAATCCATTTGTTTGTACTGGATTTGATTTTTTGGTATAAGATAAAAAAGGAAAATCTTTTTTATTAGTAGAAAAGTTTTGAGTACCGCTAATGTCACTTTCTATTCTTAAGTAATCATCATCACAACCAATCAATAAAGTACCAAAAACTAATAAAAACGTTAATGGTTTTACTACTTTTAAAATATGTTTTTTCATTTAAAATTTTGTGCTTTTTGTTAGCTTAAAACGTCATTATTGTAAAAATTAGTGTAAGCTTCACTAAATTCGTCTTTTGCATGGTAATCTAAAACAGGTTTTTTACAATTTTTTAAATGTTTTGTTAAATCTTCAGGAAGTTCTTCAGATCCAATGATTAATGCATCGGATTGGTCTATAGCAACTTTCATTAAATTTGTGTAAGTTGGTTGTTCTAAATCTTTTATTTTTTCTTCTTCAATACCATCAAATTTAATTTTATTGATTAAGTCTTTGTTTAAGGTATTGTCAAAACTTTGTCTGTAAATAGAAGTAACGATTTTACTTTGATTAAATAAAGGCTCGTCATTATAAAATTGTTTTAGGTATAACGGTAATAAAGAAGCTAGCCAACCATGTACATGTATAATGTCTGGAGACCAGTTTAGTTTTTTTACAGTTTCTATTACACCTTTAGCAAAGAATATTGCACGTTCGTCATTATCTTCAAAAAGGTTTCCGTTTTCGTCAGTAAAAGTTGCTTTTCTTTTAAAATACTCGTCATTATCAATAAAGTAAACTTGTATTCTTTCTTTTGGTATTGATGCTACTTTAATTATAAGTGGCATATCAAGATCATTAATTACTAGATTTATACCAGATAAGCGTATTACTTCATGAAGTTGGTGTCTTCTTTCGTTTATATTACCGTATCTAGGCATAAAAATTCTTATTTGTCCACCTTGCTGGTTTACCATTCTAGGTGTTTCAAATGACATTGAAGAAATTTCTGTTTCGGGTAAATATGGCACCACTTCAGATGATACGTATAATATCCTCTTATCTTTCATAAATTAATAGTTTTTTAGAATTAAAAATAAAAAACACGCAAAAGTACAAAATTTTATGCAGATTGCCACTAAAATATTAAGTTTGCATGCGTTAATAAATACTAAATAATGATTGTATTTACAAATAAAAACGAATTAAAAGATAAAATTTCGTCTATAAGAAGCCAAAAGCATACCATTGGTTTTGTACCTACTATGGGCGCATTACACAAAGGACATTTAAGTCTTGTAGAACAAGCAATGTCTAATAATCAATACGTTATAGTTAGTATTTTTGTTAATCCTACACAGTTTGATAATCCGTCAGACTTAGAAAAATATCCAAGAACTTTAGAGCAAGATGTTGCATTATTAAAAACTTTATCTAAAGACATAATTATTTATGCGCCAAGTGTAAATGATATTTATGATGATAAAGTAACATCAACAAAATTTAGCTTTGATGGTTTAGAGCACCAAATGGAAGGTAAGTTTAGAGAAGGACATTTTGATGGCGTTGGTACTATAGTAAAAAAACTATTTGAAATTGTTACACCAGATAATGCCTATTTTGGAGAGAAAGATTTCCAGCAGTTAGCAATAATTAAAAAGTTAGTTTCTAAACATAATTTAGGCGTAAATGTAGTAGGATGTAAAATCCATCGCGAAGAAAATGGTTTGGCAATGAGTTCTAGAAACACTAGGTTAACCAAAGCACATAAAAATGCGGCACCATTTATTTATAAAACTTTATTAACTGCCAAAGAAAAGTTTGGCACAAAAAGTGCTAATCAAGTTACTAAATGGGTAGAACAGCAATTTGCAAATCATACCTTATTACAATTAGAGTATTTTACAATTGCAGATGCTAATACCTTAAAAACCGTACAACGTAAATCTAAATATAAAACCTACAGAGCTTTTATTGCAGTTTATGCAGGAGAAATCCGATTAATTGATAATATAGCTTTAAATTAATTATCTTTGCCCAATGCAAATACAAGTCGTAAAATCAAAAATACATCGCGTTAAAGTAACAGGAGCAGACTTAAACTATATTGGTAGTATTACTATAGACGAAGATCTAATGGATGCTGCAAATATTATTCAAGGTGAAAAAGTTCAAATTGTAAATAATAACAATGGTGCACGATTAGAAACTTATGCGATTCCTGGACCAAGAAATAGCGGAGAGATTACCTTAAATGGTGCTGCTGCAAGATTAGTATCTCCAGGAGATGTGCTTATTTTAATCACTTACGCATTTATGGATATAGAAGAAGCAAAAGTGTTTAAACCATCTTTGGTGTTTCCTGATGAAGCTACAAACCTTTTAAAATAAATGTCTAAAAGACCAATAGTTAAAATATTAAAAATAATGCTCCCAATTTTATTGGGAGTTTTTTTAATATGGTATTCTTTATCAAAAATATCTCTAACAGGTTTATTACAGCATTTTAAAGAAGCCAATTATTGGTATATATTATTAGGTGTAATCTTTGGTTTATTAAGTCATTTATCAAGAGCTTACCGTTGGTTGTTTATGTTAGAGCCAATGGGTTATAAAGTAAAATTAGGTAATAGCATAATGGCTGTTTTTGCAGCCTATCTAATAAACTACACAATTCCGCGAGCAGGAGAAGTTGCAAGAGCAACCATATTAACTAATTATGAAAATGTTCCATTTCAAAAAGGATTTGGTACAATAGTCGCAGAGCGCGTTGCCGATTTTATAGTAATGCTTTTTATTATAGCATTAACTTTGGTTATACAATTTGAATTTATTTTTAATTTTTTTCTTCAAAAGTTTAATCTAATAAAAATTCTTACAGCGTTATTAATTGTCGTAATAATAGCGATAACAGCTATTGTTATGATTAAAAAAAGCCAATCTAAAATTGCAGTAAAAATTAAAGATTTTATAAAAGGACTAATAGAAGGCGCGTTAAGTATTTTTAAAATGAAAAAAAAGTGGGCATTTATATTTCACACACTTTTTATATGGATCATGTACGTTTTAATGTTTTATGTAACAACATTTGCAATAAAAGATTTAGGCAACGTAAGTTTTGGAGCTGTTTTAGTGGGTTTTATTCTTGCAACATTTAGTATTGCAGCAACCAATGGAGGAATAGGATCGTATCCAGAAGCAATCGTAATTGCATTTACATTATTTGCCCTTCCAGAAGATCCAAGTCGTGCATTTGGTTGGATTATGTGGACATCACAAACTGTATTAATATTTGTTTTAGGAGGATTATCTTTATTATACCTTCCGTTTTTTAACCGAAACAAATAATTTGTACATTGCACTAAACTAAATCTATTGACTTATGAAACGTTTTCTATTATTGCTAATTACGTTAATTGCTTTTAATCATCTTGCAGCACAAACCTTATATAAAGAAATAAATTCTGAAAAATTAGGAGAATCACGTCAGTTAAAAATACAAGTGCCTCGTAATTATGACACTTCAGATAAAAAATATCCAGTAGTGATAGTATTTGACGGCGATTATTTATTTGAAATCGTCGCAGGCAATGTAGATTATGCTGCCTATTGGGAAGACATGCCAGAAGCAATTGTAGTAGGAATTAATCAATATCAAAAAAGAAACGAAGATTGCTATTACAGCGATCAAAATTCGTTACCAACAGAAACTGGAGCTGCTTTTTTCGAGTTTGTTAGTATGGAGTTAGTTCCATTTATTAATAAAAGCTTTAGAACAGAAAACTTTAAAGTAGCAGTAGGACATGGTTTAACAGCAAACTATATTAACTATTATTTATTAAAAGGAGAACCACTTTTTCAAGCTTATATAAGTATAAGTCCAGATTTAGCGCCAGATATGAATAGTTATTTAACCGAAAAATTAGCAAAAGTAGAACAAAAAACATTTTATTATTTAGCAACTTCAGAAAACGATAAAAAAAATATAAAATCAAGTGTAGATGCACTTGCAACAAGTTTGAAAGGAATAGAGAATGACAATCTTTTAAAAACTTTCGAAACCTTTACAGATGCAACACATTACTCGTTACCAGCTCAAGCAATTCCGAAAGCACTTCAAAAGATATTTTTAGTTTTTCAACCAATTAGTTTAGAAGAATATAGAACAACAATCCTCAATCTAGACACTAATCCAGTAGACTACCTTAAAGAAAAGTACCAAACCATAGAGACTTTATTTGGAATTAAAAAGCCTATTTTAATTAACGACTTTAAAGCTATAGAAGCATCTATAAAGAAAAAAGAAAAATACGAGTATTTTGAAGATTTAGGTAATCTTGCACGTAAAGAATATCCAGAAACTTTATTAGGTCATTATTATTTAGGACGTTTTTACGAAGAAACAGGTAAACCTAAAAAAGCAATGAAAACCTACCAATCTGCATATATTTTAGAAGAAATTGGAGGCATAACAAAAGATCAAGTATTAGAATTAGCAGAGCAAATAAAAGCAGATTTTGGCTATTAATAGCTTAAAATACCAATATGGCTAAAGTAAAAACAACATTTTTTTGTCAAAATTGCGGCACACAATTTTCTAAATGGCAAGGACAATGTACCTCTTGCAAAGAGTGGAATACAATTGTAGAAGAAGTAGTCCAAAAACCAGAAAAAAACGACTGGAAATTACCATCTTCTAACACGACCAAAAGAGTTTCTAAGCCATTAAAGTTAAATCAAATAGACGACTCTAAAGAAGCTAGGCTAGATACTAAAGATGCAGAGTTTAACCGTGTTCTTGGTGGCGGCATTGTGCCAGGATCACTAACCTTATTAGGCGGTGAACCAGGAATAGGTAAAAGTACATTGCTACTACAAATATCTTTACACTTACCTTATAAAACTTTATATGTTTCTGGAGAAGAAAGTCAAAAGCAAATAAAGATGAGAGCGCAGCGTATCTATCCAGATAATGATAGCTGTTATATACTTACCGAAACAAAAACTCAAAATATTTTCAAACAAATAGAGTCTGTAAATCCAGATATTGTAATTGTAGATTCTATCCAAACCTTGCACAGCGATTATGTAGAGAGTTCTAGTGGAAGTATTTCTCAAATTAAAGAATGCACAACAGAGCTTATAAAGTTTGCAAAAGAAACAAATACACCTGTAATCATAATTGGTCATATTACTAAAGATGGTCAAATTGCAGGTCCTAAAATTTTAGAACATATGGTAGATACGGTTTTGCAATTTGAAGGAGACCGTAACCATGTTTTTAGAATTTTAAGAGCCAATAAAAATAGATTTGGATCTACTAACGAAATTGGTATTTACGAAATGCAAGGTTCTGGATTGCGAGAAGTATCTAATCCAAGCGAAATACTAATATCTAAAAAAGATAACGATTTATCAGGTAATGCTGTCGCGGCAACATTAGAAGGTATGCGTCCTTTAATGATAGAAGTACAAGCACTGGTAAGTACTGCAGTTTATGGTACACCACAAAGAAGCGCAACAGGATTTAATGCTAAACGTTTAAATATGCTTTTAGCTGTTTTAGAAAAAAGAGCTGGATTTAGATTAGGCGCAAAAGATGTATTTTTAAATATAACTGGTGGTATTAATGTAGACGATCCAGCAATAGATTTAGCTGTGGTTGCTGCAATTCTGTCTTCCAATGAAGACGATGCACTACAAACCAATTTTTGTTTTGCTGCCGAAGTAGGTTTATCTGGAGAAATTAGACCTGTACAACGTGTTGAGCAAAGAATTCTTGAAGCTGAAAAGCTAGGATTTTCAACAATATTTGTTTCAAAATTTAATAAAATTACTATTCAACCTAAAGGAATTAAAATTCAATTAATTTCTAATATAGAAGATCTTGTTTCTATCTTATTTTAAAAAATTTAAGCAAATTTTACTTAAGCTTTATTTTTTAACCGAATTAGTATTCAATGTGCATTAAAAGCTTCATTTATAAGAGTCTATAATCATTAGCTTTACACTTTAACGGATATATTTGCATTTTATCTATTACGGTTTTTACCACAACATCCAAAATCTTTAAAAGCTGTTTTGGGACTTAATTTTGCAGCCGGTTTTACACTAAGCCCTAAACCTTTAAAGTCCTATTGATGAAATTAACTCTACATTTAAGCATAGCTAAATATGCTAAGTTACTAACCTTATTAATCCTATTATTAGGATGTAATGTAATTGTTGCACAAGTTGAAATTGCTAGTCAGCGATTTAATAATGGTAATCCAAATTACCAATATACAGTTGCAGATAAAGATGAGGTTTTTGCACCATCAAGTCAAACCATAACTACGCATGTTGGAACAGATAATTGGGATTATACTGCTTCTACATCTGAAGGTATTATAAGAGTTGTAAATACAGATATTACCAATCCAGCTTCAGATTTATATTGTTTAGAATTAAAAAATTATTGGAATGATGAGCCTACTATAGAGTTCGTAGAAAAAAACATCACAAATTATGTGAATGTTACTTTTTCTATTGCATATCAATCTTTAGGTGATCCTGACAATAACGAAGATTTAGTTTTAGAATATTCTTATTTAGATGGTGGTAATTGGGTAGATACAACAGTAATTTTAGTAGAAGGTGAAAATCCTATAGATGTTTTTGGTTATCAGGTAGAACCAGATATAAGAATGTTTAATACAAACTTTCCTACTCCAAACCCTTTTGTTGTTTCAATACCAGATACTGCAACAGCATTTAGAGCTACGATAAGTTCAGACTTTAAAAATGGTGCAAATGGTAATGATAATTATTATATAGACGATGTTATTTTATCAGGAGATCCTACAACAGCTGCACCAATAGCAAATTGTCAAGGAGATTTTTCAATTTCATTAGATCAAAATGATACAGCAACTATCACAGCAGCAGATATAGATAATGGATCTAGTGTTTCTGTTGGAACAATGACTTTATCAATTGATAAATCAGAGTTTACTTGTGATGATTTAGGACCAAATGTTATTACCTTAACAGTAGATGATGGTACTCAAACAAGCACGTGTACAACAACAGTGACAGTAAATAGTTATAATGGTCCTTTAATTGCTCCTAACTTACCTAGCGTAAGCGCTTACTGTTCTTATGATGCGCCAACACCAGCAGATATTAGCTATCAATGTAATACTATAACACCAACTACTACAGATGCAACATCATTTAATTCGCCTGGTAATTATACAATTACATGGTTGTATTATGACTCTGTAAGTGGTAATAGTGATACTTCAGTGCAATCCATAACTATTAATAGTTTAACTGCGCCAAATAATGTTACCGTTAGTAATATTGGTCCAGACACAGCAACAATAACTTGGGATCAACAAACAGGTGTTGACTCTTATGAGGTTTTATACAAAAAAGACGGATTAATAAATTGGCAATCTGTAGTGACTACAGATAATACAGTTATATTAACAGGTTTAGATCAATTAACAGATTACAATTTTCAAATTAATGCAAATTGTGGATCATCAACTATAAGTACTTCAATAGATAATTTTACAACTTTAGGACATAGTTATTGTACACCTTCTGTAGGAAATAATAGTAACAGAGTTTATGTAAGAACAGTAAACGTTGGTACTATAAATAATACAGAAGGTAGAGAACCAGGAGGATATGATGACAATACACATTTATCTACAGTTTTATACAAAAATGAAAGTCATCCGTTTAATATTACTTTTTGGAATAGAAATTATTATAATATCGGACATGCTATTTGGATTGATTTTAATGGTGATGGAGATTTTGAAGATGCTGGAGAAATGGTCTGGAATAATAACGGAAACTTAAGCAATGTAGGTCAGTTTCAAGCGCATAACCCATCAATTTTTATTCCTTCTTTTGCAGTTACAGGATTAACAAGAATGCGTGTAGCTGTAAGACAAAATGGTGTGCCAGATAATCCGTGTAATGACGATAACTGGAATGGAAGTAGAGGAGAATTTGAAGATTATACTTTAGACTTACAAATTAGACCAGATTCACCTCAAGAAATTGATGTGACAGGAAACGGAACTTTAATTGTTGATGGTGCTGGAGTAGCAGAGTTAGATCCAAATAACAATACAGATTTTGGAGAGTATGATGTCTATGAAGTGCCAATGGTAAAGACTTATAAAATTACTAATAACGGTGCAGATCCTTTAACTTTAACAGGTAACCCATTAGTTACTTTTATTAACAATACTGGTGATTTTACAATTACTCAACCTTCAATTTCGTACTTAGCAATTGGAGAATCTACAACCTTTACAATCACTTTTGATCCTGTAACTGTTGGAACAAAAACAGCTACGGTAAGAATTTTAAATGATGATGTAGATTACGGAGAAACAGAAGAAGATTATACCTTTTTAATTCAAGGTGAAGCTGTAAAAACTTTCCCAGACACAGATGGTGATGGTGTACCAGATAATGTAGATTTAGATGATGATAATGATGGTATTTTAGATTCAACCGAAGATAATACTTGTAAAACTTACAGTTATGCAACACAAGTAGAAACTATATTCTTAAATGAAACCTTTGGTACAGGTTACGATAGAGCAACAATTAGTGAAGTAAATGCTGGTGCTTCTACAACGTATTGTTTTGAAGATGGAACAGCAACTTGTGGCGGATCAAATAATTTAAATGATGGATCTTACACACTATACTATCAAACTTCTAACGGAGATGGAATAAATCAAACACCTTATGGTGATGTAGCATCTTGGGCAGATAGCGATTGGTATGTTGGATTAGATCACACACCAGATAATATAGATGGTGCAGAACCTGGTAGAATGTTAATTGTTAATGCAGATTACGATCCAGGTATTTTTTATCAAGCAACTATTAATGGTGTAACTCCAGGAGTAGAAGTAACCTATGGATTTTCTGTAATAAATTTAATGAGAACAGATCATCCAAATATTGCTAATAAGAAAAAACCACAAGTAGCAATTGCTGTTTACGATCCAAATGGATCATTAATAGCATTAGAATCTTCAGGGTTAATAGAGCCTACAGATGCTTCTAATCCTGCAGGAGATTGGATAACTTTAGAAACTACTTTTGTATCTACATCATCACAATTTACTATTCAGTTAATTAATGATCAAGATGGTGGAGACGGGAATGACCTTGCAATAGATGATATTTATGTAAAACAAATCTTATGTGATTTAGATGGCGATGGTGTGCCAGATAGCGTAGATTTAGATAACGATAATGATGGAATACCAAATATCGTAGAACTTGGCTTATCAGATGGAGACAAAGACGCTACATTATTTGGAGATGGTTGGGTAGATGCAAACGGAAATGGAGTACACGATGCTTACGAAGGTGGCGCAACGCAAATAGATACAGATGGCGATGGAATTCCTAATTTTATGGACTTAGATTCTGATAACGACGGAATTTTTGATGCAGTAGAGTTTGACGGTTTTGGAGATATAGATGTAAATGGTGATGGCGTTGGAGAAGGAGACGATTCTTATTCTGGTGTAAGTAATGACACTTCAGATGGTGATGGATTACTAGCAATAGTTGATACTAATGATGATGATGCAGACGAGTTTGATCATGGTAATTCTGGTTATCCAGATGCATTAGATACAGACGGTGATAACATACCGGATTATTTAGATGTAGATAGTAATAACGATGGTGTAAATGATATAGAAATGTTTGTTTATTCTCATTTAGATACTAATAATGATGGACAAATAGATGGTGTGGCAGATGCTGATAATGATGGACTTTTAGATGTTTTTGATACAAACGATAATGGATATGGATCACCTAGAGATTTAGATAACTCTTACGCTTTATATTTTGATGGACGTAATGACTATGTAGAAGAAGATGCAGTTATTAATAATTGGACAAGTGCATCGTTAATGGCTTGGATAAAAATAGAACCTTCATCTGTTGGTAAAAGAGTAATTGTAGGACAAGATAACTTTAGATTAGAAGTAGAATCTAATGGTAATATAAGTACAAAAGTTAATGCAAATACTTACAATTCTGGAGTTTCGGTAGAATCTGATATTTGGGTTCATGTTGCTGCAATTTACGATGGTTTAAATGGAAATCTTTCAATTTTAATTAATGGAGAAGTTGTAAATGAAAACACAAGTGTAATAGGTAATTTGTTAAACGACACTTCAAGTTTTACAATTGGTAGAGCTTCTAATACAGATAGTAATTATTTTAAAGGTGAAATTGATGAGGTAAGATTATTTAATGAAGCTGTTACCGTAGATCAATTACAAAAAATGGTTTATCAAGAATTAGATGAAAATCAAGGCTTTAATTCAGGTAAAATTATACCTAAAGAAATTTCGGCTACTTTTAATTCTTCATTAATTCGTTATTATAAAATGGATGCTTATAAAGATGATATTTTAGATAACAAAGTTACTATTGCGATAGATCAATTTGTTGGTGCAAAAATGTATAATATTAAAGATATTTACTTACAAACAGCACCATTACCATATCAAACTAGACAAGCAGGAGAATGGACAATGTCAAATACGTGGTTACATGGAAATGTTTGGGATATTACAACGAATAATCAAATAAAAGATTGGAGTATTGTTTCGATAAAAAATAATGTAATTACTGCAAATTCAGTAACAAATTTAGGGTTGTTTATCGATAATAATAAAACACTTACTGTTAGCGGAGATAATCAAATTAACAACACGTGGTATTTAGAGTTAAATGGGACATTAGATTTACAAAACGATTCACAATTAGTTCAAGGATTAACAAGTGATTTAGTAACATCAGCAACAGGAAAAATATTGCGACGTCAAGAAGGACAAAGTAATGTGTACAGATATAATTATTGGAGTTCTCCAGTTGGAGCGCCAACAGCAACTACATTAATAGATGAAAACACATCAACAAATAATCCAAACAATACAGCCTTTACATTAAATACATTAAAAGATGCAAACGGAAACTTAGTGTCTTTTACAAATGGTTACCATCAAGACGGAAGCATAAGTACATATTGGTTATATACCTATCAAAACGCTACAAGTTATTGGAATTGGCAAGGTTTTGATCAAAACACACCAATAACAACAGGATTAGGATACACGCAAAAAGGTGGAGGAACTTTAGATTCTTATATATTTGAAGGAAAGCCAAACAACGGAACCATCCAATTATCAGCAAATGATGTAGGCGGAGCAGGATCAGATGCAGGAAGTACAAAGACCGAATATTTAGTAGGAAATCCATATGCATCTGCAATAGATGCTCATCAATTTATAGACGATAATGCAGGCGTTATATCAGGATCATTGTATTTATGGGAACAATGGGCAGGCGATTCACATGTGTTAGCCGAGTATCAAGGAGGATATGCGACTTTAAATAAATTAGGTAAAGTAAGAGCTTATCAATTTATAGGAATAGATAATAATGCAGTAGGATCACAAGGAGGAATAAAAACACCAACAAGATACATACCAGTAGCACAAAGTTTTATGGTAGAAGTTACAGGAACAGGCGCTATAGAGTTTAATAATGGACAACGTATATTTAAAACCGAAGCAGCAGGCGAGTCAGTATTTTTTAGACAAAACAATACAGCAGTAACAAGTGCAGCGCCAGAAGTAGCGTTTCAAAAAATAAAATTAGAGTTTACCAATACCAATGGATTAGGTAGAGAGATTGTTTTAGGATTTAGTGATCAAACTTCAGATGCATTTGATTATGGTTATGATGCTATAGCGACAGAGACTTTTGTTAATGATTTAACAATGCCATTAGATAACCAACAATCAAACATACAAGCCTTTTCACCAATCACATCAGATAAGGTGATAGACTTAAACTTTAAATCAGACGGAAACAGTACTTACACAATAAAAGCAACAAGTTTTGATAATATACCAATGGATCAATCAGTTTATTTATTGGATAATTTAAATGGGACTTATCACGATTTAAAATCAGGTTTAGATTATAATTTCACATCTGTAGCAGGAACTTTTAACGATCGTTTTGATGTTGTATTTCAAACCAATCAAACATTATCTACAGAAGATGTAGAATTGGATCAAATAACATTGTATTATAATACAACACAACAATCGTTATATGTAAAAGAGTTAAAAGAAGAAGTAAAAACATTAGTTATATACAACACGTTAGGACAAGTGATGTATAAAAATAGTAGTGTAACAACACATCAATTAGCTAATGGATTAGCTATAAATGGTATAAGTACAGGTGTTTATATTGTATCAATTCAATTAAATAATAATACAAGTATAGACAAAAAGATAATAGTTAAATAAGCAATAACAGTTATCAAATAATAAAAAAGCCTCTAACATTTAGAGGCTTTTTTTGTAATGTTATATAACTCAGTAGAATATGTATTCGGTTTTGATAAGAAAATGCTTATTATTTAGATAGATTTTAAATAAAAAGTGTCTTTAAGCGTTTTTTTGTATCGTTTTATCGATTAAATTGAAAAATGTGATATACACATTTATAAATTTACTTCGTAAATATACATTTTTATTTCTTTTTTAGAGATTAATATGTGAATTACATAAAAAACCCAAAAAAGCTATCAATATGACACCAACCAACCATAAAACGTTATGTTTTATACTATTCTTTGTATCTGGTTTTTTCTATAATTTACACGCTCAATACTGTACACCTACATTTGGTGATCCATCACAACACTATATCAGTCAAGTAGAGATTAATACTATCAATAACGTATCTACTTACGTTAGTCCTACAAATAGCTATTCAGATTTTACAGCGCAATCTACAGATTTGGTTGTTGGTAGTACTTACACGATGAATATACATACCGCTAGAGTAGATAATTGGAGAGCTGCAGGTTATGGTGTTTGGATAGATTATAATAATGATAACGATTTTGATGATGTAGATGAACAAATCTGGTCTTTTGGAACTTCAACTAACAATACAGTATCATTTAGCTTCACAGTGCCAAGCCACGCTACATTAACTAATTTAAGATTAAGAATTAATATGGTTAGTTGGTACGAACCAGGCTCTTGTGCTAACGATACATCTAACTTTGGAGAAACAGAAGATTACACGGTTAATATTTTAGCATCACCTGATCCTTTTGCTTCTAATGATGAATTAAATGTGATTAAAAACAGTACTTCAGGTGTAGATAATCAAATTAATGTTGCTTTAAATGACGATATAGGAACAGATGGAAGTGACGGAGAAGATTATGCCTTACTAAGCACCACAACTAATGGTACAATTACCGAATTATCAGATGGAGTTTTTGAATATATACCAAATTTGGATTTTATAGGTAACGATAGTTTTACGTATCAAATTTGTGATGCTAATGGAGATTGCGACACAGCAACAGTTTATATAACTGTAGATTTTGGTGCTTGTACACCAACTACTGGATCTTGGGGAACACATTACATAACCAATGTTCTTGTACCAGGAGAAACTAATACCTTAAATTACGCATCTGGTGATGATGCTGGTTATGGATCTCATTTAAACGTAACACCAATTGTAGATTTTTATAAAGGTAATTCATATACGATGGAGTTGTCTGTTTCAAATGCAGCAGCTACAGAGAACAGATCAGGTTGGGTTATTTATATCGATTTAAACCAAGATGGTGTTTTTAATACAGCAGATGAACAAGTTTGGGATTCTTATAACGTCCCTAATTTAGCAAATGGAGAAGATAACTCGCTTTCTAATACAGATAACACTTTTAATCCGGCAACATTTACAGTACCTACTACTGCGCTTTCTGGAACTACAATAATGAGAGTTGGAACAAGAAGGTATTGGTATCCAGCAGATCCATGTGGTCAAGTAGCACAACCAGGAGAATTTGAAGATTATGTCATAGATATTCAATTAGATCCTGCTTCACCTCAAGATTTAGATGTTACTGGTAATGGTAATTTTGTAGCATCTGGTTCAACAATTACATCTACAGACAATAACACAGATTTTGGTGTATACGATATTAATTCTGGTACAATTTCTAGAACATTTATAATTTCAAATAACGGATTACTAGATTTAAATTTATTACCTCCTTATGCGGCGCTAACTGGTTCTGCAGATTTTACTATAATTACTGCGCCAGCCTTGACAACATTAACGCCTGGACAATCTACAACATTAACTATAGGTTTTAATCCTTCTACAATTGGAGCGTTTTCAACAGTAGTTAGTCTTTATTCTGATGATCCAGATGAAAATCCTTACACATTTTTAGTTGAAGGTGAAGGCGCTCAAACATTTCCAGATACCGATGGAGATGGAGTACCAGACAACATTGATCAAGACGATGATAATGATGGATTAACAGATACACTAGAAACCTTATCTTGTACAGCTTATTCTAACGCATTAACTACAGATGTTGTTTTTTTAAATGAAACCTTTGGAGCAGGAACAAATAGAATTCAAATTAATGGAAATTATCCAGGAGTTACTACATCTTATTGTTATGAAGATGGTGCTGGTTCTTGTTTAGCGACTTATAATCCAACAAGTGTTAATGATGGTGATTATACTGTACACTATACGATAACTAACGATAATGATATTCAAGAAGGAATAGATATAGATATTTCCGATTGGGCAGAAGATTACTGGTATGCTGGTCTTGATCATACACCAGGTGATGTTAACGGAAGAATGGCAATTTTTAATGCAACAGAAGATCCTGGTGTTTTTTATAGTCAAGAAATAACTGGAGCAACTCCAAATGTTCCTATACAATTTGGATTTTATGCATTAAATATTGATAGAGATGATATAGATCCTACCGAATTATCTACCAGAGAAAAGCCTGAAGTTGTTATTAGAATATACGATCCCAACGGTGTAGAAATTACTTCTGCTTCTTCAGGATTAATTAATCCAACTAGTCCTGCTGGAGATTGGGTAGAAGTTACAGCAAGTTTTACTACAACATTTAGCCAGTTTACAGTAGAGTTAAGTAATGCTAATTTAGGTGGTTTAGGTAACGATTTAGCAATAGATGATATTTTTGTTAAGCAAACTTTGTGTGATTTAGATGGAGATGGTGTTGCAGATACAGTAGATTTAGATAATGATAACGATGGTATTCCTAATGTTGTAGAATTAGGGTTAGTAGATGATAATTTTGATGCAACAGTATATAATGATACATCAAATCCTTGGGTAGATGTTAACGGTAATGGTGTACATGATGCTTACGAGTCTGTTGTGCCAATAGATACTGATGGTGATGGTACTCCTGATTATTTAGATCTTGATAGTGATAATGACGGTATTTTTGATAATGTAGAATATGATGGTTATGGAGATATTGATGTTTCAGGCGATGGATTGTCAGAAGGAAGTGATTATCAAGATGCAACTGTTAACAACATGTCAGACGATCAAGATGGTGATGGAATTTTACCTCAAATAGATGATAATGATGATGATGTAGATGGACCTACTCAAAATGACCATGGGACTTTTAGTTACAACTTACCACAAGATTCTGATGGTGATGGAATTCCTGATTATTTAGATATAGATAGTCATGACGCAACTAATGATCTAAGTAATGGATCTGATATTTCTGGAACTATATATCAATATTTAGATGTAAATAATGATGGTGTTATAGATGGAACTTCAGATGCAGATGGCGATGGATTGTTAGACAATTTTGATACTTCAGATTTAATATTTGGGTCGCCAAGAGATTTAGATGGTTCATATAGCTTGTTTTTTGATGGTAGAAATGATTATGTTCAAGATCTAAACATACTCGCTTCTGGATCTGCAACTATTTCAGCTTGGATAAAATTAACTGGAAATAATACGCTAGCTAACGATCAAGTAATTGCTGGTCAAGATAATTTTTATGCAAGAGTTAATTTAGATGGCACAGTTTCTTTAGTATTAAATGGTACTGTTTTACTTTCTTCATCAGTTGTGATAACTAATAATATTTGGACACATGTAGCAATAACAACAGATGCTAGTCAAAGCGTATTGTATGTTAATGGAGAATTTCAAGCAAGTGCTATGTCTGGAGGCATTACAGCAGATAGCTCTAATTTTACCATAGGAAAGCGTTCTAGCATAGATAACAATTATTTTCATGGAGAAATAGATGAAGTAAGAGTTTTTTCTACAGCCTTAACAAATCTAGAAGTGCAAAGAACAGTCTACCAAGAATTAAACGAAAGTTTAGGCTTTAATCAAGGTGCTGTTATTCCAAAAGATATATCAACTAATTCAATAGGATCTAGTTTACTTAAGTATTATAAAATGGATGCTTATAAAGATGATATTACAGACAATAAAGTTACTACTGCTATAGATGAAATTAACGGTGCTAAACTATACAATATTAAACAAATATATTTTCAAACAGCGCCTTTACCTTATGTAACTGTTCAAGATGGATTATGGACAGATACAGCAACATGGCAACATGGAAATGTTTGGGATATTACATCTGTATCTACAAATCAACCTTGGAGTATTGTTCAAATAAATAACAACATTACTACAACAACTTCTCATGCGCATACTGGATTAATAATAAATACAGGTAATACATTATTGGTAAATAACGATAATGAAATATCAAATAATTGGTATCTAGAGTTAAACGGTACAATAGATTTAGTAGACGAATCTCAACTAGTACAAACCAATACAAGTGATTTAGTGACTAGTATAACAGGTAAAATATTAAGAAGACAGGAAGGACTATCTAATGTCTATCGATATAATTATTGGGGATCACCTATAGGAAATGCACAAAGCACAGCACTTTCAGATAACAATATTCCAACCAATTCGAGTAATTCTAATTTCACTTTAGATCTTTTAAAAGATGCTGCTTTAACACCAATAGAATTTACTACAAGTTATGACGAAATAGGTAAACTAAGTACCTATTGGACTCATACATATCAAAACGGTGTATCTTATTTTCATTGGAATAATATAAGTATAACAGATCCAGTTTTACCTGGTGTTGGTTATATCCATAAAGGATTAGGATTAGGAGGAACAGAATTTCAATATGTATTTGAAGGAAAGCCAAATAACGGTGTAATTCAAATCTCTGCAACAGATATTGGTGGTGCTGGATCTGTTGGTGGTGTTAGTAAAACAGAATATTTATTAGGTAACCCGTATCCATCTGCTTTAGATGCACATCAATTTATAACAGATAATGCATCGGTTATAAGTGGTGAGATTTATTTATGGGAACAATGGGCAGGAAATTCACATGTTTTAGCTTTATATCAAGGTGGTTATGCTACTTTAAATTTAATGACATCTGTTCAAGCCTATCAATTTGTTGGATTAAACGGATCAAATAATGGGTCGCAAGATGGAACAAAAACACCAACAAGATATTTACCAGTTGCGCAAGGATTTATGGTAGAGGTTGAAAGTTCTGGTGATTTACAGTTTAATAATAATCAGAGAATTTTTAAAACTGAAACTAGTGGCGAATCTATTTTTTTTAGAACAAACAATTCTCAAGCAAATCAAGTAGAAGCAAATCAAGATTCAATACAAATGATTAGGTTGTTGTTTAAAACCCAAGATAATTTAGGTAGAGAAATTGTTTTAGGATTTAGTGATTTTACTTCAGATCAATATGATTATGGTTACGATAGTAAGGCTTATCAAATTAATGCTAGCGACTTGTATTTACCATTAAATGATAAAAAAATGGTGATACAAGCTTATGCTCAAATTATACCAGAGAAAATTATAAATTTACATTTTATCGCAGAGAATGCAGGTAATTATTCCATTTCTAAAAAAGAACTGGTAAACATTTCTAACAGTCAGGATATTTATTTATTTGATACGTTAAATAATACTTATCATGATTTAACAACAGATACAGCGTATACTTTTTATTCAGAATCCGGAACTTTTAACGATAGATTTAAAATTGTGTTTCAGGAACAATCTAGTTTATCTGTGGATCAACCAGAATGGGATAATTCAATAATTTATTATAATAATTCTGATAAAAAACTATTTGTAAAAAACATAGATAAAACTGTTGAGCAAATCACAATCTACAACACATTAGGACAAAAAATATTTACTAAATATAATGTAAATCCATCTCAATTAACTTCAGGAATTTCAATCGATAATCAAAGTTCTGGAGTCTATATTGTTCAGCTAAAAATAGAATCTAACACATTAAATAAAAAAATAATAATTAACTAACAAAGCCCTTATTCTTACTTAATGAAATCAAAATTACTACTATCAATTATGTTGTTAACTCAATTGTTAACAGCACAAACAGCTATGACGCCAAGTTCTACTGCAATAACTTATGGATCAGATTGGTCTACCGTAAAAATTACTGCAGATGGCGCTTTAAATTATCCTTGGGAAATTACTTATGGACCAGACAACACTTTGTGGGTAACAGAAAGAGTTGGTGAAAAAATTGTAAAAGTAAGCACTGCAACAGCAACAAATGCGCCTTTAACAATGATAGATCTAAGTGCTAAAATTGCTAATGCAAAACAAGGAGGATTAATGGGTATGGCAATTCATCCGGCATTATATCAAGACATTAATACTACTTTAAATAATTATGTGTTTATTTCTTATACATATGATGATGGCGGAGAATTAAAACTAAGAATTGCAAGATTAATTTACGATAATGCAACTCAATCTTTATCAGAAGATACAAGTTTAAACGTAAATGGTGCAATTTTAGAAGATGTGCCAGCAAGTGCAGATCATAATTCAGGACGATTAATTTTTGGTCCAGATTTAAAATTATACTATACAATTGGTGATCAAGGAGCAAATCAATTTGACTATTCTTGTAATCCTGTATTATCTCAGGTGTTGCCAAGTTATTCTGCAGATTATGAGAATTATCCTGGTAAAACATTAAGATTAAATACAGATGGTACAATTCCATCAGATAATCCATATTTAAGCGGAGTTCAAAGTCATGTTTATACTTATGGTCATAGAAATGCTCAAGGAATAATATTTAGTCAAGATGGAACATTATATGCTTCAGAACATGGTCCTAAAACTGATGACGAGATTAATGTAATTAAATCTGGTAAAAATTATGGTTGGCCAGAAATAGCTGGTTATTATGATAACTTAGCTTATACTTATTGCAATTGGTCTTCTTTAGGTGGTTCTTGTAATGCAGGAGATTTTAGTGATCATAACTGTCCTAATGGAGCAGCAACTGCAACAGAATATGAATCTTACCCTTCTGCAGCACCTTCTAACTTTGAGCCACCAATTGGGACTTATAATAGTACAATAGCAAACGATCCTTCTGGTGGTTGGTTTACTTGGCCAACACCAGCGCCTTCAAGTATAGATATTCATGAGGCTAATAATATTCCTGGTTGGGGAAGATCTTTATTAGTACCTTCATTAAAAAAAGGAACAATATACAGAGCTAAATTAACACCAGATGGAGAAGATATAGTTAGTGATTTTTATGAAGAATTTCATTCCTCTAACGATAGATATCGTGATATAGCAATCTCTCCAGATGGATTAACTATTTATGCTGTTACAGATAATGGTGGTGGTACTTCTGGTCCATCTTCTAATTCTGGTGTATCAATAGATAATCCTGGTGTTATAATAAAAATTCAGTATCAAGGTCCATTAGTTATTAATCCACCAGTTGCAAATTGTCAAGATATTACTGTGACTTTAGATGCTACAGGAAATACTCAAATTACTCCATCAGATATAGATAATGGTTCAACTGGCGGATCTGCAGGTATAGCATCTTTAGTTATAGATCAAGATACATTTAACTGTACTCATACAGATAATCCTCAAACTGTATGGTTAACAGTTACAGATAATAATGGAAATGAAAGTAGATGTTCTGCTCAGGTAACAGTAGTTCCTAATTCAAATCCAGCTGCGTTTGTTGCTCCAGTTTTAGAAGATGTTGTTAGTAATTGCGAGATTACTGTTCCTGCACCTTCATTAATTAATAATGCTTGTGCCGAAGTTATTGCAACTACTACAGATCAAGTAACCTTTACAGCAGGTCAATCTGGAGTTATCACTTGGGTTTTTGATGATGGTACTTATCAAGATACAGCAACACAAAATGTAACAGTTAACACCTTAGCAGTACCAAGTAATATAAATGTAATTCCTGGTACAACAACTGCCTATATCAATTGGGATTTAATTAACGGTGTAACTTATAATGTTAGATATAGAGAAGTAGGCGCATCTACTTGGGTAACTCAAACTACTTCTACTAACTCTATTAC
The DNA here is from genome assembly GCF_014764305.1 of Mesoflavibacter profundi. NCBI lineage: Bacteria > Pseudomonadati > Bacteroidota > Flavobacteriia > Flavobacteriales > Flavobacteriaceae > Mesoflavibacter > Mesoflavibacter profundi. Next base: position 1,486,111 of record NZ_CP061703.1, read on the forward strand.
TTTAACAGGTTTAAATATGTTGACAAACTATGAGGTACAAGTAAATTCAGATTGTGGATCTTCTCAGTCTGCATACAGTACTATAGTTAACTTTACTACAACAGATATCACTTATGTGACGCCAACTGTTAGTTATTATCCAGATGATTTTTACATCAATAATTTCGAAATTTTAGATAACAATTACATTAGCTTATTAAGTAATTCATCAAATCAAAATGAAGATGTTTCAGGATATTCAAATCATACAGATGATGGTTTAAATATTCCAGATTTAAAACAACTAGATCAATTTAATGTTGTTATTTCTTTAGTAAACACACATCCTTGGAACAAAACTTCTGGACATAGTGTTTGGATAGATTATAACCAAGATGGTGATTTTGATGATTCAAATGAAAGAGTTTGGGGCACAACCAATGGTGATGATTTATTTCCTCATGGCGCTTCTGGTATAGGAAGTTTTACAGTACCATCTACAGCATTGCTAGGTAATACAAGAATGCGAATAGCGTCAAGAACCTATTGGACACCTAATGATCCAGAAGCAATGACTTACGATGGTAATAATGGTGGAGAATACGAGGATTATACTGTAAATATTACTTCAAATACTCTGTCTGTACCTCAAATAGAATTAAGTAAGTTTTCAATTTATCCTAATCCGATACAAAATTCATTTACGGTAAAGTTTTCAAGGTCAATTTCCGAAGATGTAACAATTACTTTAACAGACCTTCAAGGACGTGTAATAAAAGTAAAAACATTATCAAAATCTAACGACCAATTAACTTTTGATAATACAAATTATTTAAAATCTGGAGTTTATTTTGTGACTATTTCTAATAATCAAAAGGTTTTAAAAACAAAAAAGCTTATCAAATTGTAAGTTTTAATTATTAATAAATAAAAGCTTCTAACACAGTTTAGAAGCTTTTTTTATGCTCAAAAATCAGACTTTTAAACAATATTCCTTAATTTCGCGACTCTTATAAGAAAAACGAAAAAATGAATACTGGATTTCCTGAATATAAAGGACTTAACTTACCAAAAGTAGCAGAAGAAATTCTTAACTATTGGGAAGACAATAATATCTTCGAAAAAAGTGTAACCTCTCGCGAAAACGCAGAACCTTTTGTATTTTTTGAAGGTCCGCCATCTGCAAACGGTTTACCTGGTGTACACCACGTATTAGCACGTGCTATAAAAGATATTTTTCCAAGGTATAAAACTATGAAAGGTTACCAAGTAAAGCGTAAAGCTGGTTGGGATACACATGGTTTACCAATAGAATTAGGTGTAGAAAAAGAGCTAGGAATTACCAAAGAAGATATTGGTAAAAAAATTACAGTAGAAGAGTATAACGCAGCATGTCGTAAAGCCGTTATGCGTTACACAGATATCTGGAATAACTTAACCCAACAAATGGGATATTGGGTAGATATGGACGATCCATACATTACCTATAAACCAAAATATATGGAAAGTGTTTGGTGGTTGTTAAAGCAAATCTACAATAAAGAATTGCTGTATAAAGGCTACACCATTCAGCCTTATTCTCCAAAAGCAGGAACAGGATTAAGTTCTCACGAGCTTAATCAACCAGGAACATACCAAGATGTAACCGACACAACAATTGTGGCGCAGTTTAAAGCAATAGAAAATACATTACCGGATTTTCTTCAAAATGAAGGCGATATTTACTTCTTAGCTTGGACAACAACACCTTGGACATTACCAAGTAACACCGCATTAACCGTTGGACCAAAAATAGATTATGTTTTAGTCGAAACTTATAACCAATATACTTTCAAACCTATGAATGTGATATTGGCTAAAAACCTTGTTGGTAAACAATTTGACGGTAAGTATAAGCAAGTTGAAACAAAGCCAGAATTAATTGAATATAAAGAAGGTGACAAGAAAATTCCTTTCTACATCGTAAAAGAATTTAAAGGAAAAGATCTAGTTGGTATCAAGTACGAACAATTGTTAGATTACGTATTACCAAATGATAATCCTGAAAATGCATTTAGAGTAATATCTGGAGATTTTGTAACGACTGAAGACGGTACAGGTATCGTACATACAGCGCCAACCTTTGGTGCAGATGATGCTTTAGTGGCAAAACAAGCTACACCAGAAATACCACCAATGTTGGTAAAAGACGAGAATGATAACTTGGTGCCATTAGTAGATTTACAAGGTAAATTTAGACCAGAAGTGACTGAGTTTGCTGGTAAATACGTAAAGAATGAATATTACGCAGAAGGCGAAGCACCAGAAAAGTCAGTTGATGTAGAAATTGCCATCAAACTTAAAATAGAAAACAAAGCCTTTAAAGTAGAAAAATACAAGCATAGCTATCCAAACTGTTGGCGTACAGATAAACCAATTTTATACTATCCGTTAGACTCTTGGTTTATTAAAGTAACCGAGGTAAAAGATAGAATGCATGAGTTAAATACAACCATTAACTGGAAACCAAAATCTACAGGAGAAGGACGTTTTGGTAACTGGTTAGCTAATGCAAACGATTGGAATTTATCACGATCACGTTATTGGGGAATACCATTACCAATTTGGCGTACAGAAGATGGTAAAGAAGAAATCTGTATTGGTTCTGTTGAAGAATTAAAAGCCGAAATGGCTAAAGCGGTAAACGCTGGCGTACTTCAAAAAGATATTTTTGAAGACTTTGAAGTTGGTAACATGTCTGAAGACAACTACGATAAAATAGATTTACATAAAAACATTGTAGATCAAATTACGTTAGTATCGCCATCTGGTCAACCAATGAAGCGCGAAAGTGACTTGATAGACGTTTGGTTTGATTCAGGATCAATGCCTTACGCGCAGTGGCATTACCCGTTTGAAAACAAAAACTTAATTGACAATAACGAAGCATTTCCTGCCGATTTTATTGCCGAAGGTGTAGACCAAACTCGTGGTTGGTTTTACACATTGCACGCAATTGGAACGATGGTTTTCGATTCTGTAGCGTATAAAAATGTAGTGTCAAACGGATTAGTTTTAGATAAAAACGGACAAAAAATGTCTAAGCGTTTAGGTAACGCGGTAGATCCTTTTGAGACCTTAGATAATTACGGTGCAGATGCCACACGTTGGTACATGATTGGTAATGCCAATCCATGGGACAACTTAAAATTTGATATTGAAGGTGTAGAAGAAGTAAAACGTAAGTTTTTCGGTACGTTATACAATACGTATTCATTCTTCAGCTTATATACCAATTTAGATAAATTTAGTTATGCTGAAGCGGAAATTCCTTTAGCAGAACGACCAGAATTAGACCGTTGGATTCTTTCAGAATTACACACTTTAATTCAAAAAGTAGACGAATATTATGCCGAATATGAGCCTACAAAAGCAGCACGTGCTATTTCAGATTTTACACAAGATTACTTAAGTAACTGGTACGTGCGTTTAAGCAGAAGACGTTTCTGGAAAGGCGATTACCAAACCGATAAAATTTCGGCTTACCAAACGCTGTATACGTGTATGGTAACCATTGCAAAGTTAGGTGCGCCAATTGCACCATTCTTTATGGATAAGCTGTATTTAGATTTAAATAGCGTAACTAAAAAAGAGACGTTTGAAAGTGTTCACCTTTCAGATTTCCCTAAATACGATGCAAGTTTTGTAGATAAGTCTTTAGAGCGAAAAATGGAGAATGCGCAAACAATTTCTTCATTAGTATTATCGTTAAGAGCTAAAGAAAAAATTAAAGTACGTCAGCCACTACATAAAATTATGATTCCTGTAGATTCTGCACAGCAAAGAGAAGAAATAAAAGCGGTAGAAAACTTAATAAAACACGAGGTTAATATTAAAGAAATCGAGCTTTTAGAAGACGCTTCAGATATCTTAGTTAAGCAAATAAAACCTAATTTTAAAGTGCTTGGACCTCGTTTTGGTAAAGATATGAAGCTGATTGCTAGTGAAATACAAAAACTTGGCGCAGACGATATTAAAAATATTGAACAAAATAACACTTTAGACATCGATTGTAATGGAAAAATTATTACATTACAACGTGAAGATGTTGAAATAACATCGCAAGATATTGAAGGTTGGTTAGTTGCTAATGAAGGTAAAATAACAGTAGCTTTAGATGTAACTATTACAGAGCCATTACGTGAAGAAGGTATTGCAAGAGAATTAGTAAACCGAATTCAAAACCTACGTAAAGACTCAGGATTTGAAGTCACAGATAGAATTACTGTACAAATCCAAAACGATCAAAATATCGAGCAGGCTATTAACAACAATCTAGATTATATTAAGACAGAAACCTTAACAGATAATCTGGAAATTATAAACCAAATAGATAATGGTATAGAAATTGCTTTTGATGATGTAAATACTAAACTATCTATTCAAAAAAATTAACAATTATGGCAACAGATACAAATGTTAGATATTCGGATAAAGACTTAGCAGAATTTAAAGTTTTAATTCAAGAAAAAATCGATAAAGCGCAGCACGATTTAGAGTTAATAAAAAGTGCTTATATGAACGATCACAATAATGGTACAGACGATACGTCGCCTACTTTTAAAGCGTTTGACGAAGGTAGTGAAGTAATGAGTAAAGAGTCTAACTCGCAATTAGCTATTAGACAAGAAAAATTTATTCGTGATTTAAAAAATGCGTTAATCCGTATAGAAAATAAAACCTATGGTATTTGTCGTGTAACAGGTAAATTAATAAACAAAAAACGTTTAGAGCTTGTGCCACATGCAACATTAAGTATCGAAGCAAAAAACATGCAAAAATAAGCTGTTGCTTAATCTATAATTTAAAAATTAACGCTTCAATTAGTTATATTGAAGCGTTTTTTATTTCCACAAATTTTGAAATTCAAACTCGTTATATTTTTTCTTTTAGTCGTCCATTTTTCTGTTGCTCAAAAGCAAACCGAAAAGCGATGGAATGCACAGCAAATCAAAAAAGTTGAAATTGATGGAGAAGGAATTTTTAAAATAAACATCAAAAATAGTGAATCTAATACTATTGATTTGTTGGTTAAATTTGAAGGCGAGCATTCAGAAAATTTAGTGATAATCGATAGTAATAACCAAGGTGTTCTAAAACTATCTACAGACTTTCAACCTTTATTTAAAGCAGATAATGATAAGTTAAGTGCGCATAAAGTATTGTCTGTAGAGTTGCAATTAAGTATTCCAAAACCTATTGATTTAAATATTAAAAGTGATATTGCACAAACTAAAATAGAAGGTCACTTTCCAAATGTGTTTATAGAATTAAAAACTGGTAATTGTACGTTAGATCCGTTTTTTGGTAATGCAACAATAAATACTATAAACGGAACTATTAATATTAAAACAAATAACGCAAAAACCATTGCAAAAAGTAAAACAGGAACAGTTAATGTTATGCAATTTAAACTAGCATTGCATCAATTAAATTTGCAATCTGTAAATGGAGATATAAACGTCTCTAAATTTAAAAAATAAGCCTATTTTTGTTTAAAACAAATCTATGTCTCCTTAAGTAAAGTTGACAAGTCTATATTTTATGAGCCTAAAAAAAGCAACCATTTTTATCATCTTAATTTTACTTATTGATCAAGTAAGTAAAATATATGTAAAAACACATTTTGTATTAGGTGAAGATGTTGCTGTTTTTGATTGGTTTAAAATCTATTTTATAGAAAATAGTGGTATGGCTTGGGGAACAAAATTAAGTGATTTGTTTCCTTTTATTAGTGATCGTACTGCAAAAGTAAGTCTTACTGTCTTCAGGATTTTTGCAATTATTGGTATTGGATATTGGTTGTTTAATAGTATTAAAAAGCAGCAATCTAAAATGCTTAATGTTGCACTTATCTTTGTGTTTGCTGGTGCTTTGGGTAATATATTAGATTCTGTTTTTTATGGTGTTTTATTTGACGATAGTATTGGTCAAGTAGCTAAATTTATGCCAGAACAAGGTTATGATAGTATGTTGCACGGTAAGGTTGTAGATATGTTATACTTCCCGATTTGGCAAGGTTATTTGCCAGAATGGATACCAAGTGTTGGCGGTAAATACTTTACGTTTTTCGAGCCTGTTTTTAACATTGCAGACGTAGCTATAAGTATTGGCTTTGGGATATTGATTTTCTTCAATAAAAAAGCATTTCCAAAAACAGAAGACGCTTAGAATTTGTAAACCTTATCAGGCGTTACACAATAATCTAATGCAATATCGCCTTCATAAGCATCTTTGATTTCAGCTTCAGCTTCAAAAAAAGACAAACCTATTTTTACAGTATTTGGCTTACAATTGGATAAAAAGTTATCGTAAAATCCTTTGCCATAACCTACACGATTCCCTTTTTTATCAAATGCTAAAAGTGGTATAAATACAACATCTATTATAGTGTCTTGTATAGGAATTGCATCTATTGGTTCTGGAATATTATAACTATTAAGAGCAATAGTTGTAGTATCTGTAAGTAAAAAATTACTTAACGTGTTTGTTTTAAAATTACTTTTAGAAATAACCACATTTTTATCTTTTCCTAAAAGTATATTTAGTATAAATTCAGTTTGAATTTCTTTTTGGGTTTCTATTGTAAGAAATATGTGGTAAAACTTAAAATCCCAAATGGGTAAGTTTAATATTTGATTGGCAATGTTTAGACTTAAATTATCAATCTGATTTGTTGTTAATTTTTGTCTTAGTTGTTTGTATTTATTGCGTAAATCGGCTTTTTTCATTTTTACTACTTAGTAGTTTCAGTAGAGATATGAAATAATGCATCACCTTGATAAACAATAGGAGATTCATTTATATTAAAAATAAATCCATTGTGTTTTGCTTTTACAAAGTGGTTAAATTTTCCATACGGATCTGTAATGTTTCCTATGGTATCGCCTATTTTCACTTCTTGTCCTAAATTAGCTTTTGCTTTAAACATACCAGAGTAGCTAGCGCGTTGCCATTTACTATCTATTATTTTGATGCATTCTTTTTTAGGTTCGGAGACATTAAATTTTTTACGTAACATCCCAAAATGATTTAATATTCGCTTGGCGCCATTAACAGCTGTGTTTGTTACGTTTTTATCTATATGAAACGATTTTCCGCCTTCAAAAAGAAGGATAGGTTTACCTAGCTCGTTACAGGTTTTTCTAAAGGATTTATTTAAGTTGTTAGAGTATAGTAAAAAAGGTGCTCCAAATATTTCGGCCATAATATCATCATCTTCATTGCCAGGTGCAATACGTATTTGAGGCGCATTAAACCTAAAAGCGCCACCGGTATGAAAATCGATTACAAAATCTACTTCTGGAATAATTTCATTTACTAAAGTATGCGCAACACGACTAGCTAAAGAGCCATTTTTAATTCCAGGAAATACACGATTTAGGTCTCTTCCATCAGGAAACTCGCGTTCCATGTTTATAAAACCAAAAATATTTAAAACGGGTATACAAATTATAGATCCAATTTTAGGTTTGTTTATTTCTTTAGAAATTAACTGGCGTACAATTTCGATACCATTTACTTCGTCACCATGTATTCCTGCAGTAAACAAAATAGTTGGTCCTGGTTTTTTAGAGCGTTCTATAATCACAGGAACATCTACAGGTGTACGAGTATGTAAATGTGCTACATTAAAACTAAGCTCGGCACTTTGTCCTGGTTTTATTACTTCACCTAATATATTTAAATCTTTTTTTTGGTATATCATTAAGCATTTCTGTTTCGTTCTACATAAGTGATAATGCTTTTTGCGATGTTTTTACCTGTTGCTTTTTCTATACCTTCTAATCCAGGTGTAGAGTTTATTTCTAACAATAAAGGTCCTCTTGCAGATTGTAACATGTCTACACCACAAACAGGAAGTTTTAATGCTTTAGCAGCTTTAATGGCAAGTTTAAGTTCGGCATCAGATAGTTTGATAATTTTAGCGCTTCCGCCACGATGTAGATTAGATCTAAATTCACCTTCTTTACCTTGTCTTTTCATCGCGCCAACAACTTGTCCGTCTACGATTAATGCACGTAAATCTGCACCTTTAGCTTCTTTAATAAATTCTTGAACAATTACTCTTGCTTGTAGTCCATTAAAGGCTTCTAAAACAGATTCGGCAGCATTTTTAGTTTCGGCTAAAACAACACCAAGACCTTGCGTACCTTCTAGAAGTTTAATAATTACAGGCGCGCCACCAACATGGTCTATAACTTCTTCTACATCTCTAGAATAATTAGTAAATACAGTTTTTGGCATGCCTATACCAGCTTTGCTTAATCGTTGTAAGCTTTTAAGTTTGTCTCTTGATCGTAATATTGCATCTGAGGTAACTGTGGTAAAAGTTCCCATCATTTCAAACTGTCTTACTACAGCGCAACCATAAAATGTTACAGATGCTCCAATGCGTGGTATTACTGCGTCTACATAGTCTAAATATCTATCTTTATAATAAATGGTTGGTTTTTCTTTTTCTATAATAATATCGCATTTTAAAGGGTCAATAATTTCAACTTTATGACCTCTATTTTCAGCTTCTTCAACTAATCGATCTGTTGAATATAAATGCGCATTACGTGATAGTATTACTATGTTCATTATTGTTTTAGCTTAAAGGATTGGTTTTGTAAATCTACATCGACAATAAATTTCTTTTTTAAAAATTGTCTACCAATTAGAACCGGAAATCTCATGTCACTTCTAGTGCTTAAAGTTAAGTTAATCTTATAGGTTTTACCAAAAAAAACTACATCTGTTTTTATTTTATATCTGTTTTCTACGTAACCGTTACTGCTTTTTACATCTGTTAAACTGTAAGAACTAAATAGTATTGGTGTTTTAGATTGATCACTAAAGTAGCAAAGTAATCCATTTTCTGTAACCGTAATTTTAGAACAATGTATACTAGAGGTATAAGCACCTGTATCTATTTTACAATTTATATTTAAAAGGTTTAATGCAGGAAAGTCTATACAGTCTATTCTTCCTAGTATTTTCTTAGCCATTTTTAGAGTTTAAAAAGTCGCGCAATGTAATAATTTTAACGTCACTTTATATTTAAAAATACTTAAAGTTTTAGATTAAAAATATTAAATAAGTACCTTTGGTTATCGTTTAAAAAATCTTCTTTTTTTAATGTTTTATGAGTAAAACAGATTTAGATATAAAATTAAAAACCATTCCAGAATCTGCTGGTGTATATCAATATTTAGATAAAGAAGGTACGATTATTTATGTTGGTAAAGCAAAAAATCTTAAAAAACGTGTAAGTTCTTACTTTACAAAAAACCATGATAGCGGTAAAACCAGAGTTTTAGTAAAGCGTATTGCAGACATTAAATTTATTGTTGTCGAAACGGAAACAGATGCTTTATTGTTAGAAAATAATCTAATTAAAAAGCACAAACCACGTTATAATGTGCTATTAAAGGACGACAAATCGTATCCTTGGATTTGTATTAAAAAAGAACGTTTTCCGCGTGTATTTCCAACACGTCGATTAATAAAAGACGGAAGCGAATATTTTGGGCCTTACACAAGTATGAAAACCGTTCATACCTTGTTAGATTTAATAAAAGGATTGTACCAGTTACGTACGTGTAATTATGATTTAGCCGAAGATAAAATCGAAGACGGTAAGTACAAAGTATGTCTAGAATATCATTTAGGCAACTGTCAAGGTCCTTGTGAAGGCTATCAAACCGAAGACGATTATCAAGAAAATATAAAGGCAATTCGCGAAATAATAAAAGGAAACTTCAAAGACTCTTTAGGGCAATTTAAACAGCAAATGAAGATTTATGCTGAGAAAATGCTGTTTGAAGACGCGCAACGTATAAAAGAAAAAATTGAAGTTTTAGAAAATTATCAGGCAAAATCAACAATTATAAACCCAAGGATTAGTAATGTAGATGTGTTTTCTATTGTTAGTGACGAGAGTTTTGGGTATGTTAATTTTCTTCAAATATCGTATGGATCTATCATTCGTTCTCACACTTTAGAAATAAAGAAAAAGTTGGACGAAACCGATAAAGAATTATTAGAATTAGCAATTGTTGAAATAAGAGAACGTTTCAACTCTAAATCAAAAGAAATTTACGTACCTTTTAAAGTAAATATTGGTGAACAAATTAAAGTAACTGTACCGCAATTAGGAGATAAAAAGCACATTTTAGATCTGTCTTTAAGAAACGCAAAGTATTATAGAATGGAGCGTTTTAAACAAATAAAAATTACAGATCCAGATCGTCATGCCAATAGGATCATGGCACAAATGAAAGCCGATTTAAGATTGTCTGAAGAGCCAAGACATATCGAGTGTTTTGACAACTCTAACATACAAGGTACTAATCCAGTTGCAGCTTGTGTAGTCTTTAAAAATGGTAAACCAAGTAAGAAGGATTATCGTCATTTTAATATAAAAACAGTTGAAGGACCAGACGATTTTGCTTCTATGGAAGAAGTTGTTTATCGTCGTTACAAGCGTCTGTTGGAAGAAGAACAACCGTTGCCTCAACTAATTATAATAGATGGTGGTAAAGGACAATTATCATCTGCATTAAAAAGCTTGGATGTTTTAGGATTAAGAGGAAAAATTGCCATTATCGGAATTGCAAAACGTTTGGAAGAATTATTTTATCCAAACGATCCAATTCCTTTATATTTAGATAAAAAAAGTGAAACGCTTAAAATTATTCAGCAATTACGTAATGAAGCTCATAGATTTGGGATAGAACATCACCGTAATAGACGAAGTAAAAACGCGTTAAATAGTGCGCTAGACACTATTCCTGGAATAGGAGAAAAAACTATAGTAGAATTGCTAAAATCATTTAAATCAACCAAAAGAATTGCAAATGCAAAACTAGACGAGCTAGAAGCAGTAGTTGGCGTGTCTAGAGCAGCAAAAATTTATAACCATTACCATAAAGAATGAAATCTTTTATTATCGCTATTATACTATTAATATCAATAAATAGTACCATTTTTTCGCAATCAACCATAAAAAAAGAACCTAAAGTTGGGTTAGTTTTAAGTGGTGGCGGCGCAAAAGGATTTGCCCATATTGGTGCGCTAAAAGTAATAGATAGTTTAGGCATTAGAGTAGATTACGTAGCCGGAACAAGTATGGGAGCAATAATAGGATCTTTATACGCATCGGGCTATTCGGGTAAAGAATTAGATTCAATTTTTGAAGGTGTAAATTTTGATAATATAATTACAGATAGATTACCTAGAGAAACAAAATCTAATTACGAACGTGAAGTTGCAGAACGTTATGCTATTACCTTACCTTTCGATAATTTTAAAGTCAAATTACCTTCAGCATTATCTAAAGGACAAAACACATTTAATTTATTAAGTAAACTATTATTAGATGTATGTAATGATGAGGATTTTGAACATTTACCAATTCCTTTTTTCTGTATAGCAACAGATGTAGAAACCGGTAATCAAGTCATTTTAAATAAAGGAAATTTAGCCCAAGCTGTAAAAGCAAGTGGCGCTTTTCCATCTTTGTTTGAGCCTGTTTTAATTAACGATCAATTATTAATAGATGGCGGCGTAGTAAATAATTATCCAATAGACGAGCTTAAGGCTAAAGGAATGGATATAATTATTGGTGTAGATGTGCAAGACGGTTTAGCTAATCGTACAGATTTATCGTCTGCTCCAGATATATTATTTCAAATAAATAACTTTAGGACTATTAACGATATGGTTAAAAAGTCTAAACAGACAGATATTTATATAAAGCCAGACATTACTAAGTTTACCGTAGTATCTTTTGATGATGGTAGAGAAATTATAAATAATGGAGAAAAAGCAGCTTTAGCCAACATAGATCAATTACTTCAGCTTAAATCTAAGCAAGTTAAGCCAAGAGTAGAGACAGAAAATAAAAAGTCGCCAGATAGTATTAAGTTAAATTATATTGAAACACATGGATTAGAGAAGTATACTAGATCCTATGTTTTGGGTAAATTACAATTGCGTCCTTATACTAAAGTCGCTTATAACAAATTAACTTTAGGTGCAAATAATCTTGTAGCTACAAATAACTTTGATAGTTTTTTCTACGAGTTAAAAGAGGAGCCAAATAATTCCTACAGATTAATAACAAAAGTGACCGAAACTAAAAAAACTACGTTTTTAAAGTTTGGTTTACATTATGACGATTTATATAAAAGTGCAATTCTTGCAAATATTACAAAAAAACAATTTCTGCTAAAAAACGATGTAGCATCCTTAGATTTAATTTTTGGTGACCATGTAAGATATAATTTTCAGTACTTTATAGATAAAGGAATTTATTGGAGTATTGGAGTAAACTCAAGGTATAATGAGTTTGATCAAGGTATTGTGTCTTCAGCATTTTTATCTCAAGACCAGATTAGTAGTTCAGGGATAAATAAGTTAAATACAGAAGTTTCAGACTTTACAAATCAATTGTTTTTTCAAACATTATTTAGAAATGATTTGATATTTACTTTAGGAAGCGAATACAAAAAACTAAAAGTAAAAACCGAAACAATAATTTCTCAAGACAGTCCAGAAGATACTGTTTTTGAAAACAGTAGTTATGTTAGTGTTTTTGGAAATTTAAAATTTGATTCTTACGATAGTAAGTATTTCCCAACTAGCGGAATGTATTTTAACGGTCAAGCAAACTATTATTTTTATTCTTCAGACTTTTCAAATACATTTTCTCCGTTTTCTGTAATGCAAGCAGAAATTGGATACGCGTTTAAAGCGACTAAAAATTTATCATTTAATATAACATCAGAAGGCGGATTTAAAATTAACCCAAAAGCAAATCGGTTTTTAGATTTTGTTTTAGGAGGATACGGAAATAATTATATAAATAATTTCAAGTCCTTTTACGGTTACGATTACTTGTCTATCGCAGCAGATTCTTACATAAAAGGAGCCGTAACTATGGATTATAATTTTGCGCCTAAAAACCATTTACTATTAGCAGCCAATTATGCTAATGTAGAAGATAGGCTTTTTGATGACGGAAATTGGTTTACTTGGCCAGAATATTCTGGTTATGCAATAGGCTATTCTTTAGAAACATTTTTAGGACCAATAGAAGCAAAATATACATATTCTCCAGATACTAAAAATGGATTTTGGTTTTTCAACTTAGGGTATTGGTTTTAGTTTAAGTTGTTGATTTTCAAATAAATTAAACTTAATAAAAAAGACTTTTAAAACTCTAAAAAAATCACGATATTTGAAATGTATGAACACAATTTGGATACATTTATTATCGCACTTAAAATTTCTTATTAAAAGAAATCCAGAATAGCTTATAACCAACCAGCTAACATTAAGATGCTGCAAAAAATGTATAGCAGCATTGTATTTTTTCAACTTTAAAAATTTTTAAACAATGCCATTTTATCATAAATTAGGTAAAATACCACCTAAACGACATACACAGTTTAAAAAACCAGATGGTACGTTGTATTCAGAGCAATTATTTGGTACAATAGGTTTTGATGGTATGTCTACCAATTCGTATCACGAGCAAAGACCAACACAAGTAAAAGAAATAAAAAAACAATATAGCGTAGCGCCAAAAATAGCTAAAGCTAATAGTATACAATCTTATCGTTTTAGAGGTTTTCAAGTACCGCAAGAAAACGATTATCTAGAAAGTCGTAAAACTGTATTGATCAATAGTGATTGTAGTATAATTTTAGCTGCTCCTAAGCAATCTACAAAAGACTATTTTTACAAAAACACAGATGCAGACGAGCTTATTTTTATCCATAAAGGGACAGGTAAGTTACGCACTATGTTGGGTAATTTAGATTTTAAATATGGCGATTATTTACTAGTGCCAAGAGGTGTAATCTATAAAATAGATTTTGATACAGAAGACAATAGATTATTTATAGTAGAATCTAAGCGTCCAATATACACGCCAAAACGCTATCGTAACTGGTTTGGGCAATTATTAGAACATTCGCCATTTTGCGAACGTGATATTAGACAACCTCAAGAATTAGAAACTTACGATCAAAAAGGAGACTTTTTAATCAAAGTGAAAAAGCAAGACGATATTTTTGAAATGGTTTACGCATCGCATCCTTTTGATGTGGTAGGTTACGATGGATATAACTATCCTTATGCATTTTCAATTCATGATTTTGAACCTATAACAGGACGTATACATCAACCGCCACCAGTACATCAAACTTTCGAGACAGATGCGTTTGTAGTATGTAGTTTTGTACCAAGATTATACGATTATCATCCAGACTCTATTCCTGCACCATACAATCATAGTAATATAGATAGTGACGAGGTATTGTATTATGTAGATGGAGATTTTATGAGTCGTAACGATATAGACGCTGGTCATATAAGTTTACATCCAGCAGGAATACCACATGGACCTCATCCAGGCGCAGTAGAGCGTAGTATTGGTCAAGTAAAGACAGACGAACTTGCGGTAATGGTAGATACATTTAAGCCATTACAAATAACAGAAGAAGCATTAAAAATAGCAGACGAAGATTATTTTAAATCTTGGTTATAAACAAAGACACAACAATGAGTAAAGAAATAAAATCAGTAGATTACGGATTAGAAAAAATATTTGAAGGTGCGCAAGATTTTCTTCCGCTTTTAGGAACAGATTACGTAGAGTTTTACGTGGGTAATGCCAAACAAGCAGCGCATTTTTACAAAACAGCATTCGGATTTCAATCTTATGCTTACAAAGGATTAGAAACAGGATCTAGAGAATCTGTAAGTTATGTGTTAAAACAAGATAAAATAAGATTAGTTTTAACAACACCGCTTAACAGTAAATCGCCAATTAATGATCATATAGTAAAACATGGTGATGGAGTAAAAGTAGTAGCGCTTTGGGTAGAAGACGCAAGAAAATCTTATGAAGAAACTACAAAACGAGGTGCAAAATCTTTTATGGAACCAACAGTTGAAAAAGATGAATTTGGTGAAGTAGTAAGAGCAGGAATCTACACTTATGGAGAAACGGTACACATGTTTGTAGAACGTAAAAATTACAACGGACAATTTTTACCAGGTTTTACAAAATGGGAAAGTGATTATAATCCAGAACCAGTTGGTTTAAAATACATAGATCACATGGTAGGAAATGTAGGTTGGGGAGAAATGAATACTTGGGTAAAATGGTACGAAGATGTAATGGGATTTGTTAATTTCTTATCTTTTGATGACAAACAAATTCATACCGAATATTCAGCTTTAATGAGTAAAGTAATGAGTAATGGTAACGGTCGTATAAAATTCCCTATTAACGAACCAGCCGAAGGTATAAAACGCTCTCAAATTGAAGAGTACTTAGACTTTTACGAAGGACCAGGTGTACAACATATTGCTGTCGCTACAGACGATATTATTACAACAGTATCACAATTAAAAGCAAGAGGTGTAGAGTTTTTATCAACGCCACCAGAAGAATATTATAAAGCTGTACCAGGAAGATTAGAAGAATTTAGTCACGAGCTTAGAGAAGATATCGAAACGCTTAGAGGTTTAGGTATTATGATAGATGCAGACGATGAAGGTTATTTATTACAAATTTTCACAAAACCTGTAGAAGATAGACCAACCTTATTTTTCGAGATAATTCAACGAATGGGCGCACGTGGTTTTGGAGCAGGAAACTTCAAAGCTTTGTTCGAGTCTATAGAAAGAGAACAAGCAAAAAGAGGAACACTTTAATTAATAAATTATTAAAAAATGCCATCATTATATTGATGGCATTTTTTTATTTATATTTTTGGAATAGTAATTGTATAAAATAGTAAAGTAACCCAAGTTTAAAATATAAACTTATTCAATTACAGAATGTTATGAAAAAGAAAATACTATTTATATTAGCCTTAATTGTTGTAAATTTTACTATAGCTCAAGAATCTTCTTTTAAAAATGGAGAATGGTTCAAATTTAAAATGAGTTATAGTGGATTTTTAAAAGCTGGTAATGCAACGCTTCAAGTAAATGAAACCGTTTTAAACGGTAAACAAGTCTATCATGTTGTTGGAAAAGGATGGACAACTGGAGCAATAAAATGGTTTTTTAAAGTAGAAGATAGGTACGAAAGTTATTTTGATAAACGATCTATTGTACCTTATAAATTTATAAGAAAAATAGACGAAGGCGGACATAAAAAAGATATAGAAATAGATTTTGATCAAACTAAGCAAGAAGCATTAGTCCACAATAAAAAACACAACACAAAAAAATCGTTTACAACAAAGCCAAATATTCAAGATATGGTATCAACTTTCTATTATCTAAGAGATAATATTAATACCAAATCTTTAAAAACTGGAGATGAAGTAAAATTAGATATGTTTTTTGATGAAGAAAACTATGGCTTTAAATTAAAATACTTAGGTAAAGAAAACTTAGATACAAAGTTTGGAACTGTAGAAGCATTAATGTTTAGACCATATGTAATGGCGGGAAGAGTATTTAAAGAAGAAGAAAGTTTAACACTTTGGGTATCTAACGATAAAAATAAAATACCTTTACGCATTAAAGCAGATCTAGCAGTAGGATCATTAAGAGCAGATTTAGAGGCTTTTAAAGGCTTAAAACACCAATTTAAAATAATAGTAGAAGACTAACGCATGAGTGCCGACCAAAACACGATAGATCAATTAGATCAAAAATATAAAGATTTAAATCAAAATTTAAATACACATTTAGAAGGCTTACTGTATAGTAAGCCTATAGATTATTGGGACTATATTCAAACAGATGCATTACTAAATTTACAAGTAAAACGTACAACATTACCAGACGAGATGGTTTTTATCCTATACCATCAAGTAAACGAATTACTGTTTAAAATGATACTATGGGAAATAGATCAAGTAGCTAATAAAAAAGATATTACAGCATCGTTTTTCGAAACAAAAATTATGCGTATTAGTCGCTATTTCGATGTCCTAACATCATCTTTTACAGTGATGAAAGATGGAATGGATATAGAACAATACAATAAGTTTAGAAATACATTAACACCAGCAAGTGGTTTTCAGTCTGCACAATATCGTAAAATAGAATTTGCTTCAACCGAACTTATTAATTTAATAGATAACAGGTTTAGAGAAACCATTGATAGAAATACCTCTTTTGAGCATGCTTTTGAACATTTATATTGGCAAGCAGCAGGAAAAGACTATAAAACAGGTAAAAAAAGTTATACATTAACAGTTTTCGAGCAGAAATACAAAGACGAATTTATTAGATTTGCACAATTCTATAATACTCACAATTTGTGGACTATTTTTAAAAGTTTACCACAAGAAGTAAAAGAAGATAAAGATTTAATAAAAGCAATGCGTCATTACGACTACACTGTAAATATTACTTGGGTAATGGCACATTACAATACCGCCAAACATTATTTAAACATTGGAGGTAAAACAGCAGAAGCAACAGGAGGAAGCGAATGGGTAAAATACATGCATCCAAAATATCAAAGAAGAATATTTTTTCCAGACTTATGGACCAAGCAAGAATTAGAAGATTGGGGCAAAAATGTGTAATACTTTTAAGTATCACAATATTAAGTATAGCGTGTAAAAAAGAAGTAGAACAACCAATACAAACCGTTGAGGTTATTCAGCCAGAAGAGGTTTACGAGTTTGGATTTAATCTAAACGATTATTTTGTTAAAAGAGATACTATAAGAAAAGGCGATAGCTTTGGAGAGATTTTACAACGTAATCAAATAGATTATTCTAAAATTTTCCAAATAGCACAATTAACAAAAGATAGTTTTGATATAACAAAACTTCAAATAGGAAAACCGTATACTTTATTGTGTTCTAACGATTCTTTAAAACAGCCAAAATGTTTTATTTATCAGCCATCAAAAACAGATTATGTGGTTGTAAATTTTCAAGATTCAATTCATGCATATTCTTCAAAAAAGCCAATCAAATATGTAGAAAAGGAAGTGTCTGGAATAATAGAATCTAACATTTCAGAAGCATTAGACAAGCAAGGAAAAAGCGTGATTTTAGCCTATAAAATGAGTGATGTTTACGCATGGACAATAGACTTTTTTAGACTTCAGAAGAATGATAAATTCAAAGTAATTTATACAGAAAAATACATAGACGATAGTATATATGCAGGAATAGACAATATAAAAGCAGCATATTTTGAGCATAAAGGCGAACCATTTTATGCATTCGAATTTGAAACAGATACAGTGAAGGGATTAAAAGATTATTTTTCTGAAGACGCAAAAAACCTTAGACGAGCATTTTTAAAAGCACCAGTAGAGTATAAACGAATTTCTTCTAGATATAATTTAAATAGAAGAATAGCGCTTTATGGTAACCGTGTGAGACCACATAAAGGAACCGATTTTGCTGCAGATATTGGTACGCCAATTCGATCTACAGCAAACGGAACAGTTATAGAATCTGCAAGACGAGGCGGAAATGGTAATTACGTAAAAGTTAAGCATAATTCAACCTACACAACTCAATATCTTCACATGCGTAATCGTGCGGTAAAAGTAGGCGATTTTGTAAAACAAGGTGATGTTATTGGATATGTTGGTATGACAGGTAATACATCTGGTCCGCATGTATGTTATCGTTTTTGGAAAAACGGAAAACAAGTAGATCCATTTAAACAAAAACTACCAGAAGCCGAACCTATATCAGACAGTTTAAAAACAGAATATCTAGAGTTTATAAAACCTATAAAAACGCAATTAGATAACATAGAGTTTGATTATCCAATAGAAGAAGAACAACAAGTTTTAGAAATAGAAACCAACCAAGATAACGCAATTACTTACACAAACTAATGGCTTTACCTAAAATTAACCCAACAACCACAAATGCGTGGAAAAATTTACAAGAACATTTTAATCAAGTAAAAGATCTAAAAATGAAATCTTTATTTGCAGAAAATGCAGATAGAGCAGATAAAATGACCATTAAATGGGAAGATTTTTATGTAGATTTTTCTAAAAACAGAATCACAGAAGAAACTATAAATCACCTTCTAGAATTAGCTAAAGATTGTAAGTTAGAAGAAGCAATTAAAGCGCAGTTTGATGGCGAAGTCATTAATCAAACAGAAGGAAGAGCTGTATTGCATACCGCATTAAGAGCATCTAAAGAAGAAGTATTTAATGTAGATGGTAAAAATGTTATTCCGGAAATAGTTCAGGTAAAAGAAAAAATTAAAAATTTTACAGAGCAAGTTACTTCTGGACAATTAAAAGGTTACACAGGAAAAGCGTTTACAGATATTGTAAATATTGGTATTGGAGGAAGCGATTTAGGACCAGCAATGGTTGTAGATTCGCTTCAATATTATAAAAATCACTTAACAACTCATTTTGTAAGCAATGTAGATGGCGATCATGTAAATGAAGTGATAAAAAATCTAAACCCAGAAACCACTTTATTCGTTATTGTTTCTAAGACCTTTACAACTCAAGAAACATTATCTAATGCAACAACCATTAAAAACTGGTTTTTATCACAAGCTAAAGAAGAAGACATTGCAAAACATTTTGTTGCGGTATCTACTAACATAGAAAAAGTACAAGCTTTTGGTATAGACAGTAATAATATTTTTCCAATGTGGAATTGGGTTGGAGGACGTTTTTCTTTATGGAGTGCTGTAGGATTATCAATTAGTTTATCTGTAGGATATGCTAATTTTGATCAATTATTAAAAGGTGCAAATGCAATGGATAAGCATTTTAAAAATCAGCCTTTTAATCAGAACATACCTGTAATATTAGCCTTGTTAAGTGTTTGGTATAACAACTTTTTTAATGCCGAAAGTGAAGCAGTAATCCCTTATTCTCAATACCTAAACCAGTTTGCTACGTATTTACAACAAGGTATAATGGAAAGTAATGGAAAAAGCGTAGATCGAAACGGAGACCAAATAGATTATCAAACAGGAACCATTATTTGGGGAGAACCAGGTACAAATTCTCAGCATGCTTTTTTCCAATTAATTCATCAAGGTACAAAGTTAATACCAGCAGATTTTATTGGGTTTGCTCAATCATTACATGGTAATCAAGACCATCAAGATAAGTTAATGTCAAACTTTTTTGCTCAGACAGAAGCTTTACTTAACGGAAAAAGTAAAGCTAAAGTTGTAGAAGAGTTAAAACAAAGTAATGCAGACGAAAATTCGATTAAAACATTAACACCATTTAAAGTTTTTGAAGGTAATAAGCCAACCAATACAATATTTGTAAATAAACTTACTCCAGAAAGTTTAGGTAAATTAATAGCTATGTACGAGCATAAAATATTTGTACAAGGTGTTATTTGGAATATCTACAGTTACGATCAATTTGGAGTAGAATTAGGTAAGCAATTAGCAAATAAAATTTTAAAAGAATTTGATGAGCAGTCTAATGCTAATCATGATGCATCAACGTCAAACTTATTATCTCATTATAAGACATTTAGATAGTTGATGTAGATCTATTTTTTTGTTCGATTTATCAAGTTGAAAAGCAAAAAATAACGACTAAATGTTAATCTTGTTAATGTTAACATTAAGTTAATATTACATCTATATTTAGTGGTATTTTTGCACCAAATTTTGAAAACAAACAATTTTTAATTCAACATGATGAAAAACAAAATTCAAATTATGTTTTTTGCAGTAGCCTTAATGTTTACTGCATTTACTATGGCTCAAAGCACAGTTACAGGAACTGTACTTGACTCAGAAACAAAAACTCCACTTCCAGGAGTAAATATTGTTGAGGTTGGTACTACAAACGGTACTTCAACAGACTTTGATGGTAATTTCTCTCTAACTACAAAATCTACAACAACTAAAGTTGTATTATCTTACGTAGGATTTTTAGATAAAGAATTTGAGATTACTGGAAACAAAAACTTAGGCGAAGTTATTTTAGAGCCAAGTGAATTTAGCTTACAAGAAGTATCTATTATTGCTTCTGTAGCTGTAGATAGAAAAACACCAGTTGCTGTATCTACACTTAGAGCTAAAGAAATCGAATTAAAATTAGGAACTCAAGAATTTCCAGAAGTTTTAAAATCTACACCAGGTGTTTATGCTACTAAGTCAGGTGGTGGATATGGTGATGGTAGAATTAACTTACGTGGTTTTAACTCAGAAAACGTTGCTGTAATGATCAACGGTGTACCTGTAAACGATATGGAAAATGGTCGTGTTTACTGGTCAAACTGGGCAGGATTAGGTGATGTTACTTCAAGCATGCAAGTACAACGTGGTTTAGGTGCTTCTAAAGTAGCTGTTCCTTCTGTTGGTGGTACAATAAACATTATAACAAAAACTACAGATATTGAAGAAGGTGGTAATGTTTACACAACTTTAGGTAACGATGGTTACAAAAAGTTTGGATTAACATATTCTACTGGATTAATGGAAAATGGTTTTGCTGCAACTGTGTCTGCGTCTAAAACAGATGGAGATGGATATGTAGATGGAACTCCATTTAATGCAATTTCTTATTTCATTAACTTATCTAAAGAGTTTAACGATAGTCATAAATTATCTTTCACTGCTTTTGGAGCAAAACAAAGACACGGTCAAAGACAAAACAGTCATTTAATTTCTACGTTTAGAGAAAGTGAAAGAGGTAAAAAATATAACTCAGATTGGGGATACAAACAAGGACAATTAACAAGTGTAGAAGATAACTTCTATCACAAACCTCAAATATCTTTAAATCACTATTGGACAATAGATGATAAATCATCTTTATCTACAGCTGCTTATGTATCGTTTGGTACAGGTGGTGGAGGCGGATTTAGTGGTGTAAACAAATTCCGTTTTGACGATGATAACTATAGAATAGGTAATTTAGGTACTGTAGATTTTGATAAAATCGTAGCAGAAAATGAAGCTTTAGGAGTAAATGGTTCAGAATCTATATTAAGAGCATCTAGAAATGATCACAATTGGTTTGGTGTTTTATCTTCTTTAAAAACAGACTTTAGCGAAAATTTAGTATTCTTAGGAGGATTAGATTTTAGAAGTTATTTAGGAAAACACTTTACAGAGTTAACAGACTTATTAGGTGGACAATACTACCTAGATGATTCTAACATTAACAACCCAAATAATTTTGCTCAAGTAGGAGATAAGATTTTATATGACAACGATGGTAAAGTAGGTTGGTTAGGTGCTTTCGCTCAATTAGAGTATTCTAAAAACGACATAGCAGCATTCTTATCTTTATCTGCTTCTAACACATCTTACCAAAGAGTAGATCGATTCTTATACTTAGATTCTGATCCATTACAAGAATCTGAAAAATATAATTTCTTTGGTTTTGGAGCTAAAGGAGGAGCAAACTATAATATAGACGCAAATCACAACGTATTTGCTAACTTAGGATATTTTGAAAGAGCTCCTTATTTCAACTCTGTATTTGCTAATAGAAATAACGTAGATGTTAATGACGAAGCTGAAAACCAAAAAATATTAAGTTTTGAGTTAGGATATGGATTTAGAGGTGAAAAATTATCTGCTAACATTAACCTATATCACACAACTTGGAAAGATAGAACAGAATTTATCAGTTTCCCTAACCAAGCAGGAGGAAGAGATTTCGCTAATATTTTAGGAGTAAATGCAATTCACCAAGGTATCGAGTTAGATTTTGTTTATAAAGCTACAGAAAAGTTTAAATTAACAGGTATGGCTTCTATAGGTGATTGGAGATGGCAAAACAACATTGAAGATGTGCAAATCTTTAATGAAGAAAATGAAGCAGTAGGTGATCCAATAAACATTTTTATTAAAGATTTACATGTAGGTGATGCAGCTCAAACAACTTTTGCATTAGGAGGTAACTATAGCTTAACTCCAGAAACTACATTAACTGTAGATTACAATTATTTTGCTAACTTATATGCAGATTTCGATCCAAGTAATAGACAAACTGTAGGTCCAGATGCATGGGAAGTACCAGCATATGGTATCTTTGACACAGCAATAAGACATGGATTTAAATTCGGAAACTTTGATGCAACTTTAACAGGAAGAATTAACAATATATTTAATACAGAATATATCTCAGATGCTTTTGATGGTAATACATCTACAGCAACAACTGCTAGAGTTTATTACGGTTTTGGTAGAACTTTTAGTGTAGGAGCTAAACTTAACTTTTAAAAAAATTAATGATGAAAAAAGTAATTTATTTATTAACAATTATTGGATTTACAATGGTAAGTTGTAATCCATTGGAAGACATCAATAACGAAGTTGATGCGATTCCTACTGAACCAAATGTTGGTGAGTTTGAATACACACTAACAGACGAGGATTATGCAGCTTTTAACTTAGGTTTTGGAAGTTTTGATTCTGAACAACAAGCTAAAGATTCAATTCCTAGTTTACTAGCAGATTTATATCCGTTATATGGACAAGGATCTTCTGTAATGGTAACTTATAACCTATACATTGGTGCTGCAGAAGGTGTAAGCGACTTTACAAACGCAGATGTATACGAGTTTACAAACTCAGATTACGCTTTAACTGGTAGTGATGCATTTGGATTTTATCCAAACGTAAATGCTACAAGTCAAATTCCAACGGTTTTAGATGCTCAATTCTCTAACCCAACAGAAGGACAATTAGTGTTAGCAAAATACGATCAATATACAGAAACTCCAGAAGTAGGATTAGCAGATTTAGTTGCTTATAATTTTGCTGGTAGTATGGAAGGTTGGACTGTAGAAGAAGAGTTTGGAACAGATGCAGTTTGGACTTCTCAAACAGGATATGTACAAGGTAACAGTTATTTTGGTGGACAAGTAGCTAACACAGAGTGGTTAGTGTCTCCAACAATTGACCTTTCTGGAGAATCAGATTTAAAATTCCAAATCACTCAAGAATTAGATTATGCTGGTGATGCATCTTTACTAAAAATTTTAGTATCTACAGATTACGCTGGAGACATTTTAACAGCAACTTGGAATGAAATAACTTTAGCAAATCCAGCTACAGGAAATATGGAATCTTCTGAAGATTACGATTTTTCTGCATACGATGGACAAACAATAAACATTGCTTTAAAGTATGAGTCTACAAATTCTGATGCTGCAAGATGGAGAGTAGAAAGTTTAGTACTTAAAACTTTAGGAGCAACAGGTAATACAAATTCTAAAGGAGAATACTTTATGTATACTAACGGTGCATGGGAAGCTGTAGAAGGTGTATACTATTTAAGTTCTGCAGATTTTGATTCAATGGGTGAAGCTTCTGGTCAACCAGGACAATACGATAACTTTAGTAGTTCTGTTTCTCCAAATAACTATTTACCAACATTCTTATCTATAAACTTCCCTTATGGGCAAGAAGATGAAGAGTTATTTGTAATTTACGATTACTATTCTAGTTCTTCAGGAGCACAAATAAGAGGTAACTTATACACATTTGCTAACGGTATGTGGAATGGGCATGAGTCTACTATAGAAACTTCTTTACAGTTTGGTTTTGATAATGGTGTTTGGGTACCAGATAACACTATAAGATACACAATAAGCACTCCAGAATTTGATTATATAGAAGCAAACTATGGTTCTAACCCAGATTTTGAAACTGCTGTAGGTAGTATGGCTAACTATGGAAACTTTGATAGAAGATCTAATAACCCAGCTTACTGGAGTAATGATATGTTATTAACTGTATTTGCAGATTTATTAGATAATGTAATAGATCCTAATGCAGAAGAAGAGCAAAAATATGTTATGATTTTTGATATTTATGATGGTAGTTCAGGAGTAGAAGAATTAGCATTAATAAAAATAAATGGAGTTTGGGATTTTCAATAATCTAATATTTTAAATAAATTAAAAACCGCTTCTATTTAAGAAGCGGTTTTTTTTATGATTAATTATTACCTTTACACCAATTAAATTTAAAAATAAATATATGTACTCTACAGTTAAAATGTTACATTCTTATTGGGCTTATTTAGTATTGATAATACTAATAATAGCAACCTTTAATGCATTATTTAAGTCTTTTACTAAAAAGGATTATGAAGCTAGAGATTTTAGAATTTCTTTATTCACATTAATCGTATCACATATCCAATTATTAATTGGTATTGTTTTTTGGTTTGTATCAGATTATTTTAATGAAATGTCTATGGGAGAAATCATGAAAAATAGTGCTTTAAGAAGAAATGTTGTAGAGCATCCATTTACAATGATTATAGCAGTAGCATTAATAACAATTGGTTATTCTAAGCACAAGAAAAAGCTTATTTCGTCTAAAAAGTTAAAGACAATAGCTGTTTTTTATACAATAGCTTTAATATTAGTTTTAAGTATGATACCTTGGAAGACTTGGTTTTAATCTAATAAATGATATAAAAAAAGCGAGCTATTTAGCTCGCTTTTTTATTATTTAAATATCTAATTAGTCTTCTGTAACTTCTTTGATTAAATAAACGTAAACAGGAAAGTGATCACTAAAACCATTAGTAAAGCCACCATCTGCAAAACTTCTTAGAGGATAACCTGCATATCTTCCTTTTTTATTTACTAAATAATTATCGTTAAAGATACCAGCTCTATAATATGTCCAGTTGGAATAATCTTTATTTAAAAACGGTTTAGTAAGCATGATTTGATCAAATAAACTCCATGAATCTCTATATGCAGTAGTACCTAAACCTTCTTTTTTAAACATGTCGATATAAGGATTGTAAATACCTTTTAAATCAACTTTTTCTTTTTTTCTTTCAGCTTTAAGTACATCCTTAACACTTGCATTAATAGGATCATCATTTAAATCACCCATTGTAATTATTTTTGCATAAGGATCTATAGACTGTAAACTATCAATTATTCTTTTATTAAGTTTGGCAGCAGCAACACGTTTTGGTCTACTTCTAGCTTCTCCACCACGTCTAGATGGCCAATGGTTTACAATAAAATGCATTTGTTCGCCTTCTAATTCACCTGTTACCAATAGTTGATCTCTAGTATTTATGCGTTCTTTTGTGTTATCATCATAAATTTTTAAAGTATGTGTACTTCTTGATGTGACTTGAAATAGCTTTTTTTGATATAATAAAGCAACATCAATTCCTCTGTTATCTGGAGAATTAAAGTGAACAATACCATAATCTTTTTCTAAAAGTAAAGGATCATTTACTACATCTTCTAATACATTAACATTTTCAATTTCGCATACACCAATAATAGCTGGAGTGTTTTTAGTAAAGTCTTTACCAATATCAGAGATTACTCTAGCCATATTGTGGACTTTTTTCTTATAGATTACATCTCTGTCAGCTTTGATTTCCATCATAGGGCTTGCTTCATCATTTTTAGAAGGGTCATTTATTGTGTCAAATAAATTTTCTAAATTGTAGAAGGCTACAGTATTTATTTTAAATTTTTTTTTCTCTTGCGCATTTACACTTAAAACACTTGTAAATAATAGCGCAAATAGTAGGTAATTAAATTGTTTCATTAATAATTATTGTTACGTTATCGTTATGTTATTTACAAAACTCCTGCCAAAAGTAGATATTTATTATAAATAATGTAAATTTGCACGCCTTAAATAATAATTATTTAATGCTAAAACAAAGTTTTAACAATAAATTCACGTATGAAAAAAAGTTTTTTATTTTTCTTATTTGGAATTTTCTCAGCAGTTTCAATGCTTGCGCAGCAAACCACTGTTAAAGGTAGTGTGAAAGATGCAGTAACAGATGAGCCAATTCCAGATGTAACAGTAACAATTGAAGAATCAGACTTAACGACTAAGACAGATGCTTTAGGTCAGTTTATCTTCAAGCAAAATTTACCATTAGGAGAACAAATCCTAAAAATTGAAAAAGTAGATTACACCACAAAAAGATTTCCTATTGTGGTTAATGAAGGTAAAACATTAGATATTCAGGATATGACTTTATCCTACAATGCTAGTGATAAAAAAGATCTTTATATCATTTCAATTTCAGATGATCAATTAAATAGTGAAGATGACGGATTAACAAGTAACGTATCTGGTTTATTACAATCTTCAAGAGATGCTTTTTTAAACGCTGCAGCATTTGATTTTAGTGCTACATTTTTTAGACCAAGAGGACTTGATAATGCCAATGGTAAAGTTCTTATTAATGGTTTAGAAATGAATAAACAAGCTACAGGTAGACCTCAATGGGGAAATTGGGGAGGAATTAACGACTTACAACGTAATCAAGAATTCTCTATGGGTATTTCGCCAAACGACTATAATTTTGGTGACCTAGCAGGAACAAACAACATTGTAATGCGCGCTTCTAAATACCGTGAAGGTGGACGTTTATCTTTTGCTTCTGCAAACAGAAGTTACGAAGGACGTATCATGGCTAGCTACAGTTCTGGACTAATGGAAGATGGTTGGGCTTATAGCTTATTAGCATCTAGACGTTTTGGTGATGGTGGATATGTAGAAGGAACACTTTACGATGCAAATTCTTTTGTAGCAGTTGTAGAGAAAAAAATAAACGAAAAACATAGTTTAAACTTTACATCTATCTACGCTCAAAACAGAAGAGGTAGATCTACTGCAATTACAGAAGAAGTTTTTAACTTAAAAGGAAGACAATACAACCCATTTTGGGGAGAACAAGATGGAGAGATAAGAAACTCTAGAATTAGAAGAATTGAAGAGCCAATTTTAATGTTAAATCATTATTGGGATATTTCAGAAAAAACTTCTATCAATACAAACATAGGATATCAATTTGGAGAAGTAGGAAACACTAGAATTGATAATGGAGGAACAAGATTAGTAAGATTTAATGGTCAAGATAGCTACATTGGTGGAGCACGTAATACAGATCCAACATACTATCAAAACTTACCAAGCTACATTTTAAATGTAGATGGTGGTCCAACAGCATACGATTACGAACAAGCTTACATTGCACAACAAAGTTTTGTAAACGATGGTCAATTTGATTGGAATGCGCTTTATACTGCAAATTCTACTTTTGAAAATTCAGTTTATGCTATACAAGAAGATAGAATAGACGATAAGCAATTAATGGCTAATATTATTTTAGATACAGAATTGTCAGATAATATTAGATTAAATGCTGCTGTTAATTACAGAAATTTAAAAAGTGAAAACTTCGCAATAGTATCTGATTTATTAGGAGGATCAGGATATTTAGATGTAGACTTTTTCTCTGATGAACCAGCACAAAACACAGAAGGAACATTAACTACAGCACAATCTGATGTTAGAAATCCTAACAGAATTGCTCAAGAAGGAGATAGATATAAATATAACTATGAAATTGATGCCAATGTTGTAAGTGGATTTGCTCAAGCAGTATTTAACTACAGTAAAGTAGATTTTTATTTAGGAGGAAACATATCTAAAACAGATTACCAAAGAAACGGACTTTTTGAAAATGGATATTTCGTAGGCAATTCATTTGGAAAAGGACCAAAAGTAGAATATGAAAACTTTGGCGCAAAAGCTGGTTTAACTTATAAAATTTCTGGACGTCACTTATTAGACTTTAACGGTGTTTATATGACAAAAGCACCAAGTATTAGAAATGCATTTGCAAATGTTAGACAATCTAATATGCTTTTAGAAGATGTAGATAGCGAGAAAATTTCTAGTGTAGATGCAAGTTATATTTTCCGTTCTCCAATAGTTAAAGCTAGACTTACAGGATTTTATTCTACAACTAAAAATGGAACAGATACAGGATTCTTCTTTAGCGAAGGTGCAGGAAGCAACTTAGTGCAAGAAGCAATTACTGATATAGAAACGCAACGTATAGGAGGAGAATTAGGTATCGAAGCACAAGTAACACCAACTATCAAATTAAAAGGTGCAGCTTCTGTTGGTCAGTATATTTACAATAATAACCCTAACTTGACTTACTATAGTCAAGAGTTTGGTACAGGTAAAGCAATTTTTGGTGATGGTACAACAAACCTTAAAAACTTACATGTAGCAGGTGGACCAGAAAGAGCATTCCAAATAGGTTTTGAATATAGAGATCCAGACTATTGGAATATTGGTGTAACGGCTAACCATTTCTCTAACGCATATGTAGATCCAAGTGCATTAAAAAGAAGTGCAGCATTTGTAACAGATCCAGAATTATACACAGAAACACAATTTCAAGATAACACTCAAGGTGGACAAACTTACGTAGTAACAGGTGGAGAAATTAATGATGTAGATCCTGAAATTGCTAGACAATTATTACAACAAGAACAATTTGATGATTACATGTTAGTAAACATAATTGGTGGTAAATCATGGAAAGTTAATGATTATTTTGTTGGTTTCTTCGCAACAATTAATAACGTCTTTAATCAAGAATACCGTACAGGTGGATTTGAGCAATCAAGACGTGTAGATTACAGAAGCCAATTACAAGAACAAACTAATCCAAACGGACCAGTATTTGGTAATCGTTACTTTTTTGGTAACGGAACTACTTATTATTTAAACGTTTACGTAAGATTTTAATTATATTTATAGAAAAAATAAATTCAAGAAAAAATGAAAAGATTTAATTTAAACAAAATAGCAGTACTATTAGTAAGCTTAGTAGTTCTAACAGGCTGTGTAAAAGACGATAATTTTGATGTTCCTTCGGGAATTGACGGAAGTGCAGATTACCCAAACTCAGAAGCAGTGTTTAACCCATTAAGCGGTGTATTAGGTGCTTTTGGAAGTAACGGAAACGAAGCTTTTACTTTTGATGCAGCAAGTGAAACTGTAACAGAAAAATATACTGTTGGTTATGTGGTATCAAGTGATGAAGGAGGAAATTTCTATAAGCAATTAGTAATACAAGATGCTCCAGAAAATCCTACAGCAGCAATAGTAGTACAAGTTGATAAAAACCCAATGTTTACTCAATATGAATTTGGACGTAAAGTATTTGTTAAACTTAATGGATTAACTGTTGGAGAAGGAAACGGAGTTTTACAACTTGGTCGTTTAGATGGAGATGAAATTGGTAGAATACCAAGTACATTAGTTCAAGACTATATTATTAGAACAGATGAAGTAGCTACTATAGTTCCAAAAGAAGTAACAATTTCAGAATTTAGTGAAGCTTTAGAAAGCCAATACATCCGATTAAACGACATGCAATTTAATAGCAACTTAGTAGTAGGAAACACTACTACATTTGCTTCAGAATCTAATGATAGTTTTGACGGTGAACGTTTACTAGAAAGTTGTGCAACAGGAAGTAGTGTGATTTTAAGTACAAGTACATTTTCAGATTTTAAAGGATTACCATTACCTGCAAATAGAGGTAGTATAGATGGAGTATTAACTAGAGATTACTTTGATGATTTTTATACAATATACATTAATACACCAGAAGCTATCAATTTTGATAACGACTTAAGATGTGATCCATTATTCGAAGACGATTTCTCTGCAGGAAATTTAGATAAATGGACGCCTTACAACGTAACAGGAACGCAAGAGTGGTATTACAACACTTTTGGAAATCCGGATGACAGTGCAACAATGTCTGGTTATGCTGGAGGAGCACAAACTAATGAAGATTGGTTAATCTCTTTACCTATAGATTTATCAAATACGCCAAGTGCTTTCTTAACATTCCAAACTGTAAAAAGATACAACGGTAATGATATAGAAGTATTTTATGCAACAGATTATAACGGTGGTGACCCAACAACAGATGGTACTTGGGTAGCTTTATCTCCAACTTTAGATACTAACACTGGTAGTTGGTCTTCTTGGACGGATTCAGGATCTTTAGATCTTTCTGCTGCTGCAGGAGGTAATGTATTTATTGCATTTAAATATACATCTACAAGTTCTGCTGCTGCAACTTGGGAAGTAGATAACGTAAAAGTTTCTGCAGAATAATAATTTCTAAAGAACTTTAATTAATAAAAAAACCTGCTATCTTTAGCAGGTTTTTTATTTTATACCATGACAACATTTGATCAGTTCTTCTTTGCTATATTTTCTGCATTTAAATCTAAGTTTAAACAAAAAGCTAATACTATTGCTTTATTTTATATATCGCTGCTTCAAATCGCATTATTATTTGTTACAGGTGCATTTTTAGTAACGTTTCTTAGTAAAATGCATGTTAAAACAATGTCTACTTCTAATTTCTGGACATTATTCATCATATTTTCAATAATGATTCATTTTAAAAATTGGATGAAATATAATGGCAAAAGCCGAAAGGTTTTAAACGCAAAATTCAATAAAAGTAAAAACAGCTACAATACAAGTATACTTTTATTATTACCTGTAGGTTGTATTATTTTAGGATTAATTCTTTTAAAAAGTATTTGATCTTAAAAGAAGATATCTTGAGCTAATCTATAAGTGTTGGCATGTGCGCTAACAATTACCTTAATATCTGGACTATAACCGCCACCCATACTGCACATTACCGGTATATTTTGGGACTTACAGGTTTCTAAAACAAATTTGTCGCGCTGTTTACAGCCTTCTATAGTTAAGCTAAGTTTGCCTAGTTTATCTGTAGCAATAACATCAACACCACATAAGTAGTAAATAAAATCGGGTTGTTCTTTTTCTATTAATTGCGGCAGTACTTTTTTTAATATAGATAAATACTCACTATCTCCAACATTATTATCTAATTCAATATCTAAATCGCTTTGTTCTTTTTTAAATGGATAGTTGTTTTTTCCGTGCATAGAAAAGGTAAAAACTGAGGCGTCGTTTTTAAAAATTTCTGCAGTACCATTACCTTGATGTACATCTAAATCTACAATTAAAACTTTTTTAACTAAACCATTTTTTAAAAGAAATCTGGCGCCTATTGCTTGGTCATTAAGCATGCAAAATGCTTCGCCACGGTTAGTGTACGCATGATGTGTACCTCCAGCAATATTCATAGCAATACCGTATTTTAAGGCATATTCACTAGCCTTTATGGTGCCATCTGCAATAATAATTTCACGTTCAATTAATAATTCACTTAACGGAAACCCAATTTTTCTTGCAGCACGTTGGTCTAGTGTTATATTTAATAAATCATAAAAGTAGTTGGCATCATGGACTGCTAAAATGGGATTTTCATTTAGCATCTTAACAGGCTCAAAAAAATTATCCTCTATACAAGTTCCTTCGTGTAATAATTGTTTTGGTAATAACTCATATTTTAACATAGGAAACCGATGTCCTTCAGGTAAAGGATGACTGTAAATAGGATGGTAAGCTATTTTTAACATCTATTTATGTAATTTAAGTTGAATACGCTTTCGCGGAATATCAACACTCAACACCTTAACAATAATCTGTTGATGTAAATGCACGTGCTCATTCACATCTTTTACAAAACTGTCTGATAAGTTAGAGACATGTATTAAACCGCTTTCTTTAATACCAACATCTACAAAACAACCAAATGCAGTAATATTATTAACAATGCCAGGTAATAATTGTCCTTCGCGTAAATCTTCAATCGTTTTAATGTTTTGATTAAAAGTGAAAACCTTTGCCTGCTCACGTATATCTAAACCTGGTTTTTCTAATTCTTTTACAATGTCTTCTAAAGTTAAAAGACCAATAGTTTCAGAGGTGTATTTATTTAAATTAATCTGTTTTAAAGTAGACGTATTTCCAATTAATTCTTTTACCGAAACGCTTTCGTCTTTAGCCATTTTAGTAACAATAGCATAGCTTTCTGGATGTACTGCAGAATCGTCTAACGGATTATCTCCATCTTTAATTCTTAAAAAACCAGCGCCTTGCTCAAATGCTTTGTCGCCTAATCTTGGTACATTTTTAATGTCTTTTCTATTTAAAAATGCACCTTTTTCGCTTCTATAGTTGACTATGTTTTCTGCTAATTTTGGACCAATACCAGACACGTAACTTAATAAACTTTTACTTGCAGTATTTATATTTACACCAACTGCATTTACACAATTTTCTACCACAACATCTAATTGCTTTTGCAATTTATTTTGGTCTACATCGTGTTGGTATTGTCCAACACCTATAGATTTGGCGTCAATCTTTACTAACTCGGCTAAAGGATCTTGAAGACGTCGTCCAATTGAAACTGAACCACGAACGGTTACATCGTAATTAGGGAATTCTTCTCGCGCAATTTTTGATGCTGAATAGATACTTGCTCCAGCTTCGCTAACCACAAAAACTTGTACATCGGTTTTAAATCTAATTTTTCTAACTAAAGCTTCGGTTTCTCTAGATGCTGTTCCGTTACCAATTGCTATAGCTTCTATTTGATACGCTTCAGTTAACGTGCTTAGCTTTTTTAAAGCTCCAATTTGGTCGTTTTTTGGCGCATGCGGATAAATAGTTTCGTTATGTTTTAAATCACCTTTTTCGTCTAAACAAACTACTTTACATCCAGTTCTAAAACCAGGATCTATAGCCAAAACACGTTTTTCGCCTAAAGGAGATCCTAACATTAGTTGTTTTAAGTTTTTGGCAAAGATGTTTATCGCTTCGTCATCTGCTTTTTCTTTGGCATTTTGTAACGCTTCGTTACTTAACGATGGGAATAATAATCGTTTGTAAGCATCGGTTATTGCTATTTCTATTTGATCGGCGCAAGCGTTGTCCGATTTTATGATTTTTCGGTCTATACGTTCTAAAGCGCGATCATTATCAATTTCAATTTTTACACGAATAAAGCCTTCTTTTTCGGCTCTAAGAATAGCTAATAATCTGTGTGATGGTATGCGATTTAGGCTTTCTTCCCAATCAAAATAATCTTTAAATTTTTGAGCCTCTTCATCTTCTTTTTTTGTTTTTACCACTTTCGTGGAAATCATAGCATAACGCTCTAATTGTTGTCTTAAATTGGTTCTAATATCTGTACGTTCGTTAATCCATTCGGCAATAATATGTCTTGCGCCTTCTAAAGCGTCTTCGGTAGATGTTACTTCACCTTTTATGTACTTAACGGCGATGTTTTTTATATCATTAGCATTTTGACTCATTATGATTTTTGCTAATGGTTCTAGTCCGTTTTTTCTAGCAGTTTCGGCTTTTGTTTTTCGGCTTTTCTTGTAAGGTAAATATAAATCTTCAAGTGTTGTACTGTCTTGGCAAGCTTCAATTTTTGTTTTTAATTCGTTGGTTAAAACGTCTTGTTCTTCTAATGCTTTTAAGATGGTTGCTTTACGTTTTTCAAGTGTTTCAAATTCTTCTTTATATTTAACAATTGCACCAATTTCAACTTCATCTAAATTACCAGTTGCTTCTTTACGATATCTAGAAATAAAAGGTACTGTACAATCTTGATTTAAAAGATTAACTGTGTTTTTTATAGAGGTTTCAGTTAGGTTAGTTTTGGATTGGATGTATTGTAATAAAAGCATATAACACGTTTTTCTTGAAAATTTGAATGGCAAATATAGAAGATATATGTACCAAAAATACGTCATATATCGTATAGTTTTTAGTCTTCTTTAAACCTAGTTTTGTTTTAAATCATAATTACATTTAAAATGAAACAATTACTATTAATCTTAACCTGCTTTATTTCTTTCCAAACAATTTCTCAAACCAAGCTATTAAAAGACGTGTCAGGTACTAAGCAAATGTCTGTAGAAGTAACGACACTTTTTAAGCAAAATAAAATAAATGAAGCTTTTCAAATCCTTACGCCATATTGGCCAATACCACAAAATGAGATTGAAACTTTAAAAGAAAAAATTATAAAGTATACCAATATAATTAGTAATCGTTTTGGAGCGCCTTTTAATTATTTAAAAGTGAAAGATGAAACAATTAGTGATATCGCAAAACGCGAAACGTATCTAATCCAGTATGAAAATACAGCAGTACGATTAATATTTACCTATTACAAAAGCAAAAATGGTTGGATTGTAAATGCCTTTAAATGGGACGATAATTTTACTGAAGAATTTATAACTACTAAATAATTTTAAGATGAAATATATAATAGCAAGTTTAATTTTACTATTTGTAGTAAGTGCAAATTCACAAACCATAGATTGGCAAAATGCGCCACTTAATCCAGCTGCAGAATATTATACACTTAATCATTATAATCTAAATGGCGCTTTAAAGCAATTTTATAAAATTGATTTTGTTGAAAAATTATTTTACTTAGATTTTAATAAAGATGGTTATTTAACTCAAAAGCTAACGTCTGCAGCAGGTAAATCCTTTAAAAATAAGACAGAATATATATATTCAAGTCCAGGAAAAATTGAAACTATAAAAGAATATTCAATAGACAGTAAAGGAGAAATTAAATATCCTAGAGAATACCATATAATATATAATCAAGATGGTTTAATTTCAAAAAAAATAAATTCAGAAAATGGTTATTATGAGTATAAGTATGATACAAAACAAAGAATTATATCTATAATAGCTTTTGATAAAGAAGGCAAAAAACTAGATAATGTTTATACCTACTTTAAATATAATAGTGAAGGTCAATTAATAGAAGAAAGAACTAAAGGAGGTTTTGGTAGTGAAAAGACATATAAACTTAATTATACCAAATTAGATAATGATATTTTAGAAGTTGAAATTAACTTGTTTAAAGATGGAGAACCTATGGGTAAAGGTTTTTCGGCAAAAGGATCATTAACTAGAGGAGAAGTACATGTGTTTTATAGAAATCCTGATCATTTAAAATTTTCTCTTAACGGTTACCAAGCCTATAAAAAAAGTGCTATAACTATGCGTTATGACCAATTTGGAAATCTAAGAGAACGATATTCTAAAATTGTAGAGAAGAATATGGATCAAGTAGATATAACGTATTACAACGGTATAGTAAGTAAAATTCAAGAAAATACCGATAACAATACTAGTTGTGTATCTGGAGATTGCAATAATGGCTACGGACAATATAAACTAGAGAATGTAACTTTGACAGGTTTTTTTGAAAATGGTAAAGCTAACGGTTTTGTAGAACAAGTTTATAGCAATGGTGATAATTACGTGGGTAATTTTACAAATGGTGAAAGAGATGGTTATGGAATATACACATGGAAATCTACTAAAACGATGTATTATGGAGAGTGGAAAAATAATAAAATTAACGGTTACGGTTATTTAACTGTAGATAAAAATATTACAGAAGCTGGTATATATCAAGATGGTAAATTAATAACCAATTTAGGTCAAGATTATGTAAATAAAAAATTAGCTAATTCGTGCCAAGGCGATTGTGTAAATGGTTTTGGTGTTAAAATATATCCAAACAAAGATTCATTTGTAGGTTTTTTTAAAAATAGTAAACCATATAAAGTAGGAACAAGAAGTTGGAAAACTATTAATACTTTTTATGCAGGACAGTTTGATTTTAATGGAGAACCAACAGGAATCGGTCATGTTTCAAATACAGATTATATGTATTTTGGGAAATTTATTAATGCAGAAGTTGTAGGTAAAGCTGTAAAAATAAATAGAAGTTCAGGTGATGTAGAACAAATTAATGCTCCACAACCAACAACGTCATCAAAAAACATAATAACCAGTAACACTAATTCAGGTTGCATTTCCGGAGACTGTAATAATGGTTATGGAGAATATAATTCAGACAATTATACTCTAAAAGGCATCTTTAAAAACGGAAAAGTAAACGGTTACGGCTTTCAAAATTTTATAAAAGAATCAGGATATTACGAAGGTAATTTTGTAAATGGACTTAGAGAAGGTTATGGTTTCTATAAATGGCAAAATACAGGAAGTGCTTACGTTGGTCAGTGGAAACAGGGTAAACAGCATGGTTATGGTTATTACGCAAAGAATAATAAAGTTACAGAAGCTGGTTATTATCAAAACGGAAAACTAACTACAAATTTATTAACTCAAGATTTTATAAATAATAAAAAAGTAAATAATTGCACAGGTAATTGCAAAGACGGTTTTGGTATGTATTTTTATTCTAATGGTGATATTTATTTTGGGTTTTTCTCAAATAGCAAGAGACATTATTTAGGAAGTTATATCTGGAAAAGTGGTAATGTTTACATAGGTGAGTATTATAACGATAAAGCCAACGGATTAGGAGAAGAAAGCTATAAACCAGCAAACACAAGATATTTTGGATCATTTACAAATGGAAAAAGAGATGGTTTTGGTGTATACTTTACAACAACCAATGCAGTAGATAGTTATGGTGTTTGGACCAATGGAACTTTAACAACAAGGTATTAAACTGTTTATTTAAACATAACAAATCATATGAATAGCTTTTCTTCTCTTTTAGAAAAACCATTAAAATATTATTCCCAATGGGATTTTTTAGTGTTTACATTGCTTACAGCGTTATCTATTTGGAGTGGACAAACTACGGTGTTTTATGTGATTTTATTTTTTTGGTGGAACGAGCTTATTAGAATAATTATCGATAGAATTTTATTTAAAAGAAATAAAAATGCTGTGCTTGCCAGCAATAAAACAACATCCATATTTGGTTCTATTATACAAATGATAGGTTATTTTATTTTTATTGTTGTCTTTTTCGGGTTTATGGCAAATTGGAATAATGATGTACTAATTCTAACCAATATGAAAGTACTATTCTTTAGAAACTGGTTTTTTAATATCAATTTAATATTTGTAGCTATAGAACGTGTTTTACTACACATAAAACAAACACCAGTTACCGTTAGTTTTGGTGCTTTTACACCAAATATGCTAGTGCTGCATGTTTCAATTATTTTAGGCGTTGTTCTTATGCTTTTTATAGTGCGTAACTTTCCAGAAACGTTTACGCCAACAAATTTGCTTGGATCTGTACTAATTATTTTTCCTTTTTTAGTGATAAGAGCATTTGCTTTATATCTTAGAATACGCTATAAATAAAAAAGAGGTGTAGTTTTTAAACTACACCTCTTTTTCTATATTCAAATAATTATTAATTAGACTCGTTTTGTGCGTCTTGTATCATTTTTTCATTTGGTAAAATAGCAATATTTACACGTCTGTTTTTAGCACGTCCTTCGGCAGTATTGTTATCATACATAGGTTGCGTTTCTCCAAACCAATTTGTGGTTAATCTTGTACCGCTAATTCCGTTATTAGTTAAGTAGTTAGTAACAGCATACGCACGATTTTTAGAAAGTGTCATGTTGTAATCGTCAGATCCAGAACTGTCTGTATGACCAACAACTAATAAATTAGTGTCAGGATATTCTTTAAACACACCTATAAGCTTGTTTAATGTAGCTTGTGAAGCAGCGTTAATGTTATACTTTTCAGTATCAAAATATACACCACTATTCTCATCAAATGTAACAACAATACCATCGTCTACACGTTCTACTTGTGCACCAGGTATTTCTTGTTCAATTTCTTGTGCTTGTTTATCCATTTTCTTCCCTATAAGCACACCAGCAGTACCACCAACTACACCGCCAATTACGGCTCCTAATTCTCCGTTTCCGCCTTTTCCTACGTTATTACCAATAATAGCACCTAAAACAGCACCACTTGTTGCGCCAATAACAGCACCTTTTTGTTTATTATTAGCATTTTTTACTGCATTACAGTTGGTAAGTCCAATGCACATTAATAGTGTTAGACTAAATATTGAAATCTTGTTAATTGTCTTTTTCATGGTTTTTTAGTTTTAAATTTTGGTAAAGTTCATTATAATTACAAATGGTTGTCCGTCTAGATTAACGGTTTGTTTCCATTGCATGTTGGTATCTGATAACTGAGAAAGGTTAACACGGTAACCTTGATTAGTTTCAGATTTATTTTTTTCGTTGGTTGGCTTTAATAAAAAGTCGTATAATCCCATTTCTGGACTTACTTCTTGTATGGTAAATACAAAGTTTCTTTCGCCAGACATACATCCTGCCGAGTTTATTGTATAGATACCGGTATTATTATTTGGAATAAATTGCCAAGTACTACCTTCAAAACAAGATTTTGAAGCATCGTCAAAAAGTGTAACGTTAAACGTACCTGTTTGGTTGTAAGTGATCGAGTTTAAAACCCAATCGCCTTTAATGACTTTTTTAGAATCTCGAACAGTTTTTGGAGTACCGCAAGATATAATACTTAAAGTCACTAATAATAAAATTAGTCTTTTCATAAGTTTTGGTTTTTTAGTTTGTAACTATATTAAGTTACGAAAACCATCACCTTTTAGACGACTAATTAAGACAAGTTTATCATATGATAAAATAACAAAAACATCTGCTTATGACAGATGTTTGTTAAGGTTTTTGAGTTTTTAACTGAAATTATTTTTAACAGTTGTTAACTTAAAAAATAGATTATTGAATAAACTTATAAAGAGAATATAAACCAGTTTTTTTATCAAAAACACCAAAAATGTAATCGTTTTTGTGTTTAAATAAAGTCTCTAATGAAGAATCAAAAGATTTTAAATTGTTGTTTTTAAATTCAACAATATTATCGTAGTTATTACTTGGAATATTACCTTTTAGATGATTGAATTCTGAATCAAAAAGACATTCAATTCTTGTGGATTTTGTTTTAGAATAAGAGGTAAAAGAACTTATTAATGCACCAGATACTACACCGCCGATAGCTCCAAATGTTCCAGCTAAATAAGGGTTAGTTTGAATTTCGGTACTTGCTCCTAAAGTAAGTACTACGTGATTTTTTTGATGGTATGCAGTAACTCCTATTTTTGAATTTGTTATTTTTCTTAAAAATTTAGATGATTTTTCAAGTTCTCTATAATTATCAAATTCTCCGCCTTCTTGAATAATTGGTGTGTTTTTAAAATTAATAGCTTCATCTTTTATTATTTTAAAAGTTTTCAATTTTTCTAAAGAATTTAAATTGTAAACACTTAAATCTAAATGGTCTTTTGAAGAATAAACTGTAATAATTTTGTCACTTAAAATAAAGGAATTAGAGTTGGAGTAATAATCATCTTTATTAAAACCTGAATTTTCAATTACTTCAAAGGAAGATTTTCCGTTATTAAAATTTAAATTTATTAAATAGGTATATTTATCAAATACATTGTTAGTTATAGTAAGTGTACCTTCATTTTCATTATAGTAAAGTTTGGTAAACGCATTTGTTTTTTCTAATCCATTAGGTACATTGTTGTCAATGATTTCAACAGATGAATAACCAGAATTTCCAAATAATAATAAATCTAGCTCATAACTAGCGTTGTTACTATCTGCGAAATTTTTATCGCTTAAATCATAAGTAAAACCCTTTGTAACTTCGTTTTTAGTTGCTTTATAAGTGTACAGAATGTTGTTTTTTGTGCTTACCGTTAAAACAAACATTCTATTTTTTTCAATAATAAAATCTATAATTTTTTGATTTTTTAAATCAATATCTAAGTCTTCATCAAAACTATAATTTCCTGAGTTAAAATTTACAGATACAGAGCTTAAATGGTTGTTGTTATTGTTAGAAAAAAATAGAGTATACCAATCGTTTTCATAAATAACACCAATAAGTTTTTTTCCTTTTTTTGGTATTGAAATATTGTTTATAGAACCTATTAATTGACCTTCCTTATTGTGTAATTTGCCAAAAGCAACTTTACTATTTATAAAGAATAAAGCGATATTACCATTATCGTCGTTTATTACAGGAATGACATCTTTAGGTTTTAAAACATCAATTTCGGTGTTGATATCTGTTTCAAACCAAAGATTTTGTGAAATTGAAACATTTATACTGACCAAAAAAACAAAGAAAAAATATCTCATAACCTAACTAATCTGCAATCCATTTTTAACCGTTGTATCAGGATTTACAAATACTAAATCACCTTCGGCATTTTCGGTCATTAAAATCATACCTTCACTTTCTACACCACGTAAAGCTCTTGGCGCTAGGTTAACTAAAACCGTTACTTGTTTACCAACAACTTCTTCTGCAGTAAAACTCTCGGCAATACCAGAAACAATAGTGCGAACATCTATGCCAGTATCTACTTTTAAAACTAGTAATTTTTTGGCTTTAGGCATTTTTTCGGCTTCAATTATAGTTCCAACACGCAAATCTAACTTTGTAAAATCATCAAAAGTAATCGTGTCTTTTTGAGGCTCTACTTTTTTGTTAGCTGCTTCGTTAGCTTTTTTGCTAGCTTCTAATTTATCTAATTGAATTTGAATGTCTTTGTCTTCAATTTTATTAAAAAGTAATTCGCTTTGTCCAATTTGGTGATTAGCTGGTAATAACACGTCTTTTGTTGAAATGTCACTCCAAGACATCTCGACTGCGCTCGATGTGACATTTAAAATTTGTTTCAACTTAGCTGAAGTAAATGGTAAAAATGGTTCTGATAATGTAGCTAAAGCACTTGCAATTTGTAAAGCAACATACATAATGGTTTGCGTACGTGCTTCGTCTGTTTTTACTAATTTCCAAGGTTCTTCATCTGCAAGATATTTGTTACCAAGTCGTGCTAAATTCATAAGTTCTTGACTTGCTTCTCTAAAACGGTAACGTTCTAAAGAGCTTTCAATAACCGCAGGATAGGCTTTTACAGCAGCTAAAGTGTCTTCATCTATTGCTGTAAATGTTGAAGGTGTTGGCACAATACCATTGTAATATTTGTTAGTTAAAACGACAACACGATTAATAAAGTTACCAAAAATGGCCACAAGCTCGTTGTTGTTTCTGGCTTGAAAATCTTTCCAAGTAAAATCGTTATCCTTGGTTTCTGGTGCGTTAGCGGTTAAAGTGTAACGCAAAACATCTTGTTTACCAGGAAAATCTTTTAGGTATTCTGGTAACCAAACTGCCCAATTTTTTGAGGTTGATAACTTGTTACCTTCTAAATTTAAAAATTCGTTAGCAGGTACATTGTCCGGTAAAATATAACTACCTTCTGCTTTTAACATAGACGGGAAAATAATACAGTGAAATACGATATTATCTTTTCCAATAAAGTGAACTAATTTAGTGTCTTCGTCTTTCCAATATGGTTCCCAATCTTTTCCTTCGCGTTCTGCCCATTCTTTAGTGGAAGAGATGTAGCCAATTGGCGCATCAAACCAAACGTAAAGTACTTTTCCTTCGCCACCTTCTACAGGAACAGGAATTCCCCAATCTAAATCACGTGTTACTGCACGTGGACGTAAACCATCATCTATCCAAGATTTTACTTGTCCGTACACGTTTGGTTTCCAGTCTTTTTTATGACCTTTTAAAATCCACTCGCGTAAAAAGTTTTCGTGTTTATTTAACGGTAAAAACCAGTGTTTAGTTTCTTTTAAAGTTGGTGTATTGCCTGTTATTGCAGATTTTGGATTGATTAAATCTGTGGCGTTGTGCGATGTACCACACTTTTCGCATTGGTCACCATAACTCTCTTCGTTACCACATTTTGGACAAGTTCCAATCACAAAACGATCGGCTAAAAATTGTTTAGCTT
The DNA here is from genome assembly GCF_014764305.1 of Mesoflavibacter profundi. Lineage (NCBI taxonomy): Bacteria > Pseudomonadati > Bacteroidota > Flavobacteriia > Flavobacteriales > Flavobacteriaceae > Mesoflavibacter > Mesoflavibacter profundi. The sequence goes on from NZ_CP061703.1 coordinate 1,528,508, forward strand.
CTTCGTCGTATAATTGCTCTGTAACTTCTTCTACAAATTCGTTTTTATCGTATAAGGTTTTGAAAAATTCTGAAGCTGTATCATGATGAATTTTCGCCGATGTACGTGAGTAATTATCAAAGCTAATACCAAATTCTTCAAAAGAATCTTTAATAATCTTATGATATCTGTCTACAATTTCTTGTGGTGTAACGCCTTCATTTTTTGCTTTTATAGTAATTGGTACACCATGCTCGTCACTTCCGCAGATAAAAGCAACATCTTTACCAGTTAAACGTTTATAACGTGCATAAATATCTGCTGGAACATAAACACCAGCTAAATGCCCAATGTGTATAGGACCATTTGTATAAGGTAAAGCAGCAGTAATTGTATATCTTTTTGACATGATAATTTTCTTTATTAAAGGCGTAAAAATACACATTTTAACAGCGATTTAGAAAAAAAATGTACATTTACAATATGTCAAAAAACAGATTTATAATTATTACTTTATTGGTGTTTCTTTTTACAGGAACTAACGCCATGATATCCCAAAATGTAAACTTTAAAAACCCAACAGAAAATTTGATACAACCACCATATTTAAAAGCTGGTGATACGGTTGCAATTGTAGCGCCATCAGGAATTTTAAAACATAGAAATGAAGAAGTTGAACGCGCAAAACGTTTATTAAAACAATGGAATCTTAATGTTGTTGTTGGTAAACATGTGTTTAATCAAGCTAATCATTTTGCAGGTACAGATCAAGAACGTTGTGAAGATTTTCAAAACGCTTTAGATAATCCAAATATTAAAGCTATTTGGTGCGCACGTGGCGGATACGGTACGGTTAGAATTTTGGATAAATTAGATTACACTAAATTTTTAGAACAGCCTAAATGGATTATTGGATATAGCGATATTACAGCATTGCATAACCAAATACATAATTTAGGCGTACAAAGTTTACATGCGATGATGTGTGTAAGTTTACCTAAGGATGAAAGTGAAGTAGAACAAACTATCGCCACGTTTAAAAAAGCCATTTTTGGTGAAACTTTAAGCTATACGTTAGAAGGATCAAAATACAATCAAACTGGTGAAGTTAGAGCACCAATTGTTGGAGGTAACTTGACGATGCTTCATACTATGTTAGGTAGTAAAACTAGCGTTGATACTTCTGGTAAAATATTATTTATTGAAGAAATTGGCGAGTACAAATACCACATAGATCGTATGTTACAAAGTCTAAAACGAGCTGGTTATTTTGATCATTGTAAAGGTGTTATTGTTGGCGATATGACTAAGCTAAGAAAAAACACAACGCTTTGGGGAACATCTATAGAACAGCTAATTTTAGATGCGCTTGCCGATTACGATTTCCCGATTGCATTTAATATGCCAGCAGGACACGAAGAGGATAATAGAGCTTTAATTTTAGGTAGAAATGCTACTTTAAAAGTTGAAAAAACAAAATCTACACTTGTATTTGAATAGTAATGGCTAGTCACAACCAGCTTGGTAAAAAAGGAGAACAACTTGCAGTAGATTTTTTAATTGAAAATGGCTACGATATTGTTGAACGTAATTACCGCTTTAATAAAGCTGAAGTCGATATTATTGCTCAAAAAGAAGACGTTTTAGCAATTATTGAAGTTAAAACAAGATCTACAGCAGATTTTGGAAATCCGCAAGATTTTGTAAAACCAAAGCAAATAAAAAACCTAGTTAAAGCAGTAGATGAGTATGTGACTGTAAATAACCTAGAAGTAGATGTGCGTTTTGATATTATAGCAATTGTAAAAGAAGAAAAGCAATTTAATATTGAGCATTTAGAAGATGCTTTTTTCTTTTTTTAAGATCTTAAAATGCTTTCCATTTTTTTACCTCTTGCAAGTTCGTCTATTAACTTGTCCAAAAATCTAATTTTTTGCATCAAAGGATCTTCAATGTCTTCTACGCGGTAACCACAAATTAGACCTTTAATTTTATCAACGTTAGGATTAAGTTTTGGCGCTTTTTCAAAAAACGTTTCAAAGTCTATTTTAGTTTCTAAAATAGTATCTATATCTGCATTAGTATAACCTGTTAGCCAAGTAATAATTGTGTGTACATCTTCTTTTGTTTTTCCTTTTTTTTCGGCTTTAGTGATGTAATGCGGATACACACTTGCAAAAGACATTGCGAAAATTCGGTTTTTTTTCATAATTATTTAGATACTTAAATATTAAAGATAACTATTCTTCTAATGTTTTAGAAAAATAATCTTTAAACGCTTCAAAATCATAAGGTTTTTTAATAATTACTTTGTCTTTATCAAGTATAAAGTAGCTTGGTGTAGATTTAACATTATAGTTGTTACCAATTTGGTTATCCCATTTTCCTTCTCCAAAAACATGGTAAAATTTTGGAAAATCGTAAGTCATGTCTTTCCAGCGGTAACGGTCTTCATCTAATGCTACAGCAATAACTTTTAATTGTTTTTGATCTATTGTTTTTACGTAGTTATGAAGTTGCGGAATTTCATCTAAACAATGCGAACATGTTGTGCTCCAAAATACGATTAAGTATGTATTAGCATCTTCTAATTCATGCATTTTTTTAACGGTAGCTTCACCGTTTTCATCATAAATAACAATTTCAAAATTATAACCTTTATGACCAATTGATGCATTTTTAAAGTATGTTAAATCTTCTACTAGAGCTTTATCGCCTTGATTTGTCGCTAATTGTATTAAATACGCATCTGCGATATGATTGGCTACAGCTTCTATGTTTTCGTAAACAAATTGGTTGTAAAGTACTTCTAGAATGACTTTTTTTACATCTGTATTATTGCCTATTGTTTGTACTGCAGTATCAATGTTTTTTATGTAAGAGGCATTTAAATGGTCTTGATCTATAAAGTTATAGATGTAATTTAACGTCGCTTCTATTAAAAAGTTAGAATTTTGTAAAACCGGATTACTAAAATTGATGTGTTTAAAATAGTCTTGCTTTGCGTTATTTGTAAATTCTTGAGCAGTTACAAATTGGTTAGGAATATACGGTTTGCTTGCAGTTATAAAATTTAAAACCATTTTGCCTTCTGCAGCTTTCTCAAATTCCGATTGTGTGTTTTTTAAAATGGTAATTATTTTAGTAAAGTCTTCTTCGTTGTTGTCGCCTTTCATGTAAAAATTATTAAGGCTTGTTCCAACCATTTGCATGCTTTTATTGTAAGATGTCCAAAGTTTATTTTCTTCGGAATTTATAAAGGTAAGTCCTTCGTCAAAATTATAGCTTAATTCTATATCTTCTTGATTAAATAAAAAGTCGAAGTTGTATTGGTCTTGCGGCTCGTTATAAACAATTCTATATGTTCCAGAAGGTTGATCTTTGTCTAAGGTAAAAGTAAACGTACCATCGTCTTTAATCTCGGCATTGTTTACAAACTTGCTAGTTTGTGTTGTTACTTGGTATAAAAAGGCAAATTTAAAATCTTCTTTATTTGGGAATTGTCCTTTAATTGTATACTGTGCAAAGTTAATTGTTGGTAGTAATACCAATAAAAACACTATTTTTTTAATCATGGGTTGTTTGTTTTTTGTTTAAATTTTCAAAAACTATTCCAAAATTGGTTTTAAAACTTGTAAAGCTTTCTCTACTGTTTTTATATTATCAAAGGTAAGTAATAAACGCAAACCATTACGTGTTTGTTTTTCTTTCATTTTACAAGTTTGTGGATGTGTTTGTACGTATTGTAACACTTTTGTGAAGTAATTACTTTGGTAAAATCCGCTCTTTTGGTCGTTAATAAAGTAACCGATAAGTTTACCTTTTTTCATGATTACTTTTTCTACACCTATTTTTGTGGCAATCCATTTAATTCTAACACTGTTAAGCAAATCTACTACTTGAGTTGGTAACTCGCCAAAACGGTCTATTAATTGATTTTCGAAAGTAGTTAACTCGTCTTCCGTTTTTAGGTTATTTAAAGTGGTATACAGATTTAACCTTTCGGTTATACTGTTTACGTAATCGTCTGGGAAAAGTAATTCAAAATCGGTATCGATTGTAATGTCTTTAACGTATTGCTTTTTCTCTTCAGGCTCGTTGTAAAGGTCTTTAAATTCGTTTTCTTTAAGCTCTTCAATAGCTTCATTTAAGATTTTTTGGTAGGTATCAAAACCAATTTCGTTTATAAAACCACTTTGTTCGCCACCAAGTAAATCTCCTGCACCACGAATTTCTAGATCTTTCATTGCAATATTAAATCCGCTACCAAGCTCAGAAAATTGTTCTAATGCTTGAATACGTTTTCTGGCATCAGTAGTCATAGCGTGATAATCTGGCGTAATAAAATAGCAAAATGCTTTTTTATTGCTACGTCCAACACGACCGCGCATTTGGTGTAAATCACTTAACCCAAAATTGTTGGCATTATTAATAAAAATAGTATTGGCGTTAGAGACGTCTAAACCACTTTCTATAATGGTTGTACTTACTAAAACATCAAAAGTACCATTCATAAAGTTTAGCATAAGCTCTTCCAGCTTTTTACCTTCTAATTGTCCGTGACCAACACCAATTTTTGCATCAGGCACTAAACGTTGGATCATACCTGCAACTTCTTTGATGTTTTCAATACGATTATGAATAAAAAACACTTGTCCGCCACGTTCTATCTCGTAACTAACTGCATCTCTAATAGTTTCTTCGCTAAAACGAATCACGTGACTTTCTATTGGGTAACGGTTTGGTGGCGGCGTTGTAATTACCGATAAATCTCTAGCAGCCATTAAACTAAACTGAAGTGTACGCGGTATTGGTGTAGCAGTTAGCGTAAGTACGTCTACGTTTTCTTTTATGCTTTTAAGTTTTTCTTTTACAGCGACACCAAATTTTTGTTCTTCATCAACAATTAAAAGTCCTAAATCTTTAAATTTAACGCTTTTATTAACCAATTGATGTGTACCAATAATAATATCTACATGACCTTTTTCTAGTTTTTCTAGAGTGATGCGTTTTTCTTTTGCAGTTTTAAAACGGTTTACATAATCTACCGTTACCGGAAATTCTTTTAAACGCTCGCTAAAGGTTTTATGATGCTGAAAGGCTAGGATAGTAGTTGGTACTAAAACTGCAACTTGTTTACCATTATCTACAGCTTTAAAGGCAGCACGAATAGCAACTTCGGTTTTACCAAAACCAACATCGCCACAAACCAATCTATCCATTGGTCTTTCGCTTTCCATATCGGCTTTAATATCTGCAGTAGCAGTAACTTGATCTGGCGTATCTTCATATAAAAATGAAGCTTCTAACTCATGCTGTAAATAACTATCTGGTTTATATTGAAATCCTTTTTTTAATTTACGCTTTGCGTATAGTTTTATTAAGTTGAAAGCAACGTGTTTAACTCTAGATTTGGTTTTTTCTTTAAGGGTTTTCCAAGCTTTACTACCTAATTTATAGATTTTTGGTGGCGCACCATCTTTACCGTTAAATTTGGTTATTTTATGTAAAGAGTGTATGCTTAGGTATAACACATCACGTTCTCCATACACTAATTTTATAGCTTCTTGTTTTTTACCATCTACATCAATTTTTTGTAGTCCGCCAAACTTACCAATACCATGATCTATATGTGTTACATAATCGCCAATGTCTAGATTTGTAAGTTCTTTTAGTGTAATGGCTTGTTTTTTTGCATAGCCATTTTTAAGATGAAATTTATGGTAGCGTTCAAAAATTTGATGATCTGTATAAACCACCATTTTTAAGTCGTGATCTATAAAACCTTGATACAAAGGTAGCACAATTGTTTGAAAATGAACATCGCCATCAACATCTTCAAAAATATCATGAAAACGTTTTGCTTGTTGCTCGCTTACGCAAGTAATATAATTGGTGTAACCTTTGTCGTGATTAGCATTTAAATTATCTATTAATAAATTAAATTGTTTGTTAAATGCAGGTTGAGGTACTGTGTCAAACTTTACAAATTGCTCTGCTTTAAAAACAGATGTTGTCCCAAATTCGACTATGTTAAAATCTAATAATTCTTTTTTTAAGGTTTCAGAATTTGAAAAAAGCTCATTAGGTTTGGCGTGTTTAAGCTCGGAAGACAAGTTGTTAAAAGCAGTTTGAGCTTTACTAAAAAAATCGTCTATTCGGTTAAAAGTTAAATCGAAATTTTTACCAAAAACAACTGTTTTTTGAGCGATGTATTGTAAAAAGCTTTGCCTTTTTTCTTCAATTAGTTTATTAGCAACATTAGGAATAATACTAATTTTTTTAATTTGCTCTGTAGATAATTGTGTTTCTACATCAAAGGTACGAATGCTGTCTACTTCGTCACCAAAAAATTCTATACGATATGGTTGGTCGTGACTAAAGGAAAACACATCTACAATTCCGCCACGTACCGAAAATTCTCCAGGTTCGGTAACAAAATCTACACGTTTAAATTTGTATTCAAACAAGACTTCGTTTACAAAATCTATAGATAAGTTATCGTTTACAGTAATCTTTAGTGTGTTACGTTCTAGCTCTTTTCTAGTTACAACTTTTTCAAAAAGTGCATCTGGATACGTAACAATTATAGCCGGTTTTTTACGTGAGTTTATACGGTTTAAAACTTCTGCACGAAGTAAAACGTTGGCGTTATCTGTTTCTTCAATTTGGTAAGGTCTGCGATAGCTTCCTGGATAAAATAAAACATCGTTTTTATTTATCAAATGTTCTAAATCGTTTAAATAGAAAGCAGCTTCTTCTTTATCTTGGAATATTAGTAAAAATGGTAAATCGGATTGTTTGAAAATTTGTGAAATTATAAACGAAACCGAAGATCCTACTAATCCTTTAACGTGCGTTTTACTTTTAGGTAGGGCAATAGCAGTTTGCAATTTTTGCGTTTGCAAAGATTGTAAATAGGCTTGCGAGATGTTAGATTTACTCACCTTAAATAGAATTTTTTGCAAATATAAGGCTTAGATTTTTTAAAAGCTTTCTGATTAATTAATTTAATCTGATATTAACAATACTAATGAAAATAAACTCTGGTAATTGACCTAAAATGTTGTTAGTAAAATAAATATGATCGTTTTAAATATGTGAAATATATACGTTAAAAAAAGAAACTTTTAATTTTAAAAGGAGCAAGGTTTAATTATATTTGCATTAAATTAAAAATATAAAGTATGTCATTTTCAGATTTATTTGATAGTGGATTTAAAAAGCGAAATGAAGATCATTTTGCTGCAATTGTTAGAGTTGCGATGAGTGATGGTGTTATCACTGATGAAGAAAAGGCGTTTTTAGATAGATTAGCACGTAATTTAGATATTAGCGAAGAAGATTATAAGTTAATATTAAAAGACTATAAATCGCATCCTATAAATCCGCCAACTTCTTACGACCAACGTTTAGAGCGTTTATACGATCTTGCAAGAATGGTTTGGGCAGATCATATAGAAGGTGAAAACCAAAAGGCTATTTTAGAGCGTCTTTGTGTTGGTTTAGGTTTTAAATCTAGTAACGCAAAGTATGTTACAGATAAAGCTTTAGAGCTTGTCCATGAAGGTGTAGATCTAGACACTTTTACTGATGAAATTAAAACAATGAATAGATAATTTATTGTTTATCCATATAAAAAAAGCGAGCATTAAGCTCGCTTTTTTTATTTTACATTGTCTTGTATTTGGGTTAGAAGAGTTTCTTCATCAAATGGTTTTTTAATAACATCGTTTATACCAGCTTTTTTGTATTTTTTTAAGTCGTCTTTAAATACTCTTGCTGTTAAAGCTATAATTGGTATTTTTTTGTGTTCTCTTTCTGGTAACTGTCTTATCTTTTTTGCCAATTGATCACCTTGTCCATCTGGTAACTTAATATCCATTAATATTAAGTCTATTTGGTTGTCGTAATCTGTAATTTTTGGAATTACATCTTCGGCTTTTGTTGCAATGTCTAAAAAGAAATTTCCTTTAGATGCTAGTATTTTTAGTACAGATAGTTGAGTGATTTCTGAATCGTCTACCAATAAGATATTGTACTTTTTATCTTTATTAATTGGTGTACTATCTGTTTGTTTACTTTTTTCTAATTTATAGCTTGGATCTATTCTAAAGTTTAGATTTGTAGAAAATGTAGAGCCTTTTCCAACGGTAGATTCTACAGAAATTTTACTTCCAGATAACTCTACATAATGCTTAGATATAGCTAGACCTAATCCAGAACCAGTATAGTTGTGCGAATGGTTTAATTGCTTAAAGCTTTCAAAAATTGCATCTTGATCTTCTTCTGGAATACCAATTCCTGTGTCCGAAATTTCAAAATGAATATTAGCTTTTCTTGCTCTTGTTTGATTTAAAGATGCGCTAAATGTAATTGTGCCTACTTCTGTAAATTTTATAGCATTACTTAATAGATTACTTAACACTTGGCGAAGTTTCATTTTATCACCACCAACTATTTTTGGTAAGTTTTTATTAAAATTAGTTACAAATTCTAAGCCTTTTTGGTGCGAATTTACTTTGTAAATATGAGCAACTTCTTCTAATAATTCGTGTAGATTAAACGGTTCTAGGATTATTTCGGCTTTGCCAGATTCTATTTTAGAAATGTCTAATATATCTTCTATAAGCTGCTTTAAATAGTTTGTAGAAGAGTCCATTACCTTTAAGTAATTGGTTTGCTCGTCTGTTAATCCTGTTTTTTTAAGAATTTCAGAAAACGTTAAAATTCCTGTTATAGGATCTCTTAATTCGTGATTAAAATTGGCAATAAATGTGTTTTTAAAAGCTTCTTTTTCTAATAAATATTCGTTTTTAAGCTCTAATATTTGCGAATTAATAACAGACTCGTTTCTTACTTGTGCTGTAGTTTGATAGTTATTATAGTGTAATGTTAAATCTAAAATAACTACTAATGGTAATTGTTTACCATCAAATGTTTTTACCACAATATCTGTGATAATTGTATTGTTATTTTGGTCCTGTAAATGAATACAAGAAAATACTAGATCTTGATCTTTTTCTTTGAAAACAGAAGTTAGACTTTCAAAAAAAGGATGAATTTCAGAGATGTTTTTTTCAATTACATTATCAAAAATAACATTGTCAGTTTCTTTTATAACACCTTCAAAGTCTACAATTAAATATTGATTTACAGATTGTGCGTATTTTTGCTTATATTCTTTTAACATTAGGAGAATGTTGAGGTTTATACTAGACTTTTTGCTAATAGATTAAAAATTTCTTCTACATTTTTTCCAGATTTTGCACTAGTATAAAGATCTACATAAGGCTTAAATATGTCTTTGTTTTCTTTAATAAAATCGTTAGTTACCAAATCTTTTTTGTTACCAATAACTTTTATTGGAAGTTTTGGGTATCTTTCTTTAATGTAGTTTAGATCAAATTCTAAATTTTGATATGTTGTTGGTCTAGTTAGATCAAATACATAAATAAAACCGTGTGTTCCTATAAGGTATGACGGTCTTGTATTTGTTATATCGTCATTACCTTCTAGATCCCAAATTACCAAAGTGATATCTTTATTTGTTTCTGGTAAGATTACATCTTTTTTTAAGATATGTACACCAATGGTTACTTTGTAATCCTCGGTAAAAGTGTTTTCTACAAAACGTCTAATTAAAGACGATTTTCCTACACCAAAGTGTCCTATTAAAACCACTTTTTTAGATAATTTCATGTTCAAATTGGGCTTTTAATTTTGTAGCTAATGCGCTACTGTTTTCTAAATCTGTTTTATTTATTACGTTTTGGGCAAAGTCTAGTAATTTATCTTCTAATTTGTTTCTAAATGTAGCTGTAAAAGCGCCAGATATTACTACTGCAATGTAATAATTTGAAAAATTTTGAAGGTGAATATGGTAGTTTTCATATTCTATATATTCTAGACTTTGTGTTTCTGCTTGAAATGCATCTTCTGCAAAACTTTTAATTGCTGTTAACATTCCCGCAACAGTGTCTTGGTCTATGTTTTGCGTTTTAGAATATTCTGATGCTACAATACCAGATCCTTGTTCTATAACCATTATTTGTTCTATAGTAGGTTTAAAATGGTCTTGAAGGATTAAATCTGCTTCAGAAACGCCACTTCTTTTTGCTCTAAATTTTCGTTTTAAAGCCTCAAAAGAAAAGGTATTATTCATTTTGTTGTTTATAGCTTCGGATAAAAGTTGTATTTCTTTTTGCACATACTTTTTTATCATTTTACCCATTATTGGGTATAAGGCTTCTACAACTGCGTCTTGCGAATTTTTAATTTCGGTTTTTAAAGTTTCTGTAATTGTAGGACCTAAAGTTTCTGGTATTTCTTGAACAAACTCTTTAAGTCTGTCTTCAATTATAGGATCTACTCTTTTAGATAAATTAGGTTGTTGGTTTATTATCTCTTCCAACGACTTAAGTTTTTGTTCTATGGATAAAGCATACTCATGCTCATCTTTAAGCAAGATGTCCTTAAGAATTTTTAATTTATCGTCTTGAGTCATGGATTGTCAAAATTTATTGACTAATCTTTTCTCCTAGTTTTGTGAAAAGTTCACCCAGAAGTCTTCTGTCTAATTTTTTGTCGTCAAGATCTTCGGTTTTTTCTTGAAGAGACGCTTCTAATTCTGTAATTCTAATATTAATATCTGTACTAAGATTATCAATATTTTGAAGTAATTCTGTTTTTACTTCATCAATTAAGTTTTCTAGAGCTTCTTTTTTGTTAAGAATATCTTGTTTAAGTGTTTCAAACTCGCTATCGTAAGCTTGCATATTTTCTCCAAAAATAAGCTGCTTAATAGCATCTATTTTAGAGCTTGAATCTACTGTATTTAATTTTACATCTTGTTGATCAATCTTCTCTTTTCCCATGATGTTAATTTAAGGATATGATTAAGAATGTAAAAATAGCAAAAAAATGTTATAAAAGAGCCTTTATGCGTTGTGCATAAACTCTTCTGCTTTTGTAACCATATTCTTACTGCCACAAAAAAATGGGACACGTTGGTGTAACTCGGTTGGTTGTATGTCTAAAATTCTTGTAAAACCATCGCTAGCTTTACCGTTTGCTTGTTCTGCAAGAAAAGCCATAGGATTACACTCGTACAATAATCGTAATTTACCGTTAGAATTTTTAGAGCTTTTTGGGTACATGTAAATACCACCTTTTATCATGTTACGATGAAAATCTGAAACCAAAGAACCAATATACCTAGATGTATAAGGTCTGTCTTCTTCTTCCATTTGGCAATATTTGATGTAATTTTTTACACCTTGCGGAAAATGAATGTAATTACCTTCATTTACAGAGTAAATAGTACCATCTTCTGGAAATTGCATGTTTGGATGCGACAAATAAAATGTACCAATTGCAGGATTTAGAGTAAAACCATTAACACCATCGCCAGTAGTATAAACTAACATTGTAGATGTACCGTAAACTACATATCCTGCTGCAACTTGTTGGTTACCTGGTTGTAAAAAATCTTCGATAGTAACAGGTGTACCAACAGGTGTTACGCGTCTGTAAACAGAAAATATCGTACCAACAGAAACGTTAACATCTATGTTAGAAGATCCATCTAAAGGATCTATTAATACTACATATTTATTTTGGTTGTTAGAATCCTGACTGTTAATGCTAACAAAGTGATCTTCTTCTTCACTAGCAATACCGCAAACAATGTTTCTATTGGTAAGCGTTTGTATAAATTTATCGTTTGCGTAAACGTCTAATTTTTGCTGGTCTTCACCTTGTATGTTGGTATCTCCAGCAGCTCCAATAATATCTACTAATCCAGCTTTGTTAACTTCGTGATTAACAACTTTTGCAGCTAACCTAATGGAGTTTATAAGTCTAGATAATTCTCCAGAAGAATATTTAAAAGATGATTGATTTTCTATTATAAATTCTCCTAAAGTTTGGTTTCGTTTAGACATGAAGCTTTATTTTTTTGCAAATATCATAGAAATAATATCAAACTACAACGTTTTCGTAAAAATTAATTTTATCTTCTAATAAATCTGTTTAAACTATATTTGATAAAATTTATAAAATGAAATTTAATATACGCTTTGCTACACAGCAAGACATACCTAAAGTTTTAGAGCTTATTAAAGAATTAGCTGTTTTTGAGAAAGAACCAGATGCAGTAATTGTAACTGAGCAAAATTTAATAGAGCATGGTTTTGGTAAGCATCCTTTATTTACCTGTTTTGTAGCAGAAAATGACAAGCAAATAGTAGCTATAGCCTTAATTTATTTTAGATTTTCTACTTGGAAAGGTAAAACAGTACATTTAGAAGATTTAATTGTAAAACAAGACTACAGAGGTCAAGGTTTAGGTACGCTTTTGTTAGATGAAGTTATTAAATACGGTTATAGTCAAGGTGTTCAACGTGTTTGTTGGGAAGTTTTAGATTGGAATACAAATGCTATAGAGTTTTATAAAAATAAAGGAGCAAAAATTTTAGAAAACTGGTATTTAGCTCAGTTAGAAGGAGACGCTATAAAAACTTACATACAAAGTATTAATGAAGGTATTTAAATTTGGTGGAGCTTCTGTAAAAGACGCATCAGGAATTAAAAATTTAGTTTCTGTATTACAGCAAGTAGGATATGATAATACGCTAATTGTTATTTCTGCAATGGGTAAAACTACCAATGCATTAGAAGTTGTAATTAGTAATTATTTTAACGATAAATCACAACTTCAAAGTGCATTACAAGAAGTAATTAAATATCACAATCAAATTTTGTTAGATATTTTTGAAAGTGATCAACATCCAGTTTTTATTCAAGTTAAAACTTTATTTGAAGAGCTAAATCTATTTTTAAAGACTAACAAATCTCCAGACTATAATTTTGTTTACGATCAAGTTATTGGTTTTGGTGAATTGGTGTCTACTACAATAGTTAGTGCATATTTAGATGCAGTAGGAATTTCTAATAATTGGTTAGATGTAAGACAATTAATAAAAACAGACGATTATTACAGACGTGCCAATGTAAATTGGGAAGCAACACAACAACAAATTTCTCAATTAGTAAATACAAAGCAGTTAAATATTACTCAAGGATTTTTAGGTAGTGATAAAAACAATTTCACAACCACTTTAGGACGCGAAGGAAGTGATTATACCGCAGCTATTTTTGCTTATTGTTTAAATGCACAAAGTGTTACCATTTGGAAAGATGTTCCAGGTGTATTAAATGCAGATCCACGATATTTTAATAACGCGCAACTTTTAAAAACAATATCTTATCACGAGGCAATAGAACTAGCTTTTTATGGAGCATCTGTGATACATCCAAAAACACTTCAGCCTTTACAAGGAAAAGAAATACCGTTGTATGTAAAATCTTTTTTACAACCTCAAAATGAAGGAACAGTAGTTAAAAAATATAAAGGAATAGAGCCAGAAGTACCATGCTTTATTTTAAAACAAAATCAAGTCTTAATTTCGTTATCTACTCTAGATTTTTCATATGTAGTAGAAGAAAATATTAGCGAAATTTTTAACTTGTTATCTAAATTTAAAATGAAAGTAGATGTTATTCAAAACTCAGCCATAAGTTTTTCGGTATGTTTTGAAAACAATTATAATAACTTAGAGCCGTTATTACTTCATCTAAAAGCTAAATTTAAGGTGACTTGTCACGACAATGTTTCATTGTATACTATTAGACATTTTAATGATCAAGCCATACAAAATTTAGAAAAAGGAAAATCGGTTTTATTAAAACAAATGTACCAAAATACAGTACAAATAGTAACTAAATAAATGTTTGCTTACATTTGTAAGCTACTAACTAAAAATATATAATGGGATTAGTCACAGCTAAAGAAGTCTCTAAGGCTATAAAACTTGATAAATACGGGTTTTTAGGCACTTTTGTTGGATGGCTTTTAATGAAAGTTTTAAAAATTTCTACCCTTAATGCAATCTATAATCGTAACAAACATCTATCAAACTTAGAGTTTTTGGATGCGATTTTAGACGAGTTTCAAATTAAATTTGAAATTCCAGAAGAAGATTTAAAACGTTTACCAAAAGACGGTTCGTTTATTACCGTATCTAACCATCCATTAGGTGGTATAGATGGTATTTTATTATTAAAATTAATGTTAGAAAATAGAAGCGATTTTAAAATCATCGCAAATTTTCTGTTACATAGAATAGAGCCATTAAAACCTTATATAATGCCAGTAAATCCTTTTGAAGATAGAAAGGATGTAAAGTCAAGTATTGCTGGATTTAAAAATGCTATTTTGCATTTACAAAATGGTCATCCTTTAGGTATATTTCCTGCAGGAGAAGTGTCTACCTACAAAGACGGTAAATTATTAGTAGATAAACCTTGGGAAGAAGCCGCTATGAAGTTGGTACAAAAAGCTAATGTGCCAGTAGTACCAATTTATTTTCATGCCAAAAACAGCACATTATTTTATAAATTATCTAAAATAAGTGATACGTTTAGAACAGCTAAACTACCATCGGAATTGCTTACTCAAAAACGTCGTGTTATTAAAGTGCGTATAGGAAAACCAATTTCGGTAGCCGATCAAAACGAGTATAGTAATCTTTCAGATTTTTCAGAATTTATAAGAAAGAAAACTTACATGCTTTCTAATACTTTTGAGCCAAAAGAGAAAATTATAGAAACAATTTCATCTACTTTAAAAGCGCAAAAAAGTATCAAACCTCCAAAAAAAATCGTCACACCAGTTAGTCAAGATGCGATGATTGCTGAGGTAAATGCATTAAGAGGCGCAGATTTAAAATTACTAACTAGTAAAAATTATGAAGTCTTTTTAGCATCTGCAGATAAAATGCCAAATCTATTAAGAGAAATTGGACGTTTACGCGAAATTACTTTTAGAGAAGTTGGAGAAGGTACTAACGAGGCAATAGATTTAGATACTTTTGATACCTATTATCACCATATGTTTTTATGGGATAGTGATGCAAATGTTATTGTTGGTGCTTACCGTATGGGATTAGGTTCTAAAATTTTTGCAACCTACGGTATAGATGGTTTTTACTTACAGGATTTATTTAGGTTCGAACCAGAATTGTATAAAATGATGAGCCAATCTATAGAAATGGGTCGTGCATTTATTATTAAAGAATACCAACAAAAACCAATGCCTTTATTTTTACTATGGAAAGGTATTGTTCACACAACTTTACGTTATCCAGAACATAAATATCTAATTGGTGGCGTAAGTATAAGTAATCAATTTTCAAACTTCTCAAAATCGTTAATGATCGAATTTATGAAATCGCATTATTACGATCCATACATAGCACAATACGTAAGACCTAAAAAAGAATTTAAGGTAAAACTTAAAGATGCAGATAAAGATTTTGTGTTTGATGCTACCGAAGCCGATTTAAATAAGTTTGATAAAATTATTGACGAGATAGAACCAGGTGCATTACGTTTACCTGTATTACTTAAAAAGTACATCAAGCAAAATGCACGTTTAGTAGCTTTTAATGTAGATCCTTTATTTAATAACTCGGTTGACGGTTTAATGTATATCGAAATTGCAGATTTACCAGAAAGTACCGTAAGACCTGTTATGGAAGAATTTCAAGCAGAATTAGAACGTAAATTATCAGAGCAAAACGAAAGTGAGTCGTAATTACTTAGAACAACTCACTTGCGTTTTTACAAAAAAGTCATTAACAACACGTCTACACTCATTTAATTGTTCTTTATTAATTGTGTAAAACAAGTTTTTTCCTTTTACTTTTTGATTTAGTAAACCAACTTTTCTTATTTCGGCTAAGTGTTGCGAAATAGTTGGTTGGGCAAGTCCAACAGCTTTTACTAAGTCGTTACAATTACAATCTTTATGTTCGCTTATGTGTTGTATAATGGCAACTCTAGCTGGATGACCAATAACTTTAGTAAAATTAGCTATTGTATTTACTTGATCAGAATAGATATGTTTTTTAGTAAATCCCATATATTTTATTTTAACGTGATATTGCAATATTACAATTTTATACAATAAAATAAAAGCCTAATTACAGATTAGGCTTTTGTTAAGTTATTTTTTACCAAATAATCTTTGAAAGAAATTTTTAGTTTTTTTAGTAGTTTCTTCAATAACTTCTTTAGCATCTTCAGCTAGTTCGTCCATTTTTTCTTCAGCTTCATCTGCGAATTTGGATACTTTTTCTTTGGCATCTTCAAGCATTTCTTTAGCATCTTCGTTTATAAACTCGTTTGCTTTAGCTTTTGCTTTTTCGTAAGTTTCTTTAGCGTCTTCTTTTAATTCGTCAAATTTCTCTTCAGCTTCATCTGCGATCTTTGATGCTTTAGCTTTAGCATCGTCAAGCATGTCTTTGGCATCTTCATTAATAAACTCGTTAGCTTTTGCTTTTGCTTTTTCAAAGGTATCTTTAGCATCTGCTTTTATATGATCAAATTTTTCTTCAGCTTTTTCTGTAAACTCTTCTAGTTTATCTTTGGCTTTTGAAGTAGTATCTTCAATTTGTTCTTTTGTATTTTCTACTGTGTCTTCTGCTTGTTGTTTAAGTGTTTCAGCTTTATCTTCCAGGTTTTTGTTGTCTTCGCTCATTGGATTATTGTTTTAGGTTAGTATTTATTGAAATGCTTGATCTATGGGTTCCCAAAGTTCTATTTTGTTACCATCGTTATCTAATATCCAGCCAAATTTTCCATAACTATAAGTCTCCATTTCTCCAATAATAGTAACGCCTTCTTGTTTTAAAGTTTCTAATAATTCTTCAAGATTTTCTACTCTGTAATTAAACATGAAATCTTTTTTTGATGGTTCAAAATACTTAGAATCGTCTTTAAACGGACTCCATTGTGTTGAGCAATCTTTTCCATCTTTATCTTTCCACCAAAAGGTACAACCGTAATCGTCTGTATTTAAGCCTAAATGCTTATTGTACCATTCTTTAGAAGCTTTTGGATCTTTTGTTTTAAAAAAAATTCCGCCAATTCCAGTAACTCTCTTTTTCATTTTATTTTTTCTTTAATGCGGATTCGTAGATTGTAATCCATTGTTCTACACTCATTTTTTTAACTAACTCTGCAATTAACTCGTATGGGATTTCGTCTATTTTTTTAAATCTTACACAGCTCTTTCCCATATCTAGTTTGCGTTTACAGTGTTTTGGATATTCTTTTACAAACCAATCATGTAGTTCTGGATTAGCATAAATACCACTGTGATAAAAATTTATAGAATTTTTTTGTGATGCAAAACTCATAAAAGGTAGAGGTAATTTTGGATCACAATGGTATCCATCAGGATAAATGTCGTGTGGAACAACGTAACCAATCATGTTATAGTTTATACACTCTTTAAACCCTTTAGGTAAGTTATCGTTAATAGTTTTTCTTAATTTTTTTAAAGCGTCTTGTCGCTCTTCCGGAACTTGACTAATATAGTCTTCCGGAGTTTTTGCATCGTATGTCATTTAGTATAAAATTGAAATACTAAGTTAACAAAATTTTGCTTTAATTTTATCTACTATAGTTTGGGCTAATTTTTCCTTACTTTCTACAGTCCAACCAGCTACATGAGGCGTAAGGATTACATTTTGAGCGTTTATTAAATATTGAAATGCTTCTGGTAATGTTGAAGAAAAAAGGCTTTCAAAAGATGCTTTTTCATATTCTAAAACATCTAATCCTGCGCCTAAAATTTTACCAGTTTTTAATGCGCTTACTAAATCTGAAGTTACAACACTTTTTCCTCTTGCTGTATTTATTAGCCAAAATGGTTTTTTAAAATTATTGATAAAGTCTTGGTTGACCATTCCAATAGTTAATGGTGTTTCTGGAGTATGAAGACTTAAAACATCTGCTTGTTCTTGAAGTTTTTCTAAAGAGACTTGTGTAGCATTTTCATCTTCTATATTGTCTTTTAGATCATAGCATAACACGTTTACATCAAAGCCTCTTAGTTTTTTTGCAAAAGCTTTTCCCATATTACCGTAACCGATAAGTCCGACAGTTTTTCCATCAAGTTCGATACCTCTATTATCTTCGCGAAGCCACTTGCCATTACTTACCTCGGTATTGGCTTTATTTAGTTTGTTGAATAAAGATAGAAGCATAGCTAGACTGTGTTCGCCAACAGCATTACGGTTACCTTCTGGTGCAGAAATTAACACGATACCTTTACTTTGTGCATAGTCACAATCTATATTCTCTAATCCAGCACCAACACGACCAATAAATTTTAGATTGGTTGCAGCATCAAGAAAACTTTTATCAATACTAAATCGGCTTCTTATAATAAAACCATCATAGTTATGGATTTTCTGTTTTATTTCTTCTTTTGAAGCTGTATGATCTTCGTCATTAATAAAACCTAAATCATTAAGTTGATCGATTAGTAATGGATGATTGGTGTCTAAGTGTAAAATTTTCATTTTGGTTAAAATCCTAATATCATTTTGGCTACTAAGAAGTATAAAAATACACCAAAAATATCGTTACTTGTTGTAATAAATGGTCCTGTTGCTACTGCTGGATCGATACCTTTTTTATCTAAAAATATTGGAATAAAAGTACCAATTAACGCTGCCATAATTATTACTGTAATTAATGCTATTCCTATTGTAAAGGATACGTTGTAAGGTGCGCCAAATACAAAATGCGTAATTATGAAAGCTAATAAGCCAATTGCTATACCATTGACTAAACCTAAAAGTAATTCTTTTAAAAGCCTTTTAAATACATTGTTACCAATGCTACCATTTGCTAAACCTTGTACAATAATTGCGCTAGATTGTACACCAACATTACCTGCTGTACCTTGAATTAGCGGTACAAAACTTAGAAGTATAATATAAGGTCCTAAATTACCACTAAAACTGTCTATGATACTAGCTGCGCCAATACCACCAACTACACCAATTAATAACCATGGTAATCGTGCTCGTGTAAGTTTTAAAATACTATCGTCTGCTTCTACATCTTGCGATATACCTGCAGCCATTTGATAATCCTTGTCTGCTTCTTCACGTATTACATCTACAATATCGTCTATAGTGATGCGTCCTAAAAGTGTACGTTCTTGATCTATTACTGGAATAGCTTCTAGATCATATTTTTGCATTACTCTAGCGACTTCTTCTACATCTTCGTCTACATAAACGTAGTCGACGTTAGAGTTTGATAATTCGGCAATTTTTTGTTCGCTTTTAGCTGTAATTAAATCTTTTAAAGATAATCGTCCTAAAAGTTTTTCGTTTTTATCGACAACATATATAGAATGTACACGAGTAACGTCTTTGGCTTGACCACGTATACGACGTAAGCAACCTGCAACGGTCCAAGTTTCATAAACTTTTACAAGCTCTTTAGCCATTAATCCTCCAGCAGTATCTTCGTCGTAGGCTAAAAGTTCTTTAATTTCAGCTTTATGCTCTAAGTCTTCTATTTTTGCGATGACTTCTGCTTGACGCTCTTCAGGTAGTTCTGCAATAATATCTGCAGCATCATCGGTATCTAGTTCTTCAATTTCTTCTGCAATCTCTTTAGCAGAAAGATTTTTTAAGACCTTTTCTCGATTATCTTCATCAAGCTCCATTAAGATATCTGCTGTCGTTTCAGAGTCTAGCAGTTTTATAACATACATGGCGTCTTCTAGATTTACTTCATCTAAAATTTCGGCAATATCTGCGTAATGAAATGTATCTAATAGTTTTTTAAGTTGCTTATCTTGTTGTTGTTCGATAAGTGACTCTACTTGCTCTATTAGTTGATCTGTAAGCTGAAATTGTATGTTATCTTTTTCTTCCAAATGAAAGCTTATTTGTCGTTTTGTATTAAAGTTGTTAGTTCTATAAATTGACTAACGCTTAATTGTTCTGGTCGCTGCCCAAAGATACTATTTGCTTTTAAATTATCAGATAATTCTAATGTTTTTAAACTGTTACGTAGTGTTTTCCTGCGTTGCTGAAATGCTTGTTTTACGACTTTGAAAAATAATTTTTCGTCACATGGTAAGCTATAATCTTCTTTTCTTATTAATCGTAATACACCAGAATCTACTTTTGGTGGTGGATTAAATACTGTTGGTGGTACAGTAAATAAATACTCGGCATCATAAAATGCTTGTGTCAAAACAGAAAGAATACCGTAAACTTTGGATCCTTCTTTAGAGCATATACGTTGCGCTACTTCTTTTTGAAACATACCAGAAAATTCTGGTATTTGATCACGCATTTCTAAGGTTTTAAATACTATTTGTGTAGATATATTGTAAGGAAAATTCCCTGATATTGCAAATGGTTGATCACCAAATGTGTCTTTTAAATTATATTTTAAAAAGTCTTTTTCTAAGATTCTTGGTGCTAAATGTAGATAGTTATTTTTTAGATAATCTACACTTTCTGTATCAATCTCAATAACGTATGTTGTTATTGGTTTTTTTAAAAGATACTTTGTTAATACGCCCATTCCTGGACCAATTTCTAAAACTTGTTTATAGTTATTTAAGGTTAAAGCATCTGCAATTTTTTGCGCAATGGTTTCGTCTTCCAAAAAGTGCTGACCTAAATATTTCTTGGCTTTAACTTCTGTTTTGTTTTGGTATTTTTTAGACATAGGTTTTGGGCTACTTTTGTTTTTTGTGGTTTTTTATTTAAAATCCACAGTATATTCATCTACAACTTCTAATTCTGTTCTAAAAGCAAGCATCTTGTCTGCAAACTTTTTTAAACCGTCTTGTCTTAATGCTTCAGCATGATTTGCATAATAATCGTTTAATGCTTCTCTAGAATGTGCGCGATATTGAATAGAGTAGGTTTGTCCGCCCATTTCTTCTTCTACAAGAACTTTAGTAAGTTTTGCTTCTTTAAATTTACCGGTTGCTAATACTTGAGGGATATGTGCTTTTATCCAAGTTAGCCATTCGTTATGTACAGAGTCTTCTATGTTTACGGTTACGTTGTAAATAATCATCTTTATATTATGATTTTTGTTGATGTTAAGATTGCGTTTTAATTGATATTGTCACCACGAAGCATTCTAAATTTTTTACGTGCTTCTACATAAAATATACTGTCTTGGTGATTAAAAATTAAAGTTTCGTAATACTGTTTTGCTTCTTCAGGTTGTTGAAAAACATTGGAGTATAATTGGGCTAAATTATATAATGCGTTATCTAATAAAATACTATCCTTAAAGTCTTTAATTATAGTTAAATAATTAGTTTTTGCGTTATCAAACTCTTCAATTTTTTCAAATAATTCGGCTTGTTTTAAAAGTGTTTGAGGTATAATAACTTCGGTTTTATGCGTTTCTAGAATATCGTTTAAAACAATAATTGCTTGCCTGTTTTTATTTTGATAAGCTAACAAATCTGCTTTTGCATATTTTTTTAATGCTGTTTGTGTACTGTCTTCTACACGATTATCGCTAATTAGTAGTTTTAAGTCTAATGCATCATTTGCCGTTAATTGTGATGTTGAAGCTTTAAGTATTTTTAATTGTGATTCTGCCCATTTAAAATCGCCTTTATAATAGCTTGCTTTTGCAACTCTAAATCTTGCTTCTTGAGAAATTGTACTGTTTTTTAGATTACGTTGTATTTGAGTGTAATAAATTAATGCTTGATTAAACTTTTCTTGGAAAACTAAAATGTCACCTAATTCCAGTTTAATTTCTGCAATTTGTAATTCTGGAACATTGTAATCTAGAGTGTTTTTTAAAATATTTATAGCTTCTTCAGGTTGATCTAATGTAAAAGCAAGGAAATGCGCATAAGATTTTTGTACTGAAAGTGTTTCTGGAGTGTAACCATACTGGTCTAATAAGTCTAAATATTCTTGCTGAATTTTGTTGAAATTTTCTGGTTTTGTACTAATACTTTTTAAAACCATAGTTTTTAAACTGGCTTCTATTTTTACAAATAGACTTTGAGAGGTTTGGTTTACATAATCAAATATTGAAATTGCCATTTGATAGTCTTGGTTTTGTTCTGCAATCAAACCAAGTTCAATAATCCTATCTAAACTTTCTAGTTGTCTTTTGTAAATTGCTTTTTCTTGGGCAAAAGCTTTATTGTATTCTTTTTGCTGAATAAATAACCAGCTAAGCATATCATTCCACAGTAATTCTGGAGATAATTGAATTTTTTTTAGCAGTGTCTTTTTTAATAATTGATTGGCATTGCTGTCACCGTCTTCTGTAATAAATTCGCTAATTTCTCTTTTAATATAATCTAGATAGGTTGGATTTGTAGCAGCAAAATCTAAATAGCTATTAAACATTTTAGAGATATCTCCTTGCTCTCCATAAATTTTTGCAAGTTGCATATTAAAGTTTAAAGTTGGCTTTAATTGCATTGCTGTTGTATAGGTTGTAATTGCTTGTTCTAGTAGAGAATGACTTTCAAAACTACGTCCAATAGAGTAGGCATAAGTTGGCCTATCCTTTAAATAATTTAATGCTTTGTTATAGTTAGTTTGTGCTTGTATAGTATCGTTTTGAAGCTGAAAATTATAACCCAATTCTATTAATAAATTTGGGTTTTCTCTTTTGGAAATGGCGTCTACTAATCTGTTTTCAGCATTTTTATAGCGTTCTAATTCCTGTTCTATTTTTACAATTTGAAATAGATATAATTGATTATTAGGCTGCTCTTTATATAGTTTCTGGTAGCTAGTTAATGCTTTTTCAAATTCACCTTTTTTAAAATATTCTTTAGCAATAATGTCTTCTTGAGCAAAACTATTAATGCTTATAAAGGTAAATAACGCTATAAATAACCAATTTTTGTACATAGTGGTAAAGATAACAAAAGCAGAAGGTAGATTATGTAAATATTGTGCAAAAAAAATGCCTGAAGCTAATCAGGCATAAGCCAATCTAATAAAAGTGCTATTAATCATATATTCACTATAAGATTCAATTACTAAGATTGGGGTATATCTATGTAATGTATTTATTTGTTAGCCATTACTATGTTGTTATTTGCTTTCTTAGAATTTGTAAAATCTGTATTTAAAACTTTAACAATCACAACTAAAAAAACAATGCATAGTACGAGTCTAGCAATATTTTTCATACAAAGTAGGTTTATTTGGTATTATCAAATTAAAGATTTTTTTGACTCTTTTCAAAGACAAAAGTTCAAAAAACGCCAAAAAACGTCTTTTTTTAACACTTTACCGAAAAACCTACCTTGTTTTTATTAAGTTTTTAATTTTTTGGGATTAATTAGTCAATCCACTCAAAGCCTGTGTATGGTACTAATACATCTGGTATTTTAATCCCTTTTTCTGTCTGGTAATTTTCTAAAATTCCAGCTAAAACACGAGGTAATGCTAAAGAACTACCGTTAAGTGTATGAGCTAATTCGTTTTTGCCGTCTTTATTTTTAAATCTTAGTTTTAAACGATTGGCTTGAAAAGTTTCAAAATTAGATACACTAGATATTTCTAACCAACGGTCTTGCGCAGTCGAAAATACTTCGAAATCGAATGTTAAAGCAGAAGTAAAACCAATATCGCCACCACATAAACGTAATATACGGTAAGGTAATTTAAGTTCTTTTAAAATATCTTTTACATGATTTACCATGCTGTCTAATGCGTTGTAAGAGTTGTCTGGATGTTCTACTCTAATGATTTCTACTTTATCAAATTGATGTAAACGATTTAGACCACGTACATGTGCACCGTAGCTTCCAGCTTCTCTTCTAAAACATGGTGTATATCCAGTAATACCAATAGGTAAGTCGCTTTCGTTTAAAATTACATCTCTAAAGATATTAGTTCCAGGTACTTCTGCAGTTGGAATTAAATATAAATTATCTCCAGTTACATGGTACATTTGTCCTTCTTTATCAGGTAATTGACCTGTTCCAAATCCTGAAGTTTCATTTACTAAGTGCGGAAATTGAAACTCTGTATAACCTGCTGCTGTATTTTTATCTAAAAAATAAGCTATTAATGCACGTTGTAATCTTGCACCTTTTCCTTTGTAAACAGGAAAACCTGCACCTGTAATTTTGTTACCAAGTTCAAAGTCTATAATGTCATATTTTTTAGCTAATTCCCAATGTGGTAAAGCTTCACCATGAAGTTTTGGGATTTCTCCTTCTTTATAAACTTCTTCATTATCTTCATCGGTATTTCCCGATGGGACACTTTCATGCGGTACATTTGGTATTTGATACAGTACTTCGTTTAAATTATTTACTGTATCATTTAATTGTTCTGATAAGGTTTTAGAACTTTCTTTTAAATCACTAGTTTTTGCTTTTAGTGCGTTAGCTTCTTCGGCTTTACCAGACTTATACAACATTCCAATTTCTTTGGAGATACTATTAGATTCTGCTAATACATTGTCAAGTTGTGCTTGTAATGTACGGCGATTTTCGTCTAAACTAATCACTTGATCTATTAATGGTTTAGCATCTATATTTCTTACTGCTAAACGATTAATAATTGCATCTTTGTTCTCTCTAATAAAAGGTAATTGTAACATTGTTTTATGGTTTGGCAATATCTAAACTTAGTGTAGATTTGCTTTATTATGTGGTAAAAGTAGTAAGTTTTTAGATTTATAAAAACAATTTATTTATCTAATTGAGATGGTAATATCCAATCGTTGTGTTTTGCCCAATACCATGGTACAGACGCTAGGTCTGTATTTTTATCTATTAGTCTTTGGTATGGTCTACCATTTACACTTATTTTTGCGTCTACAAACACCTTAACATCTTTACCTTTTTTAGCATATGTTTTTTTTAAGTGCTGCGCAAATTGCCAAATCACATCAGGTTTACAACTAGCTGTTCTAATTTGTTTTTTAGTAAGATAGTCTGACATATTTATAACTTCGGTGGTATTTGACGCTTTGTCCACTACTTTATAACTTGTTCTACCAGATTTAGATCTTAACATCATTCGCCATGACAATCTATGTCCTTCTTCTGTCCAAAGTACGTTGTCTTTAATAAAATGTTGTCTTAATGGTAATGCAATTTGAATGGTAAAATAAACAACTCCTACAGCAACTAAAATAGGTTTATAGTTTTTTGTAATGACTTCATTTTTAGTATAAAGAGGTTTCTTTTTTAAGAATAGGTTTTTGATTTTTTCAGGTTCAAAAAAGAAAAGAGAAAACGCCAAAGCTAAATAAGGAAATATTCCAACTTGAAATACAATTGAATTAAATAAATGAAAGAAAATTGAAATTAAAAATATATATTTTCTTGTAGGTTTATAAAGCAATAATGGTATTACTAAACCATCATATAAAATACCTCCATACGCAATTAAAACTACTATAAATTTATGTTGTAGTAAATCGCCAATAATTGGATAATTAGCCTTATTTGCCATTAATAACTTTGGTACAGTTAAGTCTATCCAATCTGGGTAAATTTTTGCAATAGAAGCATAGGTATATAAAATAAATAACTGAAGAACAAATACCCATTTTACCCAACTAGGCATTGCTATTTCTTTTATGTTAGGGTTGTTTTTTGCATCTATCGAAGCATATCTATTTGCTGGTAGAAACACCATAATTGCACTTAACAACATCAATAAATAATAATGATTGTTATACGAAGATTTTTGCATTAAATAAGTGCAAGACCACATTATAGTAAAGCTAATCATACTAATTCTATACTTGTAGCCTACCATTATTAAAATGCCAAAAAATCCCATTACAGCATAATAAACATACATCCAATTACCTGGTAAAGGTTGTAAAAAATCAAAACCTATAAAGTTAAAAGTAAATTGAGGATCTATTAATGTGCGTTTAATCCAACCTGTAAAAATGGCGCCAACAGATTCTAAAAAACAAAGCAACCCAAAAATAATACGAAATACTATTAATGCACTGTTGTCTATTTGTTTAAAAAGAAATCTATCAAGCATTTTTATTTAGGAATTCTAAAGCGTCTGTTTTGTCTTTGTGTAGTTGGTTTTGAAGTTCTGAAACAGATTCAAATTTGTGTTCATTTCTTAATCTTTGTAGTAATTCTATTTTTAGATTTTTACCATAAAGATCTTTGTTGAAATTAAAAAAATGAGTTTCTATAGTTTGGTGCTTACCGTTTACTGTTGGATTAAATCCAATATTCATCATACCGTAAACAGTTTGATGATCTATTTCAGATTTAACTATGTATACACCATGTTTAGGAATTAATTTATAAGTCTCTTCGATATACAGATTAGCAGTTGGATAATTTATTGTTTTACCTAGTTTTTTACCAGAAATTACAGTTCCTGATAGCATAAAATTATATCCTAAATACGCGTTTGCTGTTTTGATATCTCCTTCTAAAAGCGCGTTTCTAATTTTAGTCGAACTTACAGCAACATCATTTATGTCTTGCTTAGAAATTTCTTCAACTTCAAAATTAAATTCTTTACCAAATTGTTTAAGATCTTCAATATTTGCGTTTCTGTTTCTTCCAAAATGGTGATCATAACCTATAATAATGTGCTTCGCTTTTAATTGATTAACTAAGATGTTTTCTACATATTCTAAAGCAGTTAATCGGGAAAAGTCTTTGGTGAATTCTTTGATAATCAAATTTGAAATTCCGAAAGCGTTTAAAATAGTTTCTTTTTCAGAAATTGTGTTGATTAGCTTAATGTTAGCATCTTTTTGAAGCACCATTCTTGGATGCGGAAAAAATGTTAGTAATGAAGGTGTTAGGTTTTTTACTTTAGAAATTTCTACTAATCGTTTAATTATTTTTTGATGTCCAATGTGTACACCATCAAATGTGCCAATGGTTAATACTGTATGATTAGAGTTGTTTTTATTCACCTTTTAAACTATAAGTATACAAAAATAAAAAAAGCCAATTGATTACGATTAATCAATTGGCTTAATAATTTATTTAGTTAAGTTTTATTTCTTAATAAAAGGTAGAGATAATACA
This sequence comes from Mesoflavibacter profundi, assembly GCF_014764305.1. Lineage (NCBI taxonomy): Bacteria > Pseudomonadati > Bacteroidota > Flavobacteriia > Flavobacteriales > Flavobacteriaceae > Mesoflavibacter > Mesoflavibacter profundi. The sequence goes on from NZ_CP061703.1 coordinate 1,555,419, forward strand.
TTACCTTCTTTTTCAATTTTAATGAAATACATACCGTTGCTATAATTTGATGTAGAAACAGCTAAATCAGATTCGTTTAAAATTGTTTTTGATGCAACTAATTGACCTAACATGTTATAAACTTTATAACTTTCTGGTAAATTATTGTTAGTTGCTTTAATATTTAATACATCTGTTGTTGGGTTAGGATAGATGCTTATTGTGTTTGCTAGACTAAATGAATCAACGCTTAGGTTGTTTACACTTACAACTACGTTTTCTTGATTGTCAAAAGCGCCTCCAGCAAAAATTACATCGTTATTATCTGTTCTTAATTCGTAAGAACCATTACCATAAGCACAACAGATACCGTCTCCAAATGAATCATTAATTGTGAAAGTATAACATTCTCCTATAGTTACTGTGAAAGTATCGTTAACTGGTGTAGAATCGTTATTTGTGTATGGTCCACCAGAATAAAGAATTGTATTACTACTATCTCTAAATTCCCAAGTAGTTTCAGAACCATAGTCATCAGGAATTAATTCAAATTCGATAGTTGCAGTATCGTAAAATGCAGCAAATGAATTAGAAGTATCAATATCATTAGAAGGGTTTAAGTCTGTACTTCCATTTGGATTAACTAATTCAACATTAAAAATATGATTACCTGAAGTTAAATCTATAGAAGGTAAAGTTATAATTTCAGATTGATTCATAGCTAAAGATCCAGTCCAAGGATAAGTACTTGGAGTATCAGTATCTAAGAAATATGATATTGTAGCAGAAGTAATTGTATTGTTACCCATATTAGTTAAAGTAATCTCTGGAGTAATTGTAGTCCCGCAATCTATTAAGTTTAGACTGTTAATTTCAACTCTTCCATCTAAATTGTAAACTGTAGCTTCATTACATGCAATAGAGGTTGCTAATTCCATTCTTCTTGGCGAATTAGCCATTACAGCATCAATTCTAAGTTTTTGATCAGCTGTAAGTGTATTCATACAGGTGTCATCTGTATAATCCATATAATTTTCAATCATATCATTTCCTAGGCCATCAAAAATACAATTATCAGTTCCTGTAGGGCATCCAAAGTTAGAACCATTAGAATCTGGTGTATCAGCGCAGAAATCGTCATTATTACAAGAAGAAGTGTCTCCCCAAATATGTCTTAAACCTAGCCAGTGTCCAGCTTCATGAGTTAATGTTCTACCAGAAGCATATTGTCCTCCGTTTGGGTTTGGGTTAGCAATACTTCCTACAGAAGAATATAGCACAACAACACCATCTGTATTTGCAGCGCCACCAACTGGATCTAAACCACCTATACCAGGATTATCAGGAAACTGAGCATAACCTAAAACACCTCCCGTAATATCTGCTACCCAAATATTAAAATAACTGGTAGGATCCCATTGTGTTTCTGGTTTATAAGTAGTTTCGAAACTTCCTGTATTAAATGGTCCACCACCATATGTTGTAACTCTGTTTATCCCGAATTCTGCTAAAGGAGCACCATTTTCGTCTTGTTTTGCAAGGCAAAATTGAATTTCGGTATCTGCAGCTGATGCAAAAGGACTTCCAGCTGCATTAGCATAATCTATATTCAATTGGTCTAATTGCGCTTGAATTGTTGCTTGAGAAAGATTTTCTGGTCCAAATCCATCTGTAAATATGTGGAATATCACAGGAATAGTTATTACAACTGAAGGACTATTGGCTCTTTGAGCTTTTAATTCTTGAATTTTAGGAGCAATCCAATTTTCAAATTCCTCAGATGTTGCTCTATTTGGATTTGTTTGTTTTAAGTATTGTTCGTATTCTGAAGAACCGCATCTTATAAATCCAGTTTCTTCAATACTTTGTTTGTTTGCTTCGGTTAATTCTTTTCCAAAAAGTTTATTAGAATCAATTTTATTTTGGGCAATACTAAAATTAATTGCTATAAAAGTTAATAAAAAAGCACTTAAAGTAAAGTTTTTCATTATGAGTATAGTTTGTGTTAAATTGCTAAAATAGTTAAAATATCTTAATATTTTTCGTTAAAAACCTAAAGTTTAGTATATTATTTACCATTATAGGTATTCATTGTGTTATTTATTCCTGCTGTGCCAAAAGATTTTATTATTTCTATACTTTTATCTAATCTTTCTGGTAGTTTATTGTTTTCTTCTTCATTCCATTCGCCTAGAACATAATCTACTTGTTTGCCTTTACTAAAAGTATCGCTTATACCAAATCTAAACCTATTGTATTTGGTTGTGTTTAATTTTTCTTGTATGTCTTTTAATCCATTGTGTCCGCCATCACTTCCTTTTGTTTTTACTCTTAGTGTTCCAAAGGGTAAGTTTAAATCGTCTGTAATTATTAGTAGATTTTCTATTGGTATTTTTTCTTTTGTTAGCCAATATTGAACTGCTTTACCGCTTAAGTTCATATAAGTACTTGGTTTTAAAAGTATAAATGTTCTTCCTTTAAATTTGTACGTGGCTGTATCACCTAGTTTTACTGTTTCAAAAGTTAGTTGTTCTTTATTAGCTAATCGGTCAAGTATTTTAAAACCTATATTATGTCTAGTGTTTTCGTATTTTTCTCCTATATTTCCTAATCCTACAATTAAAAATTTTTTCATGTTGTCTTCTTCTTCAACTTTAGTTAGTTGATGTTTTCTTTTAAAAATTAATTTAAACAAATTACACATAAGTTGGTTTTGGTCAAAAATAAAAAAGCATTCTGAATTATCAGAATGCTTTTTTTATTGAATTTTAGAAACGTTTTATGCTTCGTCTTCAGTTGTTTCTTCATCTTCATCTTCGTCGTCACCTGTTCCTGCAGCCATAGATGCTCTAGAACGTCTAACTAAACACACTACTGTGTTATCTGGATGCATAAATTTGAAATCTTCGCTTTCTAAAGCTGTGATGTATAATTTATTTCCAATTTTAAGTTCTGTAATATCAGCATCGATATAATCTGGTAAGTTACCTGGTAACGCTTTGATACGTAAGTTACGTCTGTTTTTACGTAAAACACCACCGTTTCTTACTCCTCTAGAGTTTCCTACGAAACGTACTGGAATATCCATAGTAACTTCTTTGTTATCAAATAATTGATAGAAGTCTATGTGTAAGATTTTGTCTGTTACAGGGTGAAATTGAATATCCTGTAAGATAGCGTTAAAAGAATCACCATTTTCTAACTCAATCACAACTGTATGCGCATTTGGCGTGTATACTAGTTTTGAGAAAGATAATTCTGGTGCTGAGAAATGCACTGGTTTATCTCCTCCGTATAATACGCAAGGAACCTGACCAGCATTACGTAAGGCTTTTGTTGCTTTTTTGCCCACGCTTTCTCTTTGAGATCCGTTGATTGTAATTGATTTCATAATTGTTATTTATATTTATTTAATTATTTCTTCTTTAAATAATGTGTTGTTACATTATAAATTTTGAGCTAATAGATTTATTGTAATGTACGTTTTGCATTACTTCTGCAAATAAATTAGCACAACTCAAGACTTTTACCTTGTGACTTTCTTGTTTTAAAGGAATTGAATCTGTTACGATTAATTCTTCAAGTTGAGAGTTTTCTAAACGCTCGTAAGCTGTACCTGATAATATTGGATGTGTACAAATTGCTCTTACACTTTTTGCGCCTCTATCCATCATTAAATCTGCTGCTTTTGTTAATGTTCCAGCAGTATCTACCATATCATCTACTAATACAACGTTTTTACCTGTAACATCACCAATTAACTCCATATGAGAGATTACGTTTGCTTTTGCTCTTTGTTTGTAACATATTACAACGTCACTTTTTAAAGCTTTTGAGTAAGCGTAAGCCCTTTTGGATCCACCCATATCTGGAGATGCAATTGTTAAATTATCCAGATTTAAAGATTTTAGATAAGGTAAGAATATTGTAGAAGCAAACAAGTGATCTACAGGTTTTTCAAAAAAACCTTGAATTTGATCTGCGTGTAAATCCATTGTAATTATACGCGTTGCTCCTGCAGCTTCTAGCATTTTTGCAACTAATTTTGCTGCAATTGGTACTCTTGGTTTATCTTTTCTATCTTGTCTAGCCCATCCAAAATAAGGTAAAACTGCTGTTATGTGTCTGGCAGATGCACGTTTTGCTGCATCTAACATTAATAACATTTCCATTAAATTTTCAGAACTTGGATTGGTCGACCCTATTATAAAAATTCTGGTTCCTCTAATTGATTCTTCATAAGATGGTTGAAATTCTCCATCACTATAAGTAGAGGTAATTACTTTTCCTAATTTTGTGCCATAAGCACTCGCAATTTTTTCTGCTAAAGCTTTGCTTTGCGTTATTGAAAATATCTTTGCTTCGGTTGTGGCGCTTGTCATAGTTAAAGTGTTGTTAAGCAGTGCTTAAGACTACAGATTTTTTATGAGGTGCAAATTTAGTATAATTTTTCAGCTTTAAAAGATATTGCAAGCTATTTTTACATATTTATTAAAAATTATTTACTTTTGATTTTTAATATATGCTCAAGTGGCGGAATTGGTAGACGCGCCGGATTCAAAATCCGGTTTCTTCGGAAGTATGGGTTCGATTCCCATCTTGAGTACTCTTTTTTAAGACGATAATCTTTTACATAGTATTGAAGGTAATACTACTTTTTCGTAAGGTTTTGTTGGATTTTTTAAACGGTCTATTAATAGTTTTACAATTGTTCTGCCTATCTCTATTCCGTTTTGATCTATAGTTGTTAGCTCTGGCGTTAAATGCGGTGCAATATTTTGATTTGCATATCCTACAACTGCTACTTCTTGTGGTATATTGTAATTTTTTTGTTTTACAGATTTTAATGCAGATAGTGTTGCATCTTCATCTAAACCTATAAATGCATCTGGTTTATTTGTTTTTAGGTAGTGATCTACTTCAGATTTAATAGAATCTTGACTTCCTGTAATTATATCGTTTTCATTTAAGGTTATACCAAATTCTTCTAATGCTTTTTTGTAACCTGCTGTTCTTGATTTTCCTACGGTAATATTATTGATTGTAGATGCTATTGCTATGTGTTTTTTGCCGGATTTTAATAAATAATTTGTGGCTTTATAAACGGCTTCTCTGTTATCTTCTAAAACTTTGTCACTTTCTATAGTTTTTATTACACGATCAAACATTACAATAGGTTTATTATTGTCTATTGCTGCTGTTAAGTGATTAAAGTTTTGCTTTACTTGTGTTTCTTCTGAAGTAGAAAGTATAAATCCATCTACAATCCCGTTAGATAAATTGTTTACACTTTGTGCTTCTTTTTCAAAAGATTCATTTGTGATACTTATAATTATGTTATAGTCTGTTTTTACAATTTCTGTTTCTATTCCTAATAGCACTTCTGTAAAGAAATTATTTTTTACAGTTGGAAGGACTACAGCTATTGTTTTTGTTGTTCCAGACTTAAGGTTTCTTGCTAATACGTTAGGTTGGTAATTATGAAGTGCGGCTAATTCTTTTACCTTTATTTTTGTGTCGTGACTAATTTCTGGACTATCGTTAAGTGCTTTAGAAATTGTTGAAATCGAAACACCTAAAATTTTAGATAATTCTTTTAATGTAATATTGCTTTTCTTCATCATATCGTATTTTCCCAAAAATAAAAGTACAAATTACTTCAAAAAAAACAAGCTTTTTATAATTATTGACCTTTTTTATCTAACAGTTTCATTAAAAAAATATGCAGGAACGCCTTTTGCTCCTGGTTTTACTTTAAATATAGAACCTGCTAATGGATATTTTTTTTGTTCTTCTTCTGTCATGTCTTCTGTAGATGTTGTGATATATAAAATGTCTAAATTATCACCGCCAAATGCACAAGAGGTTACATTATGTGCTGGAACATCTATTTTTTGAAGTAGTTTTCCAGTTATTGGATCAAATTGCGCGATACCATTACCATTCCATAAACCAACCCAAAGTAAATTGTCTTGATCTATTGTCATACCATCTGGATATCCTAAAGATTCAGGAACGTAAACTGCAATTTTTTCATTAGTGATTGTGCTAGTTTTTATGTCGTAATCATAGCTTTTAATAGTTCCTGTTGGCGTATCTATATAATACATTTTTTTGGTGTCTTTAGTCCAAACAATTCCGTTAGAAATGGTTACGCTATCTACCATTGCAGTTGCGTTTCCTTGAGGATCAACTTTGTATAGTTTTGCGTTTGGTAGTGTTTGTGGGTAATGCATAGATCCAACCCATAAATTCCCGTTAGGATCACATTTTCCATCATTAAATCTGTTTGTAGTTACTTTTGCTTCTACATCAGATATTAACTTTAAAGCATTAGAGTTTAAATTTATACTGTAAATACCATCTTCTAAAGCTACAACAGCTTCATTTTTAGTGTATGGTACAACTGTACCTATTCTGGTAGGTGTATTTAAAGTCTTATTGGTTTTTGTTTTAGGGTTGTAAATGTTTAGTGTTTTACCTTCGATGTCTACCCAATAAAGTTCATCTGTTTTTTGGTTCCAAATAGCGCCTTCACCAAGTCTAGCTTTAATCTTAAATTCTAAAGTTGCGGTTTTGTTAATTGGTTTGTTGGTAGAAATATCTTCAGATTTTTGTTCGGTTTTTTTAGCGCAGTTAATAAAAACAAAGCAGAATAAAATCAAGATAACTGTTACATTTTTAGATAGATAGTTTGACATGGTTGTAGTAGTTAGTTTAATCGCTAATATAATTAATATATTTTAAGCTATTTTTTAACTTTTATTGAAAACGATAAATTACTTTTAACTAGAGCTAATTTTTATATATTTACATCACCCAAAAAATAATACTTATGTTTAACGACTTCTGGCAAACTGTACAATATGGAATGAATCATGTGTTAGATATTAATGCATATGATCATGTTTTATTTTTAATTGTTCTAGCTGTACCATATTTGTTTAGAGACTGGAAACGCGTATTATTTTTAGTAACAATGTTTACCATTGGACACTCTTTATCTTTAGTGTTAGCAGTTTATGGGCAAGTAAATATAAAAGCTAGTTTAATAGAATTTTTAATACCTATTACAATATTAATTGTTGCTATTTACAATGTATTTACTGCAGGTAAACAAAAAAACCATCAAAAAATTGGACTGCTATTTATTAGTACATTATTTATAGGATTGGTTCATGGATTTGGGTTTGCTAGAGAATTTAAAATGAATTTAGATGCAGGTGATAATAAATTAATAAATCTATTAGAGTTTGCATTAGGTATAGAAATAGCACAAATAATTATTGTCTTTTTAGTTCTATTTTTAGGGTATATTTTTCAAACTATATTTAGATTTTCTAAACGCGATTGGATTATGGTTGTATCTGCAATTGTAATTGGTTTAGTAATCCCAATGATCATAGATAATTGGATTTTATAAACTTATATTTTAAAGTTTTCATAAAACTTACCTTTTAAGATTGTAATTAAAATACTAACCTTATATCTTCGTTATAAAATAGGTTAGTTGCTTTTAAACTGTGCCTAGATTTTAAACTACTAACTACATGTCACAAAAAAAGCAGTTAAAATACGACAAAGCCTATTTACGCATTGCACAAGAATGGGGAAAACTATCTTATTGTAAAAGAAAGCAAGTTGGCGCTTTAATAGTTAAAGATAGAATGATTATATCCGATGGATATAATGGTACACCAACAGGTTTTGAAAATTTTTGCGAAGATGAAGAAGGCTACACTAAATGGTATGTTTTACATGCCGAAGCCAATGCTATATTAAAAGTAGCATCGTCTACGCAATCTTGTAAAGGCGCAACATTATACATAACCATGTCGCCATGTAAAGAATGTAGTAAATTAATACATCAAGCTGGCATAGTTCGTGTTGTATATAAAGAAGGTTATAAAGATGATTCTGGCTTAAAATTTTTAGAACGAGCCGGAATAGAAATTAATAAAATAGAGCAATTAGAAGAGTAAACATGTCTAAATACAAAATCTACATACCATTACTAATAGGACTAGCAGTAGCTGCAGGAATATTTATTGGCGGAAATTTAGATTTTCAAGACAAATCAGATAAACTCTTTACCTCAAACAGTAAAAAAGACAAGCTTAACAGGCTAATAGATTACATAGATTTTGAATATGTTGAAGATGTAAATACAGACAGCATTGTAGATGTAACTGTTAACGGAATATTGGACAACTTAGATCCGCATTCAGTATATATTCCTAAAGAAAAAATGAAACGTACCGCAGAAAACATGAAAGGTAATTTTGTAGGTATAGGAATAAATTTTTACACCTTTAAAGATACAATAACAGTTATAAAAACTATCGAAAACGGTCCAAGTGCAAAAGCAGGAATATTAGGAGGTGATCGTATTTTAGAAGCTAATGGGCAATCATTACTTGGCGAAACTAACGATAGCTTAGTAGAAAAATTAAGAGGAAAAAGATACTCAGAAGTCATCTTAAAAGTACTAAGAAAAGGCGAGCCTGACTTATTAACATTTAACGTTACAAGAGACGAAGTACCAATAAAAAGTGTAGATGCATCCTACATGCTTACAGATAATTTAGGCTACATAAAAATAAATAGATTTGCTGAAAGTACTTATAAAGAATTTATAGACGCTTTAAAAGATTTAAAAAATGAAGGTGCAACAAGCCTTGCTTTAGATTTAAGAGGAAATCCTGGCGGTTTTTTAGAAATCGCAGTAAATATTATAGACGAATTTTTAGAAGACAACAAACTAATAGTTTACACAAGAAATAAAAAAGGAGACGAAGACAGAAGCTATGCAACAAAAAGAGGCGTTTTTGAAAACGGACAAGTGTTTGTAATGATAGATGAAAACTCTGCATCTGCTTCCGAAATTATAGCTGGAGCACTTCAAGACAACGATAAAGGAACAATTGTAGGAAGACGATCTTACGGTAAAGGTTTAGTGCAACGCGAAATGCAGTTAGGCGATGGAAGTGCAGTACGTTTAACAGTCTCTAAATACTACACGCCAACAGGAAGATCTATACAGCGCTCTTATGCTAACGGTAACACAGATTATTATGACGATTTTGCTTACCGAGTTAATAATGGCGAATTATTAGATCCATCTAAAATAGAAGTTGCAGACTCTTTAAAATACAAAACACCTAAAGGTAAAATTGTATATGGTGGCGGCGGAATTATACCAGATGTTTTCGTGCCTTTAGACCAAAAAATGTATAACGAAACACTAAGTTTTTTAGAGCGTAAAGGCTATTTTAGTAATTTTATTTTTGAAGAAATAGAAAAAGATAGACAAGCATACAACGCTATATCTAAGCAAGACTTTTTTGATAACTTCCAAGTAGATGATCAAATGGTTAAAGATTTTGAAAATTACTTGCAAATAAAAACAAGATCCAATATAGTTTTTGTAGCTTATCGTGATCAAGCTAAATACTACCTAAAAGCTACAATTGCAGAACAATTGTATGGTTTTGGTGCATTTTACAAAATACTTAATAAGCACGATACGATGATAGATAAAGTTAAGCAACTTCATCAAGAAGTAAGCGTTGACTAGAGATTTGTAATTACTATAGTTTTAAATCAAAAAAACTATTAAATCTTATCATGCACTTTAGTGTGCTTGCCATCATTCCAAATAGTTAAAATATCTGTTGCAACATGCGCACCACTTCCAGAAGCTATTGCAAATTGGCTTCGCCAACCAGCAAGTGTTCCTGCAACGTATAAATTTTCTTTAATTAAATGATCTTTATTTTCTAACCAAATTCTGTCTTTGTCTATTGCAGCTCTTGGATGAGGTTTTATGTAAGTCTCTAATCCTTTTATGGTAAGTAAATTTGTGTAACCAACAGCAATAACAACGCGAGTAGCATTATAACTATTTTTGTTGGTAATTACTGTAAATCCTGTATTAGTTTCTACTAGCTCTTTTACTTTTTCTTTTTCAATTTGTATAACTTCAGGATACAAATTAGATAGTTGTAGTTTACCACTTTCTAGTAAATCTTTACCTAAAGTTCCTGGAGTTAATCCAAGTACATTATTAAAAAGCGCATTTTGAAGATGTGACGACTTTTGATGTGTAATTATTCCTACTGTTTTATTGCTAGCAAATGGTTTTTGTAAACCAGATCCAAGTACTAATGCGCAGGATAATCCTGCTGCGCCGCCACCAATAATTAACGTGTCAAAATTCATTTTATAACCCTTTACTTTTAGCTTCTATTTTTTTCGAAATTCTTAAAATCTGCAACAACATTATTGCGCATAAAGAAGCAACAATAGTAATAATTGCAGTTAAGCTTTTACCTTCCATTAAAGCATTAAAATCTAATTGTGTAGCATTAAATATTATTAATGCAATTGCAATAAGGGTAAATATGTAAGTGATAATTTTCATGATCTTTCTTATTTGTACAAAAATACAACTTTAAGCTAATAGTATTTTGATGTTATCTGTAAACAGCTTAACAGCAATTGCTAATAAAACTACACCAAATACTTTTCTAATAATTTGTATGCCGTTTTGTCCAATTAATCGCTCTATTCTTCTAGAAGTTTTTAATACTATGTAAATTACAATAACGTTTAAAATTACAGCTATAATTATGTTTTGGATGCTATACTCGGCACGTAAAGATAATAAAGTTGTTAAACTTCCCGGACCAGCAATTAATGGAAATGCTAACGGGAACACAGAAGCTGTCATTGGGTTAGTGTCTTCTTCTTTATAAAGTGTGATGCCTAAAATCATTTCTAAAGCAATAAAAAATAAGATAAACGATCCAGCAACAGCAAAAGAGTTAACGTTAATTCCTATTAAATTAAGTATACTTTTACCTAAAAATAAAAATGAAATTAAAATTATTCCAGCAATAATTGCAGCTTTTTCACTTTGAATGTGTCCTACTTTTTTACGTAAATCTATAATAATTGGAATATTACCAACAATATCTATTACAGCAAATAAAACCATGAAAACGGTAAATATTTCTTTAAAATCTAATGACATTTTAATAACGTTTTAATTTGGGACAAAATTAGGTTTAAATAGTTGAACTATAATAGAAATAATCCAATAATTTTTTAGGTTTCATTTGAGTTAAATTGAGCTATATTTGCAAAAAAAAAAGCCCAAAATGTTTCAGTTAGGTAAAACAATAGTTTCTGAAGATATTATAGAAAAAGACTTTGTCTGTAACTTGTCTGCATGCAAAGGTGCTTGCTGTATAGATGGAGATGCTGGTGCGCCATTAAGTAAGGAAGAGGCTAATATTTTAGAAGATATTTATCCAAAAGTTAAACCTTATTTAAGGCCAGAAGGTATAAAAGCTATCGAAAAACTTGGTACTTCTACTGTTAACGAATGGGACGAAATCGAAACTCCTTTAATAAACAATGCAGATTGCGCTTATGTTATTTTTGACGAGAAAAACACTGCGCTTTGTGCAATAGAAGAAGCTTATAATCAAGGAGATGTAAGTTGGAAAAAACCAATTTCTTGTCATTTGTATCCTATTAGAATTAAGGATTATTCTGAGTTTTCTGCAGTTAATTATGAAAAATGGGATATTTGTGATGATGCCTGTACTTTAGGTAAAGAGTTGCAAGTGCCTGTTTACAAGTTTGTAAAAGAAGCTTTAATAAGAAAATTTGGTGAAGATTGGTACGCACAGTTAGAAGACGTAGCAAGTAAGATGAAATCTTAGCACTTACCTCTAAGCAGTTTTTAAATTTTGTAAAGGGATAATTGGTAGTTTTAAAACCACGCAAGTACCTGAAGCTTGATTGTTACTATCGTACAAATCGTTGATCATTAAATCATAATTTTCGGTGTAATTTTTAGAGAAATTAGCAAGACGTTGTTTAGTAATATCTATACCTAAAGACTTTTGTTTTAATAATTTTTTCTCTTTTATTTTTTGTGAAGCTTCGCGACCAATTCCGTTATCCGAAATACTAATGGTCACGTAACTTTTATTAATTTTTGAAACCGATAAATTAATAAATTTATTGTCCTTTTTTGATGATAAACCATGCCACAAAGCATTTTCTAAAAATGGCTGAAGGATTAAAGACGGAATTTTAATGTTATCTGTATTTACGTTATCGTCTACAATGGTTTTAAAATGAATTTGATTAGAAAATCGAATGTTTTCTATATTCATATATAAATCCATTGTTTCAAGCTCGTCTGTTAAAGTTATTTCTTTCTCAGTAGATGCAATAAGTATTTTTCTTATAAGTTTAGAAAACTTGTTTAAGTAATACACTGCGTTTTCTTTTTCGTTATTTATAATATACAGTTTTATCGAATTTAAAGAGTTGAAAATAAAATGCGGATTCATTTGATTACGCAACATATCTTGCTCTAATCTTAGGATCTTTTTTTCGCTTTTTAATTGGCGTTGTCTAAAAAATAAAAATGTAGCTAAAGCTGTAAGTATTAAACCTAGAATTAAAAAATAGGTGGTTTTTTTGCTTTGGTCTAATTTAGCATGTGCTAGTTTGTTAGCGCTTGCTAATTCTAATATTTGGTTGGATTTTTTTTCAGATTCGTATCTAATTCTAAGTGTGTTTACGTATTCAGAATTGTTTTTTCCGCTAATTTCTTCTTCTAATTTAGCAGCTTCCTTATAAAATTTTAAGGCTTTTAAGTGGTTTCCTTTTTTTTCATACCAATTTGATAACTGGTATTTAGCAGTACTTAATATAGATTGTAAGTTATATGTTGTTGCAATTTGTAACCCTTTATCAAGATTAGTTTTTGCTTGTTGTAATAAGTTTAGCTCGTTTTGTGCCCAACCCAAATTTATATAAGCCATACTTATATAAAATTGATCTTTTGTGGCTTCTGCAAGTGCAATTGTTGGTTTTATTGTAGCTAGCGCAAGTTCTGGTTTATTTTGCTTTAAATAAATGCTTCCTATGCTATTATTGCTAATTACTTTTCCTATGCTAGAATTTATTTGATTGTTATAGTCTAACGATATTTTGTAGTTTTTTAGGGCTAATTCTAAACTATCTTTTGCTTCGTAAATAAAACCAATATTGTTATAGTTTATAGCTAGTCCTAATTTATTATCTGCAGCTTTTTCAATAGCTAAGGATTTATTAAAGTTTTCTAAAGCAAGATTGTATTCCTTTAGTTCTAAATATATATTTCCCATGCTATTGTAAGATACAGCAACACTTTTACTAATAGATTTTGTTTTGTTGGTTTGGCGATCTGCAAGTTGTAAAGCGTTTTGATGATAGTCTAAAGCTTCTTTTACCATTGCTTGTCGCCTGTATACAACACCTAACATGTTTAAACTTACAATTTCATATTCTATTAGGTTGTAGTTTTTAGATAATTGTAATGCGTCTAAAAGCGTTTGTTCTGCTTTTGGGAACAAAGATTTATTTCGGTATTGATTACCAAGCATGATATTTGCAAATACTTCTCCTGCTTTATACTTATTGTTAATGCTTTTGGTTTTAAAAACTTTCATTTTTAATGTATCGTACCTGTTTCTTCCAACAGTGTATTCTAATACATTATAGTCTGTAATGTTTAACTTTATTATACTATCTGCAACTGTATTGTAGTTTGTGTTGTCTTGCGCATTTAACGTGTTACAGAAAACTAGTATACTAATACAAAAAAGCTTGATGCTTAAGGAAAGGTAATATGTTGTTTTAGCAAAGATCACGTATTATAGTTTTTCTAAAAATTCTGATTTACGTTGTCTTGCCACAGGTATTTTATGGTTAGATTCCATAATCACATAACCTTCAGTTTTAATAAATTCTTTGATTTTACTTAGGTTAACAATGTAAGAATTGTGTATTCTAAAAAATAAGTGTTCTGGTAAAAGTAGGTTTACTTCTTTTAATTTTTTTGTTACCAATATTTTTTGCTTGTCTGTCATGTAAATTGTACTATAATTACCATCAGATTCTGCAAACAAAATATCGTCCACATTTAAAAAAAGTAATTTCCCATCGGTATTAATAGTTATCTTTTTTTTGCTGTTGTTATTAGTAAAATTTATTAGAATATCTTCTATTACATCTGCACTAAAGGTTTTTTTAAATCGTTTAATTTTTTCTACTGTAAGCGATAGATCATCTGTATCTATTGGCTTTAGTAAGTAGTCAATAGCGTCGTTTTTTAGTGCTTTAATTGCATATTCATTGTAAGCAGTTGTAATGATAACAGCGATGTTTTTATTGTCTAGTTTTTGTAAAAATTGAAATCCATCCATTGTTGGCATTTGGATATCTAAAAACAAACAATCTGGCACGTTGTCTTTTAAATACTCTAATGCTTGGTCAGGATTTGTAAACGTATTTACAACTTTAATTTGTTGGTCAAAATTAGATAATTCCCAATTTAAACTTTGAATAGCTTTAGGTTCGTCATCTACAATTACAGCAGTTAGCATAATGATAGTTTTATATAAAGATAAAATTATTGTAATAAAGCGATTAGTTTTTTTGTGTAGTTGGTGAGTTTTTATGTGTAATTAGTCCAATTCTGTTTGGTTTTTTGAAATTACTAACCTACAATTTTCTATTTTAGACCAACTAACCAATTATTAATCTTAATTTTTTATGAAACACACACAATTTAATGTTACTCCAGACTTGTACGCGAGTAAAGGACAACGCTTTGTAAACTTTATTATAGACTATGTTGTTCAATTAATTATAGGCTTTTTGTTTGGAATAGTAATAGCCTTAATTATAAATTTCACCCAAAATGAAACTTTATACGAATGGTTTTTTGTAGAAGAAGCTAGATGGAAAGATTATTTATTTGGAATCGTAATTTTGTTAATATACTATACAGTTATAGAGTCTATTACAGCTCATTCTGTTGGAAAATATGTGACAAAAACTAAAATTGTTATGGAAGATGGTTCTAAACCAAGTGCTTCGGATATTTTTTTAAGAACGTTATGTAGATTAATCCCATTTGAGCAATTTTCTTTTTTAGGAGACGAAGCAAGAGGTTGGCATGATAGTATGTCTAAAACAATTGTAGTAGATAAAACGAAATTTGAAGCTAAATTAAAATCTATAAATGATCTTGAAGAGCTTGGAAAAGACCAAGAACATAATCTAATCGAATATTAATAAAAAAAGCTTCCTTAAATAGGAAGCTTTTTTTTATGTTCTTAGTATTTAGATTTTATAAATCTGTAGCAGCTAAAGTGTCACTACTAGACATAAGTGCAAAAAACTTATCTATATTTGGTAGAATAACAATTCTTGTTCTTCTATTTCTAGCACGATTATCTTTAGTGTCGTTATCTGTTAAAGGTTGGTAACTACTTCTACCAGCTGCAATTAATTGTTCTGGAGCTACACCAAAATCTTTTTGTAAAGCTCTAACAACAGATGTTGCTCTTAAAACACTTAAATCCCAGTTATCTTTAATTTTATCTGTATTAATAGTTCTTGAGTCTGTATGACCTTCTATCATTACATTTAAGCTAGGTTCAGATTTAATTACATCTGCTACTTTTTCTAAAACCTTATTGGCTTTACTATTAATTTTGTAGCTACCACTATTAAATAACATTTTGTCTGAAATAGATATCATCACCACAGTTTGATCTATGTTGATAGATATATCTTCGTTCTCATCAATATCACTATTATCGACAAACTTTTTAAGGTTTAAGGATAAGGCTAAATTCATCGAGTCTTCAAGCGAATTAACGTACTTCATCACTTCTGGATCTACGTTAGCTAAAGTTTTACGCATGCCTTCTTTAGATTTTTCTGAAATTACTGCTTTATTGCCAACAGCATCAAATTTGGTCTTGTTTTCTTCGGTAAGTTCTCCAACTTCTGTAGTAAGATTGTTTATTTTGGCATTGTAATCGTTAACTCTTGATTGGATTATTGCAAATTTTTGTTCTAATTCTTCTTTTTCTACTCTTGTCTTGGTTAATTCGCTAGTAATTTCACCTTTTTCTTTTTCTAGTGCTACATATTTCTTTTTAGAAACACAAGATGATAACACGACTAGTAATACTAATGATAGTTTTTTCATAAATAGTTTAAATTTTTAGTTACTCTATTTACGTGTGCTCTTTTGGTATAGATGTTTAAATTTTGTTAAAGGTTTAAATATTTTCATAAAAAAAAAGCTTCAATACTATTGGTATTGAAGCTTTTTACTTTTGTTTTTATGTGTTTTATTCCTCTTCTTCACGAGTTTCTGTAAGTCGTGCTGGCGGAATTTTACTATCAAAAGATCTACTGTATTCGTCTAATAAATTCATTGTAGCTGTTAATAAATCTTTAGTTTCTAATAAGATGCTAAAGTACAGCGTCGTGTTTTTAGGTGAAGACTCTTCAGTACGTGTTCTTTCTACTTGTTTTTGAATTTTGTCTTTTACTAAATCATAAACCTTACCACGATTATTAAGTATACGTTCTATCTCTTGGAATGATCTAGAATTAAACGCTTCTTTGGTTTCTATTAGTAATTTTTCTAGCGCTTCGTCAACCGTTTTAAGTTCTTTTAATTGGTTAAACTTAAGTTTTTTGTGGTTGTTATTAACGTGTTTGTAGCTAATCTTAGAGATGTACTCTAAAGATTGTGTCATGTCTCTTAAATAACCAAGTATGTTTAAGTAAAAGCTACTTGCTTCTACACTAGACTCGTCTAAGTTTTTAATAAAATAGAAAATATGATCACGTAAATCGTCTACCTCGTTGGATAGTTTTGTGATTTGTTTTCTGTTTTTCTTTAAGGCATTAAGGTCCTGTTTTGCTAATCCGTTAACTGCATTAGTGTAAATTTTATTTCCTCGTTTTACAACACTAGCAATATTGTCTGCACTTTCATGAATCACACCTTGAACCGAACTACTTTCTGCTTTAACCAAGCTATCTTCTTCTTTAGCTTTAGAGTTTTTCTTATTGTGTGCAATATAATTTCTTACTAATAGTGTAAATGCTATAAGTAATAATATTGGCGTCATTACTTTTACATTTAAATGCAATAAATATGCAATTAATGCCGATGCAATAAAGGCAATAAAGGCTGTAAAAAACCATCCGCCAATGACATTAATTACTCCAGCAACACGATATACAGCACTTTCTGCGCCCCATGCGCGATCTGCTAAAGATGTACCCATTGCAACCATAAAAGTTACATATGTAGTAGATAAAGGTAATCCTAAAGATGTTGCTAATGAAATAAGTACGGCAGCAACCATTAGGTTAACTGCAGCTCTTGCAAGGTCAAAAGCAGGTCTATCTTCTTCTTTTAACGTTAAATCTGGTGCAGGAACTTCAAATTGTTTATCTATTTTTTCTTGCCAAGAGTTTGGTAAAATGTAAGAAGACATTTGAGACATAAGCATTGCGACTCTAACAAATCCTCGTGATAAAAAGTTAGGTTGAAAACGCTCTTTAGTGTTACTTTGACTAGAAAGGTCTAACGAAGTTTTTACAACATCCTTTGCTTTACTAGAAAACCATAATGTAGCAACCATGATCATTCCAGCTATAAAAAGTATTAGTGTTGGAGTTTCTACCGCTTTAGATAAAAAATTCATTGATAATTCTGAAGCTGGTAAACCTTGGGCAACATATTCTTGATAAGATTGCCAACCTGCAATAAATACACCAACAAAATTAACTAAGTCATTACCTGCAAAAGCAAGTGCTAAAGCAAACGTACCAACTAAGATGACTATCTTATAAATATTTTGTTTTAAAACAGCAATAAACGAATAGGATAGTGCGCTCCAAACCAGAAGATTAATACCAATAATATTTACAACATTACTTTCTAAATAATCTTTAATGGTAAGTCCATTTGTATATTCAAATTTAAGATCTGCGTAAGGCGTACCTTTTATCCCTTTAATTAAAATGAAATACATAATAGAAGTTAAAGCAATACCGCCAAATAATGCGCCAATCCAATTTGCTTTTTCTTCAAAGTTGTAGGATAGAAGTAACCTTGTAAACCATTGTATTATCGCTCCAATAGAAAAAGCGACGACAACGGAGAGTAATATTCCTAAGATTATTTTTGTAGCAGTTGAGGTGTTTATGTAAGCGATAAGCTCGGCAGAACTACCACCATCAGACCATATTTTTATTAGTGAAACTGCAACAGCAGCTCCTAAAAGTTCGAAAACTATAGATACAGTTGTAGATGTTGGCATACCAACGGTGTTAAAAAAGTCTAACAACAAAATATCTGTAATCATAACCGCCATAAAGATGATCATGATTTCATCAAACATAAATTCGCTTGGATTAAATATTCCTTTTCTAGCAACTTCCATTAATCCGCTAGAAAAAATTGCACCTAATGCTACACCAATACTGGCAACAATCATTATGGTTTTAAATGAAATAGCTTTAGATCCAATTGCAGAATTTAAAAAATTTACTGCATCGTTACTAACGCCAACAACAAGATCTGCAATAGCTAGAATAGCTAGAGCTATAATCATGAATAAGTATATATTTTCCATTAATTATGGTAGATTTATTTAGGCAAATTTCATCTTTTATCTTGAACGCAATGTTAATTTAATGTTATGTTCTATATTGTTAATCTATATTTTTTAAAAGAGAAATACTATTAAAATACACTTGTAAAAGGTTGTTTGTTAATATTTTAATGTTAAATTATTTTATTTAAAACACTAAAAATCAATTAATTAAAAGTTTAATGTTAATTTAATGTTACGTAAATGTTTCATTATAGTAAAATATAACTTATATTTGTTATGTAATCTTTAATAACTCTTAAAAAATATATACTATGAAAAATTTAATTTTAGCACTAGCTTTTTTAGTAACAGGAGTAATAACAGCACAAGATATAAACAAACCTACAGTTGTAAAAAAAGGAGATTTAATACAAGCAACGTATTATTTTGAAAATGGTAATGTAGCTCAAACAGGTTATTTTAATAAGGATAATAAATTACAAGGCGTTTGGACTAAGTATGATGTTAACGGAAATAAAGTTGCTGTAGGAAATTACGAAAATGGTAAAAAAGTAGGAAAGTGGTTTTTTTGGACTAATGATATTTTAAGAGAAGTAGACTATTCTTTAAATAGTATTACGTCTGTAAATACATGGAAAAATACTTCTGCAATAGCAGATAGAGATTAATATTTATCTTCTTAAACAAAAAAAAGCATCCTAAATTTTAGGATGCTTTTTTTATGTTATATAGTTACTTCTTATTGTACAGTCCAACCTGCTCCCCAAGTTGCATAATCTGTACCAGTACCATTACCTTCTCCTGTGTAAAAATCTGCATCTGTAAAAGATACAGTTGTGTCATTTTTCATTTTTAAAGTAACATCTACAAAAGTAACATCTGTTACTTGTAAATCGTCACTAACAACACCATTACCAGTATCTGTATCGTCAAGATCAAATCCTTCAGCATAACCAGTAATGTGTACGTTTGTAAATATACCTTGTGTACCAGCTCTTAATCTAATTGCTTCTGAAGAACTTCCAGAACCTTCACCAACAATAGTTAAGTTGTTTACATTTGGTTTAGAGAATACACCAGTAGCGTTACTAAAATCTGTATTGTATCCATCTGCTTCAATAGCTTTATCGTCTGATGCTCTATTAGCGATATAAACGTTAGTTAATGTTCCAGAGTAACCTTCTGTCCAATCTACAGAATCATCTTCTGCATTGATAACAGAAATGTAGTTAGCATTTACAGTTCCACCAAAAAACTCGATACCATCATCTTTACCTGCGTAAGCTTGAATGTAGTTTACATCTGTACCGTTTCCTACACCGTAAAAAGATATACCATTGTTTTCAGATTGTCCATCTGCAGCTCCACCAGAATACTCTACACGTACATAGTTTAATGATCCAGAATTGTCATCTGCAACGTTTCCTCCGTAAGGTAAGCTAGCAATTTCTGAAGTTGCTGTGTTAGTTCCTGTTACAGAATTAATAGGTGCTCTTCCTAATAAAATTAATCCGCCCCAATCTCCAGCAGCTGGATTAGCAGCATCTGAAGTGAATACTATAGGACAATCTTGAGTACCATTTGCTACTATTTTAGCACCTTGAGAGATTGCTACGTAAACGTCTGCTCCAGAAGCTAAAGCTTCTATTGTCATACAAGCAGGAATAGTTAATGTAGTACCACTTGCCATGATTAATGATCCATTAATTTTGTAAGTGTTATTCGCGTCTAAGGTTAAATCTTCTGTGTAAGTTCCAGATAAGAAAATTGTTTGAGGATCTGTTGTGCCTCCACCAGAATTGTTATTTGTTACACTGTTATCGTTAATTACGATATCTGAAGTGTCATCTGTAGAGCATGAAAATACCATAGATACTAATGCTAAACCAAGAATTATTTGTTTTTTCATTGTTTTTAGTTTTTAATTTTTATTCTTAATTGTGTTATTTTATTGATAGTTTTAAAATTTGTATTTAAGTTGAAGTCCTAAATTGATACCTCTTTTGTAATCTGTTACACCTTTTCCGTTTGCAGATGTTACTAAGATATCTCCTTGATTTTGGTCTTCTCTAACATATTGTATAGTTGGATTTAATAGGTTTTTTGCGCTGAAGTTAATTTCGAAATTATCTTTGATAGCGTTTTTCAATACAAAGTCTAGTGTTGGAACACTTTTTTCTATAATGTTTCCTAAGTCACCAGAACCTAAAGCATCTATCCTGTCTGAAAAGTAAGAGAATACCAAGTTAGCAACTGGTTTGTAGTTTTTAAATGTTGGCGAGTAACTTACATCAGCATTAAAGATAAAAGGTGAAGCACCTTGTAACTTATCACTAGTTTTATTAAAAGCTAAGTCAAAAGTTCCGTCGATGTTTTTGTATAAATCTTGTTTAGTGTCCATGTATGTAGCATTAACACCAAATGCAAGAATAGCATCTTCGTTTTCGTCTTCAATAATGTTTTTTCTAAGTTCTAGTTCTACACCAAAAACTTCAGCTTTTTCACCAGTTCTAACATAACGTTGTGTACCTGTTGCGTCTCCAACAACAACTAAGTTTATTGGATCATTAATTTGTTTTGCAAATAATCCAACCGAGAATATTTCTCCTCTTCCAAAAAATGATTCAAATTTTATATCGGCATTGTAAATGTCTGAATATCCTAATGCGTCTGGATTACCACCAATTCTTGTAGATACATCTTCGTAAACAAATGGAGCTACTTCTTTAAATTCTGGTGTTGATACTGTTTTACTTGCAGAAAAACGTATGTTTTTGTCTTCTGTAATTGCGTATTTAATATTTAAACTAGGTAGTATAAAAGTTTCTTTAGATGTTTTATTGTCCTTTCCGTTATTACCTAAGTTAATTACATCGTAAGCAATGTTTTGCTCAAAACTTTCTACTCTAATTCCAGGAACAAATAACCATTTTTCTCCAGCTTTAATTTCAGAATCTAAATATCCTGCATAGATGTTTAATTTACCGGTATATGTATTTTCATATAATCCTGGTCTGTTTGTATTAGATAAGGTAGGATAAGGTTTTATTACTTTGATTTCATAAATACCATTGCTACTTGAGTTTAAATTTAGATTGTCTAAATTAAATACAGAGTTAAAGTTATTTACGTTTGTAATTTCAAAACCATTATCTACAATATCATATCCGTATCTTATGTTGTTAAATAATCTTGTTTTGTTACGTCCGTTATATCCAATATTGAATTTTAAATTATCGTTGGCTTGATAAGCAATATTTAAACGACCATTATACTCGTCATCTTCAATTTTTTGAAAATAACGTTGGTTGTCAAAAACAACATTACTGTAAAATGTAGGATTAGTTGTTGGGTCATTATCTAAAGCGTACTGATAGTTTTCTACACTAAAACGCTTTCTGTCTGGTTGATCAGAAAATACTTTGTTGTAACCAAATCCCCAATCTAATTCAATTTTACCAGATTTATGATTTCCTACTAATTGATTAACAAACATTTTTGTTTGATCAAATTGAATATTTTGTTGGTAAAATCCTTGATCTGTATCAATTATTGCGTCTCTGTTTCTTCCTTTTCCGTCTATACCAAAGTATCCAACAACATCTGAAGAACTATTAATAAATACCGAGTTAAAACTTAAATTGTTATCGCTATTTATTTTATAATTTACGTTAGCCATAGCTGTTGTAGTTGTAGAATACTCATATTCTTCAGCAGCTTCAAAAGCTTTTTTCTCTACAGTTGAAAAATCTATAGCTTTACCAAATCTATATTCGTAGTTATTTTCAAATCCACCAGTTGCAAAAAAGCTTAATCTAGATCCGTTTTCAAAAGAAAAAGAGGTTCCTCCAGAAGTACCATAAGACACATTAATTGGCGAGTTTACGCTTACAGGATCTACACCATGCGATAATACTACAGTAAAAGGGTTGTGATCGTATCTTCCATAGTAACCAAAGTAACCAGTACCTTCGCTTCTTACAAAGTTTTTATCTATTGCATTTGTGTTAAATCCAGAACCAGTAAATGCATCTACAAAGCTTCCACCTTTATGTTCTTTAGATGTGATGTCCACATTACCAGCAGAGAAATCTCCGTAAAATTGAGCTGCATATGCTTTACTAATAGATACATTTTGAATTACATCTGAAGAGAATAAATTTAAATCGATGTTTTTCTTATTAACGTTATTTGAAGGAAGTGATAAACCATTCATTGTAGTATTAAGGTAACGATCACCTAAACCACGTACGTAAACATTACTTGATCCTTCTTGTTTAGATACACCAGATATTTTTGCAACAGCACCAGCAGCATCGCTAACACCTTTTCTTGATAATTCTTCTGCACCAATAATTTGTTTGATTTCAACAGCTTTTTTCTGTTCAAGTAATACAGCTACTTCACTTTCTCTTTTGGTAGTTGTTTGTATAACCACTTCTTCTAAAGAAGCAGCGTTTGCACCCATTGGTACATTAATCTCTGTAACCTTTCCAGCTTCTACAGTAGCAGTAATAGTTTGAGTTTCGTATCCAACAAAGCTATATTCTACAGTATATTCTCCAGGTGATAAATTGTCTAATAAATATTGACCAAAATCGTCAGAAGTTGTTCCTTTAGAAGTTCCTTTAATAATAATATTTGCAAAAGGTAAAGGTTCGTTGTCAAACTCTTTATCTGTTAATTTTCCAGCGATAGATCCAGTATCTTGTGCGCTTGCAAAAAGACTAAAAAGTGTGAATAGTAAAAGAAATGTATTTTTCATTGTGTTGTTTAAATTCTCGCTGCAAAGAAAATGGAACAGTGTAAAATCTAAGTTAACCTCAGATTAATACTTAATCACTAAAAAGTTAGCTTAACGTTATCAGATTTTAAATATTTAAAAAGATTGTAAACGTTTAGTTAACATTGAAATTAAAATCTTTTTAGCGTTCAATTACTTATATTGCGACTCTAAATTTTTAACCATGAATTGGGAACAACTGTTATCCTTAAAAAGGTATGGCGATACCAACAAAAGAATAAGAAAAGAGCAAGATGAAACTAGATTAGGGTTTGAGGTAGATTATGATCGTATTATATTTTCTTCAGAATTTAGAAGTCTACAAGATAAAACTCAAGTAATTCCTTTATCAAAAACAGACTTTGTACATACAAGGCTTACGCATAGTTTGGAAGTTAGTGTTGTTGGTCGTTCTATAGGTAGAAAAGTAGGGCAAAAGATTTTACAAAAATATCCGCATTTATCAACTTCTTTAGGATATCAAGCTAACGATTTTGGTGCTATAGTTGCTGCTGCAGCATTAGCGCATGATATAGGAAATCCTCCATTTGGACATAGTGGAGAAAAAGCTATAGGACAGTTTTTTAAAACCGGTTATGGGAAAACCTTTAAAGATGAATTAACAAAAGAACAATATCAAGACTTATGTGATTTTGAAGGTAATGCTAATGGTTTTAAAATTGTAACCCAAAGCAGAGATGGAAGAGAAGGTGGCTTAAGGTTGAGTTATGCTACTTTAGGCGCATTTACAAAATATCCAAAAGGTTCGTTACCAAAGCAGCCAACAACACATATTTGTGATAAAAAATATGGTTTTTTTCAGTCTGAAAAAGCTTTTTTTGATGAGGTTGCATCAGATCTAGGCTTATTAAAAACTAATCATGGTTATTCAAGACATCCATTAGCTTTTTTGGTAGAAGCAGCAGATGATATTTGTTATACAATTATTGATTTTGAAGATGGTATAAACCTCGGTTTAATTGAGGAAGAATTTGCGTTAGAATATCTAATTAATTTAGTAAGAGATACCATTAATACAAAAAAATATTCCAAATTAACAAACACAAAAGATAGAGTAAGTTACTTAAGAGCATTAGCAATTAATACTTTAATTAATGAAGCGGTAGAAGTGTTTATGAATAATGAAGAATTGATACTAAAAGGATTATTTACAACAGCCTTAATGGATAAAAGTAAATACGAAGCTCAAATAAAAGATATAATTAAAATTAGTGTTGAAAAAATCTATCAATCTACAGAGGTTATTGATAAAGAAATTGCAGGATATCAAGTTATAAATGTACTTTTAAACACCTATACTAAAGCGTTATTAAATAGTGTTAAAGAGACTGCATCACATATTGATAAATTAATAATCAAAACCTTACCGCAAACATTCCACAAAGAAAATACGACATATCAAATACTATTAAATGTTTCGCATTTTGTAGCCTCATTGTCTGATAGTCAGGCTATTTTGCAATACAAAAAGATAAATGGATTTAGTTTGTAATCTATAATTGTAGTATTTTAGCAAAAAGTAATCAAATTATTAATAATGAAAAAGAAACTCACTGCTATTCTAATTTTTGTTTTAGGCTTGTTTTTAATAACTAATTATTTTGAAAATAATTCAATTTCAAAAGAGTCTAATCAAATTCGAAATTTACACTCTCAAAACTTAAAACAAAGTCCATTCAATTCTACTTTAGAACTAAGTAAAACAGAAAGAAAAGCTAAAGGATTAACTCCAAATAAATTTTACGAACAGGAGTGGAATCTAACTATGAATCCTGTAACAGGAAGACCTACTACCGAAAAACTACAGTTTCTTAGAGATAGTATTATAAAACTAAAAAAATCGATAATTTTATCTGGAAGAGTACCAGGTGATGCTATGGATAATGGTTGGATAGAACGTGGACCAAATAACGTTGGTGGAAGAACTAGAGCAATAATGTTTGATCCCAACGACACAACAAATGAAACTGTATTTGCAGGAGGAGTAAGTGGTGGACTATGGAAAAATACTAATATTTCAAATCCTAACTCGCAGTGGACAAGAGTAAATATTCCTGAAAATTTAGCAGTTAGTTGTATTGTTGCAGATCCAAATAATTCAAATACATTTTACGTTGGAACAGGAGAATCTTATGTTGGAGGTGATGTGAATGGTAATGGTGTTTGGAAGTCTAATGATGCTGGATTAACTTGGGTAAATGTTTTTGGTGGAATAACTGGACCAACAACTTTTGAATCTGCTTCAAATATAACTGTAAACACACCGTCATCAATTGCAGGTGATTACTTATCATTTCCTACTACAGCTTTTGGTCCAGAAATCACTTCAGTAATATCAGCAGATATTATACTAGTAGATGATGGTTCAACATTACCAACAGAAGGTTGTAATACTTTAGTTAACACAACAGATTTAGCAGGTAATATTGCACTAATAAGAAGAGCAAATTGTAACTTTACTCAAAAGGTAAAAAATGCACAAAATGCCGGAGCTTTAGGTGTAATTATGATGAATAATGTTAGTGGTCAACCAATTCCAATGGGAGGAACAGACGACACTATAACAATACCATCAGTCATGATTTCAAAAGAAGACGGAGATTTAATAGAAGCTGAAATTTTAGGTGGTCAATCTGTAACAGGTGCTTTAAATCCTGCTTCTGGTACGTTTACGGGTAATTTAGTTCCGGGAATACAACACATAAATGATATTAAAATTAGAAATAATAATGGTGTTTCAGAGATATACATAGCAGCAGGTGATGGTTTTTATGGATCTGCTAACGCAGCAACTTATCTTGGTGGACCAGAATTTGGACTGTATAAGTCTGTAGATAATGGAAATAATTGGTCTGAAGTAAATCTACCAACATTAAATTCTGGATTAAAAATATGTCCTAATGATATAGAAATAGGATCTGATAATAAAATATGGGTTTCTACAATTAATAGTTATGTTTATGGTGAAGGAGGAGGAAGAATTTTGTCTTCTGTAGATGGTGTTTCTTTCCAAACAGAAGAAATTATTGCAAATGCAGATAGAACTCAAATTGCGGTTTCTAGCTCTAATCCAAATAAAATATATGTTTTAGCAGAAGGTACTTCAGAGCCAGTTTTAATGTTTAAAACTGAAGATGGTTTTTCAACAATAAATAATATTGCCTTACCTAACGATGCAGACACAGGTATAGCTGCTAACGATTTTACAAGAGGACAAGCATTTTATGATTTAATGTTAGAAGTAGATCCTAATAATGATAATATTATTTATGCAGGAGGAATAGATTTATTTAAGTCTTCAAATTCTGGTACATCATGGTTTCAGTTATCTCATTGGTACGGAGGTTTTGGATATCAAGAAGTTCATGCAGACCAACACGCATTGGCTTTTGGTAATGGAAATTCAAACGTATTAATATTTGGTAACGATGGTGGAGTATATTATTCTAACAACTCAGGTACTAATATAGGCTCAAGAAATAAAGGATTTAATACTAGTCAATTTTATACAGTTGGTGTAGCTCCTACAACAGCATTTAATGGAGAAGATTATTTCGCAGGAGGATTACAGGATAATGGTACTCAATTGTTTATTAATGCAAATCAAAATGGTGTAGATGATTCTGTAGAAGCTTATGGAGGTGATGGTGCTTACACATTCTTTGATCAAGATAACGACAAATATTTTATAAGTAATTATGTCTATAACTCTGGAATTAATCTATTTAATTTAGAAACTAATAGCCAGGTCACTATTAATAATGAAAGTGCCTCAAACGGTGCATTTATCAATCCACAAGCACTAGATTCAAATTTAGATATACTATATTCTAACTATTCTTCAAACGGAAATGCAATAATTAGAAGGTATTCTGGTATAAAAGCTCAAATTACTTTAGCGGCTACCGATTTAACTTATTTTGAGTTTGATTCTACACCAACAGCATTTACAGTGTCTCCATATACGACTAATTCTTCTACATTATTTGTAGGAACAGTCTTAGGAGATATATTTAAAGTAGAGGAAGCAGATACAGATTTTCAAACTTGGACAGAATTAGAGTTAAATAATTTTATAGTAGGAAGTATTTCGGATATAGAATTAGGAGATAGTGAAGATGAAATATTTGTTACTATTCATAATTATGGTGTTGAAAATATTTGGTATACAAATGATGGTGGTACAACTTGGCAAACAAAAGAAGGTAATTTACCTGATATGCCTGTAAAATGTATTTTAAGAAATCCACTAAATCATGAAGAAGTTATTATTGGTACAGAATTAGGTGTGTGGTACACAACTAATTTTTCAGATTCAAGTCCAAACTGGAGTCCAGCTTTTAATGGTATGACAAATGTTAAAGTTTTAGATTTAGATTTAAGAGATGATAACACTGTATTTGCAGCTACTTATGGAAGAGGTATTTTTTCAGGTCAGTTTACTTTTGATCCGAATGGAGATGACGATAACGATGGAGTTGTTAATAGTATTGATAATTGTCCAAGTGTTGCTAATGCAGATCAATTAGATTCAGATAATAATGGGATAGGAGATGCTTGTCAAGATACAGATCAAGATGGGATTTTGGATATAAATGATAATTGTCCTACAGTTGCAAATCCAGATCAATTAGATAGTGATAATAATGGCGTAGGAGACGTATGTCAAGATTCTGATGGAGATGGAGTTTTTGACTCGGTAGATAACTGTGTTGATACACCAAACCCAAATCAAGAAGATATAAATAACAATGGAATTGGAGATATTTGTGATACAAGTTATGCTGCTCAAGATAATATTTCTGTTGAAGTAGTTTCAGAAACTTGTGAAGGACAAGATAACGGTAAGATAAATATTAATGTAAATGAAACATATGTAACTTATACGGTTACCGTTAATGGTCCAGGAACAAATATTTCAGAACAGTTAACAACAAACAACTTAACTATAGAAAACTTACCTGTAGGTGGACCATACACTGTATGTGTCTCTGTTAACGAATATGACCATGTTCAATGTTCAGAGGTTAGTGTTGAAGCTGCAGAAACAATAGAACTTGAGCTTATAGAACAAAATAATGGAGAAGATATTGAGGTTAATATGTACAGAGGTACAGCACCTTACACAGTGACTTTAAATGGTGAAGTTATTTTAATTACAAGCCAAGACAATATAATATTAGAAAATCTAAAGTCTGGATTGTTAGAAATTAAGACAGCTCAAGCTTGCGAAGGTACTTTTGCTAAACAAATTAACATTATAGAATTTAAGGCTACACCAAACCCAGTGGTAGATAATTTAAAAGTTATACTGCCAAATGGTTTAGATGCAGACGCTCTTCCTGTAAATGTTTATGATATAAATGGAAGAGTAGTTTATAGTGACTCTTTTGATGTTGCGAATAATAAAGAAATTTATATTCCTTTCCAATCGCTAAGAAGCGGAGTTTATTTTGTAAATATTCAGTCAGAAAAAGCACCAAAAACTATAAAAATCATAAAAAAATAATAAGATGAAAAAGAAATTATATAACATAATAACTGTATTATTTTTTAGTGTTGTAATTACTTCTTGTGGAGGAAGTGATGGAGATGGTGGTGATGGAGGAGTAGCTCCTACTCCAGATACACCAAATACAGCTCCTAATGCAGTTAGTCAATTAATTTATCCAACATCAGATCTACTTTGTATTGACAGTACTGTTAATTTTGAATGGGCAGCTGCTACAGATCCTGATGGTGATACAGTAAGTTATGAGTTAAGAGTGGCATTAGATAATAATATGTCAAATTTAGTTGAACAAGTTACAACTACAGCAACTACAAGAACTTTAACTTTACAAGCAGGTACAGCTTATTACTGGACAGTTACAGCTAAAGATTCAGAAGATTCAGCTAGTCCATCTCAAGTTTTTGCTTTTTATACTGAAGGTCAAGGTGTGTCAAATTATGCTCCTTTTATAGCAGATTTAGTTAGTCCAGAAGAAGATGCTGTAGTATCAGGAACAACAAATTTAGTTTGGTCTGGAGCAGATGTAGATGTTAATGATACCTTGACATATGATGTCTATTTTGGTACAACAAATCCACCAACCTCAGCAGTAGCAACAGATTTAACTGCTGAAAATTTTGATGTAACTACTCAAGCAGCGACTACATATTACTGGCAAGTAGATACTAAAGATGATACTGGGACCAAAACAATAGGAGCGGTTTGGACATTTACAACAAACTAATAGATAGAGATATATTAATTAAAAGCAGACCTAACTAGTCTGCTTTTTTTATGCTTTCAAATAAATTTTTCAAACTCTCAGAATCAACACCGTTAAGTTTTTGGAGTTCTTCAGTTGTGCCATGTTCTATAAATTCATCTTTAATTCCTTTTGTAATAAAGTTGTTTTTATAGTTGTGCTTTGCAGCAAACTCTATAATAGCGCTGCCAAATCCACCAGAAACAGTACCGTCTTCAACAGTGATAATTGTGCTGTGTTTTTTTAATACTGAATGGAGTAAAGCCGCATCCAATGGTTTTACAAAGCGCATATCATAATGAGAAAAAGTTTCAGGGTTTTCAATACTGTTAAGTGCTTCAGTAACATTTTTTGAAATCGTACCAATAGATAACACAGCAACTTCTTTACCTTCTATTAATTGTACGCCTTTACCAATTTCAATTTTAGAAAATGGTTGTTTCCAATCCACTGTAATTCCTCTTCCTCTTGGATATCTTATGGCAATTGGATGATTAAGTCCTAATTGAGCAGTGTAAAGCATATTGCGTAATTCAACCTCATTTCTTGGTGCAAAAATGATAAGATTTGGGATACAACGTAAATAGGCCAAATCAAAAACACCATGATGTGTTGCACCATCTTGACCTACTAATCCTGCACGATCCAAACAAAAAATAACAGGTAAGTTTTGTGTAGCAACATCATGTATAACTTGATCGTATGCACGTTGTAAAAACGTAGAGTAGATATTACAAAACGGAATTAATCCTTGTGTGGCCATTCCTGCAGCCAAAGTTACTGCGTGCTGTTCGGCAATACCAACATCAAAAGCACGATTAGGAAATGCGTCCATCATATATTTTAAAGAGCTTCCGGTTGGCATAGCTGGTGTAATTCCAACAATGTTTTGGTTTGTTTTAGCTAATTCTACTATAGTATGACCAAAAACATCTTGATATTTTGGTGGTTGAGGTTTAGTTTCATTTTTTGTGATAAGCTCACCGGATTTTGCATCAAATTGTCCTGGAGCATGGTATTTTACTTGGTCAGCTTCGGCTTGTTTAAGACCTTTTCCTTTGGTGGTAATCACGTGAAGAAACTTTGGTCCTTTAACAGATTTTAATCGTTTAAGTTCATTTATTAATGTTGGTAAATCATGACCGTCAATTGGTCCTGAATAGTCAAAATTTAAAGCTTCAAAAATATTATCTTGTTTTTGTGTGCCTTTTTTAACGTTAGTTAAATACTGTTTTAAAGCGCCAACACTTGGGTCAATTCCAATTGCATTATCGTTTAAAATTACTAGTAAATTAGCTTTAGTTACTCCAGCATGATTTAAACCTTCAAATGCCATACCACTAGCTATAGAAGCATCTCCTATTACAGCAATATGTTGTGTGTTTAAATCGCCTTTTATTCTTGAAGCAATTGCCATGCCTAATGCTGCCGAAATGGATGTTGAAGAATGCCCGACACCAAACGCATCATACTCACTTTCTTTACGTTTAGGAAATCCAGAAATACCATTTAGTTGTCTGTTGGTTTCAAAAATATCACGTCTTCCAGTTAAAATTTTATGTCCGTAAGCTTGATGACCAACATCCCAAATTAATTGATCGGTTGGTGTGTTAAATACATAATGTAAAGCAATAGTAAGTTCTATTACGCCTAAGCTAGCACCAAGATGACCTTCTTTTGTGGCAACAATATTTATGATAAATTCACGCAATTCTTTAGCTAAAAGTAATAGCTGTTCTTGATTTAAGGTTTTTAAATCGTCTGGCGAATTTATATGTTGAAGTATTTTGCTCATTATACTACAAATGTAGTATCTTAAATTGTATTTTTACGCTTATGATACAACCTTTTGATGATACTTATTTTATGAAAAAAGCCTTGCAAGAAGCGCAAGAGGCTTTTGATAAAGATGAAATTCCTGTTGGAGCTGTAATTGTAATTAAAGATCGCATTATCGCTAGAGCACATAATCTTACCGAGCGATTAAATGATGTAACGGCGCATGCCGAAATGCAAGCCATTACTGCTGCTGCTAATTTTTTAGGCGGAAAATATTTAAAAGATTGTACGCTTTATGTGACTTTAGAGCCTTGCCAAATGTGTGCTGGCGCGTTGTATTGGAGTCAGATTAGTAGAATTGTTTATGCTGCTAGAGATGAACAACGCGGTTGTATCAATTTAAATACCAAATTGCATCCTAAAACTAAAATTGAAGGTGGAATTTTAGCTGAAGAAGCTTCTGATTTAATGAAACGGTTTTTTATAGAGAAACGAAATCTTAACTAATCGACTTTAAGTTGGCTGGAATGTGCGTTAGCGATAGTAGCGACATCCTTTTTGTTTATTGAAAACAAAAAGATATAGCGAATAGCGCGACCCAATAGGGTAACGCCCAAATTATAATTTACGTGTATCACCTTCTTTATCTCGCATTTCTTGGAGTTTTTCTTTGGTAAGCATGTAATCTTCAACTTTTTTGTTTTTCCAACGGTGATAAGAAAACAACGGAATAACTACAAAAAATAAGCCTAAAACGCCAAAGCCAATTAACTTTTGGTTGTCTACATCATCTAATGCATAACCGCAAATTATTGATGCTAAACTGGCTATAAATGCTAATAAAATTAAGTATTTCATTGAGGTGATTTTAAGATTTTGTAAAGTTAATTAATTGGCGTCTGTATGCTGTTAATAATTTAGATTTTGATACAAAACCAATGTATTTGTGGTCTTTAACGACAGGTAAATTCCACGCATTAGAGTTTTGAAATTTAGTCATTACATCTTTCATAGAATCGTTTTTATAATCGATAATATCTGGTGCATTGTGCATTAAATCTTCTACAAAAGTGGTATCGTATAAGGCTTGATTAAACATGATTTCTCTAACATCATCCAATAAAATTATTCCAACCAAAGTCTTATCTTTTTTTATGACAGGAAATAAATTTCGGGTAGATTTTGCAACGCCTTTATGAAGCATCTCGCCTAAAGTCATTTTAGGATTTAGGGCTATAAAATTAGTTTCTATTACGCTATCTAAAGTCATTAAAGTTAATACGCTTTGGTCTTTATCGTGTGTTAGAAGTTCGCCTTTTAAAGCAAGTTCGCGAGTATAAATGGTGTAATCAAATGCATTTTTTTTGATTATAAACGACATGGATACAGCAATCATTAAAGGAATAAATAATTCGTAACCGCCAGTAATTTCGGCAATTAAGAAAATAGCAGTTAAAGGCGCATGTAGTACACCAGCAATTAGTCCTGCCATACCAATTAAGGTAAAGTTGGTTTCCGATACGTAAAATCCTAAACCAAGATTATTAATGACTTTAGCAACCACATTACCTAAAGCACTTCCCATGACCATAGTTGGAATAAAAATTCCTCCTGCTCCACCAGCAGCAAAAGTAGTGGTCATTGCAATAGCTTTAAAAATAGTAATACCAAAAAGTAGGGCAATTACAACCCAAATATTATCCTTAAAAGCATCAAAAGGCGTTGTGCCAAGCGCGCTTAAATGATCGCCAGCAAGTAGGTTGTTTATAAACCCAAAACCTTCACCATAAAGTGGCGGAATTAAAAATAACATACCACCAATAGCTAATCCACCAACAATTAATTTTAAGAGTTTGGTTTTAAAACGCTCAAAAAATTGAAGGATAAAAAAGTACATTTTAGTGAAATAAATAGAAGCAAATCCGGTACCTATACCTAAAACCACATAAAATAAAGTGT
Source organism: Mesoflavibacter profundi (assembly GCF_014764305.1). NCBI lineage: Bacteria > Pseudomonadati > Bacteroidota > Flavobacteriia > Flavobacteriales > Flavobacteriaceae > Mesoflavibacter > Mesoflavibacter profundi. The sequence continues at coordinate 1,588,700 of NZ_CP061703.1, forward strand.
CTTTTATTTGAAACTTATCCGAAAAATTAAAGTTGAATAATAAATCGTCTCCTAAAAAGAAGTAAGATGTTAAAACAGACGAAACCGAAGCAATTAATAACGGTAATAATGAAGCAAAAGTTAAATCTAAACTAAATACTTCTACCGCAAAAATAATGGCTGCAATTGGAGATTTGAATATTGAAGAAATTGCTCCTGCAGCAGCGCAACCAATTAACAACGTTCTTGTTTGTTGATTAACATGAAACAGTCGTCCTAAATTAGAACTTATTGCAGATCCAGAAGCTATTGCTGGTCCAAGTAATCCAACAGATCCACCAAAACCAACCGTTAAAGGTGCAGTTATTAATGGAATATAAATTTTAGACCGATCTATTAATCCACTTCTTTTTGATAGTTTGAATAGAATTGAAGGAATAGCATGTTCTATATTTTTCTTTGAAATGTATTTGACAAAAAGATACACTAAAAACAATCCTAAAACGGGTAAAATAAAGTAAACTTGGTTTTTAGAAAAGACTGCTAGATTATCTAAAGTACCTTCTATAGTAAAGGTGATGTTTCTTAACGTTACTGCAGCAAGACCTGCTAATAATCCAACTAAACCACTTAAAATATAAGTAAAAGTTTTTTCGGAGATGTGCTTTAATCTCCATATAAAAAAACGTTTTAAAAGCGATTGTTTAGGCATACTTAAAGTTAATCAAAAAATCCTGCAAAGGTTGCAGGATTTTTTTTGATTTATGAATTAAGTTTTAAACTTAAATTAAGTTCGTCTAATTGTTCATCATCGATTGGTGCAGGCGCATCTATCATGACATCTCTACCAGCATTGTTTTTAGGGAATGCAATAAAATCTCTAATGGTTTCTTGTCCGCCTAAAATTGCCACTAATCTATCTAATCCAAATGCTAATCCGCCATGTGGTGGCGCACCATATTCAAAAGCATCCATTAAGAAACCAAATTGTGCTTTTGCTTCTTCTTCGCTAAAACCTAAATGTTTAAGCATGATGGCTTGAGTTTCTTTATCATGAATTCTTATTGATCCACCACCAATTTCGTTTCCGTTTAACACTAAGTCGTAAGCGTTAGCTTTAACTTCGCCTGGTTTAGTGTCTAATAATTCTATTTGACCAGGTTTTGGAGATGTAAATGGATGGTGCATTGCGTGGTAATGACCAGTTTCTTCATCAAGTTCTAATAATGGGAAATCGATTACCCAAAGTGGCGCAAATACGTTTGGTTTACGTAATCCTAAACGTTCTGCCATTTCCATACGTAAAGCACTAAGTTGTGCACGTACTTTGTTTGTGTCTCCAGAAAGTACACAAATTAAATCGCCAGCTTTAGCACCTGTTTTTTCTGCCCATTTAGCAAGATCCTCTTGATTGTAAAATTTATCTACCGAAGATTTGTAAGTGCCGTCTTCGTTGCAACGTACGTAAACCATACCTAAAGCACCAATTTGTGGACGCTTAACCCAATCTATAAGTTTATCTATTTCTTTACGTGTGTAAGCGTTTGCTTCTGGTACTGCGATACCAACAACTAATTCTGCTTTATTAAATACGCCAAAATCTTTGTGTTGTGCAACTTCGTTAAGTTCTCCAAACTGCATGCCAAATCTAATGTCTGGTTTGTCGTTTCCGTAAAGACGCATAGCATCGTCATAAAGCATACGTGGGAATTTTTCAACTTCAACACCATTGACTTCTTTTAATAAATGACGTGTTAAGTTTTCAAAAACATTTAAGATATCTTCTTGCTCTACAAACGCCATTTCGCAATCTATTTGCGTAAACTCTGGTTGTCTATCGGCACGTAAATCTTCGTCTCTAAAACATTTTACAATCTGAAAATATTTATCCATGCCACCAACCATAAGTAATTGCTTAAAGGTTTGTGGTGATTGCGGAAGCGCGTAAAACTGACCTTCGTTCATTCTACTTGGTACCACAAAATCTCGTGCTCCTTCTGGCGTAGATTTGATTAAATAAGGTGTTTCTACTTCTATGAATCCTTGGTTTGATAAAAAGTTTCTTACCTCTTGTGTGACTTTAGATCTAAAAATCAAGTTGTTTTTTACGGGATTACGTCTAATATCGATGTAACGATATTTCATACGTAACTCTTCGCCACCATCAGTTTCATCTTCTATTGTAAAAGGTGGTAACTTAGATTCGTTAAGAATGGTTAATTCTTTTACTAAAACTTCAATATCACCTGTTGGTATATTTTTGTTTTTAGATTCACGTTCGATTACGGTTCCTTTAACTTGAATCACAAACTCACGACCTAACTTTTGTGCTTGTTCCATGATGGATTTAGGCGTACGTTCTTCATCAAAAATAAGTTGAGTAATTCCGTAACGATCACGTAAATCTACCCAAATCATAAATCCTTTATCTCTAGATTTTTGTACCCAACCAGAAAGGGTAACGTCTGTATTTATATGTGATGCTCTTAACTCACCACAGCTATGACTTCTGTACATAATTATGTTTTAGTAAATGCAAATTTAAGCAATAAAAAAACCGAAGCAAGTGCTTCGGCTTTTTTTATTTAGAAGTGATTAAGGGATATTAAATGTCTTCTGTGATTACTTCTGTTTTATTAGAAGAGAATTTATTTCTAATCCACATTTTTAATTTCATTGTTAAGAAGAATAATACCGGAACAACAATTAATGTTAAGAATGTTGCAACAAACAATCCATAAATTACTGTCCAAGCTAATGGTCCCCAAAATACAACGTTGTCTCCTCCCATATAAATGTTTGGATTAAACTCGCTAAACAATGTAAAGAAGTTAATATTTAATCCTATAGCTAATGGTATTAACCCTAAAATTGTCGTGATAGCGGTTAATAATACAGGTCTTAAACGTGCTTTACCAGCTTTTACGATGCTTTCAAAAAGATCGTCGTTGCTTAAATATTCGTTGTCGTCTAAGTCTAATTCGTTTTTCTTTCTATCTATTAAAAGCTGTGCGTAATCTAATAGTACAACACCATTGTTTACCACAATTCCGGCTAGCGAAATGATACCAACCATTGTCATCATAATTACGAATGCTTTACCGGTTATAACTAATCCGCCAAATACACCTATAAAACTTAGGAAAATAGCTAACATTATAATAGCTGGTTTTGAAACTGAATTAAATTGGAAAATTAAGATGAAAAAGATTAATCCAAGTCCAGTGAAAAATGCACCCATTAAAAATGCCATTTGTTTATTTTGCTCTTCAATTTGACCAGTATAATCTATTTTGATGTTTTCTGGCAAACCTTCAAAACTTTTCATTTCATTCTGAATTTTTGTTACAATTGCGCCAGCATCTGTATAACCTGGTGCTAATGCAGAATATACAGTAACAACACGTTTAGTGTCTTTGTGTTTAATGGCACTAAACCCTGAATTGTTTTCGTAAGATGCAACTGCAGAAACAGGTACGCTTACTAATTGTCCAGTATTGTTTCTAAATGTGATATTTTGATTAAATAATGCACTTGTATTGTATCTGTTTTCTTCGTTAAAACGAACATAAATATCATAATCGTCTCCACCTTCTTTATAAATTCCAGCTTTAGAACCAAAGATTGAGTTACGTAATTGTTGTCCAACTTGCGCAGAACTTATTCCTAATTCTCCAGCTTTTTCACGGTCTACTATAACTTGCATTGATGGTTTATCTTTATTTACATCAATTTTAAGCTCGTCAATACCAGCAATGTTTCTTGAATTAATAAACTCACGCATTTTTTCGGAAATAGCGATTAATTCGTTATAATCATCACCTTCAATTTCAATATTAATAGGCGCTCCAGCAGGCGGACCATTGGCATCTTTTTCAACTGAAATTAATACACCAGGATAGATACCAACAAGCGCTTCTTGTACTTTTTGTCTTAAAAGCTCACTATCTTCACCGCGACGGTATTTATACTCGCGCATTGATGCAGTAATCTTGGCTTTATGAGGCATTTCGGCAGCAGATCCACCATCGGTTTGCGGGTTACCAGCACCTTCACCGACTTGAGAAACTGCACTTTCTACCATAAAGTTATAGTCGCCATCTTTATATTGATTGTTATCTAAAACTTTGTAGACGCGTTGCTCAATTTCTTTAGTAATAGCGTTTGTTTTTTCAATAGCAGTTCCTTGTGGATATTCTATATAGACAATAATTTGATTAGGTTTATTGTCTGGGAAAAATTCAACTTTAGTACGTTGTGATCCTAATGAAATTCCAAAAGCTACAAATGATAAAATAAGTAAAGCAAATGTCCCTAAACTTAGTATATATGGTTTTTTACCTGATAAAGCCCAACGTAATTGTTTTTCGTACCAACGCTCTAATTTAACCAATGTTTTATTTTGGAAATTGTTAGCCCAACCACGTAACACTAATCTGTAAACCCATAACATTATTGCGGTAAATATCATTAGTGTACCTAAACCGCGATAACTACCACCAACTATTAAGACTAAAATTCCTATTACAGCCATAATCACTGTCGTACGAATAATTTTATTTAATGGCATGTCTTTATCTTCTGTACTCATAAATTGAGATACTAATACTGAATTGAAAAAGATTGCTACAAATAGAGACGATCCTAATACTACTGAAAGTGTGATTGGTAAAATCATCATAAATTCTCCCATAATACCTGGCCATAAACCAAGTGGTACGAATGCAGCAACAGTTGTTAGTGTAGAAATGATAATAGGGAAAGCAATTTCTCCAATTCCTTTTTTGGCAGCTTGCATACGCGTCATGCCTTCTTCATCCATTAAACGGTAGACGTTTTCTACAACAACAATACCATTATCTACTAGCATACCAAGTCCCATAATTAGTCCAAAAAGTACCATGGTATTAAGACTTTGTCCTAATAATTCTAAAATCATTAAAGACATAAACATAGACATTGGTATTGCAAAACCAACAAATATGGCGTTTTTAAATCCTAAGAAGAACATTAAAACGGTTACTACTAAAAGTACTCCAAAAATAATGTTGTTTACAAGATCGTCTACCTGACCAATGGTTACAGAAGATTGGTCGTTTGCTATGGTAACAGTTAAATCTTGAGGAAACACATTGTCTTTTGCATTTTTTACAATGACTTGAATTTGCTCTGCAGCAGCAACCATGTTTTTACCAGCACGTTTTTTAACGTCTAACATTACTACTGGATGACCAAACTCTCTTGCAAAGGTTGTTTTATCTTCTTCTTTAAATGATACTTCAGCAATATCTTTAAGGTAGATAGCTTTACCGTTTTCAGATTTTACAACAAAGTTATTTAGTTGATCTGGATCTTGAATTTCGCCTAAAATACGAATGGTACGTCTTTGTCCGCTTGCTTTTAAATTACCAGCAGACATGGTAACATTACCATTATTTATAGCGCCAATAACATCGTTAAAAGTGACTTGAGCAGCCATCATTTTGTAAATATCTACAGCGACTTCAACTTCTTTTTCTTGTGCACCGCGAATGTCTACTTTTTTGATTTCTAAAAGATCTTCAATTTCATCTTGAAGATATTCGCCGTAATCTTTAAGTTTTTCAATAGGGTAATCACCAGAAATATTAATGTTAAGAATTGGCATTTCTTCAGAAAGGCTTAACTCGAACACATCAGGCTCTACTTTTGCGCCGTTAAACGTTGGCCAATCCTCGCCAGAAGTTTTTGTGTCAATTTCGTCTTTAACCTTTTGTTTTGCTTGTTCTACAGTTATGTTTTCGTCAAATTCTACCATTAACATCCCGTAATCTTCTTGAGATGTTGAAGTGATTTCGACAACGTTACTAACTGTTTTTAGTTCGTCTTCTAATGGATCTACGATAAGCTTTTCTATGTCTTCTGCTGTGTTACCAGGGAAAACAGCGCTTACGTATATTTTAGTCTCGTTAACTTCTGGAAAGTTTTCTCTTGGCATACTGAAAAAAGCAGATACACCTAAGTAAAATATAACCAGAATAAGTACATACATTGTGGTTTTATTGTTAATTGCCCACGATGAAAGTGCAAACTCTTTATCGACTTGTTTTTTGTTTTTCTTTTTAGTCATTTGGTTGATTTTTAGTATTGAATGACTTTAACTGTTTGACCGTCTTTTACGCTACGAGCACCTTCTTTGATAATCTCAGTACCGTTTTTAATGCCTTCAAGAACTTCGATAACATCACCTTGTGTTTTACCTGTTTTGATGATTACTTTTTTGGCTTCGCCTTCACCATTTTGGTTTTTATTGGTGATAGTATAAAGGTATTGCTCGCCTTCAGCATTTTCTGAAATAATACTTTGTGGTACTAATAATGCAGTTTGATTAGTGTAATCGTTAATCTTTAATTTTGCAGTAAGGTTAGGTTTAATGTCTTTGTTTTTATTAGATAACGGAACTTCTATTTTAAATGTTCTGTTAGCTGGGTTAATAAAATCTCCTGCTTGTCTTACCTCTGTAGTTATGGTTTTATTTAAAACAGGAATTTCTACAACTACTTCCTTGCCTTTAGTTACATCTGTAACGTAGCTTTCTGGTACATCTGTTTCTATATACATATCGTCTAGATTTACAATACGCATTAATTGTGATTGTCCTGCAGCTACTACGCTTCCTTGCTCTGTAATTACATCGTCTATTGTGCCAGAAAATGGTGCTTTTACACTAGTTTTTGCAACTTGTTGTTGTAATTGACTAACCGCTTTTTGTTGCGCTTCGTAGTTAGATTTTGCTTGTAGATATTGAATTTCGCTACCAATGTTTTGATCCCAAAGACGTTTTTGACGCTCAAAAGTTGTGCGAGATAAGTCTGCTTGGATTTTTAATTGTGCTAATTGCTGGCTTAAACCACCATCGTCTATTTTTGCTAAAAGTTGCCCTTTTTTAACTTTTTGACCTTCTTTTACATAAACATTAGTTAAAATACCACTGTATTCTGGTGTTATAACCAATAAGTTTTTAGTAGTTACGTTACCTTGTACTTCTAATTGATGTTTAAAAACTTCTTCTTTAGCAGTAATTGTTGTAATTAATGGTACATTTTTTACTGTGTCTAAAGTCGCTATAGCTTGATCTAATTGTTTGATTTTAGCATGGATTTCTTCTTGTTCTGTAACTAATTCAGATCGTTTTGCTCTAATAGTTTCTAGATTGTTGGATTGTAAAACACTTTCAACTGTGTTTTTTTTCTTTTCTCCTCCGCAAGAGACTAAAAGTACTGCAATTATTAATATGGTGCTTATATGTTTCATTTTTAAAAAAGGGTTTTAGTAAGTTGAAATGGTGTTGGTTAAAGTATCTAATTCTGCTTTAGTGTTTATTACATCTAGCATCGCTTGTAAAAATTCTTGTTGTGCTGTATAAAGTTGTGTTTGCGCTTGTCTAAGCTCAAAACTAGAACCAACACCTTCAAAAAATTTGGTTTGATTTTTAGACTCGATACGTTCGGCAAGATTTAAGTTTTGCTTTTTGTTTTCGTATTCTTCTGTAGCAAGAATAAAATCACTTTTTGCTGCTTCAATTTGTAGTTTTAATTGTTGTTCTGTTTCGGTTAAAGTAATTAGAGCTTTGTCTAAATTTATTTTAGCACGTTGTGTTGCTGCACTACGCATTCCTGAACTAAAAATTGGAATGTTCATGCTTACGCCTAATAACGAAGATCCAAACCATTTTGTGTCACTATCTAAAAAAACAAACTCGTCGTCAAATGCATTGTAAGCGCCGTTTACAAATGCGCTTAAACTTGGTAAAGCTTTACTTTTTTCTAATTTTAAAAGTAACTCTTTAGAAGTTTTGTCATTTTCGGCAATGCGATAATCTATTGTGTTTTTTACGTTAGTATCTTGGTTTATAACATCTGTTAGTATGTTTTTTACTGCTAAATTCTCTAAGCTATCTGTAACTTCTATAGTCGTATTGTAATCTAGTCCTAAAGTTATGCTTAGCATTTGGTAAGCTAGATTTTTAAGTCTTAAAGTGTTGTTTAAATTGCTTTTTACACTAGTTAGCGTGATTTGCAGTTGCTCAACACTTTCTTCTTCTTCTAATCCGTTTTCAAAGATTTTTGTGGTTTCGTCTAAGTTTTTTTGAAGAATGTTTATGTTTCTTTCTAAAATCGAAACACTTTCTTCGGCAAGTAATACGTTACCATAAGCGTTAATTACTGCTTTTCTAACTTCTAAATCGGTTTTTTCTTTGGCATTTTTAGAAATTTCTAAATAGACTTTAGCCGATTGTAAGCCAACTAAGTAAGAGCCATCAAATAATAATTGGGTTAAGGTTGCTGTTGCAGCAGCGCTTTGTTTAGTCCCAAAAGTAACTTCTGCAAATTCGCCTTCTGGTCCGCCAAATGCGCTAGCAGGAATAATTTGTACTTGCTGTTTAAGCCAATATTGATAGTCTACAGTTGCATTGATTTGTGGTAAACCTGTTGCTGTAGTTTCCCATTTTTGTTCTTGTGCAGCTTCAATGTCTAAAGCAGCATTTTTTACTTTTCTGTTGTTTTCTAATGCAAAATCTATTGCTTCTTGTAAACTAAAGGTCTGTTTAGTTTCTTGACTTATTCCAGAAGCAGAAAAGATGATTAATAGAATTGTGATTAATTGTTTCATTTAAATATTTTGGTGTTTAAGATTGATTAGTTTCTATAAGTCCATTTAAAATGTCTAGTCCTTTTGGTGTGCAAATGCCACGTACGTGGTATTCTAAAAAATTATCCATTAACATATTCATCGAAAAATTTTTCAAAGGAAATAACTCCTTATCCTTTAAACTCATCATGCTGTTAAAGTATAATCTACAGATAAACTGTATATCTATGGTTTTTCTATATAATCCAGAATTTACACCGCGATTTAAATTGTTTATAACACAATCTTCCATAACACAATATTGCTTGGATTTTAAAGACTCGAATATTTTTGGATAATATTTTTGAAGCTGATGTTGAGGTGAAGATTTTTCATCCTTTAAATGTTCCATTACAAATCGTTTGATTTCATAAATCTCTTCGATAGGATTTTTTTCTAAAGCACAAATGCAATTTATCCCTTCAGAAATAATATGAAACATATGTAATGTCGTAGCTTCAACTAGCTTTGTTTTATTATCAAAGTGCTGATAAATGGTTTTTTTAGATATACCTAAAGCATTGGCAATATCGTCCATGGTTACACTTTTAAAACCGTAGTTTAAAAATAAATCTGCCGATTTGTCTAAAATTTTTTCTCTCATAATTGGTGCAAATGTACGCTAGGAAACTTTAAAAACAAAAAAAGTTTCCTAAGTTTTAATGATTTTTTAACATAAGATTATGTTAGAATTAAAAAAGACATTAAAATTTGAAAAAGCATGAAATATTATGCTAATTGGTTTATTTTTACACCATGCAAACAATACAAGATTACCAGAAGGTATTTATATCCTATTTAGAAGACTACTCGCGTCCAAAAGATCCAGAAAATCTTTACATGCCAATTAATTATATATTGCAATTAGGCGGTAAACGGTTAAGACCAGTATTAACACTTATGACTGCAGATATTTTTGATGCAGATTATAAAAAGGCTTTAGATGCAGCGTTAAGTGTAGAGATTTTTCATAATTTTTCTCTTGTTCATGACGATATTATGGACGATGCACCATTACGAAGAGGGCAACAAACTGTGCATGAAAAATGGGATTTAAACACAGGTATATTATCTGGAGATGCTATGCTTATAATGGCTTATCAATTATTTGAAAATTATGAGCCAAAGACATTTCAAGACCTTGCAAAATTGTTTAGTAAAACTGCTTTAGAGGTTTGCGAAGGACAACAATACGATGTCGATTTTGAAACAAGAGATGATGTGACCATTCCAGAATACTTAAAAATGATTGAGTATAAAACTGCAGTTTTGGTTGGTGCAGCTATGAAAATGGGAGCAATTGTTGCAAATACTACAGAAGAAAATAAAGAAAATATTTATCAATTTGGAAGGTTGTTAGGTATAGCTTTTCAGCTTCAAGATGATTATTTAGATGCGTTTGGTGATCCAAAAACATTTGGTAAACAAGTTGGAGGAGATATTATTGAAAACAAAAAAACATACTTGTATTTAAAAGCTTTAGAGTTTTTAAATGCAGATGAAAAACGCCGGTTGGAGCAATTATTTTCGGTACAATTAGAAGATAACACCGAAAAAATTGAAACAGTAAAACAGTTTTTTGTAGAAAGCGGATCTGCAAAAGCAACACAAAAAGCAATAGAAGATTATACCAACCAAGCATTTGAAGTATTAGATCGTTTAACAGTTTCTGACGATAAAAAACAAGTGCTTAAAATGTTTGGGCAAGGATTAATGACCAGAAAAGTATAATGCAATTACCAAAAACTTTTAATCATTTAATAGAAGAGGCATCTCATTTAAATCTATATAACAAATTAATACAGCAATTAAATAAAGACTTTTTATATGCTAATATAGATTTAGGTTTTGATGAAGACATTTTGCCAACAAGTCTAAAACTAATCCTTCAAGAAACGGTATATAGATTAATACAAGAAAAATTTACAGACTACTTAAATTTGCTGTATATAATAGATGTGCCAGAAGATCAAATAAAAGCATTAGATGGTAACGATACTTTACAATTAAGCGAAGATGTTACTTTTTTAATCCTAAAACGCGAGTGGCAAAAAGTTTGGTTTAGACAACAATATTCTTAAAACAAAACTCTTACAAATGGCATCCATGCGTTGGCATAAATACTTTTGTCTTCGTCATATAAAACATCATATCTTATACCAAAAGTAACATTATTAGTTCTGTAACCTGCGCCTAAAAATAATGCAGGATATAGATAATTATCATCTTCAAGATCAGATAAGTTGCCTTCAAATTTTCGGTTAACATTTAAAGCTTCAAATTCAGATGAAAGTTGTATTTCATTAATAGGATTGTAAATACCAATAACACTACCGCCAAAAATTGTAGATTTATAAGCATTTTTTTGTCTATTGTAAGTGGCGTTAAGCCCAATACCTAATCCAAGTTGGTTATTAAATTGGTAGATAGCATTTGGTGCAAGCGTAGCGCTAAAAAAATTAGATCCAGTACTTAGACCAAATCCGCCACCAAATCTTACGTGTTTCCAAAAATCACTTTTTTGATTAGGTAAATTGTCTTGAGAAAATGATAAAGTCGTAAAAAAAACAGAAAAGACTAAAAAAAGTGTAAGAATTTTACATTTTGAGGAAAAAAATTTCATAATCAATAATTTAATAAATTTCAAACGTTATAAATATAATAAAAGCATCGCTATATTTAGTAAAAGTTGTATTTTTGATAAAATTTTGTTGAAGCGAACACGACTTACAAATTATAATGGATAAATATTCCTTTTTAAACGCAGCACATACAGCATACTTTGCTGATTTATACGATCAATATTTAAAAAACCCTGACTCTGTAGAGCCAAGTTGGAGAGCCTTTTTTCAAGGTTATGACTTTGGTAGCGAAAGCTACGGAATGGAAGGCGAAATTGTAGAAGGTGTTTCGGCACAGATACCAGAACATCTTCAAAAAGAATTTCAAGTAGTAAACCTTATAGATGGTTACAGAAGTAGAGGTCATTTATTTACAAAAACAAATCCTGTTAGAGAACGTAGAAAATACGAACCAACATTAGCATTAGAAAATTTTGGACTATCAAACGCAGATTTAGACACTACATTTAATGCAGGTGAAATTTTAGGTATTGGCGCTCAAACTTTAAGAGAAATTTTAAAACATCTTAATAGTATTTATTGCGATTCTATTGGTGTAGAGTATATGTATATTCGTCAACCAGAAGAAATCAAATGGATACAAAATAAGCTGAATATTAATGATAATCAGCCAAATTTTTCTTCAGAACAGAAAAAACACATTCTTAAAAAGTTAAACGAAGCAGTTTCATTTGAAAACTTTTTACACACAAAATATGTTGGGCAAAAACGATTTTCTTTAGAAGGAGGAGAATCTTTAATTCCTGCTTTAGATGCAATCATAGAAAAAGCAGCAGAACTTGGTGTAGAAGAGTTTGTAATGGGTATGGCACATAGAGGTCGTTTAAGTACCTTAACAAACATCTTTGGAAAATCTGCAAAAGATATTTTTAGCGAGTTTGATGGTAAAGATTATCAAGAAGAAATTTTTGATGGTGATGTAAAATACCATTTAGGATGGACAAGTCAAAGAAGTACAGATACAGGTAAAAAAATAAACCTAAGTATTGCGCCTAACCCATCGCATTTAGAAACGGTTGGAGCAGTAGTAGAAGGTATTTCAAGAGCAAAACAAGATCATAATCATCAAGATAATTTTAGTAAAGTACTACCAATAGTAGTGCATGGTGATGCAGCAATCGCAGGACAAGGATTAGTGTATGAGATTGTACAAATGGCAAAACTTGATGGTTATAAAACTAACGGAACGATACATGTTGTAATTAATAATCAAGTAGGATTTACAACCAATTATTTAGACGCAAGATCAAGTACATATTGTACTGATGTAGGTAAAGTAACGTTATCTCCAGTATTACATGTTAATGCAGACGATGCAGAAGCAGTAGTACATGCCATGTTGTTTGCTTTAGATTTTAGAATGAATTTCAAACGTGATGTCTTTATTGATCTTTTAGGATACAGAAAATACGGGCATAACGAAGGAGACGAGCCTAGGTTTACGCAACCAAAATTATACAAAGCAATAGCAAAGCATAATAATCCAAGAGATATTTATGCAGAAAAATTAATCGCACAAGGCGTAATTAATAAAGATTATGTAAAGCAATTAGAACAAGATTACAAAGAAAAGCTAGAAGAAAAATTAGAAGATTCTAGAAAAGAAGATAAAACTATCATTACTCCATTTATGGAAGATACGTGGAAAGATTTTGTACGTGTCGACGAAAACGTAATGATGGAAACAGTAGATACAACTGTAAGTAAAGATAAACTTGCACAGATTACCAATGTAATCTCTAACTTACCAGAAGATAAAAAGTTTATAAGAAAAATAGAGCGACTAATCCAATCTAGACAAACAATGTTTGACGAGGATAAGTTAGATTGGGCTATGGCAGAACATTTAGCTTATGGTACATTATTAACCGAAGGTTATGATGTGCGTATCACAGGTCAAGATGTAGAGCGTGGTACTTTTTCTCATAGACATGCAGTGGTTAAAGTAGAAGATAGCGAAGAAGAAATCGTACTTTTAAATAACCTAAAAGACAGTAACGGTCATTTTTATATTTACAATTCATTGTTGTCAGAATATGGAGTTGTAGGTTTTGACTACGGTTATGCTATGGCAAGTCCAAACACCTTAACCATTTGGGAAGCGCAATTTGGAGACTTTAGTAACGGAGCGCAAATCATGTTAGACCAATACATTTCTTCTGGAGAAGATAAGTGGAAAACACAAAATGGTCTTGTAATGCTTTTACCTCACGGTTACGAAGGTCAAGGTGCAGAGCATTCATCAGCACGTATGGAGCGTTACCTACAACTATGCGCAAAAGACAATATGTTTGTTGCAGACTGTACAACACCAGCAAACATGTTCCACTTGTTAAGACGTCAAATGTTATCTAACTACCGTAAACCATTAATCGTGTTTACACCAAAAAGTTTATTACGTCATCCAAAATGTGTAAGTACCGTAGAAGAATTTGCTAACGGAAGTTTCCAAACGGTAATCGAAGATACTACTGTAAAAACAGAAGACGTAAAAACATTAGTATTTGTAACAGGTAAATTCTATTATGATTTAGATGAAGAAAGAGAACAGCTAAACCGTAACGATGTTGCATTAGTAAGAATCGAGCAACTATTCCCATTACCAGTGCAAAAAATAAGAGAAATTCTAGACAAATATAAGCACGTAGAAGACGTAGTTTGGGCACAAGAAGAACCAAGAAATATGGGTGCATATATGCATATGATGATGCATTTAGAAGAAGCAAAAAACTTTAGAGCAGCTTCAAGAAGACCATATGGTGCTCCAGCAGCAGGTAGTTCAGTAAGATCTAAAAAGCGTCATAAAGAAGTTATAGATTTTGTCTTTGATAAAACAAAAAATAACCAGCGATAAGCTATAAATCAATACAAAATGAAAAAAGGACTTTTAATAATAATAACACTATTAACGTTTAGTATAGGATTATCTCAAGAAGTAGAAAAAGCAAATTATAAAACAACTGTAAACACCTTTACATCACACTATAATAAAGGTAATTATCAAGCGATTTATAATATGTTTGATGCCAATTTTAAACAAGTATTTACATTAGATAAAGTCAAAACTTTTTTCAAAGAAGAAATTAATGCAGACGCATTAGGAAAGATAGAAGAAAGAACATTAAACTCGATAGTTCGAACAGGACACAATTATACATTTACATTTGAAAACGGAACTTGTACAGCTTTTTTTCTACTAGATGAAGCTAATCAAATCAAAGGATTTCAGATGTATAAAAAACAATAAAACCAAATAACACAAAGCATAAAATTATATTACGATGATTTTAGAAATGAAAGTGCCTTCTCCAGGCGAATCAATTACAGAAGTTGAAATAGCAGAATGGCTAGTTCAAGATGGTGATTACGTAGAAAAAGACCAAGCAATAGCAGAAGTAGATAGTGATAAAGCAACTTTAGAGCTACCAGCAGAAGCAAGTGGTGTAATAACTCTTAAAGCCGAAGAAGGAGATGCAGTAGCAGTTGGACAAGTGGTTTGTTTAATAGACACAAGTGCAGAAGCACCTGCAAGTAGCACTTACGAAGGTGGCGATGAAGGAGGAAACAATGATGCTGAAAAAGATGTTGCAAAAGCACAAAAAGCAACACCAAATACAGAAGAAAAAGCGCCAAATCCAGCAAAAGACACTTATGCATCTGGAGTAGCAAGTCCAGCAGCAAAGAAAATTCTTGCCGAAAAAGGTATAGAAGCTAGTGCAGTTTCTGGAACTGGTAAAGATGGACGTGTGACTAAAGACGATGCTGTAAAAGCAGTACCATCTATGGGTACACCAACAGGAGGAAACAGAGGACAATCAAGAAGTAAGATGTCTATGTTACGTCGTAAAGTAGCAGAGCGTTTGGTAGAAGCAAAAAATACAACTGCAATGTTAACTACGTTTAACGAGGTTAACATGACACCAATTTTTGAACTACGTAAACAATATAAAGAAGAGTTTAAGTCTAAACATGGAGTAGGTTTAGGATTTATGTCTTTCTTTACCTTAGCAGTAGTTAGAGCTTTAAAAGAATATCCAGCTGTAAACTCTATGATAGATGGTAAAGAAATGATTTCTTACGATTTTGTAGATGTAAGTATAGCTGTATCTGGACCAAAAGGTTTAATGGTGCCTGTAATTAGAAATGCAGAAAATCTAACTTTTAGAGGTGTAGAATCTGAAGTAAAAAGACTTGCTTTACGTGCTAGAGATGGACAAATTACTGTAGATGAAATGACAGGAGGAACATTTACAATTTCTAATGGTGGAGTATTTGGAAGTATGTTGTCTACACCAATCATTAATCCGCCTCAAAGTGGTATTTTAGGAATGCATAACATTATAGAGCGTCCAATAGCTGTAGATGGAAAAGTAGAAATTCATCCAATGATGTACGTAGCATTATCTTACGATCATAGAATTATTGATGGTAGAGAAAGTGTTGGATTTTTAGTAGCAGTAAAAGAAGCGCTAGAAAACCCTAAAGAGTTATTAATGAATAATGATATTAAAAAAGCTTTAGAATTATAATAGCTTAATAATAAAGCATAAAATAAAAAAGCGCTACTTTAAAGTAGCGCTTTTTTATTACCGTAAAAAGGCGTAAATATTAAACGCAATTACAGTAAAAGCTAATATTAAGACTAATACAATAAATAAATTGCTGTATTTAGTGTTAGAAGTTTCCATCATAATTTTAGTAAAAAAAAACCCTGCACCATTAATGATGCAGAGTTAAATAAATAATTCTCCCTAAGAACTAATTAATAGCACTGTAAAGGTATGTTGTTTTTATGATCTGTGAAATACGTAGGTCTACGTATATTTACGAAAACATTACGAAAACTCTTGATTTTACTAATAAAAAAAGCTCTAATCAGAAGTTTGATTAGAGCCTTGTCAATTCTCCCAAATTGATTTATAGCAATGCTAAGGTATGTTATAAAATGAATATATAAAATACGTAGGTCTACGTATATTTACGAAAACTTTACGAAAACTTTTAAATTAAAACATAAAAAAAGCTCTAGAACTTAAGGGTATTCTAGAGCTTTTAACAATTCTCCCAAAAATTGATTAATAGCTTTGCTAAATTATAAATTAATAAGGATATACAAAATACGTATGTCTACGTATATTTACGAAAATGTTACGAAAACATTATAAAAGACAAAACCCAAAACCGTTAGGTTCTGGGTTTTAATATGTTGTCCCATAATAAAATATGATTAATAGCTCTGCTAAAATAAATCATATTTTTATGATATAAAATACGTACTTCTACGTATTTTTAATTAATTCTTTATTTAATTGTGCCCATATTGCTAATGCATTTTGGGAAGCTTTTAGATTTAATTTTTTCACTAAATTACTGCGATGCTTTTCTACGGTTCTTATAGAAGAGTCTAATGTTTCAGAGATTTTTGCACTAGACATTTCTTGAGAAATCATTTTTAAAATCTTAAGTTCTGTTGGTGTTAAAATTTCATTTAAGTTATTACTAGAATAGTTTATTTTAGAGTTTAGATAAGAGGCAATTTCTTCACTAAAATAAGGTTCGCCTCTAACAGCATGATTTATGCAAGTTTCAATTTCTTCTATAGCAAATTCTTTTAAAATGTATCCGTAGACGTTGTATTCTTTAGCTTGATCAAATAAATGTTCTTCATTATCAAAAGTAATTAGTATGATTTTTGTGCCAAGATTATTTTTGTAACATGCTTTGGCTACTTCTAATCCAGTCATACCTGGCATTCTTATATCTAATAAAGCTAAATCTGGTTTTAGTTTTACGATTTGATTATAGGCTGTTTTACCATCTTCGGCACTTCCTATAATGTTAAAGCCTCTAGAAGATATGTAATCTGATAAGCCTCTAAGCATTAATGGATGGTCATCTGCTATGACAATTGAAACACTCATTTTTATAAGTTGGAGAATTAATAATAGCCATTAAAGTTAATAAAATTCTAGTACTAGGCTAGGTTTTTAAGGTATAAATATTTTTTGTCGTAATCTATTATGGCTTTTACTTTTTTTAAAATATCTGCGCCTATAATTCCATCTACTGGTTTAGAGTTGTGATTAATTAAAGCCATATTTACATGACTTAAATCAAATAGTACTAAAGTGATTTTTTCTAATTTTAAGTGTCCAATTTTTAGTTTATTTTTTTTGGAGACTTGTGTAGACATATCTATTGCTCCTGCACCAGCTGCTAATATTTTAGAGTCTTTTACTTTTTTTAATGTAAATTTTTCTGCTGCTTCAAAACCTACACAACTATTAGATGCTCCTGTATCAAGTATAAAAACACCTTTAATACCGTTAATTGTTGCTTTGATTTCAAAATGATTGGTTTTGGTTAATTTAAGCTTTACTCTTACATAATCCTGTGTAAGTAAAAAATCTTTAAGCTTGTCTTCCATTTAACTTCTTTCTTATTATTTTCCATAAAAGTAAACCAATACTTAGTGTTATTAAAGTATATAAGACATATTTTAAATAGGTGTTATTTGCATGTTTTGTAGGTGAACCATAATACACAAATGCGCTCCAGTAATATGGCGACTTTTTTGCATTTACAATGGTTTTGTCTTGTAAATAATCTATTTTGGATTGTGTATTTGCTATACTTGCAGATTTACTTTTTACATATGTTTTATAAAAATTATGCATAATTTGGGATGTAGATAAATCATTTACTTTCCATAAAGAAAATAGTAATTGATTAACACCAGCATATTGAAATCCTCTAGCAAGACTTAAACTACCTTCACCTTTTATTAGTTGTCCAATTCCTGTTTCGCAAGCACTTAATACTACAAGTTGATTGTTAAGTTGTTTACTGTAAATTTCATTTAAATATAAATTCTTATCATTAAATTCTATATAAGCAGGTGTACTAAATGTACCTGCGTTTGCATGAGTAGAAAGGTGTAAAATGCTGTAATCCTTTACCTCATTAAATGTAGTATGCATTTTTGCATCGTTATACATTAAAAATTTAGCGTCTGTGTATTTGTCAATACTTTCAGCTTCGTTTATAGAATAGTTTAATTCTTTGTTACTGTTTTTAAATACAGGAAAAACACCTAAAACGGAGTTAGTAAATTTAGGTTTGCTACTTTCTAAATAAAGCATTACACTAGTGTTGTACGTAATATTAAAATCTTTAATTAAAAAAGGAATATTACTATAGTTAGTTGTATTTGTAGGTTGCGTTATTAAACTTTCAAAAGCAATAAAATTTAAAAAACCATCGGGTATTATTATCAGGTTTTTATTAGATTTTATTTTATCTAATAATAGTGTTTTGTATAGTTTGTTAGCGTCTGTTGTGTATGTATTAATATTATTGTTAATTCGGTTGGCATCATTAAAATAATCGATATAATTAGCTATTTGATTAGTTGTATTACGGTCTAATTTTATCTTATTAAAAGTACTTTTATTATGTGTTAGTGTAAATACATAAATATGGTTGTTTCCATAAAAATATTGTACTAATGTTGCTTTGTCTTTTTTTAACTTTTTGGGTAACGTTTCAAAGCTATGTTGATTTACAGAAGTTGGGTATTTATTATCTATAACTGGCTTTAAGTTTTTTAACTGTGTACTTACTTTATTAAGACTTAAACTAAGTTTGCTCACTAATTCGGGTTGTTTTAAGAATTCGGCTTTAATTAACTGATTAGTTAATTCTGTTTGTTTTATTAATAAGCTGTTTTCTTCAATAAGTAAACTATCTTTTGGATGTAAGTTTAGCAGTGATTTTTTAGAAACCGTTTCTTTAAGTATTGCAGATTTGTAACGTTCTGCATATTGTAAGGCTTTTGTAATGGTCGTATTTTGCTTTAATATTTGATACTCTTCATAAAGCAAGTCTAAACAAGCTTCACTACGATTTCTGTTTTTATAATTATGTAATAGTTTAGATTCTGGAGATGTTAATTGGTCGTTTATTAATTTTGATACATAAAAGCTACGATCATAACAGTCTAAAGCATTTGTGTTGCTTAATTGAATTTGGCCAAGTAAGTCAAATATATCTATAAATGTGTTTTCCGGATATAGATCTAAAATATCTGGAAGTTTATTATTATCATGATTGGGTAAAAGTATTTTTAGCGCATTTTTAAGTTCTAAAGCACATGCATTTTTATGATTTAGTTTAAGATGAAGTTGTGCATTTAAAACATGGTGTTTAGCAATATCTCTTGCTGAAAATTTGTCCTGAGCATACAAATTGGTTATAACTTGCCTTAAGTGTAATAATGCCGTTTTATAATCTTCTTTTTGTAATGCTTCTGCGTATTTAATTTTAGGATTAGTTGTTTGATTTGAGGTTATTTTTTTATTTAATGCTAATAAACAGTTGGCTTTAATAGATTCTAATAATTCTTGTTTTTTAAGCGGAATGTTTTTTAGTTCTAAAGCCTTCTCTATAACAAGAATTGCATTATTAAATCTACCTGCAGTATAATACAACTGGGCAAGATTTATTGCGCCAGCAATACGTTGCGAATTGTTTTTATTTTGTTCAGCTAAATAAATATACTGTTTAATAATATGTTCTGCATTGGTAAAATCGCCAATCTTGTTATATAAAATACCTAAAGGTTTTAAGCAGTATTCTATCACATCGTAATCTGTGATTTCATTTAATTTAAATTGGTTGTAATTGTTCCAAGCAGTTTCATAGGCTGTAATAGATTGTGTTTTTTTATTGATGTTGTCTAAATAATGTCCTTTATTAATTAATAAGAAAAAATACGCTAACTGCTCATCAATAGTATTTAGATTAGAAACAAACTCTGTTTCTTTTTTTAATAATAAATCATAACTTTTAGATGTTCTATTAGTATTAAATGTTTCGGTAGCAACATAAATAGCTTCTTCTAAATTTTGAGAAAATAAAGTAGTAAAAGAAAATAGGAGAATGACTAAAAAGCTATATTTCATTTAATTAAAATTTCCAAATAGCATAAAATTGCATGTAGTTGTAACTGTTTTTAAAATTTAAAACATATCTAGCACCAACACTTGGTCCAATTCTAGCAAAACCAGCAGTAGCTTCAAATAACAAACCGCTTCTTAAATTGGTAAAAGAAGATTTGCTTTGAGAAGTAGACGTTTCACTATTTATTAATGCGCCAGGAAGCATGTTTATATTTTCATAATCTTCTGTAGTAGTTGTAATATTCTCTTTTTGACTAACCGAAATCATACCTTGCAATCCTGCGCCTAAACCAATATAATTATTGACGTTATATCTTAATAAAACGGGAATTTCCCAATCTATATTGTTATATGTTGTAGATGTTGTTGTGCGTCTAAAAAGTAATTCTCCTGTAGCACTGTTATCTGTGAATTGTTCCGAAATTTGAGTATCAGCATCAAATTCATGAAAACTATTTAAAAACTCTACTTGCCAATACAATCGATACGATTTGTAAGGCGAAAGTGTTGCGCCAACAAAATAACTTTTTGAATTGTCTAAATCTAAAAAGTAATTATAACCAGCTTTTGCACCAATTGAAATTCCAGGCATAAATCTAGTGGTAGAATAATTGGTTATTACAGGATCATTTTTATCAAAAATAATAGCTGTTCTAGACTTAGTTTTTATTTTATGAAAGTTGTCACCAAATTTTATTTGATATTTTACAAAGCCTTTAGTCGAATCGTATTCTTTGACATTTTTTTGCTCGCTTCCAGGTAGGTAAATGTTTTTAAAGGTGAAAATGGCTTGTTTTTGTGTGTACGTAGTATCTAAACAACTGTATTCTACATCGTATTTTGGACAAATTTTTACTTTAGGATACATGTCTAAAACTTTAATCGAAGATTTATCGAAAATCTCCGGAATGTCCGTCTCTAAACGAATTGTTCTAGCAGGACCTTCGCCATTATTTTGAAATTTAATCTTAAATTTTGGCTTTTTATAGCGTACCAATCTATAATTTAATAAGAAAGCATTTGTAGACATTTTGTTTGGATCGTGTGACGTAACAATTTCCATTTCCATATCCTTTACATGATGTGTGTCTAAGTTAGAATCTGGAATATATATACCTCTTACTGTCACAATAGCGCTTGTATCTTTAACCATTTCTGGTGTTGTTTTTAAGGTGTAAAATACATTACGTTCTTCATTAGGTTCTATGTTTTCAAAAGTAAAAGAGGTACTATTATTGTATTTTGCTTTGGCTTCTTCTAAGGTTAATGCTAGATTTTCTTTTTTAGTTGAATCTTGAACTTTTATATGGTAGTTTGAAATAAAATCTTCGGTAGATGCTACATCCAAATGTTGATTTTTGGATTGGCTTACAACAAAGTCTGTTGTGTTAATAGTAGATTCGTTATGATACATTCTAGTATCTAAAATCTCAAAATTATCTGCTTTAAATTGTTTTTCGTTATAAAATAAAATCACTTTACCATTAGCCACATAATCTTTAGTGTTTTTATACTTTACAATTAATACTAGCTCTTCTTCTGGAATGGGTTCTCTATTACGCTCTAATTCAAAATTACTAATCATGCTTGCAGTATCTTTAGCATCTGGGTTAGCGTTATTTACTTTAATTTTTTTAGGTCTAGCAGTTGGTGTTTTTCCTGTGTCGTAATTATTAGTGCTCCAAACTTTAATTTCATACTCACCATTATTTTTAAAAGATTTAGTTGGCGTATTGTCTTTACTGTAAGTCCCATCGTCAAATTCCCAATAATTGGTGTAAAACGCTTTAGGTGCACCAGCAATCTGATTTAATGGCGGTGTAATTGGTGTAAATTTTATACTATCACCAATTACTTGATGTTGTATAGTTACAATTCTGTTAATTGTGTCTTGTTGTTTTTCTTGTTGTGCGACACACAAAAAAGTGGTTGTTAAAATGAATAAAAAAGTAATTAGTGGTTTCATTTTTATTGAAAGATTAAAGCAATTAAATGTAAGGATTATTATTTAGACATTTTATGTTTAATTGATAATCAGTAGGTTTTAAACTATTAACGGTTTTGGGTTTATTATAATTCGATAAAAAAAGCCAGAATTATATTCTGGCTTTTAAAAAAGTAGGTTTAATTATGGTAAAGCATTAATTAATGCGGTTAAAGATGCTTTTGTACCTGTAGTTGTTTCGTCTATATTAAAAGTAATTATATCATTTTCAGCTATAGTAACAGCTTTTACTGCATATCTCCAAATACCATTGTCTTCTGTTGCAAAAATAACGTGACATTCTAAACCAATTGGGATTTGACCATAATGTTCGCTAAATAAATTTAATGTTCCGTCGTAAGTATCTAAAGCAGCAAGTCCAGTATCTTCACCATCGTAAGATAAGTAAACAGCACTATTTGTATAGTTATAACCAACTGGAGCTTGAACTTGTATTTGTGTTTTAGGTCTTGGATCATTATAAAAACGATCTACGTTAGTCCATCCAAATCCTTCTAGTAATGTGTAATATTGTCCGCCTTCAGCAAAAACACCACCTTGTCCTGTAGCATTATCTACTTCGTCCCAAGTAAGTGTATCGTCTTCTTCAATAGTTCCTGTCCAAAGTACCATTTCGTTATCTGTACCGCCAGTAAGACTAGAAGGAACAATAAGGTTGATTAAGCAATTAGTGTCTAAAAGTTGACCATCTTTTGTGGCTTCTATAAAAAATTCGCCACCAGTTAAAAGCATTGCTTTGTCGCCATTAGGTAATCTACCCATTGTAGGTTTGTTGGTTGTAAGCATATTGCCTTTTTCAAAAATTTCTACAAATTCTATATCTACGTTTCCGCTAATTTCGTCACCGTTTAATGTTAAGCAATCACCGTTAATTCCTATTTGCACTCCGTTTTCTGAAGTTAAGGTGATGTAACCATCATCCGAGTTAAAACTAAAGTTTTGAGTAAGATCTGCTAAAGCTTCATCTTTAATGCTTTTAAACTCTTGTTCTGTTGCAGGAATATGTTCTACTGGTGGTAAATCGTTATCGTCTGTTGTTTTACAGCTACTAAATAATAAAGTAGTTAATAATAAAGATCCTAAAATGTGTTTTGAGTTGTTTAATAAAGTTTTCATGATTTTTAATTTTTATATGTTACACGTTTATATAAACTGGGTAAAGGTTTTGTTACCCTATTTTTTTACTTTTTTTTATTTTAATGTTTTGCTTGCTATTATTTTATAAGAGATTATGTCTCCTTTTGCGAGTAATTGAATCATCTTTTTTGCTGAAACTTCTGAAGTTGAAAATCCTTTAGCTTCACCTTTTTCACTTTTTACTTCCCAGAAGTACAATCTGCTTTGGTTTTTATTCAGTTCACTTTTTAAGATGAAATAGTTACTAATTTTTTGTTCCAAAACCACTTCGTTTTGGCTAACTAAATTGGCGCGTTTTTTAGCGTCAAATAAGGTTTTTGATGTGCCTCTAAATTCGCCTGTAGTAGTTTTTACATACCAATCGTAGACTTTTATTAAATCGTCTTTGGTCATTGTTACAATTGTTTCGTTGTTAGGATTGGTTGTAACTGTTGTAGCGTTTGCATGTAATATTCCAAATATTACGGTTGCGATAATTAAAATTGTACGTTTCATAATTTCTAATTTTTAAATTGTTGTTTCGTTTTAAGTTGTGTTGCCTTTTTGGCTAATTCACCCTTATATCAAATCCATTTAAAAATTGTTACCCTTATTTGTTCAACTTTTTTTAAATTCGTTTAAAACAAAGGGTTTATGAGCGTTAAAAAAGTACACGAAGACCAGAAGTATATAGATGGTTTGGTTAACAATAATTCATTTATCATTCAAGCTATCTATGATAAATTTGTACCTAAAGTGATTAACTATGTAAAACAAAATAGTGGTGATGAAGAGTATGCACAAGATGTAGTGCAAGACACGATTGTAATCATTTACAACCAAGCAACACAAAAAAACTTACAGCTTACTTGCCCTTTTGATGCGTATTTTTTCTTATTGTGTAAGCGTAAGTGGTTAAATACTTTAAAAAAACTTAATAATAAAGAGGTAACAATTAACGAAGAGGTGTT
This sequence comes from Mesoflavibacter profundi, assembly GCF_014764305.1. Lineage (NCBI taxonomy): Bacteria > Pseudomonadati > Bacteroidota > Flavobacteriia > Flavobacteriales > Flavobacteriaceae > Mesoflavibacter > Mesoflavibacter profundi. Next base: position 1,613,043 of record NZ_CP061703.1, read on the forward strand.
ATCTAAAGATGACGACGCAGCTCAATTTGTATTTGAAACGTCCATTTTTGAAACCAAGCTAAACCTGTTTAATCAAATGTTTGATCAATTAGGTAAAGCTTGTAAAGACTTGCTAAATGCAACTTTTAAAATAAAATCTATGGAAGAAGTCGCAGCAAGCCTTAATGTAAGTTATGCTTATGCACGAAAGAAAAAATCGTTATGCATAGGACAATTAACAAAAATGGTACAAGAGTCGCCAACGTTTAATCAGCTAAATTATTAATGTTATGGAAGAACAAGATTACATCCTTTTTGAAGACTATTTATCAGGCAATTTAGATGAAAATGCTATAAATGCTTTTGAAACTAGATTAGAAACAGACAAAGCATTTAAGCAGTCTTTTAGTATATATAAAGATATTTCTGCACATTTAGAGCATGAAATTGGTAATGAAGAAAATGCTACAGATTTTAGAGCTAATTTAGATAATATATCTCATAATTATTTTTCAAAACTCAATACGCAACAAGAAGAAGTAAACGTGAAAAAATCTTCTGGTTTTTACAAGTTTGCAATAGCTGCAAGTGTAGCTTTGTTATTAGGTTTTTTTGTGTTTAATCAATTTTCTGGAGAACCAAATTATTCAGATTTTGCTAATTATGATCAAATTAGTTTGACAGTAAGAGGAACAAGTGACGCACTTTTAAATGAAGCTGAAACTGCATTTAACAGCAAAAATTATGAACAAGCAGAGCAGCTTTTTAATCAAATTTTAGAAGAAGATTCTAGTAATACTGAAATTCAATTTTATAAAAGCATCACGTTAATAGAGACCAATCAGTTTAGTGAAGCAGATGAATTATTAAAAGGAATATCTGAAGGTAATTCAATCTATAAAAATAAAGCGACGTGGTATTTAGCCTTAAGCAAATTAAAACAAGATAATTTAGAAGGTTGTAAAAATATATTAAAAAACATTCCTGAAGACGCCGAAGATTATAAACAAGCACAAAAATTATTAAATAAACTAGATTAAAAATCAATTTTAAATAACCCTTAAAAAGTCATCTTAAACAAGATGACTTTTTTACTTTTGCAACATGATAATTACAGATACACATACACATTTATATAGCGAAGCTTTTGACGAAGATAGAGAACAAATGATGCAACGTGCTTTGGACGCTGGAGTAACACGTTTTTTTGTTCCGGCAATAGATAGTACGTACACAGAAGGTATGTTAACTTTAGAAAAAAATTATCCAAACAATGTGTTTTTAATGACTGGTTTACATCCAACACATGTAAAAGATAATTATAATGAAGAATTAGATCATGTTGTAGACATGTTAGATAAGCATAAATTTTATGCTGTTGGTGAAATTGGTATCGATTTATATTGGGATAAATCTACATTATCAATTCAGCAAGATGCCTTTAGACAGCAAATACAATTGGCAAAGCAGCATGAGTTACCAATAGTAATCCATTGTCGTGATGCATTTGATGAGGTTTTTCAAATTTTAGAAGAAGAAAAAGCAGATAATTTATACGGTATTTTTCATTGCTTTACAGGAAGTTTAGAGCAAGCAAAACAAGCCATAAGCTATAATATGAAGTTAGGAATTGGTGGCGTAGCAACGTTTAAAAACGGAAAAATAGATCAGTTTTTAAATCAAATTGATATAAAACATATTGTTTTAGAAACCGATGCGCCTTATTTAGCGCCAACACCATATAGAGGTAAAAGAAACGAAAGTAGTTATGTTACTAGAGTATTAGAAAAACTATCGGATATTTATCAAATTTCAGAAGAAAAAATAGCAGAGATTACAACAGAAAATTCTAAAGACGTATTTGGAGTTTAAACAAAATAAATTTAAAATCGAAATGACTAAATCTATACCAAACATACTTTTAATTTATACCGGAGGAACAATCGGTATGATAAAAGATGCCGAAACAGGAGCTTTACGAGCTTTCGATTTTAATAATTTATTAAAACGAATTCCAGAATTAAAACTGTTAGATTGTAATATAGAAACCATTTCGTTTAAAGATCCAATAGATTCTAGTAATATGCAGCCAAAATATTGGACGCAAATTGCTGAAATTATTGAAAATAATTACGAAGATTTTGATGGTTTTGTCGTGCTTCACGGTAGTGACACTATGAGCTATACAGCATCAGCATTAAGTTTTATGTTAGAGCATTTAGCAAAACCAGTCATATTTACTGGATCACAACTACCAATTGGAGATTTACGTACAGATGCTAAAGAAAATTTAATAACTTCGATACAAATTGCATCATTGCAACATTACAATAAACCTATTATAAAAGAAGTAGGACTATATTTTGAATATAAACTTTACAGAGCAAATAGAACAACAAAAATAAATGCAGAACATTTCGAAGCATTTGCAAGTCTAAATTACCCAGATTTAGCCGAAAGTGGCGTTCATCTTAAAATTAACAATGAATATCTATGGAAACCAAATCCTAGAAAAGACTTAATTGTTCATAAACATTTAGATGAAAATATTGCGCTAGTAAAGTTATTCCCAGGGATTACACAACAAATATTAGAAACAATCTTTAATAGTAAAGGACTTAAAGGTGTAATATTAGAAACTTACGGAGCAGGAAATTGCTCTACAGAACAATGGTTTTTAGATTTATTAAAACAAACTGTAAAAAAAGGAATACATATAGTAAATGTCACACAATGTTCTGGAGGAAGTGTTATTATGGGACAATATGAAACTAGCGAAAAGCTTAAAAAAATTGGACTAATTTCTGGAAAAGACATTACAACAGAAGCTGCATTAGTAAAAATGATGTATTTGCTAGGTCAAAATATATCTCCTAACTTGTTCAAAACCATATTCGAAACCTCGCTAAGAGGAGAAATGTCTTAAAATTAACGTCTAAAATTTCAGCTTTAGAATAATTTTTTGTTATTTGCTACGCTGTAAGAATTGATAAATAATTACAGAGAGGTGGCCGAGTGGTTGAAGGCGCACGCCTGGAAAGTGTGTATGCGTTAATAGCGTATCGAGGGTTCGAATCCCTTCCTCTCTGCGTAGTTTTTTATTTTTTAATTACATTTTTTTTATATCTTTAACACTTTAACTAATAAAATTAAGAACAACAAAATGAAAAGATTATGTTCTATCCTAGCTATAGCATGTATTATGGCTTTCGGAACAGCTAACGCAACTGCAAATGCTGCAATGACAACTGCAACAACTGTAGTTTTATCTCAAGATGAACCTAGCGCTGATGCTCCAGCTGAGGAATTAGGTTTCCACCAAGAACTTAAAAAACGTTTTATTGAAGGTGGTCCAGGATTTATGGGGATTGTTTTATTATGTTTAATTCTTGGTTTAGCAATTGCTATTGAGAGAATTATCTTTTTAAATTTATCTACAACAAATTCTAAAAAATTAACTCAAGATGTAGAAGATGCATTACAATCTGGAGGTATAGAAGCTGCAAAAGAAGTTTGTCGTAATACAAAAGGTCCTGTTGCATCTATCTTCTACCAAGGTTTAGATAGAGCAGACGGAGATTTAGAAGCTGCAGAAAAAGCAGTAGTAGCTTACGGTGGAGTACAAATGGGACAATTAGAGAAAAACGTATCTTGGATTTCTTTATTTATCGCATTAGCACCAATGTTAGGATTCATGGGTACGGTAATTGGTATGATCCAAGCTTTTGATAAAATTGAAGCAGCTGGAGATATGCAACCATCATTAGTAGCAGGAGGTATTAAAGTAGCCTTATTAACTACAGTATTTGGTCTTATCGTAGCAATTATCTTACAAATTTTCTACAACTATATTATTGCAAAAATTGATAGCATTGTTAATGACATGGAAGATTCTTCTATCACTTTAATCGATATGTTATCTAAGTACAAGAAATAATTTAACTCAATTACTAACTTTAAAAAATTAAAGAACATGCACAAGATTTTAAAAATAGTTGCTTTAGTATTGAGTTTACTTGGAATAGGTTTATTAATAGGTATTTTAGCAACTGGTGACGAAGCTATTAAAGGTGGAGACAACGCTGTAGTAGACTATATGTCTTATGTTGCTTATATCGTATTATTTATAATCCTATTATTAGTAGTCATTTTTGTATTTAAAAATTTATTTTCAAATACTGGATCTCTAAAAAATACGTTAATAGGTGTAGGAGCATTCTTAGCAGTGCTTATTGTAGCCTATGCAGTATCAGGAGGAGACACTATGGTATACAAATACGGAGGTAACCCAGTTACTGAAGGCGAATCACATTTAGTTGGAGCTGGATTAATAGCATTTTATGTGTTAATCTTAACAGCAGCAGCAGCAATGTTATTCTCAGGTATTAAAAAATTAATTAAGTAATTATGGCAAAAAGATCAGCACCAGAAGTTAATGCAGGCTCTATGGCTGACATTGCCTTCTTATTATTAATATTCTTCTTAGTAACTACAACTATAGAAGTGGATTCTGGTATTAACTCTAAGTTACCACCAGATGAACCGCCAAAAGACGATGTAAGAATTAAGCAAAAGAATATCTTTACTGTAGAGCTAAACAAGAATAATCAAATGCTTGTTGAAGGAGACTTAATGGAAGTTAAAGATCTTAAAGCAGCAGCGATTAAGTTTATAGATAATGGTGGCGGACAAGGAGATGATAAATGTACTTATTGTAAAGGTGCAAAAGATCCTGCGTCTTCAGATAATCCTGGAAAAGCGATTATATCTATAACGCACTCTAGAGCTACAGATTATGAAACGTTTATAACAGTTTATGATCAATTAGTTAGTGCTTATTCAGAATTAAGAGAAAGATTAGCGCAAAAGCAATACAACCGTTCTTTTAAAGAAATGGAAGCCGCTTATGACGATTCTAAATCTCCTGATTTTAAAAGCGAAAAACTAAAAGATAAGATCGAGGATATCAAGAAAAAGTATCCTAGAATTATATCTAAAGCAGAACCTAAATTTTAATTAAAAACTATGTCAAAATTTAAAAAGAAAGGTAGTAATGAGCTACCAGCAATTTCTACAGCATCTTTACCGGATATTGTATTCATGCTATTATTCTTTTTCATGGTTGCGACCGTAATGAGAGACAATAGTTTGAAAATTAAAAACAATTTACCTTCTGCTGCAGATACAGAAAAATTAGGTCAGAAAAATTTAATCATGTTTATATACGCAGGTCCACCTAGTGATAGTTACAAAGACAGATATGGTACCGAAGCAAGAATTCAATTAAATGATAAACTTGCAAGCGTTAACGATATTGGAGCTTTTGTTGCTGCAGAACGTGCAACTAAACGTGAAGAAGAAATCCCTAAGTTAATTACTGCTTTAAAAGTAGATAAAGAAACAAATATGGGATTGGTTTCTGATATTGAACAGGCTTTACGTAAAGCCGGACAACTTAAGATTAATTACACTACTAAAAAAGGTAGTGCACTTAAATAGTAATACTCTTAATTTTATAACAAAAGGTGTTTTGATGTTCAAAACACCTTTTGTTTTTTATAACTTTATATAGTTTTATTGTTTTTATGAAAAATTTATTTATTGCCATTATTTGTTTTTTAGGGTTAACTTCTGTAAATGCACAAGATAATTCAAGCCCATTTCCGCAAGTTATAGATTCGCTATATAGAGAAGATCAATTTTATTTAGGTATAACGTATAACCTATTAAATAATAAGCCAAATGAAGTAAAGCAAAATGGTTTCTCTAGTGGTTTTAATTTTGGTTTTATTAGAGATATGCCAATAAATAAAAGAAGAAACAAATCTATTGGTGTTGGTTTAGGTTTATCATTCAATTCGTATAATCAAAACTTGCAAATTTCTTCTAACCAGAATAAACTAGGATATTCTATCCTGGATAATGATGAAATCAATTATTCTAAAAATAAATTTTATACCTCAGTTATTGAAATACCTATAGAATTTAGATGGCGAACTTCTACAGCTACTGAATATAGCTTTTGGAGAATATATACAGGAGTTAAATTAGGTTATGTATTTAATAGTTCTTCTAAATATGAAGGCGAACCAGATAATATCTATTTAAAAGATGTTAATAGCATTAATTCTCTTCAATATGGCCTTACTTTAAGTGCAGGTTATAATACTTGGAATTTTCATTTGTATTATGGTCTAAATAGTTTATTTGATGATACAGCTTTTGTCAATACTCATCAAATTAATAGCAATGCAGTTAAAATAGGTTTGATGTTTTATATTTTATAACCAATAATTTTCAGCAATTATTTGAGGTATAACGCCAATTAAAAGTCCTATAAATAATTCTCTTGGTGTATGTGCTTTTAAATATAACCTTGCTGTAGCTACTGTTCCAGTGATTAAAGACATTAGAGCTAAAGTTCCATTTATGTTCTTGCTAAAGTGTAATGCAAATCCAATAAAAAACATAAAAACACCACTTATGGCGACCATATGTAAACTAACTTTAAACTTAATAATATTAAGTACTAGAGCTGTAATATTAGAAATTAATACACCAATAAAGAAATAGTATAATTCGATTATTTGGTGAGAAGGAAATACTCTATATAATATTAAAAGAATAATAATAATATTAACTAATAAGGGTAAAATTCTTTCTTTGGTTGTTCTTAGATAAATAGAGTTAGCTTTACCTAAGGTTTTTAATAGATAAAATATTAAAATAGGTAGTAATACGGTTAATATAAAAAGAGAAATTATTTTAGCGTCTATCCATTGTTCTGGTATAAATCTTGGTGATTTATGGAAATAAAATACTACCGCAATTAAAGGCATTACAATAGGATGAAAAACAAACGATATGCAGTTAAAAAACCACTTCATTATATTGTTTTTCTAAGTCTTGCCACAGGAATGTCTAACTGTTCTCTATATTTTGCAACAGTCCTTCTAGCGATAGGATATCCTTTTTCTTTTAAAATTTTAGATAGAGCTTCGTCGGTTAAAGGTTTCTTTTTGTTTTCTTCTTCAATAACCGTTTCTAAGATTTTTTTAATTTCTCTAGTAGAAACCTCTTCACCTTGATCGTTAGTCATAGATTCTGAGAAAAACTCTTTAATTAATTTGGTACCATAAGGCGTATCTACATACTTGCTATTAGCTACACGAGATACGGTAGAGACATCCATATCAATCTCGTCAGCAATATCTTTTAAGATCATTGGTTTTAACTTACGCTCATCACCAGTTAAAAAGTATTCTTTTTGATAATGCATAATAGCACTCATCGTAACAAAAAGCGTTTGTTGACGCTGTTTAATAGCTTCTATAAACCATTTAGCAGCATCTAATTTTTGTTTTATAAATAACACTGCATCTTTTTGCTGTTTACTCTTTTCTTTAGACTCTTTGTAGCCTTTAAGCATGTTATTGTATTCTCTAGACACATGAAGTTCTGGAGCATTACGACCATTTAATGTAAGCTCTAATTCGCCATCTACTATTTTGATAGCAAAGTCAGGAACTACATGTTCTACAATGCGATTATTACCAGCATAAGAACCACCAGGTTTTGGATTAAGTCGCTCTATCTCGTGTATTGCATCTTTTAATTGCTCTTCATTGACATCAAACTTTTGCATTAACTTTTTGTAATGCTTTTTTGTGAATTTTTCAAAAGCTTGATCAATAATTTTTATTGCAAGTTCTACGTCAGGATGTTTTTCTTTGCGGTGTAATTGAATACTTAAACACTCTTGTAGACTTCTTGCAGCAACACCAGCTGGATCTAATTGTTGTACTTTTTTTAATACGTTTTCAACTTTAGTTTCATCAGTGTAAACACTTTGCGTAAAAGCTAAGTCGTCTACTATGTCTATTAACTCTCTTCTTATGTAACCGCTTTCGTCAACACTACCAACTAAAAATTCTGCAATTTCTCGTTCTTCATCATTTAATCTAAATGTGTTTAATTGATTGATTAAATGTTGTGTAAAGGTTGTGCCAGAAGCATAAGGTACATTCTTTTCATCATCGTCTGCACTGTAATTATTAGCGCTAGTACGATAATCAGGTATTTCGTCGTCGCTTAAATAATCGTCAACATTTATATCATCTGCAGTGATAGATTCATTATCATTATAATCCTCTTGACTATTATCAAAATTATCTTCGTAATCGTCAATTCTTTCTTCTTTACCAGTTTCTAACGCTGGATTTTCTTCTAATTCTTGCTTTAAACGTTGTTCAAAAGCTTGTGTAGGCAACTGTATCAATTTCATTAATTGAATTTGTTGCGGAGACAATTTTTGTGATAATTTGAACTGTAAATATTGTTTAAGCATAAAAAATGGGATGAATTATAAAAATAATAAAAAAATCCTACAAGGTTTGAAATTCCTGTAGGATTAAGATTTTTTTAAAACTCTGCGTTTTGTGGTGTTCTTGGATAAGGAATTACGTCTCTAATGTTTGTCATACCTGTTGCAAACATAACTAATCGTTCAAACCCTAAACCAAAGCCAGAATGCACTGCAGTACCGTATTTACGTAAGTCTAAATACCACCATAATTCTTCTTCAGGTATGTCTAATGCAGCCATTTTTTCTTTTAAAACGTCTAAACGCTCTTCACGTTGTGATCCACCTACAATTTCTCCAATACCTGGGAATAAAATATCCATTGCTCTAACCGTTTTTCCGTCTTCGTTTAAACGCATGTAAAACGCTTTTATATTTGCTGGATAATCAAATAAAATTACTGGACATTTAAAGTGTTTTTCAACTAAAAAACGTTCGTGCTCAGATTGTAAATCTGCGCCCCATTCTTCTATAATATATTTGAATTTTTTCTTTTTGTTTGGTTTACTGTTACGTAAAATATCGATAGCTTCTGTATAGCTTACGCGCTTAAAGTTGTTTTCTGTTACAAACTTTAATTTTTCTATAAGGCGCATTTCACTACGTTCTGCTTGTGGTTTTGTTTTTTCTTCGTTAAATAAACGGTCGTCTAAAAACTGTAAATCGTCTTGGCAATTTTCTAAAACGTAAGTGATCACACTTTTCATAAAATCTTCTGCCAAATCCATATTACCTGCAAGATCCATAAAAGCAACTTCAGGCTCAATCATCCAAAACTCTGCTAAGTGACGAGATGTGTTAGAGTTTTCGGCTCTAAATGTTGGTCCAAATGTGTACACTTTACCTAAAGACATAGCATACGTTTCAGCTTCTAATTGGCCAGAAACAGTAAGGTTAGTTTCTTTGCCAAAAAAATCTTCTTTATAATTAACGTCTCCGTCTTCTGTTAATGGTGGATTTTTAGGGTCTAATGCGCTTACGCGGAACATTTCTCCTGCACCTTCTGCATCACTTCCGGTAATGATTGGCGTGTGCATGTAGTAAAATCCGTTGTCATTAAAATATTTATGAATAGCAAAAGATAATGCAGATCTTAAACGCATCACAGCACTAAATGTGTTTGTTCTTGTGCGTAAGTGTGCATTTTCTCTTAAAAATTCAAACGTGTGTTTTTTAGGTTGAATTGGGTAAGTTTCTGCGTCCGAATCTCCTAAAATTTCAATATTTGTAACTGCAATTTCTACACTTTGTCCTTTACCTTGACTTTCTACTAAATCTCCAGTAATGGCAACAGCAGCACCAGTTGTAATGCGTTTTAAGATGTTTTCATCTGTATTTTCAAAATCTACAACACATTGTATGTTGTTAATTGTAGATCCATCATTTAATGCAATAAAACGGTTTGCTCTAAAGGTGCGTACCCAACCTTTTATATGTACTTCTTTAAAGTTTGTTTCGTTTAATAATGTAGCAACTGTATATTGGTTCATTGTTTTAAATTTTAGTTCAAAAATAGAGTTTTTTCTTTATTTTTCATCTGATATTGATGCCTCTTCATCGTCTTCTTCAGGAATAATATTTATTGAAGGTTCTTTTAATACTTCTTTATTGGCAATATTTCTTTCTAAAGATAAAAGTAACGATGGTAATAATAGTAAGTTAGATAGCATAGCAAAAAGTAACGTTACAGAAACTAATGCGCCTAATGCAACCGTACCACCAAAACTGGAAATGATAAATACAGAAAAGCCGAAAAATAACACAATTGAAGTGTAAAACATACTAACGCCGGTTTCGCGTAAAGCACCATAAACCGATTTTTTAATCTTCCAGTTATTGGCTTGTAACTCTTGTCTATATTTTGCTAAAAAGTGAATGGTATCATCTACAGATATACCAAAAGCGATACTAAATACTAATATTGTAGAAGGTTTAATAGGAACGCCTAAATAGCCCATTAATCCTGCAGTAACTACTAATGGTAACAAGTTAGGTATTAGAGACACCATAATCATCCTAAAGGATCTAAACATATAGGCCATAAATAATGAAATTAATAAAATGGCTAAGCTTAATGAAATGGCTAAGTTTTTAACTAAATATTTTGTCCCTTTTTGAAACACTAAAGCCTTACCCGTCATTGTTACATTGTAACGGTCTTTTGGGAAGGTATTATCTATTTTTTCTTGTAAATTTTCTTGAATACGCTCCATTCTATCTGTACCTATATCTTTCATAAAGGTTGTGATACGTGCGTATTGTCCTGTACTGTCTACAAAGTTGGTAAGTAGATCTACATTAGATGTAGAATTTTTAGCATAGCTTAATATAAAGCTGTTTTCTTGACTTGTAGGTAGTTGATAGTATTTTGGATTTCCGTTATAATAAGCTTGTTTAGAGTATTTTACTAAGTCAACAACAGAAATTGGTTTTGATAATTCTGGGGTTTCTCCAATAAATTCTTCAATTTTATCCATTCGTTTTAAGGTAGATAGCTTCATTACGCCTTGTTTGCGTTTGGTGTCTACCATAATTTCTAGAGGCATGATGCCATTAAATTCTTCTTCAAAAAAACGAATATCTTTAAAGAATTGTGCCTTTTTTGGCATGTCTTCTATCAAACTTCCAGAGATACGTATTTGATAAATACCGATGATACACATCACTAATAACACTAAAGACGTAATGTAAATAGTTATACGCTTTTCTCTTACCATATGCTCCATCCAATCTACAAAACCACCAATCCAACGTTTGTTTAGATGCTCTAAATGTCTTTGTTTTGGATAAGGTAAAAAGGTGTAAATTATTGGAATAATTAAAAGACAAAGTACAAATATGGCGAGTATACTTAAAGAGGCTACAACACCAAATTCTTTTAAAAGTTTACTTTCGGTTAGTATAAATGTTGCAAATCCAGATGCTGTAGTGACATTAGTCATTAGCGTAGCATTACCAACTTTAGTAATTACACGTTGTAAACTTTTTACTTTATTACCATGGGATTTTACTTCGTGCTGATATTTATTAATTAAGAAAATACAATTAGGTATACCAATTACTATTATTAATGGCGGAATTAATGCTGTAAGTACCGTGATTTCGTATTTAAGTAATCCTAAAAAACCAAGTGTCCACATTACACCAATACAAACAACAACTAAAGAAATTAATGTTGCTCTAAAGGATCTAAAAAACAAAAAGAAAATAAGCGATGTGACAACTAAAGCAGCAATTACAAACAGGTTAATTTCGTCTACTATGTTTTGCGCATTTAAAGTGCGTATATAAGGCATTCCGGATACACGAACCTTCATTTGGTTTGCTTTGTCAAAAGCTTCAATTTTTTCAACTAAATTGTTTAATACAAAGTCTTTTCTTGCTGGTGTATTTACTATTTCTTTTTTTAAGTAAATAGCTGTTCTAACAGTTTTTGTTTTTTTGTTGAAAAGGAAATTGTCGTAAAACGGATATTTATTAAATAGCTCGTCTTGAAGTGTGTCTATTTGAGCTATAGAGCTTATGCTGTCTTTAATAAATGGCGTTAGTTTAAATTTTTTTAAATCTGTATCCTTGACCAGTTTTTGTAAATCTTTTATAGAAACTACCGTTTCTACTTCTGGAGCAGTTTTAAAACTTTCAGATAAATTATTCCAAGCGTTAAGTTTTTCTACAGTAAATAAAGAACTGTCTTTAACACCAAGTACAATTAAATTTCCTTCTTCACCAAAAACTTTTAAAAACTCGTTGTATTTAATATTTACTTCGTGATCATCTGGTAAAAGATTTGCTTCAGTGTAAGTAAATCGCATGTATTTCCATTGCGTACTAAGTAAAATAGTAACTCCAACAATGGTTAATAAAATACCAATTTTATTACGTAATATTTTTCTAGCAATAAAATCCCAGAAGTTATTTGAAAATAGTTTTAACATATTCCTTTAAAAAATCATGCAAAGGTATGTAAAAGCTATGTATTTACTAAGGATATTTTAAATTTATAATGTTATATTAAAAGTGAATTTTAATGCAACATTATCTTCTACTTTTGGTAAATGGTAAGCGCCATATCTATAAGTTGCACTTAAGCCAAATCCAAAAAGTAATTTGTTTATTTCAAAACCACTTTCTGTATACCCATGATTTAAGGTGTTAAAAGTTATATTTTGATGTCTGGATTTGTTACGCATGTTACCAACTGCATATCTTGAAGTTAAGACTAACTGTGGTTTAAACCTTTGAGATATATTAAAGGGTTTAAAGTAATGTTTAACAATAAACGTGGAGAATTTATCCGAGAAAAATTCATTAAAATACATGGTTTCAAAACTGTTCAATCCAGCGACCGAAAACCGTTGCATTATGGTTTCTTTTCTAATGTTATTTGGATACGCATGATACAAATGGGTTAAAGGTGTTTCGCCTTCGGCAATTCCACCAGTTAATGTTAAAAGCGTATGCGAGTTGTTTTTATATGTTACTTTATGAATAGTCCTAAAATCTACTTTTGAAAAGTTGAAATTAGATCCTAATACAGACTTGTAGCTTTTTGTATATTGAAATGTAAATCTTGGAAAACCTTCTTTTTCTAGTGTTGTTTTATCCTCTGTTGTTTTATATACATCAAAAGGATTGTATTGCAAAGCTATTTTGGATGTAGACACTTCAAATCCATGGTAATTTTTATTATTTACAATAAAATTATAGCCATACGTTGGATTAATATTACTTGTTGCTAGTTGGACTTCGGTTAGAAGTTTAGGTGTTATTTCATGTTCTACAGATACTTTTGTTGTAATATGTTTATGAAATAAATCTATGTTTAATAAACGAGGCTCAAATAATTGAAAAAAACGTTTGTCTAAGATAAATTGAGTGCTTCCTGTTTCTTGTAAATCGTCTGTGTAAGATAGGTTAATCCAAGTGTTTGTTTTAGGAGCAACTCTAAATCCGCCACCTAAACTATATTTAATTTGTTTGTCTACAAAACCATAAACAACATAACCGTTTAAACGGTATTTATTAGAAAAATCTTCGCTAGTTTGTCCACCTAAACCAGTTCTAAATCCTTCGTATTGATTAAATTTTACTAAATATCTTAAGTCAATATCTAAGAATTTAGTAGGAAAAAATCCGTTACCTAATCTATTTAAAAAATTAGCTTTTCTTATAGAATCTTTTTCTACGCTTGTACTGTCTTTTTGTTGCGCTAAACTTAGATTAGTATTAAATAAAATAGCTAAAAGACTAATTTTGAAAATATGTGATAGTTTGATATGCATTAAAAAAGTCTACGTTTTGTAGACTAACGAAGGTATTAATAAAAAGATATAAAAAAAAGCGACAATTAAGTCGCTTTAATTAATTATACGGTCATGATCTCGGCTTCTTTTACTGTAAGTAGCTGATCAATTTTTTTAACGTAATTATCTGTAAGATCTTGAATATCTGTTTCGGCATTTTTTTGTAAATCTTCAGAAGCGTCTTCTAATTTCTTTATATCATTATTTGCTTCTTTTCTAGCATTTCTTACACCAATTTTAGCATCTTCAGCTTCAGATTTTGCTTGTTTTGCTAGGTCGCGTCTACGTTCTTCTGTTAAAGGCGGTACGTTTATTATAATAGTTTCGCCATTATTCATAGGATTAAATCCTAAGTTAGCATTCATAATAGCTTTTTCTATTTCTTCTAGCATGTTTTTTTCCCAAGGTTGTACACTAATAGTTCTACCATCTGGAGTATTTACGTTTGCTACTTGACTTAATGGTGTTTGAGAACCGTAATATTCTACCATTACGCTTCCTAACATTGCTGGACTAGCTTTTCCAGCTCTAATATTTAAAAATTCTTTTTCTAAATGTTTTACTGCTTTATCCATTGCTTCTTTAGCAGTATCTATTATAAATGTAATATCTTCCATAGTATTTAATTTTTTATGCTCTTTTCAAATATTAAGCCAAAATTAAAAATTATAAATTAACTTCTGTTCCTATATTTTCTCCAGAGACTACTTTAAGTAAGTTTCCTTTTTTATTCATGTCAAAAACAATAATAGGTAATTTGTTTTCTTGACTTAAAGTAAATGCAGTAGTGTCCATAACTTTTAAGCCTTGTCTAATTACATCGTCAAAAGTTATTTGATCAAATTTTATAGCAGATTTATCTTTTTCTGGATCTGCATTATAAATACCATCTACTCTTGTGCCCTTTAAAATTACGTCAGCTTCAATTTCTATAGCTCTTAAAACTGCTGCAGAATCTGTTGTGAAGTAAGGGTTACCTGTTCCGCCACCAAAAATCACAACACGACCTTTCCTTAAATGGCTTAATGCTTTTCTTCTAATAAAAGGTTCGGCAACTTCATTTATTTTAATAGCTGTCTGAAGTCTTGTTTTTACGCCAGCATCTTCAAGTGCACTTTGTAAAGCCAACCCATTAATTACTGTTGCTAGCATACCCATATGGTCACCTTGTACACGATCCATACCGTTGCTTGCTCCTGCAACACCTCTAAAAATGTTTCCGCCACCAATAACAATTGCAACTTCAACACCTTTATCGGTTAATAGTTTTATTTCTTCTGCGTATTCGGCTAATCGCTCAGGATCTATACCATATTGGCGTTTACCCATTAAAGCTTCGCCTGATAATTTTAGTAGAATTCTGTTGTATTTCATCTTTATTCTGAAAGTTTAGCAAAGCTACATAATTTTTTGAAATCAAAATATTCAATTTCGAATACTTTTTGATGCAAATAGACCAATGAGTAATATTGATAAATATGATTAAAAAATTGTCAATTTAACAATGTAACTCTTTAAAAAATAACAATTAATTAATATATTGCGCGACCCGAATCTATAAATGTAAATTATGAAAAAACTACTACTTAGTTTAGCTTTAATGGCTAGTTATTTAGGTAATGCCCAAGATTATCTAGATAAATCCATTAAGAAAACCGATCTTTCGGTTATTAAAAAATCCTTAAATAATTCTAGTTTTGAAGGTTTTACTAGTTCAGATCTTAACAATTGGTCTGTTCAAAGTGATGCGTCTTCAAGAATAGAAAATGGTTGGTACTATTACTTAGTACAAACTCATCAAGACATTCCTGTTCACGGAGCAATAGCAAATGTATTTGTTAATAATGGTACAGCTACAGTAAATAACATTGGTTTTGTAAAAGATTTAGCTTCTAAAGTTAATAGTACATCACCAAGTATTTCTGAGGTAGAAGCTATAAAAAAAGCAGCTATCGAAGCAGGTTTAAATGTACCTTCACAAGTAAAATTTCAATCTAAAGATGAATTAAAAAAAGAATCAACTTTTGCTTCTATAGAAGGTACGCAAAGCGAAGTTAAAGTAGCTTTAATGTATGAGCTTGTTAATCAAACTGATGTTAAATTAGTTTATGTTGTAAATTTAAATTTATCTAACGGTAAACACTGGTGGAATATAAGTATAGACGCTTCAACTGGAGAGTTTATTAGTAAGTATGATTGGGTTACAACTTGTACTTTTGAAGATCACAATCATACATCTAATACTGCAATACATAAAAAAGAAAACAACTTTTCATTATTTAAAAATGAAAGTGAAGAAAGTGTAATGGCTGGTGGATATAGAGTAATACCTTACTATGTGGAAAGTCCAAATCATGGTGATTTTGAATTTATTACAGATCCAGATAATGCTACAGCATCACCATCTGGATGGCATACAATAAATGCAACAAATTATACAACAACTAGAGGTAATAATGTTAGAGTATATGATGCATCTGGTGATACAACTGGACCATTTGGAGCAAATAATACTAATGGACCACAAACTAACCAAAGTAGTCCAGGTTTAGTTTTTGATTATGCTTATGGAGGACCTTATGTTGCTGCAGATAGTTATATGGATGCGTCTCAAACTAATTTATTTTATATGAGTAATGTTGTGCATGACATTTATTACTTATATGGTTTTGATGAAGCTTCTGGTAACTTTCAAGAGTTTAATTTTGGAAATGGAGGAACTCAAGGTGACTCTGTAGACGCAGACTGCCAAGATGGTAGTGGAACAAATAACGCAAATTTTGCAACTCCAACAGATGGAAATAATCCTAGAATGCAAATGTACTTATGGGATGTTGGTGCTTACAACCCAAATCCAATTATGAGTATAGATAATGGTGCGTTAGCAGGAGATTATCCAGCGTTAAATAACAATTTTGCTCCAGGTAAAGTAGATATTGCTTCAAATTTATCAGGAGAATTGGTATTATATCAAGATGCTATACCAGATAATACAGATGCTTGTGAAGTAGCGGTTAATGGAGCTGCTTTAAATGGAAAAATTGCAGTTGTAAGAAGAGGATCTTGTAACTTTACGGCTAAAGTAATTAATGCTCAAAATGTTGGTGCAATTGCAGTTTTAGTAGTTAATAATCAAGCTGGAGACATTACAATGGGTGGAGGAGATGCAGGTGTATCTATTCCTGCTTATAGTATAAATCAAGCTGATGGTGAAAATATTATTACAGAAATGCAATCAAACACTGTAAACATTACTTTTTACCCAGAACCAGGAGGATTTGTAAATATAGATGGTTCTTTTGATAACGGAATTGTTTCTCACGAGTATGGTCACGGTATTAATATTAGATTAGTTGGAGGTAGAAACAACTCTGGTTGTGTAAACGCTAACGAGTCTATGGGTGAAGGATGGGCAGATTACATTGGTAAAATACTTCAGCTTCGCGAAATTGATAACGGAATTGCTTTTTCTGGTGTAGGGACATTTGCTGTTGGTCAAGCACCAGATGGAGTAGGTATAAGACCAGCTCCTTATTCAGGAGATTTAAATAATAATCCAATGGATTACCAAATGTTGTTAAATGATACAGGTAATGCAACATTTACAATTCCTCATGGTGTTGGATCTGTTTGGGCTGGTATGCTTTGGGATTTAACTTGGGATTTAATTGCAATTCATGGGTTTGATCCAGATATATACAATTCTAATGGAACAGCTGGTAATGTAATAGCACTAAATTTAGTAGTAGAAGGATTTAAACTTACTGCATGTGATCCTGGTTTTGTTGATGGTCGTAATGCTATTTTACAAGCCGATCAAAATTTATATGGTGGTGCTAATCAGTGTGCTATTTGGTCTGCTTTTGCTAGAAGAGGATTAGGTGTAAATGCTAATCAAGGAAACACTAACTCTACATCAGATGGAAACGCAGATTACACACTTCCTAATGGTTTAGGATGTAATCCAGATTATTTAATTACTAATGGAGATTCTGGAGTTATAGAAGTTTGTGAAGGAACTTCATCGGTAACATTTGATTTTGTGTTTAACGAACAAAATGGTTTTGATACGGATACTGGATTTGCAGCATCTGGTTTACCAGTTGGAGCTAATGCTACATTTACTCCTAATACAATGAAAGATACAGGTTTATTTAGTATGGATGTAAGTAATCTTTCTGCTGGTACTCATACAATAACTATTACACCTGGAGGAAATGCTGCAAAAGCTATTACTGCTACATTAATTGTAAACCCTTATAATCCTGATTTAACAGATGGTGATACAGAATATAGTGTTGATGGTGGTGGATATACTTCTTTTGCTACAACTCAAACAATAACTGTTACAGCTGGTTCTAGCCTTGATTTAAGAGTGCCAAATGGAGCTTATGTTGGATCTGCTGTTTGGACTTCTCCAAACGGTACAACTTACAATTCAGATACGGTGTCTTTAACAGGTATTGTAGATGGTGATGTAGCAGTAGAAGGTAACTGGTCTGTAGATTTTACATTTACTAACGATTGTCCAAATTCAGGATTTGCTCCTCAGAATATGACATTTAATTTAGATGTAACAGAGACTTTATCTAACAGTGAATTTAATACTAATTCTTTTAAAGTTTATCCTAATCCTACAGATAATGTTGTGAATGTAACAACATCAAGTAACATAGAGTCGGCTAAATTTACTTTAGTAGACTTATTAGGAAGACAAATTAATCATAAAACAACTGTAACAAAACTAAATCAAAATACAATGCAATTTGATTTAAGTAATTTACAAAGTGGTGTTTATGTATTAAGCATTGTTGATAACGGAAACACTTCTGTATTCAAAATTATTAAAGAATAACATAACAAATAAACCCAGATTATTCTGGGTTTATTACCTTGTATAAAAAAAGCCTTTACAAATATTGTAAAGGCTTTTTATATAGATATTAGGTTAAAATTAACCTACATTTACACGTTTAAAGTCTGTGATTTCTACTTCTCCGTAAGATTTTACGTAATCTGCAACAGTCATTTTTTCGTCTTTGATAAACTTTTGATCTAATAAACATTGTTCTTGATCTAAAGTTGTATTATCAGAAATAAAACGTTCCATTTTACCTGGTAAAATCTTATCCCAGATTTGTTCTGGTTTACCTTCAGCTTTTAATTGAGCTTTTGCGTCTTCTTCAGCTTGAGCTAAAACTTCAGGAGTTAATTGAGACATAGAGATGTATTGAGGAACATTTTTTAATGTTTTTCCTAAACGCTCTAATTCTTCATTTTCTTTTTCAATAGCAGCAATTCTTGCTTCAGTTTCGTTTGCTACGTAAGCAGGATCAAAATCTTTGTAAGATAATGTTGTTGCTCCCATAGATGCAATTTGCATTGCTAAATCTTTAGCTAAAGTTTCAGCATTGTCTACAGCAGCCGAAAGTCCAACGATAGCAGCTATTTTGTTTATATGTACGTAAGAACCAACATAAGGAGCACTTACTTTTTCAAATGCATTGATGTCTAATTTTTCACCAATTACACCAGTTTGTTCTACTAATTTTTCAGAAACTGAAATTCCATTAAAATCTGAAGCTAAAAAGTCTTCTTTAGTATCAAAGTTAATAGCGTTATCTGCCATTTCGTTAGCTAAAGCAACAAATGATTCGTTTTTACCAACAAAGTCAGTTTCGCATCCTAATACGATAGCAACACCTGTAGTGTTATCGTCGTTTACTTTAGCGATAGCAGCACCTTCTGAAGAGTCACGATCTGCTCTTTTTTCAGCAACTTTTTGTCCTTTTTTACGTAAAACATCAATTGCTTTATCAAAATCTCCTCCTGCTTCAACTAATGCTTTTTTGCAGTCCATCATACCTGCACCTGTAGCTTTTCTTAATTTGTTTACTTCTGCTGCAGAAATTTTTACTTCACTCATAATAAGTTATTTTAAAAAAAAGTCGTTCAATTATTTTTC
The DNA here is from genome assembly GCF_014764305.1 of Mesoflavibacter profundi. Taxonomy (NCBI): domain Bacteria; kingdom Pseudomonadati; phylum Bacteroidota; class Flavobacteriia; order Flavobacteriales; family Flavobacteriaceae; genus Mesoflavibacter; species Mesoflavibacter profundi. Next base: position 1,632,652 of record NZ_CP061703.1, read on the forward strand.
TACAAAGAAAAGAACTAAACGACTTATTAATGTTTGTAAATTGTTATTTTATTCTTCTTCGTCTTTTGTTGCTTTAGCTTTTTTAGGAGCTGATTTTTTGTCTGCTTTAGCAGCCTCTTTTTCAGCCTTTTCAGCTTTACGTTCGTTTAAGCCAGTTGTGATAGCTTCTGTAACGTGCGTTAAGATTTTATCAATAGATTTAGAAGCGTCATCGTTTGCTGGTATAACGTAGTCTACCTCACGTGGATCAGAGTTAGTATCTACCATAGCAAAGATAGGAATGTTTAATTTTTGTGCTTCTTTAATTGCAATGTGCTCACGCTTAATATCTACAACAAATAAAGCTCCTGGTAAACGTGTCATATCAACGATAGATCCTAAGTTTTTCTCTAACTTAGCTCTTAAACGGTCTACTTGTAAACGCTCTTTTTTAGATAACGTGTTAAATGTACCATCTTTCTTCATTCTATCAATAGTAGCCATTTTCTTGATAGCTTTTCTAATAGTAACAAAGTTTGTTAACATTCCACCAGGCCATCTTTCAGTAATGTAAGGCATGTTAATGCTGCTTGCTTTTTCTGATACGATGTCTTTAGCTTGTTTTTTTGTAGCAACAAATAAAATCTTACGACCAGATGCTGCGATTTTTGCTAACGCTGCACCAGCTTCGTCTATTTTAGCTGCTGTTTTATATAAGTTTATGATATGGATACCGTTACGCTCCATATATACGTAAGGAGCCATGTTTGGGTCCCATTTACGTGTAAGGTGACCGAAGTGTACACCTGCTTCAAGTAATTCTTTTACTTCTACTGCCATTTTGTAATAGTTTACGTTCTGTTGAATTAGCAATAATTAAGTGGTCATTTATTTAAATCGCCTTAATTATTTAGATGCTAAACTATACTTGCCTCTTAATAGGCTAAGTACAACAATAACTAGTTTAATTTTTTTGTTTTGTGCTAAATAAATTAGCAATGGTATTAACGTTTAGAGAACTGGAATTTCTTACGCGCTTTCTTCTGACCGAATTTTTTACGCTCTACCATTCTTGGATCTCTTGTTAATAATCCTTCAGGTTTTAAGATGCTTCTGTTTTCTGCATCTACTTCGCACATTGCGCGAGAGATTGCTAAACGGATAGCTTCTGCTTGTCCTGTAATACCACCACCATAAACATTTACTTTAATGTCAAAGTTTTCTACGTTTTCTGTTAAAGCTAACGGTTGTTTTACTTTGTACTGTAAAGTTCCTGTTGTGAAGTAGTCGTTTAAATCTTTTTTGTTAATCGTAATGTTACCATTTCCTTTTGCAACATAAGCACGAGCAACAGCGGTCTTACGACGACCAATTTTGTGAATTACTTCCATTACTTGAATTCGTTTAAGTTAATTGTCTTTGGTTTTTGAGCTTCGTGAGCATGCTCTGTACCAACTACAACGGTTAAATTACGGAATAAGTTTGCTCCTAATTTGTTTTTAGGTAACATACCTTTTACTGATTTTTCTACTAACCTTGCTGGATCTTTTCCAAACATTTCTGTAGCAGTTAAACTTCTTTGTCCACCTGGGTAACCTGTATGACGTAAGTAAGTTTTCTCCGTCCATTTGTTACCTGTTAAGTTGATTTTTTCTGCGTTAACAACAATTACGTTATCTCCACAATCAACATGTGGTGTAAAGCTAGGCTTGTGTTTTCCTCTTAAAAGTTTTGCAACTTTAGAAGCTAAACGACCTAATGTCTGACCTTCAGCATCTACTAAAACCCACTGCTTATCTACAGTAGCTTTGTTAGCTGAAATCGTTTTGTAGCTTAATGTGTCCACGTTATTAATTATTTTTTATTAAACATTCCTCTCTCAAAAAGAGTTTGCAAATTTACGATTATATATTTGATTACCAAATACTGCACTCACTTTTATTTGATAACTCTGTTGATATCTTTTTTTTAACTCATTTTTTTAGCTAAAAAATAACTAATGCTTTAATAATTAAGATTTAAGATTAAACTATTTTAGCTTTTTATTTAAGTTGAAAGGTTTATCGTAATTTTTCGACTTACCAAACACATTATTACATAATTTAAAACGTAGCTATTACAATGCTAACTTGGAAAGATATTATAAGTTTTACTGTAAAAGGTAATCCTGAACCAAATCATCGTGTTGAAAAATCCGATGAGCAATGGAAACAACAATTAACGCAAGATCAATATAGAATTACAAGATTAAAAGGAACCGAAGCGCCTCATAGCGGTGCATTATGTAGTGCTTTTGAAGCTGGACAATACAATTGTGTGTGTTGTGATTCGCCATTATTTGATTCGACTATTAAATTTAGCTCAGGTACAGGTTGGCCTAGTTTTACGCAGCCAATACAAACTAATGCTGTTAAATATGAAAAAGATTCGTCTTTTGGGATGATCCGTGTAGAAATTATGTGTAATACTTGCGATGCACATTTAGGACATGTTTTCCCAGATGGTCCAGAACCAAGTGGTTTGCGTTATTGTGTAAATTCAGAATCTTTAATTCTTAATAAAGAAGGATAATTTAATGACTACAAAAAAGTTAGAAGTTGCTACCGTTGGTGGCGGATGCTTTTGGTGTACAGAAGCAGTTTTTAATCATGTTAGAGGTGTAGAAGAAGTAATTTCTGGTTACACAGGTGGTAATGCACCAGGAAAACCAACTTATCGCGAAATATGTTCTGGGTTAACTGGTCATGCTGAAGTGGTTAAAGTAACTTTTGATGCCAATATTATTAGTTATAAAGACATTATTGAAATCTTTATGACAACACACGATCCTACAACCTTAAATAGACAAGGTGCAGATGTTGGGACGCAATATCGATCTGTGATATACTATTATAATGATACACAAAAGGAAATTGCTAATCGTGTTTTAGAAGAATTAAATCCTTTATATAACAATCAAATAGTTACAGAAGTAAGTCCAATGGGTATTTTTTATGAAGCCGAAAAAGAACATCAAGAATTTTATCAAAATAATCCAGATTATGGGTATTGCACCTATGTCATAGATCCAAAATTGAATAAGCTAAGAGAATTACACGCAGACAAACTTAATTAGCACAGTTGTTAACTGTCTCATTATGAGTTGTTGTTTTGTTGTGTAAGCAAGTTGGGTCTTATTTAATAATTCCTTTTAAAAAATCATTTATAGTATAATTTTTGATTAATTTTGCAGCGTTATGCAAGAAGAATTAAGACTTTCTAGTTGGTTGCCTACCACAAACAAAGAGGTGAAAATTCGCGGATGGGAAGAACTTGACGTTATCCTATTTAGCGGCGATGCCTATGTAGATCACCCAACCTTTGGTCCAGCAGTAATTGGACGTTTGTTAGAAAGTTTTGGACTAAAAGTGGCTATCGTGCCACAACCTAACGTTAACGATAATCTTCAGGATTTTGTTAAGTTAGGTAAACCACGTTTATTCTTTGGTGTTACTGGTGGTTGTATGGATCCTATGATTAGCAATTACAACGCCAATAAAAAGCGTCGCGATAAAGATGCCTACACGCCAAATGGCGAAATTGGTTTTAGACCAGATTATGCATCAACCGTTTACAGTAAAATTTTAAAAGAAAAATGGCCTGATACACCAGTTTTAATTGGTGGTATTGAAGGCTCGTTACGTCGTGTTACGCATTACGATTATTGGAGCGACCAATTAATGCCAACTATTTTAGAAACCTCTAAAGCCGATATGTTGGTATACGGAATGGGCGAGCAACCACTACGTGAAATTGTACGATTGCTAGAACGTGGAGTTCCTTTTAATAGTATTAATACCGTAAACCAAACGGCGATTCTTATTAATGATGAAAACGATATCCCAAAAAATAAAAATTGGGAAGATGTTGAAATCGCGTCTCATGAAACCTGTTTAAAAGACAAAAAGGCTTACGCATCTAACTTTAAAGTGATAGAGCAAGAGTCTAATAAATTGGCTGCAAGACGAATTTTTCAAAAAGTAGGTAATAAGATGCTGATGATAAATCCGCCTTATCCTACCATGACGGAAGCCGAAATTGATGCCTCTTTCGATTTGCCTTACACGCGTTTACCGCATCCAAAATACAATAAGCGTGGACCAATTCCTGCTTACGAGATGATAAAAACGTCTATAAACATTCATCGTGGTTGTTTTGGTGGATGTAGTTTTTGTACCATTTCGGCGCATCAAGGAAAATTTATAGCGAGTCGTAGTAAAGAGTCCATATTAAGAGAAGTTGATAAAGTGGCAAACATGCCAGATTTTAAAGGCTATTTATCTGATATTGGTGGACCAAGTGCCAACATGTACCAAATGAAAGGTAAGGTGCAAGCTATTTGTGATAAATGTGTCGCGCCAAGTTGTATTTCGCCAGTAATTTGTAGCAACTTAGATACGTCACACAAACCCTTAACCGAATTATATCAAGCGGTTGATAGTCATCCAAAGGTTAAAAAATCGTTTATCGGTTCTGGAATTAGACACGATATGTTGGTGCCAGAATTCAATAAAAACGCAGATCCTAAAGAGTTAGACGATTATACCGAAGAAGTGATGACAAAGCATGTTTCTGGACGACTAAAAGTAGCGCCAGAACATACTAGCGATCCCGTATTAAAACTCATGCGCAAGCCATCGTTTAGTTACTTCCATAAGTTTAAAGAACGCTTCGATAAAATCAATATTAAGAATAAACTGAACTTACAGTTAATACCGTATTTCATTTCGAACCATCCAGCTTGTGAAGCAGAAGACATGGCAAATTTGGCTGCCGAAACTAAAGATATGGGCTTTCAGCTTGAGCAAGTACAAGGATTCACGCCAACACCAATGACGGTTGCAACGGTGATTTATTACAGTGGTTACCATCCATACACACTTAAAAAGGTAAATACGCCAAAAACCAGAAAGGAAAAAGACGAACAACACCGTTTTTTCTTTTGGTATAAAGATGAAAATAAAGCTTGGATTAAAAACACGCTTAATAAACTTGGTCGCCAAGATTTACTTGATGTTTTATTGCCTAAAAAAGATGAAAAATGGCGTAAAAATAAACCTGGTAAAACTAAGCATACTTTTAACGATGCTGTACCTTTTAACCAACGAAAAAATAAGGTAAAGTATAAAAAGAAAAAACGAAAGTAATTTCTTTACTTTTATAAATCCCTTCTACTATGCTTTGCAGCAATCACACTAATTGCTACAATTTGAAATGCATGAAACATCATAATTGGCAATAAAATAATGCCTAAAAATGAGGCGTTTTGAAATAGTATTTTAGAAAATACTGTACCGTGTACTAAAGACTTTTTGGTCCCGCAAAACTGTGCGGTGATTTGGTCTTCAATAGAAAAATGAAATCGTTTTGCGATAAAACCTATAAAGAAATATACTATCCAAAAGATTAAGATAGCAACAGCTAAGACAGCTAGTAATTTTAATGGGCTTAAATTTTCAAAAATGCGATCTAAAAAGGATTTAGAAAAGCTTTTGTAGATAATCAACAAAATCACACTTTTATCAAATAGTGTAATTTTTTTGCTGTGTTTTAAAGCAAAAGCACCTAAAAATCGTCGCAACAATAAACCTAAAATAACTGGTGCTAAAATTTCTAATAATAACTTTTGATAGACTTCGATTAAGCTATAATCTGTTCCAGTAGAGGTCATAAAAAGACCAATCCATAAGGGTGTAAGGATCACACCAATTAATCCAGAAATACTAGCATTAAAAATAGCTGCAGGAATATTTCCTTTGGCAATAGATACCATAACTACAGATGATGATACTGTTGAAGGCAACGCTGCTAAAAACATAAAAGCTAGCCAAAGTGCTTTGTTATCTTCAGTAATTAAAGGGTATGTGGTCAATACAATTAAAGGAAAAACAATAAACGTTGTCGCTTGTATTAATAGGTGTAGTTTCCAGTTTTTTAAGCCAATTTTTATTTGCTGAGGACTTAATTTTAGTCCGTAGAAAAAGAAAATCAGCGATATACCAATACTGCTTAAAGTGTTTAAAACTTGAGCGCTTTCACCTTTACCCAAATCAGGATAAATGTATGCCGCTATCACGGTAATTATAATAGCAATGACGAATTTGTCTATTTTCAAAGTTCGATAGAGATTTTAAATTTAATGCGCTTCTAACCAATTATCGCCAAGACCAATTTCAACATCTAATGGTACCGATAATGTAAAGGCATTTTCCATTTCAGTTTTTATGAGTTTTGAAATTTCATCAAGTTCTGGTTTATAGACATCAAACACCAATTCATCATGTACTTGTAGTAGCATTTTGGTTTTGTAATCACCAGCTTCTAATTTCTCATAAATATTAATCATTGCTAGTTTGATGATGTCTGCAGCACTACCTTGAATTGGTGCGTTAACAGCATTTCGCTCTGCTGCACCGCGAACAACCGCATTTCTAGAATTGATATCTTTTAAATATCTGCGTCTGCCTAAAACCGTTTGCACATAACCGTGATCACGCGCAAAATCGACTTGTTTGCTGATGTAGTTTTTCAGTTTTGGATAGGTTTCATAATAGGTATCGATTAGTTCTTTAGCTTCGCTACGTGATAAATCGGTTTGGTTACTTAAACCGAATGCCGACACACCATAAATAATCCCGAAGTTAACTGTTTTCGCATTGCTACGTTGTTCTCTAGTCACGTCTTCAATAGCAACATTAAATACTTTTGAAGCGGTTGAAGCGTGAATGTCTTCACCATGTTTAAAGGCTTCAATCATCGTTTCTTCTTCACTTAAGGCTGCGATGATGCGTAATTCAATTTGAGAATAATCGGCAGCTAATAAGGTGTAGTCTTTATTACGAGGAACGAACGCTTTTCTTACTTGTCTTCCACGTTCTGTACGAATAGGAATGTTTTGTAAATTAGGATTATTACTACTTAAACGACCAGTTGCAGCAACGGTTTGCATATAATCGGTATGTACGCGACCTGTAGCTTCTTCAACTTGAAGTGGTAAGGCATCTACATACGTGCTTTTTAGTTTGGATAACCCTCTAAAATCAAGAATGTTTTGGATAATTTCATGGTCTTTTGCTAAGTAACTCAATACGTCTTCTGCGGTAGAATATTGTCCAGTTTTGGTCTTTTTTGGCTTGTCAACCAGTTTCATTTTTTCGAATAAAATAACACCTAATTGCTTTGGTGATGCAATGTTGAATTCTTCGCCAGCAGCTTCGTAAATGCTCTTTTCTAAGTTGGCAATGTCTGTATTTAATTGCTCTGATAAGCTGTTTAAAAAGTCTTTATCAAGGTTGATACCTTCCAATTCCATAGCAGCTAAAACACGTAGTAATGGGATTTCAATCTCATCAAATAGTTTTTGAGTGTTAGCTTCGCCTAACTCTTTTTCAAAATGTTCTTTAAGTTGAAGTGTGATATCGGCATCTTCTACAGCATATTCGGTTTGTTTATCTAAAGGCACATCGCGCATAGATAATTGATTTTTGCCTTTTTTACCAATCAATGTTTCAATGGAAATGGGCGAGTAGTTTAAATACGTTTCTGATAGCACATCCATGTTGTGACGCATGTCTGGATTAATTAAATAGTGCGCTAACATGGTATCGAATAAAGGTCCTTTGACTTCAATATTGTATTTGGCTAAAACCTTGATGTCGTATTTTAAATTCTGACCGATTTTCTGAATGTTTTCAGCTTCAAAAAACGGACGTAATTCTTCAATTAATTCTTGTGCATCATCTTTATTTTCAGGAAATGGTAAGTAAAATCCTTTACCAGTTTCCCAAGAAAAAGCAATCCCAACCAATTCTGCAGTTAACGGATTTAAGCCTGTAGTTTCGGTGTCAAAACACACCGATGTTTGATTAAGCAGGTTTTTTACAAATAGTTTAGTTGCCATTCCGCTGGCAACGCTTTGGTAAAAGTGGCTTGTGTTTTCGGCAGTATTTCTTGTAAAAGATGTATTTGCTTCGGTTTGCGAATCATCATCGCCGCCACCAAATAATGAGAATTGTCCTGCACCAGCAGATGCTTTTTCTTTTGTTGTTTGAGACTTCTCGACTGCGCTCGAAGTGACATTTTGATTAGTCGTTGTAGCTGAATTATCACTTTCTGAAGTAAACGTTTTAATAAAATTATCTGTAAGACGTCTAAACTCTAACTCTTGAAAAATTTCTTTTACTTTTTCAATATCTGGATGATCTAACTCGAAATCTTTCGCGTTGAATTCCACAGGAACATCAAGCATAATTCGCGCTAGTTCTTTTGAAAGTCTTCCTAATTCTGCATTAGCTTCAACCTTTTCTTTCATCTTACCTTTTAGCTGGTCTGTGTTGGCTAAAAGTCCTTCCATGCTACCAAATTGTTTGATGAATTTTTTAGCGGTTTTCTCGCCAACGCCAGGTAAGCCAGGAATATTATCACTAGAGTCGCCCATCATTCCTAAAAAGTCGATGACTTGTTCTGGTCTTTCGACTTCAAATTTTTTCTGAACTTCTGGAATTCCCCAAGTTTCATATCCGCCACCAAACGATTTTGGACGATACATAAAAATATTTTCGGTCACTAATTGCGCAAAATCTTTATCTGGCGTGACCATATAGGTTTTGTAACCTTCTTTTTCCGCTTGACGGGAAAGTGTCCCAATAACATCATCTGCCTCAAAACCTTCCTTTACCATAATTGGAATATGCATAGCTTCCAAAATGTTACAAATGTGCGGAATTGCAGTGCGAATGCCTTCTGGTGTCTCATCACGGTTGGCTTTGTAAGCTTCGTACATTTCTACACGATCTACACTTCCGCCTTTATCAAAACATACTGCTAAATGGTCTGGTCTTTCGCGTTTGATGACATCTAAAAGTGAGTTCATAAAACCCATAATTGCTGAAGTATCTTCACCTTTAGAGTTTATTCTTGGGTTTTTTATAAAAGCATAATACCCACGAAAAATAAGCGCGTAAGCATCGACTAAAAAGAGACGTTTTTGTTCTGACATGTTTTGAATTTTAATCTTTTAAAAAGTTCTTGACTGCACTTAAACAGACAAGAATATCAAAACTACGAAACTTAATGCAGCTTTGCTTGAAAATTTGTTAACAAGCTTTATTTTTTAAGGAAATAATCAGATTGTATTTGCTCGTTTTTTTCATCTTGAAATTTTGTCATACTAAACCATTGATGAATAGCATAACTTCCTGTTTCGCCTTTTTTATTCATCGCAATGTAGCCAACTTGAAAATTTTTATAGTTGCTATTAGGTTTGTTTACAATACGTAGGATCGCTTCTTCACACGCTTGTTGAGGCGATTTACCTTGGCGCATTAACTCGACAACCAAAAAGCTACCTACGGTTTTTACAACTTCTTCACCTAAGCCAGTTGCTACGCAAGCACCAACCTGATTATCTACAAATAAACCAGATCCAATTATTGGGCTATCGCCAACGCGTCCGCCCATTTTATAAGCTAAACCACTAGTTGTACATGCACCAGAAATATCTCCGTTTTTATCCATTGCAAGCATACCGATAGTGTCGTGATTTTCTATGTTGATAATAGGTTTGTATTCACTTTTTATTTTCCATTCTTCCCATGCTTTTTTGGAAGATTCTGTAAGTAAATTTTCTGCTTGAAATCCTTTTGAAATAGCAAATTGTTTAGCGCCTTCACCAGCTAACATTACATGTGGCGTATCTTCCATGACTTTTCTAGCAACAGATACTGCATGAGTGATGTTTTGAAGATAAACCACAGATCCGCAATTACCGTTTTTGTCCATAACGCAAGCATCTAATGTGACATTTCCGTCTCTGTCTGGTAATCCGCCTTTTCCAACAGTAGAGTTTTTTATATCTGCTTCTTCTACCATGCAACCTTGCTCTACAGCATCTAAAACGTTACCATTGTTTTGGAGGATTTCCATAGCTTTTGCAGTTGCATTTGGTACATGCCAAGTTGCTATTACTACAGGAAGCGATGGTTTGTCTGAATTGGTTGATATTGGATTTACCTTAGTAGAATAATTGCTGTTGGCAAATGTAGAACCTAGTGATAATCCAATACCTGATAAGGATGCGTTTTTTAAAAATTTTCTACGTTTCATAAGATGATATATCTTATAAAATTACGTGATACTGCTGTTTTAAAAAAGTAATTAATTAAATATCTGGACAAGTAATTTGTTTGCCTAAAAGTTGACCAGTTTCATCTGGTTGATATCTAAAGCATTTACCGCTAACAGATTTTAAAATCACACCACGATGAATGTTGTTAATAAAGACATCGCCGTCTTTTACTTCTAATAAGCTTTTTGGATCTGTTGTACCTATACCAACGCCACCATTACCACTTCCGGTATTTATTGATCCTGAAGCTTCGCAATCGTCACCAACTCCATCACCGTTAGTGTCTGTTTGGGATGGATTAGCAAGCGTTGGACAATTATCACAAGCATCACCAATACCATCTCCATCTGTATCTTCTTGTAAAGGGTTGTCTGCAGAGTTACAATTGTCATTACTGTCAATAACGCCATCATTATCAGAATCTGCTTGAGAAACTTGACAGTAAGTAATAATTGAGTAAGCATCGTTACAATTAGCATTGTTGTTGCTAATATTTAGGGTTCCTCCTAAGTAACCACTTCCTGTAATAAAATCTCTTAACACACAACATTCATCTAAATTAGCGTTGTCTGCTACAGTTAAATCATTACCAATATAGAAAATGTTGTCTAAAGCGGTAATATCTGTTAAGTTGGAGTTGTTTTGAATTGATACGTTAGAACTCAAGTTAGTCAAATTTTGAAGTCCATATAAACTTTGTAATGATGTATTATTGTATAAGTTTAGAGTTGTTAAACTATTAATGTTGCTGAATTCTTGCAGGTCTACTAAGTTATTCTCACCAGTTATTTGTAAAGTAGAAAGCGTGCTTAGGTTTTCTAAACCATTTAATGATGAAAGATTATTACCTCCAATACCTAATACATTGTTGATTGTAGTTAAACTGCTTAGTGAAGCTATTGAAGTTAATAGTGTGTTGTTTGAGATATATAAATTTGTTGATATACTATTTAAGTTACTCAAGGATAAGTTAATTAAAGATATATTATTGTTAACTGTTATAGCGTTGCAGTTACTAAAGTTATTAGCATTTATAGTAGTTAAAGCATCATTATTAGAAATGTTGATAAATCCATTACTCGCATTAGTTAAGCTTGTAAGGCTAATAGTAGTTAAAATATCATTATCTGAAATAGATAAATTACCATTAAGAGTTGTAATGTTAGAGATGTTTCCTAAATCTGTTAAAGATGGATTATTTGTTATATTAATATTTACCCCTATTACATTAGTAATATTATTTAAGTCTGATAAAACAGAATTTGAGGAGATAACTAAATTGTTGCCAACTGTTGTTATTGCTGAAAAATCAGATAAATCCGTGAAATTTGAATACCCAATGGTTAAATTGTCAGGTACATTTGTTAGGTTAGGAGCATTAAAATTATTTAGGCTAGTATTTTGATTTAAATATAAATTTGTTCCAATACTATTTAGGTTATTTAAATTTAAATTGGTTAAGTTATTGTTATAGGATATGTTTACTTCATCTCCTATTGATATAATGTTTTCTAGCCCAGTACTACTAGTTATATTTGTAAATGAAATATATAAGTAGCCTGTTACAGTTGTTAAAAAAGATAATCCAGATAGGTCTACTACACTACTTCCACTAATATATAAATTTCCATTAATAGTATCACATGTACCAGAGTATATAGTAACAAAATTATCTACTGCGGATTGAGAATATAAGCTAATGTTTCCTGCACCACAAGTTTGAGCTATCGATAAATTTAAAGTAAAAGAAAAAACAATAAGGGATAATATTTTTTTCATCGTTAGTTAGAAATTATTTAATAATTATTTTTTTGGTGATAGTGCTGTTCTTAAGTCTAAGTGATAAAAAATAAATCCCTTTTGATATATTAGAAATATCAATTGTAGAAGAATAGTCTTGTTTTAAAACTAGTCTACCATTAATATCTGTAATGCTAATATTTTCAATAGGTTGATTAGTGTTTATGTTTAAAATGTTTTGTGCTGGATTTGGGTAAATTGTAACCGATTTTTCTTGAAATGAAGCTATGCTTAATGTTTCGTTAGCAACAATAGAAAATTCTTTAAAACTAGGTTCTCCAGCTTCAATTTGGGTTCTAAATGCTCTAAGTTTATAAATGTTTCCGCTAACTAAATTGTAAAAATCTCCAGATAGATTAAAGCAATCTAATTGTGTTGTTCCGCAGTCATCATAAAGTGCAAAATAATTCCAACCTATAGTTCCGTTTATACTAATAGAACCATTAAAAGGCATAGTAAATTGGTACCATACATCTGCTAAGTCTTGTGCGCTATCACCATCGCAACCAACCTCGTTATTTATAACAGCGCCACTTACGCCAAAATAAATATCTGATGGTGTAGATGTGACAGATATTGTTTCTGCAGTTGCGCAATCATCGTTAGTTATAACTTCAAAAGGTTGTATGGTAAAGGTTTTGTATCCAGCATTATCAGCGTTTGCTAAAAGCCTAAATACGCGAAGTTTGTAATTAGTGCCTGCAGTAAGACCTGTAAATAGCTCGTCGGTTAAGCCGCATTGTATTTCGGTACCATTACAGCTATCGAAAAGCGTAAAATTATTCCATGAAATAACTCCGTCTACAAATACATTACCATTAACAGGCATTGTAAAATCATACCACATATCTGCATAATCTGCTGTAGTACCATTGCAACCTAATTCGTAATTAATTTCGGCTCCAGTGATTTCAAAATCTATTGAAGTTGCAGAAGCAGTATCTAATGTTATATTTTCTGAAGTTGCACAAGTATCGTTTGCTGGTTTTTCAAAAGCTTGAATAGTAAAACTTTTATATCCTGCGTTGTCTACATTAGATAGTAACCTAAAAACACGAAGTTTATAAGTTGTTCCAGCCGTTAAATCTGTCATGATTTCACTTGTTATACTACAATGTAATTGTGTGCCACTACAACTATCGTATAACGCAAATATGTTCCAAGAGATGTTTCCGTTTACAAAAACATTTCCATTAACAGGCATTGTAAATTCATACCAAATATCTGCATAATCGTTTGTTATTCCTGGACAACCAACTTCATTATTTATATCTGCTCCAGCAATTTCAAAATTAACGGTTGTTGCAGAAGTAGTTGTTACAGAAATAGTTTCTGCGGAAGCGCAATCGTCGTTTGTTGCTTCTTGAAATGCTTGAATAGTAAAACTCTTATAACCTGCATTGTCTGCATTAGATACAAGCCTTAATACACGTAATTTGTATGTTGTGCCAGAAGTTAAACCGGTTATAAGTTGGTTAGTGATGCCGCATTGAATTTGTGTGCCAGAACAACTGTCGTAAAGCGCAAAAATATTCCAGTTTATTCCGCCTTCAATGTAAATGTTTCCGGTTACAGGCATTGTAAATTCATACCAAATATCTGCGTAATCGTTAGTTGTGCCTGTACAACCTTCTTCATTATTTATGCTAGCGCCACCAATTTCAAAATTGATTGTTGTAGTAGAAGCGGTAGTTACTGTAATAGTTTCTGCGGAAGCGCAATCGTCATTACTAGCTTCTTGAAATGCTTGAATGAAAAAACTTTGATATCCTGTGTTAGACGCTGTATTGGACGCTCTAAAAACTCTTAACTTATAGGTTGTACCACTTGTAAGGCTGGTGAATAATTGATTGGTAACACCGCATTGGATTTGTGCACCAGAACAACTGTCGTAAAGCGCAAACATGTTCCAAGAGATACTTCCGCCAACATAAACATTTCCGTTAAATGGCATTGTAAATTCAAACCAAACGTCTGCATAATCGTTTGTTGTACCACTACAACCTTCTTCGTTATTTATTGTTGCAGAATTTATATCAAAACTGTATGTTGTTGAGGTAGCATCTACGTTAATAAGTTCTGCATTAGCACAAGTGTCGTTTGCAGATTGTGCGTAACTTAAATAATTTAAACAGATGGTTAGTGCTGTTAAAAGGTAAAAATGTTTCATTGCCAAAATGTTAAGATTAATAGCTTGTACATTAGGCTCGTAATAGATTTTAAGGCGTATTTACTTACAAAAATAAATTTACTATTATGTGTTTAGTTTGTAAATGTATGTTTAACTTTAAATAATGTATAGTTAGTAAACATATGTGTGTTTTTGGTTAAACATGCTTTTTCTTGTTAATCTTACCTTAATTAGAAAGTATTTAAATATTTACACCTTAATTTTGTTAAAATTTACTTACTAATGCGTTGGATTTTATTTATTGTTATTTACTTACTTTTTAACTTTTATGCTTTTCAATCTGTTAAAACACTAACTGGTAAAAAATGGGTTTATGTAATGTTTTTTGCATTAACCTTAATCGTGTTAGCTAATTTTATTTATCAATTTATAACACCAACAGAAGGTCGTGTATTAACACCAGCAAAAAGTTATGCTTTAGGTTTTTTATTAACTATAATAGCATTAAAGGTTGTACTGATTTCCTTTTTATTTATTGAAGATGTTTTAAGAGTTTTTTACGGGATTTACGGGAAATTGTTTGGAGAAAAACCATCATTTTATTTGCCTTCAAGACGAAAATTTATAAGTCAAATCGCTTTAGGCATTGCAGCAATACCGTTTGCATCAATGTTATATGGAATTTATAAAGGAAGATACAATTTTAAAGTATTAACTTATGAATTGGAGTATCCTGATTTACCAGAAGCTTTTGATGGTTATCAAATCACACAA